>NZ_JBLWUA010000003.1:0-387982 GCF_048269865.1 Parasphingorhabdus sp. | reverse complement strand
ACTCATATGACCACTCGTATGACTACTTGTATCCTGATCGTCGAAATCGTCCATTATCACCGCTCCAAAAAGAACGGCAATCAGCCTATGCCAAAGCCATCATGCAAGGCGGCCTCCGCGCCACGCTTACTCCTCTGGCGGAATAAACAGTGCATGTGGCTGTGTGACAAATGCATTCGCACAAGCGGGAATAGCCAAACAGGAAATCGTCAATCGTGGGATTGTGCCGTCAGAATTCGGCATGCGTCTCAAGCTTGTTCGAATAGGTTGGTTTGGGAGGGGAGGGCAGTATATTGATGAAAGTGTTGAGACTGACGAACGAGATTATGACAGCTTGCAACGGAAATATCGAGGCAATCCATTGAATAATTTACGTAATATGTTTTCTCCTCCGCCTAAAGAATTGTTCATCAAGCGGGCGGAACGCTGTTACCGGACTATTGACCCTCAGCGCTATGGTAGGTGAAAGACTCAAAAAAGCGAGAACCAAAGTTGAATTGACCTTGGGAGTTTCCGACGTGGTAGTCCATTATTTAGATGGACCACACAGCTCGACTTCTGTGTATCAGGCATATTTCTAATATTGCCGCTCTTTTTGCAGCCCCTTGCTTCGCATGCATTGTTTGTGCTTTTGTATATTGATGATTTTTAGCAATTTCTTGCACCTAGAAGGTCGCCGTTCAAAAGCGAGAGCAATGCTTGTTTTCTTTCTGCTAGCGATGTTGTCGCCTCACAGTTTGATGGCAAAAGACAGTTGTTTGCTGCCGAATAGCGCTGAGTTTGAAAATGCTGAATTTGCATTAAAGGCGGCGCAGATGGCTCTGAGTTCGCGTCCAGGAATCGCAGTCGAGCGATCATTATATACAGCAGGGGTAGAAGCGGCAGAAGTTCGTGCGCTGTTGCGCGAGCGCGATCAACTAAGAACCGACAGCGTGAGTGTGAGTGACACATCCGTCGAGAATATGGAAAAAGAAGCTCTTATCAGGGAGAATCAGATCGACAAGACCGAACAGAAAATAGAAAAAATGGCCCCGGGATTGCTCGAACTCATGCTTCCTGAGCCCTATTCAGTAGAGAAACTCCAAAAAAATCTGAAGCAAGATGAAGGATTACTGGTTTTCCTCGAAGATGAGAAGTCGAGTTTTGGTTGGTTGATTACAACCGAATGCTTCACTTGGTATGAAATGCAAGGAATGGGGAGAGAGGAGGCACAATCTCTCTCGAATGCTATACGTGCCGCAATTACACCGCAAATTGGTATTCGCGGTCGGCAAGTCGCAAATGTCGGATCGTCCATTAACTCCATGGAAAACTTATTGGAACAAGCCTACCAACGGGTGCTTACCCCAATTATTGGCGCACTGGCAAATGTCAGAAGGCTTATGGTTCATGGCAACGGAACTTTTCTGGCATTGCCATTTGCTGCTTTGATAAATCCTGATAACGGTCAATATGAGGTTGAGAGACGGTCTTACGCGCTACTGCCGAGCTTGAGAGCGCTTGCAATAGATGCGGGCGAACAACGGGTCGCAAATGAACTCTCAATCCTCGCAATAGGCGCTCCGGAACTTACCACCAACTCAAAGTTCAGTGTATTACAAGACTTACCCGGTGCTAAGCGTGAGCTTAAAGCAATCGATAAGAACTTTGGCGGGAGAGCGAAAATCCTGCGATCAGGTGATGCGACCAAAGAACAGCTAGTGCGACAACTGATTGACTCCGAAGATGAAGTATTACTTTTTGCAACCCACGCCATTTTTGCCGACGAGAAAGGCGACTTTCCGACAACCGGGCTCCTTCTAACACCGTCGCCTTCGGACCCGGAGGATGATGGCTTGCTGACTTTGCACGAGATAGCCGGATTGCCATTGAATGGGGAACTGGTAATTTTATCTGCCTGCAACAGCTGGTCCGGCGAAAATGGTGCCAATGATGAAGCTTTGACAGGTCTGTCGCTTGCATTTTTCCGAGCGGGGAGCCAGAATTTGATTGTCACCCACTGGCCGATTTCGGACAGCTCAGCAGCTCTTTGGTCTCAAGTGCTGCTTCGGCATCTGGTCGCATCACCGGACGATCTTGATGGAGCGGTGCGCAGTGCTCAGTTACAACTACGCCGTGTAGATGGTGGGCGTTGGTCGCACCCAAAGCACTGGGCTGCATTTCTCCCAGTTCGCGGTGGGCGAACACTGGATTCCGTAAAGCCGTCGAAAGAATCTGGTTCGGGACCTAATCAAGCCGCGTTTTTGACCAGTGGCGGTGTCGGAAAATGATCAAGTTTTTGCTACCGGTCATTTTTGCAATTTACATGCTTCCCACTCAACTGACGGAGGTTCATGCGCAACCTTCGACCTTCTCGTTTGACATGAAAGCAGTCGAAAAATCACTGCAGTCGGTCAAAGATGCTCACAAGCAGGGGGGGATCGAGGCGGCCGAACGTGAATTGGATCGGCTCGAAACATTCTGGAGCTTGCGGGATGGCGCGGAGTCGATCGCTGTTGCCAGAGTTTTGCACGAACGTAGCAAGCTGTTCTTGTTGGCTGATGCTGACCGTGAGGCCTTAGTTGGATTTTCGCGGGCGTTAGATGTGTTTAATCGAACTGCAAATACACCGGACGCATATATCGTTGATAGTCTGATACAAAGATCATCGGCATATGTAGGGCTGATGGAACTGGAAAAAGCGCATCAGGATTCGTCAGCAGCCCTGACGCGTGCGCGATCATCTACCGCTATCGCCGTCACTACTTTGATTGCCGCCATCTCGCAACATGGAGGTGTTGAGGGTCGGCTTTTTCGGGAACGCGAATCGGAAGAACTCTTTCGGGAAGCGCTCTCATTGGCAATAGATAGTCCGGATATCGAAGCGGGAATCATCGCTGACCTAACATCTGAGCTAGCTTTGAAACTGCTCTACCAGCACGGTCGCTCGCAACAGGTTGTAGCTTTGTTGAGGCGGGCGATTGCCACCTATGAAAAGCGAACTAGTCGGACAACGTTGGCGCAGGGGAAATTATATTCTGCATTTGCTGGCGCATTAAGCAAGATAGGATTGCAAGAAGAGAGCGTAGAAATGGCCCGAAAGGCTGTGATGATCGCTGTCGAGGTACAAAAGGGACCGGATAATGAGGTTCAGGCCGCTATAAACGAAGCTATCTATCGTCATAATTTGGCAGATGAGCTGCGCGATCTGGGAAAGTTTAAAGACGCGCAGGAGCAACTCGACTTGATGGCTGCAATAATGGATGAACGATTGCCGCCTGATCATGTTGTCCATATTTTTACTGAGCGTCAGCGAGGATTAAACTTGATTTCATTGAATCGTAAATCTGAAGGCTATGAGATATTGAAAAACGGCTATGAGGCTTTTCGTAAAAAAGTCCCTCCTACTGAATTGCGGCTTATTGCCTGGCAGCGTGACCTGGGTGATTTTGCATTTAATGGAGGAGATTATCCATCCGCCCTTTCTTACTATCAAGCAGCTGCGGACGGCATTGCACTCCGGATAAAAGAACGGCGCAGCGATGCGGTCATATCTCGGCGGGAGTGGGCGGGGCAGAAAGACGTTTATGTCGGACTGGTTCGCGCCGCTGCAGCAAACCGATAGATTGCTCGTCCTAGTTCCGGGGTTCAGACCCGTTGCCAAGGTTGGGGTCGAGAGTTCGAATCTCTTCGCCCGCTCCAGTTTCTCTCAATAAATTCAATAGATTATGTAGGTCGCGACGGCGCGAAATCTGCTTCCTCGCCTGGCATTCTGCGTCGGGGAAGCATGGGGGAAGCAGCTGACAGCGTTTCATGGCGTGGATTTGGGTGTGCATTGCGGCAATTTGCTACAAACGAACCCAAGCTGCAAGGGGGGCTCTGCACGGAAAGTTTGATGCTCCGCACATAGTTGTTCAACGCGTTTCGCGAACTTTTCGGTCGTTTGATCGGTTGAAATACTTCGCTGATAGCTTTCCGTACAGTCACGGATTTCGTTTTGCGAACCCAATGGCTTAAATTGGGCCGATTGCGGACTGTCTGGTATTAGCCGAGAAAGGGACGAAAGCGGCCGATCAGTTAACAACCCAGAAACAGACATAATTGCGTAAACCTGCAAGCCCCACTAGCTGCCGGTCGTTCAATTTCACCACTTCCACATCTCGTGAACGAGCGACACCCAGCCGCTGATTCAATAATTGCACCGAACCAATTTCGCGTTATGTTGCAATGATACTGGGGGTGTCACAACTTGGATTTCGCAAAGAAGCAGGACGTTACCGCAATGCCCGTGGCATCGGTACGCGCGTCGCTCTTTGGCAGCTTCCAGTTAGTGGCAACAGACGGCGCGGAAATCGTCATTTCCAATCGGCGCGCACGCGCTTTGCTCGCAATACTCTGTCTTGCGCCTGACGAACCGATTGACCGCGATCATCTCAGCAAGCTCTTGTGGCCTGGCCGATTTGAAGCACAGGCGCGAGGAAGCTTGCGGCAATGTTTGCTGGATCTGGGCAAATTGCTGGCTGCGGCTGATTGCCATCTGTTGGAAGTCTCGCGAAGCCGGATTGGCCTCAATGCCTCTAGCGTGCAGTCAGATCTCGTTGATCTGGAAACAGCGCTTGCCGCTGGCAGGTGGGCGCAAGCAGCAGAATCGCTCCTGACCATTGGCGGTAAACAACTTCTCAATCACTTGAGTTTTGGAGAGGATTTCGAAACATGGCTGGCCGAGCGCAGGCAGGCGGTTGAGCAGCGATTGCAAATGAAAATCAGTGATGCTCTGACCCAATTGAAAGCATCCGACAATCTCGCGGATCATGAGAGGTTGCTGGATGCCTGGATGCTTCGCCACCCGACCGCATCCCGAGCCGTTATGGCGGACCGGCAAAGCGGCAGGACGCGGATTGCGGTACTCCCTTTTGCGTCCTTGGATAGTAAGAATGATCAGGGATATTTTGCCGATGGAATCGTAGATGAACTGATTACGACGCTGGGTCGGGTTCCGCAGCTTCTGGTCGCTGGGCGCACCTCATCCTTTCAGTTCAAGGATTCCAGCCGCTCGTTGCCGGAAATTGCCGATCTGCTTCATGTAGCGCATCTGGTCGAGGGATCGGTGCAGCGACATGGTCAAGATGTTCGGATCAATGTGCGCCTGATTGACGGCCAAACCGGCTTCGAAAGTTGGAGCTATCGCTACAAGGGAACAGAGGACGATATCCTTTCCTCGCGTGAGCAGGTGGCGCGAACGGTAGCACGGGAACTATGTGCTGCGCTCCAGCTGGACATCGCAGACCCCGCTATCCGCCGAATGACAGACAATAAAGCCGCATATGGCCTCTATTTGCAGGGCCGCTCCCTGACCCGCCGTGCGATTGGCGACGGTGTGCTGGACACCGCAATTGCATTGCTGGAACAAGCGTTGGAACTGGAGCCGGAATTTGCCGAATGCTGGACGGCATTGGCAGAGGCGCATGTCTACACGGCCGTTTATACACCGTGCCTGGACAAATTGGGGCAAGCCGAGCGCATGGCCGAATGTGCGAAAAAGGCCATCCAACTCTCGCCGGAGCAGGGCCACGCCTATGCCATGCTTGGCCTCTATCAATGGACCAAGAATGATGCTGTCGGCGCCCTTGATCTCGCATTCAAGGCCCATCAACTGGAGCCTGAAAATCCCGCTGTTGTCATGCGCCTGGGGTCTTTCCTGTTATATTGCGGACGGACGGCAGAAGCGCTGCCCTATATAGAAGCGGCGGTCGATCAGGATCCTGTCGATGGCCGCAATTATGGCATGCTATGTGTGGCGCATCTCAATCTTGGCAATATTGATGCTGCAATACGTGCCGGCCAGCGGATGGCGGATCTGGGTCAGCCTTCGCTGCATCTGGCGGCGGCGACGGCAGCTTCTGGCAACCATGATCTTGCCGTGGAGCAATATCAAAAAACCCGGTTGTTGATGAATAGCGTGATCTTTGCGCCGGCGGGAACCACGCCGATGTCGCCGGAAGCCATGGACGCATACTGGCTCCTCGCCGCCAAGGGTATTCATAGTGGCCAGGAGGAAGACCGCCAGCAATATTGCCAAATGCTGGAAATGTTGCATGCCACGTTTCCCGACCCTTGTGATCCCACGATTGTATGGCCTGCCATCTGGATGGGCTATGCTCCGATGGTGTTCAAGACTTTGGGAAAACAGATTACGCCGCCCAATATGGTTGGCCTGATGTCGCTCTGGGCCGATGTCGAACCGATTCGCCAGACTCGCTTGCACCCGGGCTTCATGGACTTTGCCAAGCACATCGGATTGGTTGCGGCATGGGAAAAATATGGTTGGCCGGATGTCATGCCGGAACCGTCTCCAGCGAATTGACGCTTTATTGACGCTTTATTGACGGTAGCGCTGTTGACGGGACGTTACATTCGCGCGCATCAATAGTGCACGGAAATTGCAGAGAAACCTAGTCCATTTGAGACGGCCCGGAACACCGCGTTGCCGCTATCGGGAGAACTTTGTCTGCATCACACTGGGGGGCAGAATGAACTATCCGATCGTTCACAGATGCATTGCGGCGGCATTGATGCTGACTCCTTTGGCGGCATGCGGATCACCTTCCGATCAGACGGCGCATGAAGCCGATTCAGCCGCTGATAAGACCGCCATCGCCAATCATATCAAAGAAATAGCGAAAGATGTTGTCGCGGCCTTTAACGCTGGCGATGCGGAGAAAGCGGTCGGTTTCAATGCTCCTGATTTTATCCAGATGTTTCACGGACAGGCCAATGCCGACAATGCGGCCAATCTGGAAAACGCCCGCAGCCAGCTGGCCGATCCGGCAGCAAAACTCGCTGTTTCGGATGGAAAGGTCGAAGTCTCTGAGGATGGCGACATGGCGGTTTATACATCCAGCTACGTCTATGATTTTACCGATCCCCTAAGCAACGAACCCGTTACCGAACTGGGCAACTGGGTGATGATTTTCCGGCGACAGGCCGATGGATCGATGAAAATTTATCGTGAGATTATCTCCGATACGCCGCCTGCCAAAGCGGCGGGCTAGCAACAGATATTCAATCATCACTACAGAACCCGGCTCGGGGTGAGGCGGGACTAAATTGAAGGAGAAGACGAATGAAACTGATGAAAAAAATGATGATGGCAAGCGCCATGATTGTGGCTGCGCCAATGGCCTTGTCCACGCCTGCAATGGCGGACGAATTTCCGCTGGTCGCCGGTGAATACACAACCATGACCGGCATCTTTCTTGAGGATGCCGGATGGACTTCTTATGCCAACTATCTTGCCGGCGAATGGAAGAAAAACCAGGATTTCGCCAAGTCCAAGGGCTGGATCAGCGACTACAAGATCTATTACGTTGTGGATCCCCGCGACGGCGAACCCACCATGTATCTGACGCAGACTTTCGCCTCCTGGCCCAGCGGCGCCGAAATGGAGAAACGCAGCAAGGAATGGGAAGCCTTTGACAAAAGAACCAACGCGCAGCTCGATGCCGAATCCGGCAACCGGGCAAAATTCCGCAGGGTCACAGGCTCGATGACGCTGCAGGAAGCGACGGTCCGATAATTTCGAAGCTTGGTCTAGGCGGATGATGCAACCCTTTGCACCGTCCGCTTGGGCCGAACCCCAGTCCGGCGGATGGTTTTGCGACCCACCATCCGCCGGGCTATCCCCTCCAGATGCGGGAGAGTATCCCATGCAAAGCCTTGCCGATATTGCGAGCGATTATGCGGCCTTGCTGGCAAAAGGCGAGGCCCTGGCCGCAGCGGAGAAATATTGGGCAAGCGACATTATCGCGTTTGAGCCAGCCAAATCCGAAGCCGGCGACCCAGCCATTGCCATGGGCAAGCCCGCGGCAATCGCCAGATTGACGCGCTGGCTGGAAACCAATGCAATGAGTGAGTTGCTGATCGACGGCCCCTTTGTCACCGGCGACCAGTTCGCCTTGTTCATCGATATGGAAATCGTCCGCCGCGCCACCGGCGAACGGCAGCCATTCAGCGAAATCGCCACCTACACCGTCCGCGAGGGCCAGATTGTCGAAGAAAGATTTTTCTATGGCTGATGCGACTGCGACGAACGGCAAATTGCTCAAACAACTCGGCTTCGCCTTTGCCGCAGCCATCGGGCTGGGCTCAATGGTCGGAGCGGGACTGATGCGCACCAGCGGGGCGGTGGTCGACCAAGTGCCGCATCCCTGGCTGGTGATCGCGCTGTGGGCGCTTGGCGGCGTGCATATCCTGCTGGCCGCGAATGTCGCATCAGAACTCGTCACGACCATCCCTAGGGCGGGCGGCATTTTCGTGCCGGTACGCGCAGCATTTGGCGATTCGATGGGACTGCTCGTCGGATGGGCAATGTATCTGTCCGTCGTCGCGGCGTGCGCGGCTTTGTCGATCGTCTGTGCCAACTTCCTTGCAATTCTCCAGCCGTCGCTTGCCGATCACACTGCCCCGGTGGCCTGCCTGTTCCTGATCCCGCTTATCATCCTGAACTGGCTGGGCGTGCGTGAAGGCAGCGTAGCCCAGACCATCGGCAGCGCTGTGAAATTGATATTGCTATGCGTGGTGATCGGGATCGCGCTGTTGGCCGATCCGCCGGATCCCGGCGCGTTATCGGCGGCGGCGGATGCCAGCGCACCGGCGCTGGGCGTATTCGCCGTCATCACGGCTTACCAGATGATTTATGGTGCCTATGCAGGATGGGACAGCGCGATGGTTTTTGTCGAAGAGGACGAAAATGCGCTAACCAATATTCCGCGTGCTATGGCACTTTCGATTTGCGCTGTCGCGTTGATCTATGTCCTTTTCAATATCGGTATGTTGCGCTCGCTCGATCTGGAGGCGATCCGCGCTTCCGACCTGCCGATCGCCCTGGTGCTGGGAAATATCTTCGGCACCGTAGGGGCGGCTGCTGTAGCCGTGCTTGCGATTATCCTGGCGTCGACCTCGCTCAATGCCAACCTCATGATCGCCCCGCGCGTGTTGTTTGGGTTGGCGAGAGCGGGGCTGTTTCTTCCCTCGGCAACGCGGGTCAATGCCGGCGGCACGCCGCATGTCGCCTTTGCATTTACCGCGCTGCTCACGGTGCTGCTGATCTTTTCAGGCGGTTTCGAATTCATATTCCGCCTGATGGCCGCGCTGATCATCTTCTCCTTCGTGATCTACGATGTGTCGCTGTTCCAGTTGCGCCGGACCCGGCCCGACCTGCCGCGCCCCGTTCGCGCGATCGGTTATCCCGTTCTGCCCGGGCTGCTCCTGCTGATCGATACCGCGCTGCTCATCGCGTTCATTGCCGCCGATCCCGCCAGCGGACTTTACATGGCAGCGCTGATCGCGATCTGCATCCCGGTCGGGTTCGTCCTTCATCGACGCCGAGCAGCGCTGGTAGTTGCAGCATGACAATGCCAGAAAGAGGCGACACCGCCTTCCTCGGCCACCCGCGCGGACTGGTGTATCTGTCTTTCACCGAGGCGTGGGAGCGGTTTTCCTTCTACGGGATGCAGTCGCTGCTCGTGCTGTACATGACCCAGTCGCTGTTCTTGCCGGGCCAGGTGGAGAAGATCGCTGGGATGGCGGCCTACCGCAGCGCTGTCGAAACGCTGCTGGGCCCGCTTTCAACCCAGGCTTTTGCCGGGCAGACCTTCGGTTCTTATGCAGGGTTGGTCTATTTTACACCGCTGTTCGGGGGCTGGATCGCCGATCGCTGGCTGGGTTCCAAACGCACGGTCATCCTGGGCGTATTGTTGATGACGGCGGGCCATGCCGCGATGGTGTTCGACCAAAGCTTCCTCGTCGCACTGCTCCTGCTGATCCTCGGCTCCGGTGCACTCAAGGGCAATATCGCCTCGCAAGTAGGACAGCTCTATTCCGCAGGCGACGAGCGCCCGGCGCGTGGATTCGTCATTTTCAGCACCGCCATCAATATCGGCGCGGTCGCCGGCCCGCTGGCCTGTGGATTGCTGGCACAGATTTATGGCTGGCACGCCGAGTTCGGAGCGGCCGGGCTGATGATGCTGATCGCGCTCGGCGTGTATCTGAGGGGGCTTTCGCACCTTCCCGAAGAACCGCAGCGAACGCGCAGGTCCGCGCCGCCTCGCAAACTCTCAGCAGCGGACTGGCGCAGTGTCGGTATCTTGATGATCTTTCTGGTCTTTCAGGTGCTTCTGGGGCCGGGATATGATCAGCAATTCAACATGGGCATGGTCTGGATCGACACTGCCGTCGATTTGCAGACGCCGTTTGGACGGGTGCCGGTTGCATGGTTCGTCTCTATCAACTGCCTCGGCACGGTCTTGGGCGCGATTGCTGCGATTGGCTTTTGGCGCTGGCAGGCAAGGCGCGGGGGCGAACAGAGCGATAACACTAAGATGGTTGTCGGCGGCCTGATGTACGGCGCGGGCACGATGCTGATGGCCGTTGGGTCGGCGTTCCAGACGCCCGGATCGGTCAGCATCGTCTTTCCCGCGCTATCCTATTTCATCACGGGCGTCGCTTTCACTTGGTCATGGCCGACATGGCTCGCTGTCATGGCACGCTATGCTCCGCGGCAAATCGCCGCGCGGATGATGGCGGCGGCCTATCTGGTGGCTTTCTTCGGAGCGATTATCGCGGGCTATTTCTCCCGCTTTTACGAAACCACGGACCCTGCGCTGTTCTGGTTGCTCAACGCCGCCGCCTGTTGGGTGGGCGCCGGGCTATTTTACGTGTTCGGACCAGCGATGACCCGCGCTCTGGTTGCAAACCGCGATCAAGCCCAAGAGCCCGCTATCCTATCGGAATATGCTGCATTTGTGATTGAGAAATGAGATTAGACAAGGAGCTTTAGCATGATCAAGTCACCCTCCGCATTGGTCCATGTGGTTTACCGCACCCGCCGTTTTGCAGAAATGCTGCAATGGTATGCGACCGTTTTCGGTGCAAGCATCCAGTATCAGAACCCCGCGCTCGCCTTCCTGACCTTCGATGAAGAGCATCACCGCTTTGCGTTCGCCGATCTTGGCGTGATCCGCCCGGACGATCCTGACGACAAGGATGATCGGGGCATGATCGGCGTCGATCATGTTGCTTGGGAATATGCTTCGCTGCGCGATCTGCTGGAAAATTACGAGTTGCTCAAAGCGGCCCGGATCAAGCCCTATTGGTGCGTCCATCACGGTATGAGCGCTTCGCTCTATTATGCCGACCCGGACGGCAACCAGATGGAATTTACCGTCGATGTGTTTGCCACAAAAGCCGAGTGCACCGCCTATTTCCACGGCGATGCGATTGTCGAAAATCCGGTCGGCACAGAATATGATCCCGGTGACTGGCTCAACCGCCTGCGCGGCGGCACGGCAGAGCGTGAACTGATGCAAATGCATCCGAATGCTGCGGTCTCACCTATACGCGGCGCAATGACGGCATTGGCGGTATGAAGCGGTTTATTCGCAGCGCGTCGGCACCCGCATTATCCCCTACAACCGCCACTCCGATGGCGCTTTGGGAAGCAAGCCTGGCCGATTTGGGGCAAATCGGTTTGCGTTAAGCGCGGTGACACTTGGCTTTGGAGCTACGACATCAATCTTTTGGCAGGCGAGGGTTCTGACTGACAGTGGGTGCAATAGGCCGTCGAATCATATTGCCGATCCGATGTCCGCTATCGCTTTGCTCAACGAAAAGCTCCGCTTCAGGAAACCACAGAGTTGCTGGACGCCAGCCAAGTGTCGAATGGCGTCCAGCAACAGTCAGATTTCTGTCTTCTCCGCTAGGGTGAGAGCATCCTCAATATCCACGCCAAGGTAGCGAACGGTGTTTTCAATCTTGGAGTGGCCAAGCAAGATTTGAATCGCTCTCAGATTGCCGGTAGCTTTGTAGATAATCGACGCCTTGGTTCGGCGGAGCGAGTGGGTTCCATACTCCTCCGGCCTTAACCCAATTGCTTCAACCCATTCATCCACCAGCCTAGCATATTGGCGGGTGCTCAAATGCCTTGAATGATCAACCCGGCTAGGAAACACGTACTCTTCGACAGATCCTCCTCGCCGTTCCAGCCAGGCAAACAAGCTGTCTCGCGCATCGCTTGCGATTTCAAATTGAACAGGGCGACCCGTTTTGCGCTGGATGATTGCGGCTCGCTTACGAATATCTGGACCGCTGACTAGATCGCCGATCTTTAGTTCTACAAGATCACATCCTCGTAGCTTACTGTCGATTGCCAGATCGAAGAGTGCGCGGTCTCGGATGCGCTTTTCACTATCGAGGAAAAAGCGGATCGCCCAAATCTGCTTCTTATTGAACGGCCGCTTGGGTCCTATCTTGGCACCGAAATTCCAAGGTACGCAGTTTTGGGCCGCAGGATCAAACTGTGAATACGTCATCTTCATTCTCCTTGGCCGGAATGGCCGAGAAGAATTTCCGCTAATAGGAGCTAAGATTTGGGATCGCGACGTCTTAGATTGGGGCGCATTTCAGACCGGCGGGAATTGGGCCGGTTCCGGACTGTCTCCTGTAGGTTGCTGTCAGGCCGAAAGCGGCCATTGCGCATTCGAATCCCCTTGCAACACGAAGGCTCTCTTCCGATCTCGATTATCAGTCGATAGAGGTCTGCGGCCCGCTCCAGCGGGTCCAGACAATTGCTGGCACGATATGTACGATCGCCCCACCGAGTATCCAAAGCAGCATTTTCTTTAATCGCCATAGAGAACATCAGAAAATCGACGTTTCCAGCTTTCCAAAGGACCCATTCGCATGCGAGTTTGGAAAAGCCGATCGGTCTTGAGGGCTCGTCGGGAGAACACGCCGGGCAAGCTGAGCCTCTGGGTTCCGCTATTGGCTATGGCTGCCCCTATGAAACCTGATCAGTGAGCTGCCGCCCGTTTTCGGAGGCTCGATTGCAACGCTTCAGCTTTATCAGCCCGACTTACCTTGTACTTGATCGCTGCCGCCATTCTTTAACCAGCATGGGCGATGCTTCGGTTGGTCCTCGCCTACGCTGG
The DNA here is from genome assembly GCF_048269865.1 of Parasphingorhabdus sp. Lineage (GTDB taxonomy): Bacteria > Pseudomonadota > Alphaproteobacteria > Sphingomonadales > Sphingomonadaceae > Parasphingorhabdus. Next base: position 375,017 of record NZ_JBLWUA010000003.1, on the reverse strand, counting down.
AGCACGGCGTCGCACCGGATGAGAACCCCCTGTTCCCACGATACGATGAGCGCGATCAGGGCTGGAGGATGCTTGCATCCAGACCCTGTGCCTCAAAAGCCTCGACAAGATTGCGCTCAGTTCTCTGAAGGTCATGCATTGCGGCTTTTTCAATAAGCCGATCCAACTCGACTCGGTCGAGGTATCTGCCGCCAGCAACCACCGCGGAGACAGACCTGAGCGCGCAGAGATCTGCCAGCGGATCATTTTCCACGAGGATCAGATCTGCGCGGTAGCCTTGCGCCACCCTTCCTGCCGTGTCTTCCTCGTCGAGAGCTACGGCGGCGTTGATAGTCGCCGCGCGCAGAACATGCTTGCGATTCAGCCCAGCCTGTTCCAGCAGCTCCAGCTCCTCTATCAGCGAAACACCGGGCACATTGGTGAATATGCCCGCATCGCTACCTGCTACAATCAGCACACCCTCCTCGGACAATATCTGCGTCATGCGCTTGTAGAATTCGAACGCGGCCCGGTTCCTCGGTATGTTTTCGCCAGACCATCTCTCATATTCCGCCTGGCTTTGAGCAACGAGGAGTGGATTGAGCATTTCGGTCCCTTCGCGATTCAGATACCCGCCTTGCGTTTCTGCCACACGCAGCAGGTTGTAGAAAGCCAGCAACGTGGGATCCACGGGAACCTGGGCTGCGGCAATCTGCCTCGCCAGTTCTCGTCCGGCATCCTCGTCATAGCGATCCCGCAATCCATGCCAGACGATGGATTCGACATGTTCGATCGTCACAAATCCGCCTTCGAGTATATGGCTGAACCCTATCTCGAAGGGGATATCGTTCGGCATGCCCGGCTCCCTGATACCTTCGGGTGTGTGTCCCATGACGGTCATTCCCAGTTGGCCTGCCTCGTCGAGAATTGCCTCATATGCTTCGCTGGTGAGATTTGAATAGACCTTCAGCCTGCGAAAACCCGTTTCGTATTGGCGCCGGACAGCATGCCTCGCTTCCTCTGCAGTGCTCACCATTTCATGGTTGATCTGGGCGTTGGGGCCTGGACTGTTGAGGATGGGGCCGGTCGTCATCAATCGAGGTCCAACGATCTCACCTCGTTCGATCTGATCCGCAATGCGCAAGTGGAAAGGCAAACCCGAGGCATTGCGCACGGTAGTTACGCCCGAAGCAAGGTAGGCTCCCAGCGAGGATTGGTCCCAGATATGTACGTGCATATCGGTGAGCCCAGCCATGACGAAACGCCCGTGTCCGTCGATGACTGTCGCAATTCCAACTTCGTTGGTTTGCTCGACGGGAGTGATGCTCGTGATCCGGCCGTCCTCAATGAGGATGGACATAGCCTGGTCCACGGTCGGTTCTTCGCGGTCCAGATGAAGGATCTGCACATTTTTTAAGAGAAGCGTTTCGTCGCTTTGCGCCTGTGCAGGGGCGGCAAAGGATAAGAACGCAAGGAAGATCGCTGCGAACCTGAATCTGGCGATGCTCATAGCTCCGTCCCTTCCCTTCTCGTCAGATCACGCTCAATCCTCAATTCCCAGGAACCGAAATGTCTGGCCCAGGCTATTGAACATGCCATGCGCAAATATCAGCGGCAGGATGTTCCGGCCTCCGAACCACAGGTAAAAGACAACGAAGGCAAATCCGCCGGCACCTGTGATCAGTGTGTCATACCATCCCTGATAATAGGCATGACTTTAACCGAAGAAAGCGGATGAGGTAAAGAGCACTACCGGATATGCTCGGAAGCTGCCGCCCATAAATTGACTGGCGTGATCGATGATGGAGGCTCGGAACAGGAGTTCTTCGAAAAACGAGCCATGCGTCCAGACCATGAGCATCATGAGCAGGCAGGCTGTGGTCGAGGCCCTTCCCAACGCTTGTTATCGCCATGGCACTACTCCTCGCCCACCAATTGATCTCGCCATCTCCACTTCTCCTTCATCAACGCTTCCGCTTACCGGGCAGGGCCTGCGGTGCGGCCCGCCTGCGTTTGCGTGAAAAAGCGGGACAGGCTGATCGTGCCGTAGGGGGGCGCGGTCATGTCCAGCTTCGACGCGGCGACGAAGAATTCGACAGCACTGACCTTGGCCTTGGCTCCGAACAGTTTGGCCAGCACGATCGCGCCATCTGCGAGGACAAGCGGGATGCGCGTGATGCGAACGGGTCGTTCTACGACCTCGAACGCGAGTTCGGCGATTTCATTCTGGGTGAAGCACTGGGGGCCGCCGATTTCGATGCGGGACTGGCCGCTCGCGATGGCAGAAAGCACGGCCTCGGCCAGATCGGCTCCGTCTATGGGGCTCATTCGGGCTTCTCCATCACCGAACAGAAAAACGCGTCCGGATTTCGCCATGTCGAGAATTTCGACGATGTCAGAGTAGAAACCGCTCGGGCACACGATTGTCGATGCGATGTCCGCTTTCGCCAATTCTTTCGCGAAACGCGATTTGGCCCGCGCCATCGCCACGTTCGGCATGTTTTCGGCGTTGAGCACGTGGATATAGGCAAATTGCGGCACACCGGCTGCCAGTGCTTCGTCGAGCAGGTTGCGATTGGCCTGGTAGTCGACTTCCGCGTAGGTAAGTCCGTCTTTCTGTCTGGTTATGCCGAGCGCCGAAATAACAAGATCGACACCGCGCATCTGACCCGAAAGCGTTGCCGGATCGGTCGCTTCGGCGAAGACGATCTCGTCAACGGCATGGTCGATCGCGATCAGTTTTTCGGGCTGCCGAGCAAGGGCCACCACTCTGAAGCCCGCCGCGTGGCATGCCGTCACCAGATACTGGCCCAGATAGCCTGTGGCCCCTGCGATAAGCACTGTCTGCTTGCTGTCTGTCATCGTTTTTTCCCCTCGTCCCGAGGATACCCGCAGCGTTGCTCCATCTCATGTGTGATGGCTTTCGCGCGGGCCTGGCTGTTGTCTGCGTCAAGAAAGCTGATGTCGGAATCCAGCTCGACGAGGTCGCTATCGTCGGAACCATCCAGAATACTGGCGACCCCCAACAGCACACCTTCTCGGCGGGATTCTCGTTCAGCGCGTCGCTCGTAATCGAGCGCTACAACCAGTTGCTCGCAGGACAGATGACGGTAGGACGCAGCGCGCTGCTCGGTGGTGGCGCAACCGGAGGTTGCAACAAAGCACAGGGCGGCAATCAGTCGAAAATTGGCCATGGTTTCTCTCGCTTGTTTTGGTGAAAATGCAGGAAGCGTTGGCAGAGGATCACTGATGCCGCGCGAGGCGGCGTGACCCTCTGCCGATCGCCGTCAGAAGCGCAATGCGACGCCGCCAAGCACCTGATCGGATGCCAGTGAGCCATCGAATTCGGTGCGCCGGTATTCCGCGCGGATCGACAGGCCACGCGGCAAGGCGATCTCAACGCCGCCCCCGTAGAGCCATCCATCATCCGTGGCGGAGCCGCTTGCGACCGGCTGCGGCTGACCCGCCGCAAATGCGCGTGTCCGGTTGCGGTTGAGCGCGTAGCCACCCCGGCCATAGAGCAGGACGTTCTCGACAGGAGTAAATCCGGCCCTCAGGCTGAGGTCGGCAGCCCAGCGGGAATCGACTTCGATCGCTCCTGCTCCGGCTACGTCCGTTCTCAGTGTGCCGCCGTTTATCGCGACGCCTGCCTCGATTCCGAGGACCATGGTGTCGAACTGATGATCGTAGCCGACGAAGCCTCCGAAGATCGCTGAGTCAGCATCATCGGTGAGGCGAATGCTCGCCGGCGCGACCGGGATCTGCTCGTCGATATCGCGTTTTTCCCAGCCCGCTTGGGCACCGATGCTAACCCCCTCGAATGGGGCCTGCCGGTCATGCGCAGAGAGCGGATCGGCAAACAGCAGCCCGGTCATGGCCAAGGCTCCGATCAGGCTCAGCACGGTGCGCGATGTATCGGTTGCAATAGTTCTCATAGATATTCTCCTTTTCGTCGTTCAAATTGGTCGTGAGTCTTCGCTGCGCAGAGCAGGGCTCGCGCGGTGGAATGTGATTTTCGTGATGGGTACTGGCCGGGGGCGGGCTGCGGCGAATCTGTCGATCCGCCCCCGTGTCAGGCTAAAGTGGGGCGATCATGAGCTGTCGATCTGCGTAGTCGAGCCGTGCGGGCGGAACCGATCGCGATAGTCGCTGGCCGCTATGCCGAGATGTCGCTGGAAGACGCGCCGCATTCGCTCCGAATTTCCGAAACCAGTATCGATGGCGATCTGGTCGATCAGCGCGTCCGTTTGCTCCAGCTGGATGCGCGCCGCCTGCAATCGTGCCACTTCGACATAGCTTGCGGGCGTCATGCCGATTGCGTCCTTGAACTTGCGCGCAAAGGATCGGTCCGACATCAAGGCGATCTCTGCCAGCGCCGGAACGCCAAGATCGGCACCGGGGTTGGCCTGCACATGGGCGAGAACGCGAGACATGATGGGGTCATCGCTGTTCTGCGCAATCAGGTTGGCGCTGAACTGGGACTGCCCGCCAGGGCGCATCATATACATGACGTTATATCGTGCGACCTGAAGAGCCACGTCGTGCCCGAAGTCGGCCTCGACCAGAGCCAGGGCCAGATCCATGCCGGATGTTACCCCCGCAGAGGTCCAGATGTGCCCGTCATTCACGTAGATCGAGTCAGGTTCGACCGTCACCGCAGGATATCGCTTGGCGAGGATCGGGGCCCACCACCAATGGGTGGTGGCCCTGCGGCCATCCAGCAATCCAGTCTCTGCAAGGATCATTGCGCCGGTGCAGATCGATACGACCCGCCTGGCCTTTTGCGCCGCCCACACGACGAACGCCAAGAGTTCATCATCCTTCAACGCCGCGCTGGTGCCGTGGCCGCCTGATATGATCAACGTATCTATTGGCAGTTCGCTTTGGCGCGCATCCTGAAATGAAAGATCCGGCTGAAGCGTAAGTCCGCTCGTCGTCCTGACGGGATTACGATCGCCAGCAAGAAGCTTGGTGCGATAACGGGCATCACTTTCGGGAGCGAAAAGCTCGACGCCGCTGAGCACCTCAATTGGGCCCACGATATCCAAAATATGTGCTTCGGGATAAGCCACCATCGCAACATCGATGGGTGCGTCTTTTTGAGCGCGTATGTTTCGTTCACTGTCCATACCGCTGCTCTACAGCGAACCATCGATCTTTGTAAGGACAACGACCCCTCGCTTTCTGCCAACGAGACAGAAGGCCATCCAAAGCACGCTTTGCCACGGATGCTAAAAGTTGACGCGTGGGCCAAGCGCAATCTGAACTGGCAACGATCGAGGATGGCATTTCTAGATACAGGTTTTCAGCGCAAAGCGGGCCGCAAAGCAATGTCAGCTTCTGGCGTTTAATCACGAGTGCCCAAGTGACCGTAATGAGGGCGCGAAGCTGCCGCGAATTGGGCCTAGAAGTAAGCGACGGCGCTGAAAGTACTGGAATTGCGCCGTTTTCGAACGATGATGCCAGCCGGGTAGGCAATTGGCTGGCGCATATTTTTCAGTAATTCCAACAGCCTGCACCCCAACCGACGGCGGTGCTTTTATCTTGCCGTCCTATTTGGTTTCGTAACCGTCCGCTCCTGACACCTGATTTTGGGGATGCAATTTCGTTCCATATGGGGTTCCTTCGTACATAGGAGGGCTTCTGGTGGCATCGCGATATTATGATAATCGGGGCAAGCGTGAATGGTGGTCTGTGCATGTCGAGGCGTGGCAGCGCAGTGGGCTTTGGCAGGTCAAATATTGCACCGTCCACGGTCTGGAACGTGTGACGTTCGCGCGCTGGCTGAACGTACTGACCGACGCAAAAATGGCCAAATTGCGTGTCGAGCGCGTGGTTTTGGAGCGCAAGCGAGCCCGCAACAAAAAGGGCGGGAAGCTGACCACCGACCGTCGCAACCGGGCAGCACAGGCGTTCTGGGCAATGCATGTGGAAGCCTTGAACTGGAGCGGAATGAGCGTCAGGGAATATGCAAAAGCCGTTCGCATATCGCAGTTCAGCCTGCGCAGATGGTGCGATCTGATTGCCGACGAGGAACTCGTGATCGCCTGGCGTGCGCAGCTTCATGCCAGCGCGCGGCCGCAAATAAGCAGTGGTGCTAGCAGCGCTGCTAACGGTGATGGTGCCGGTTACGGCTTGACAGAGGCGCTAAAGGGAGCGCGGCGCGACGCTAAACGCTAGCTTCGAGCTTGCTGATGCGCTCCGCACAAATTGTGTGAACGACGCGCCCAAGTTCCTCAACACAGGCTCCCAGCCAAGCCAGCTCCTCTTCACTAATACGGTAATGCTTTGAGTATCGCGCTTTCACATAGGCTTCTTTCAGCTTCTCGAACCGCGCCCGGTCCGCACGAAATTCGCGCGGCCAACAATCAACAAGCCGCATATCCAGTCGCTCGGCCTGCGTACGCAAAAAACCGAGATTGTGCACGTGGGGCGTGTAAAAAGTGCAGACAAGAAGCACGCAATGGTAAAGGCTTTCAGCTGTTTGATGGAGCAGGAACGCCGCTTCCTTGGCGAAACCTTGATCTATGGCGTCATTCGATAATTTGAATTTCCGCATTGACGCAGGGAACCAATCCTCAAAATACTCCTTCGCCATAGCGAGAGCCTGCTCAGGCGTCTTTGGCTTGGGAACGTGAAGTACGCGGTCGTCTGCTTCATAAAGCGCGATGCCGTCCTTGGCGACATCCATGAAAAAGTAGCGGCCATGCGCCATGCCGTCATTCACTTCGCCGAGCGTGTGGACGATGAAGTTGACCGGCGTGCGCAGCGTCTTGTCGATGGCCAGCTCGCGCATCAATCGGTTGTCCAGCTTCAGCCAGTAGTCCACTTTGTCCGTCAGCCGCTTGTCATTGACGATGATGAGGATATCTAAGTCGGAGCGGTAGCCTTTGCCAGTATGCGGTTCATCGACCCAGCCGCCCCTTGCATAGCTTCCATACAGGATGATCTTCTCGATCTTCCCTTTCTTCTTCCACTCATGCTGTGCGAGCGCCAGCGCATCTTCAAACTCTTCGAAGATGATCGCCTTCACGCGGTCGATGTCGCGTTGCTTGGCTGCCGGAAGGTGATCGAGGTCGGTGCGCATGATGCTGTTCACTCTTAAAGTTTGATGCCGTGTTGGCAAGCAGCAACGCGCAGCGATGACGCGCCACCGCAAAGCGCGTCATCACTGCGCTCGCCCGCAGGGCGATTCCGATCATGTCTATACCAACATATGGGGATGGCTAGGGCAGCGGCGTTCATTGTTGCTTTCTGCCGTCGATATAGTTCGCCCAGTCAGCCATCATGATACGGCGCTTCTCAAGCAGATTGCCGCGCCGGTAGGCAGCTTCGGTCTTGTTGCCGATGGAATGCGCAAGCGCTGCCTCTGCAACCTCGCCCGGGTGAGCGGTCTCTTCCGAGACCCAGTCCCGGAACGCAGAGCGGAAGCCGTGGACCGTATATGGCTCGCCCATTTCCTTCATCAGCTTGGAGAGGGTCATGTCAGAAAGCGGCGCGCCGCGCTTCATGCCCGGAAACACGAGGTCGCTGCTTGGCAGTCTGAGCTCTGCGCAGCGCCTCATGATCCGCAGCGCCGGTTCGGTCAGAGGCACGACATGTTCGCGGCTTGCCTTCATGCGAGAGGCCGCGATCGTCCAGAGACCAGATTCCAGATCAATCTCGTCCCACGTGGCTCCCCGTACCTCGCCCGATCTGGCAGCGGTCAGGATCGCGAACCGAAGCGCAAGACGGCTGAACGATTCTCGCTTGCGCAACTCCTTCAGGAAGGCCGCTACCTTGTCATAGGGCATGGCCGCGAAGTGATTGTCCTTCTTGGGCTGGCGCGGGAGACCTTTGGTGATCGCGCGCATCGGAGCCTCGCTCTCGCGAAAGCCCGATGCATAGGCCCAGTCAAGCACTGCGCCTACCCGCTGGCGCACCCGCCTCGCGGTTTCAGGCTTGGTCAGCCAGATCGGGGCCAGAAGATCGCGGATCATCGGCCCTGTAATGTCATCGACCTTCACATCACCGATATAGGGGAACGCATAAGCCTCCATCGTACTCACCCACTGGCCTTCATGCTTGGCATTGCGCCAGCTCTTCTTGCTCGCTGCCAAGACCTTGGCAGCCGCCTCCCGGAAGGTTGGGAAGCCCAAGACCTTTCTCCGCTCGAACACCGGGTCTAGGCCAAGCTCTATCCATGCGCGCACTTCGCGCGCTCTTTCTCTGGCAACAGCCAGACTGACCTTCTTGGCACTGCCCAGACCAAAGTCGCGGCGATTGCCATGCCGCTGCACCCGGCACACCCAGCTTTTTGCCCCGCCGGGTTTTATCACCAAGTAGAGGCCGTCACCGTCACTCAGCCGTCCGGGTCTGGTTGCTGCCTTCACAGCGGTCGCGGATAGTCTTCCCATAGCCCTGATATTCCCACATTTGTTCCCACATTCCAAATCACACACCGGTGGAAACCTGAGGACAAATGAGGACCCGAATCACTCGACAACCCGCAGTAAACTGCGGGTTTCAGGGGATAGCTCGGGATGAATGGAAACAGGGGAGTGGCGGACAGGGTGGGATTCGAACCCACGGAGAGCTTGCACCCTCGGCGGTTTTCAAGACCGCTGCATTCGACCACTCTGCCACCTGTCCGCATAGCCTTCATAGCCGGGTCGCATGCGTCCTAGCGTTCCCGATTTCAAAGCGCAAAACATTTTGCAAATGCATGAAATAACGCGGCAAATTTCTGCTTCATCTCCGCTTTTGGGGCGAGCGGTTGCGTCCGCGGGTTATTTAGGGATTCCCCTCCGACTCGCTTTGTGCGACAAAGGGGTGACGAAAGGGAAGTATTCATGCGTATCATGACCGCTATCGCCTGTGGCGCTCTGGCCCTTGTTGGTTTGGGCACTGCAACACCGATGCAAGGCGCCAATGCACAAGCCAATGGGAGTTTCGAATCCTATCTGCAGCAGGTTCGCCAAAAAGCTATCCAGCAGGGTGTCCGTCCGCAGACTTTGGACCAGGTGCTCCCTGGTCTGACCTATAATCCGAGAGTTATTGAGCTGGATCAGTCGCAACCGGGTGGCAGTCCGAATAGCGCAATTCCACCGTTCGCTCCCTATCAGGCGCGACATATCACGCCGCAGCGCATCGAAAACGGCAAAGCTGCCTATCGTCGCCTGATCGCCAAACTGATCGATGTAGAGCGGGAGACTGGAGTGCCGGGACCGATCATCATGGCAATTTATGGGAAGGAGACCAACTATGGCTCCTATACCGGAAATTTCGACATCCCCAGATCGTTGGCGACATTGGCCTATGAGGGCAGGCGGCGTGCTTTGTTTGAGCCGGAATTGCTCGCTGTTCTCAAGCTTATCGATCAGGGGGTTCCTCAGTCCGCGTTGAAAGGCAGCTGGGCAGGGGCGATGGGGAAGCCACAGTTTCTGCCTTCGGTCTATCTGAGATTGGCGAAAGATGGCAGCGGTGATGGATATGCCGACATATGGGGCAGCGAGTATGATGCCGTTGCTTCGATCGCCAATTATTTTGTCAATTCAGGGTGGCGAAGGGGAGAGCCGTGGGGAATTGCCGTCAACGTTCCGGCGTCGCTCGATCGATCATCAATAGCGAGCAAGATTGTCCCAACGCGGTGCCCGCGGGTGTTTGGTCGCCACAGTCAGTGGAAAAATATGGCTGAGTGGCGATCTCTTGGCGTTGTTCCGGCAACAGGCCATACTCTGAATGACAATGTGATGGCTACTTTGCTCGAGCCGGATGGACCGGGCAATAGGGCGTATCTGTTGACCGGTAATTACCGGGTGATTCTGGATTACAATTGTTCGAATTTTTACGGACTAGCAGTGGGGTTGTTGGCGGATGAAATACGCAGTTAGACTTGGGGTAATATCGACGGCTGTGGTGGCCTTGGCAGGGTGCAGTGGGTCGCGTGATTTTGGCCAGTTTCCGGACGGCGCGCCCGCACCCGGCGGTGCGGGCCGACCCGGGGCTGCTGCGGTTTCCGACTATCCTCAGAAAATTGGTGCCCCCTATAAAGTGGGTAACACAACATATACGCCAGAGGATGTGCAGAGCTACGATGAAGTTGGCTACGCCAGCTGGTATGGCGAGGAGCTGTCAGGTAACCTTACCGCCAATGGCGAACTGTTTAATCCCGAGGGCATTTCGGCTGCTCATAAGACCTTGCCCTTGCCGACTTATGTCGAGGTCACTGCTCTGGATACCGGACGGACGATTTTGGTGCGCGTGAATGATCGTGGGCCGTTTGCCAACGATCGTCTTATCGACCTTTCCTACGGTGCTGCCAAGCAATTGGGTATCGATGGCCAGGGCGTCTCGGGTGTCCGTGTCCGCAAAGTCAATCCCAATGAACAGGAACGGGCGGTGCTCCGGATGGGCGCTGCTGCGACGGAGCGAATTGCTACGCCGGATTCACTGCTTTCCATTTTGCGGAAGAACCTTGCCAAGCTGCCGAAGCCATCGGCGCCCATTAAGCAAGCTGTCGCACCTGTCAAATCTCCTCCCGCGATGGTCAAGCCTAATCGTCCCGTGCAATCGTCAGCTAGCGGGACCCGCGACGGGCGATTCATTGTCGAGGGTGCCGGGCGTCCGGTTGCAGCAGAAAATAGCGTAGGAAATAATTATGTCGGCGGAATTCCCGGATCCTACGCCGTACAGGTTGCAGCATTCAGCAACAAATCGCGTGCCGACACGTTGGCGAGAAAAATCGGCGCGAAAGTAATGCGGGATGGTACGGGAACGATCTGGCGAGTTCGCTACGGACCTTATCCCAGTGAGGAAGAGGCGCAAGCAGGGCTGGCACAGGCGCAGCGGCGCGGCTATAGTGGAGCGCGCATTTTGCGGGCGGACAACTAGCTTTGAGTCGCTAAATATTGATTGGAATCTTGGCCTAAATGAAAAAATATCTACTGGCGTCGTTACCGTTCGTCGCTTTATCATCCATGGTTGTTGCTGCTCCGAATTTTGAAACGGATGCACCGATTGCCTATATGACTGACCTGTCATCGGGAGCTGTCTTGTTCGAGAAGAACGCAGACAAGCAAATCCCGCCGGCGTCGATGGCAAAAATGATGACCGTCTATGTTGCATTTGATCTTATCCAAAAGGGCAAGCTCAAGCTGGACGACAAATTCCGCGTCAATGAGGAAACCTGGAAGAAATGGAATAACCAGGGATCGACGATGTTTCTGGGTGTCGGGGATCAGGTTAGCGTTCGCGAACTGCTTCATGGCATCGTTACCCTGTCCGGGAATGACGCCTGTGTTGTCCTTGCTGAAGGTATTGCGGGGACTGAACCAGCCTTCGTTCAATTGATGAACAAGCGGGCCAAGGAGCTCGGCATGTCCAAGAGCCGGTTTGGCAACAGCAACGGCTGGCCAGATGAAGGGGTAACCGTCGTTACAGCCAGAGATTTGGCAAAATTGGCGTCGGCAACAGTCAACAATTTCCCCAAATTATATGAAGCATTCTACGGCCAGGACGCTTTCGAGTGGAATGGAATCACGCAGTCCAATCGGAATCCGTTGATGGGCAAAGTGGCTGGAGCGGACGGACTGAAAACCGGCCATACCGAAGAAGCGGGCTATGGTTTTACCGGATCTGCGGAACAGAAGGGGAGGCGGCTCGTGTCGGTTCTCGCTGGACTCGATAGCTATGGTGGCCGGATCGCGGAGTCGGTCAAATTCATGAATTGGGGTTTCAAGGCATGGGAACCTAAAAAGCTTTTTGACAAAGGCACCAGAATCCAGAACGCCGAAGTCCAGCTGGGTGACAGTTCCACGGTTTCTTTGGTGGCCCCTAAAGACCTTTTTGCGACAATTCCGAAAGCGTCTGATGGCAACATCTCCATGAAGGTTACCTACAACGGGCCGATCAAGGCCCCAATCGCCAAGGGGCAGCCGATTGCGACGTTGGTTGTCACAACTGCCGATGCCGGTCGGCAGATGGTGCCTCTGGTCGCCGGTGAAGATGTTGGCGAAGCGGGCTTTTTTGATCGAGTTTGGGCTGGATTGAAATCTTTGCTCGGAATGGCGTGACCGAGGGGCGTTTCATCAGCCTTGAGGGTGGCGAAGGAACAGGAAAGTCGACCCAAGCGAGAGCCCTGGCTGCGGCGATGGAGAGCAGAGGGCAAGTCGTCACTTTGACTCGGGAGCCGGGGGGAACTCCGGGCGCTGAAACCATCCGTGAATTGCTGCTTAGCGGTGGTGAGGACAAGTGGCACATGCGGACCGAAGCATTGCTGTTCGCAGCTGCCCGTGCAGAGCATTGCGTCAAGCTGATCGGCCCGAGATTGGCGCGAGGCGAATGGGTCATTTGTGATCGTTTCATTGACAGCAGCCGCGCCTATCAAAGCGTCAGCGGCGTTTTAAGCGACGCAGAGATCATGGATTTGCATCGGGTCGGCAGCAAAGGCCTGATGCCGCACCGTACGTTCGTGCTTGATCTGCCTGAAGCAGTTGCATCAAAAAGGGCGGCGGCACGGGATCGCGGCAACAGTGACCGGATTGGACGCCGGGACAGTGATTACCATCAGTCTGTTCTGGCTAATTTTCGTCAATTGGCGGCCGATGAGCCAGACCGTATTCGGCTCGTGGACGCATCGCAAAATCCAGAATCGATCACCGAGATTCTGCTGCAGAATTTGGGCGACTTGCTGTCATGACGTCATATCTGGGTCATGACAAACCAAGACAAATATTTAAGCAGGCGCTTGATCGAGATATGCTGCATCACGCTTGGATTCTCGCAGGCGATAAAGGTTTGGGTAAAATGGGATTTGCCCAGCAAGCCGCGCATTTTTTGCTTAATTCGCGCAACCGCCCCACCGGTTTTAGTGACATCCAGGATGATGAAGCCGGCCATCTTCTCGCCGCTGGATCGCATCCCGACTTTCGTCTTCTGCGACGCGGGGCCAAAAGTGAAAAAGAAGAGAAGAAAGCGCGTGATCAGGGCCTCGATGCGCTCGAAGAGCATGAACTGGCGCGCAACATAAAGGTTGATCAGGTCCGGGCTTTACAGCCGCTGTTTCAAAATCAGGCCTCCATTTCTGAATATCGCGTAGTGGTTATCGATGCAGCCGACGATCTGGAGCGGGCCGGTGCCAATGCGATTTTGAAAAACCTCGAAGAACCGCCGAAAAACACCATATTCTTGTTGATCAGTCATATGCCTGATCGGCTGCTGCCGACAATCCGGTCGCGATGCCAGATGTTGCGCTTTGACCCGTTAAGCGATGAAGATATGCGTACTGTGCTCAAGCAAGCCGCACCACGCCTCGAGGAGGCTGATTTGGAGGCGCTTGTGGTAGCCGGGGAAGGGTCGCCGGGCCGTGCCTTGAAATATGCCGAAGTCGGACTCGCGGAATTGGAAGGGATTGCCCGTGAAATCATAAAAACCGGCGATCAAAATAATCAGTTGAAAAGCGATCTCGCACGGAAGCTGGCGCTGAAAGCCGCTACTCCCAGATACCGAGCATTTCTGGAGCGGGCGCCCAGTTTGATAGCCGACCAGATCAAGAGCTCCGATGCGCCATGCTCGTTGACGACCATCGAAAAATGGCGCGAAGCCTGCGATCTAGCGACATCGGCGCTTCCAAAATCGCTGGACAACCAAGCCGTAATATTTCGCCTTGGGAGCCTGATGGGGGATATTGGTCGGGCTAACGATTGAAAATAGAGATTTTGGCTGTTTACAAGCGGGGCCAATCCATCAAGAGAGATCGGCATGTCTGAACCTTTTTATATTACCACCGCGATCAGCTATCCCAATGGTCGTCCGCATATTGGCCACGCTTACGAGGCGATTGCCGCAGATGCCATAGCACGATTTCATCGATTAAACGGGCGGGATGTCCGGTTGATCACCGGCACCGATGAGCACGGACTGAAAATGGTCCAGACAGCTCGGTCCGCTGGCGTAGAGACAATCAAGCTTGCCGACGAAATGTCGTCCTATTTCATAGAGATGTGCCACAAGCTTAATATCAGGCATGATGGTTTTCGTCGCACCAGTGAAGCCGCGCATCACGAGGCGAGCAAGGCGCTGTGGCGAGCGATGGAGGCCAACGGCGATCTATATCTCGACCGCTATGAAGGCTGGTATTCCGTGCGCGACGAAGCCTTCTACGCAGAAGACGAGATCGAGACAGGCGAGGGGGGCGAAAAGCTTTCGCCGCAAGGCACGCCGGTGGAATGGACCGCAGAGGAAACCTGGTTTTTCAAACTTTCAAAATATCAGGATAAGCTACTCAAGTTATACGAGGATCATCCTGAGTTTATCGCGCCGGAAAGTCGCAGGAACGAGGTATTGCGTTTTGTAGAGAGCGGTCTGAGAGATCTCAGCGTATCGCGAACAAGTTTTGACTGGGGTGTGCCCGTACCGGGCTCGCCAGGCCATGTGATGTACGTTTGGGTCGATGCACTGACAACCTATATGACGGGTGTTGGCTATCCCGATGAAAAAGGCATGTTCGCAAAATATTGGCCAGCAGACATTCATTTGATCGGCAAAGATATTGTTCGCTTCCATGCGGTCTACTGGCCCGCCTTTCTGATGAGCGCCGGCTTGCCGCTTCCCAAGCAGGTTTTTGGTCACGGTTTTCTTCTCAATCGCGGTGAAAAAATGTCCAAGTCGGTCGGCAATGTGGTCGATCCGATGGAGCTTGCGGAACGGTTTGGCGTCGATCAGCTGCGCTATTTTCTCTTGGCAGACGTGGTATTCGGGAAAGACGGAACCTATTCGGCCGATGCTATTGTCACGAAGACAAATGCCGATCTCGCCAATAATTTTGGCAATCTCGCACAGCGTAGCCTGTCGATGATCGCCAAGAATTGCGATGGCAAGGTCCCGCCTCGAGGCGTCGCAACCGAAGCCGAGCAGCAATTGCTAAAGCAGTTAGATGACTGTTTTGCCGAAGTGACAGCAGCGATGACCGGCGGATCGTTGAAGATTGATCACGCTCTCGATGTGATCCGCGAACGGCTGAGCGCCACCAATAGTTATTTTGCCGATCAAGCGCCTTGGGCTTTGCGCAAGACTGATCCTGCACGGGCGGACAGCGTATTGTACCATACGGCCGAAGCTATCCGGAAACTTGCGATCATGCTGCGCTGGGCGATTCCGGAAAGCTGCGACCGGATGCTGGATCTGCTGGCGCAGTCGCCAGATGCGCGCGATTTTGAACATCTTGCCGTTCCCATAGCCGCCGGCCTTGAATTGCCGCAACCACAAGGCATATTTCCGCGCCTTGAGCTGTTGACGGAGGAGGGCGCCTGACATGCTCATCGATAGTCACTGTCATTTGAACTATAAAGGCCTTGTCGAAGAGCAGGGTGCGGTACTGGACCGTGCCCGTCAGAGCGGTGTCACTGCGATGCTCAACATATCGACGCGCGAGAACGAATGGCAGGATATTGTCAGCACGGCGAACCGTGAGAATGACGTCTGGGCAAGTATTGGCATCCATCCGCATGAAGCTGATGCTCATCCCGATATAGATCTTGGCAAGCTGGTCAAACAAGCTGGTCATGACCGGGTTGTCGCTATTGGTGAAACGGGACTGGATTATTATTATGATCACAGTGACCGTGAGCGTCAGAAACAGAGTTTTCGAACCCATATTCACGCAGCCCGCGAAACAGGTTTGCCGATCATTGTGCATACCCGGGATGCCGAAGCGGACACCGCTGACATCATGGCGGAGGAGATGGAGCAGGGTGCCTACACTGGCGTTATCCATTGCTTCACTGCCAGTGAAGATTTTGCACGGAAAGCCCTGTCTCTCGGACTCTATATTTCAATCTCAGGGATTGTGACCTTTAAAAACGCCAAAGATCTGCAAGAGACCGCTGCCAAATTGCCGCTTGATCGGCTGCTCGTCGAAACCGATGCGCCATTTCTGGCTCCGGTTCCGCATCGGGGGAAAACCGGAGAGCCCGCCTTTGTTGCCGACACCGCCCGGTTTCTTGCCGGATTACGCGGTGACAGCTACGAGGATCTGTGCGAAGCGACCAGTCGGAACTTTTATCAGCTATTCACCAAGGCACGGCCCTGAATTTGGGCTTGAAGCTTACAATTTTGGGATGCGGGACCTCCTCTGGTGTCCCGCGGATCGGCAATGACTGGGGCGATTGCGATCCAAGCGAGCCCAAAAATCGCCGAACGCGGGTGTCGATTCTAGTCGAAAGCCCGACCACCCGGATATTGGTTGATACATCTCCGGATCTGCGGAATCAGCTGCTGGATAACGCTACAGATACGATTGATGCGGTAATTTGGACCCACGATCACGCCGATCATTGCCATGGTATAGACGATCTGAGGGCGATATTTCAGCAAACCCGTAAGCCGATCTCTGGCTATGCGCGGCCCTTTGCTCTTGCCAGTCTCAAAGAACGTTTCTCCTATATTTTCAAGGGTCACAAATATTATCCGTCAATCTGTGAAGGTATCTCTCTGGAAAGGGATATTAAAATCGGCGATATTCTCGTCCGCTATGTAGACCAGCCGCATGGGAGCATAACGTCTGCCGGGCTGCGCTTCGAACATCGGGGACAATCGATTGTCTACGCCACCGATTTTGGCGAAGTCACAGACGAGATGCTCGACCTATATCGCAGCTGCGATCTGTTCGTCGTTGATGCGCTGCGCGCCGAACCCCATCCGACCCATGCGCATCTGGACATGACGCTGGCTCTTATTGAGCATGTGAGGCCACAATTGAGTCTGTTGACCCATATGGACAAGTCGATGGACTACAACCATCTTCTTGCCACATTACCGAATGATATTCGGCCTGCCTATGATGGATATGTGAAAGAAATCGAACGTTGACCGAAGACCAAAATATCAATCTGGTTTTTGCTATAGGCGCCTTGGTGCTTGTTGGCAGCGCCTTATTTTCCCGGCGTATCGGACTGGGCGAGATGATCAGATCCGCTTTGGCCTGGGTCGCCATTTTCGCGGTCTTTATTCTCGGATTTACCTACCAACGGGAACTGCTAGCGGTTTGGACCAGGGTGTCCGGCGAAATGACCGGGGCCAATGAGCAGGTCGTTGTCGGTGACACGTTAAGGATCAGACAATCGGCCGATGGCCATTTTTGGGTTGATGCAAAGGTTAACGAATTGCCTGTCCGGTTTTTGATCGACAGCGGAGCAACGACAACGGCGATGACATTACGCACCGCGCGGCGCGCGAATGTGGATATTAATGAGAGTGCATTTCCCGTCGTGCTTGCAACAGCTAATGGATCATTGGAAGCGCAACGCGGGATGATCCGGTCGCTGACGATTGGTCCGATGGTCGCTCGAGATTTGCCGGTTGTTGTGGCGGAAGAGTTTGGCGATTCTAATGTGATCGGGATGAATTTTTTGTCAAAGTTACGAAGTTGGCGCGTGGAGGGGGATGAGATGGTGTTGGAACCGCCGGGAACGGGCCCTTCCGAATGATCTTTAATTTAACATAATATATATTATCAACCTTAAAGACGGGTTAAAATGGACAGGCAGTCAATCGATCCCCTGCTAGAAATCATGCGGCGTTTGCGCGATCCTGACGATGGTTGTGAGTGGGACAAAGTGCAGACGTTCCGGACGATCGCACCCTATACGATCGAAGAAGCCTATGAAGTTGCCGACGCCATAAACCGGGATGATATGGTGTCACTCAAAGACGAGCTTGGCGACCTGCTGCTGCAGGTCGTCTTTCACAGCCAGATTGCTTCAGATGCCGGCGCTTTTGCGTTTGATGACGTGGTGACATCAATTTGCGAGAAAATGATCCGCCGCCATCCGCATATTTTCGGCGAAGAAGACCAGAGCCCGGGCTGGGAGCAAATCAAGGCCGAAGAACGGGAGCAGTCAGGCCAGACAAGCGCGTTGGACGGCGTGGCGATTGCCCTGCCCGCTCTGCTACGGGCGCAGAAGATCCAGAAACGGGCAGCGCGTGTCGGCTTTGACTGGCCGGACAAGGCACCGGTGAAGGAAAAGCTGCTCGAGGAGCTGGACGAGGTAGAAGCTGCGCGGGACGCCTCAGAAGTCCACGAAGAAATCGGCGATTTGCTTTTTTCCGCAGTCAACCTAGCCCGCCATTATCAAGTCGATGCCGAGCGTGCATTATCAGACGCGACTGCAAAATTTACCAAGCGATTCAATGCCGTAGAGGCCAATGTAACCAAAAATATGCAGGAAATGTCGCTCGAAGAACTGGAAGCGGAATGGCAGAAGGCGAAGGCCATTCCGGAGGCCGGTTGATCACTCAATCCAGGGCGTGATAGCGGCCCCAATTGCGCGGCGACATTTCAACCGCGAGAATTAGGTCGTCGGACTTTTGTTCACTGCTCAATACCCGTCCGTTTTCGTGCAGCCACGCCATCCGCTTGCCATCGGCCGCCGCTATGGTCACCTCCTCGCACTTATAGCCTTCGGACAATGTCTTTGCGATCAGATTGACCAGCGTGTCGACACCGGCACCGGTTTGCGCAGAAATGGTGCAAACATTTTCGGGCAACGGCGGCGAAATTCGCGCATATTGCGGATCATCAGAAGAAATCTTGTCGATCTTGTTCCAGGCTTCGATGACAGGAGGCCCCTCTCCCGCTTCGCCGGAAACGCCGAGATCGAGCAATATCTGCCTGACATCCATTGCCTGTGCATCGGTGGCTTCATGGGAAATATCGCGCACATGGACCACGATATCGGCGGCACTCACCTCTTCCAGCGTCGCGCGGAATGCGGCTACCAGTTGCGTCGGCAGATCCGACACAAATCCGACCGTGTCCGACAAGATGGCCTTGTCATAGCCGGGCAATGGAAATTCCCGCATGGTCGGATCCAGCGTTGCAAAGAGCAAATCCTCGGCAAAGACATCGGCACCGGTCAGCCGGTTGAACAAAGTTGACTTGCCGGCATTGGTATAGCCAACCAAGGCAACCACCGGCCAAGGCGCACGCTGACGCCGCTCGCGATGGAGCGCACGGGTTTTGCGGAGATGAGCCAGATCCTTGCGCAATTTGGCCATGCGATCGCGAATCATCCGGCGATCGGACTCGATTTGTGTTTCGCCGGGTCCGCCCAGAAAGCCAAAGCCACCGCGTTGCCGTTCCAAGTGGGTCCAGCTGCGCACCAGTCGCCCCGCCTGATAATCCAGATGCGCCAGTTCGACTTGCAAACGGCCTTCCGCGGTCGCGGCGCGTGCCCCGAAAATCTCCAGAATAAGGCCTGTCCGGTCAATGACCTTGACGTCGATCTTCTCTTCGAGATTTCGTTGCTGGATCGCGGTCAGGCTGCCATCAACGATCAGGATCGTCGCTGAATTTTCTTTCATGATGCCCGCAATCTGATCCACCTGGCCCGAACCAAACAGTGTCGCAGGCTTGGGGTTGCGAACCGAATAATAGCGCGCATCTGTCGCCACCAAGCCGATCGCCAAAGCGAGGCCGACGGCCTCTTCCAGCCGATGTTCGAGGGCAGACTGGCTAAGGGAAGCCATGTCGGGGTGGACAATGAGCGCGCGCTTGTTGTCGCTGCCCAGATTTTCCTTCTCAAATGGTATCAATGCGCACCATCATCTGGGCTATTGTAGTCTGCCAAATTAAGGGGGCCACCAGGCTGGACAGTGGAAATCGCATGTTTGTACACCAGCTGCGACAGCCCTTCCCTCTCAAGCAAGATGCAGAATAGATCATAGGCCGCAACTTCGCCCTGCAACATCACGCCGTTGACCAGAAACATCGTCACAGGATCGTTGCTATCCCGCACAGCGGTCAGAAACACCTCTTGCAGCACTCCTGCCCTAGTCTTCGCTCTGTCCATCAGGTCGGCAAAAGGCTGCGTGTCCAGTGCTTCCGAAGGCATGATCGTTGAAATGGCATGTTTATAGACGAGCTGAGACTGTCCGTCCCGGCGAAGCAGTACGGAAAAATTGTCGAACCAGGTGACGATGCCCTGAAGCTTCACGCCCTTTACCAGAAACATCGTCACGGGAGTTTTTGATTTTCGCAGGGAATTGAGAAATAAATCTTGCAGGTTATTTGTTTTATCGGTCATGTTTGACTCCTATTATTGGCCAGCTTTGCGATGGCATTTTATGGTTTTGCGGCGATAGCTCGTACTATTTTGCCTTTGCACAGCTCATATATTGGATTTGGCGGTTCACGACAACCGCTTAACCGGTTCGGTCATTCGACATCACCCTTTTTCCGTGATGCAAGCCCCAAGATTTTCAGCTTCCGGTGCAAGGCTGATCGTTCCATCCCTATGAAATTCGCCGTTTTTGAGATGTTTCCCGAAAACCGGCGGATCTGGACTTTCAGATATTCCCGTTCAAAGCTTTCTCGCGCTTCTCGCAGAGGGGACCCCATCAGCGACGCGACGCCCTGGTCGAGATCGTCGTCATTGCCTAGCACCTCTGGTGGCAACATCTCGATCTCAATTTTGGTAAAATTGTCCTTGGGCGCCAGAATGATCGTACGTTCGACCACATTTCTCAGCTGCCGGACATTGCCGGGCCAATCGCAGGCCTGAAGCGCTGCCATCGCTTCATCCGAAATTTCCGGAGGTTGCAGTCGCTGCTCTGCGGCAAAGCGCGCGGCATAATGATCCACCAATACCGGTATGTCCTCGCGCCGTTGATTCAGCGGCGGCAGGACCACCGGCACGACATTGAGGCGATAAAACAGATCTTCCCTGAATCTTTTTTCGCGGATCTCGACGTCGAGATCGCGAGAGGTCGCAGAGACAACCCGCACATCGACGTTTACTTTCTGGGAGCCACCAAGCCGGTTGAAGCTCTGTTCTGTCAGCACCCGCAATATCTTGCCTTGGGTATCGAGGGGCATGTCGGCGACTTCATCGATAAACAACGTGCCGCCGTGGGCCTCTTCCATCAGCCCGGTTTTTTCGACCTTGCCGTTCCGCTCGGTGCCGAACAGCTCCTCCTCCACACTTTCCGGCGAGAGCCGGGCCGCGCTGATGGTGACGAAGGCTGCGTTGGAACGGTTGCTCCAATTGTGCAGCAACCGGGCGGCGACTTCTTTGCCGACCCCTGCAGGACCGGAGATCAGAAGCCGGCTGCCGGTTCCGGCTACACGCTTCAAGGTCGCACGGACATTGTTCACCGCGGCCGAATTTCCCGTCAACTCATCTGCAAAGCCGACGCGCGCTTTCAGGATTTCATTTTCCCTGCGAAGTCGTTCGGTTTCTGTCGCTCTGGCCACCAAGTGAAGCAGATGTTCCGCCTCAAAAGGCTTCTCAATAAAATCGACCGCGCCCTGTGATATCGCCGCTACGGCCGTATCAATATTGCCGTGGCCGGATATGACGATGATCGGCATTTTTGCATCGAGTTGCTTCATTTCCGTCAGCAGTTCGAGGCCGTCCAGACGGGACCCTCGCAGCCAGACATCGAGCAGCACCAACGATGGGCGCCGCTCGTTGACCGCAGCAATTGCCGCATCGCTGTCAGCGGCGACACGTGTCGTGTAACCCTCGTCTTCCAAAACGCCGGATATCAGATCCCGGATATCCGGTTCGTCGTCGACAACGAGAACATCTAACGCCATTTTATACCTCTAACCTTCATTTACTACTATTTACCATTTCGCTGCCCTGGCCATCGGAACCATCGGGCGGCGCGTCGCCCTCTTCCGCAGTATCGTGTGCCAGTCTGGCCAATTTCGACGGGCTCAGCCGAATCGTGACCCGCGTACCTGCGTTCGGCGCATCGCTGAATTTCATCTCGCCAAAATGCTCTTCGACAATCTTTTTGACGATGGCCAGACCCAGGCCGGTGCCGCTCGCCCGGGTTGTCATATAGGGTTCGACGATACGATCCCGTTCTATTGGCAGGCCAATGCCGTTGTCGGTAAGCTCTACAACAACAAGCTGATTCTCGGTCCGCAGTGCCAGCGTTATTTCGCCGTCACTGACTTGAAAATCGCTGTTTGTTTCGGCGCGCTGCTGGATCGCTTCCGCGGCATTCTTGATGATATTGGTCAACGCCTGGCCGAGTTGCCGACGATCACAAACGAGGGAGATCGGCTGATCGTCAGAAACAAAAGTGAATGTAATCGTGGGCCAGCCAACATCCTGCATGAACAACGCCTGTTTCAGAATGTCATCGAGATTCTCCGTTCGGAAAACGGGTTTCGGCATTCTGGCAAAAGACGAAAATTCATCGACGATATTTCGCAAATCTCCAACCTGCCGGACGATCGTGTTGGTCAGGCTTTCAAACACTGTCTCATCTTCGGTCAGGCGCGAGCCAAACCGCCTCTGCAACCGTTCTGCGGCCAGCTGAATCGGCGTCAGCGGATTCTTGATCTCGTGGGCGATGCGTCTGGCGACATCCGACCAAGCGGCGCGGCGCTGATCGAGCAACTGTTGGGTAATATCCTCGAAGGTAATGACATGACCATTGGGACCGCCAACAATTTTGACCGCCAAGGTCCGCATGTCGGAATCCGACGCGAATTCAATAATGCTATTCTCGACGCCTTCCTGAATCAGTTCGTCAAATTGCGGCGCGGCCGTTTTTATATCCGCATCGAGCAGGTCGTTGATCGGTTTTGAAAGCAGCGACTGCGCCTGTGAATTGACCAGCTTGATCTCACCCTTTTCGTCCAGGCTGATGATGCCGGCCGTCACCGACTCCAGCACCGCCTCGATAAACGCGCGCCGGCTGCCCAATTGTTCGTTGGCGGTAATCAAGGCCGTGGTTTGGGTTTCCAGCCGCTCGGTCATCCGGTTAAAAGCGCGGCCCAAAGTGCTAATTTCATCATTCTCGAAGGTCGTCGGGACCCGCGTCGCCAGATCGCCTTGAGTCACTCTCTTTGCAGCGTGGACCAGATCGCTGACGGGTCTGACCATCCGATCCGCCACCAGCAGTGCTATCCACAAAACCAGGCCGACGATCAGCAGCGAGATGACAAAAAGGGCAATGTTGAATTGCAATTGCAGACTTCGGGACCGTGAAAACAGATCCTCATAATCGGCGAGCACAGACTGCGCGCGTTCCCACTGGCTTAAGGCCAACATGTCTGAGTCGCGTGCCGCATAGAGGAAGATACGCGATTTCAAATCCAGTGCGGTCACGGCCTCAATCTTGTCCGGCCGAGCGGTGACGACGTAACTCTGGCCTTTTTCCAACTGCTGCAAAACGGCCTTCGTTATCTTGGGCTGTTTGTCCCCGTCGTCCGGATCGACTGCGGCGGCCGTGCGTGCGACGCCATCGGGGCCATATTCGATAATCGCCGATTCATTGAGCTTACGCGACAAGACCTGGAAGACATAGCCTTCGGCGAACTCCGGGCTTTCAAGGCCGGCCTGTTGCAAATAATTGCGCAAATCATTGGCCATGGTGATCGTTTCTTCACCGACTTCGCGCTGGTTCTGCTCGTAATAGCCGCGCGCCAGGTCATTGGCGTTCTCCAGCATCCCCCGTGCCCGGTCGGAAAACCAGAATTCGACGCCATATTGAAAGAGCAAGGAGGCGAAAATGACGACCAGCAACATTGGAATGCTGGCGACCAGGGAAAATAGGCCGACTAGCTGGACATGCAGCCGGCCTTTGCTGCCGATTGCAGATTTTGCTGCCCGGTCCTTTGCAATGCGGCGTCCGAAGAGCACGAGCAAAGTGATTGCAGGCACAAGGTTCGCAACCAACAGAGCGGCAGTCAGCGGAGGAGAAATAAAATCGGTTTGGTCGGATTGCCTGCTAAGCAGAAAATAGGTGCCGAGCATGATCCCGCCGAACAGCACCAGGACGCTCCACTCAACCCGCTTCATGAAGGCTTCCTGTTCCGCCATAAGCGCAAGGCGCCGCAGCCAGTTGGGGACACGTTGTTCCGAAGGTGAGGTCGAAGCCGTCATTGTGCTTTCAATACAACAGTTTCGTTGCGACAATAGCACTAATATTGCAAAAATATCACGGTTCGGCGATGCAGTCAGTCATTTCGTCGCGGCAGGGCGTCCCGGCCCGTCTATTTGGATTGAGTCGGATCAATTTGATATTCGTTGAGCTTCTTGCGCAACGTGTTGCGATTAATCCCAAGAATTTTGGCGGCTTTTATCTGGTTGCCGTGCGCGTGGTGCATCATTTCGATGAGCAGGGGCTTTTCAAATTTTTCGAGCGCCTGAGCGTATAGATTTTCTTTTTCAGGCGCTGCCATCAGTCCGAGGACGATCGACTTGATATGGCCCTCAAAATCCATGTTCGTGGACTCAACCCGGTCCTCGCCGCGCTCTGCGGCCAGGATTTGGCGGATGGCTTCCTCCGAAAGCGTATCTTCCCGTCCCGTCACGACGAGGCGGTAGATAACATTTTTCAATTCCCGGACATTGCCGCGCCAGTAATTGTGGCACAGCAGGTTCATCCCCTCGGGCGAAATCTGCTTTTGCGGGAGCCCTTCGGTGACCGCCAGTTTGAGAAAATGGTTGGTCAGCGCCGGAATGTCGCTGGCGCGTTCCCGCAACGGCGGCAATTCGATCGGCACGACATTGATCCGGTAATAGAGATCTTCGCGGAACTTGCCCTCCTCGATCAACTCAAGAAAGTCGTGGTTGGTCGCAGCAATGATCCGGACGTCGAGCTTGACCAGTCCCTTGCCGCCAACCCTGCTGATCTCTCCGGACTGGAGCGCGCGCAGCAAGCGGGTTTGGGCATGCATGGGCATATCGCCAATCTCGTCGAGGAACAGGGTACCGCCCTGCGCCTGCTCAAATTTGCCGGCCGCACTGGCAACGGCCCCGGTAAAGGCGCCTTTTTCGTGGCCGAACAACTCCGCTTCGATCAGCTCCGAGGGAATGGCGGCCATGTTGACCGCGACGAACGGGCCGGCCTTGCGGTGGCCGAGGCTGTGGATGGCCTCTGCGACCAGTTCCTTGCCGGTACCTGACTCGCCAAGCACAAGAACCGAAAGATCATTTTTGAGCAGCCGGGCGATCATCCGGTAGACGTCCTGCATCGCAGGGCTTCGGCCGACCAGTGGCAGGCTTTCCTCATCCATCGACGGTTCCGTAGGCTGCTTATTTTTCGGCTTCAGGGCCTGGCCGACCACCTTCACCAGTTCGTCGAGATCAAAGGGCTTTGGCAGATATTCGAAAGCGCCGGTTTCCGACGCGCGAACCGCGGTATTGAGGGTGTTCTGGGCCGATATGATGATGATCGGGATGTCCGGATGGGTTTCCTTGACGGTACCCAGCGAGGAAATGCCGTCGCCCTCTCCCTCCCCCAGCCCGACGTCGGTCAACAGCAAATCATAGGCGCTGCTCGCCATCAACGCGTCGCGTTCGGCAATCGACTTGCAATTTTCTACGTCATAGCCCTCCGCCCGCAGCGCGGTGATGATGACATGGCTGACCGACAGATCGTCTTCGACTAATATGATTTTTTCATTGGCCATGATTATATCCTGCGGTCAGCTTTTTGGTGCAACGGGGAGAAACAGCGTGAAGCGGCTCATCTCTTCGTGATTTTCGCGATCGTAGCGGATCCGGCCGTTCATATCGCGCATCAGCTTTTTGACGAGGGCGAGGCCGAGCCCCTGCCCTTCTTTTTTGGTGGAAACAAAGGGGGAGAAAATTTCGCGCTCGAGTTCCGGCGGGACGCCAGGGCCGTTATCGCAGACCATGATCTGGATCGGAAGGCGGATAGCGGCGGTCTGGCCCTGTGCTGACAGGGAGGCGCCGAAACTGTAGCGGGTGACAATGCGGATTTCCGGGCTCGGCAGATGCTTGGTCGCATCGACCGCGTTCGCCAGCAGATTGGTGAGCACCTGCATCATCGCCTCCGGGTCAATCAGGGCGTCGGGCAAGGACGGGTCGAATTTGTCGTTGATCCGGACCGCCTGCCCCGTCGCCGCCTCGATCGACTGGCGGGCGCTGTCGATCAGCGAGTGGATGTTGACGGCCTTGATCTGGGCCGGCTGATTCGACGACAGCGTCTGCATCCGGTTCAGCAGATTGACCACCCGTTCGACTTCGGCCGTGATCATCTGGGTTAGCGGTTTTTGCGATTCGTCGAGTTTCCGGTCCAGCAATTGCGCCGCGCCCCGGATCGCGGCAAGCGGGTTTTTTATCTCATG
Source organism: Parasphingorhabdus sp. (assembly GCF_048269865.1). Taxonomy (GTDB): domain Bacteria; phylum Pseudomonadota; class Alphaproteobacteria; order Sphingomonadales; family Sphingomonadaceae; genus Parasphingorhabdus. The sequence goes on along the minus strand of NZ_JBLWUA010000003.1, from coordinate 348,940 downwards.
GCTGAGGATGTCCGGCGCACGGATGGCGAGATCGGAGGGTTCCGGATTCTCGTTTTCCAGGATCGGGCCGTCCTGAGGCAGTACCGAGAGCGATATCAGACGCCATTCGGAGTCCGAGGCGAGCGGATGGATGTCAAAATCGACAATGCCCAGTTTGCGATCTTCGCTGGTAACCATCACGCTGCGGGCGGTCAGGCTGATATCGGGCTCGGTCAGGGCAGCATGCAGTCGCGGGTCCGAGAATTGCAGGACATCGTCGATCCGCCGGCCGAGCAGATTTTTGGCGCTGGTCCCGAACAGGGCTTCGCCGGACGGATTGACGCGGGTGATGCGGTGCCCTGTGTCCAAAATGATCAAAGCATGGCTGAGCCCTGCCAGAATTTGCTCTCCCGAAGGAATCGCGTCCATCAAGCGGCAGCTTTATTCAGCCAGGGCATGTAAAATTCCTCCAGCATTTCCAGCACAATATGAGGATTGGACTCGCTGTTCGCCCGATTGCGGAATTCCGCCGAACCGGTCAGGCCCTTGGTGTACCAGCCGATATGCTTCCGCGCGACTTTCACGCCAACGTCTTCACCATAGAGCTTCAGCATGTCCCGATAATGTTCGTTGAGAATCGCATATTGCGTGGCGATATCCGGATCAGGCAGACGTTCTCCGGTTTTGAACCAATGCATGAACTGCCCTAACAGCCAAGGTTTCCCGTAAGCGCCCCGACCGATCATCACGCCGTCCGCTCCGCTTTGCTCAAGTGCGGTCTGGCCGTCTTCGATGGTGCAAATGTCGCCATTCACGATCACCGGCAACGAAACGGCCTGTTTCACTTTGCTGACAAAATTCCAGTCGGCGCTGTCGCGATACATCTGACAGCGGGTTCTGCCGTGCACGACAATCATTTTCGCGCCGAGATCCTCTGCAATATGCGCCAGTTCAGGAGCGTTCAGGCTCTGATGATCCCAGCCCATCCGCATCTTCACGGTGACCGGCACATTAACCGCCTCAACCGTCGCCTTGATCAGCGAAGCTGCCAAGGGAAGGTCCCGCATAAGCGCCGAACCGGCGTCGCCATTGACGACTTTCTTGACCGGGCAACCCATGTTGATGTCGATAATCTGTGCGCCGCGATCTTCGTTCAGCTTGGCGGCCTCGGCCATTGTCACGGGATCACAGCCGGCGAGTTGCATCGAGACCGGTTCTTCGGTTGCGTCCCATGCGCATTTTTGCAGCGACTGCCGGGTTTCCCGGATCATTGCCTGACTGGCAATCATTTCCGTCACATTGAGCCCGGAACCAAAACGCCGGACCAGTTTTCGGAAAGGCAGATCGGTGACGCCAGTCATCGGAGCCAGAATGACCGGGCTCTCGATTTTCAAGTCACCAATGAAGATCGGGTCTAGTTTCATATATACTGCCTAAAATTTAAGCAGCCCTTATCGCCTATTGCGGTGCGAAGCAAGAATTGCTTCCTCGCTATTCTGAGGGTAGATCCCGGCCTATGGCCCCACCGCGTCACGTTTCAGAACAAAACCATGCACTGATCGTTGCGGCAGGCGTTGGCGCGCGTGCAGGGTTGGATATTCCCAAACAGTTCCAGCCGGTAGACGGAAAGCCGATGGTCCGGCACAGCGCCGAGCGTTTGGCAGCACATCCGGATATTGATCAGCTATGGGTTGTGGTTGCGGCCGGCCAAGAAGAGCAGATGAAATTGGCGCTTGGCCCTGTGGCTGGCTATAAACTTGTCGTCGGCGGCGCAACCCGCCAGCAATCTGTTTACCAGGGGCTCACAGCGATACGGGAGTCAGGCGGTGCCAAACATGTTCTCGTCCATGACGCTGCCCGGCCATTTGTGTCGCATCAGGTCATTGATCGGCTGCTCGATCGGCTAAACAGCCAATCGGCAGCGATTCCCGTTTTGCCGAGTGTGGACACCATGATTCAATTAAAGAACGACCAGCTCGAGCGGGCCGTCGACCGGAACAGTCTGTGGCGGGTCCAAACACCGCAGGCTTTCGATTTTGCGAAACTGCTGGCCGCGCATGATGATTTTGCGGGCGGTATGGACGCCAGCGATGATGCCCAGATATTCAAGGCAGCGGGACATGCGGTAGCCGTTGTCGATGGCGATGAGGCGCTCAAAAAATATACTTTGCCAGCCGACTTCGGCGAGGAGATAACCAAAAATATGCGCCAGATACGCACCGGAATGGGATATGATGTTCACCAGCTTGTGGCGGGAGAAGAGCTCTGGCTGGGCGGCCTGAAAATCGACCATGACAAGGGCCTGTCGGGGCACAGCGATGCGGATGTCCTGCTGCATGCGTTGACGGATGCTCTGCTCGGGGCGATCGCGGAAGGTGATATTGGCGATCATTTTCCTCCAACAGATGCCAAGTGGCGCGGCGCGGCATCGAGCCGATTTGTGGAATATGCGGCATCGCTCATCGCAGAGAAAGGCGGAGTCATTCATAACGTGGATATGACTCTGATTTGCGAAGCCCCGAAAATGAAACCCCACCGCGAGGCCATTCGGCGCAATATTGCCAAAATATTGGCGGTTGAAATGGATCAGGTGAGCGTCAAGGCGACGACCACGGAAAGACTGGGATTTACCGGTCGACGAGAAGGCATCGCCGCGCAGGCCATTGCTACCATCTCTCTGGAGAAAAACTGATGAAAATTCGCGTTCCCGTTGCTCTGGCACTGCTCGGCATGGCCCAGTCTGCCGTCGCTCAAACCAGCGAGCCCGCTAAATGCCTAAGCGTAGATCAGGCCGAGGCATTGGTAACCTATATATTGCCGAAAGCCGTAGATGCCAGTCGGGCCGCCTGTTCCACGAGCCTGTCGGCTTCATCAGCTCTGATGATTGAAAATTCGGAACGGCTCACCAACTACCGGGCAGCGTCGGAAAGTGCCTGGCCAAAAGCGAAGAGCGCCGTAACCATATTGGCAGGCGACAAGCTCCCGCAGGATATGGACGATGCGCTGTTGCGGCCAATTGCTGATGCGATGTTCAGCAAGTTGATCGGAGAGGAAATCAAGCCCAAAGATTGCGCTCTGATCGACAAAATCTACGGCGACCTTGAACCAATGCCCGCCGCCAACCTGGCCAGTCTGGCGATCACCATTGTTCAGGCTTCGACAAAAGACGGCAAAAAACGGGGTATTGCCATTTGCAAAGCAACGGCATGATGCGCTAACCCTGCGTCCATATGGAAAATCTGCTGCCCAGCGAGCTCGTCCAATTGGCCCACAGGGTCATCGAAGAAAACCGTGCCGCGGGGCGCAGGATAAGCGTGGCGGAAAGCTGCACCGGCGGACTGGTCGCAGCGGCACTCACTGAAGTTGCGGGCAGCAGTGATGTTTTCGATCGTGGCTTCGCAACTTATTCGAATGAAGCGAAGCAGGAAATGCTTGGCGTTAGCGTCGATTTGCTCGAGACATTCGGAGCCGTTTCGATCGCGGTGGCCTGGGAAATGGCCAAAGGAGCCCTTGAAAACTCAGGCTGCGACGTTGCCGTAGCGATTACCGGTGTTGCTGGTCCTGGGGGCGGCTCGGAGAAAAAACCGGTGGGTACGGTCGTCTTTGCCAAGGCAGAGAAAGGCAAAAACATCGAAGATGTCGTTGCTGATCGAAAAAACTTTGGTCACGACAAAACGCGAGCCGATATCCGGTATCAGGCGGTGCTGGTTGCGCTGGAACTGTTGCTTCCCGACGGCAGCGAATAGCCATTTCCGTAAATTTCGTTGGCCCGGTCGACAAAAGCGCTGGTCATTTTGTGGAGCGCTTTGGCAAACATCTGCCCCGCGAGCTTTTCAAACATGCGGTTTTTGAAGCTAAACTCGACGTAGAAATCGACGTGACAGCCACCGCCGTCGCGAGGCCTGAAACGCCATTCATTGTGCAGTTGTTTGAGCGGGCCGTCGAGATAATCGACGTCGATTGATTGATTGCGGACCTTGATAACGCGGGATGAAAACTGCTCCCTCAACCCCTTGAACCCTACCAGCACATCAGCCAGCATTTCCGTTTCACTGTCTGAACGGACCCGCGTGCCGACGACCCAGGGCAAAAATTCCTGATAGCGACCGACATCGGCAACCAGAGCATACATTTGTGCCGCGCTGTAAGGCAGGTCCCGGGTTTCTCTATGAGCCGGCATTCGATGCACCCGAGCGCGCCAGTTTTTCTTCGCGCGCTTGCCGCATTTTGGCAAAATCTTCGCCGGCATGATAGCTGGAACGGGTGAGCGGGCTGGACGCAACCAGCAAGAAGCCTTTGGCGCGCGCAACCGAAGCATAGGCATCAAACGCCTGCGGTTTGACGAATTCGCTGACCTTTACATGCTTGGTGGTGGGTTGCAGATATTGGCCCATTGTCAGAAAATCGATGTCTGCGCTGCGCATGTCATCCATCACCTGATGCACTTCGAGCCGCTGCTCGCCGAGACCAAGCATGACGCCAGACTTGGTGAAGATGGACGGATCGAGTCGTTTAACCTGCTCGAGCAACCGCAGCGAGGCGTAATAGCGCGCCCCTGGCCGGATCGTGGGATACAGGCGCGGAACCGTCTCAAGATTGTGATTGTAGACATCAGGACGCGCCGCAACGATCGCCTCGACCGCTGCCTCCGACTTGTTGCGGAAGTCCGGCGTCAGGATCTCGATGGTTGTTTTGGGAGTCGTCCGGCGCAGCGCCTCAATGACCTTCACAAACTGGCTGGCCCCACCATCCGGGAGATCGTCACGGTCGACGGAAGTCACCACGATATGTTCGAGGCCCAGCTTGGCTGCGGCGTCGGCCGTGTGCTGCGGTTCAAGCGCGTCGACCGCCATCGGCATGCCGGTCTTCACATTGCAGAAGGCACAGGCCCGCGTACAGACATCGCCCAATATCATCACGGTCGCGTGCTTCTTCGTCCAGCATTCGCCAATATTCGGACAAGCGGCCTCCTCGCAAACCGTGTTCAGCTTGTGCTCCCGCATCAAATTCCGGGTTTTTTCAAATTCGGTGCCCATTGGCGCTTTGACGCGAATCCAGTCGGGTTTGCGCAGACGTTCGGGACGCGGTTCTGGTCGTGTGATCTTGGTGATTTCGTTCATGTCATCCAGATAGCGATGCACATGCGACTTGCCAACCATGATATGTGAGCATTGCGGGAGCTCCGGCTTTGCTTTCCGGCTCCGTGTGACGCCGCACGCTACTATCTTTCCTTTCGATATGATTTTGGCTATCGCGCCATCTACCGCTTGTGCCGAGCCGCATCAGTTGCGTCAAAAGCGCGGTATTTGCGTCCGGGGCCGTTCTTGGATGGTCTCGAGGAGGGAGTATTTTCATGCCTGAATTCAAAGCGATGCTGGACGGGTATAAGAGATTTCGTGAATATAATTACCCGCGGCAAAAGGCACGGTTCGATGAACTGTCCCAGCACGGTCAAAACCCGCCGGTCATGGTTATCTCGTGCTGTGACAGCAGAGTCGATCCGGCTACCATTTTCGATACCGGACCGGGGCAAATGTTCGCGCTGCGCAACGTTGCCAATCTCGTGCCCCCTTTTGACAGCAGCGGCGGTATCCACGGGGCATCCGCAGCAATCGAGTTCGGGGTTACCGGGCTGAACGTGAAACATGTCGTGGTCATGGGACACGGTCAGTGCGGCGGCATCAGCGCGGCGCTTAAAGGCGGCGATCTTGGCGTTTCCGGTCACAGTTTTATCGACGACTGGATGTCGATCATAACCGATGTCCGGAACGAGGTGGTTGCCAGCAATTGCGACGATCCACAGCGCGCGCTGGAACTGGAGTCGGTCAAAATCAGCCTGAGCAATCTGCGTACCTTTCCGTTCATCGCGGAGCGGGAAAAACGGGGAGAACTCAAGCTGCACGGCGCATGGTACGCGATCGGTGAAGCGACCCTGTTCACGCTGGATGAAGCCAGCGGCGAGTTTTCCGCGGTCGAATGACCCAAATGACAGAAGAATCTTTTCTCAATGACTTGAGTCTGTCTCTTCACGAAGCATGGCACCTGTTGCAGAGCGGTGCCGGAGACCGTCATAGCCCGCTGCACACTCCTGCCGTAGCAACCGTGACCGGTGATGGCATAGCAAGTCAGCGGATCATGGTGCTGCGCTCGGTCGATCAAGCCAAACGCCAATTGCGGTTCAACACCGATGTTCGCGGATCCAAGGTCGCCGATATTCGCCGTAACGGCACTGTTTCGATATTGGGCTATCATCCGGAAGCCAAAGTGCAGCTGCGCCTGTCCGGCACAGCTGTCGTGCAGTCCGAAGGACCGGTCGCGGACGCGGCCTGGCAACAGGCGACACTTTACGGCCAGCGCTGCTATCTCGCCGATCCTGGGCCTGGCACCCCCGCAGGCAGCCCTACATCTGGCCTGGATCCCGATATCGAGGGAGTAAAGCCTACGCCGGAACAGGTGCGCCCTGCCCGCGCGAATTTTGCGATCCTGCTGGTCGATGTGCAGACGATCGAGTGGCTTTATCTGGCGCACACTGGCCATCGGCGCGCAAGGTTCGACTGGAACGAGGCGGCGCATGAATGGAACAGCACTTGGCTGGTGCCCTGAATGCTGAGGCCATTGCGGGCTTATCTTGACAAACTTTACAATGTTATCGATTCAAAAAACCTTCCCGCTTGATCGTGCCTGATATGACTGGTCGCGCGACCGGAAGTCGCCCCTTTTCTGATGAATGTCTGTCAAACAGCCGCATCCTTCATAATCGACCGGGCGGCCTGTAGGACAGCATTTTTCCTCTTGAACGCCCTCCCCCCGCAGTCCATCACAGGGCCATGAATCAACATTATGACAATATCGCCCTCCTGATCGATTCCGACAATGCCAGCCATCACGGGATCGACCCGGTGCTGACGGCGCTGGCAGAGCTCGGCACAGTCAACATCCGCCGTGCCTATGGCAACTGGCGCAAGCAGTCACTAAAAGGCTGGGTGGATATCCTGCACAAATACGGGATTGAGCCGCAGCAGCAGTTTGACCTGACCAAGGGCAAGAATGCCACGGACATGAAGATGACGATCGATGCGATGGATCTGCTGTTTCGCGGCAATGTCAGCGGCTTCGGCATCATGTCGAGCGACAGCGACTTCATGCCGCTGGCAATGCGGATCCGGCAGGAAGGCTATCCGGTCTACGGGTTCGGCAGCGCCAAGACGCCCGAAGGCTTTCGGCAGGCGTGCAGCCGCTTTATCGATGTCGATGCGCTGATCAAGGCGGACCAGCGCAATCGCGGCGGTGGCAACAGCAAAAGTGACGCCAAGACGGCGAGCAAGTCCGACAGCTCGAGCAACAGCAACGGCGATAGCAATGGCAAGGTCGACGACGAACTGCTCAATCTGCTGATCGATGCCTATCAGGCGAGCAAACGCGACGCCGAGGGCTATGCGAGCTTGAGCGAAGTCGGCAAGATCGCCGGCAACCGCTCCAGCTTCGACGTCCGCAACTATGGTTTTTCGCGATTGTCGGAAATGTTCGAGGCGGTGCCCAATTTCCAGACCAAGCGCGATGGTAACGAGCAGCTGTTTGTGAAAAGACTGCGATGAGTTGCTTCTTCTCCCGTGAGGGAGAAGGATTATCCCCTCTCCTCACCCCGAAAAACGCAACGGGTGACTCGCGGCTCAAAATCGTTATGTATGCGGCATGCAAACCGGAGCCCTGATTTCACTCGCCCTTTATTTCATTCTCATGCTGGCCATCGGCTTTTACGCCTGGCGCAAGTCCACCGACAGTAGCGAAGGCTATCTGCTCGGGGGTCGCAATCTGCATCCCGCGGTTGCTGCGCTCTCCGCCGGCGCGTCCGATATGTCGGGCTGGCTGTTGCTGGGCTTGCCGGGCGCGCTCTATGCCGCCGGGCTGGTCGAAGTGTGGATCGGGATCGGGCTGTTTCTCGGCGCGCTGGTCAACTGGATCGTGGTTGCGCCGCGGCTGCGCGAACAGACCGAACGGATGGGCAATGCGCTCACCATCCCGCAATTTCTTGCCAACCGTTTCCCCGACAGAGCGCTTGCCCTGCGGGTGACGTCGGCGATTATCATCGTCCTGTTTTTCGCGGTCTATACGGCGGCCGGTCTCGTCGGCGGCGGCAAATTGTTTGAAACCAGCTTTGCCGGCCTGTTTGGCGACACCGGGATGAGCGACTATATGACCGGCATCTGGATGACCGCTGGCGTTGTCCTGGCCTATACCATGGTTGGCGGCTTTCTGGCGGTCAGCCTGACTGACTTTGTCCAGGGCTGTATCATGGTCGTGGCGCTGGTGCTGATGCCGATCGTAGTGCTGACCGACGATGGCGGGATCAGCGCGGTATCGGCGACGCTGACTGCGATTGACCCCAATTTTCTCAGCCTGACCGCCGGCCTGTCCTTTATCGGCTTTCTCTCGGCGATCACCTGGGGGCTGGGCTATTTCGGTCAGCCGCATATCATTGTCCGGTTCATGGCGATCCGGTCGATCCCGGCGGTTGCGACCGCCCGGACGGTCGGCATGAGCTGGATGGGCGTTGCGCTGATCGGCGCGATCGGCGTCGGCATCACCGGCCGCGCCTTTGTCGAGCGCAATGGCATCGTGCTGGACGATCCGGAAACAATCTTCATATTGCTGGCCAATGCGCTGTTCCATCCGCTGATTACCGGCTTCCTGCTGGCCGCCTTGCTGGCGGCGATCATGAGCACGATCAGCTCGCAGCTGCTGGTGTCGTCGAGCTCGCTGACCGAGGATTTCTACCGCCTGTTCCTGCGCAAGAATGCCAGCGAGCGGGAAACCGTCAATATCGGGCGTCTCGCCGTGGCGCTGGTCGCGCTGGTGGCGATCTATATCGCGCGGGATCCGGACAGCGAGGTGCTCGGACTGGTTTCCAACGCCTGGGCCGGCTTTGGCGCAGCTTTCGGCCCGCTGATCATCCTGTCGCTGACCTGGCCGCGGATGACCGGCACGGGCGCGGTAGCCGGGCTGGTGACTGGCGCACTGGTCGTGATCATCTGGATCGCGATGGGCTGGAACAGCAGCTTCCTGGGCGGACCCGGGGTTTACGAGATCATTCCCGGCTTTATCGCGGCGATGGCGGCGATTGTCGGGGTGAGCCTGGCGGGCAAGGAATCGCCGACTTATCAGGCTTGATACGGTTTTGCGCGCGACTGCCGGGTTTGAACGAGTGTGGCCCGGGATGCTGAAACGAGTTCAGCATGACGAATAATGGGGGTTTAGTCGTCTGCGCTGTCCTCGATCGCGTGCATGTCGGCGTCGCTGAGCCCGAAATGGTGGCCGACCTCGTGGATAACGACATGGCGGATCAGCGCTTCGAGCGCGACGCCGGTCTGGGCCATTTCGGCGAGCAGCGGCCGCCGATATAGCGTGATGCGATCGCCCTTCCCGCTCGGCTGCGCCCATAGAGATTTTTCCCCAACCGGCACGCCCTGATAGAGGCCGGACAGCTGATAGGGACTGGTCATCCCGAAATGATCGAGAATCTCCTGCTCAGGCCAGTCTTCGATACGCAGCACGATGTCGCCGAGATAATCGGCGAACGGCGCCGGAATGGTTTCGAACACGCGGCGGGCGATGGTTTCGAAATCGGTGATGGTGGGCGGGTTGGTCATGGTCTCAATATAGGGATTGCCATGCTGTGGCAAAAGAGCGGTTACGCGTGTGGCTTGATACCATCGGACATTGTTTCAAGAAATAGTTGTGCGCGATTCCTTCTCCCGTGAGGGAGAAGGACACAGAGCCTTATTCGCGAAGCGGATTAGGCGGCGTTGGATGAGGGTGTTCTGCACTCTGAAGCGCAGAACACCCTCATCCAGCTGCGACTAGGCAATGAATTGCCAAGTCTGCGCATCCTTCTCCCTCACGGGAGAAGGCGAAGGAGGTGGCAATGGGAGAAAAACGGCTAACCGAGCGAGCCCGCACCCTGCGCCGCGACATGACCGAAGCCGAGCGCAAGCTCTGGAGCCGATTGCGCAACCGGCAGCTGGAAAACACCAAATTCGTCAAACAGTTTCCCATTGGCCCCTACGTCGCGGACTTTGCCGCGCGGAGTCTCAGGCTGGTCATCGAGCTAGATGGCGGGCAGCATAGCGAGAGCAAGGATGCTGCGCGAACGCAGGCTATCGAGGAACATGGCTATCGGGTGATCCGGTTCTGGAACAACGATGTGATTGAGAACATCGACGGCGTAATGGAAACAATCGTCCGAGAAATACACATTGCGCGGGGCCAGTAATCCCCTCTCCCTCAAGGGAGAGGGTTGCGCAGACTTGGCAGCTTGCTGCCTAGTCGCAGCTGGGTGAGGGTTTACTGCCGCTAGCGATGCGCGCCACACCACCTTCAGAACACCCTCATCCAACTCCGGCTAATTCCCCCGGATCAAGTCCGGGGTCATAAGCCTCCATATCCTTCTCCCTCACGGGAGAAGGGGCGCAAGGGCCATATATCGCCTTACAAAACCTTCTCCCTTAAGGGAGAAGGATACGAAATCTTGCCGTCGAAGCGACAGCGAAGGCGGCTAGATGCAGTTGGATGAGGGTGTTCTGAGAACTCCGAAATACCTGCTGTCTCGTCAAACCGGACACGATCGGTTTATCCAGAACGTCAACAGCCAGTAGTCGATGATTGCGGCTCTGGCTGTTGAATCAAGTTCACCAGGACGCAATATTATTTCTGCTTATCGAGATCCTTTAGCAGCCGTTCTATAATCTTGATTTTCGCCAGCACATTCAGTCGAATTGCCGAATCCGTGCATGGATTAATAATTCCTCGCAGCACCTGCAACTCCGATTTCGCTTTCTTCAAACTATCCATAGTTCAAGACCCTTACAAAATCTCACCTAGTCAACTTCTTATAAGCCACCCGCGTAGGCCGGTCCGCCGCATCGCCCAATCTCCGCCGCTTATCCTCTTCATAGCTCTCAAAGTTCCCTTCGAACCACTCCACATGGCTGTCCCCTTCGAACGCCAGGATATGCGTTGCCAAGCGATCGAGGAAGAAGCGGTCATGGGAGATGACCACGGCGCAGCCGGCGAAGCTTTCGAGGGCGTCTTCCAGCGCGCGCAGGGTTTCGACGTCGAGATCGTTGGTGGGCTCATCGAGCAGCAGCACGTTGCCGCCCTCTTTCAGCATCTTGGCGAGATGGACGCGGTTGCGTTCGCCGCCGGAGAGCTGGCCGACCTTTTTCTGCTGGTCGACGCCCTTGAAGTTGAACGCGCCGACATAGGCGCGGGTCTGGACTTCGTTTTTGCCGAAGGTGAAAAAGTCGTGGCCGCCGGAAATTTCTTCCCAGATATTCTTTGACGGGTCGAGCGTGTCGCGGCTCTGATCGACATAGCCGAGCTTGACCGTTTCGCCGAGTTCGAGCGTACCGCTGTCGGGCGTTTCCTGACCGGTTATGATCCGGAACAGCGTGGTTTTACCCGCGCCGTTGGCACCGATGATGCCGACAATGCCGCCCGGTGGCAGCGAGAATTCGAGATCTTCGAACAGGAGCTTGTCGCCATAGGCCTTCGTCAGCCCCTTGGCCTCAATCACCTTGGAGCCGAGCCGTTCCGGCGTCTGAATCAGGATCTGGGCCTTGCCGACGACGCGATTTTCTTGTGAAGCGACGAGATCGTCGAATGACTTGATACGGGCCTTGGACTTGGTCTGCCGGGCTTTCGGGCTCTGCCGCATCCACTGCAGCTCGTTCTCGATCGCTTTCTGGCGGCTCTTGTCCTCGCGTTCTTCCTGTTCCATCCGCTTGGACTTGGCTTCCAGCCAGTTGGAATAATTGCCTTCGAACGGGATGCCCTTGCCGCGATCGATTTCGAGCACCCAGTTGACGACATTGTCGAGGAAGTAGCGGTCATGGGTGACGAGAATGACGTTGCCGGGATAGTCGATGAGATGCTTTTCCAGCCAGGCGACGCTTTCGGCGTCGAGATGGTTGGTCGGCTCATCGAGCATCAGGATTTCCGGCTTATCGAGCAGCAGGCGGCAGAGCGCGACGCGGCGCTTCTCACCGCCGGAGAGATCGGTCACCGGGCTGTCGCCGGGCGGGCAGCGCAGGGCTTCCATCGCGATTTCGAGCTGATTGTCGAGTGTCCAGCCATCGACTGCGTCGATCTTTTCCTGCAGCGTGCCCATTTCCTCCATCAGCGCGTCGAAATCGGCGTCTTCCGGTGGATCACCCATGATAGTGGAAATTTCGTTGAAGCGATCGACGAGATCAGCGACTTCGCGGACGCCGTCCATGACGTTTTCCTTGACGGTCTTGCTGTCGTCAAGCTCGGGTTCCTGAGCGAGGTAGCCAACGCGAATGCCCTCCCCTGCCCAGGCTTCGCCCTGAAACTCTTCATCCTGACCGGCCATGATCTTCATCAGGGTCGATTTACCGGCACCGTTCTTACCGATGATCGCGATTTTCGTGCCTGGCAGAAACTGCAGGTGGATATTGTCGAGTACGGGCTTGGGGGCACCGGGGAAAGTCTTGGTCAGACCCTTCATGACATAGCTATATTGGACGGCCATTATATATTCTTTCTCAATCACTGTCGTTCGGCCTGCGCCTGTCGAAAGCGGCCTGGCGGCTGGGTGCTTCGACAAGCGCGGCATTTACGGAAAATGGGGCTTGTTTGATGGCCCATGTAGCTATTCCGCCCGTCCGTCGCAAGAGACCATTGGCAAAGCGCAAAAGGCGGGTTAGTCAGCAGGACATGAGAAAAACAACCAAATTGCTCGCTGGCGCAACCGCGCTGTTCCTGTCCACCTCGGCTCTCGCTGACAATCACGATATCGCGGCGTTGCAGACAAAGGCGCTGCAGGACGATGTCGCCTATGATATCGTCGAAGGACTGACCACGGAAATAGGGCCGCGGCAAGCCGGGACCGAAGCGGAAGCGCGGGCCAGAAACTGGGCTGTCGCCAAGTTGAACGCGCTGGGATTCAGCAATGTCCGCAATGAGCCTTATATGATGCCGACCTGGGTTCGGGGCACAGAAACGGCATCGGTGATCAGCCCTTATCCCCAGAAGCTGGCAATCACGGCTCTGGGCAACAGCGGCAGTACCGGCGCACAGGGTTTGACCGCAGAGGTTGTCTATTTTCCGACTCTGGCAGATCTGGTGGCAGCCCCGGATGGCAGCCTGGACGGGAAGATCGCCTTTGTCAGTCACGAGATGAAACCGACCCAGGACGGCTCCAGCTATGGCGCTTTCGGGCCAGCGCGCTTTGTCGGTCCGAATATCGCGGCGAAAAAGGGCGCTGCGGCGATCGTCATCCGTTCGGCCGGGACCGACCATCATCGCAATCCGCATACCGGCAACACCAATTTTGAAGAAGGCGTGACACCGATACCGGCAGGTGCGCTTTCCATTCCGGACGCGGAAAATCTGGTGCGCATGGTGGAACGCGGCAAGCCGGTAAAATTGAAGCTGGTGCTGACCCCGCAAAATATCGGAGAACAGGAATCGGGCAATGTGATCGCCGAACTGCCGGGTAGCGATCCGTCGCTCGGCATGATCGTAATCGGCTGCCATCTCGATAGTTGGGATCTGGGCACGGGCGCGATTGACGATGGCGCGGGCTGCGCGATTATCACCGCTGCCGCCAAGCAGGTGATGGCGGCGGGGCAACCGCAGCGGACGATCCGGCTGCTCTGGGCTGGCGCCGAAGAAGTCGGCCTCTGGGGCGGCAATGCCTATGGAGAGGCACGCAAGGGCGACAAGCACGCGCTGGCGATGGAATCTGACTTTGGCGCCGACCGTGTCTGGCGGGTCGAGTTTAATTTGCCGGAATCCGCCAAGCCGCTGGCCGACCGCATCGCCAATGCGTTGCAGCCGCTTGGTATCGGGCGGGGCCAGCAGCCGGCCACCGGGGGGGCTGACGTTCAGGCGATTATCCGCAACAACAATCTCGCGGTGATTGACCTGCAACAGGATGGTACCCGCTATTTCGACCTGCACCACACGCCGGACGATACGCTGGACAAGATTGATCCGGAACAACTGCGCCAGAATGTTGCCGCCTGGACCACGGTCCTGTCGATCGTCGGCAACAGCGATGCCGATTTGACGATGCCGCCGAAGGAATGAAAGTGCGCCGCTTCTTATGGCCCGCCGTGATGCTGCTCGCTGCCTGTTCGGAAACACCGGTTGAAGATCAGGGCGATGAGGCGATCGCGGCGCATGCGGAGGATATTGAGCAAGAGGCGCGTTCTCTCGAGCAGGCGGCTGATGAAGCGGTCAAGGCGATGGAAGAGGATATTGATGCCGAGCTGGCCGCGGATGGCGTTCCCGATCCGGCGGCAGAGCCCGTCCCGTCTGAAACCGAAAACTAGCGACGCGCTGTTTCCGGTCGGTTACAGACAAGCCGCAGACTAACGGACTGACAACAGCAGCGTAGCCCGTAACCCGCCGTTTTGCCGGTTGTTCAGGAGAATATCGCCGCCATGGTCACGGGCTATGGCGCGGGCCAGCGTCAGACCCAGTCCGGAACCGCCGGTCGCACGGTTGCGCGAGGTTTCTCCGCGCGAGAATGGCTCGAACATCGCCTCGATTTCCCCGTCGGGGATTCCCGGACCATTGTCATCCACATGAATCATCAGCTTGTCGCCAGACTTTTCCACAGAGATATCCGCAGCCTTGCCATAGAGAATAGCGTTGCCGATCAGATTGCGCAGCGCCCGGCGGATCAGTGTTTCGCGGATCAGCGCGCTCTGCTTTTCGCCTCGCTGATAGCGGACCTCGTGACCCAGGTCGGTGAACTCATCCACGATCGTTTCGATCAGCGAGCGGATATCAACCCGGTCGGCCTGCTCGCCGGAACGGCCAAGCCGTGCGAGAGACAGGATGTCATCCAGCATATGATCAATGTCTTCGATACCGGCGATCATCCGTTCACGCTCGCCATCATCTTCGACACTTTCTACCCGTACGCGCAGAGCGGCCAGAGGGGTCCGGAGATCATGGCCGATCGCACCGAGCATGACGTCCTTTTCATTGAGCATGTCGTTCACTCTGGCGCTCATGATGTTGAACGCGCGAATCAATTCACGGGTGTCGGGCGGTCCCTGTTCGGGCAGTTCCTCCGTTTCGCCGGGCCGGAAGCCCTGTGCTTTGGCCGTCAGCGACTTGAGCGGGCTGGAAATGTAGCGGCCGAGCAGGATCAGCGGAATCAGCAACAGCAGATAGATGGTGATCGTCTGAAACAGCAAGGTGCGCACCAACAGGGGGGTGCGTTCTCTCACTGCGGATGCGATGCTGACCCACTGGCCGTTCGCTTGCTGGGCCGAAATAATAACGAATCCGGTGACCTCCGATGGCGTCCGCCTGTCACCCATGGACCGGTTGATCGGGTTGTCGCGCCAGTCCCTGCGATTGGCTCCAATCATATGCCCGTTCAAATCGCTCGTCACATCGTCGATGAAGGTCACGCGGATATCGGAAAAGCCGATGCCCATATTGGCAAAGGCTTGCCCGGCGCGCGCTTCCAGTTCCGGCATACGGCGCATATCATCGGTGACGGCGCTCTCCGGACTATATTTCAGCCGGCCCCACCGTCTTGCCCTGATATCTCCGCCGTGGGGCATCGGACGATCATTTGCCTGACGGTCCAGACCGAAGACGATGCGCGCGACGGCCGATGTGGAGGCTTCCACCAGATTTTGATTCTTGGCCCCCCGGTACAGAAGGAAGCTGTTCACGCCCTGCGCCAGCAACAGCATCAGGGCTACAATCAGCAGAAGCTGCCCGACCAGGCTTTTTGGCCAGAACCATTTCACAGCGACTTGACCTCGCCGGCCAGCACATAGCCGCCGCCCCATACTGTCTTGATGATTTCCGGATTTTTCGGATCGGTTTCAATCTTGCGTCTCAGCCGGCTGATCTGATTGTCCACCGCCCGGTCAAAAGCGTGCGCTTCCCTGCCCTGTGTTATGTCGAGCAACTGATCCCGGTTGAGGACCTTGCCGGCCCGCGAAACCAGCGCCAGCAGCATCTGATATTCGCCGCTGGACAGCGACACATTGACGCCATCGGTATCAATCAGGCTGCGCGTGTCGCTTTTCAGCGTCCATCCCGAAAATTGATACCCGCCACCGGACGTTCCGAGCTGCTTCCCTCCCCCCTTTTCCGCACGGCGCAAAACGACCTTGATCCGGGCCACCAGTTCGCGCGGGCTGAAGGGTTTGGTGATATAGTCATCGGCGCCCAGTTCCAGCCCGATGATCCGTTCGGTCTCTTCGGTTCTGGCGCTGATGAAGATGACCGGGGTGTCGGTCTTGTCGGTAACGAAACGGCAAAGGCTGAGGCCATCCTCACCAGGCATCATGATATCGAGCAATATGATGTCGAAATCATAAGCGTTAAGCAGCGATCGAGCGACGCTGGCATCGCTGGCCTGTTGTACTTTGTAGCCCTGTTTTACGAGATAGTCCGCCAACGGCTCGCGTAACGACGCTTCGTCATCGACCAGCAATATGTGGATTTTCTGCGTCATCATATCGCCCTATCACAGGAATCACAAAAAGGAACGGACCGTCAGCCATCGGGGGAGAGGAGAGAGTTGGCTGACGATCCGTTCGCAAAAAAGGGGTTCAGGGATCAACCGCCTTTTTTGTTCTTGGCCCATTCCGCGCGGTGGGCCTGCCAGGCCGCCTTGCGCTCCTCTTTGGTGACCTTGCCGTCCTTGTTGGCGTCGGTCTTGTCAAAATGGGTCATCGCAGCAGCGATAAATTCGCTTTTGCTGATCATCTTGTCACCGTTGGTGTCAGCCTGCCGCATCATTGCCATGCCACGTCCACCATGGTGCCCGCGCATTTTCCGGTCGCCGCGCATAGTCTTGCCGCCATGCTTGCGGTGCATCGAACGCGCTTCTTCCGGACTCAATGTGCCATTGCCGTCCTTGTCCATACGAGCAAAGCGCTTGGCTTTACGTTCCGCACGAGCGGCGTCCATTTCAGCCTGCGACAGTTCACCATCACCATTGGCGTCCATTTTGGCGAACCGTTCAGCCCGTTTTGCCGCACGATCTTCCTTGGAAAGCTGGCCGTCGCCATTCGCATCCATTTTCGCGAAACGCGTTTCCAGCGATTGCGTCAGTTCCGCGCGGCTTATGGCACCGTCACCGTTGGTATCGGCCCGCATCCCGCGCTCGCCGGGAGCGGCAATGGCGACACCGCCAGCCATCAGCATCGCGGTCGCGCTCGAAATCAAAATTGCTTTTTTCATGTTCTATTTCCTCATGTTCCATTTCAACGAAACGGTATAATCGTTCCGCTATGAATGTCGTTTTAAGGGAGAGATGTCGCTCAACTTTGTCAGAACCGCACAAAATTGTCGCAAATTGTATCAATTCCGGCGTCCTGTTCATCGAACCGACAGATGCTGGCACCCACGCTGATCCCGAATAGGGACAATTATCTCAGCAACATATTTCAATCGACGGAAATCGAAATTCTATTTATTGCTATAATTAGTAGAGAGTTCAGGGGGGAGGAGTAGTAGGCCCGATGTCTATATTGGAAGGCAGCGACATAAAAACCGCAGACGGCACCGACCCGCTGATATTCAAGGAACTGGCCAATCATATGCCGCTATTGTGCTGGATGGCCGACCCGACCGGTCATATCACCTGGTATAACGAACGCTGGCACGAATATTGTGGGACAACGCCCGCAGAGATGGAAGGCTGGGCATGGCAATCTGTTCATCACCCGGCGAAGCTCCCAAGCGTTCTGGAGACATGGACATCCTCGATCGCGTCCGGACAGCCGTTCGAAATGACTTTTCCTTTGCGCAGCGCCAGTGGCGACTATCGGTCCTTTCTGACTCGAATCACTCCATATCGTGATCGAAGTGGCGAGATCATTCATTGGTTCGGGATCAACATCGATGTTTCCGAGCAGGAGGAAACCGCGGCTCGGCTCAAGAACAAGCGCTATGCCCTGAAGCGCGTACTGGCCGAGCGTCAGGCTATCCTCGACCAGCTCGGCGAAGGCGTTATTATCACCGATGCGGCAGGTGAAATCGTCTATATGAACGACAGTGCCCAAATCCTTCATGGCCAGAAACAGCTGGGTGTATCTCCCGATAACTACAGCAGTACGTTTGATTTGCTGACATTGGACCACGAGCCCTTTCCGGTTGATCGGTTACCACTGACCCTAGCCGTGCGCGACAATGTCACGACGATCGATGGTCAATGGATCATTCGCCGGAAGGACGGGTCGGAAATCATGGCGAAAGGCAATGCCAAGCCAGTTTACGATGACGGCGGAGAGAAGATTGGGGCGGTTCTGACCATTCGCGACGAAACCAAAACCCATGCCAATGAAATGGCGCTGAAAGAGGCGATGGATGCCAAGGACATGCTTCTGTACGAGGTGAACCATCGCGTTAAGAACAGCCTGCAGCTGGTCAATTCGTTATTGTCGTTGCAGGCCGGCCAGGGATCAGACGAACTCCGGCTCAATCTGGAAGATGCCCGTGCCAGGATCGGCGTCGTAGCCCGCTTGCATGGTCAGCTGTATCTATCCAGCATGCACGATCGCATTGAGGCCGGTGCTTTCTTGAAAGGCCTGGTTGCCGATACCGTCGTAGCGCTAAAACCCATCGATTCTATCACCTCTGATTCAGTGAGCGAAGATGAGGTCATGCTGCTGCTCGATCAGGCGATCCCCCTCGCCATCGTCGTCAACGAACTGGTCACCAATGCCCTGAAATATGCGTTTACGGACAAAAGCGAGGGAACGGTTTCCCTTACGGTGCGTAAGAAAGCCGATGGAAAGGTTGAAATCGAAATCAAGGACGATGGGTGCGGACTACCGGAAGGGTTTGATCCGACCGCTTCTTCCGGTCTGGGGATGCGCGTTTCCTATGCCCTGGTTCAGCAATTGAGGGGCAAATTGACCTTCTCCGCGTCTGACAAGGGTACTGTTTTTCTGGTCGAGTTTGAGCCGACAGCGATGTCGGTGGTATGATAGTTTGGTAAAAAGTTGATCTTATGGGCATTCTAATCGTCGAAGATGAGTTGCTGGTTGCGATGGAAATCGAATTCATTCTTAGCAACAACGGTATTCCAGTGTCCGGTTGTGCCAGCAATATCGCGGAAGCTCAGAATATTGTCCGCGAGCGTGACTGTAATTTTGCCTTGGTCGATATCAACCTGGCTGACGGAGACAGCGGGATATCACTGGCACGCTGGCTGGCCGAAAAGAACATCCCTTCGCTTCATGTGACCGGCAATCGCCCGGCCTCGACTGATGCGACGCCGGCGATCGGATATCTTCGCAAGCCTTTCAGCCCCGGTGAGCTGATCGGCTCCCTGGAAGCGGTACAAGCTGTTCTGAACGACAGCACGCCAAAATCTATCCCGTCTGGTCTTGCGCTTTTCTGATCGAAAGCCCGGCGTTCTCCCGACCATCCACAGGCCATCCGGATCATTCCCTCGATGTGCGCGGTTTCGTTCTCCAAGCGATATATCGAGATATTAGCGCTTGCTTGCCAAGGCAATTATCGCGGGTGACGCGACTTCTATCCTGCCGCTACCCCGTTGCGTCAACTCGCGAATTTCGGCGAGCAAATCGGCTTTCTGGTCGTGGTCCAAAACCGGCCACACCGGACTGAACTGGAATGTCTTTTCAGGCTCCAGCAGCATTGGCAGATCTACCGTAAAATCGCTCGTCACCTCTTCAAAGCGTGCATCGATCAAACCTGCCATATCAAGCGCGTTGCGAAAGCGTCCTCGGTCAGTCCATTCTGTCATACCCGGAACAGGATCGTCGACCTCAAGGCCCGGGAATAGCCGCTTTGCGATACTGTCTACCAAGAGGTTCACGGCAGCACCGCCCGGCTCCTTCCAAGTTCCCACGCAGGCCGTGCCGCCCGGTTTCAGGATGCGCGAAAGTTCACGCAGGCCCGCGCGCCAATCGGGAAACAGCATGATCCCGAACATGGAAAATGCCGCGTCAAAGCTCGCGTCAGGCAGCTCCAGGTTTTGTCCGTCCATGACCTGCGCTGTCACACCGGTTAGGTCGAGAGCCGCAATTGACTCGACCATAGCGGGCGAGAAATCGGTTGCGAGAACGCGATGGCCTGCCGCAGATGCCACTTTCGTCAATGCACCACCCCCTGCGGCGATATCGACCACGGTTGCATCGCTCGGGAGGCTTGCCATTTCCCAGGCACGCTGACTGTAAAAGGCGGTGAAGTCGTTCACCACGCCGCGATAGTCTGGCGCGTTATCGTCCCAGAAAGCGGGATCGGCAATTTTTGTCATAGATAACTCCTCAAGCTGAGCGAGACTTTCCAGTACTCTTTTATTATGTGGGCTGGCGCTGACGGCCTCGCCAATTCCGTCGATCGCCTGCTGCGACCAAAATTGCCCCGGCATTGGTCATCGTTGCCTCGATGTTTTGCGCCCTGCGAAGATACCGGCCAGCATTATCGGAAGCCCGGACCGAGAGCGCTCTGTTATACAGGTCCTGCGGAAAGGCGGTCGCCTCATCCCATCCAGAAGTTCCCGACGAATTTAATCCATTGGGGTTGTTCAAAAGGCCCTGCTCCCAGTGCGGAGATGAAGGGTTTTCGGAATGCCAAGAGATCTTCTTTCTGTCTTCGATGACCTCAAGGGATTTTTCCAGATTGCCCAATATGGCAATTTATGTAATGATATTCTATATCATATACAATTCGAAACGACATAAGCGCATTCTCAGCCCATGTTGATTTTCAACAGGCTAGAAACGTTACGTTAGCTACGGAGCGCGAGCTTTTTCGAGAATAATTGAGGGAGATGGAGCTGGAGCGGGTGAAGGGAATCGAACCCTCGTCGTAAGCTTGGAAGGCTTCTGCTCTACCATTGAGCTACACCCGCATTTCCAGATCGACCGGATGGGCCGCTATTGCCACCGCTTTCGGGATGCGTCAATCAGGAAAGGGCGAGATTTTCCTTTGCCGTCCTATGTTCCTCATCAAACCATGATGCGACAGCCTCTTGCTCCGCTTTGCTCATGTGCAGCCCCAGTTTCGAGCGCCGCCAAAGGACATCCTCTGCCGTACGGGCAAATTCATGGTCGATCAGCCACCGTATCTCGATTGCATAGAGGCCGGCACCAAAATATTTGCCCAGATCAGCCGACGACTCCACATCCCGGAGCATTGTCGCCGTATCGGTGCCATAAGCCCTAACCAGACGGTGCAGGACCGCTCTGTCCATAAAGCCCCATCGGGCAGCATATTGATCGACTAGCGCATCGAACCCGTCAGGCGCAAAATCACCGCCGGGCAAATGCGCCTTTTTGGTCCAGTCGTCGCCGTCGATGTCGAGGGCATCGGACAAGGTCCGCATCGCCTGAAGTGCGAGCACGCGATAGGTTGTTATCTTGCCCCCAAAGATCGAAAGAACCGGCGCGCCATTTTCCTTGTCATAGTCGAAAACAAAGTCGCGAGTGACGGTAGCGGCGCTGCGGCTATGATCGTCGAACAGCGGCCGAACCCCTGAATAGGTCCACTCGATATCGTCCGGGCTGACGGGTGTCTCAAAATATTCGCTCGCCGCCTCGCACAAATAATCAATTTCCCCACTGCTGATCTTGGCCGGACCTTCAGCATAGCTCCAGGGTTCATCGGTGGTGCCGATCAAAGTGTGCTCGCCCTCATAGGGAATGGCAAAGATGATGCGACCGTCCTTGTTCTGGAATATATAGCTGTGGTCGCCTTCATATTTGCGCTTGATGACGATATGGCTGCCTTTGACCAACCGCAATTTCGCGACGTTGCTGCCGCGGTCGTAAAGCGAGGTGACCGGGTCGACCCATGGTCCGGCAGCATTGACGAGGACCTTCGCCTGTTCGCTATTGGTTTCGCCATTGTACTGGATTTTCAGCGTCCAGTGATCGTGAGCCCGGTCCAGCCCGATGCATTCCGCTCGGGTATGGATCTCTGCGCCATGGTTCGCTGCATCACGGGCGGTGAGCGATACGAGCCGGGCGTCTTCAACCCAGCAATCAGAATAGGCGAACCCCTTTTTCAAGCGGTTTTGCAATGGATCACCGCGATGATCCTTGAGCAAATTGAGGCTCTTGGTACCGGGTAAAATATCGCGTCCGCCAAGATGGTCGTAAAGAAACAGGCCGAGGCGGAGCAGCCAGGCAGGGCGCATGCCTTCATCGACCGGCAGGACAAAGCGCATTGGCCAGATGATATGCGGGGCGGCGCGCAGCAGCACTTCCCGCTCCTTCAGCGCCTTGCGAACCAGATTGAATTCATAATGTTCGAGATAGCGCAAGCCACCGTGCACCAGCTTTGTGCTAGCCGACGAGGTGTGCGAGGCCAAATCGTCGCGCTCTACCAAGAGGACCTTCAAGCCCCTGCCCGCGGCGTCGCGCGCGATTCCGACGCCATTTATGCCGCCGCCAATGATGGCCAGATCATACATCGCCACACTAATAGAGAACGCGGGGATTTCCGCAATGCTGCAATGCAATATAAATGGCTTTTGCTTGCCTTTTGAATGCGAACTTTTAGCGTATCGATGGATCATTCGAGCGGGGCAAGAGCGGACAGATGGCGCAGAATATATTGGTTATCGACGAAGGCACGACATCGACGCGTGCGATGCTGTTCGACCGGCATGGCAAGCTGCACGGATCGCAGCAGGAGACCTTGCAGCAATATTATCCCGCCCCCGGTCTCGTCGAGCATGATGCCGGGGAGATCTGGGACAAGACCTTGCGCTGCTGTGAGAAAATGATCGAACAGGTCGGCGGTGCCGACAAGATTGCGGCGATTGGGATTACCAATCAACGCGAAACGATCGTTGCCTGGGACAAGCGGACGGGCGAACCGCTGACAAAAGCGATCGTCTGGCAGGACCGCCGAACGGCAGAAACATGTAACCGGATGAAAGCGGACGGTCTTGAGCCGATGGTACAGGCCAAAACCGGGCTGCTGCTTGATCCTTATTTTTCCGGCAGCAAGATGGGCTGGATGCTGGAAAACCGGTCTGAGGTAAGGAATGCTGGCGACAATCTGGCCTTAGGCACGATCGAATCCTATCTGATCTACCGGCTCAGTGGCGGACAGCATGTCACAGACGCCAGCAATGCCAGTCGCACCATGTTGATGGCGCTGGATGGCCACGACTGGGACGAAGACTTGCTGGGTCTGTTTGATATTCCGAAGAAGGCCCTGCCGCGGATTGTTGATTGTGCCGGAGAACTTGCGTCTACGGCATCCGGCCTGTTCGGCGGTTCGATTGCCATTACCGGTTCAGCCGGCGATCAGCAGGCCGCGACAATCGGTCAGGCCTGCCTGCAAAAAGGACAGACCAAGGCCACCTTCGGTACCGGTGCCTTCATTCTCTCAAACAGCGGTGATACGCCGCCAACGTCCGAGAACCGGCTGTTATCGACGGTGCTATATCAACATCAGGGGCAGCGGATCTATGCGCTCGAGGGCTCCGTATTTGTTGCCGGCAGCCTGATGCAATGGCTGCGTGACGACATCGGCTTGCTCAAATATGCGGGGGAGAGCGAGGAACTGGCGCGATCGGTTGACGATAATGGCGGCGTCTATCTGGTCCCTGCCCTTTCCGGCCTCGGTGCGCCGCATTGGCGCGCTCACGCGACTGCCAGTTTGTCCGGTCTCAGTTTTTCATCCAAGAAAGCGCATATTGCCCGCGCCGCCCTCGAATCGATGGCCTACCAATGTCACGATCTGAAGACGGCCTTCTCGGCGGACGGAGTGGACTGGGAAAGTCTGCGGATAGACGGCGGCATGGTGGTCAATGACTGGATGGTTCAGGATCTGGCGAATATTCTGGATATTACCGTCGAGCGGCCTGAGTTTTTCGAAACCACTGCTCTGGGCGCAGCGATGCTGGCCGCAGTCGGGGCCGGGATCTATGCTTCGCTGGAAGCTGCCGCAGTCATGATTTCTGATCTCGATACCCATCAGCCGAATATCGATGCAGATGTCCGGAACAACCGGCTTGCAGGCTGGCAGCGTGCGGTCGAATCGGTACTGGCCGACTAGGTCACGGGCCCGCCAACTGGCAAAAATCACCCACAAAAAAGCCCGCTAGATGCGGGCTTTTTCATGTTTGTACGAACGGGCTTGGCTTAGCCCTAGGCCGCTTTCTTTTTCTTTTCCGCTTTCACGTCAGCCCAGATCGTCCGGTAGGACAGATAGGCCAGGATCGTGGCGATCAGCAAGAAAGCCAGTACAGCCCATCCGGTCTGATGCCGTGCTTCCAGTTTCGGCTCGGCGGTCCAGATCAGGAATGCCGAAACATCTTTCGCCATCTGGTCGATGCTGGCTTTTGTGCCATCCGAATAGCTGACCTGGTCTTCGACGGCCAAAGGCTGTGCCATCGCCAGGTTCAGGTTGGCGAAATACGGGTTGTAGTGCAGACCCGGGCCAGGCTTGACCGCATCCGGCAAGTCTGCAGGCGGGTCGGTATAGCCGGTAAGCAAGGAGTAGACATAGGGAGCACCGCCTTCACGCGCCTTGGTCATCAACGAAAGATCAGGCGGGATTGCGTTGTTATTGGCGGCGCGTGCAGCGACGTCATTGGCAAATGGCTTGGGGAACTTGTCAGCCGGCAAGCCGGGACGCGTTGTCATTTCGCCGGTGTTCGGATCGACGTCCGGCACACCAATGGCCCAGTTGGCAGCAATCGCTTTTACTTCATCTTCGTTATAGCCGATTTCTTCCAGATTCCGGAAGGCAACCAGACGCAGCGAATGGCAAGCCGAGCAGACTTCCTTGTAGACCTGGAAGCCGCGCTGCAGCTGCTGACGATCAAATTTACCAAGCGGGCCGTCGGAAGAGAATGATACTTCTTTCGCTTCCTTGTGGAACTTGTGCTCCACGCTTTCGGCTGGTGGATTTGAAATATATTCAACTGCGCCCATTCCAAATGAGACCAAGAGCCAGCCTGAAAAGAACAGGCCAATCAAGATTCCGATAATTCTTACCATTACGACAGGTCCCTAATTCTTAACTGGCAGTTGTGATTGGCTTGCCGGTTACCGACTCGGTAATGCTGTTCGGCAGTGGCTCAGGTTTTTCCAACCGAGACAACAGCGGCAAAATGATGAGGAAGTGAGCGAAATAATAGGCTCCGGCAAACTGGCTGATCATCACGAATGGTTCCTCAGCCGGTGCACCACCGCAATATCCGAGCACCAGGACATCGACGACGAGAATGCCGAAGAAAATCTTGAACTTGGGGCGGAAGTAGCCCGAACGAACCGGTGATCTGTCCAGCCATGGCAGGAAGAACCAGACCAGGATTGCGGAGAACATAGCCAACACACCGAGCAGCTTCGCAGGAATGAACAGGAAGTCGACGGTGAAGGCGCGCAGAATTGCGTACCAGGGCCAGAAATACCATTCCGGAACAATATGAGCCGGGGTGGAGAGCGGGTTCGCCGGGATATAGTTATCCGCATGACCCAGAGCATTTGGCAGGAAGAACAGCATGGTGGTGAAGAAGATCAGCGCAACACCGAGCGTCCAGCCATCCTTGGCGGTATAATAAGGGTGGAAAGGAACAGTGTCCTGCGGGCCCTTCACATCAACGCCGGTCGGGTTGTTCGAGCCTGGAATATGCAGCGCCCAAATGTGCATGATAATCACACCAGCGATGACAAAAGGCAGCAGATAGTGAAGCGAGAAAAACCGGTTCAGCGCAGCATTATCGGGAGCGAAGCCACCGAGCAGCAGTTCCTGGATCGGCTTTCCGACCAGCGGAATTGCTTCGAACAGACCGGTAATAACCTTTGCACCCCAGAAGCTCATCTGGCCCCACGGCAGCACATAGCCCATGAACGCGGTCGCCATGGCAAGCAGGTAAATGACCACGCCGAGCAACCAGATCATTTCCCGCGGCGCTTTATAAGAGCCGTAAAACAGACCGCGGCCGATGTGGAGATAGATGGCAATGAAGAAGAAGCTTGCGCCATTGGCGTGGGCATAGCGGATCATCCAGCCGCTGTTGACGTCGCGCATGATGTGCTCGACCGAGTCAAAAGCGATATTGGCGTTGGCGGCATAGTGCATCGCCAAGATGATGCCGGTTACGATCTGCACAACCAGGAAAATCCCGGCCAGCGAACCGAAGTTCCACATGTAGTTCAGGTTGCGCGGCGTCGGATAGCCGGCACCGAGACTGTTATAGACCAGCCGTGGAAGCGGAAGCTTTTCGTCCATCCACTGCCCAAATTCGGTTGTTGGCGTATATTGTTTTGCCCAAGGAAAGCTCATGTTTCTCTGTCCTCTAGCCGATTTTCACGACGGTATCTGATTGGAAATCATATTCTGGCACGTCCAGATTTCTTGGCGCCGGACCTTTGCGGATGCGAGCTGCCGTATCGTAGCTCGAACCGTGGCATGGACAGAAATAGCCGCCAAACTCACCCTTGTTCTCGCCTTCAGCGGCACCCAAAGGCACACAGCCCAGATGGGTGCAAACGCCGAGAGTGATCAGCCAGTTTTCCTTGCCGACTTTGGTGCGCTCGGCCAGCGTTTGAGGATCTCTCAGGGTCGAAATATTGACAGCATTCGCCTCCTGGATCTCGACGTCCGTCAGATTGCGCACGAAGACGGGCTGCTTGCGCCACAGGATCTTGATCGCCTGACCGCGTTCGATGGTGGAAACATCCACTTCGACGGACGCCAGCGCGAGAACATCTGCGCTCGGATTCATTTGATTAACCAATGGGAAGACGGTTGCTACCGCTCCGGCACCGGCAAAACTCACCGCTGCGATATTGATAAAGTCCCGGCGGCGAACGCCGCTTTCTTCTGCGACTGCCGTTTCAGCTGTTTCAACCGTTGCCATGCAAACAAGCCCTATAGAATAGTTATGACCCCTGACCGCCTGAACCATGGGTGCCGCATTGAAACGACCAGCACAAGCAGTGATTTGCGCGCCTGATAGCCGTGAAGGATAGGGTTTGCCAACAGGGAATTTTCGATTGACCTAACATTCGGTTGTCGCACATGGTGTTCGTCCGATGAGGATAGCATTGTATCAACCCGAGATAGCGGGAAATTTGGGAACAATTTTAAGGACTTGTGCGTGCATGGACGTACCGGTTGATATCATTGAACCATGCGGTTTTCCGTTCAGCGACCGCAGTCTAAAACGGGCCGGAATGGATTATTTCGAACATGTCCGATATACCCGGCATGCTGACTGGGATGCGTTCAAACGGAGCCATGATTCCCAGAATAGCAGGATTATTTTGCTGACCAGCAAGGCGGAGCAACCACATTACGGATACACATACCGCGCCACCGATATTCTTTTGTTCGGGTCGGAAGGATCAGGAGTTCCTCTCACCGTACATGAGCAGTGCGATGGACGAATCACGATACCCATGAAACCCGGAATGCGCAGCTTGAACCTGGCGGTGTCGGCTGGCATGGCATTGGGTGAGGCGCTAAGACAGACAGGACAATTCCCAGAATGACAAAACAATTGGATGACCAGCAGCAAACAGCCCAGACCTGGTTCAAGCAGCTGCGCGATGATATCTGCGCAGAATTTGAGAAAATAGAAGCAGAAGCCGACAGCGACGCCAGCTTCGACTATATTCCGTGGGATCGTGAAAATCCGGACGGCAGCCCGGGTGGTGGCGGCGTTCAGGGTCTGATGAAGGGCAAGATATTCGAAAAGGTCGGTGTCAACATTTCCACCGTCGACGGAACCTTTAGCGAAGAATTCCAGGCGCAAATCAACGGCGCGGCAGAGGATCCCCGGTTTTTTGCCACCGGCATCAGTCTGGTCGCCCACATGGCGAATCCGCACGTACCCAATGTGCATATGAACACGCGCTTCCTGTGCACGACCAAGCGCTGGTTTGGCGGTGGTGCCGATCTCAATCCCGCGATTCCCTATGATGAGGACACGGAAGCATTCCACGCCAGACTGCGGTCAGCCTGCGCGCCGCATAACCCGGAATATTATCCGCGGTTCAAAAAATGGGCCGATGATTATTTCTATATTCCCCACCGCAAGGTTCACCGCGGCGTAGGCGGCATCTTCTATGATCATATGGAGCTGGACCAGGAATCCGACTTTGACCGCCATTTTGCCTTCACCCAGGATGTAGGAAGGGCCTTTCTGGACATATTTCCGCAACTGGTGCGCAAGCGCATGACCACCGAGTGGAGCGCGGAGGACAAGCAGCAGCAACTTGAATGGCGCGGCCGATATGCGGAATTTAATCTGGTCTATGATCGCGGCACAACCTTTGGTCTCAAGACCGGCGGCAATGTCGATGCCATCCTGATGAGCCTTCCGCCCGAAGCGAAATGGGTCTGAAAAGCTGACGATGGCGCTGCAGGATGTTCCGGATGGTCACGTGGCTACGATTGTGACTCATTTGGAGATGCTGGAAAAACCGAAGCTGCCGGTCGCAGAATCGCGCCTGACGCTAGAGCGTTGGCTAGATCCCGATGTCGATGACTATCTCGCATTGTTTCGCAAAGTCGGTGAGCCGTGGCTCTGGATCTCGCGATTGATGATGGAACGGTCCGATCTCAGAACCATCCTTGACGACTCTGCGGTCGAAATATTCCTGGTCCGCGACGGTGCAGAGCCGGTCGGGTTTATCGAGCTCGATTTTCGCCAGCCCGAGGAATGCGAGATCGCTTTTTTCGGACTGGTGCCGGAACTGAATGGCCAGGGCCATGGTGTCTGGATGATGAATCAGGCACTGGACCGGGCATGGCGCGATGGAATTGATCGAGTCTGGCTCCATACCTGTACCCAGGATTCGCCGCGCGCCCTGCCCTTTTATCAGCGCAGCGGCTTCCGGATTTTCAAGCAACAGTCGGGAATGATGGTTGATCCGCGGCTATCGGGACATTTGCCGCGAACCGCCGCACCCCATGTTCCGATACTCAGTTGAACGTTTGACCGATGTCAGCTTTCTTGCCGGCCAGCTCGATATAGATTGACGTGATAACCGCCGTGATAATCAGCTGAAAGGCCGTGCCGGTCAGCGCGGCGACCAGGTTTTCGATAAAGGGCCAACCGGTGCCACCCGTCGCCAAGCCAGTAATCACGCCGGTCACGGCATCCAGAACGCTGATCGTTATTGTACCGACCACCGCTATGATGAGGATGAAGAACAGGATTGCGAAGCCGTTATCACGCGTCGAAGCCCAGCTTTTTCGGAGTAATTCTACTGGATTTCGCTCATCCTGGTCGCCGATCATTGGAGGAACCAGGATGAAGCGGCACGTGATGTACAGACCAGGCAGGATGAACAGGATGAACCCCGGCACAGAGATCAAGGCACTCAAAAAATTGGCGAGCAGGTAGATCAGAAATGCTTTCAACGCCGCAGTCAGGTCTTCCGCGACGGTGCCGTTACGGGAAGGAGCAAGCGCGAAATAGATCGCAAGGCCGCCGAAGCTGATTGCGATATTGGAAGCCACGATTGAAAGGCTGTTTTCATCAAAATAGGTCGAATAGATCGCAAAAAGCGTATTCATGTCCTCATCGCCATTGACCGCCGGTGGAATGACAAATTCGGCGAACAACAAGGTTGGCAGGAAGATAAAAACACCGGTAATGGCCAAAACCGCCTCTTTATGCGCCTGGAGCAGGCCCATCGCGCCGTTCCAGCATTGCATATAGTTAAGCTTCATGTTTGATTCCCGGATAGATTTCTCGACTACCAACTCTTGCCACCCGGCCAGCAAAAGTGCACGAAATTTCTATGATTGGTCCCGACGATATCGAATGGCGTGTTTCATCCGAAAAGGTGGAATATCCCGAAGCTCTCTCGGAAATGGAGCAACGCAACGCAGCGGTCCAGGCCGGAGAAGCCAAGGAATTAATCTGGTTGCTTGAGCATCCCCCGCTTTACACGGCTGGCACCAGCTCCGATCCGTCCGAGCTGCTCAGTGAAGCGTTCCCCGTCTACGATACCGGACGTGGCGGCCGGCACACCTATCATGGCCCCGGTCAACGGGTCGGCTACGTCGTCCTGAACCTGAAAAAGCGCAATGCGGACGTCCGGGGATTCGTTCATGCGCTGGAAGATTGGGTTATTGCTGCGTTGGCCGAATTTGGGGTGACAGCCAGAGCCGTCGATGGCCGGGTGGGCATTTGGTGCGACACACCGGATGGACAGGAAGCCAAGATCGGCGCGATCGGCATTCGCATTCGCAAATGGGTCACGATGCATGGCTTTTCCGTCAACATTGCCCCTGATATGAGCCATTTTGGCGGCATCGTTCCTTGCGGGATCAGCGAATATCCCGTGACGAGCCTGGCTCAACTGGGTATCGCCATCACGCTCCACGAGTTTGACGACGCGCTTCAGAAAACCTTTGGCAGTTTTTTGAAAGCCATCGATCGGAGCTGATCACGGCTGATGCGTCTGCTCCGGTCGCCATATGAGAAAAGGATAATCTGATGCAAAAATCCCTGAAAGTTCTGGCTATTGCTGCAACTGCCCTCGCCATCTCCGCATGCTCCGGCAATGACGTTCCGGACGGCGACCAAGTGACGGAAACGCGGATGGATGACGTGGACGTTATCGACGGAACGATCAGTGACGAAATGGTGGATGTCGATACGAATCAGGAAGTCGATTCTACCGGCACACAAGACTCAGACAAAGCGGATGAGAAAAAGGAATCCGCATCGGCTGAGAGCGAGTCTCCGACCTCCGAACCGAAAGAGTAACAAGCTAGGCAAGCCCGAGAATTTTGTGATTCTGCAGGGACAGGCGCCATTTTGGATGGGCTTGAACAAAGCCAATCGCTTCGGCGAGATGAGCCTGGCTCTTATCCGGATCGCCGATTGCGTCTTTCGGCTGTAACAACAGGTTGTCGAAATCCCAGCCTTCCATCGCCTGCCAGTCGCTGTCCTCCTGTGGCCACACCAGCTTGAGCTCGTCGCCCGAGCGCTGCACTGTTTCGCTTTGCGCTTTTGGGCTGATGCATATCCAGTCAATCGTGCGGGGCACGGTCAGCGTCCCGTTGGATTCGATTGCAATAAAAAAGCCTTCGGCATGCAGGGCATTGATCAGCAGTTCATCGACTTGCAGCATCGGCTCTCCACCGGTCAGAACCACAAATCGTCGATCCCTGTCTCCATCCCATTTTTTCGCCGCTGCGGCAGCAAGGGCCGACGCGGTATCAAACCGGCCCCCTCCCTCACCATCCATTCCGACAAAGTCGGTATCGCAAAACTGGCAAATCGCTGAGTCCCGGTCCCGTTCCAGTCCCGACCAGAGATTGCATCCGGCAAAGCGAACAAACACCGCCCGGCGTCCGGCGTGGACCCCTTCCCCCTGAAGAGTGAGGAACATCTCTTTGACCGCGTAACTCATGCAGTGGCGTATGGCGTTGTGTCGACAAGGCCGGCTTCTTCAAAACCCTTTTGTCGTAACCGGCAGCTATCGCAAAGACCGCATGCGATATTACCTTCGGCGGGGTCGTAACAGGACCAGCTCCAGGCGGGATCAAGATTGAGCCGGATTGCCTCTTTTGCAATATCGGCCTTCGTCATATGCTGGAGCGGCGTATGGATATGAAAAGCGCTACCCTGATCACCGGCCTTCGTCGCCAGATCAGCAAGACGCTCAAACCCTTCAATAAATTCAGGCCGACAGTCGGGGTATCCGGAATAGTCCAGAGCGTTAACGCCGATGAAAATGTCGCGCGCATTGCGGGCTTCCGCCAACCCCAGGGTCAGCGACAGAAAAATCAGATTGCGCGCGGGCACGTAAGTTACCGGGATATCAGTGCCAACCCCGGATTTCGGGACGTCGATATCGGCGGTCAGCGCTGACCCACCAAAGCGGCTCAAATCCAGTGGCAAAATAATATGCTCGGCGACGTTCAGCTTTTCCGCGATTTTCTGCGCCGACTGCAGTTCGATTTTGTGTCGCTGATTATAGTCAACGGTGAGCGCAATGAGGCGATAGCCCTGTTCCGCGGCAATCGCGGCCGATACCATAGAGTCCAGCCCACCGGACAATAATATGATCGCTGATTTTGATTCGGTTTCCATAACGCGCCCCGCTAATCGCCTTGCACGCAGGGTGCAAGTTTTGCGCGCAACCTGGGCCTAGCAGCTACCAGTGCGGCGGCCTTCGGCGTAAAAAGAAAAAGGAGAATTGTTGCGGATCCCCTGCGAGTGAATCTGCACCAAAGCGCTCGATTCCTGCTTGATTTCGGTAACACCCTGGCCGGCGCTGCCGCATTTATAGCTGACCCGCAGCTTTTTCGCTGTGTTTTCGATGACGTAGCGGGTGCAGGATGTGTTTCCATGCTTGATTTGCAGCAACAGTTCGGGGTTGCCTAGGCAGACTTTCTTGCCCGGCTCATCAGAACCACGCTCCTTCAGTGTCCATTCGCCCGGCGCGAGACCGTCTAGCACCGCCATGCGCGGTGTCTGAGCAGGGGCGGCAACTGCGAATCCGGCAAAAACGGCGACCGATGCGGTCATGATTTTTATGAATTTCAGACACTTCATGAAAATATTCCGTTTTCTAGGTTGAATGGACGACATCGGGACATTGCCGTGATACGCTAAAATTATGGCGATTATTGTCGCGAAATAAGGCAGTCGATAGGAATTTTTCGACATCATGGCCAGCATGTCATATGTATGACAGCGTTTTTAATTGTTTAGGCTGGCACCCGTAATCACGAATGTCTTGCTGCAAAACGCACAGTCAATCGCGATATTTCCATCATCATCGACCATGTCACCCTTATCTTCTTTCGGGAAACGCGCAATCACATCCCTGATATGGTCTTCATTACACCGGCATCCCTTAATGCACGATTTACCGCTCAGAAGTCTCACTTCATCGCTCTCGCTGAAAAGACGCCATAATATCTCTTCGAGCTGCAAATCCGTGTCGGTCAGTTCTTCTGCAGTGATGCTGCTGCCCATGACTTCCACATGTTCCCATTCCGGGTGGTCGAGCTGCACATGCAGTCGCTCACGGCCTTCCTCGCCCTCGGGCAAATGCTGCACCAGCAAGCCGCCAGCGGATATCCGCCCATCGGATTCATCGATTGCGACGCGAATCAAGGTCGGGATTTGTTCAGACTGGAAAAAATAGGCCTGCACCGCCTCGGCCAGACTGCCGCCTTCCAGCGGAACAATCCCCTGATTGCGGCCACGCGGCGCCGGGAGATCGAAGGTTATCGCAAGATAGCCCTTGCCGAACAGCGGCATGAGCGAGGGTTCGACCGGTTGCGCGGCGAGCCGTTCGTGATCAAAATCGACATAGCCGCGCAAAGCGCCATCCTTGTAGTCGCAAGCAAGCAGATTGACTATGCCCGCTTCGGTCTGCGCCTGTAACGTCAGCTGCGCACCTTCGTCCTTGAGCAGAGCCCCCAGCATAGCGGTCAAACACACGGCTTCTGCCAATAAATGCCTGATCATTGGCGGATAGGCATGCGCTGCCAAAATATCGTCGAGCACGGGGCCGAGCCGTACGACCCGCCCACGACAGTTTTTTGCCGGAATAGCAAAAGAAAGAATATTATCGGTCGTGGCGCTGTCCGTCATCAGATTTGGCCGAAGCACCATCTCAGCACAGACTTTTGCGCGTGAATCCGGTTTTCCGCTTCATCCCAGATCACCGATTGCGGACCGTCAATGACCGATGGCATCACTTCTTCCCCGCGGTGTGCCGGCAGGCAGTGCAGGAACAGCGCGTCATCCTTCGCCTGCTCCATCAACACGTCGTTGACCTGATAGGGCATCATCGCGGCAAGCTTGTTGTGGACATGTTCCTGCCCCATTGAAACCCAGGTATCCGTCACCACCACGTCGGCACCGGCGACCGCTTCGTTCTCGTCGCGGTGGATCGCGATATTGGAACCAGCGGCCTGCGCTGCCTTGATGAACGCGGGATCGGGATCATAGCCTTGCGGACAACCGATCCGGACATTGAATTTCATCAGCCCGGCGGCCTCGACAATGCTGTTGAGGACATTGTTGCCGTCACCCAGCCAAGCGACCTCCAGACCGGGGAGCGCCTTGCCATGCTCGACCAGGGTGAGCAGGTCGGCAACGATCTGGCATGGATGCGAAAGATCGGTCAGGCCGTTGATGACCGGTACGCTGGCATTGGATGCCATTTCTTCGATCTTTGCATGATCGTCCGTCCGGATCATGATCGCGTCACACATGCGCGACAGAACTTTTGCCGTGTCTGCGACGGTTTCTCCGCGGCCCAATTGCATCGAACCGCTGTCCATCACGATACTCGAACCGCCGAGCTGGCGGATACCAATATCGAAAGAAACACGGGTTCGTGTGCTGCTTTTTTCGAAGATCATCGCCAGCGCATGATCCTCAAGAGGTTTATCTGCGTCCGCTTTGCCCTTGGGCCAGTCTGCGCGCGCCGCCTTGCGATCGATCGCGTCGGCAATCATCGCGGCGATCGCATCGCCGCCCGCATCTGTGAGATTGAGGAAATGCCGGGTCATGCTTCAGGTGCCTGATAATCTGCGGCGCCCGCCGAGAGTTTCTCGATGAAAGTCGCGATGTGGCTGTCGTCGATATTCAGCGGCGGCAGGACCCGGAGGGTGTTGTCCCCCGCAGCCACCGTCAGCAGGCCGTGATTATCGCGCAGATGGGCAACGAAGGAACGCGTTTCCTGCTTCATCATCACGCCCAGCATCAATCCCTTGCCGCGAACGCCGATAAACAGCTCCGGATAATTGCCGATAAATTGTTCAATGGCCGCGCGCAGCTTTTCCCCGGTCGAGCGGACATTGGCGAGGAATTCATCATTGGCGACGATGTCCCATACCGCGTTGCCAGCAGCCATCGCCAGCGGATTGCCGCCATAAGTGGAGCCATGCGTGCCGGGCACCATGCCGCGTGCCGCTTCCTCGGTGGCCAGGCAAGCGCCCAGCGGAAAGCCTCCGCCGATTCCCTTGGCAGATGCGACGATGTCCGGCTTGATGTCGTACAGTTCGTGCGCGTAAAGCGCGCCGGTCCGGGCGACGCCGCACTGGACTTCATCGAGGATCAGCAGGATGCCATGCTCGTCGGCGAGATCGCGCAGACCCTGCATGAATTCTTCCGAAGCGGGGCGAACGCCGCCTTCGCCCTGAATGGGCTCGACCATGAACGCTGCGGTTTTGTCGCTGATCGCCGCCTTGGCACCTTCCAGATTGTCAAACTCGACATATTTGAAGCCGGCCAGCAGCGGTGAAAAGCCGTGGTGCATTTTTTCCTGATTGGATGCGGAGATCGTCGCCATGGTCCGGCCATGGAAAGCATTCTTGAAGGTGATGATCTCGAACCGGTCGCTGCCCGCCGACTGGTGATAGGCGCGCGCGGTCTTGATCGCGCACTCCACCGCTTCGGCCCCGCTGTTGGTGAAGAACACGGTGTCGGCAAAGGTCGTATCGACCAGCCGTTGCGCGAAACTTTCGCCCTGCGGGCTGCCATAGAGATTGGATACATGCATCAGGGTCGCGGCCTGATCCTGGATCGCCTTGGTCAGATGCGGATGGCCGTGGCCGAGCAGGTTGACCGCGATACCGCTGGCAAAGTCCAGCGCCCGGCTTCCGTCTTCGGAAATCAGCCACGCCCCCTCGCCTCGCACCGGACGAAAACCACAACGCGGGTAAACGGGCATTAATGGGGTAATCGACATGATCGGCTTCCTTTCTCGGAAAACAGAAAAGGCGACCCGACTGGTCGCCTCCAACTTAGGACCGGCCTTATATGCGCGTTGATCAAGCCGGTCAATCGCTGGAGCTATTCTGCCCGTTTTGGGCAGCGTTTAGCAAAGTAGTTGCCCGAATTGATCTCAGAGACCGGTTCAATTCGTCTGGCTGATCATGGGCTTCCGGCCATTGCGCCTCCGACGCAATCGCTATCCCAGTCTGGCTTTCGCGGCTTCCCAATTCTGACCGTCGAACGGCACCACAGTCGGGTTCAATCCATGGCCCTGGTCGAGACAGTTGTAGTTTATGCTCCAGCAATCGGGATGCGAGCGGGGCTGGTAATAGCTTTTGACACCGCAATGCCGGCAGAACAGATGATCGGCCTGTCGGCTGCCAAACCTATAGCTGGTGAGATCGGGGAAGCCGCTCAGCAAAGTAAAATCGCCGTGCGGAACGATCAGATGCACAAAGCCAGTGCGCGCGCAGATCGAGCAATTGCAATCGAGCAGCGCAGGCTGGTTTTCAACTGTGGCCGCAAAGCGGACGGCTCCGCAGTGACAACCGCCGGTTATCTCGGTCTTCACTCTGCATCCTCTGGATCGGGAGTTTCAGGGTCCCGGGATTGAAAGTCCAGGGATAGCGGAGTGATAAAGCCACTGTTGTTGACCCGTATCCTCACGATGCCCTGCAACTTCGAATCTCGCAGCTTTGCTTGATAAGCCCCTGCAGAGGTCTGTGGAACATAGATGCGGTCTCGTATCAAGCCATTGCCGCCTTCCTCGCTCCAAGGATTCACCTTTACGATTGAATCGCAGCCAGCAGCCGACGACAGATCGGGTGTTGCCTTCGTTCGGACGGAAACGCTTGCGATTTCCGGAGGGCGTCCAATGATGCAGAGGCTGGTCCCTGATCCTGACCAGGTCGGGACCGTATCCGCCTCAAGGGCGGGCCAGTCATAGCGAAACTGGACATAGTGCCCGCGCAGCAAATCGCGCGGATCATAGCCGGCAATCGGCACATCCCAAACGGTTCCCTGATCCGCTTCCCGGTCTGTCAGTATCCAGATCAAACCCAGACCGAATATCGGTAACAGCAGCGCAGCGGGCAGAAAAAATTGTCGATAGCGGTTCATGAATCGTGCCCGTCTTCATTCTTTGCTGCACTGGATATTTTCGCGGGAGCGAAAGCTTTTGAAAAGCGATAGGCAATTATGGCAATGCCGATTGTGATCACGCCCGCCATTATCAGTCCCAGCCCGCTGCTTAAAAGATCGGCGGCAAGTTCGAAACTCAAGGCGATCAGCCGCAGCGCAATAATCGCAACAACGACCTGGAATATATTGCGCCATTCGGAGCGTGCCGCGCTCCAGCCAACCGCAGCCCAAAATGCCATAAACAATATCGCATTGCTTACCGCTTCAGTGGAATCCATAAGACTGCTGACAAAATTGATCACAGCAGCAGCGATCAGAATTGCGGCCACGCTAGCGCCGATATTGGTACGATTATATGTCCAGACCAGCCAGGCAGCGGCGCACCACAGGCCCAACTGAATACCGGTTATAAGGATAGGGTCGCCCCCGGATCCAAAAACACCGCCTGATTCAATGCCATCAGCTATCAGTTTCAGAGAGACCCATGCGACGAAGGCTGCCAGCGCAAATTGCTCCGTCTGTATCCAGAACGCGTCGCGCGAGCTAAGTCGTCTGCCAAACATACCGATGAGCAATGCAAAAACGGGCAAGCTGGCAATAGCCGCGATATAAAGCGAAGGCGGCTGACCGCCTTGCTCGACATACCAGCCCCAGTGCGCGATACCGGTGCCCAGCAATGCGACAATCCAAAGCAATGAAATTAGCCAGCCTCGACCTGCCAGCATCAGCAGCGGCGAGAAGAGCAGCAGCCAGGTCGCCATTGGCTTCCATAATGGCGAACTGGTTTGATAGACTTGGCCCAAATGGCCAAAAAATGTCGCTCCAAGCACTGCCAGGATGAAAAGCAGCACATCCTTCAGATAGAGTCCGAGAAAGCTGTTGCGGGGCTGCAGCAGATAAATTGCTCCGGCTATCGCGACAATCGACAACCCGTGTACGGAGAGACGGACCATTCCCGGAATCGCATCCCAATTGGCCGCGACCAGCGATACAATGCCAAGACCGATCGCCAAAGCCCCGAGTCCGATCAAAGACCAGAGGCCAATAGGCCGGGATCGGTCGGCTTCGTACTCACGGATCCGCCGTGCGGTGTCCGCGTCGATCAGACCAGCGTCCAGCCAAATATCGATTTTTTTGTCAGACAATTCCTGATCCCCGTTACGCCCCAATGAGCTAGGCGCGACTGATGGCCATGGCAAGTTCAGTGCTTTATAGAAGGGTCCGGTCGCTTAGCCGGCCTAATCTCTGACCTCCGTTGTGTGAATGTCGATTCTGTTTTCCAACGTTCTATGAACCGGGCATTTTTCCGCAATCTCAAGCAGTTTTTGACGCTGCTCATCGGTGAGATCGCCGTATAGCGTGATCGAGCGATCAATCACATCAATGCGGTTATCCTCGTTATTGCAGGTGCTGCAATCGTCGACATGCTCGCGGCTGTGTTCCAGCACGATATAAACCGATTCCAGCGGAATGCCTTTCCGGTCCGCATACATTTTCATCGTCATCGATGTGCAAGTCCCGAGCGCCGCCAGCAGCAGGTCATAAGGCGATGGCCCACTATCAGCGCCGCCGAACGACACAGGTTCATCGGCGAGAAAAACATGCTCGCCGACCCGCACTGTTTGCTGGAACTTTCCGCTACCGGTTTCGACAGCAACGAGCGAAGGATTGGTCGCCATCGCTATTCCACCGTTACCGATTTGGCCAGATTACGGGGCTGATCCACATCCGTCCCTTTCGCCACCGCAACATGATAAGCGAGCAACTGGACCGGTACCGCGTAGACAAGCGGCGCGATCAAGGGATGGACTTTTGGCATTTCGATGGTCGCCATGCAGCCATCGCCAGCTTCCGCCAGGCCATCAGCATCCGAGATCAGCACCACCTTGCCACCGCGGGCCATGACTTCCTGCATATTGGATACGGTTTTCTCGAACAACGGTCCGGATGGCGCCAGCACGATAACCGGTACGGCCTCGTCGATTAACGCGATCGGACCATGTTTCATCTCGCCCGATGCATAGCCTTCGGCATGGATGTAGCTGATTTCCTTCAGTTTGAGCGCTCCTTCCAGCGCCAGTGGATAGTCCGGCCCTCGGCCGAGATAGAGCACGTCACGGGCGGGCGCGATCAGATGGGCCATCGCGGCAATATCTTCGTCATGATCCAGCGCGGCGTTGAGCGCGGCCGGAGCTTCGATTAAATGTCGCACAATGTCGCGTTCTTCGTCGCGCGTCATCTGTCCCTTGACGACAGCAAGATGGGCGGCGAGCGCGGCCAAGACCGCGAGCTGGCAAGAAAAGGCTTTCGTCGATGCCACACCGATTTCTGGACCGGCATGCGTGGGCAGCAACAGATCTGCCTCCCTTGCCATGCTGCTGGTGGGGACGTTGACAACCACGGCAATTTTCTGTCCGTTTTCTTTCGAGTGACGAAGCGCTGCCAGCGTATCGGCGGTCTCGCCGGATTGGGAGATGAACAGAGCCAGTCCGCCATCCTCAAACACCGGATCGCGATACCGAAACTCGGATGCAAAATCCAAATCCACCGGCACCCGGGCAAAGGTCTCGAACCAATATTTCGCGACCATGCCGGCGTAATAGCTGGTGCCGCAGGCAACAATCGTGATGCGCTTGATATTGCGCAGATCGAAATCCATTTGCGGCAGGGCTACCTGCTGCTCGAGCGGTCTGATATAGCTTCCGAGGGTCTGTGCGACGACGGTTGGCTGCTCGAAAATCTCTTTCTGCATAAAATGGCGGTAATTGCCTTTTTCAATCGTCGCGGCAGACACGCCCGAGGTTGATATTTCACGCTCCACTGCTTCATTGTC
Source organism: Parasphingorhabdus sp. (assembly GCF_048269865.1). GTDB lineage: Bacteria > Pseudomonadota > Alphaproteobacteria > Sphingomonadales > Sphingomonadaceae > Parasphingorhabdus. Next base: position 309,275 of record NZ_JBLWUA010000003.1, on the reverse strand, counting down.
TTTATTGTGAATCGCCGCGCCATCGCGCGCAATCACCACCCAGTCGCCCTCTTCGAGATAGGCAATGTTCTGAGTGAGGGGCGCGAGCGCCAAGGCGTCGGACCCAAGATACATTTCGCCGTCACCATATCCGACCACCAGAGGAGAACCCAGACGCGCGCCGATCAGCAGATCCGGGTACGAACGAAAGGCAATCGCGAGTGCAAAGGCGCCCCGCAGTTGCGGCAATACCGCTTGGACAGCCTCTTGCGGAGATTTTCCGTCTTCAACCTGCTCGCTGATGAGATGCGCAACAACTTCGGTGTCGGTCTCACTTTCGAATGATCGTCCGCGAGCGGTCAATTCTTCACGGAGACTCCTGAAATTTTCGATAATGCCATTGTGGACCAGGGCCACTTCGCCGGTTGCATGAGGATGCGCGTTGCTCGTTGTCGGCGCGCCATGCGTTGCCCAGCGCGTGTGGGCGATACCGACCTTGCCGGCGGCATCGTCGGTCTTCAGCACGGACACCAAATTGGCTAGCTTGCCCTCTGCCCGGCGGCGGATCAGCTGGCCGTCATCAACGGTGCAGACACCGGCGCTGTCATAGCCACGATATTCCATGCGCTTCAAGCCGTCGACCAATCGATCCGAGACGGGTGACGTACCAACAATTCCAATGATTCCGCACATGGGCTTCAGGCTTTCTGATTCTAATCGAGTCTATAATCTATCCGGATTTTCGGTATGCTAGCAGAGAAATTCTTAAAATCCCGATTAACCGACATAGCGTCAGTCGATCGCGCGGTTTCGGGACCGTCCAAGTTCACGAATTCCATTGGAAGGATAATATCGTTTTCTTCCTGTTCAGCGCTTTTTCTTCAGCATCGCGTCGCGAAATTTGGTCGCCCAACCAGCCTTCGCGGTCTGCTGCGCCCTGACCAGTGCGAGATCACCGGCAGCGACATCCTTGGTGAGCGTGGCCCCTGCCCCGACGATCGCGCCATCTCCGATCGTCACCGGCGCCACCAGCGCGCTGTTGGAGCCAATAAAGGCACCCTTGCCGATGACGGTTTTATATTTGAAATAGCCGTCATAGTTGCAGGTGATGGTACCCGCGCCGATATTGGCGTCCTCCCCGACTTCAGCGTCGCCGAGATAGGTCAGGTGGCTGGCTTTTGCCCCTTTGCCAAGGGTCGCCTTTTTCATTTCAACGAAATTGCCGACCTTGGCCCCTTCTTCCAATATGGCGCCGGGGCGCAGGCGGGCAAAGGGTCCGACGCTGGCGTTGGGGCCAATCGTCGCGCCGGCGATATGGCTATGTCCGAAAATCTTGGCGCCAGAGGCGATTGAAACACCCGGACCGAAAATCACATTAGGCTCAATAACAACATCGGAAGATATCTCGGTGTCGTGCGAGAACCAGACGGTTTCCGGCGCGATCAGGCTGACGCCATCGGCCATGGCCTGCGCGCGTCGGCGAGTCTGCCATGTATTTTCGACCGAAGCCAGTTCAGCCCTGCTGTTTACGCCGGCTACCTCGGCGGGATCGGCGACTTCGATCACCGCACTTTTTTGGCCGGGCAGCATCACGATATCCGGCAGGTAATATTCACCAGCGGCATTGTCATTACTGATCTGGTCCAGCAGAATGAACAGGTCGGTAGAGCGCGCCGCCATCAAGCCGCTGTTGCAAAGGTCGACCCTGCGCTCTGCATCGGTGGCATCTTTATATTCCACCATTTTCTCGATTTCGCCCTGATCATCAGAGATGATACGGCCATAGGCAGCGGCGTCATCGGGACGAAAGCCAAGCACCACGGCTCTCGGATCGGTGCCGTTGTTCAGCCGGAAAATCATATCGCGCATGGTATCGGCGCTGACCATCGGAACGTCACCATAGAGGATAAGGATATCGCCAGCGAAACCGCGCAACGCATCGTGCGCCTGAGCGACTGCGTGGCCGGTGCCGAGTTGATCGTCCTGCACAGCAATCGCGACATCACGGCCTTCAACACTCGCTTCAATCTGCTCACGCCGCGCGCCGACGACGATCACAGTCCGTTCGACGCCGATCGAATCCACCGTATCAAGCAAATGATGCAGCATCGGCTTACCGGCAATCGGGTGCAGGACCTTGTGCGTTTCTGATTTCATTCTCGTGCCTTGTCCTGCGGCCAGGATGATTGCGGCGAGCGGGCGATCGGTCATCGGGATACTCCGGAGAAAATGGTTGGATCAGCGATTTGGACAAGCCAATTGCCGGGACTAATGGCACGCTGGTGGTCCTTAAGCCAGACCGTTTGTGCGGAATTGAGGGGCTTCATACGCCTCACTTTCCGCCCTTGCGCCATTTGGTCCACAAATGTTTGGCGAGCATGAGCGGCGGCATTCGCAGCCAGTGGGAGCGCACGTAAAAAGCGAGGCGCGTGACTTTGCGCGTTTCCCGCCCATATCCATCCCGGGCGAGCAGACGCCGGACATAGAGATGGTCCGGCAGTGCGGTTTTTCCCGCAGAAAGTCTGTTGACCGGGGTGCCGTAGAGGCGCGCGGCCAAGCGCAATGCCCGCTGCTTTTCCGAAGCCAGATCATGAATTTTGGCCCGACCATCCAGCACGTTCCAGAATTCCGCGTCAGCTTCCGAAAATTGTCGGATCAACAGATTAATATCCCACAGGTTGCGCAGCCCCCCGGCCAGATCCCCGTCGGCAAACAGATGGGCAATGGAATGCAACAGCATATCGGCCGGAGCCATGACATGGAGACCATTGTCGAGGGCGGCTGCGCTGTCCAGCATGGCCCGTGCGTCCGGCGTCGGCCTTGCGGTCAGCGGCAGCGTTGTATGATGCACGTCGATCATCCGGTCGCGCTCGCGGTGTATCAGCGGCGGCAATTCGTGCATATAGTCGCGATAATATAGATCGTCATAAGGATCCGGCTTTACCCATTCCCAACCGGCATCCAGCAAGGCCGCTTCGACAATCGGCAAGTCATTGCGCGCGACCATGATGTCGAGATCGCCAATGCTCCGCCCCACCCCGGAGGCGAGATCTGCCGCCACATAAGCGGTACCCTTCATCAGGACGATCTTTCCCGGATAATCAGCCAAAGCCCGGCGCGCGCAGGCGGCTTCCCAAAGCGCCTGCAGACGCGCCAGCTCGTGGGCCTCAATAGCGTCTTGAAGAACCGCCCTGACCCGACTGGGCACCGGTATATCTCTGACGCGGTGGGCCAGCGATCCGATCAGTGACTCCGCGCGCGCGATGCTGATCAAATCCGTCCATTGGCGGCCTGTTAACGCTCGGACGCTGGCTGGTTCACGCAGCGCATCTACCAAAAGGCGTGCATCCTTCATCAAGGCAGTTTGCTCCAGAGACTTTCGATCAGCGATTCTGCCTGCTCTCCGGACTCATAATCCATCGCTTTGGCAGGAACCCGGTCGACAAATCGGGTAAGCGTATCAAAGCCCGCCTCCCCCAGTGCCACATAGTTGGTTGAGGCCTGCGTCAGACGGACAAATACTTCCGACTGGCCCATTTCTCGCAATTCCGGCTTGTGGCCAAAACGGGGAAACAGCAACAATGCCGGTCGAGCGGGATCGTCCATCCGCGCCACAGCCGCTTTCGGCGGGACAAGATGCCGGATGTCGCCTTTTGGGGTGGCTTTCATTTCTGGGCCAAAGCGGTCTTCCGGAACCAGCTGCTGCATCGTTTCGATCGCCCTGTTCTTCAAACTGATCAACCGCGGAAAAGGCACGATTTCGCCGCCATCAAGGCCAAGCAACGCAAATTCATCGCCCATGAAACGCCAGCCTTTTTCGGCAAGCATCGCCGACAGCGTGGATTTGCCGGAACCCGACAAGCCGGTCATGATCAGCGCCTTGCCGTCCTTTTCAACGCTACTGGCATGGAGCAATAAATGCCGCCGCCAGCCAAGTGCCATTTGCAGGTTCATTCCCATTTCGGCCGCCAACAGACCCTGCGCAAGCGGCAAGGGCGCAGCGTCCGGGAGCCAGAAGTCTCCACCAATATGGACCGAAGGCCGGACATGGCGGCGCCAAGGCTTCTCCGGTTCCAGACGAACCGTGAAATCCACGCTATCGTCGGTTGGGGCCGGATAGTCCCGGTACAAGGCCGTAAGCTGATCCAATGGCTGCCGCCATGTCGACGCTATCCGGAACGCAGCGGGTCCGACCTGAAGCAATGTCTGGTGCATCTTTCCCATCAGTGAGATACTCTCGCAACCAATCCCAGATCGAACAGCTCGTTGAGGCGTGCACTGACGACATTTTCAGCGTTCGCACCCGGCTCGATTTCGAATTGCCTGCTCAGACGCTGCGCAATCGCGGCTGCGGTGAGCCAGTCATTGTCCATGACTTCCAGTATCGCCGGAGCGGGCTCGGCAAGCATGTGGGTAATCCCCGAAGGCCGATGAAACAGCAGAGTCATGCTGTCCAGACCGTGCCAGACCAATTCATCCTTCGGCGCTGCCTGGAATTTTAAACTCATGGTGAATTACCTGCGATTCTAATATGACTCGCGCGCTCGATAGCAGGTAAACGTTAATATCAGCGCGGCATTTGCAGCGAGGCGTAGCAGGTAAATCCACTCTGACCGGATTGCAGCCTGCGGATATAATTCACATAGGCTTGGGACTGGTCATAAGACGTGCCGGGAAGCGTCCGGCCGTTCATTGCCCGGCGCACCTCTTCTCCGGTAAAATTACGTCCTGCTGGGGGAAAGGCGCCCGGCGTGTCTGCGGTGACGACTGTGCCGTCCGGGGCGATATATCCGCCCATCGCATTATTGCCCGGCACCGGAATTTCGCAATTGAGGACGGAGCCGGCTGTTTGTGCCAAAGCAGGTTTGATGCTGACCACAGCCGAAGCGGTTACCGCACCCATCATCAAGGCCCGACGGCGAGTCACGATTCCGTTCTTCTGATCAGAATTTACTGACGATTCAGATGGAATATGATCTTTCATCAACGCTCTGTCCCTGTTTGTCCTAACTTCAGATATTGGCACATAGGCAGAAAAGACCAAAAAAGCGAGTAAACAGTCTTCTGGCCCAAACCGCGTCCATTTTCGAGACATAGACACGAAATTCGTTAACAAGGACTGTATATGCCAAGGGGGGACAGATGGCCGTCATGAAATATTCCGATTGCCGACTCTGCCGACCACAGCCTAGATGACCGATATGAAGACGTCAGAATCGCTCCGGTGACCTCGGTTTCCCCTTTTCGGTTGTTTGTGGCTCTGATCGCCATTCTTGCTGGCGCGCTGCTGGCGAGCCAATTGCCGCAGTCAGGACAACAGTTCATCATCATAGTGGCGACCGGGGCCTTCGCGTTGTTCACAGTTCTCCAGGACCGGCCTGCTGCACCGCTGCCAGACCCGGCAACGCTCGAACGGCAACGCAAGCGCATATTATATCAGGGCCGGTCGGAGGCATATCAGGACATCATCAACCCGATCACCGATCCGATACTGCTGATACGCAACGCGAAAGTCGCGGCCGCCAATGCAGCAGCCGCTAAGGTTCTGGGTGACCATATTGTCGGTGAAGATGTCCGCATAGCGATTCGCCACCCTGCCGCGGCCGATCGGCTGGCCAATCCTGACGCCAAGCACAGCGGAGAGCCGATTCTGCTGGTCGGCGTGGGCAGCACCGATCAGCGATGGGAGCTCCGCATCAACACGCTGCAGGACGGTCTCAAGCTGGTCCAGCTGTCAGATCGCAGCAGCCGTTATGCTGCCGAACGGATGCGAACCGATTTTGTTGCTAATGCAAGCCATGAATTGCGCACGCCGCTGGCGGCAATCAAAGGCTTTCTGGAAACTCTGGAAGACCCAAAGGCCGGCAAGGATGATGCGACCCGCGCCCGGTTTCTGAAGATAATGTACAAGGAAGCCGACCGCATGCAGCGGCTGGTCGAGGATCTCATGTCGCTTTCCCGGATCGAAGCGGAAAAGTTTGAGCTGCCGTCTGAACAGATCGACCTGAGCGAACTGGTCGGGGAAGCGCGGGACTTCTACATCAACAGTCGCGGTAAGAAGGAGACCGAGATCCTGGTCAATTTGCCGACCGACATACCGCTAATCCATGGTGATCGAGCGCAATTGTCGCAAGTGGTCAACAATTTGCTGAGCAATGCTTTCAAATATGGAAAGAAAGGTGCGCCGGTCACCATAAATCTGGCGCCCAATAATGCCGGAACCATGTTGTGCCTGGCAATCAATGATCAGGGTGATGGTATTGCGCCTGAGCATCTTCCCAGACTCACCGAACGATTTTACCGTGTGGACAAGGGCCGCAGCAAATCTATTGGCGGAACTGGCCTGGGACTTTCGATCGTCAAGCATATAACCGAGCGCCATGGCGGACGGATGGAGATCTCCAGCACGGTTGGCGTTGGTACAACGGTCTCTGTTTTGCTACCAATTGCCAGCAATTCTCTTGTCAGTCACCTTGGCCCAAATGGATCCATCTAGACCCCAGTCTGAATCACAGTTCGGACGCCAAATCCGGCATCGCGCCTCTTGTCATATAAATGTAATATTTCTGTAATGATCAGGACATTGCCCCTCCCTAGAAGCCACCGCAACGAACCAGCGGATCGGGCCTTGGTTAATTTTTTCCGCAGGTTAAGTGCAGATCAACAGGGAATTTTCCGATGTTAAGACAAATCGCCTTTCTCGCGGCTGCGTCGCTTGCGCTAGCTGCGTGTCAGGATCAGGCTTCCGGGGGTCAAAGCGGCACCAGGAGCGAAATTCGTATTGTCGGATCGTCGACTGTTTTCCCGTTTGCCAAAGCTGTCGCTGAGCAATTCAGTGTTAACGGATCCAATCCCTCTCCGATATTGGAATCGACCGGCACGGGTGGCGGGATGAATCTGTTCTGCGCCGGCGTAGGCGCGAATACGCCGGACATCGAAAACGCATCGCGCCGGATAAAGGCGTCAGAATTAGAACTGTGTCAAAGCAACGGTGTGACCGACGTCGTTGAAGTGCAAATCGGCATAGATGGTATCGCGATCGCACAGGCCAACAACGGACCGTCTTTCTCTTTGACGCCTGTTCAGATTTACAAAGCCATCGCGGAACGGCCGTTTGGCAAAGAGAACAAAGCCAAAAACTGGTCCGATATTGATCCGTCTTTGCCGAATTTTGCGATCAATGTTTATGGCCCACCGTCAACCTCAGGCACGCGCGATGCGCTGACGGAGCTGATCATGGAAGTTGGCTGTATAACGGACCCCGAAACGAAGGCGCTGAAAGAGAGCAACAAGACGGAATTCGATGCAATTTGTCATGAGGTCAGAGCGGATGGCGCCTATGTCGATGCCGGCGAAAATGACAATTTGATTGTTCAAAAGTTGAAAGCCAACCCGAACAGTATCGGCATCTTCGGTTACAGCTTTCTGGAAGAGAATTTGGACAGTGTTCGCGGAATCCCCGTCTCCGGCGTAAATCCCAGCTACGAGGCCATTGCATCGGGAGAATATCCCGGCGCCAGACCGCTATATATCTATGTCAAAAAGCAGCATGTCGGGGTGATCCCCGGGCTGAAGGAATATGTGCTGGAATTCGTCAACGCAGGCACAGCAGACGGTTATCTGGTGAAAGCGGGTTTGATTGCCGCGCCCGATGACGTACGTGAAAATATGTTGGAGGTTGTCAATAATATGACACCTCTTTCGATTAGCGAACTCAAATAAGCGGGCTTCGGCGCGTGTACCAAGCAGATGATTTTGATACGGGGCGAAAATTGATATTGTGACAGGTTCGACGCTTCTTTTTCTCGTCATTGGCCTTGGGCTAGTTGCTTGGTTTTTTGGTCGGCTCAGAGCAGCCGGGATGCAAACCGGCGACAAGCATGCCCGATCGGTGCTTCATTCCCTGCCCAATTATCACGGCTGGTATGTTGCCCTGTGGGCGATCCTTCCGGCCCTTCTTTTTCTAACGGTCTGGAGTTTTGTGAGCCCGGCATTGATCACTGATGCAGCGCTGACCAGCCCTGCGGCGGCGCAATTGCCGCAAGACGGCTTTGCCCGGGCAGCCATTCTGTCCGAAGCACGGGCGATCGCCATGGGCAATCAGGTCAACGCATTTAATCCGCTCTCGCAGACGATGGTCGAACCATATCGTGACGCGATCAACTATTACCAGATGATCGGTTCGATCGCTGCGCTGCTGCTGGTTTTTGCGTGCGGCGTCTACGCGTGGCTGCAGATCAAGCCTGATCTGCGAGCGCGCACCAAGATTGAGCGAGTCACGATGCTGATCTTGCTGCTGGCGTCGCTGATTGCCATCATCACGACGGTTGGCATTTTCTTGTCGCTGGTATTTGAATCGGTCCGGTTCTTTTCCATGGTGTCGCCAATCGATTTTCTGTTCGGAACTGAATGGAATCCGAAAGCCGTAGCGGGACCAAGGGGTGAGACCGGATTTGGTGCGATCCCGCTCTTCTGGGGAACGGTGTTTATCGGTGCCATTATCGCAATGATTGTCGCGATCCCGCTCGGCCTGATGAGCGCGATCTATCTTACCCAATATGCGCCGGCCAAATTTCGATCCTGGATGAAACCGATATTGGAGGTGCTCGCTGGGGTACCAACGGTGGTCTATGGCTATTTCGCCGCCCTTACCGTCGCCCCCGCCCTCCGTGATTTTGCGGTCTCGATCGGCATTTCCAATGCCTCTTCGGAATCCGCGCTGGCGGCTGGTGCGGTCATGGGGATCATGATCATTCCGTTTGTTTCATCAATGGCCGATGACAGTATCGCATCGGTACCAAGCTCAATGCGTGATGGCTCGCTGGCGATGGGTGCCACCCAGAGTGAAACGATCAAGAAGGTGCTGATCCCGGCCGCTTTGCCGGGGGTTGTCGGTGGCGTTTTGCTCGCTGTCAGCCGCGCGATTGGCGAAACGATGATCGTGGTGATGGCGGCCGGCCTTGCTGCCAACATGACCGCCAATCCGTTTTCCAGTGTTACCACCGTCACCACCCAGATCGTCCAGCTTTTGACCGGCGATCAGGAATTTGACAGCCCGAAAACACTTGCTGCCTTTGCCCTGGGTCTCGTCCTTTTCATCGTGACCTTGCTGCTCAATCTGATCGCCTTGCGCGTCGTCAAAAAATACCGGGAAGCATATGAATAGTCTCACCGAAACTGACCGCACTCCGACGGACTGGCAAAGCACGGCAATGCAGAAACGCATTGCCGGACGCTATGCCGCAGAGCGGCGCTTCAAGGCGATGGGCATTGCCGCGATCGTGCTGTCTGCTGGCTTTCTGGCGTTTTTGCTGATCGTCATGGTCGGCAACGGATTTCGCGGATTTACGCAGACGGAACTGCCCGTAGAAATCGATTTCCCGGCGGTGACAAGCGGTGCGTCTCCGAGCCAGTTCGAAGGACCCAATGCGCAAGCCAATATTCAGGCCATGGGGTTACGCGATATCGTCGATAGCAGCATAGAAATCCAATATGGCAAAGACGGTGCCGACCTTTTTTCAGCGGGAGCCTGGACCGCAGTCGGCTCGATGATTCTCGATAACCCTGATCTGGTCTCCCAGAAAACCACGGTATATCTGCCCGTGTCATCAGAACTGGACGTCGCCTACAAGGACGAAGGTAATCCGGAGGCCGAACAGATAGTCAAGGAATTGAAGGGCCAGTTCTCTACCGGTTTCAACTGGAATTTCCTCAGCAACTCGGACGCGACGGACCCCATGCAAGTCGGTATTTGGGGGGCGTTCAAAGGCTCTTTGATAACGATGATCGTGACATTGATGCTGGCCTTTCCGGTTGGTGTGCTGGCGGCTCTGTATCTCGAGGAATATGCACCGAAGAACCGCCTGACGGACCTCATCGAGGTTTCGATCAACAATCTCGCGGCTGTGCCTTCGATCATTTTTGGCTTGCTCGGCCTGGCGGTGTTTCTGAACTTCTTCGGCATGCCGCGGTCCGGCGCTCTGGTCGGCGGCTTGACGCTTGCCTTGATGACCATGCCGGTGATCGTCATTTCCGGGCGCAATGCCGTAAAGTCCGTACCGCCTTCGATCCGGGAAGCAGCGCTGGGCATCGGGGCAAGCCCGCTGCAGGTTGTTTTTCATCATGTGCTACCCTTGGCACTGCCCGGCATATTGACTGGTACGATTATCGGAATGGCAAGAGCCCTGGGCGAAACGGCGCCATTGCTGATGATCGGCATGCGCGCGTTTATCGCCACGCCGCCAAGCGGGATCACAGACCCCGCTACGGTCCTGCCGGTCCAGATATTTCTATGGTCTGACGAAGTCGATAGAGGTTTCGTCGAGAAAACGTCTGCGGCCATCATTGTACTTTTGTTGTTTCTGCTGATCATGAATGCTCTGGCGATTTACCTGCGCAACCGGTTTGAGACCCGCTGGTAAAGGCCCGATGGATGACACAGAGAAAATACTCGAACCGAGCGAAAGCGTGAATATGACAAATTCTGCCAAAACAGGCATGACCACCGATAGCGGGTCACCAAAAATGACGGCGCGCAACGTCAATGTTTTCTACGGTGACAAACAGGCGATCAACGATGTCTCGATTGACGTCAACATGGACAATGTCACCGCATTTATCGGACCATCCGGATGTGGCAAGTCGACATTTTTGCGCTGCATGAATCGGATGAATGATACCATTCCGATTGCCCGTGTCACCGGCGATATCACGCTGGAGGGTGAAGATATCTACGCGCCGAAAATGGATGTTGTCCAATTGCGGGCTCGGGTCGGCATGGTCTTTCAAAAGCCCAATCCCTTCCCGAAATCAATCTACGACAATATCGCCTACGGCCCCCGTATCCACGGTCTGGCTACCGGCAAGGAAGAATTGGACGAAATTGTCGAATCCTCCCTGCAGCGCGCTGGCCTCTGGGGCGAGGTCAAAGACCGGCTGCAGGACAGCGGGACGGCGCTGTCAGGCGGCCAGCAGCAACGCCTGTGCATCGCCCGGGCGATTGCAGTCGATCCGGAGGTGATCCTGATGGATGAGCCCTGCTCTGCCCTTGACCCGATCGCAACCGCAAAGATCGAAGAACTAATTCACGAACTGCGCGGCAAATATGCTATAGTGATCGTCACGCACAATATGCAGCAAGCCGCGCGCGTTTCTCAAAAAACCGCATTTTTCCATCTCGGTACGCTGGTGGAATATGGCGATACGACAGATATTTTCACCAATCCGCGCGAAGAAAAGACGCGGGATTATATTACAGGTCGCTACGGCTAACTTATCGATGATTAGGAATAACCATGGTCAATAGTGGCACAGAACATACCGTAAAAGCGTTTGATTCAGACATCAACGAATTGCGCGGTATGGTGGCAGAAATCGGAGGCCGCAGCGAGCAGGCGATTGCCAAAGCCATGCGGGCGCTGGAAAATAGCGATCTTGACCTTGCGGCAGAGGTGGTCCGGGAAGACAAGTTGATCGACGAGCTTGAAAAGCGGATCGATGATTTGACCTTTCAGACGATTGCGCTGCGCGCGCCGATGGCCGATGACCTCAGGGAATTGATCGCGACGTTCAAGATCTCGGGCGTGGTTGAGCGGATCGGCGACTACGCAAAGAATATCGCGAAACGGGTACCACTGGTTACCCAGACCCACCGGCTGCGGCCAATTTCGCTGCTGCCTTCGATGTCGAAAATCGCCAGTGAACTGGTCCGGGATTCGCTTGACGCTTTTGCCCGCAGAGATGCTGAACTGGCGATGGAAGTGAACCGGCGCGATCAAATTGTCGATGATTTCTACAACAGCATCTTCCGTGCCGTTATCACCCATATGATCGAAAATCCGAAAGATATCGGCGAAGCTGCGCATCTGCTGTTTATCGCCAAAAATCTGGAACGGATCGGGGACCATGCGACCAATGTCGCCGAAATGGTGTATTTCGCGGCGACTGGTGAACCGATGCCGGAGCGTACCCGTGGGGAAAGCCCGACGACGCCACAGAATGACACATCACGCGATGAGGCCGACTGATGGTAAATGCTAAATTATTGCTCGTCGAAGACGATGCGGCGCTGGCGGAGCTCCTGAGCTGGAACTTCAAAAAAGAAGAATATGACGTGATCCACACCCCGGATGGCGAGGAAGCGCTGCTGCTGGTTCAGGAACATCGTCCTGACGTCATCCTGCTTGACTGGATGCTCGAGAGTCTGTCCGGCATCGAGGTATGCCGCCGCCTCCGCCGATCGTCGGAAACCGCGAATATTCCGATCATCATGCTGACCGCCCGCGGGGAAGAGGAAGACAAGATTCGCGGCCTCGAAACCGGCGCGGACGACTATATTACAAAACCATTCAGCCCCCGGGAACTGATCGCTCGGGTAAAGGCTGTGCTGCGCCGGGTACGGCCTGCTCTCGCCGGCGAAAAGCTGACTTTTGGTGACCTGGAAATGGATACCGTCGGGCACAAGGTCAAACGAGACGGCGATACCATCCCGCTGGGACCCACCGAATTCCGGCTGCTCCGCCATTTTCTGGAACATCCCAACTGGGTGTTCTCACGCGAACGGCTGCTCGATAGCGTTTGGGGACAGGACAGCGATATCGAATTGCGCACCGTTGACGTCCATATTCGCCGGCTCCGGAAAGCTCTGAATGCCAATGGCCGGTCCGACATCATCCGTACGGTCCGTTCGGCTGGCTACGCACTCGATACGGATGCGGCGGAGAATTAGACTTTTGGGTTTGTTTTAATGAAATAATACAACCAAATCGGTTATTCTGACACCAGTTTCACGAGTTTGCGCTCGACCGGTGCCAGCACACCGGATAGATCATGGCCGCGCTTCAATATCTGGCCCTGTTCGCCGCGGAGAGACCACATGCCCTGGCGGTTGCGCTCCGAGGGCCGTTTCTCGATGCGGATCTGGGGGCGTTCGGACGCACGGCGAAAGGCCGCAAATATTGCGACATCGCGGCGCATATCCATCGCATAGTCTTTCCAGTGTCCGGCAGCGACCATGCGCCCGTATAAATTGAGTATGCGATCCAGCTCCCGCCTTTCGAAGCCCACTTGTGATGGTGCGCCTCGCTGCGGGAAGTCAGCAATGTTCGACCCGGTAAACCGCATCAAGCGCTATCACGTCCCTTGGCGTCGACGGACTCATCGTCGCCGTTACGCTCCTTGGCCAAGGCGGCGATACGTTTCTGCAATTGCTCCATCTCGCATTGCAATATTTCCAGCTTTTGCGTCGACGGGTCAAAAATCTCGCTGCACGGGGTACCGTAGGGCACAAAATCTTTTTGGTAATCTTTGGCTTCGACCAGGGTCGGCCGGGCGCGGACGCCGACCATTGTTGCCCCTTCCGGAACATTCTGGGTAACGACCGCATTGGCGCCTACGCGCGCCCGTTTGCCGACCGTGATCGGGCCGAGCACCTGAGCGCCGGATCCGAGAATGACATCATCCTCGATGGTCGGATGTCGCTTGCCGCCGACGCCGTTGGCCGGATTGGTCCCACCGAGCGTTACACATTGATAGATCGTTACATTGTCACCAATGTCAGCGGTCTCACCAATAACTGTAAAACCATGGTCGATGAACAGATGCCGCCCGATCTTGGCGCCGGGATGAATATCAATGGCGGTGAAAAATCTGGCAATATGATTGATCAGGCGGGCGAAGAAAAACAGCTCGCCTTTGAAAAGCCAATGCGCCAGTCGATGCAGGCCCAACGCCAGAACACCCGGATAGAGCAATACTTCCCAGCGCGATCGCGGTGCCGGATCGCGGGCTTTGATAGAGTCCAGATATGCGCCCAGTTCCCGAAACATGTACTTCCTCCGGATGTTGCGAAGCTACTAAACTAGGCACGGCAACGCCGCTTTTCCAGTTATTTCTTGGGGGCGAAATCGGGCTATGCTTTAAAAAGACAGGCTTTATCACTATAGTAGATCATTATAACCAAACTGATCGAGAGAATCGATAATGTCCACGTATCTACCTACCCTGAAACAGCTGCAATATCTGGTCGCACTAAAAGAGCATGGCCATTTCGGCAAAGCGGCAGAGTCCTGCTTCGTAACCCAGTCAACATTGTCAGCGGGTATCAAGGAACTCGAAGCCTTGCTGGACATCGTTTTGGTCGAACGAACGCGCCGCGTGGTCCGGTTCACTGACCTAGGCAATCAGATGGTGGAGAAAGCCTATCGCATCCTGCGAGAGGCGGAAGAGCTGTCTGAGATGGCGAGATCTGCCGGAAAGCCACTGTCCGGAGATATACGGATGAGCGTTATTCCGACCATCGCACCATTTCTGTTGCCCCGGCTATTGCCTCAGCTGCGCAAGGAGCGACCGGAGCTGAAGCTTTATCTGAAGGAAGAAACAAGCCAGGCGGCGTGCGATTCCCTGCATCATGGCCACGCGGATTGTGTGCTGCTGGCGCAACCCTTCCCCTGCGGAGACGTCGAGTCGGAAATATTGTTCAGCGACGAAATACTAGTGGCCTTTCCGAAGGATGATCCGCGCGACCCTCCGGTGGAAGTTGATCCGGCGCATATCGATGAAACCCAGTTGCTGCTCCTTGAGGACGGCCATTGTCTGAAAGACCATGCGCTAGCAGCCTGCAACCGCCCGGAATTAAGAGCTTCCGCCCGAATGATGGGGACTTCGCTGCATACGCTAGTGCAGATGGTCGATAATGGACTGGGCCTTACCCTCTTGCCGAAAATGGCGATCGAAAGCGGGATATTAAACTATACCGACATTGTCGCCAGACCGCTGAAATCGGATCGTGCGACGCGCGATATTGCGCTGGTATGGCGCAAGAACAGCCCGCGCCGAAGCGAATTTCAACTGCTGGCAGAAATCATGAAGGGCGCGCAGAACTGGGCGTCAAAAGCCCACGACTAGGTCTTCTGCTTTTGATCCCATTGATTCGAAGCTTCGATATCCGATGCGCGTTCTTCTATCCATTTCTCTGCCCCGTCGACCCTGGTTTCCTTTTTCCAGAAAGGGGCAACCGTTTTCAACTTGTCCATGATGAAGGAACAGGCATCGATTGCGGCCTGGCGATGATCGGATCCGGCTATGACCATCACAATATTTTCGCCCACGGCCAACTTGCCAACCCGATGGATAATGGTGACCGCGTGGAGCTCCCATTGAGAAGACGCGTTTTCCGCGATCTCCAGGAGCGCTTTTTGCGTCATAGCCGGATAATGTTCCAGCTCCAGTGACGCCAGATTTCCGTCATCCCGCACCTGGCCGACAAAGCTGGCGATGGCGCCGCCGCCCTGCCCTGCGACTTTCAGCGTCTCTGCGCCGATATCAAAATCCTCTGGACCGACCTCAATATTGATCATCCGCCAGTCACCGGCGGAAAAATGGCCAGCTCCTTCGCTGAACCGATCGAGGATGTGCTGAGGCCGTAATCCTGATCGAGAGCGAAGCGCAATTTTTCAAAATCGGCGAAAATCTCGGCATAGCGGTCATCCCGCTCGGCGAGCATAGCCAACACATCGGCAATGCTTTCGATCTCGTCGTCCAGTTCAACCTGTTCCTGGTCGATGCCCAAGCGTTCCCGCACCCATGCGAAATATACTATGTTGATCGAACGAGCCATCAGTCCATGTGCTTCAAGCCGACTCGAAGATAATCCCAGCCAGTGATCAAGGTCAGGATCGCCGCCGCCCATAGCGTCCACAAACCGACCGTCTCAACCATCGGCCAATGCGGCACGCCACCGGCCAATATCAGGGCACCAAGGGAGATCATCTGAAAACCGGTCTTCCATTTTGCCAATTGAGATACCGGTACGCTGACCTGCAGACCGGCGAGGAATTCCCGGAGGCCGGAGACCATGATTTCGCGCAACAGAATGATGATCGCCGCAATCGCGTTCCACCCATTGATATCTCTGGTAAAAATCAGCATCAATACAACCGCCGCGACCATTATTTTGTCGGCGATTGGATCCAGAAAAATACCGAGTTTCGAAACCGTGCCTTGCGTTCTGGCGAGATAGCCGTCGAAATAATCCGTGACCGCCATCAGGCAGTAGAGGCCGAAAGTGAGTAAATAATCAATTGGTAACGGTTGTAAATGCAACGGATCAAAGTTCGGCCACAGCAGAAAAACCAGAATCGGCACCGCAAATATCCGCGAGAGTGTCAAAATGTTTGGCAAATTCAGCATCGCGGCCTTCGCATAAACGGATTTCGCCAGAATGAAAATTGATTCAGCCATTTAATGGACGAATTCATGGCCATTGACCGCGTCGAGCCGTTGGTAGTCGTGTTGACGCTGGAGTGGAAAGGACTAAAGATGACAGGAAGCCCTTCTTTCCGCTCGAACAGAGATTTTCACTTTATGCAAAATACGGCGCATTTGTTGCGGACACGAAGGTTTTTGCCACTCTTCCTCACGCAGCTACTGGGGGCTTTTAACGACAATCTCTTCAAATTTTCTATGGTCATCCTGGTGACCTATGGAATTTACGAGAGCGAATCCGAAGATTTTGTATTCAATGCCGTTGCTTCCGGGCTCTTCATTCTTCCGTTCTTTTTGTTTTCGTCTTTAGCCGGCCAACTCGCGGACAATTATGACAAGGCGCGGATCACGCGACTCGTTAAAACACTGGAAATTTTCATCGCCGCAATCGGCGGGGTCGGGCTTTGGCTGCATAATATTCCCGTCATGCTGACCGCATTATTTCTTCTGGGACTGCAGTCGACTTTTTTCGGTCCGATCAAATATGCCGTTCTGCCTCAGCATTTGGAGGAAGATGAAGTGCTCGCAGGGACCGGACTCGTTGAAGCCGGCACATATATAGCCATTCTCGCAGGCACGATCCTCGGTGGCATCATCATCGACCGCAATGGAAATGGAGTCGAGATCGCGGTCGTTACGGTTTTTCTGGTTGCACTGGTGGGCCGTATCGCTGCCCAGTTCATGCCGCCTGCACCAGCGCAAAAAGAAGTGGAGAAAATCGATTTTAATTTCATCCGCTCGTCGATCCGTCTGATCTCAGCGACTTTGCATGTTCGCCGGCTCTACCTCGCGATCATCGCCATCAGCTTTTTCTGGACCATCGGGTCAGTGTTGAT
Source organism: Parasphingorhabdus sp. (assembly GCF_048269865.1). GTDB lineage: Bacteria > Pseudomonadota > Alphaproteobacteria > Sphingomonadales > Sphingomonadaceae > Parasphingorhabdus. The sequence goes on along the minus strand of NZ_JBLWUA010000003.1, from coordinate 292,197 downwards.
CATTCAATTTCCACCTCTGGTCGAAAATGTCCTGACTGCCGCGCCCCAGGTTGCCAGTCTCTTTCTCGGCGTATTCTCGGTCGGGATCGCGATCGGCTCGATCCTGGTCAATAGCCTGCTCAAAAGCCAGGTCTCGGCGCGGTTTGCCCCCGCAAGCGTTATCATTATGGGCGTATTTGTGCTCATCCTCTACTTCATTGCCAGAAGCTGGGAAGGTCTGCCGGACGGCGATCTTTACACGTTGCAGACTTTCATTGTCCACGATGGTTCCTGGGCGCTGCTGGGTACGCTAGGCGGTGTTGCCATTTTTGGCGGGATGTTTGTGGTTCCGCTATATGCCTTTCTTACCACGACCGTTGATATCAGTCAGACAGCTCGGACTATTGCGGCGAATAATGTCGTGAATTCCGGCTGTATGGTTCTCGGAGCCTTGGTTGCCCTCGGGCTCAGCATGCTAGGCGTGTCTACGACCGAGCAGTTGCTGCTCGTTGCAGCTATGTGCCTGGTATCGGCATGGCTCGGCCTGCAGCTCCACCGCGCCTGTGACTGATGCACTTTAAGCGTTCTATCAAAAAATGAACATGTAGAAGGCGGTAAAGAAGGCGAGAAAGCTTAACAGGAACAGGCTTACATCTTCTCCCATTCCTTTTTTGTCCGCTGTCTCACGGAGCTCCAATTCGCGTTTTTCTGCGGCGACCTGCGATATATCGATCGGCAGGCTCTGGCGAAAAGGATGCTGCATGTTTCTGCTGCGCAGCGTCAGCGGGCTCAATGTTTCGTTGTCCATACCGATTGGTTAACAATTTGTTATCCATGATTGCCAGCAGCAATTCCGGCCCGATGGTTAACGTCTTGAATCGGAACACCTCGAAAAAAAGAGGAAGGCCGAAGCCGCAAACGCCCGACAAGCGAGGCCGGTCAGCGCCAGTCATGCCAATCGATTAATATTAAGGAAAAACAGTAATATGTGCTCTGTTTGCAACTCAGCGCAAATAATACAATATTGAACCATAAGATTGTTGATTTCACCGACCTGCTATGTCAGAGACTGTTTTGTATTGAATGAGATGCGAAACCCTGAAGGAGCAAATTATGCGTTTCGGTAAAATTGGATTGGCTGCAGCAGCAGCCGCGTCGCTCGTAAGCGCACCGGTATTGGCACAGGCTGCACAGCCTGTTTCGTCCGTTGCACGGACCAGCGCAACTGTCGAAGGCGAAAATGACGTCGAAGGCGGATCGGGCATCATCGTCGCGATCCTCGCTGCAGCAGCAGTTATTGGTGGCATCATTATCGCAGCCGACGGCAGCGAAGACACACCAACTTCCCCCTGAATTAATTCAGGTATAGAATTTTAGAAATGGCGGCCTTTGGTCGCCATTTTTTTTGCCTGCTGGATTCCAGGGATTTGGACCGTCGAAAAGACGATGTTTCGGGATCCTGCAAAACCGGAAAGGCTGCGGTTGCACAAACAGGTAGCAAGACCCATATCTCGCTTCATGACAGAAAATCAGCAACATGGCCTGCAGCAATGGCATGGCACAACCATCCTCTCGGTTCGAAAAAATGGCAAGGTCGTCGTCGTTGGCGACGGTCAGGTCTCGATGGGGCAGACGGTGATGAAACGGAACGCCCGCAAGGTTCGGCAATTGCACGATGGCTCGGTTGTCGGCGGCTTTGCCGGTGCGACCGCCGACGCCTTCACCCTATTCGAGCGGCTCGAAGCAAAGCTGGAGCGGCATAGCGGACAACTGATGCGGGCGGCCGTTGAACTCGCCAAGGATTGGCGCACGGACAAATATCTCCGCAACCTCGAAGCCCTGATGATTGTGGCCGACAAGGACATCACATTGATATTGACTGGCAACGGAGACGTGCTGGAACCCAACGAAGGCATTGCCGCCATCGGTTCCGGCGGAAATTTTGCGCTTTCCGCAGCCCGCGCTTTGATGGACTATGAGAAAGACGCCGAAAAACTGGCCAGAAAAGCCATGGAGATAGCAGCCGAGATCTGCGTCTATACCAATGGTGATATTACCATCGAAACGCTTGATAGCGACGCGTGAACGCACCCCTCCCTATGAATGAAGAGACAAATAGCATGCAGGCGAACCTGACTCCCAAAGCCATTGTCAAAGCACTCGACGAGCATATTATCGGCCAGCAAGACGCAAAACGCGCGGTTGCTGTGGCACTGCGCAACCGGTGGCGCAGGCAGCGGCTGCCGGCGGAATTGCGGGAAGAGGTAACTCCAAAGAATATCCTGATGATTGGCCCCACGGGCTGCGGCAAGACCGAAATTTCGCGCCGTCTGGCAAAGCTCGCTGACGCGCCGTTTATCAAGGTGGAAGCCACGAAATTCACAGAAGTCGGCTATGTCGGCCGCGATGTCGAGCAAATCGCCCGCGATTTGGCCGAGGAAGCCGTACGCCTAGAACGGGAACGCCGGCGTATGGCGGTGCATGAAGCCGCCGCCGAAGCGGCGATGAAGCGCTTGCTTGACGTTCTATGCGGCGAAAATGCCAGCGAAGCGACCAGAGAGAGTTTCCGGCAACGTGTCGTCGACGATCATATGAACGACACCGAAATCGAGATTGAAGTCGAGGACACACCGAATATGCCGATGGATATTCCCGGCATGGGTGGCCAGGTTGGAATGATCAATCTCTCCGACATGATGGGCAAGGCGTTCAACCAAAACCGCCTGAAGCGCCGCAAAATGCGGGTCGCCGATGCGTGGGACAAGCTGGTGGAAGAAGAGTCCGACAAGCGTCTGGATGATGAGGATATTTCAAGAGCTGCGATTTCGGACGCCGAGTCCAACGGCATCGTCTTTCTGGACGAAATAGACAAGATCGCGGTGAGCGATATGCGCGGCGGTTCGGTTAGCCGGGAAGGTGTCCAGCGCGATCTGTTGCCGCTTATCGAGGGCACAACCGTGGCGACCAAATATGGTCCGATGAAAACGGATCACATCCTGTTCATCGCATCCGGCGCTTTTTCGATATCAAAGCCGAGCGATATGCTGCCGGAGCTGCAAGGCCGACTGCCGATCAGGGTGGAATTGCGCGCGCTCACCGAAGCCGATTTCGTGCGGATATTGACCGAAACAAAGGCCAATCTGCCGCAGCAATATATTGCGCTGCTTGGCACCGAAGACGTCAAAATAACGATTACTGATGATGCCATCGAAAAACTGGCGGAAATCGCGGCCAATGTGAACGAGACGGTCGAAAATATCGGCGCCCGACGCTTGCAAACGATAATGGAAAAGCTGGTTGAAGAGATTAGTTTCACCGCGGAAGAGCGGACTGGTGAAGAAATCAGCATCGACAAAGCCTATGTCGAAAAGCAGTTGTCCGATGTCGCCAAGGATACCGATTTGTCGAAATATGTCTTGTGACGACAGTTTCTGGCTGCTGGCTGTTTTGTCCAGAAATGCGGCCTCCAATGGTGCGATATTGAATTAAATATCGAGCGTTGTAACCCGATACCGTTTGCGGGCGAATGATTGACAAGATTTTAGAATGGATATTGTCATGAACCCGACCGCCGCAATCCTGTCGTCCCTGCTAGCCATGACTCTTTCTGCTTGTTCCAGCGCCGCTCCAGAAGGCGACAGCGAGAACGAGGTCGCATCCAAACCGAAAGCCCTTGTTGCGCCGATCACGGAAGCGCAGACGATTAACGCCGGACTGGCGGTTGGTGAGCAGGTTCCGATGGAAGCGCGCCTGCTTGACGATCAAGGGGAGACCACATTTGCCGATATTCTCGAAAAAGGAGCAGCCGTGGTCGTGTTTACGCGGTCGGTTGAATGGTGTCCTTATTGTCAAACGCAATTGAAGTCGATCAACGCGCTTGTTCCTGAATTGAAGGAGCGCGGCTACAACCTGTATGGCCTGAGCTATGACAGCCCCGAGCAACAGCAGCGTTTCGCGAAAAACCAGATGTTGCGATATGAAATGTTGTCCGACCAGCCATCTGCGGTCATTGACGCTTTTGGCTTGCGTGATCCCCAATATTCCGAAGGCCGCGCGGTTGGCGTTCCCTATGCATCGGTGTTTGTGATCGACAAATCCGGGATGATTGTCGCGAAATGGGTGTCGGGCGACTACAAGAAGCGGCCGACCAACGAACAGATACTGGCGCTGGTCGACTCTATCTAGCGGCGGCTGGCCTTGGCCGATGGTGCTGCGACCGGATCATTATCGTTCGCCGCCACATTTTTTGATTCCGGCAGAACCGCCAGCTTCCATTCCTTTTCCTCATCAAAATATTTGATCGCAAGAGCCTGCACTTGTTCCGGCGTAATGACGGTATAGTCACTGAGCAGGCTTTGCAGCGCGACAAACTTCTGCGGATTGAAGGTCGCTCCTTCCAGCTGACTCATCCAGAAACTGTTGCCGCTGCTGGCCCGGGCGATAAGCTGTCGCAAGGGTTCTACCACGCGCTGCAACTCATCCGCACTGATCGGCTTCTCCCGGAGGTCTTTGGCAATGCTGTCCACGACCTCATAAAAGCGGTCGATATTGTCCGGCGTCAGCTGGCTCTGCGCGCCAATATATCCGCCAGACTGGAAATCGACCGGCCAGCTGTTCACCACCTGCGGGCTATAGCTCGCACCCTGCTGCGACCGGAGTATTTCGAACAACCGATCATTGAAAATCGATGTCAGCACTTCCAGCCTGCGGCTTTCTCTCACATTGGCAAGCCCTCCACCCGTCGGCCAGGCGACCATGGCGGCAGCTCTTTCCTTGTCGCCTTTGTGCACAAGAATCACCGGATTTTCTTTTGGCGTTGGAAATTCCGGTGAGACTGTGTCGGCTGACACCGGCGGAGCGTCGCGGCGCTTCAGTGCGCCAAATGTCTTCAGAATGGCCTCCACCGCCTGATCCCGGTCGAAATCGCCAAACAACATCAGTTCCACCGGTCCGCTGGCCAGAATCGGCTCCCAGAATTGTTTAAAATTCTCCGCAGTCAGCTTGTTGAAGTCGGCTTTGTCGGGCGTCTTCCAGCGCGGATCCTTGCCCCGGAGGAGCCATTCCAGATCGCGTTCGAGAACCGCCTGGGGAGAGGCCGAAAAACTGTCATAGCCGATCAAGGCGGCAGCCTTGCTGCGCATGACAGGCGCGGCATCCCAACGCGGAAAGGCCAGCTTGGCCGCGATCAAGTGTAACTGATCCTCGAGGTCAGATGGCCGTGTTTCGGCACTGATCTCGTAGGCATCATCGTCGATCCCGAAGCCCAGGCCTATCCTCCGTCCGGTGGTAATCTTGTCGAGTTCCTCCTGGCCCAGATCGCCGACGCCGCTCGCCATCAGCGCCATCGCACCGGACCATGCCAGCGTTTCCTGATCAGACGGCAGGCCTCTGTAGCCTTTGCCGAAGCGAGCATTGACCATGATCTTGTTGCGCTCAGCCGTATTCGGAAACAGCAGCACCCTCACCCCATTGGCGAGCTCCAGCTGCTCCATATCGAAATTCCCTATTTGCCGGGACGTTTTGATCGCGCCCTTTTTTCCTATCGCTTTGAGCGAATCAAATCCGATATCGGACTGAACGACACGCGCGTCGCTGGCAGCATCAACAGGGCGGGTTAACGCTGCCGCCAGCCTCGCCTGACCGTTTTCCACGGCAACCGGAGATGAAAGCAGAACCCGAGAGGTAACCCCCGAGAAAAGCTTGCGCGTGGATTCAAGCAAACGCTCCGGCGTATACAGGTGCCGCATATCGCGGAAGACATCCAGCGCCACCTGCGGCGTCGCTACGGTCTCGTGGATATCAACCGCATTAATGATATTGTCCGCCTGCTTGCGCGCAGCTTCGGTTTGATAGCTTTCGACACCAATGGCCAGTGCCGCATCGAACTCCGCAAGCTCGCGCGCGATATCCTGTTCAGACGGCGCGACAGTGGTCGCGTCACTGATGATAGCCCGTACGTCGTGGAGCGCGGCCTCCCAGTCCTCACCAAGCGGGATGATATTGACAAATGTCCCGTCAACCGAACGGCTGACGTCATCCTGACCGACCGCCGCCTGCAAATAGCTGCCCCCTGCCCTTGCCCCTGCTTCGAGGCGCCGGTTGATCATCTGCATAGCCAGCAGATCAATCAATATTTGTTGATTATAGACGATCGTATCCGCGACCTGCTCCCAGGGACGTGCGATGATCATGGAAATGAATCTCGGCAAGGTCGGTTCTATCAAAACCTCGCTGATTTCGGACAAGTCCTGCGGCTGACCAAAATCGGGAATCACGCCTGCCTTCCCGTCAGCCTGCCATTGGGAAAAATGTTTGTTCAACAGTTCGACAAACAAAGCGGGATCCTCGTCGCCGGCGATCACGATAACCGTATTCTCGGGCCGGTACCAACGCTGATGAAATTGTTTGAGCATTTTTGGTGTTGCAGCACTCAAGGTCTCCGGCGTCCCGATCGGCGCACGATTGGCCAGACGCTGCCCGGCAAAGAACAATTCCCTAGTCGCATTCTGGACTTGGGTCTGCGGTCCGGCGCGCTCTCGCAACTCGGCCAAGACAACCGGACGCTCCGCGTTAACCGCCTTTGTGCTCAGACCGGGCGAACGGATCATACCCGACAATATTTTGAGGCTTTCATCGAGGCTTGCAGCGTTAGCGTTGGGCAGATCGAGTTTGTAAACGGTTTGCGTCGGTGTTGTTTCAGCGTTGCTGTCGCTCCCGAATGTTGCGCCAAGCCGCTGCCAAACACGCTTGGCTTCGCCGTCCGGAACATGCGTTGAGCCGCGAAAGGTCAGATGCTCCATGAAATGCGCAAAACCCTGCTCATCGTCTTTTTCCATCAGGGACCCAACGTCCATCCGGAGCCGGATCGAAACTTGTCCGGGCGGCACACCGTTATGCTTCACCGCATAGCGCAAGCCATTGTCCAATTCCCCAAACGTCCAGGTTTTGTCGACGGGAATGTCGCTATTTTCGTATAGCCAGGGAACTGTGTCGTCAGCGGTCGCTGTTTGCGCGACCGCCACGCCGGGAACGCCCAGCAGGCACAGCAATATGAGGAAAAAGGAATATTGGAGTGCCGGATGGCAGGTTGATCGTTTCATGCAGCGGATATAAGCAGCCCCAATCTTACTGACCAGTGAATATTCCTGACATACTTTTTCAGCAGCGCAGGGTTTCGACCGTTTTGCCCTTGATCGCACGCCCTATAATCGCCAGATAACATCTATGTTGATTGAAACCGAAAAAACACCCAACCCCTCAACCCTCAAATTCCTGCTGGGACAGCCGGTGATGACGGACGGCACTCGCGATTTTGCGTCGCCGGAAGATGCCGAAGTGTCACCGCTGGCAGAGGCGCTTTTTTCGCTCGGGGATGTGACCGGCGTTTTCTTTGGTTCTGACTTCATCTCTGTAACCTGTGGACCAGGAGCAGACTGGAGCGACCAGAAGCCTCAGGTGCTGAGTATTTTGCTCGATCATTTCTCCGCCGGATTGCCCCTTTTCAAGCCCGGCAGTGCGGGCGACATTGTTGTACCGCCCGAAGAAGAGGTCCACGACGATCCGGAAGATGCCGATATTGTGGCTCAGATCAAAGAGCTTATCGAAACCCGGGTCCGTCCTGCGGTCGCCAATGACGGCGGGGATATTATTTACCGCGGTTTCAACAAGGGAACGGTATTCCTTAAAATGCAGGGTGCTTGCGCGGGATGCCCCTCTTCCACAGCCACGCTGAAACATGGGATCGAATCCCTCCTCAAGCATTATGTGCCAGAGGTCAGCGACGTCCAGGCCGCATAAACAACAATAGATCAAAGGCAGAAATATGAATTCACCCCTCGGTCAGGCATCGCTCGATCAGCTATTTCTCGAAGCGCGGACCTATAATGGCTATCATGATAAACCCGTATCTGTAGAGCAACTGCATGATATCTGGAATCTGATGAAAATGGGCCCGACCAGCGCAAACATGCTGCCATCGCGCCTGATCTGGTGCCACAGTCAGCAATCTCGCGACCGGCTGGCAGATTTGGCTTCGGCAGGAAATGAAGACAAAATACGCAAGGCGCCTGCGGCGGTTATTATCGGTATGGATGAAAATTTCCATGAACATCTGCCCGAGCTTTTCCCTCACGCCGATGCGAAAAGCTGGTTTGAGGGTGATCCGGAAGCCCGCAAAATTCACGCGCTGCGCAACAGTTCTTTGCAGGGAGCCTATTTCATCATGGCGGCTCGGGCCCTTGGCCTCGATACCGGCCCCATGTCCGGCTTCGACAATGACGCCGTCGATAAAGAGTTTTTCGGCGATCAACCCAACGTCAAATCGAACTTTATTTCGACACTGGGCTATGGCGATCCATCGACAATATTTGATCGCAGCCCGCGTCCGGATTTTGACAAATTCAACAGCTTGATCTGACCTGTTAATGGGCGAGCGCCTTCTCGCTATCGATACCGCTACGATCGCATGTTCTGTTGCATTGTTTGAGGATGGTGCGATGATCGGGTCCAGCTATGCCGAGATAGGCCGCGGTCATGCGGAAAAACTGATTCCGGCTATCGAGCAACTGACAGACTGCGGCAGAGCGGATCGAATATTGGTGAATTGCGGACCGGGCAGCTTTACCGGGGTCCGTATCGGTATTTCTGCGGCCAAGGCCCTGGCTCTGGCCTGGGGTGCGGACGCGCGGGGATATAATTGTCTGGCGATTGTAGCCGCGCAAGCGCTGCGACGATTGGACACGCCGCAGCCCGTGTGCGTGGTCATGCAGGCCGGGCATGGCGAATATTATCTGCAGAACTTCTTCGAAACCGGGCACCCGATGGAGCCGTTCAAAACACTTACCCCCGAACAGGCCGCGAGCGCCGTGAAGGCAGACGTGATCGCGGGGTCCGCTGCGGCTGAATTGGCCGCTGTTGTGGCTCCCGATATTCATTTTCCTATATTGCCAAACGCGGCGGACATCTCTTTAGTGGTTGACCAGATGAAAAACATGCCTGCCACAGCGACTTACGGACGCAAACCAGACGCCCAGCCAGCGACAATCGTCTGAGCAATGGCTAGCCGCCAAAGCTTGGGTGACGATCATGCGGGTGAACCGGTCGAGATCCGGGCCGGAGATCTTTCCGACCTCACTGCCGTCATGACCGTTATGGAATCCGCCTTTCCCAAAACATATGGTGAAGGCTGGAACCACCACCAGTGCCGATCAATGCTGGCCATGCCGAGTGCAAAGCTACTGATAGCCAGCCAGGGCGGTGTTGCCTGCGGATTCGCGATTAGCCGGCAGGCCGCAGATGAGGAAGAGCTGTTGATGATTGCCGTTTCTCCCGACATCCAGGGCAAAGGAATTGGTTATCTTTTACTTGAACATGTGCTGCAGAAAGCACGCGCCGATAACGTAGTCTTTGTCTTCCTAGAAATGAGAGCCGACAATCCGGCGGAAAAACTCTACAAAAAATTCGGTTTTCACCAGATAGGGCGGCGCAAGGCCTATTATACCGGCCCGGATATGGAAAAGTTTGACGCGATTACTTACAAAACCGTGTTAACCATCTAAAATAATCGTTGATCCTATTGAGTGTTGCAGCGCGTCAAAGTTCGTGTAAATAACGCCTCGCAGTATCTGCAATATAAAAATAACGGTCGCACAAAGGTAATAGAATATGACAGAGGAAGAGATTGCTCTGAATGAGACGTTGATTACGCTCACTTCAGACATCGTTGCTGCGCATGTCAGCAACAACAGCGTCGCGGTATCGGATCTACCGCTTATCATCAGCAGTGTTCATGGAGCACTCTCAGGACTTTCCGGTCAAGCCGCAGAACAGGCCCGTCCAGAGCCGGCTGTCCCCATCAAGTCGTCGATCAAGCCAGATTATGTGGTTTGTCTCGAGGATGGCAAAAAACTGAAAATGTTGAAACGCCATTTGATGACGCATTACGGAATGACCCCCGAAGATTACCGCGCAAAATGGGGACTTCCCAATGATTATCCGATGGTAGCGCCAAATTATGCGGAAAAGCGGCGTCAGCTTGCCAAGGCGATCGGTCTGGGCAAGAAAAAGGGCAAAAAGAACTAGTGCGTTTTCTTTTGCGTTGAATTTAGAAAATTGCGGCGAACCTGCCGCAATTTTCTCTTTGCAATATCCCCTGCCCCGCATAGAGTCTTCCTCCAGAGTAACGGAAAGGTTCCATGCCCCAGAAAATTGATCTTGAAGCATTATGTGCGGAAAAAGGGCTCCGCATCACCGATCAACGTCGTGTGATAGCCCGCGTCATTTCCGATGCAGAAGATCATCCCGACGTGGAAACACTGCACGAACGGGCATCAGCCGTGGATTCCCGGATTTCGATCGCAACCGTGTATCGCACGGTTCGATTGTTCGAAGAAGCCGGCATATTGGATCGCCATGACTTTGGCGATGGTCGCGCTCGCTATGAAGCCGTTCCGGAAGCGCATCACGATCATCTTATCGATGTCGAAACCGGTCGGGTTATTGAATTTGTCGATCCGGAACTGGAAGCACTGCAAAAGCAGATCGCCGAAAAGCTGGGCTATCGCCTGGTAGATCACCGCATGGAGCTCTATGGCGTATCTCTCGCCAGAAAAAACTGATCTGCCAAACCCCGACCCGGACGCAAGGCCTTGCGACACACAGCCGATGGCATATAGGCTGTGGGATGGAGCAACACCGATGGGCTATATAAGATTTATCTTGCGCGTGGCGCTCCTCGTTACCGCGCTGCTCGTCTGCATCCCCTTTTACTATATCTGGCGAATATTGCGATTGCCCAACCCTTGGCCACGCACATTTCTCAAGATCGCAGCCTTCGCTTGCGGGGCCCGGGTAAAGATTATCGGCGTGCCGATCAAACGGGACGTCTTTTTCATTTCCAACCATCTATCCTGGGTCGATATTGTCATTCTGGGCGGCCATAGCGGCACTGCTTTCGTCTCGAAGGAAGAAATCGGCAACTGGCCCATCATTGGCTGGCTTTGTCGGCTCAATGACACGGTGTTTGTATCGCGCTCGGACCGAATGGGCATTGCCCGGCAGATCAACCAATTGCGTGATGCTCTTGAGGAGACTTGGGCGATTACGATCTTTCCCGAAGGTACGACGACCGATGGCTCAACCCTGCTCCCGTTCAAGGCGCCATTGCTAAAAGTGCTCGACCCTCCCCCACCCGGCATCATGGTCCAGCCTATATTTCTGAACTATGGCGAGCACGCCTGGGAAATTGGCTGGACGGGAGAGGAAAGCGCCCCGTCTAACGCATGGCGGCTGTTGACCCGGCGTGGCGGCTTTCTGGTCGAAGTCCACTTTCTGGAACCGTTTGATCCTGCCCATTGTTCCGACCGGAAAGAAATCGCAGCGGAGGCGCGGCGCAGAATCGCGGAACCGCTTTCAGCTTCCCTGGGGGGAAAACCCATTGTATAGGCACGGTCTATGACTCAAGCCGATCCTAAAAAATTCCACATCAAATCCTTTGGCTGCCAGATGAACGTCTATGATGGCGAGCGGATGGCCGAACTGCTCGCTGATCAGGGCATGAGCGCGGCCGAAAATGGGGATGATGCTGATCTGGTGGTGCTCAACACCTGCCACATCCGGGAAAAAGCGGTCGATAAAGTGTATTCCGACATCGGAAGGTTGCGCAGGAAAGACGGCACCAGCCCGATGATCGCGGTGGCAGGCTGTGTTGCACAGGCAGAAGGCAAGGAAATTTCACGCCGGGCACCAAGCGTCGATATCGTCGTCGGGCCACAGGCTTATCATCGCTTGCCGGAACTGATGGCAGTGGCAAAATCCGGCAAGAAAGCGCTCGACACGGATATGCCGGCAGCCTCCAAATTTGATGTCCTGCCGACGCGCGGAAAACAGGCACGACCGAACGCATTTTTGACGGTGCAGGAAGGTTGCGACAAATTTTGCACCTATTGCGTGGTGCCGTACACCCGCGGCGCAGAAATTTCCCGCCCCTGGTCCGACCTGATCAAGGAAGCCCATGCCCTCGTGGATGGGGGCGCCAGAGAGATCACGCTGCTCGGGCAGAATGTCAACGCATGGTACGGAGAGGACGAAAAGGGGCAACGTCAGGGTCTCGACGGCCTCATTCGGGCCCTCGACAAGATTTCCGGTCTGCAGCGCATACGCTACATGACCAGCCACCCGAACGATATGACCGAAGGCCTGATTGCAGCGCATGGAGACGTAGCAAAGCTGATGCCGTTTCTTCATCTGCCCGTGCAATCGGGCAGCGACCGGATTCTGAAGGCAATGAACCGCTCCCATAGCGCGACAAGCTATCTCGATATTCTGGAGAAAATGCGCGCTGTACGGCCGGACATCGCTCTGTCGGGCGATTTCATCGTCGGCTTTCCCGGAGAAAGCGATCAGGATTTTGAAGAAACGCTGCAGATTGTTCGCGACGCAAATTACTCGCAAGCCTTCTCCTTCAAATATTCTCCTCGACCCGGCACGCCCGCGGCGGGGATGGAAGAACAAGTCGAGCCGCAAGTGATGGATGAACGGCTGCAAAGGCTGCAAGCCTTGCTGAACGAACAGCAATTTGCGTTCAACCAGAATACAGTCGGTCGGGAAACCGATATATTGCTCGAGCGCCAGGGCAAGCTGGAAGGGCAATTGATCGGAAAGACGCCTTGGCTGCAGTCCGTGCATATTATTTCGCCTGACCTCAAGATTGGCGATATGGTTGAGATTGAAGTCACCCAGGCCGGCCCGAATAGCCTGACCGGTCAGATCAAAGAAAGACTCGCTGCCTGATGGTCCAAAAAACGAAAGCCGGAATGGCCGGAAAGCTCATCAAACTCGATCTGGAATTTGAAGATCCACAGATATTGGGCGAATTATTCGGAGAATATGACCGGAATATCGTGGCGATCGAAAACCGTCTGGGGGTCTATATCGCGGCTCGTGGAACAAAGTTGAAGATCGAAGGCGAGGAAGAAGCTGCCACCCGCGCCCGGGACGTGCTTACCGGCATTTATAACCGGCTCGAACAGGGCCAGGAGATCGACAACGGTGCGGTTGAGGCGATTATCGCCATGGCGGCCGACCCCCGGATTGCCAAGGTGGCGAAGCAATCACCTTCTGGTGATACCGGCAAGCCGAATAATGTCGCCGACGCGCCGAAGGTGATGATCCGGACGCGCAAAAAAACGATTTTCCCCCGCTCGGTACGGCAAGCCCATTATATGGAGGCGCTTGCCCGCGATGACATGATTTTTGCGCTCGGCCCGGCGGGTACCGGGAAAACCTATCTGGCGGTCGCACAAGCTGTTTCGCAGCTGATTACAGGTTCCGTTGATCGGCTGATCCTGTCGCGTCCCGCGGTTGAAGCGGGTGAGAAGATTGGCTTTCTTCCAGGCGACTTGAAGGAGAAGGTCGATCCGTTCCTTCGACCGCTCTATGATGCCCTTTACGACACACTGCCTGCCGAGCAGGTGGAGCGGCGCATCGAAAGCGGCGAGATTGAGATAGCACCGATCGCGTTCATGCGCGGGCGAACGCTTTCCGATGCGTTCGTCATTCTGGACGAAGCACAGAATACCACTGCGGCCCAAATGAAGATGTTTCTGACCCGATTTGGCATGAACAGCCGGATGGTGATCTGCGGGGACCCGAAACAGGTCGATTTGCCCAGGGAAGCCGTCTCCGGACTTGCCGACGCCGTTTCCAAGCTGGAAGGTATCGAAGGGGTCAGCTCTGTCCAATTTGGCGCTAGCGACGTGGTCCGCCACCCGCTGGTTGGAAGAATTGTCGAAGCCTATGAAGGCAAAGATGCTCCAGACTGAATTGACCCCGTCTGCCGAATGGGGAAGTGAGCAGGACTGGACGCGCTTGGCCGCTCAATCGGTGGACGCTGCGATTAACGCGTCCTCGCACGCGGGCCTGCTCTCCCGAAATTTTGTGGTCGAGGTCAGCGTCAAGCTCTCGAACGATGCAGAAGTTCATTCGCTCAACAAGGCTTATCGCGGCAAGGACAAGCCGACAAACGTCCTGTCCTTCCCGCAAATTCAACCGGATTTGCTGGAAACCCTGGCCAACACGGATGATGGTGAGGCCCTGCTCGGTGATATAATTCTCGCTTACGAAACATGCCGGAATGAAGCATTCGAAAAAGATATTTCCTTTTCCGACCACGTCTCACATTTGGTTGTGCACGGAGCCCTGCATTTGCTAGGTTATGACCATGAAAATGAAATAGACGCAGGATTGATGGAAAATTGCGAGATCAATGCATTGGCGACTTTGGGCATTTCCGATCCCTATGCAGAACAAGCGCAAAGCAGGTAACAAATAACGAATATGACCGACGTTGAACATGACAATGGCAACAGTACTGCACGCAGCAGCAGCCAATCCCGGGAAGAGGAAGAGGAACCGGGGCGAATATGGCGGAGCCTGAAGGCTCTGCTATTCGGCCATACGGATGACAATAGTCTGCGGGCGCAGATCGAAGAAGTCATCGACGATCACGAAAACGATGCTGAGAGCGATGCCAACGGCAATCCGGACGTATCGTCTCTGGAATTGGAAATGTTGCGCAATATGCTTCATTTCAGCGAGCACCGGGTCGACGATATCGCGGTCCCGCGCGCGGACATAATCGCAATCGAAGAAAGTTCTTCATTCGAAGATTTCGTCGAGATCTTTTCCGAGCACGGCCACAGTCGTATTCCCGTCTTTCGCGAGAATTTGGACAATATCGTCGGCATGATCCACATCAAGGATATTTTCGCCATCGTTGCCAAGGGCGGCCCCTTCCCTGACGATATCACACCGTTTCTTCGGCAACCGCGCTTTGTGCCGGAATCCATGGGCGTGCTCGACCTGCTTGCCGAAATGCGGGCCACGCGTACCCACTTGGCCATTATTTTCGATGAATATAACGGGACCGAAGGTCTGGTTACGATTGAAGATATTGTCGAGGAAATCACTGGCGAGATCGAGGATGAGCATGATGACGAGCCCGTTCCGTTGCTGGTCAGACTCGATAGCGGCATTTGGGAAGCGGATGCTCGCGCCGAGCTGGATGATGTTGGCGCAACGATTGATCCTGCGCTCGAAGAGATCGAAGAAGATGTTGATACAATTGGCGGTCTCTCTTTTGTCTTGGCCGGGCATATCCCTACGGTAGGAGAACGGCTGGAACATCCGAGTGGCTGGATTCTGGAGATAACGGAAGCCGACGACCGGAGGGTAACTCGGCTCCGATTGCACCCACCGGAACCAGCTCAGCCTGAATAGGTGGACGGGCTAGATCCCTGCGAGTTTCGCAGCCCGAATTCGCCAGGTTTCAGCCAATGATGCGTTGGCCGCTAGCGCCTTCAATTCAGCCCCCTGCCCCTTATGTTTCCCGCCAATGATGAAGCCGAATAAACGATCCAGCGGCCAGTCCGGTAACGGCCTTTCTAGCTGGATGAATATATCGCCCGCCTTGATGGTCCCCTCCTCGAGCACGCGGAAATAGCTGCCCGACTTGCCGGTCTTTATCACCGTTTTCAGGACGTCCGGCTTGCCAAACCGATGGTTCAATTTCCAGCAAGGCTGCCGCGCATGACTGCACTCGATCACGGCGTCTCCAATCCGGAAAACATCACCGAGACAAAGCTGTGTTTCGGTCATGCCAGTACAGCTGAAATTTTCACCAAATGCTCCCGGTTGATCCAGTACAGACACATCGGGATATTTTTCACGCCAGAAGGGATAATGGTCATCAGGATAAAGATGCACCGCCTTGTCACGTCCGCCATGATGCAGCGGGTCGGCGACCTGATTGCCTTCCAGTCCTTCGAAACCAAGAAACAAGCTCTGGTCGGTCGGAATTTTGGCAATCGCGCTCATTTCGCCTTCGGGGCCAAAGGCCCGGGGTTTGCTGATCAGCAACTGTTTGAGTTCGGTCCGGATCATCCTGTCCCGCTAGCGGAGCAAGTTCATATTGGCAATTCCCTGCTGACTATGCTTCAAGGCAGCTATGGAAATCAGTGACCTTCGCATTGCGCTTTATAGCGGCAATTATAATTTTGTGCGCGATGGCGCCAACCAGGCACTCAACCGTCTGGTCGACTATCTGCTGCGTCAGGGCGCTGCGGTTCGGGTCTATTCACCAACCACTGATACACCCGCATTTGAGCCAACCGGCGACTTGGTCAGCGTGCCCTCGGTCGCGTTCCCGGGGCGCGGTGAATATCGTTTTCCGACGCGTATTTCTGGCGACGTGAAAAAAGATCTAGCCGACTTCAACCCGAATATCATGCAGATTTCCAGCCCCGACCGGGTCGGCCACAAGATGGTGTCCTGGGCTCGCCGTCATAATATTCCGGTACTGGCATCCGTCCACACGCGTTTTGAAACCTACCCGCGCTACTATAATCTGGCCTTTCTGGAGCCGGTGATCGAAGCCATATTGCGCCGCCTCTATCGCCGCTGTGATGCATTGGTGGCGCCATCGGAATCGATGGCCCAAGTGCTGCGCGATCAGCGGATGAATTACGATGTCGGCATTTGGTCGCGCGGCGTGGATCGCGAGATCTTCAATTCCGATCGCCGTGATCTGGAATGGCGCCAATCGTTCGGCATCGCTGATGATGAGCCAGTGATCGGGTTTCTCGGACGGCTGGTCATGGAAAAAGGTCTGGATGTCTTTTCCGATACAATCGATGAATTGAAGCGCCGCAAGGTGGCGCACAAGGTTCTGGTAATCGGGGAAGGTCCAGCAAAGCAGTGGTTCGAAGACCGCATGCCCGATGCTGTGTTCGCCGGCTTTCAGCAGGGCAGCGACCTCGGGCGCGCGGTTGCCAGTATGGATATGCTGTTTAACCCCTCGATCACTGAAACCTTTGGCAATGTGACGCTGGAAGCGATGGCGTGCGGATTGCCCGTGGTCGCAGCCAAGGCCACCGGCAGCCAGAGCCTCGTAAAGAACGACATGTCCGGGAAGTTGATAATGCCCGGTGCGGTCCGGGAATTCGCCGATGCGCTGCAGGCCTATTGTGAGAACCCGGATCTGCGCTACCAGCATGGTTCCGCAGGTGAAAAACGCGCGGAAGAATATAGCTGGGACCAGATCAACAATGCGGTCGCACTGACCTATATCCGATTGGTTCGCCAACGGCAGGCCGGTCACGGTCCGATAAAACAAGCAATCGTTCGCTAGCGATGCAGGGCCTGTTTGACGACGACAACGAGAAGCTTGAGGAGACACGCAGCACGCCCGATGCGCCCTTGGCCGATCGCTTGCGGCCGCGCCAGCCTGAAGACATTGTCGGCCAGGATCACCTAGTCGGGAGAGACGGCACGATCGGCCGGATGATCGCCGCCGGAAAACTGTCGTCGATCATCCTGTGGGGTCCGCCAGGAACCGGTAAGACCAGTCTGGCGCGGTTACTGGCAGATCAGACTGACCTGCACTTCAAGGCGATATCCGCGGTCTTTTCCGGTGTTGCCGAATTGAAGAAAGTCTTTGCCGAGGCCGAAATGCGGTTCCAGTCCGGCAAGGCGACGCTCTTGTTTGTAGATGAAATTCACCGTTTCAATCGGTCGCAACAGGACAGTTTTCTGCCCTATGTTGAGCGGGGAACCGTTGTGCTGGTCGGTGCCACGACCGAGAACCCCTCGTTTGAACTGAATGCTGCGTTGCTGAGCCGGGCACAGGTATTGATCCTCAATCGGCTCGATACAGTAGCACTCGGCCGTCTTCTGGAAAAAGCGGAAAAGCTGGAAAATAAATCCCTCCCGCTCACCAACAGCGCCAGAGAGGCCCTCATCGCAAGTGCCGATGGCGACGGCCGGTTTCTGCTCAATCAGGCGGAGACGCTATTCTCTCTCGATATTGCTGATCCGCTGGACCCATCCCAGCTCGCTAAAACATTGCACCGGCGCATGCCGGTCTATGACAAGGACCGCGAGGGGCATTATAATCTGATATCCGCCTTGCACAAAGCTTTGCGCGGTTCCGACCCACAGGCTTCGCTCTACTATCTCGCCCGGATGCTGGTCGCCGGGGAAGAGCCGCTTTACGTGCTGCGCCGGATTGTGCGCTTCGCCAGCGAAGATATCGGTCTCGCTGATCCGCAAGCGCTGGTGCAGACGCTGGCCGCAAAGGATGCCTATGCCTTTTTGGGCAGTCCAGAGGGTGAACTGGCGATCGTCCAAGCCTGTCTCTATTGCGCAACCGCTCCCAAATCCAACGCTGCGTATAAAGCGCAGAAACAGGCATGGAAGTCCGCCAAGCAAACCGGCTCGCTGATGCCGCCAGAAAATATCCTCAACGCTCCAACGAAGCTGATGAAAGATATCGGATATGGTGCCGGCTACAGCTATGATCATGAGACTGACGACGGCTTTTCCGGCGACAATTACTGGCCGGATGAGATGGTACCGGAGAATTTTTATCAGCCGGTGGATCGGGGTTTCGAACATAAGATCCGCGAACGGCTGGCATATTGGGAGAATTTGCGTGCGAAAAAGACTGGTTAGCCTTTGTGCCCTTAGCGCTTTATTTTCGATCAGTGCGTTTGCTCAGGAACTTGAATCAGCGCGCTATGATCGGGCTTTGGCGGCCGGGTATAAAGCCCAGTTTATCTGTTCAGGGCTTTGGAATGGCGGAAAGTCCCTAGCAGATATCAAGGCCGACGAACTTACCGGAATCTACGACAGAATTGCTGACATTGTTCCGGATCTGACGGAGGAAGTGGATGCAAGCGGCCGTCAGGTTCGCGTCCGTTTTGCGGATGATGCGCCGCCGCGGGTTGCCATCTGGAATCGCAAAAGCGGGTGCACAGCCATGCCGATCGGGCTTGGCGGGATAAAAGCAGGTGCACAGACCAAAATGCGCGATTTTGGAGACGATCGTCCCTGGCCTATGGGTGACAGAGATGCTGTCGCTGAACCCTCCGCTAGTTCACCAGACTTTGAGTCCGCAGTGAACCGGGCATTTCAACCGCAGGTCTATGGCGGCAAAACGAGCGCTGTGCTGATCCTGCAAGATGGTAAAATCCACGCAGAAAAATACAAACGCGGCCACGATCTCCATACCGGGCAGCGGACCTGGTCGGTGGCGAAATCGATTGCCGGCACATTGATTGGCCATTCCGTGCAGCAAGGCGTCGTCGATGTCAGCGCAAGAGCGGCCATACCGCAGTGGCAGAAATTTGGTGATCCGCGTCAGTTCATTACAATCGACAACCTGATGCGTATGGCCAGCGGGCTGGTCAGCGATACCGCTGGCAACCGCACAGACGCAATTTACATGGGCGGTGCCACTGTTAACGAGCGGGCTCCGATCTGGCCCCTTCTCTATCAACCGGGCACTCGCTTCCGCTATGCGAACAATGATACGCTGTTGGCGGTATTGGCTGCGCAAGCTCAGTATCAGCGGTCCGATAATGGAATGCCCGCGTTGGTGGACTCGGAATTCGACCCTTATGGTTTCTTCCAGAATCTGGGTATGACGCGGACATATGCGGAGACAGACTGGCAGGATAATTATATCCTCTCCAGCCAGGTCTGGACCACAGCCCGCGATCTCGGACGACTGGGGATACTCTATCTCAATAATGGCATGTGGAATGGCGAGAGGTTGCTGCCGGACAATTGGCGGGAATATGTCAGTTCGCCTTCGGGACCGCAGCCGGAAGGCCGCAAATTTGGCTACGGTGCTACCTTCTGGCTGATGAACCAGTCTGATGGCATACCCGAGGACGCATTTGCCGCGTTCGGCAATCGCGGACAATATCTGGTCATCATCCCTTCCAAGAATCTGGTCATTGTCCGGCGCGGCTATGACACAGCTGAAGATCGCTTTGATATCGAAGCATTCACCAAAGACATTGTCGCGACAATAGACCGATGACGGAAAGCTATCTCGCTGCGACCTGCACCGCGCTTACCGGCCCATCCTCAATCCAGATCGTTGAGCGGGAAACCGTGCCGTTGCAAAGCGGGGAAGTCCGGATCGACGTTCATGCCGCCGGCTTAAATTTTCCGGATCTGCTGATGACGCAGGGCAAATATCAGTTCCGGCCCGACCCGCCCTTTGTGCCTGGACTGGAGGCAGCCGGCGTGGTGATCGAGGTTGCTCCGGATGTCGAGTACGTGCAGCCCGGCGACCGGGTAATGGCCGGAGGCAAAGGCGGCGCGCTGGCGGCGCAGTGGGTAGTGAATGAAGCAGCCGTCTCCCCTCTCCCCTCGTCTTTATCGTTCACCGAAGGGGCCTGCTGGCGAACAGCCGCGTCAACTGCATGGCACGCCCTGGTCGAACGCGGTCAGTTGCAATCGGGAGAAAGCCTGCTTGTTCTTGGCGCAAGCGGCGGCGTCGGCATGGCCGCAGTCAAGATGGCAAAGCATATCGGTGCAACGGTGATCGGCACCGGGTCCAGCGAGGAAAAACGAGCGGCAATCCGGCAGGCGGGCGCGGACCATATTTTGGATTCGGCTGACCCGGAGCTAGCCGCCAAGGTAAAAGAGATAACGTCGGGAAAAGGTGCCGACGTCATTTTTGATCCGGTCGGTGGTACACTGGCACTGACGGCGACGCGCGCCATCGCCTGGAACGGACGTTATCTCATTGTCGGCTTTGCCAGCGGCAGCATCCCTTCCTTTCCCGCCAATCATGCGTTGATAAAAACCTATAGTCTGATCGGTGTTCGCGCTGGCGAAAGCCCGCGGCGGGACCCGGAACTGGCAAAGCGCCAAAACGCCGCTCTAAGAGAACTCGCAACACAAAGCGTCATGCGTCCGCATATTTCTCATCGCTTTCCGTTTAGTGATGCAGCGCAGGCCTTGGCTGTTTTAGAAAAACGCGAGGCGATAGGGCGAGTGGTCGTCGAAATAGTCGCAAGTTGATGATCTTTACGAATTTTTACACCGAATCTTTTCTCGGAAAATATTGATTCCTGTCAATCCGCCGCCATCCATGTTAGCTATGTTCTTAGTAGTAACGAATGGAATAGGGGACGCTATATGGATGGAATGCGAATAGGTAATTACGCTCTCGACACGGAGCTCGCCATGGAATGGGGGGAAAAGCTCGGCCTGGCGCTGATCGTTCTCGTCGGCACATGGATATTGGCCAAGGCTGCAAAATGGACCTTTGCCAAACTGGTCGACAATGTGAGATTTCTCCAGCGGGATACGTCGTCCGGTACATCAGTCGGGGAAGCGCTTGGTAAAATCGTCTCGCTGCTGATCTGGCTATTCGGCTTACTCGTAATTCTGCGGGTCTTGGGTCTTGGCGGCGTAGACGCTCCGATTCAGACGATGCTCAACTCGATAATGGGCTTCATTCCGAATTTGCTCGGTGCGGCGATCATATTCTTTATCGGAATGGTTGTTGCACGGATAGTCAAAGACCTCGTTGTGACGTTTTTGCAGACGGTCGATTTTGACAAATGGGCCAATCGCGGCGGCATCGGTACGGTGACCGGCAATTCGGCGATAAGCAAAACGATCGGCACGATTGCCTATGTACTGATCATCATTCCGGTGGCGATTCTCGCGCTGGAAGCGCTGAATCTGGAGACCGTTTCAGGTCCGGCGAGCGACATGTTGCGGATGATATTGGAAGCCATTCCGAATATCCTCGGCGCAGCGGTCATTCTCGGAATCGGCTATCTGATCAGCAAATTCGTGGTCCAGATTATCTCGGAAGTTCTTCCGGGTCTTGGCGTTGACCAATCGGTTGCAGCGATGGAAATCCTGCCAGCATCGACGTCGATCACCACGATTGTGGCTCGCATCGCGCAAATTGCCATCATGCTCGCCTCAGCGATCGCGGCGACCCATCTGCTCGGTTTCCCCGAGCTGACTGCCATCTTGGACCAGATTCTGGAACTCGGCGGTCGGGTCATATTTGGCAGTGTGGTCATTCTGGCAGGTTTCCTGATTGGCAATCTGCTCGCACGGATCATCGGCGGTGCCGCTGAAGGCAGCATGGCAGCTACGATTGTACGCTATGCCGCGATCATCCTGTTCACCTTCATGGGCTTGCAGTTCATGGGCGTTGGACAAGAGATTGTACAAACAGCCTTTACAGCGTTGGTCATCGGTGGCGCAGCCGCTGCCGCGCTGGCCTTTGGCTGGGGCGGACGTCACGTTGCTGGCAAGGTGCTGGAGGATATTTATGCCAATCCACCAAAACCGAAAGCGACTGCGGCTCGCAAAACCACCGCTGCAAAACCGGCAGCAAAAAAGCCAGCTGCCAAAAAATAGCCACTGCGCTTTGAATTAAAGAGGGGCGGGTTCGTTGGACCTGCCCCTTTTCTTTTGCCGACGGCATCCGCTAGAGATTGGAAATGCGGAGCTTTTCCCAATTTGCCTGCGTCGATTGGTCCGGCGCCAAGACCGAGCGCCCGCATGGGCTTGCAGTTGCGACGATTGGCGCTGAAGGTCCCCCTACCCTGTTGTCACCCGTTCCCCGATGGTCTCGCCAGGATATTCTGGATTGGCTGTTGGGCCTGGCACAGGCCGCTGAGGACATGTTGATCGGCTTCGACCTGTCGATGGCTTTGCCGTTTATCGATCAAGGGGCCTATTTTCCCGAGTGGGATGCGAGCCCGAGTGATGCCAAGACACTTTGGTCTGTGGTAGACTCGATGTGCAGGCATGATCCGCACCTGAGCGTATCCAGCTTCCTCGAACACAGGCAGACAAGCCGCCATTTTCGGCATAGCCGTGATCATGTCGGTGATCTATTCGGTCAGGGACTAGGCCGCTTGCGCGAAGTCGAGCGCTACCAACGGACAACCAAACAGGCCAATAGCGCCAGCTGTTTCAACCTCGTCGGCGCCGCTCAGGTTGGTAAATCCAGTCTCACGGGCATGCGAATGCTGCATCAGCTCGACGGCCATATTCCGATCTGGCCATTCGACCCTGTGCCGGATCATGGTCCCGTCATTGTCGAAATTTACACCACCGTCGCTGCCCTGGCAGCCGGTCAGCCAAAGGGACGCAGCAAAGTCCGTGATCGCGCTGGGCTGAAGCAAGCGCTGACCCGGCTGAACACGCCGACGCCAAGAAGATTGACGCGCTATGACGATCACAGCACCGACGCGTTGATAACCGCCGCATGGATGAAGCAAGCCGCGACTGACCCGCTGCTCTGGAACCCGCCCGCGATGACCGGGGAAATCGCGCAAAAAGAGGGCTGGACCTTTGGCGTCGTTTGACGCTAATAGCGCCCAGCAAATCCAGTGCATGCCGAATTAGCTCAGCTGGTAGAGCAACCGCCTTGTAAGCGGTAGGTCATCCGTTCGAGTCGGATATTCGGCACCATTTTTTCGGCAACATCCCAAATCCCGATTTTGATCCCTGAATTCACGCCGCGCAGTAACGGACGTCTCGCTCGTCGCCAGATTATCGATCAAGCGCGCTATTACATTGTCATTTGATAATTTCGGCCTAGTGTCAGTAGATGAAAACATATGGTTTCATCATGCTGATGCTAGTGGCGACGGCAATACCTGCCAGCGAAAGCTCTGCTCACGGTGGACGGACCGCTGCAGATGGTTGCCACAATGACCGCCAGAATGGTGGCAGGCACTGTCATGGCGGCGGAAGCGCGCCTTCCCGACCTGCCGGGCCGACCGGTCCGCAAGACTATTATCCCAATTGCGCAGCAGCCCGGGCGGCCGGTCCGACACCGATATACCGGGGCCAACGCGGTTATGGTCGACATCTCGACCGGGACGGAGACGGCAAAGCCTGCGAATGATCGGCAGGCGCAAAACCCTCTGTTTCTTCGGCGGACTTTTTGGAGTTCCTCTCATCATCTCGGAACCGTCCGCCATCTTCCTGCGTTGGTGGGTGGAAAGGAGGAACCCCATGTTTAATCGCCAAATACTCGCCGCGCTGGCGGTACCGCTGGCTTTAGCTGGATGCGCAACTGCCGAGCGCGATGCGATCGCCGATAATAGCGACAGTGCGGCCCGGTCCTGCTTTTTCCTGAGTCAGGTCAACGGATTCAATGATGCCCCCGACAGTGAAAATGGCAGCAACCAGATCATCGTCAATGTCAGCGTCAACAAAAAATATCTGTTCGAAACCTTTGGCTCCTGCCCAGACCTCGACTGGACGCAAACCATCGGCTTTGACCAGAGAGGACCAGGACAGATCTGCCAGGGCATGGATGTCGATCTGATTGTTCCCACCTCGATTGGACCGCAACGCTGCCCCTTGCGGATGATCCGCAAGATCAGCAAGGCAGAGATTGACGCAATGAAGTGAAGTTTGGCACGTCCACCCCGGCCAATGGGGTCAGAGTCGAGAGGCTAAAAAACACGAAACCTTCCATTGCCTTGCTTTCACTGGGTCTGCTGGTCGCCTGCTCGCAACAGCATTCGGACGAAGCATCAGAGGCTCAGGCTGCCGACTCCATGCCAGTCATGGAGGACAGCGACCGTCTCGAGGATGGTCATGGCGAGCGGGGTCGATATACGAATGCGCGGTTCGAATTTGCCATCGACGTTCCTCCCGGCTTTGTCGCTCAGCCGCCACCAGAAAATGGAGACGGAAGGGTCTTCGTAAAAGGCGGTAATCGATTGCAGATTTCCGGGCGATATAATCTGGATGCGGTGTTCGATGAGCAGATCGCCGATGCCAGCGAAGGCCTCACGCTCCTGTCACAGGAAAAACTGTCCCCGGCGACATGGCGGGCGACGGCGCAATTGGAAGATAACAAGCGCGTCGTGCTTATGTTAGCGCGAGGAGCCGAAAAACTCGTTACCGCGCGCTTTGACTATCGGACCAACGAGCCAGCGGAAGAAGAACAGGCCAATCGAACGCTGAACAGCCTAGTGTTTGTTGGACATGCTGGCCCTCTCATCTATCAATATCAACCGGGCCGCTATACCAGCGTTCCCGTCATATTCTCCCTTCCCGGCGCCCCTGACTGGCCGGTTGAGGGTGACAAACTGATCCCTTGGGACAGAGCTAACCAGCTGGGAAAGTCATCCTGTCACTATGGATTATCAGGACAAACCCAGATCTGTACCGCGGAAAAGGAAGCCGGACTGACGTTCGCCGCCATCGATCGCCCGCTCGCCAAGCTTCGTAACCAGTTGCCCGCAGCACTCACCGAACCAACGACACTGGCTGGGCGCGATGGGCTAGAGGTTGTCGAGGAGGCAGAAGGCAGCGGATCCTCCTATATCCTTATACCGGCTGGACCGCGCACGGTTGCGGTGTTCCGCAGCTGGCGAAAGGACAGCGGGGGTTCCGGATATCAAGCCGTTTTGCAGGATATCTCATTCGATGCTCTGTCAGAACTCCCTTCAACGCGCAAAGGCGGCAAAGAGTAAATGCGCTGAACATCGCACGCTGGCAGCCAGCCCCGGCTGGCCTATCGAGAACCCAAGACCGACCATATCCGCCTGCAGACCGTGGAGCGGAAAATCGGTAGTGTGCCCTGCACACTTTAGCCGAGCGCGCACCATCCGAAATGGCGACGATCAAAAAAAGCCCCGCCGGTTTCCCAGCGGGGCTGTTCTCCAATCATGGCACCTTCACATCAGAATTTGAAGCCGGCACCAATGCCGTACCGACGAGGTTCCAGCGTGAAGATATTGGTGTACAGACCGGAGGATTGATCGGTCACATACAGCCCGGTTTCCGAGTTGCTGTCGAAAATATTCTGGATAAATCCGCGAACATACCAACGATCTTCGGCTCCGTTCAGCTGGATCTGGGCATTTGCCTGAGCATAGCCTTTGATCCGGTTAACATTGCCATTGAAGATGCTGCCGAAACTTTCACCGGTATAAGCAACATCAACCCGCGGGACGAGGCTCATCCCGCTATCGAAGTTCATCGTATATTGAACGCCAGTCGAGAATTTGATCTTTGGCGCTTGCGGCAGATCATTTCCACGAATGTTCTTCGGAACACCGGCGGCGAAATAGTCGATGCCGCCGAAGGCTGCCGGTGTGATGCCGGCGCCCGCAAACGCTCCGGCTGCGGCTGCTTCGAGAACGCTACAGATGCCGAATGCCCCGGTGGATGCGATGCCGCCATCTGCAGGAAAAGCGGTGGTCGGCTGTAAATTCGCGCCGCCCGACACACCGGGCACCAAACCGGCATTGATCACCGTGTTAATCGTATTGACGAACTGATTGACCCCGGCTGCGCTGCCTGACTGAGAAGCGACAGCGCAGTTTGAGGCATTGGTGATATCCTTGATAATCACCGCATCAGACCGGCCACCGCCAAAGTCACGGGGATCGCTGTTGAATGTATCGCCCGTAACCTTGGTATGCAGATAGCTGAAGCCCAGGTTGATCATCCAGTCCGGATCCGGACGGACAATTGCTTCGACTTCCGCCCCGTAGATGTCGGCGTCAATATTTTCGTTCACTGCGGTCCGGGCGACAATCTTGCTCAACTGCAGATTTTTGTATTTATAGTAAAACGCGGTCAGATTGAGTTGCAACGCGCCGTTTCCGAACGTGTTCTTCGAACCAACTTCAAACGCATCTACCTGCTCGGGATCGAACGACTCCGGCACCGCAAATATCGGCTGTAGTGGCGGGTTGATACCACCTGACTTATAGCCTCGGGAATAAGAAGCATAGATGAGATTATCATCCGTGATCTTGTAGTCCAGCACCACGCGTCCCGTGATCTCGTTATATTTTACCTGGCGGTTCTGGAATATCTGATTGCCAGGCGTACCAGGGTCAGCATCGAAAGACCCGACAAAGGGCGATTCGAAAGCGTTGGTTGTCTGGCTGTAGGGAACCAGGAAACTGGCCAGCGTGGACCGTGCCTGAACATTTTTCTTGTCATTATTGTACCGCAAGCCACCGGTCAGTTTCAGCCTGTCGCTGATGTCGAAATAGACTTCCCCGAACAAACCGTAAGATTTGACAGTCAAATCATCGGTGTTGTTGCGGAAATAGGGCGTACCGAGGAATGATGGCGGCAAGCCACCACCCAAAGCTGTGAAGCTACCCAATAAACCAGCGACATAATCGATCGCAAACGCATTCACATAATAGCTGTTCTCGGTCAGATGGTAATCGGCGTATATACCGCCCACCAGGAAGTTGAATGGCCCGTCGAAATCACTCGAGATAATAGCCTCTGCAGACCAGCTGCTGTTGTCTTGGTTTGACCGGTCATATTGTAGCGGGGTTGTGGCACAATTGCTGTTCCCGCCGAACGAGCCGAGACCAATCGTGTCGGACTCGGACGTACACAAAACGCCATTTGGTCCATCCGGAATGATCGCCGCTGCGATAGGAGCGAAATAGGCGGCAGGCAGCCCGGGGACTAGGCCGGCGGCAGCGGCAGCCAGCGTATTCAGCGCCGGCGCGTAGATGTCCCGGCGGCCAATATTATTGTTATAGTCCTGCCGGGAATCCAGCTTGACCTTCTGATAGGTTCCGGAAAGCTGCGCGCTGATAGGCCCGAAATCATGCTCGATCTTGCCCTGGAACGTCAACTCGCTGGTAAAATACTGAGGAGTGAAAGCTGTATTGACCGTTCTGGAATCAGCGGGAATGGAAACGCCCGAATATTGGTCGGGGCCATACAGGCTGCCAAGCGCAAAAGCCGTCGGGATTCCTCTAATGGCGAGGAACTCGCGCGACGACAAAGCCGCTGTGAATGTCGAGTTGGCGTTGAATGACTGCGCATCACGGCGGTTGTTCAGACATCCCAGAATGCCGGTCGGGTCGCGCTGGCAATATTGTTTCTGAATCCGCATGCGATTGTCATCTTCCCGGAAATAGGAAGCATAGAGATCAATCGTCGTATCCGGGGTCGGTTCGAAGCGGAGCGCACCGCGCACCGAATACAGTTCGCGATCGTCCAGATCGGGCCCGCCATTGAGGTTGGTGGTATAGCCATCCCGTTTGACGTAGATCCCGGAACCCCGGAATGCCAACGTGTCACCGATCGGGATGTTGATCATGCCCTTGAATTTCATCGCGTTATAATTGCCATATTCGGCATCGCCGGAAGCCTGGAACTGGCCCAGTCTCGGTTTGGCCGTGACGACGTTAACCACGCCAGCAGTCGCATTTCGACCGAACAGGGTACCCTGCGGGCCGCGCAGAACTTCAACGCGTTCCAGATCAAAAAACTCTGTTTCAAACAGCCGGGTCGAAAAGAGCGGCTGATCGTTCAAGTGAATGGCGGTTGCCTGATCGCACGAAACACCGACGCAGAGATCGCCGATGCCGCGAATGGTAAAGCTTGAACTGGTAAAATTGGTTTTAGTGAACGTGATGTTCGGAAGAGTAAGCTGGAGATCAGAGCTGTTCTCGATCTGCTGGGCTTCCAATGCCTCGCCTGAGAAGGCTGAAACAGCGATCGGAACGTCTTGGGCGCTTTGCGCCTGGCGTTGTGCGGTAACGATAATGACGTTGTCATCAAGAAGACCGTCGTCTTGTTCCTGCGCAATGGCAGGTACGGACAGTGCAGATATAGCTGTAGCGGCTAACAATAGCGATTTACGCCTTTCTCTCTCCCAAATCCCATTTTTCACGGAGAGTGATGCTTTTGCTCATCCCCCCGATAGCGCGACATTCAACTAATCGCGTGATTAAGTCCAGACGGAAATTCAAAAACTGCATTCGCTGATTACATTTTTGCATCAAAAGGCCGATATTCGATGCAAATTAGATACAAAAAAGCCCCGCCAGTTTCCCGGCAGGGCCAAATCTTGTAATATTTGTTCAACCTTAGAATTTAAAGCGAACGACAGCTCCGTAGGTGCGCGGTGCACTGGGGTAACCGGAAACGGTTCCGGCCTGGGCAACGCCGTCAAAAACGGTCGTGAGGAACTGGTCGTTAAACAGGTTACGAACGTAGCCTCCGACTTCCAGACCGTTTTCAAGCTTGAGCGTCATCGAGCCGTTGACGAGATTGACCTCGCGCCTAAAAATCTGGGTATTCCCCAACTGCGCGTTGAAAGTTGGCAAGCCGTTGTTGATCGGCGTGTTGCTCTCATGGCTGTAATCAAGTCGCGTCACCAGCATGTTCCCGCTCGCTCCGAATTCGTGCGAGTAGGTTGCGGAAGTTGAAATCGCAATTTGAGGGATGCCGCCAGGCGTTGCGCCCGTCAGATCGCCCAGCACACTGCCGGGGAAGCTGTCATACTTCGGATCGAGATAGGTCATCGCGAATGTGAAAACCAAACCTTCAGTCGGGTTGATGGTGCTGTCGAACTCGACCCCCTTAACCGACTGCTGACCCGCATTTTGCAACGCAAAGCCGGTGCCGGTGAATGAAAGGCTCTGGAAGCCTTTGATGGTCTGGTCGAACAGGGCGAGGTTGAAGCCGAAGCCTTCCCACTGCCCTTTCATGCCAACTTCATAAACAGTCGCATTCTCTGGCCCTGCAAAGCGCGAACCGCTTCTCAGGTTCGGCACAGCCAGACCGGCGTCGAGGATTGGCGAGGATGGAGCGGCAAAAATGGATCCGCCCGGGCCGGCAACATAATCGGTGTTCGAAGGCCGGCTATCGCGCGACAGGTTTACCGAGCTCGCCTTGAACCCAGTGGCGTAGCTGGCATAGACATTGACTTCGTCCGAGACCGAATAGGCTGCACGCAACAAATAGGTAAACTTGTCATCGCGGGTCTTGCCGTCTTCGACAGCGTTCGGGATGGTCAGGAACGGTGGCTGGAACTGGAAGGCCGCCAAGCCGAGCAGCGGGTTTGCCGCCGACTGTGCCGCAGCAAGCAGAGCCGCCTGGTTAGCCGCCGGAAGCGCCTGGAACTGATCCCGGGTGGTTACAGCCCCGCCGGTTGCGCCTACAATGAAGGCATCGATCAGGTTGATTTGACCCAGCGGATCGAAGCTTTGCTGCGCCAGTGCAAAGTCCTTCTTGTCATCGGTATAGTTGAATCCACCGGTAAAGACGAGACCATCGATCGGTTCAAAATCAACGGTACCGAAGATCGAATAGGACGTATTGTCCATCGAAAACTGCTCGGATGTCAGCAGCGGCGTACGGAAAATGGATTCCTGTGGAAGACCAAGGCCGGCTTCCACGCCATTGAATACGCTTGGGTTGCCTGCGATAATATCGGCCGGGTTGCCGCCAGCCAGAACTTCGAAGAAGTCGCGGATCTGGCTGCCGTTCTCGATCTGACTGCGCTGCGAGATGCTTTCGTCGAAATAATAGCCGCCGAGCAAGAAGTTGATCGGACCGTCAAAATCCGAAGCGACGCGGAATTCTTGCGTCAGCGTCTTCACCTTCTGATTTCGGGTTTCATTCGCGATATCGAGACTGCTGTAGTCAATATCCGAAACGAACAGGTTTTTCAGTTCGCGATACGACGAAATCGAAGTGAAAGAGATCGGCCCGGCTTGATAGTCAACCTGGATCGACCCGCCGTAATTATCGACTTTGTTGATCGGAATCTGATTGAGATAGGCATCATAGCTGAAACTATCGGTCGAGAATTGCCCGCCCAGCAACTGGATCGCACCTGAGGTAGGACCTGCGACCACTGTCGTTACCTGACAACAGATCTCGTCAATCCGGGAAAAGTCACCAATTGCACGAATCGTCAAATCCGGCGTTGGCTCGAACAAAAGCTGACCACGAGCCGCCCAGCGGTTGCGGTTATTCTGCTCTTCATCCAGATTGACAATATTGGCGTAACCGTCGCGGCGGTTGTAGCTGCCGTCGATCGAAAAGGCGATACTCTCGGTTAGTGGCCCGGTGATATCGCCCTTGAGAACGACATTGTTATAGTTGCCGTATACGGCTTCAACCGATCCGCCGAATTCAAATTGCGGCGGACGGGTGACAACCGAAATCACGCCAGCAGAAGCGTTTTTGCCGAACAGGGTCGATTGCGGGCCATTGAGCACCTCAATCCGCTGAACGTTGGGAAGATCGGCGAGAGCCGCAGCCGAACGCGAACGGAACACGCCGTCGATAAACACGCCTACTGACGGCTCGATGCCGAAATTGTTGTCGCCGTTGCCGAAGCCGCGAATAATGAAAGTTGATGCCGAAGAGGTCTGGAGCTGGCTGACACGCAGCGAAGGCGTGACGGTCTGCAAATCCAGTACGTCCCGGATTTGCGCATCTTCAAGCGTTTCACCGCTGGTCACGGATACCGAAATCGGGGTTTCCTGTAAGGTGGTTTCGCGCTTGGAAGCGGTGACGACGATAACATTGTCATCGATCGTTTCCTCGCTCTGCATATCTTGCGCATAAGCGGGGGAAGCTGCGATGACACTGGTCAAGGCAGTTGCGGTCAAAAACTTTGCGATTTTCATGAATATCTCCTGCGCCCGGCGTTCATTCGCGGGTCTAAAATGAAATGGACAAAACCTTCTAAAAAAGACGGCCGACCAATGGGCGGGCATTCGTATAAACGGTGGGAATAGTCCAGCCCATAAAGCCGGAAAACCCGCCGTTACCGCGCAATATTGGCCACAGCCGCGATTCCGTTGCAACTAAGTCACAAATAGTTAATTTTCTGGAAAGTGGTGCCCCTGGCCCGACTCGAACGGGCACTCCTTGCGGAACTGCATTTTGAGTGCAGCGCGTCTACCAATTCCACCACAGGGGCTATCTAGCTGCTCCGACGGTCGGTCAGCGAAATCGAGGCTCTGTTAGCGAAGAGGCTGTGCGCTGGCAACGGCTTTTTGTCATCGGCTGTTCAGCTGTCGAAATTCAGTAAAATAAAGCGCTCGCAGCAGATTGATACAGCCAAATCGGAAAAGCGGCGATCGCCATCAAACTGCCGAGCGGAAGCATGCTGCGCGCGGTGACCGCTTCGCCGCGGACTTTCCATGATATCACGACCATTATCCCCACTGCACTTGCGCCCAGAAGCACGAGCGGCAGCATCTGCCATCCAAGCCAGCAACCGATGGCACCGAGCATCTTGGGGTCGCCGCCGCCCAGCCCCTCTCGCTGCCTGATCCGCTTATATATGCCCCCGATGAGCGCCAGTAATGCAAAGCCCGCGAAACCGCCAATCAGCCGGTCCAGCAAAGCGGGGTATTCCGTGATGATAGACGCCAATAACCCGGTTATGGCCAGTATCGCGGTCAATTGGTCGGGTAGCCAATGATGCTTTACATCCAGCGCCGCAAGGGTCAGCAGCAACCAGCCAAATATCGCGCCAACAAGGCCTTCCAAACCCGGTGTGACAAAAAGTGCCAGGCCGCCGATCAATCCTGCGGAAAGCTCAATTGCCAGATGATCTGGGGCGATCTGCGCGCCACATTCGCGACATTTCCCGGATTGAAGAACATAGCTGACAACGGGGATTAGCTCCCCGGCGCGCAGTTGATGCCCGCAGCTATCACACATAGAGCGGCCGCCGATTGCCGATCGATTCTCGGGCCACCGGAGGACCAATGTCGCCAGAAAACTCCCGATAATCAGGCCGAGCAACACACCGAACAAAGGCAAGAATGAAACGGGCAAGCGGTGCTCCAACAACAATTATGCGATCGATTGGCACGAGCGGCGGTGGCATTCAATGCTGCAATTGAAAAATCCCGGGCCCGCGCCTATGTCCTTTGCAAGATTCGCGCTTGCCTTGCAGCAGCGCAGAAAAACCCAGAAAGGCCCACATATGTCCAATTCCGATCCAGTCGTCATTCTTTCTTATGCCCGCACCCCGATGGGCGGCATGCAAGGGGCGCTTGGCGACGTCAGTGCGTCCGATCTCGGAGCGGTCGCGGTCAAGGCGGCCGTGGAACGCGCCGGTGTTGACGGAGCGGATGTCGAGCGCATCTATATGGGCAACGTTTTGTCGGCAGGTCAGGGCCAGGCCCCTGCCCGTCAGGCAGCAATTTTTGCCGGTCTGCCACAGTCGGTCGAAGCGACAACCGTCAACAAAATGTGCGGCTCCGGTATGCAGGCTGCGATCATGGGGGCGGAAGCCCTCGCCGCGGGTTCGATCGACATGATCGTTGCTGGTGGCATGGAAAGCATGACCAATGCACCTTATCTGCTGCCCAAGATGCGCAGCGGCGCGCGCCTTGGCCATGCCGAAGCCAAGGATCACATGTTTCTTGACGGTCTGGAAGATGCCTATGAACCGGGCCGGGCGATGGGTAGCTTTGCAGAAGAAACCGTCGGCGAATATCAACTGACCCGCGAAGCACAGGATGATTATTCGATCGAATCCCTCGCCCGTGCGAAGGCAGCCGTGGAAGGCGATGCCTTTGACGATGAAGTCGTTGCGGTGCAGGTCAAAACCCGCAAGGGCGACGTCACCGTTGACAAGGACGAACAGCCGCTAAAGGGCAACCCGGACAAGATTCCGCAATTGCGCCCGGCCTTTGCGAAAGATGGCACGATCACGGCGGCCAATGCTTCGTCCATTTCTGACGGTGCTGCAGCCATGGTCCTCACCCGAGCCAGTATCGCGGACTCAAAAGGCCTCAAGCCGGTCGCGCGAATTGTCGCTCATGCCGCCCATGCCCATGCACCAGCGAAATTCACGACTGCGCCTGTTGCCGCGATTCAGAAAGTTCTCGACAAGGCCGGATGGTCGGTCGCCGATGTTGATCTGTGGGAAGTGAACGAGGCCTTTGCCTGTGTTGCGATGTTCGCCATGCAGGATATTGGCATCAGCCGTGACAAGCTGAACGTGAATGGCGGCGCAACCGCTTTGGGGCATCCGATTGGAGCCAGCGGCGCCCGGATCATGGTGACATTGATCGCAGCGTTGAAAAAGCGCGGACTGAAAAAAGGCGTAGCTGCTCTTTGCATCGGTGGTGGCGAAGCCACAGCCGTGGCGCTGGAACTGATCGACTGATCTATTTCAGCGGTTCGTCACCCCAGACGTCGTCAACATTGATATAACCCGTTCGACCGGTCACATCGAACAGGCACCAGCCTTTGTCGCAAAGGCTGAGGCTGCCGACGACGCCGGGTTCTGCCCGCCAGATAATCTTGGCGTTGGCTTGGGGCAAAGCGCGCATGGCGACTGGCTTTCCGCTGGTCGCCAGCACCAGTCCGGTTCTGGAAGCGCTGAGCAGTCGCGCATGCATCCAGCCCTGAGTGCCTTCATGATCCTCGACTTTTCGCCACGACTTGTAGCGCGCCAGAATTTTCAAAGGCAGTTTCTCGCGTTTGTAGATCCACATCGTCGGATATTCGGTGCTGGGACCGGTGCGCATCCGCGCTTCAGGTTCGTCGATAGATGCCCAATATGGCGGTTCTTGCTGGGCTGCGGCAGGTGTTGGCAGGATCAGACCCGAAACCGTGATGAGCATGAAAGCCAGAATACGCATGGTGATTGGTTACTCGTTCCCCGATAGACGAAATGCATAGCCCGAAAGCTGCACGCGCTTCAAGAGCCGCCTGCTTGACCTGCCGCAAATTTCGGGCATAGCAATAGGTCTATGCCAGACTCATCAGCCCCCGCGAAACCCCGTGTCATTATCACCCGCGAATTGGCGGATTCCAATCACGATCGCATGTGCGAATTGTTCGATGCGGTCCCGAACTATGCCGACACCCCGTTTTCCCGCGACGACCTGATCGCTGCGATGGCTGACTGTGACGTGCTGGTGCCGACTGTGACGGACCATATCGACGCAGAAATGCTTGAAAATGCGCCAGACCGCCTGCGCCTGATTGCCAGCTTCGGTGCGGGGGTAGATCATATCGATCTCGCTGCTGCGCGCGCGAAAAAAATTCTCGTTACCAACACGCCAGGCGTTTTTACCGAAGACACCGCAGACATGACCATGGCGCTCATACTGTCTACTCCGCGCCGGCTTTCGGAAGGCGAGAAGCTGATACGTTCCGGACAGTGGGAGGGATGGAAACCATCCGGCATGCTCGGCCACTGTATCGGCGGGAAAAAACTCGGCATCATTGGCATGGGACGGATCGGTCAGGCGGTTGCTCGGCGAGCCTCCGGCTTTGGCATGTCTATCTTCTACCATAACCGCCGCCAATTGCCGCCTGCGGTCGAAGAATCTTTGCGCGCCAGTTTTCTCGCGGACCTCGATGAGTTAATCCGCGAATGCGACATCATCACCCTGCACTGTCCGCACACCGCTGAAACCCATGAAATGATTAATGCGGAGCGGATTGGCCAGATGAAGCCGTCAGCCTATTTGATCAACACCGCACGCGGCGATCTGGTCGATGAGAATGCCTTGATCGAAGCTTTGCAGAGCGAAAAAATCGGAGGCGCCGGTTTGGATGTTTACCAAAATGAACCCGACATCGACCCGCGTTTCCTTACCCTTAAAAACACCGTGCTGCTCCCGCACATGGGTAGCGCGACCTTTGAAGGGCGTGAAGCATCAGGCGAACGGGTCATTACAAATATTCGCGTATGGGCGGACGGCCATCGCCCGCCGGATCAGGTGCTCGACGGCTGGGTATAAGCTTTCCGTTGAGCGGGTTGAAGGTCTCGACTGGACCTTTCACGCATTCTGATTATTAGAGCCGAACAGTCTTAATAAAGATAATGCTGCGGGGGACATCATGAAATTTGCAATCAAATCCATAGGCTTGCTGTTGGCGGCAAGCTGGTCGATTTCACCGCTCAACGCACAGCAGACACTTGATCCCGCCATCGCGGACGTCGCCAATAGCGGCGATACCGCATGGATTTTGACATCCAGTGCTCTGGTCCTGCTGATGACCCTGCCCGGCCTTGCCCTGTTCTATGGCGGGCTCGTTCGTGCCAAGAATTTTCTGTCGGTGCTGATACAGTGCATGGCGGTGGCCGGCATCTCTTCGGTGTTGTGGATCGTGGTCGGCTATACGCTGGCGTTCGGCGGAGTGACCAACGGATTTCTTGGCAGCGGCTTGAACTGGATGCTGAATAACCTGGGCAATGTCCGCCAGGGTACGTTCGTCCCGGAATCTGCCTTTGCGATGTTCCAGATGACATTTGCTGTGATTACTCCGGCACTGATGATTGGAGCCTGGGTCGAGCGGGCCCGCTTCGGCTGGGTCGTCGCCTTTTGCGCCTTGTGGTCACTCGTGGTCTATGCACCGGTGGCTCACTGGGTCTGGGGCGGCGGCTGGCTCAGCAATCTCGGCGTTCTCGATTTTGCCGGCGGGATTGTGGTGCACACAACAGCCGGCGTGTCTGCCCTCGTTGTCGCGATCATGCTCGGAAAACGGATGGGTTGGCCCAAAACGCTGATGCTTCCGCATAGCCCTGCCCTGACCGTCGCTGGCGCAGCGATGCTCTGGGTTGGCTGGTTCGGTTTCAACGGCGGCTCGGCCCTGACCGCGACTGATGATGCCGCGGCTGCGATCATAAATACGCATATTGCGGCGTCCATGGCGGCGTTGGTCTGGATCTTGATCGAGAAGTTCAAGGTCGGCAAGCCAACTGCTGTGGGTGTAGCCACGGGCGCGATTGCCGGGCTGGCGACAATCACCCCGGCGGCTGGCTTTGTCGGGCCGGGGGCATCGATCCTCATCGGCACAGCGGCCGCGATCGTTTGCTTCATGGCTGTCAGCCTCGTGAAAAATGGCTTCAAGATCGACGACAGCCTCGATGTTTTTGCAGTTCACGGCGTTGGCGGGATATTGGGCAGCCTGCTGCTTGCACTCTTTATCGGCTCAGGTTTTGGCGGCATCGGCCATGCCGAAGGCATGGATTTTGGGAGCCAGTTTGTTGCTCAGCTGATCGGCGTCGGTGCGGTTGCAATCTGGTCGGCTGTGGCCACCGCAATTCTCGGCTTGGGAATCAGCTTCATCCTGCCGATGCGTGTGAGCGAGGATGACGAGCGCGATGGTCTGGATATTTCCAACCATGGCGAACGGGCATGGGATCTAGACTAGGAAAGCGGGGCCTTCCCCTTTGAACGGGAAGGCTCGCCTGCTATCAAAGGTTCAAATGCAGAAACTGGTTGAAGGCGCTCGGAATGTAGTCGCCGAACGGTTCTCCATTTTCAAATCCGCGCTTGCGATAGAGGCGAAGCGCCGCCTCAAATTCCCGGCCTGAGCCTGTCTCCAGACTCAACCGTTGATAGCCGCGTTGCTGCGCTACGCCGATAATGTGGTTCAGTATGGCTTGCCCGACGCCTTTCCGCAAATGCTGCGGATCGGTGCGCATAGACTTAATCTCGCCGGCCCGAGCAGAAAGCTGTTTGAGAGCGCCAACGCCCATCAATTGGTCGCCATCCCATGCGGTCCAAACTGAAACGCCCGGTACTTTTAACCCCGAGAGATCCAGCGCATAAACGCTGTCCGGCGGCGAGTTTTCCTGCATGCCCGCCAGATGCGCAGCCAGCAAGTCCTGGACCTGCTGACTGCTCAGATCATCTGGGCGAATTTCCAACTTAGTCGCCTGTCAATATCCGGTCGACCAGTTGCTTTACGGTCGGCACAAAACCGTTGGAATAAAAGGGATCGGTTCCGAAATTATAGGCACCATGGCCGGCAAACATCAGATGTTCCTCGACCGGCGCGCCATGGACGATTTCCTGCAGGCTCTTCTGGATGCAGAAACTGCGCGGGTCGGCGAGCCGCCCGGTGCTGTTGTTGTCATGATCCTTCCAGGCCGAAAAACCGCAATGCGACAGACAGCCCATGCAATCGGCCTGATCCTTGCGGATCACCTTCGACTCTTCAGGCGTGGTGAATACCAGCGTGTTGTCCGGCGTTTTCATCGCCATGGTAAATCCCAGGCCATCCCATTCGCGCGCGCGCAGCAGGTCATTGCGGGTAACCCAGTAATTCTTGCCCTTGATCCCGACGTCGAGCTGGTGGGTATGTTCACCGGCCTTTTCTGTCGAATAGGGAATTTGCCGCTCGGATCGCGATTCCAGGCTGCGCAGAAACTCGTTGCGGACCGCAGAACTGTAGAAACCGGTCGGCGAGAATCTATGCAGCAATATGTCGCCTTCCTTGATCTTGGTCAGCTCGCTCTTCCAGCTTTCCGGAATCGGGCTTTCCTTGGTCAGCAACGGTCTGGTGCCAAACTGAAACGCTATCTGCCCCAGTTCCTCGCTGTCAATCCAGTCCTGCCAGTCGCGCAAGTGCCAGACGCCACCCGCCATGACAATCGGCACACTGTCAGCGATGCCTTCGCCGCGCATCGTCTCGCGCAGCGCCTTGACCCGAGGATAGGGATCTTCCGGCTTTTTCGGATCTTCTGCATTGGACAGACCGTTATGCCCGCCAGCCAGCCACGGATCTTCATAGACCACCGCTGCCATCAGGTCCGGAACCTTATGATAAGCCCGTTTCCACAGCGCGCGGAACGCACGTGCAGAACTGATGATCGGCAGATAGTTGACGCCGTATTTCTGCGCAATTTCGGACAGCTTGTACGGCATGCCCGCGCCGCAGGTGACACCGGCGACCATGCCTTTGGTTTGTTCGAGCACGCCTTCCAGAACCTGTTGTGCGCCGCCCATTTCCCAAAGGACATTGATATTTATCGCACCCTTACCGTTCGCAATCTCATAGGCTTGCGTGACCTGCGCAACGGCACCGTCGATCCCATATTGGATCAGTTCCTGATGGCGCTCTTCGCGCTTCCGGCCGTGGTAAATCTGCGGGATGACATTCCCGTCCTCGTCATAGCTGTCCGCATTCACTGCGGATACCGTGCCGATCCCGCCGGCGGCCGCCCAAGCTCCCGAACTAGCGTGATTGGTGGCTGCGACGCCTTTTCCTCCCTCGATCAATGGCCAAACTTCCTGACCATTATACTGGATGGGTTTTAAGCCCTTGAACAATGAAATCTCCTCTTCCACAAATGCCGATATAGGCGGCGGTGCATCAAAATGCTCGAAAAAACTGTAGCGCGAGATTCGCTATCCGGCGGAGCCAAAATTGGCTCGGCCCAGTGCATGACCGTATAGCAGACGATAACGGCTTAGCATTTTGTTTTCATTATATTCCGCTTGCGCTTTTGCTCTGTTCTGCTGCCCCAGATCTTCGCGCAGTTGCTGATGTTGGGCCAATGTCGTCAGGGATTCGAAAAATTTGCTCTCGTCATCCACCGATTTGATGAAACCCTGATTGGCCTGCGATACCATGGACTTTATATCCCCGACATCGGTCGCAGCCACCGGCAAACCGGCAGCCATCGCTTCGATCAGAGAAATGGGAAATTGTTCGCTATCGGATGACAGCGCAAAGATATCGAACAAACCGACATAGCGCGCTGGATCCGCAAGAAAGCCCGGCATGAGCAGCCGGTCATCGAGCCCCACCCGCTTCGCCTCTTCCAATATTCTGCTTCTTTCCGGCCCCTCGCCTACGATGACGAGCCGGACATTGTCACCAGCCGCTGCACAAGCCCTTACCAGCCTCGGCAGATTCTTGATTGCGCGCAGGCCGGCGACGGTGCCGACGACCACCTCACCATCGCGGCGGACAAAGCCCGGCAAAGATCCCCGCTGGGCTTTCTTCTCAAACCGCTTCACGTCAATGCCGTTGGGAATTCGCTGAATCTTCTGCTCCGGCTGCTTCCATACTTCTTGGGCAATATGTGCCAAATTCTCAGATGGCACGACCAGCTTATAAGCGGCACCAAGTCCGAATTTGCGAAACCAGTTCCTTTTCCAGTTGAGCTTTTGATGCTCATCCTCGTTGAAACCATCCTCATGGTGAATCAGCGGCGGGAGGCCTTCGACGCGAGAAAAAAGCGTTCTTGCCATCACACCATCCATCGATCCCCAGTTATAGGACAGGATCAGATCGAACTGCCTGAAATAGGTAACGAACTCGCGGTAGCGCTTCAGCGACGGCTTCCCGGCCAGCGACGGCGCATCTTTTGGAAAGGCAACATTGATCTGCGGGTCTATCGCTTCCCGTGCTGACAAATCATCAGGCTGTGCCGACAAAATCACATGGTCGGCCGCTGATCCGAAGTGGTTCATCAGCCTGACCGCGCGCGCTTCCTTGCCGCCCAGATTGAACGTACTATGCAGATGCAGGATTTTGGCTGGTTTCATGCGGCTTTCATATTCGGCTATCTGAATTCATTCAGTCGACGCGGTGGAGCAATTGGTTGATCGCGTCAAGCGAGGCTGGTTCTTCCAGAGTTGGAGCATGTCCAACCCGCGGTATCGTGACCAGTTCGCCCTTGTCGAGCTTTGTCAGCATCTTTTCTGCCACCTGCTCGCTGAACAGGTCGGACAGCGCGCCGCGCAATATAAGCGTCGGTATCTCTTTCATATGGTCCAGAGCATTCCATAACGCGCCACTGCCACCGCCCTTGCCGTCGAACGGCTCGGCAATCTTCATGTCATAGTCGAGCTTGATCCGGCCAGAGCTGTTCATACAGTAAACCTTCTTGGCGAAGCCAATCCAGTCTTTCAGCGTGAAGTCCGGAAAGATATCACTGCTGGTTTCTGCAATATCCCGTCCGGCATGGGCCCATGTGTCAAAACTCCGTCCCTGACCGACATGATCGGCGATCCGGTCAAGTCCCTTCTGATCCAGTTCAGGGCCGATGTCGTTCAACAGCGCCCCCGCAACCCGTTCGGCATGCATCTTCGCCATGATCATGGTGACAATACCGCCCAGGGATGTTCCAAAGAATATCGCTTTGGGAATCTGCAGTTCGTCCATCAGCATGATGATGTCGGACACATATTGTTTTGGATTATAGGTGCTGCTGTCCTTGGCATATTCACTCAAGCCGCGGCCACGCAGATCGACCATGATAATTCGCCGGTCGCCACGGAGAGCCGGACCGAGATGCTCAAAATCCCTGGCATTGCGGGTCAGTCCGGGAATGCAGATAACCGGTGTTCGACCGCTATCGGAAGGATAGTCAAAGGCGTGCAATTTCAGCCCGTCATCGGATTCCCGGTGAATATCCTGATATAATTTTTCTTCACGCATGTTGCGATTGGTCCCGTCTTCCCACTTGCTGTGCGACCGATTAGCCGCCACTGTTGGAATATGCCATATAAACCGCAATCCGAACCCGGCAAGACCGACTATCAGCCCGATGTCCAAATCACGACCTTGGGTGAGAAGATTGGCGATCCGGCGACACCGGCCGATTTCCCCAAGCATATTCTGCGTTTCCGGAATGACCGGTGGGACCAGAGCGTCGGGCTTGATGAGCTTAGCGACGAGCAATGGCTAAACCATTTCGGCAAATTCGAACCGCTGGCAGACAATCTCGATCCGCCGCTTGCCCTGCGCTACCATGGTCACCAGTTTCGTACCTACAATCCCGAAATTGGTGACGGCCGGGGCTTTCTGTTTGCCCAGCTACGGGACCATGAGCAGCGGCTTATGGATCTGGCAACGAAAGGATCGGGTACGACGCGCTGGAGCCGGACCGGTGACGGACGTCTCACCCTCAAGGGAGCCGTTCGCGAAATTCTCGCGACGGAAATGCTCGAAGCTCTGGGAGTCAACACGTCGAAAACCTTTTCGGTGGTGGAAACCGGAGAGCAGTTGATGCGGGGAGACGAGCCCTCTCCGACGAGGTCAGCGGCAATGACCCGTTTGAGCCATGGCCATATCCGGATCGGCACATTCCAGCGGATTGCCTATGAGAAGAATGCAGAGCTGATGCACCAGTTGGTTGCCTATTGTCTCGACCATTATTACGGCGGTGCGCAGAGCGATGACCCTGCATCAGAGCTGTTTGCCCATGTGACCGGAGAAGTGGCCAAGCTCGCCGGGGCCTATATGACCGCCGGATTTGTGCATGGCGTGCTCAACACCGACAATATCAATATTACCGGCGAAAGTTTCGACTATGGCCCTTGGCGATTTACGCCCTATTGGGACCCCGCTTTTACCGCGGCCTATTTTGACCATGAGGGCCTCTATTGTTTTGCGCGGCAACCCGAAGCGCTGCACTGGAATCTGGCGCAATTGGCCAGCGCCTTGCGGCTGATTGCCGATAGCGATGCATTGATCGCCACGCTGGAGACCTTTCCAAAGACCTATGGTAAGGCATTTACCGAACATTTCTGCTGGCGGCTTGGCATCCTTTCCGAAGGATTTGAAAAAGATCGCGATTTGGTCGTCGCAGCGGAAAAGGGGTTGGCGGCAAAGACCGTTCAGGTTGACCAGTTTTTCCATGACTGGGGCAAAACCTCTGATCTCGCGAAACCTTCCGGAACCGACCCTGAATTCGCCGATTTCCGGGACTTGATTGCCGAACGTGGCCGCATCCGGACACCGACCAGCAACTACTGGCAACGGCAAGCCCCCTGCTCGATGCATATCGACGAGGTCGAGTCGATCTGGGATGCCATTGCCGACAAGGATGACTGGGCCCCGCTCTCGAAAAAAATCGAGGATATCCGCAATATGGGCCGGGCCCTGAGAAACGGCTGAGGCATTCTCGGTCCGGCCTGCGGTTGCGGATAATTTTATCCGCACTATTTCCTATATATATAATGATCTATGATCTGTCGTATAGGATGTATCATATTCCCGCCGTTCAATGCGGACGTGCGTAGAAAACAGAGGCAAATTTGAGCGACCTGATATCAATCGAACCGGCTACCGGGGCTACATTATGGACCGGCACCAGCGGTGATGCCGACGCCGTGGTTGCGACCGCCCGCGAGGCATGGCCCGGCTGGGCGGCAACCGCTCTGATGAAACGGATCGAGGCCGTCCGTCGCTACGCCAACCGCATTCGCCAGGGATCCGACGAACTCGCAGAGTTGATCTCGCGCGAGACCGGAAAGCCGATTTGGGAATCCCGAACCGAAGTCGAATCGGTAGTCAACAAAGTGGATATATCGGTTAACGCCTTTGCCGACAGAACGCCGCAACGCCAGTTGCCCAGCGCCCCCAATATGCGAGCGGCCTTGCGGCACAAACCCCATGGCGTACTCGCCGTGCTCGGTCCCTATAATTTTCCGGCCCATTTGCCTAACGGCCATATTGTACCGGCCCTGATTGCCGGCAACACCGTTATTTTCAAACCGTCGGAAAAAACGCCAGCCGTCGGCCAATATCTCGTTGATGCGTTCGGCAAAGCCGGGTTTCCAAGAGGAGTCGTCAATATCCTGCATGGCGGCCCCGAGGTCGGCAAGCAGCTGACCGCAAACGAAGGTCTGGACGGGGTGCTGTTCACAGGATCCGCCCGCACCGGTATTGCGCTCAACCGCCAGTTTGCGAACCGCCCGGACAAGATCCTGGCTTTGGAAATGGGCGGCAATAATCCGATCATCGCCTGGGACACCGACGATATTCACAGTGCCGCCGTCCTGATCATACAGTCTGCCTTTCTGAGCGCCGGCCAGCGCTGTTCCGCAGCAAGCCGTCTTATTGTGAAAGATGCTCTCTACGATCGTATCATCAGGGAGGTAAAACGGATTGCCGATCGACTGATCATCGACGAGCCCTTTGCGAGTCCAGCCCCGTTCATGGGGCCGGTTATTGACAATGAAACCGCTGACGGCCTCACCGAGAGTTTTCTGGCATTGATGAGCCATGGCGGAAAGCCGATCAAGCATATGGCGAGA
The DNA here is from genome assembly GCF_048269865.1 of Parasphingorhabdus sp. GTDB lineage: Bacteria > Pseudomonadota > Alphaproteobacteria > Sphingomonadales > Sphingomonadaceae > Parasphingorhabdus. Next base: position 248,818 of record NZ_JBLWUA010000003.1, on the reverse strand, counting down.
CCGGTCGCTGATCGCCCGTTTCTTACACCCGGAATCATCGACGTCACCGCGCTGGAAGAGCGTCCCGATATCGAACTGTTCGGCCCGATCCTACAGGTGGTCCGGGTCGCTGACTTTGAAGACGCGATCGCCGAAGCGAACAACACCCGCTACGGCCTCTCTTCAGCGCTGATTGGCGGTACCGCCCAGCAATATGATCAATATTGGGCGAATAGCCGCGCCGGGATCGTCAACTGGAACAAAATGACCGTTGGCGCTTCTTCTCAGGGACCATTTGGCGGCATTGGCCTCTCCGGCAATCATCGGCCCAGCGCCTATTATGCTGCAGATTATTGCGCCTATCCGGTTGTCTCGATGGAAGCCGAGCAGGCGCGGGCTTCTATTGGAGTGGGCCTCAAGGACGAAAACGAAACAGCGCCATCAGAACCGGCACCCGCCAAATAGCTGAGCTTAGGCGACCCCAAAAACTTCTGTTTTGAACATCTTGTGCGATGCGCGCATATCGAATTCATGAAAAATACTTCAAACACCACGGGCCACGAGGGCAAAGTCTATCTCGTCGGTGCCGGCCCCGGCGATCCTGACCTGCTGACCTTGAAAGCGGCCAAACTGCTCGCACAAGCCGATGTTCTGGTCCACGATGGCCTCGTCAGTCAGGAAATTCTGGCTTTGGCTTCGCCCTCTGCACGGCGCATTTCGGTGGCAAAAAAGCGCTCTTTGCACAGCGTTCCGCAAGATCAGATCAACGAAATTCTGGTTAGCGAAGCGGCAAACGGCCATCTGGTCGTAAGGCTTAAGGGCGGTGATCCATTCATATTCGGACGCGGCGGTGAAGAAGCGGATGACTGCATCGCTGCTGGCGTAGAGGTTGAAGTCGTTCCCGGCATCAGCGCCGCTCTCGGCTGCGCGGCCCAAGCGAGAATGCCACTAACCCACCGCGATGCATCAAGTGCCGTTTCCTTCGTAGCGGGCCAATGCAAAGGCCTGTCCGATCAGAACTGGTCCGGCCTTGCCGGAAAGGGGCGCACGCTGGTTATCTATATGGGCGTCGCCAATGCCGAGGCGATCGTCGAAAAACTGATCGCCGACGGGGTGTCCCCTGACCTGCCCGTCGCTGTGCTGGAGAACGGGACACGCGAGAATTTTCGCGCGATACGGACATTGCTGACCGACCTCGGAGATATGGTGCGGCGCGAGAACGTCCAGAGTCCGGCGCTTCTGGTGGTCGGAGACGTCGCCCGATATGGCGATGCGGAAAACAAATTTTTGGAATTTGCGCAAATGGCGGGAGTGATTGCATGAATATTTTGACGGGCAATGACCTGAAAACCGGAGACGTTATCTGGTGGACCGGTCTGGACTGGTCGCGTTTCGTCAAGGATGCAGCCGACGTCGGTGATCAGGGAGAAGCGATCCTCCACCGGGAAGAGGCCGCTCGCCGCGTCAACGCCCCCTATATCATCAGTGCCGAACAGACAGAAGATGGTCCGAGGCCGGCCCATATCAAGGACCGGGTGCGCGCCCTTGGCCCAACCGTTCGGCCCGACCTGACATTAAAGCCGGCTGATCCCGACGCCGCCGAATGGGTGATTTAACATGTATCAATATGACCAATATGACCAGAAAATGGTCGACACGCGGGTCGAAGAATTCCGCGATCAGGTAAAGCGTCGGCTTGCCGGCGATCTCACGGAGGATCAGTTCAAGCCTCTGCGGCTGATGAACGGACTCTATCTTCAGCTTCATGCCTATATGCTGCGAGTGGCTATTCCCTATGGCACGCTGAACGGCAAGCAGATGCGGATGCTCGGGCATATCGCGCGCAAATATGACCGGGATTACGGGCATTTCACCACGAGGCAGAATATCCAGTATAATTGGATCAAGCTGGAAGAAGCGCCGGACCTTCTCGCGGAACTGGCCACTGTGGAAATGCATGCCATCCAGACCAGCGGCAATTGCATCCGCAATATATCGTCCGATCAATTCGCCGGTGCCACCGCCGACGAAGTTGTCGATCCGCGCCCGTGGGCAGAGATATTGCGGCAATGGTCGAGTTTTCACCCGGAATTTTCCTATCTCCCGCGCAAATTCAAATTTGCCGTTATCGCCAGCGATACCGATCGGGCGGCGATGCGGCTGCATGATATCGGTATCCAGCTGGTGAAAAATGAAGCCGGCGAACTCGGCGCAAAATTCTTCGTCGGTGGCGGCATGGGCCGCACGCCGATGATCGCGCCGGAAATCCGGAGCTTCGTCCCTGCCGATGAGCTGATCAGCTATGCCGAGGCCTGCCTCCGAGTCTATAACCGCTACGGGCGTCGCGATAATAAATATAAAGCGCGGATCAAGATCCTCGTGCACGAATTGGGTGCGGAGGAATATACCCGGCAGGTCGAAGAAGAATTTGCCCACATGAAGCAGCTGGGGCTCAATCCTCCAATCGAAGAACTGGCGCGGATCACCGAATTTTTCGCCGACCCTCCGTTTGACAAACAGGCCAGCGATGAACTGGATCTCTCAGACCCTGATTTTGCGCTGTGGGTAGATCAGAACACCTCCGAGCACAAGCAGAGTGGCTATGCGATCGCCACCATCAGCCTGAAACCGCGTGGCGGCATTCCCGGCGATGCGACGTCGGCCCAGATCGACCTAATGGCGGATCTGGCCGAGCAGTACAGCTTCGACGAACTGCGTGTCACGCACAGCCAGAATATCGTTCTGCCGCACGTGAAGAAGAGTGACCTCTACGCAATCTGGCAAAAGCTCGACGAAGCGGGCCTGGCACCAGCCAATCTCGATCTGATCACCGACAGCATCGCCTGCCCCGGTCTGGATTATTGCAGTCTCGCCAATGCCCGGTCCATTCCCCTGGCCCAGAAAATCAGCGAGCGTTTCGCCGATCTTGGCCGCCAGCGGGAACTGGGCGAACTGAAACTGAAGATATCGGGCTGCATCAATGCGTGCGGGCATCATCACGCCGGCCACATCGGTATTCTGGGTGTCGATCGGAAGGGTACGGAAAATTACCAACTGCTGCTCGGCGGATCGGGCGCTGAAGACGCCAGCCTCGGCAAGATAACCGGCCCCGGCTTTGATGAAGATGGTGTGATCGATGCGATCGAAACCGTCACCGATCTCTATCTTGATCAACGCGAGGATGGCGAACGGTTTATCGATACCTATCGCCGCGTTGGCATGGAAAAGTTCAAGGAGGCCATATATGGTTGATGCAATCCGTTTGCGCGATGACGACGTCCATGAAGAACCGGCGGTTTCGCTGGAGTCTTTTCTGGAACAGTCGAACGCAACAGCCGTCCGTATTGAAGCCGGCGAAGATGCCCGGCAACTGCTCCCCTATCTCGACCGGCTGTCGCTGGTTGAAGTGAGCTTCCCCGTGTTCGGTGACGGTCGCGGCTATTCGTCAGCGCAAATCCTGCGCGAGTCCGGCTATACCGGAGAATTGCGCGCCAGCGGAGACGTGCTGGTTGACCAGGTAGCTTATATGCGGCGCTGCGGTTTCGACGCCTTCGCGCCTGACTCACCGATTAATCCCAAACATATGGAAGAGGCGTTGACGCGCTACGAACATGTCTATCAAGCAACAACAGACCAGCGCACCCCCATCTGGAGACTCCGCCATGGGTGATGCAGCCAGAAAAATCGATACGATCGACGTTCGCCCGGATTTTACCCAGGCAGACGCGGATGCTCTCAATCAACGCTTTGAGGGAGTCGACACCACAACCATGCTGACAGCGCTTTTTGATGAGCGTCAGTTGGGCGAAGTCGCTGTTGTTTCGTCCTTCGGCACTGAAAGTGCGGTGCTGCTGCATCTTGTCGCGGAGGTCGATCCGACGATCCCGGTGACTTTTGTCGACACGCTTAAGATGTTCCCGGAAACGCTTGCCTATCGCGAGACGCTGATTGAGAAACTTGGCATCAAGAACAGCAATATTGTTTCCCCCGATCCCGCGATATTGGCAGAGAAAGACGAAAACGGTCTGCGCTGGTCTTTTGATCCGGATGGCTGCTGCGAAATCCGCAAGGTCGAGCCGCTGGCCCGCGCCAAGGCCGGTCTCAATAGCTGGATTTCAGGCCGCAAGGCGTTCCAGTCGGTGACCCGCAACAATATACCGCGCTTCGAGATCGACGATGGGCGTCTGAAAATCAATCCGCTGGGCGACTGGATCAAGGATGATCTGGAAGCCTATTTCGAGAAGCATGATCTGCCGCGCCATCCCCTGGAAGCGGAGGGATATCTGTCGGTCGGCTGCGCGCCCTGCACATCCAAGGTGCTACCCGGCGAAGATCCTCGCGCTGGACGCTGGCGCGGATGGGACAAGTCCGAATGCGGGATTCACGAAGATGTGACAGCATTGCCGGATGCGGATGATAATGGAGCGAATGACCCGATTTTCTGACCGGCCATTGCTTATCGACCGCACAAAATTTGAATGAGCAGGAAATCCGCGGTGGCAAAGGATCGCGTCGCGGTTTCTTGCGACAGACGCGGTCTAATATTCCTCCGGACCGTCGCCATAGGCCAGATCACCAAATTTGGTAAATTCGCTCAGGAAGCTGAGATTGATATTGCCGGTCGAGCCCTGCCGGTTCTTGGCAACAATCACGGTCGCCTTGTTCACCTTGCTCTGGTGATCGGTTTCCCAGGCAGAATATTTGGCAATCTGCTCCGGCGTTGAATTGCCGTCGGGCTGATCGGGCTTGACCGCAAGATGGTAATATTCCTCACGGAAAATGAACATCACGATATCGGCATCCTGCTCGATCGAACCGGATTCGCGCAAATCGGACAGTTGCGGGCGCTTATCCTCACGGCTTTCCACCGCACGGCTCAACTGTGACAGCGCCATCACCGGAACTTGCAGCTCCTTAGCCAGCGTCTTCAACCCACGGCTGATCTCGGAAATTTCATTCACCCGGTTGTCGTTTGCGCGGCCAGAGCCCTGCAACAGCTGGAGATAGTCAACCACGATCAGACCAATGCCCTGCCGTCGCTGTAACCGCCTGGCGCGGGTCCGCAACGCTGCAATTGTCAGTGCCGGCGTATCATCGATAAACAAGGGCAGATCCTGCAATTCGCGCGATGCCATGGCAAGCCGGTGCATTTCGTCCCGGCTGATCGATCCCATTCGTAATTTTTCGGAGCTGATTTCCGCCTGCTCGGACAAAATTCTGGTTGCGAGCTGATCCGCGGACATTTCCAGACTGAAAAAAGCTGTTCGCGCGCCGAGGGAATCCTCTGGTGCGATACCGTCTTCCATGTCTCGACGGAAGCGATTGGCAGCGTTGAAAGCAATGTTGGTCGCAAGCGATGTCTTCCCCATGCCGGGACGTCCGGCGAGGATCAGCAAATCGCTCTTGTGGAGGCCGCCCATTTTGGCGTTGACGTCGGTCAGGCCGGTCGTGATGCCGGACACCTTGCCGCCGCTGTTAAACGCACGCTCGACATTGTTCAGGGCCTCGGTCGACGCCTGGAGGAACGATCGCACGCCTCCTTCCTGCGCTTCGCCTTCGGACACGCGATAGAGCGCCGTTTCCGCTTCTTCGATCTGCTCCTTCGGATCCACGGTCTCGCTGGTGTCCAACGCGCTTTCGACCAATGTCCGCCCCACACTGACCAATTCCCGCAGCAACGCCAGATCGTAGATCTGATTGGCAAAGTCACGGGCGCCGATCAAACCGGCACCATCCCCGGTCAGCTTTGCAAGATAGGACGGCCCGCCGAGTGCCCGCATCGCCTCGTCCGACTCGAAATAGGGCTTCAGCGTCACCGGCGTGACAACCATATTCTTGTCGAGCAATTTCAGCGCCTGCTCGTAAATCCGGCCATGCAGCGGCTCGTAAAAATGCTCTGGCCGCAGCCGAATCTGCACATCTTCCGCAACCCGGTTATCGATCAGCAGCGCGCCAAGAAAGGTCGCCTCCGCCTCGACATTGCGCGGCAGGCGCTGACCTTCATTCTCATCATTTTCGAAACGCATCAATCCGACCATGCTTCTTCATCGACGCTGAATCGATTCAGGGCAAGGGGCCGCTGCAAAAATCCGGAAACTGTCGGGGACAGTCCTGTGGACAAAAATCTGACGCGCTCTGTGCTGCAAAAACCCTTGTCCTGAGCTCGGCGCTGCGGCAACAGGGCGGAATGTCTGATCCGCGCATCATATCCGTCGAACTCGACGAGGCCACGATATTGTGGCGCAACGCCGATATCGAGCAGGAACGGCGGATAGCGATCTTTGATTTGATCGAAGAAAACCATTTCAAGCCCCTCAAGCAACATGCCGATGGCTACGCCGGGCCCTACCAGCTTCAGCTTAGTGTTCAGGAAGGCCGTCTGGTGATTTCGATCGGTCGCGAAAATGGCGAACCGTTAGAGACACTGATTCTCGCGCTTGGCCGGTTTCGGCGACCGATCCGCGACTATTTCGCGATCTGTGACAGCTATTATCAGGCTATCCGAAAGGCCAGCGCGGCAGAAATTGAAACCATTGATATGGCCCGGCGGGGAGTCCATGATCAGGGCGCGGAACTGCTGGTCGAACGGCTGGAGGGAAAGATCGAAGTTGATTTCAAGACTGCGCGGCGCCTCTTCACATTAATCTGCGTTCTGCATATCAAAAATTGAGTCTTTTCCGCTGCGTATCAGGGAATCAGGGTGGCTAATCGTACCATAAGAAAAACACTGTTGAGCTTTGCCACGATCGTCGTGGTGCTGCTGGTGATCGCCTTCATTCTGCGCAATATTGCGATCACCTGGGCACCTGCTCGCGACCAATATCCGGTGCAGGGCATTTCGGTGGATCAGAGCCATGGCAAGATCACATGGCATGTCGCGGGCGCGACCGGGGTCGATTTCGCCTATATCAGGGCAACGGCCGGAGCCGACCTGCGCGATCGGAATTTCGCCGAAAACATGAAGGGGGCCCGCGAGGCCGGTATTCGCTACGGCGCGTTCCATGAATATTCGCTCTGTCGCCTGGCGACCGATCAGGCGACGATCTTCGTCACTACAGTCCCGCGCGGCGAAAACATGCTGCCACCTGCGGTTCGACTGGGCTTTGACAATGGCTGCGGAGACCGGCCTGGTCGCGCACTCGTGCTCAGCGAACTGAACACATTTCTCAACCAGATCGAGTCTCACAGCGGCAAGCCAGCGATCATCGAAGTCTCCCGTGAGTTCGAAGAATTCTATAACATCAGCAGCGGTATTGACCGGACATTCTGGCTCGAAGAGAATTTTTTCCCGCCCGACTATGCCACCAAACCTTGGGTGATGTGGCGGGCTTCCGATATGCGCCGTATCAGCGGGGTTGACGGCCCGATAAACTGGAACGTAGTGCGACCATGACTACCAGCAGGAAAATGATATGAGCATTTTGTCAGACCGATGGATCCGCGAAGAGGCGCAGCGCGCCGGTATGATCGAGCCCTTTGTCGAGGGCCAGAAACGGGAAGGATGCATCAGCTATGGCCTTTCTTCCTATGGCTATGATGCTCGTGTCTCGGATGAATTCAAGATATTCACCAATGTCGACAACGCTATCGTTGATCCGAAGAATTTTGCTGAGAATAGCTTCGTCGATCGCAAAACCGACTGCTGCATCATTCCGCCGAACAGTTTTGCGCTGGCTCGCACAGTCGAATATTTTCGTATTCCCCGCGATGTCCTGGTGATCTGCCTTGGCAAATCAACCTATGCCCGGTGCGGGATCATCGTCAATGTCACGCCACTCGAACCCGAATGGGAGGGCCATGTCACTCTGGAATTTTCGAACACCAGCCCCCTCCCCGCGAAAGTCTATGCCAATGAAGGCGCCTGCCAGTTTCTGTTCCTCAAGGGCAACGAACCCTGTGAAACGAGCTATGCCGACCGGTCCGGGAAATATATGCGGCAAAAAGGTGTGACTCTGCCAAAGCTGTAGGCCATAAACAGCGAAAAATATAATCTAGGAGCCCCGCAATGTCTGAAGCGCCTGAATTTGACGTCATCATCTATGGTTCGACCGGCTATACCGGTCGTCTGGTAGCGGAGTATATGGTCCAGCAATATGGTGGCGCAAAAAATGCTGCCAAATGGGCGATGGCCGGACGCAGTCTCGAAAAACTGGAAGAGGTTCGCGATCTGATCGGCGCGCCGAAGGACACGCCGCTGGTGGTTGCCGACTCCGACGATCCGGCATCAATCGACATGATGGCAAGCCGTACTAAGGTGGTGCTGACGACGGTTGGTCCGTATCAATTATATGGAGACGAAGTTGTTGCAGCCTGTGTGAAGCATGGGACGCATTATGTGGATCTTTGCGGTGAGCCGGGATGGATGCGCGAGATGATCGACAAACATCAGGCAACGGCTGAGGAATCGGGCGCACAGATCTGTTTTTCATGCGGATTTGACTCCATCCCCTTTGATCTCGGGGTCTTGATGCTGCAGAAGCATATGCAGAAAAATTTCGGCAAGCCGGCTAGCCGGATCCGCGGCCGGGTGCGCGCGATGGAGGGTGCAGTCTCCGGCGGCACCGCAGCAAGCCTCGGCGCCACCATGAAAGCGCTGGCCAAAAATCCGTCTCTTGTGAAGATCTTGGGCAGCAGCTTTAGCCTCACACCCGGCTTCAAAGGGCCCGATCAGCCGAATATGCTGATCCCGAAATATGACAAGACGATCGACAGCTGGGTCGCGCCGTTCGTCATGGCACCGATCAACACGAAAAATGTCCACCGGACCAACTTTTTGCTCGATTTTCCTTACGGGAAAGACTTCAAATATGATGAAATGGTGGTGACCAGCCCGGGCGACCTCGGCAAACAGGCCGCCGAGATGATGGCCAAGGCCAATCCGTTCGGCGGCGATGACACGCCGAAGCCAGGCGAAGGCCCGACTAAGGAGCAGCGTGAGAATGGCTATTATGACGTTGTTTTCATTGGCGCAACTGAAGACGGTGAAAGCGCCAGCCTCAGCGTGAAGGGTGACAAGGATCCGGGCTATGGATCGACCTCCAAGATGATCGCGGAATCGGCACTTTGTCTGGCCCAGGACAAGATCAGCCAGGGCGGCGGCGTCTGGACTGCCGGTGCGCTGATGGGCGAAAAGCTCGTCAAGCGGCTGGAAGACAAGGCCGGGCTGAGTTTCACTCCGGAAAACTGAAATTTTCAGCAGTCATTAAGATAATTATATGTCTATAGAGACGCGGCGGGATAAATTTCCACGCCACCCTTGAATCGCCCGTTCTCCAGACACAATGTTAGGCATCATGCTCAAACGTCTTTTACGCCGACAAAAGCCCGCCAAGCCTATTGATAGCGCGACGGTCCCGGAAGGGCGGCGGGTCTACGCGATCGGCGATGTGCATGGCCGCAATGACCTTTTGCAGGCACTGCTCACCAAGATCATCAAGGATGATCAGGAACGGGGGCTGGCTGAAAGCGAAATCATCTTTCTGGGCGACTTGGTCGATCGTGGTCCGGACAGCGCCGGAGTGCTGGATACGGCGATGAGACTCATGGCGGAAAGAGGCAATGTCCGCTTCCTGATGGGTAATCATGAAGAGGTCTATCTCGCCGCAGCCACTGGCGATGAAAAATCCGTCCGTTTTTTCAATCGCATTGGCGGACGTGAAACCATTCTGAGCTATGACATCACGATGCAGGAATATATCGAACTGGATATGACTCAGCTGGCCGAGCGGGTCCCCCAGCTATTGCCGCAAAGCCACGTGGATTTCGTCGCCAGTTTTGAAAATCAGATCATCATCGGAGACTATGCGTTTGTCCATGCGGGCGTCCGCCCGGGCGTCCCGCTTTCCGAACAGCGGGAAAAGGACCTGCGCTGGATCCGCGAGGACTTTCTGTCCACCTCGGAACCCTATGAAAAGGTGATCGTTTACGGCCACACGATAAACGATGATGTCCTGGAGACCGGCACGCGCATCGGCATCGACACCGGCGCCTATTATTCCGACAAGCTTACCGCACTCGGGCTGCAGGGGTCGGACCGCTGGTATCTCGATACGGCCACGTAAAAATGGCAGAGCCAAGAGGCTCCGCCATGTTATTCTGACAAACAGATATTTTGGGTAGTGAGAACTACGCGGGTTAGGCGACTTGCGCGGTCGGTCCGGCTTCTTCTTCCATGTCCCGGAGCACATATCCCCTGCCCCAGACCGTTTCGATATAATTTTCACCGCCGCAGGCCAGAGACAGCTTCTTGCGCAGCTTGCAAATGAAGACATCGATAATTTTGAGTTCTGGCTCGTCCATTCCGCCGTAGAGATGGTTGAGGAACATTTCCTTGGTCAGTGTCGTTCCCTTTCGAAGGGACAACAGTTCCAGCATCGCATATTCCTTCCCGGTCAGGTGCACGCGATTGCCGTCGACTTCGACCGTCTTCGCATCAAGATTCACCGCGAGTTTGCCGGTACGGATAACGCTTTGCGAATGGCCCTTGGACCGGCGCACGACAGCGTGAATACGAGCGACCAGTTCATCCCGGTGGAAAGGCTTGGTAACATAGTCATCCGCGCCAAAGCCAAAGGAGCGGACCTTGCTGTCCATTTCACTGATGCCGGAAAGGATGAGAACAGGGGTTTGCACTTTCGCCACCCGCAGCTTTTTGAGCACATCATAACCATGCATGTCTGGCAGGTTCAGATCGAGCAGGATGATATCATAATCATAGAGCTTGCCCAGATCGAGGCCCTCTTCGCCGAGATCGGTGGTATATACGTTGAAACCTTCAGTCGTCAGCATCAGCTCGATCGCTTTTGCAGTCGTTGGTTCATCTTCAATCAGCAGCACGCGCATCAGGCAGCCCCTTTTTCTCAATTACTCAATCCAGATCGATAACTTGTCGACCCTATGGATCATTTATTAACCATAAGATGAATGAACGTAAAAGGTTAATTTTTCCCTAAGGCAGGATTCAGCACGAGTCGCGAGGTGGCTTATGACTCTGTAACCCGCAGAAATGAGTCATTCCCGGACCCCTTGCATTGCCAGAAAAAAAGTTAACTTTTTTGTGTCTCGCATGCAAAATTGGTCCAGTTTCACTTTCGGCAGTGACATTTCGGAGCAAATTGACCCGAACGAAATGACATTTGGTGAGGATTTGGCAAGCTTCCTTAACAAGGCCTTTTGCGCACAACGGGTTGCGGCTAGTAAACCAATATGGTTGAAATTCCCGAAAGCGCGATCACCGAAACATTTCTGGCTGCCAGCGGACCTGGGGGTCAAAATGTCAACAAGGTCGAGACTGCGGTTCAGATGCGGGTCAACATCTACGCCCTCAGGCTGGCGCCTTATGCCTTTCGCAAATTGAGAACACTGGCAGGCCGCAAAATGACCAGCGGCGGCGAACTGGTCCTGACGGTCCGCGAGCACCGGACCCGCGAAGCCAACCGCGCCGAGGCGCGGCGGCGGGTCGCGGATATGATAGAGGAAGCCCATCGGCGCGATGCGCGGCGGATAAAAACCCGCCCGAGCAGAGCCGCGAAGGCGCGGCGGGTTGAAACGAAAAAGAAAAAGGCTTCGGTGAAAAAAACGCGCAGCAAACCGAAGCTGGAGTGAGCTACAGCAAGAAAGCGACTTGACTGTTTTTCGCAGGCCGGAGACGGTTTCCGTTTGGCAATGCCGCCCTGTTCCCCCTAGGAAACCATATTACAAAAGGGGATATCGATGAAAACGCGCTATTTACTCGCACTATGTTTCCTGCCGTCCTTCGCCACCGCTGCTGTGGCCAACGATGGGGGGGATGCCCGCCGGTTTACCGCCGACCGCGTGTTTGATCTGGAATATGCCGATGACCCGCAGATTTCGCCCGACGGGTCCACGATCATCTATGCCCGCAAATCGATGGACAAGTTCACCGATAAAGTGGTCAGCGATCTGTGGACCATCGATACCCGGAGCGGAAGCCACCGTCCTCTGGTTAGCGGCGAGGGATCGAGTTCCTCGGTCCGCTGGTCCCCGGACGGAAGCCGACTGGTTTATCTGACAACGACCGACGGCAAGCCGGATCTGAGGCTGCGCTATCAGGACAGCGGCAACAGTTTTTCACTCGCTCAACTGGAAGAGGGACCTGGCGCGCCGGTTTGGTCCCCCGACGGCAAGACCATCGCGTTTTCGATGCTCGTTCCGGACGAACGCGCGAGCTTTGCCAAGCCCCCCAAAAGCCCGGAAGGCGCAGAATGGGCGAAGCCGGTCCGTATCGTTGATGATCTGGTGTTCCGCTTTGATGGTGCAGGCTATTTGCCCAAGGGAAAAACCCAGATTTTCATATTGAGTGCGGAAGGCGGCACACCGCGGCAGGTGACCCACGGCAAAAACGGCTTTGATTCACCGCAATGGCTGACAAACGGAAGTCTGTTGGTGACCGGCAATGATGGTGAGGATGCGGACCTTGATCCGATAGAGAGCGAAATCTACCGGGTGGATCTGGAAAGCGAGACGGTCACGCCGCTGACCCAGCGGGACGGACCGGACTTTTCGCCAAAGGTTGCGCCCAATCAGTCTCGCATCGCCTATCTCGGCTATGACGATCAGTTGAAATCCTATCAGGAGACGGATGTCTATGTAATGGCCCCCGACGGCTCTGGCGTCACCAACCTGACCGCCGGTTTTGACCGATCGATCGATGCGATTGCATGGCGAGCGGATGGTCGGGCGCTGATCGGACAAACCGAAGTTGATGGCATATTGACGCTGGTATCGATCGATCTGGCCGGTAATGTCCGCAATCTGGTCGACGATATCGGCGGCACCTCCCTCGGCCGACCCTATGCAGCGGGCAGTTTTTCGGTAGCCAGCAAGGCCGACGGCAGCACCCCGGTGATCGCCTATACAAAAGGCAGCACGAACAGGCCTGCGGAAGTTGCGTTCACTCGGGGCAATGGCAACGGCCGCCAACTGACGCGGTTGAACGAGGATGCTCTCGCCCATCTGGATCTGGCGCGCATTGAAGAGATAAAGGTTACATCGGCACATGATGGCCGCGAAATTGAGGCGTGGATTGCCCTGCCCCCGGGATTCCGGGCCGACGGCTCCTTTCCGATGATCCTGGAAATTCACGGCGGCCCGAACACGATGTACGGCCCCTATTTTGCAGCCGAGATCCAGCGCTATGCTGCGGAGGGCTATGTCACCGTCTATGCCAATCCGCGCGGTTCGACGGGCTATGGCGAAGAATTTGCCCAGCTGATCGACCTGGATTATCCTGGCCATGACTATGATGACCTGATGAGCGTGGTCGACGCTGTGCTGGCAAAAAATTATGTCAGCAGGGACAGATTATTCGTCACCGGTGGATCGGGTGGCGGCGTGCTGACCGCCTGGGCGGTCGGCAAAACCGATCGCTTCGCAGCAGCGGCAACCGTCAAACCCGTGATCAACTGGACCAGCATGGCGCTCGCCGGAGACATTGCCCGTTTCGTCAGCCGCCACTGGTTTCGTGCCCAGCCATGGGAGCAACCGCAGGAATATTGGCGTCGTTCGCCGCTGTCCATCGTCAACAATGTCACCACCCCGACGATGGTCATGGTGGGTGAAGCCGACTGGCGCACACCGGCCTGGGAAGCGGAGCAATTCTATACCGCTCTGAAGGTCCAGAATGTCGATACGGTGCTTGTCAGGGTCCCTGGCGCATCCCATCTTATTGCGCGCAGACCAAGCCAGCTTATTGCCAAGGTAGACAATATCATGGGCTGGTTCGCAAAATATGATCCGGTAAAAAAGCCGAGCGATGAAAAATCGCGCCAAGGACAGGAAAAATAGCGATGTTCGATATTGCCATCGACGAGAATCAATCCAAAGCCGATTTCTACAATGACCTTAAATCCTCGGCCGTCGCGCTGGTCGATGGCGAGCCTGACGGTATCGCGAATATGGCCAATATTGCCGCTTTGATCTGGCAATATGTTCCCGGTCTCAACTGGGCCGGTTTCTACCGCGTGATCGATGGAGAGCTGGTGCTTGGCCCCTTTCAGGGCAAAGCCGCTTGCATCCGGATCGCCATGGGAGCCGGTGTATGCGGCACTGCGGCGGCAACCGGCGATGTCCAGCGGGTCGCCGATGTCCATGCCTTTCCCGGTCATATAGCCTGCGACGCCGACAGCCGCAGTGAACTGGTGGTGCCAGTGACGAAGAATGGAAGGATCATCGCCGTGCTCGACCTGGACAGTCCCCTGCCCGATCATTTCAGCACGGAAGATGAACAGGCGATGGTTGCCCTGATCGGGGCCATCGCTAATAATCTTGGTTAAGATTGCGGTAATCAAAGCGCCCCATTTCGAGACACCAAACGAGATCTACTCTATTTTACAAGCCGCTAATGGTCAAACCCTGCGAAAACTGGTAAATGTTTGTTAACCAGATTTCGGTCGGACGTGCTCGGTGCATGTCCGAAACTAGGGAGTTGTTAACCATGAAGACCCTTTTATTCGCTAGCATTGCCGGTGTTTTCGCGATCGCACCAGGATCCGCGATTGCCGCCATCGACTCGAATGTCGGTGGACAGATCGCGCCATCCGTTGCGATCCCCTTTGCTGCTTCCACCGTGTTGGCTGCGCCTACAACCAGCCACAAGACGATGCCAAGCATGGGCAATATGCGCGGCATGAAACATATGGGCAATTTCCATCGGATGAAGAACTATCACGGATCCGGCAACTATGTTCGCCGCGGACGGATGGGATATGACCGGAGCTATCGCAGGCCTTATCGTGGTTTCCGGCTGCCGCAGACCTACATCCAGCCCAGCTATTTTATCGGAAACTTCGGCTATTACGGCCTTAGCCAGCCGAGCAGCGGCTATGGCTGGTCGCGTTACTATGACGATGCCGTGCTGACCGATCGCTATGGTGTGGTGCAGGACGCCCGCTACAATGTCGATTGGGACCGGTATAATCAGGGCTATCAGGATGGCTATCGCGCCGGTCAGGCCACCTATGATGAAAGCGTTTTCATCGGCGATGACCGCGTTGTTGCCACCCCGCACGGCTATTATGATGATCAGGCGACCTATCAGGGCGACTGGAATGGTGCCTATCGTGAAGACGGCAGCTATCAGGGGGAATGGCAAGGCACCTATCGCGATGCCGACGGCCAGGTCTACGAAGGACAATATTCCGGCACCTTCATCGGCGACGGCAATGTGACGCCTCATTGGGGGTCTCGTCCGGACCAGGGCAGCGGCTGCGATATTGACCCGGGCTATGATCCGCGCGGCTGCGGCATTACCGACGGCAGACGCGAGATCGATCGCGGCTATCCAGCCTATCCTGACGTCGATAGCAGGCGCTCCGAAGAACTGGCCTATCTGGAACGGTGCAAGAAGAGCAGCGGTATCGGTGGTGCCATCGTGGGCGGCGCGATTGGTGCGCTGGCCGGCAACCGCATTGCGGGCCGGGGCAACCGCCTCGGCGGAACCCTGATCGGCGGCGGACTTGGCGCTGTCGCCGGTGCTGCCATCGATCAGGGCACGGACCGATGCCGGTCGCTGCTGAAGAAATATGGCTATGACGAGCGCCGCGCGCCGGCGCCCTATCGGCGTCCCTATCCGCCTCAGCGCCATCCGACCTATCCAAGCGGCTGGAACGGCTATTATACTCCGGGCTATTATTATCCCGCTGCGCAACAACCGATGGTGACGACGATTGTGGTGCAGTCGGCGCCGGTAACGACCACGACGACAACGACCTATGTTGAAGAAGAAGTGGTCTACAGCAAGCCGACGTATAAAAAACGGTGGAAGCCGGCACCCAAGAAGAGCTGGAAGCCTGCGACCAAAGCGGTTCCGCTCAAGGGCTGTCAACAGGCGCGCTGCATGTACGACTGATCACCTGACCTAGGCAACAAAAAGGCCTGCCACCCCGATCCGGGTGGCAGGCCTTTTTGTTGCTGAGGAAGTGGGATTGAGAGGCTAGCTGGAGCGCTGCAGCTTGAGCAGTTCGGCAGCGTCAAATCTCTGCCAGCCATCCGGCGCCAGCCGCTCGAGCGGACGAAAGCGCACCTTATACTCCATCTGCGGCGAGCCATCGACCCAATAGCCGAGGTACACATAAGGCAATCCGGCGTTCTTTGCCCGCAGGATATGATCCATGATGATAAAATTGCCGAGACCGGTGCGCTCACCATGTTCCGCGTCGAAAAAACTGTAGATCATCGACAGCCCATCACCTTGCTGGTCGGTCAGACAGGCTCCAACCAGGCGGCCCTTGCTGCCATCCTCGGTCGGTTCGCGATATTCGATGACGAAGCTTTTGACCGGCGATTGCTCGACCATGTCGGAATAGTCCATCTCGTCCATTTCGGCCATGCCGCCGCCGGGATGGCGCTTGGCGAGATATTTTTGGAGGAGCTGGAACTGCTCCTCGGTGGCCCAGGGCTCGCAGGCTTCCACGACGAGATCCTGATTGCGGCGGATCTGTTTGCGCTGGGTGGCGCTTGGCCGAAATTCATCGGTGATCACCCGGACCGAGACGCAGGCCTTGCAATCCAGGCAGCTGGGGCGATAGGCGACATTCTGGCTGCGGCGGAAGCCGATCCGGCCGAGCGCGTCGTTCAGTTCATCGGTATGCGCGCCATTTAGCTCGGTAAAGACCTTACGTTCACTTTTTCCGGGCAAATAGGGGCATGGGCTGGGGTTTGTTACAAAGAATCGCGGAAAGCGAACGGGTGCAGTCACAAAGCCAGCCTTTTGTTTCATTCCAGAGAATCGACCCGCACAATATGCAGTGCAGCAAAGAAAATGAAAAGGCGATTTACCATATTTGGTGACAATTGGCGCGACCGCGACAGGCAAAAAAAACGGGGCGCAAAACGCCCCGTTCTTTAAATCTTTTTATCAGCGCTCAGGGGCTTGTTGGTGTATCATCATCATCAGCGACGATGATGATGCCAGCAATAACCGCTGCTGCTGCCAGAGCGGCAAGCAAAACGCCGGATGTGCCTTCAACTTTCTCGGAAGAAGACGACGTCGCGGCTACGCGCTCTAAAGCCGGTGCAGTGCTGTTTGAAGCCTGTGCTGCAACAGGCGCTGCAATCAAAGTTACGGCTGCTAAACTAGCTGCCAATTTACCGAGTTTCATATATGTGCTCCAATAGAGTCGTATTACAAGTTTGAAGACCTCGTATTAAGCCTTCACGCGCCCTGCTGCTTTACGAAGGATTATCATTTATATATCCCTTCTGAACCAACCATCTACAGCATTGTCCGATTCGCCGCAACCGATTAGCAAATTTTTTTGTGCACCTGCGTTATAAACACCCCTTATTGGCAGAAAAGCTCAGTTTTTCACCAATACCGGCTTGCCCCCGACCCAGGTCTGAAGGACCTGCGTTTTTCTGATTTGCGCGGGCGTGGCCAGAAGAATATCCTGATCGACAATCAGAAAATCGGCCCTTCTGCCCGGCTCGAGGCTGCCGAGCCGGTCTTCGGCAAAAGCGGCATAGGCGGAGCCAATCGTGTAAGCCCGCCAGGCCTGTTCCCGGCCCAGACGTTCGCTGGGCATCCAGCCACCGAACGGCTGTCCGTTGGCGTCTTCCCGGGTCATCGCGGCAGCCAGACCAGCAAAGGGATCGGACGATTCCACCGGCACGTCGGTACCGAAGGCCAAAACGGCGCCTGAATCGAGTAACGATTTCCAGGCGTAGGCGCCGACAAGGCGGTCAGGCCCCAGTCGCGCTTCTGCCATCAACCGGTCCGAAGTTTGATGCACTGGCTGCATCGAAGCAATCGCCCCGAATTCGGCAAAGCGGCTGATGTCGGCGGGATCAATGATCTGTGCATGCTCGACCCGCCAGCGGCGATCCCCCTTGTAGGTATCGCTCAGTTCCTCGATGGCGGACAGGACTTCATCATTGGCCTTGTCGCCAATCGCATGCACCGCTGTCTGAAATCCGTCCATCGCCGCCCGGCTCATCTTGTTTTTCAACTGCGCCGCGGTGAGCATCGACAGACCGGATTCACCCGGCATGTCTGCATAGGGCTGTTTCAGCAGCGCGCCTCGCGATCCCAGCGCGCCATCAATATAGAGCTTTACCCCCGCCATCTTCAGATGATCGTCATACAGCCAGGGTGATGGCCCCGGCCCGGCGATCGCGATCATATTGTCTATGCCATAGGCGTAGGAAACGATCCGGATCTTCAACTGTCCCTTGTCACCTGCCCTGCGGAAGCTCTGCCAATCCTGCAGGGTCGTGCCCATGTCGGCGATCGAGGTCACGCCATTTGCCAGCAAGATGTCCTGCGCCTTGCCAAGCGCCAAGTCGCGCTCCGCCGGTTTTGGCTCAGGAATGGCTTCGTTAAACAGATCCATCGCAGCATCGACGAAAATGCCGGACGGCTTGCCCCCCTCTTTGGCGATGGTGCCGCCGCTGGGCGCTTTGGACGCGGCGGAAACACCGGCCGCCCGCATCGCAGCGCTGTTCGCCCACGCCGCGTGACCGTCAACCCGGCTCAGGAACACCGGACGATCCGGGACGACTGCATCGAGTTCTGCAGCAGTCGGGAAGCGGCCCAGACCCCAAGCTTCCTGGTTCCAGCCATTGCCGATAATCCATTGCCGGTTCGGGTTGTCCGCAGCATATTGAGCGATCATGGCCAGCGCTTCTGCCAGCGTCTTGCTCTTGGAAAGGTCGAGCGTTAGCGCGGCAAAGCCCATGGCCATGACATGACCGTGAGCGTCGAAAAATCCAGGAATCAGAGACTGACCTTTGCCATCAAACTGAAAATCGACTTCGCGCGGCCGCTTGTCGCGACGGTCCAGCAGCTTCTTGACCTTGCCATCATCGTCGATCAGCATTCCAGTAAAGCGGATCACCTCGCCGTCGCTGTCGAGGGTCATGCCGTTAACATTTTCGATCAGACTGTCGGCCTGAGCAGCACCGGGCACGAGCAACAGAGCCGTCGCACCCCCGCAAAAAATTGCGCTCCATCTTTTTAGCCAGCCGCTCATCACTTTCGCCTTCCTCATGTTCTTTTCGGAAGGCGAGAGACCAATGAACTCGTGTCATTGCGACCGCCGCCTGCGGCTTGCACTTCAGCATAAAATTGATCGACCAGCGCGGCGACCGGTATGGTCGCGCCATTAGTCCGGGCCTCCTCTATGGCCAGCCCAAGGTCCTTGCGCATCCAGTCAACCGCGAAGCCGAAATCAAAGTCATCAACCGCCATCGTCGCCCAGCGGTTGTCCATTTGCCAGCTTTGCGCCGCGCCACCGGAGATGGCTTCATAGACTTTATCCAGATCCAGCCGGCTGGCCTGGGCAAAACGCAGCGCTTCCGACAATCCCTCGAGTACTCCGGCAATAGCAATTTGATTGCACATTTTCGTGGTCTGACCGGCACCGGTACGACCAACATGGACAATTCTTCCGGCATAGGCCGACATGATCGATTCCGCAGCCGCAAAGGCCTGCTCGCTGCCGCCGCACATGATCGACAGCTTGCCCTTTTCTGCCCCGGCCTGCCCGCCGGAAACCGGCGCATCAACGACCTGAATGGCGTGTCCTTCCGCTTCCACCGACAGCTGGCGCGCGATCCGCGCCGAGACGGTGGTATGGTCAATGAACAGGGAACCGGACGGCATGGTTGAGAAGGCACCGTCGCGTCCCATGGTTACAGAGGCCAGATCGTCATCATTGCCGACGCAGGTGATCACGATCTCCTTGCCCCGGGCTGCGTCAGCCGGGTTGTCCGCCAGCGTTCCACCATGTGCGCTCACCCAGGCCTCCGCCTTGGCTCTGCTGCGGTTATAAACCGTCAGCTCATGACCCGCTTTGACCAGATGCCCGGCCATCGGCCCGCCCATCACACCGATTCCGATAAATGCAATTTTTGCCATAGATTTCCTTGTCCCCTGATAAGGCCATAATGATTGTTTCCCTCGATGACCAGATGCGTTAGGGGCACTGGCATTATGAATGACACCCAGACCACCGCCCTGCCCTCGTTTGACTTCGCTGATGTGAAAGCCGCGCATGAACGCATTAAAGACCGCGTCGTGCACACGCCGACGCTGAAGAGCATTACTCTTTCGGAACTCAGCGGTGCGGAGGTTTACCTCAAATTTGAGAACCTGCAATTTACCGCGGCGTATAAAGAACGCGGGGCGCTCAACGCGCTATTGCTGATGGACGAGAGCAAGCGGCAGGCCGGAGTGATCGCTGCCTCTGCCGGCAATCATGCCCAGGGTCTGGCCTATAATGCCAAGAATCTTTCCATTCCTGCGACAATCGTGATGCCGAGCACGACACCCATGGTGAAGGTTGAGCAGACCCGCGGTCATGGCGCCGAAATCGTGATTTTTGGCAGCAATTATGATGAAGCCTATGCGCATGCCATGCTGCTCTCGGAGCAACGGGGCCTGACCTATATCCATGCTTTTGATGATCCGCGCGTCGCCGCTGGACAGGGTACAGTCGCCATTGAAATGCTCGAGGCCATTCCAGATCTGGAACGGCTGATCATTCCGATTGGCGGCGGCGGGCTGTTTTCCGGCATGTCGACCGCAGCAGCCGCAATCAAGCCGGGGATCAAGATGACCGGCGTACAGGCTGGTCTCTACCCCAGCATGTACGGAAAATTGAACGGCAAAACACTGCCGGCTGGCGGCGATACGCTGGCCGAAGGCATTGCCGTTCGCAACCCTTCCGAATTTACCGCCGCAATCATCAAGAAATATGTCGACGAGATATTGCTGGTCAGCGAAGCAGAGCTGGAAGGCGCGGTGAGCCTGCTGTTGCAGATTGAAAAAACCGTGGTCGAAGGTGCCGGTGCCGCAGGACTGGCCGCGTTGCTGGCCAACAAGGAAAAATTTGCGGGCGAAAAGGTCGGCCTGGTGCTGTGCGGCGGGAATATCGACACCCGCCTGCTCGCCAATGTTCTGCTGCGCGACCTCGCCCGCTCGGGCCGCCTCGCGCGCCTGCGTCTGCATCTGCGCGACCAGCCCGGTGCGCTTTACAATGTCGTGAAGCAATTTGCCGAGCATGAGGTCAATATCATCGAGGTCTATCACCAGCGGGTTTTCACCAACCTGCCGGCCAAGGGCCTGATCACCGATATCGAATGCGAAGCCAAGGACCGCGAGCAACTCGAAGGCCTGATCGTCGATCTCAACAAGGCCGGCTATGATGTCCGGCAGGTTGAACTGGCCGATTGAGCGATAATGCGAATTAAAAATTGATCGAACGTCTGAAAGTCGCGTCTCAGTACATACTGCCAAAGCGCGGCCTCACGGCCTTTGCCGGCCGCATAGCCAGAGCAGAACAAGGCGCGCTAACGACCCGGCTGATACGCTGGTTTGTCGGCAAATATTTGGTCGATATGAGCGAGGCCGAAAATCCGGACATCGCCAGCTATAGCAGCTTCAACGCCTTCTTTACCCGTCCGCTCAAAGCCGGCGCGCGACCGATCACCACAGCGGACTTTGCTTGCCCGGTGGATGGCGCGATCAGTCAGCTTGGGGCGATTGATAACCACCGCATCTTCCAGGCAAAGGGCCATTCCTTTACAACGACCGAGCTGCTTGGCGGTGATGCCGCACTGGCAGAAACATTTCGGAACGGCAGCTTCGCCAATCTGTATCTGTCACCCAGGGATTACCATCGCCTGCATATGCCTTGCGATGGCAGGCTTGTAAGAATGACCTACGTGCCGGGCTCGCTGTTTTCCGTGAATCCCACGACGGCGCGAGGCGTGCCCAATCTTTTCGCACGAAACGAGCGGGTGGTATGCGTGTTTGAATCACTGGAGCATGGCCCGTTCGTGATGGTGCTGGTCGGAGCAACAATCGTCGGTAGCATGGCAACGGTCTGGCACGGCATCGTCAAGCCAAAGCCCGCCGACAAGATTGTGCAATGGACCTATGCCGACCAGAATATCACGCTCGAAAAGGGTGAGGAAATGGGACGATTCCTGCTCGGTTCCACGATCGTGATGCTGTTCCGACAGGACACGATTGCCTTTTCGGACGACTGGGCAGCCGAGAGAGCGGTGCGTCTCGGCGAAACGATGGGCGACCGGCCCGGTTCCTGAAGTTTCATCGAATAGTATCGGGATGAACGGTTACGGTGCACATTATTCTAGGCACCTGACACGGTAATCCGGAATGATTTGACGACCAATGAAAAGCGGCCGCGGAGCACCCCCGACAGCTGACCTTCGTCGACGCATGAGTTGCGCTATTCAGTCAAACCGAGAACTTTTGGGGTCCAGGACCAGATGAGGCGATTACACGCCATGTCTCTTGTCGAGAGACAAACGAAGGTGGCATTTACAGCAGGATAATGATGGATAGCGACATCCATTCCATAAGAATTTCCGCCATGGCCCCAGCTCTCATAGGGCTTCGAACCGGTCACGAAGCCCGCGCCATACCAGGACGTCTGTCCGGGCGCGGTCGCAAGCTCGAACATCTCTGGAGACAGCAATTTTCCAGCTCGCAAGGCATTAAAGAATTTCAACATATCGTGAGCGGTCGCGACGCCGCCTCCATCCGGCATTCCCCGCCACGGCAGCACCTCCTCATTTGAAACGAGCGCATCTTCTTCGCCGTAAAAGGTCGTCAGACCGGTTGCGACACCCTGCCTGTTGTCGTTGTCAGGGTAGCTGGCTCCGGTCATGCCAGCGGGGGCAAACACGTGGTCTGCGACATAGTCGTAATAGCTTTGCCCGCTGACCTGCTCGATCACTGCGCCCAAAAGAATGAAACCATAGTTTGAATATTCCGACTCGGTGCCCGGCGGAAAATTGGGGGCTCTATCACCGTTCAGCGCGATGATATCATCGATCGTATGAACCCGCGCGCGATTGTCGCTGTCATTCCGCCCAAGAATAGCAGTGTCGCCTGCACCGCCTCGATGCTGAAGCAATTGACGGATGGTGACCTTGGCCATTTCGGCATTGGGGTAATCCGTCAGGTAGCTGCCCAGCGGGGCATCGAGGTTGATCCGGCCCGCATCGGCGAGCTGAAGAACGGATACCGCTGTGAACATCTTTCCCGCCGAAGCCAAAAACATCGGCGTATCCAGTGTTATCGGAACGCTCTCGCCCTCTTTGATCGTTCCCCAGCTGCGTTCCAACAGCGGCTTGCCATCCTGCGCGATCAGCAGCGATCCGGCAAACTCGTTGCGCGCAGAAAGCCGGTCAGCGAATGCCGCCACCAGATTATCCGCAGCTTCAACGGGGAGCGCCAGGGGCTTCAAATCGAGCGTGGCTAGCTTTTTTTCTCCCCTCGGATCCAGTTCGATGTCCAGACGCTGAAGCGCAGGAAAGCAGCGCTCGGCCAGAAGGACAGTCATTTTACGATCTGCCCTGTCCTCCACGCGGACCGGATCGAAGCCACACGTGGCTGCTGCTGTGTCAATCGCGAACGCCGCCTGCGGATCGTCCATTCGTTCAGCGTAGAAAGCGCGTATTGCGGCCTTCTCACCAGAATTGAACGCCGTCAGCCATTCTTTATAGACTTCGCTCACGGTCTCCCCGTGCGCCGGAAATGCGATCAGAAGGGCTAAGGCAAAGACAGCCACTCGCGTTTTCAACATGGTTATCAGGCTCCAAGTGGTTCGTTATCACATGATGCCACTTCGGCTATTGAGGTAAAAGTTATTTGTGCATCAGATTGAACTGGGAGACTGGTCAGAACGGACAGGGTGATGTCGAACATACCGACTGCCCTTGGCTATTCCGGAATCGCGCCCAAGGCGTGATCAAAGGCGGTACTGAGCCTTTTCAGCCGGCGGGCTATATTGGTCATGTCGAGCGACTGGGCCATCGGATCATAGCGTTCCGGGACGATGCCAAAGCCGATCATCAGGTCGATCCAGCTTTGCCCATCGAATATTTCACCGTCAAACGCAACGAACCGTCCCCGGCTGCGAAATTGCTCCAGTCGAATGGCCAGACTGTCGGGCAGATCGCTGTGGCGAGCGCTGGCCCATGGCGCATCGTCGCGGCGGTTCAGCGCGAAGGGCAATTGCACAAAATCCCGCACTTGCTCCGCCACAACCAGATGCCGCCGGTTAAATTCTCTCGCCTCAACCGTCATGTCGAGATGCACCGGCAAATGGCGCGACAGGAGGATGGCCTGATGCTGCAAAATCGTCATGTCAGCAGAGAGAAACGGTCCGAAACAGGACGAAGCACGGCCCAGTCGAAGGAGATTACCGGCCCATGGCCGGATGATATATCCTGGGTCAAAGCTGTCCGTTTTCGCACCATTGTCGATCCATGTCTGCTCGGCGTCGTCGGCCAACGCGTTTGAGGCATATAGCAGCTCGGTGACGGATGTTTGCCGAAGCGGCGTGTTGATCAACAGTCCGCCCTCCATCGCCGTCGCAACCGCATGGCGTTCTCGCTGCAGCGGCGTTTCCAGACCTTCGACGGTGAGCCGCCGGTCAAAGGGAATTCCGCCAGCCATCGAATACCAGTCGGATTGAGAGTCGACACCGGCAAGACCGCTTAGAGCGCCGGAAACGTCGATATATAAATCGGCCTTGACCATGAGAGCGTTATCCAGCTCGATCCCCTCAATGATTCCAGAGCCAGAAGCCGTGTGCGCGGCCTTTGGCCGGGCCTCGACACGCTCCATCCGCTTGTTTGGAATTATCTTCTTCATCAGCGCGGCATAGTCCGTGCCATCCATCTGAACGGTTGGCCGCAGCATGCTGAGTGGAGATCGCGGATCGCTGGATTGCAAGGCAAATTTTCCAGCCTCTGCAGCCCGGGCCGGCAGCCGGAAGGGTCGATAGAGATAGGCCAGTCGGTCCGGCTGGTCATAGATCAAGGCCGCGCGCAGCATGATCTGGTGGATGGCAATATTCTCGACGTCCGGCAGATCTCCTGAACCAGTCATGAAAAACTGGCTGCCAGTATCGCACCAGTCCCGCAATTCCGTCGCCAAGGAAAATGTCGCGCTGCTCGCCGCCTGCAAATCTTCTGCGCTGATTCCCAACTGGAGGAGAAGCGGATCATCCAGACGGATAGTGATCGCCACAGGATCAGCGTCCTCCGGCTCTTCAACAGCGATCAGCTCGATATCAGCCGGAAGATTTTGGCTGATCAAAGCCGCAACCGGCCAAAGGGCATATCCCTTGCCGAAAAGGGCAATCCGCTTCACTCTTTGACCGCCGCCATTCATGCTGGTTTTGCCTCTGTTCCGACAAAGCAGGCCCGATAGCTTTCGATAAATGCCCGATGATCGCGCATATGGTCGACGCCGGTCTCAATCGATGTTCTGATCCGCTGCAAACGGGTCGAAAGCTCGTCACCGGTCATCGCATCAACCCGAGGGTCCCAGGCTTCCGGCAACAGATTCTGCCCGATAAGGACCGAAAGCCAGCTTGCCGGCTGAAACAGCCCCTGGTCATATTGCGGCACGATGGAGCGTCGTTTGAACGCCTCGATTTTCTCTCTCAGACTGTCAGGCCAGACCATCTCCCGCATATCGCGCCAAAATGGCTCGTCGCGCTGATTGAGCACATAGTGCAGCATCAGAAAATCACGAATGCGGTCATATTCGAGATCCATCAGCCGGTTATATTCATCGACATCCGAAGCCGCGCATTGCTTCTCCGGGAACAGCGCGACCAGGTTCAAAATCCCGCTCTGGATCAGATCAATGCTGGTGGACTCCAGCGGTTCAAGAAACCCGCCCGACAGTCCAATGGCAATACAATTGCGGTTCCACAATTTCTTGCGTTTACCCGTCGTGAAAAACAATTGCTTGGGATCGGCAATCGGTTCGCCTTCAAGATTGTTCATCAACAAATCGACCGCGTCCTGGTCGTTGATATAGCGGTCACAATAGACGTGACCATTGCCGATCCGGTGTTGCAACGGGATCCGCCACTGCCAGCCCGCCGGGCGCGCCGTCGATCGGGTATAGGGGGCGACGGGACCGGAGATGGTGCACGGCACGGCAAATGCGCGGTTGCAGGGCAACCATTGGCTCCAGTCAGCGAAGCCGGTTTTCATTTCCTGCTCGATCAACAGACCGCGAAAGCCGGAACAGTCGACAAACAGATCGCCGGACAATTGAGAACCGGATTCAAGCGTGACGGACCGGATGAAGCCGCTTTCGCCGTCGCACTCGACCGCGACAATCTTGCCTTCGATCCTCTCGACCCCGCGGGCACACGCATAGTCCGCCAGAAAGGCGGCATAGAGGCTCGCATCAAACTGGAATGCATAGGAATAGGCATGGGCGGGTGAAGCCGGATTGTCCGGCGGCAAGGCAAAGCGGTTTTGCCTCGCCGCCACGATCGGCAAACAATAGCTGCCAAAATCAGCCGCCTTGCCAACGGAATGTGCCTTCGCCCAATAATGATGGAAGTCGGCCGGGCCGATGGGTTCGCCGTGCACGCCAAAGGGGTGAATATAATGATCACCCGCCCTGCCCCAGTCACGAAACTCGATGCCGAGCTTGATCGTGGCACTGGTGCGCGCCATCAACTCCGCTTCGTCAATCTCCAGCATCCGGTTGAATTCGCGGATCTGCGGCAGCGTCGCTTCACCAACGCCGACGGTGCCGATTGCAGACGATTCTACGAGTTGGATTGATATGCCGGTACCAGCAAGCTTCTGCGAAAGCGCCGCAGCGGTCATCCAGCCTGCGGTACCGCCGCCGACGATGACGATCCTGTCAACCCTCTGGTCGGAGCGGTCTTTCAAATTGGGTCCCCGTAGCTTGGTGTCTCAAGATATGTGACTGCTAGCCGCGTTTTCCTGTTTTGACCAAAGGGATTTTGGATTCAAACCAGCGCGGTCAACCCCGCATCGCGCATGCCGCGCCAGACCTGCAGCGCCTGCACCGTTTCCGGCACATCATGCACCCGGACGATTTGCGACCCTTGCTGGATTGCGTGATGGGCGAAGGCGATGGAACCGCCGAGGCGCTTGTCGACTGGTGCCTCTTTCGACAAAGCCCCGATCATCCGCTTGCGACTGGCACCAATGAGCAGCGGCTGGCCGAGCGTGTGAAACATCGCGATATTGTTCATCAGTGCGAGATTGTCGGTCAGCGACTTGCCGAAGCCGAGCCCCGGATCGACGATGATTTTTTCCCGTTCAAAACCGGCAGCGACCACCTCTGCGATCCGCTGCTCCAGCCAATCCAGCGTGTCGGTGACGACATTGCCATAGCCGTCATTCTGGTGCGGATTTTTCCCGCTCGATGGCGCGTGCATCAGCACCACTGGCACCCCGGACACGCCAGCCACTTCCAGTGACCTCTTGTCGTGCAGCAGAGCCGAAACATCATTGATCAGATGCGCGCCCGCGGCGAGCCCCGCTTCCATCACAGCGGCCTTGCGGGTATCGATCGACAGCACCGCGCCGCAATGGGCCAGCCTTTCAATCACCGGCTGCACCCGCTTGATCTCGTCGCCTTCCCAGACCGGATCGGCACCGGGACGCGTGCTTTCGCCGCCGATGTCGAGGATCGACGCGCCGGCTGCAGCCATCATCAGGCCCGCTTCCGCCGCCTTGTCCGGATCATCCTGATGCTTGCCGCCGTCGGAAAAACTGTCGGGCGTGATATTGAGAATACCCATTACATGCGGCTGATCGAAGCGGATGATCCGCTCGCCGCAGGTCAGTGGTTCATGCTGCCGGGTCAGGTTGGCAAACAGGGTCGCGGCGCGCTGAGCCAGCGGCTCCGGCAAGGCATTTGACCATTCCGGCCACTGGGTGATGTTAACCAGACCTCTTAGGTTCGGACGCCCGCTTTCGACAACCAGATACTCGATCTGCGAAAACCAGATCAAGCTATTGTTTAATCGCGTATTTTTATCCTCATGCCATTGCGGACTGTCAACTAGCCCGACCGGCTTCAGATAGAGTCTCGAATCCGCGCCACATGCTTCCAATTCTTCCACGACAGCGCCCATATCAGGGTTCGGTCGCCAGCAGATAGGTCTGCCGCAAATCGTCGATCGGTTTCAGCTTCTTGCCGTCATCATAATACCAGTAGGTCCAGCCGTTGCAGCTGGGCGCATCCTGCACGGTTGCGCCGATCTTGTGGATCGATCCTTCCTGCCCGTTCCAGACCAGCGAGCCGTCGGCCCGCACCTTCGCCTTATACTTGCGGTTCTTGCTGCAAAGCTCGGTGCCGACCTTCAGATAGCCGGTTTCGACCAGCGTGCCGAAAGCGACCCGCGGCTTGGATTTCGGCGACTGCATGGTTTTCAGCGAGCTTTCGTCGAGCGGCAGCGCTTCGGCGATCCGCTGTTCGGCAACTTCGCAATAGCTGTCCTCTTTCTCGCAGCCGATCCATTCGCGGCCCAGCCGCTTGGCCACCGCGCCGGTGGTGCCGGTGCCGAAAAAGGGATCGAGCACGACATCTCCCGGGTTGGTCGTCGCCAGCATGATCCGGTAGAGCAAGGCTTCCGGTTTCTGCGTCGGATGCGCCTTGGTGCCGTTGCGTTTCAGCCGTTCCTGGCCGCCGCAGATCGGCATCACCCAGTCGCTGCGCATCTGCAATTCATCATTGAGATTTTTCATCGCGCGATAGTTGAACGTATATTTCGATTTTTCCGATTTCGACGCCCAGATCAGGGTTTCGTGCGCATTGGTGAAACGCGTGCCCTTGAAATTCGGCATCGGATTGGCCTTGCGCCAGATGATGTCATTGAGGATCCAGTAGCCCAGATCCTGCAACGAGGCGCCGACCCGGAAAATATTGTGGTAGCTGCCGATCACCCATAGCGAGCCGTTGGGCTTCAGGATCCGGCGCGCCTCGGCCAGCCAGGCACGGGTAAACGCGTCATAGGCAGCAAAGCTGTCAAAATGATCCCAGGCGTCGTCTACGGCATCGATCTGCCCGCCCTCGGGACGATAGAGGTCGCCGCCCAGTTGCAGATTATAGGGCGGATCAGCGAAGACCATGTCGACCGACGCGTCCGGCAGTGAGGCCATCGCCTCGACGCAATCCATCTTCAATATCTGCCCGAGCGGCAAATCCACGGCCTGCTTCGTGCTTCGTTTTGCAGTGCGTGTTTCAGGCGCGTGAATGCGCTCAATAATCCCCATGAACCTGTAATCCTTTTTCCAATCGCGCTCACGGTGAGTCCGAAACGGCGGGCGGTCAAGGCCGTTAACCTAGGTTAAAGGCGTATCTTTATGGTTAACGAAAGTGTGACGGGTGAGAACGAAACGAGTCCGGCACCAGATATGGAGTCACGGCCAACGAGCCAGACTCAATCCCTAGTGGTGTGACTCAAAAGACTCGCCGGAGAATATTTCCCGAACTTTTTTGCAAAATGTGAAAAATGTAAATTCAGTTCACAAAAACCGCCGTTCCCTTTATAAGCGAACACAACAGAGCAGCCTTTCAGTCCAACAGTCCGAGGGTCAGCAAACCGATGGCGCGCAATTTCCGTGATAAATACCAGCAGGATTACGGCATCTCTCAGCAGAGCGATGAACCGCGCCCCCATCCCGGCGTGATCGTCGGCGGCGAGGCCGGACGCGAAAAGCGCAAGGAATATGCGATCGTCTTCGGATCCAAGATTTTCGGATCGATCGCAGCGGTCTGGTGGATGTTCACCCATGACACCGGTTGGGTCGAATGGTCCGCCTTCATCGCCGGCTATATCGTCCTGATGCTCGGGATCGTACTCGGCTTTCACCGCTATTATTCGCACAAGGCGTTCGAAACCTCGGTGCCGATGCAATATATATTAGGCGCGATGGCCCAGATGTCGATCCAGTCCTCGGTGTTGCGCTGGGCCTCCGATCACCGGCGTCATCACGCCCATTCAGACGAAATCGGCGATGTGCACAGTCCCTGGCTGGACGGCCGCGGTCGCAAGACGAGCAGGCTGAAAGGCATGTTCCATTCGCATTTCGGCTGGTTCATGGACGATTGCGTCACCGACATGAGCATCTACGGCAAGGGTCTGGCCGACAATGATGTCGTGCTGTGGCTGCACAAGACCCGCTGGTTCTGGCTGGTCTTCTCGCTGATCATCTTTCCCGGCCTCTGGGGCCTTGTCTTCGGCGGCTGGGACCATGTCATCGGCACAATCCTGATCGGCGGTTATTTCCGCACCTTTGTCGTCCTGCAGATCACGCTCGGCATTTCCAGCTATGCCCATGTCGTCGGGTCGCAGCGGCACACCAAGGGCGTCGGCACCGCCAAGAACAGCTTCATCTTCTCGCTGCTGACCTTTGGCGAGGGCTGGCACAACAACCACCACAAGCACCCGCGCGCCAGCTTCCAGGGCATGGCCTGGTGGGAAATCGATATTGCTGGCTATGTCCTGCTGCTGCTCGAGAAACTGGGCTTGGTCTGGAACGTCACCCGGCAGCCCAAATATATCAAAAGCGAAAGCGGCGAATGGGTATTGGCCGAACGCAAGATCGCGCCCAAGGCGGCCAAGGCCGAAGCCTAGAGCAGTTCCAGTTGCGCCACCGGCGCAAAGCTCCTGCGGTGCAGCGGCGTGGGACCATATTTCCGGAGCGCCGCGAGATGGTCCGCAGTTCCATAGCCCTTATTCCGTTCCCAGCCATATTGCGGATAATGCTCAGCCGCCGCGATCATCAGCCGGTCGCGATGTTCCTTGGCCAGAATGGACGCCGCAGAGATACAGGGATGGAGCGCATCGCCACCGATCACCGCCTCGGCTGAATAGCGCCAGCGGGGCAAGCGATTGCCGTCGACCAGAACATGGTCCGGCGGCAAATCCAGACCCTCGACGGCCCGCGTCATAGCAAGCATCGTCGCCTGCAGGATATTGATATCGTCTATTTCCGCTTCGGAACATTGCGCGACCGAATAGCGAGCACGAGCCTGAATCTCTGCTTCGAGCCGCGCCCGGGTCCTGGCGGTCAGTTTCTTGCTGTCGTCCAGTCCGGTAATGGCATTGTCATCCGGCAATATCACCGCCGCAGCCACCACGGGTCCCGCAAGCGGCCCCCTGCCCGCTTCGTCGACGCCGGCGATCATCACCGGTCATCCTGAAAATCGGTGACGAATTGGTGGCCAAGCGGACCTCCTCCGCCGCCGAGACCGGGCGCTTCGATGATAGCGCTACGGGTAAATGAAATCGCCTGCTCGAACGCCGCATCCAGATCCAGCCCGCCGCCAAGCCCGGTCGCCAGCGCGCTGGCAAAAGTGCAGCCGGTCCCATGGGTTTCGCTTGTCTCGAACCGTTTGCCCTCCACACACCGGATCAGCCCGCCCGGAGCGTAGAGTTTGTCCACAACCAAGGGCCCCTCTCCGTGGCCGCCCTTGACGACCAGATGGCAGCCATGAGCCGATATCGCGTCTATCCCGCCTAAAGCCTCGAGTTCCGGCAAATTGGGGGTCACCACTGATGCTACATCCATCAGCTTGCCAAACGCCGCGATCGTATTGCCATCCGCCAGCACGCTGCCGCTGGTGGCAATCATCACCGGATCGAAAATGATCGGGATATCCAGTCTTGTCAGATAATCCGCCACGGCCCTTGCCGCATCCGCGCTGCCGATCATCCCGATCTTGATCGCGTCAACGCCGATATCGCTGACCACAGACTCGATCTGCGTCAAGATCATTTGGGTTGGCACCTGGTGCACGGCCTGAACCCCGAGCGTGTTTTGCGCCGTGATTGCGGTGATTGCGGTCATCGCATGCCCGCCGAGCATGGTGATCGTCTTGATATCCGCCTGGATGCCGGCGCCGCCGCCGCTATCCGAACCGGCGATCGACAAAATCCGTGGGCATTTACCGGTCACAGAAACAATGGCCCGACCTGCACGATCAGAAACCATTCCATCGCGCCGGCCAAAAACAGGAT
The DNA here is from genome assembly GCF_048269865.1 of Parasphingorhabdus sp. Classification (GTDB taxonomy): domain Bacteria; phylum Pseudomonadota; class Alphaproteobacteria; order Sphingomonadales; family Sphingomonadaceae; genus Parasphingorhabdus. Next base: position 217,028 of record NZ_JBLWUA010000003.1, on the reverse strand, counting down.
CAGGATCCAGAACCGGCGGAAAAAGCCCCGCGCGAAAAAGAACAGCAGCAACGTAATCAGCACCGGCAGGATCAGACCCATGACCACGATCGTGCGGGCGTCCATGGCATCGAGAAAGTTCAGCATTGATATTTCCGGTCGGTAGAGGCGGGATATTTTGCCAGCAAATCCGCTGAGCGGATCGGTCTCACGGTCAGCGAACCATCGCAATTGGGGCAGCTACCGCGCAGCCGGTCATCATTGCAGCTTTCACAGAATGTGCATTCGAAGCTGCAGATCAGCGCACCGGACTTGTCGGCAGGCAGATCCTTGCCGCAGCTTTCGCAATCGGGGCGCATTTCCAGCATCAGCCAGCCACCTCTTCGACCACGGCACAGATCCGGTCGACGACCGCGTGCACCTGATCCTCGTCATCGCCCTCTGCCATTACGCGGATCAACGGTTCAGTCCCGGACTTGCGGATGACGAGCCGGCCCTTGCCTTCCAGTTCACTCTCCGCTTCGGCGATCACGCTCTTGACCTTGTCATCATCCAGCGGCTGGCCGCTGCTGTAGCGGACATTTTTCAGCAATTGCGGCACCGGATCGAACAGATGCAATAGTTCGCTGGCCGGCTTGCCGCTCTCAACCAGTTCGCCCATCACTTGTAACGCAGCCACTGTCCCGTCGCCTGTGGTACCGTGATCGAGCAGGATCATATGGCCGGATTGTTCCCCGCCGACGTTGAAACCACCCTTTTTCATCTCTTCCAGCACGTAGCGGTCGCCCACTTTCGCCCGGACAAGATCCAAATTTTGCGCATTCAAAAATCGTTCCAGACCGAGATTGGACATGACGGTGGCGACAATGCCGCCTCCGCGCAACAAGCCATTGCGGCTCCAGCTGGAGCCAATCAGCGCCATCAGCTGATCGCCATCGACGATCTTGCCTTTTTCATCGACGACGATCAATCGGTCAGCGTCGCCATCGAGCGCGATCCCGATATGCGCGCCGGCAGCGACGACCGTCTCTTGCAGGATTGCCACGTCGGTCGATCCGCATTTGTCGTTAATATTCAGCCCATTCGGGCTCACGCCCAACGTAATGACCTCTGCGCCCAATTCCCAAAAGGCAGACGGTGTCACTTGATAGGCCGCGCCGTTGGCGCAGTCGCAAACGATCTTCAGGCCATCCAGTCGGATGTGATCGGGAAGCGACATTTTTACGGCATGGATATAGCGGCCGCGGGCATCTTCAAACCGTTTGGCGCGGCCAATATCCGCCGCTGGCGCCAATTTGGCATCCTCATCCAGATAGGTCTCGATCGTCAATTCATCTTCGTCAGACAGCTTGAACCCGTCGGGCCCAAACAGCTTGATGCCATTGTCAAAATAGGGGTTATGGCTGGCAGAGATCATGACGCCCAGATCGGCGCGCATCGATACCGTCAGCAGCGCCACCGCCGGCGTTGGCATCGGACCAACCTGTACCACATCCATGCCGACGCTGGTAAAACCCGCGACCAGCGCATTTTCCATCATATAGCCTGAAAGTCTGGTGTCCTTGCCGATAACGACGCGATGGCGATGGTCGCCGCGCTGAAAATGGCGACCCGCCGCCTGTCCTACTTTCATGGCGATCTCGGCGGTCATCGGATGTTTATTGGTCAGACCGCGTATGCCATCGGTGCCGAAAAATCTTTTGGTCATGTCTACCTGTATCTCAACCTCTTCACGAGTTGGTCACCCCATCCCTAGCCGATGCAACGGCGGGAAACCAAGAGGAATGAATTCAAACGCTTAATTTAGCGATAATCATCGCTTGCCAGCGACTGCTCCCCATGGTTGACTGAGAAACCGGCACGGCAAAGGGACAGAATATTTGAAAAAAGCGCTGATCATATTGCTCGCCCTGATTTTCGGGATACTGATCGGCCTGTTTGTCGGCCCGAAGAGCGAGCTGCTGGTAGAAGCCGCTGATGTCGTCGGCAATATGTGGCTAAACGCCTTGCGCATGACGGTCATTCCGCTGGTCTTCACTCTGCTCATCGTCGGCATTGGCAAGGCGGCATCGATGGCCCGCGCCGGACGGATGACCGCGCGCGCCATCGGCTTCATGATTTTCATTCTCTGGTGTTCTTCGGCCATGGCCGCTCTGGTGACACCGGCCCTGCTTGAACTGTTTCCGCTGAATGGCGATGCTGCCGCCGCCTTGCGGTCGGCGCTGGGCACCGCGGTACCGCCCGGGGACGTTCCGCCGTTCAGCGAATTTCTGCGCGCGCTGATCCCGACCAATGCGATTGCCGCTGCCGCAGAAGATGCGGTTCTGCCATTGATGATTTTCGCTCTGGCTTTTGCCTTTGCCATCACCAAACTGCCCGATACCCAGCGAACGATGCTCGACCAGTTCTTCAATGCGCTGGCTGACGCCCTGCTGATCCTGATTCAATGGGTATTGGCGCTGGCACCACTGGGCGTCTTTGCACTGGCGGTGGGCGTCGGTGCCAATGCCGGACTGGCGGCATTCGGGGCGTTGCTGCACTATGTCCTGATCGTCAGCAGCGTCGGCGCGGTCGTCTGGATATTCAGCTATATCCTGACCTATATCGGCGGCAAACGCGGACCGGTTGCTTTTTTCAAGGCCTCCGCCCGGGCGCAAGCGGTGGCCATCTCCACGCAAAGCTCGCTGGCGTCCTTGCCAGCCATGGTCAGCGGTGTCAAAGCTATGGGCGTTGGCGATCGATCAGCGGACGTCGTTCTGCCGATTGCAGTGGCGCTGTTCCGCGCCACCGGGCCCTGCATGAATCTCGCGGTCGCCATCTACGTCGCCTATCTGATGGGCATAGAATTATCATTCGGGGTTCTCGCGATCGGTGTTGCCGTCGCAGCGATTACGACAATGGGCGCGGTCAGCCTGCCCGGATCGATCAGCTTCATCACCTCGATCGCTCCGATCTGTCTCGCCATGGGAATCCCGATCGAGCCCCTCGTTCTGCTTTTGGCGATCGAGACATTTCCTGATATCATGCGGACCGTAGCCAATGTCAGCGCCGACATGGCCGTGACCACAACAATCGCGAGAAGCGAAGGAGATTTGACATGAAATATCGCACCCTCGGATCGGATCTGGAAGTCTCGGCACTGGGTCTTGGCTGCATGCCGATGGCCGGGATCGGCAAGGGCATGTATGGCATGGCAAGCCGGCAGGAAAGCCTCGCAACGATCGACCGGGCGATCGAGTTGGGCGTCACTTTCTTCGATACCGCGGAGGTGTACGGTCCTTATGTCAACGAGGAACTGCTTGGCCACGCCATTCGCGGTCGCCGGGACCGGCTGGTCATCGCCACGAAATTCGGCTTCGCGCTCAACGACGGCAAAGTGAGCGGCGTCGACTCTTCTCCCGCCAATGTCCGCAAGGCCTGCGAAGGATCCTTGCAGCGACTGGGCGTCGACACGATTGATCTGTTCTATCAACATCGGGTCGATCCCAATGTACCGATTGAAGAGACGGTCGGTGCGATGGCGGAACTCGTCAAGGAGGGCAAGGTCCGCTATCTCGGGCTTTCGGAAGCCGGCGCAGAGACGCTGAAAAAAGCGCACGCCACGCACCCTATTGCGGCGCTGCAGTCGGAATATTCCCTGTGGGAGCGCAGCATCGAGGAAGAGATTCTGCCGATCTGTCAGGATCTTGGCATCGGATTCGTACCGTATAGCCCGCTCGGACGGGGTTTTCTCACCGGCCAGATCAGCAGCCGCGACGATCTTCCCGAGGATGATTATCGGCGCAATGATCCGCGCTATTCGGAAGAAAATTTCGCCCGGAATATGAAGCTGGTCGACGTCGTGAAATCGGTTGCCGAGCGGCACCATTGCTCGCCCGCACAAATTGCCCTGGCATGGCTACTGGCCCAGGGCGACTTTATCGTGCCGATCCCCGGTTCAAAACGACGCGCGACCCTGGAAGACAGCATGGCCGCCGTCGATATCAAACTGGACAATAGCGATCTCGACGAGCTGGAAGCGGCCGCTCCTGTCGGCGGAACCGCCGGTCCCCGCTACGGCGATACGATGATGTCGATGGTCCGCCTCTAGGCGCTAGCGATCATAAGCCTTTGGCAATGCGCCAGGGGTCGGATTGCTGTAGCGGTCGCGCAGGCGCTGCTGACGGTTGCTCAGAGACTGATCGACACCGTCAATAATCACCTTGTCGACCTGGGTCGAAAGCTCCAGCGGATCGCCAGTCCAGATCACGACATCGGCCTGCCGTCCTGCCTGAAGCGAGCCCAACTTGCCTCCGAGGTCCATGATCTCTGCGGGGCCGGAGCTGATCGCGGCAAAAGCCTCATCCCAGCTCAGACCTGTGGCACGCGGCACCTTGTTGAGCGCAACGAGATTGCCCGCATATTGCACCGAATAGCGCAGCTGATGCGCGTCGCGGTCGTTGATCATGCCGATCGCCACCTTGACACCGGCGTCTTTCATCCGGCCAATGTTAGACTGGGTCGATGACAGGTCTTCAAAGCCATAAGGCAGATCGCTGAGCGCTGACGCCAGAACCGGGACACCGGCTGCCGCAATATGATCGGCTACGCGCCACCCTTCATTGACGCCAACCAGCACCATCTTCAAATTCGGAAAATCCTTGCGGAGCTCCAGCACCTTGAGAATATCGTTGGCGCTTTCCACATGGATCAGCAATTTGGTCTGGCCGTTGATCACCGGCAGCAGCGCCTTGGCATCCGATGCCTTGAGCAGGTCACTGTCAAAAGCAGAAGGATTGCGGGCATAGGTGCGGGCTTCATCAAGCATCGCGCGGAACTGGATATGGGATGCAGAACGGCTGCCCCCGGCCCGACTATGACCGGTTTCCCCCAGTTCGACAAACTGGAAAGCGCGCGCCTCGGTGATCGGGTTGTCATCCTGTCCGAGGTCGATCACCGCGCCATAGCCACCAAAGATCGAAGAGGCGGTCTCCGGAGAAACAACAGCGCGCGTAACGCCCGCCGCCCGGTTCACGGATATCGGAGAAGCGAAGGGATTGATCGCATATTGAACATCCAGCGCCGCCGAGAAAGGCGAGCCGCTGGCGTTTGTGTCATTGGTTTGCGAAACGGCGCCGACTTCCACCAGACCGACGCGGCTGAAACCGGCAAAGATCCCCGGTGTGACCCATTTGCCGGTCGCGTCTATCCGGCGCGCATCGGCCGGAATTGCGACATTGGCACCAGCGGCCACGACCCGATCGCCACGGATCAGCACTGTGCCACCATCAATCGGCGCGCTGCCGTCGCCGATCACGACCTTGCCGCCAGTGATGGCCGTGGTTTGCGCGGCGACAGGTGCCGCAAACAGGGCTGCTGCAGAGGCGAGAAGTATCGAAAAACGCTTCATTTCACATCTCCTTCGCCGGGCTGTCCAAGCTCGAAATCGCTGACCGGTCGGCGGTTCGGATCGCTGCTGTCAAACAGCAACGCGCCGTCGATCCACACTTTATCGGGCCGTGAATAGACGCTCAGCGGATTGCCGTTCCACAATACCAGATCTGCCATCTTGCCGGGACGGAGGCTGCCGGTCATCTTCTCGATGCCCATCGCCTTCGCCGGATTATAGGTAATCCACTGGATTGCCTGTGCATCGCTGATTTCCATGCCCATCGCCCGGCCATCGGCAAGCGCCTTGGCGGCTTCCTGATTGAGCCGCTGGATCTGGTTCTCGTCATCGCTGTGAATGATAACGCAAGCGCCAGCCTTCTGCAGCAGAGCAGCGTTTTCGGGGATCGCGTCATAAGCTTCCATCTTGAAGCCCCACCAGTCCGCCCAGACCGCCGAACAGATGCCTTCTTTCGCCAGGATATCAGCGATTTTATAGCTTTCTACGGCGTGGTGGAACGCGGTGACCTTATAGCTGAATTCCTTCGACATATCGATGATCTGCGCCATCTCGTCCGCGCGATAGCAATGGTTGTGAACCAATATATCTCCGTCCAGAACGGCCGCCAAGGTTTCCTTGCCGAGATCCCGTTTGGGCGGTTTGGCACCATTGCGCTTGTCGCGATAGTCCTGCGCATCGATCCAGGTCTGCCGTTCGACCGCCAGGCTGCCCATCCGGGTGGAAGGCATGCGGCCACGGCTGCCATAAACGCGCTTTGGATTCTCGCCACAGGCCATTTTCAGCCCATAAGGCGCGCCGGGAAATTTCATCGCCTGGACCGTGCGTCCGGGAACATTTTTGAGCACGGCCGAGCGACCACCGAAAAGATTGGCCGAACCGGGGAGAATTTGCAGCGCGGTGATCCCGCCATTGGCCATTGCGCGCGAAAAACCGGGGTCCTGAGGCCAGACGCTGTGCTCAGCCCATACTTCCGGGGTGGCCGGCGATGTGGCTTCATTGCCGTCACTGTGCGCCGCCACGCTGGGAGTGGGATAGTCACCAAGATGACTGTGCACGTCAATGATGCCCGGCGTCACATATTTGCCTGTGCCATTGACGATCGTGGCATCCGCGGGAATCGCGGTATCAGCGCCGCCGACCGAGGATATTTTGCCGTTCGCCATCAACACGGTGCCATTGTCAATGCGCCCGCCTTCGCCATCGTAAATGGTTACACCGGTGATCGCGGTGGGTACGGACGGATAGGCTGTGTAGGTGGAAGGAAACGGCGTCTCCACGGATTGGGAAGGCGGCGCTGCGCTTGCCGAATTGGTTTCCGTCGCCGTGGCAGCGCAGCCCGCCAATAGTGATCCGCTGGCCAAAAGCGCCAGCAAGGCCCGAGTTTTCATGAGACGCCCCTTTATATTATGATTTGATCGTCGGGTGAACACCCGCAGCCTGAGCTTCACCGAACTCCCCCTGACCTTCGAGGTCATCACCGACCGTTTCATCAGTCAAAGTGTCCAGGTGCATCAATTTTTTGATCAGTGGTGAGATCACGATAACGCCCACACCGACCGCAACCGCAACCCAGCCAACGGTGGAATAGACGTCCAGAACCCGATCCGGACCCGCGCCTTCCGCTCCAACTGCGGAAGCGATCAGTCCGGCAGCAAAATTGCCGGTTGCCGAGGCGAAGAACCATGTCCCCATGATGAGGCTTGCCATTTGCGATGGCGCCAGACGGTTCATGGCGCTCAGGCCAACCGGAGACAGGCAAAGCTCGCCGGTCGTGTGCAGAAGGTAGATCAGAAAGATGAACACAACCGGCGTCAGATTGCCGGTTCCGGCAGCCAGAGCACCGGCGACGAGAACCAGGAATCCTGCGCCGAGCTGGATCAGGCCAAGGCCGAACTTTGCCGGTGCAGAAGGTTCAAGCCCCCGGCGTCCGAGCATTGTCCATAGCAAGGCAAAGACCGGCGCGAGCAGAACGATATAGATCGCATTGATCGACTGAAAAACAGACGCAGGCACTTCGACGCCAAAGATGTGGCGATCGACGCTGCGGTCCGTAAACAGGTTCAGGGACGACCCGGCCTGTTCGAACAGCGCCCAGAACAGGATAGAACCGAAAATCAGGAACATCGCAGCAAAAATGCGATCACGATCCTGAGGCGCCAGCTTGGCGACCGCGGTATAGAGCACATAGATCACCAATATCGCGCCAGCGAGGCCCAGCAAGGAACCAACCAGGGCCTGATACTGGATCAGCACCCAGACCAGACCGACCGTGGCAATGCTCAGAAGATAGAGAAGCCATTCAAATTTGATGCCGACGACCTTGCTTTCGAGACGCTCGGGATCGCTGGATTCACCGCGACCAACGAGCAAGGGCTTGCCCCAGATAAAGACGATCAGGCCCAGCAACATGCCGAGGCCCGCTGCGCCGAAACCGTAGGACCAGCCATAGGTCTGACCCAGCCAGCCAGCGATAATCGCGCCCAGTGCCGCGCCCAGATTAATCCCCATGTAGAAAATCGTATAGGCCGGATCCCGGCGGATATCGGTACGGGTATAGAGCTGCCCAACGATAACCGAGATATTGGCTTTCAAAAAGCCCGAACCGACAATGATGAACGCAAGCGCGAGCCAGAAGATATTGATTGCAGGGTCCGCCTGACCGGCGCCCTCGCCTTCAAACGCCATCAGAAAATGTCCGAACGTAAGCAGCAGCGCACCGAAGGCCACCGCCTTGCGCTGCCCGAGATAGCGGTCAGCAAGATAGCCGCCGACAACGGGTGTGATGTAAACCAGAGCAGTATAGGCACCATAAATGACGCCGGCTTCGCTGTCCGAGAACATCCAGTGCTGAACGAGATAGAAAATAAGCAAAGCGCGCATGCCATAATAGGAGAAACGCTCCCACATCTCGGCAAAAAACAGGACAAACAGTCCCTTGGGATGCCCGAGAAATGTTCCTCTTGCATCGCCTGATTCTAGATACGCACCCGCCATTTATATACTCCCCGAAAGTCACTTTGGGCCGTCCTAGGCTGCCCATTTGACCTGCACCCTAATGAAAAAAAAGCGCAAGTGAAGCAGATTGTTTCAACCGAGACCGGTTTATCGTCAAATTTCCTTGCAATCGGCCGCGCGTCTTCCGAAGTATCGGACATGAGCGAAAATCAATTCAATGACTTGACCAACCTTTCCACCTATTTGCCATCCCGCCGTTCTGGCCGACCCAGAAATATGGTCGCGCCGGGACCAAGTGATGCCCAGATCTCGGAAATCATAAATGTTGCGCTGCGGACCCCGGACCACGGTAAGCTTGCCCCATGGCGGGTGGTTTCCGTAGCCGCTGACCAGCGCGCCCGGCTCGCTAACGACATAAAGGCAGCCTATCTCAAAGAGAAACCGACAGCAGGCCGGGTCGAACTCGAAGGTCTTGAGGCCATGGCGCATGAAGCGCCGACGCTGCTAGTCGTACTGTCATCGCCAGTCGCCTCGACAAAAATCCCCTTGTGGGAACAGGAGCTTAGCTGCGGTGCTTTTGCCATGAACATTCTTCATGCCGTGCACGCGATGGGCTTTGTCGGTGGATGGATTACCGGCTGGCCAGCCTATAATGAAGATGTCCGAGACCTGTTCGGCCGCGCACCGGAGAAAATCGCCGGGTTCATGTATATCGGCACATCCAATGCAGAGTTAGTGGAACGCCCGCGACCGGACCTGGAGAATATTTTTTCCTTCTGGTCACCCGGAAACACAGAATAGCTCATCATATTGCGAATTAAATATCAGGAAAAGCTGAACTTGTAACTTGCCTGCTTCGCTGTGTTATGGCAGTGATGCAGCATGAACAATGCAAATAAACCCGTCTACCTGAAATTGCGGGACATTATCTCCGAATCCATATTGGATGGCGAATTTCGCGAAGGCGACATGCTGCCGTCCGTGCGCGTATTTGCAGCGGATCAGGGAGCCAATCCACTGACCGTTGCCAAAGCCTATCAGGGTTTCCAGGAAGACGGCCTGGTGACCGTGAAACGGGGGGTCGGCATGTTTGTTGCCGCTGGCGCCAAAAATCGCCTCCGCCTCGCGCAACGGGAAGATTTCATCAAGAATATCTGGCCGCCGGTCGAGCGTCAGATGAAACGGCTGGATCTCTCGATCGAGGATCTGGTAAAAAGCGACGCCTGACCAGGGTTCAGCTTGTCTCGTCGGTCGCGCGCATCTTCGCATAGGCGCGCCGCAGACTTTGCCGATAGACCGGATTGTCCGGCATAATCGCCACCGCTTTTTTGAGCAGACTGATTCCATCTTTCTGACGATCACCGTCGGCCATCAACGCCAGACCATATAGATGCGACACGACCGGACTGGACGGTTGCACCCGATAGGCCACCTTGCCAGTGGCGATCGCTTTTTCGGTTTGTCCGAGACCGGTATAGGCTTCCGTCAGACCAGCTATGATCAGGGCATCATTGTCGCCGATCCTTTTGCGCAGGTTCTCCAGAATTTGCGCCGCCACTGCCCAGCTTTCGGTTTCAAGATGAGCGTAAGCCATCCAGCGCAGTGCGGCGATATTGCTCGGATTATAGTTCAGATATTGCGCGAGAACCTGTCCTGCCTCCTGCCTGTCGCCCTTGGCGCGCAAAACCTCCACCAAACGTAACATCACCGGCTCGGAAAAGCGGATGCTGCGCGCTTGTGTCAGCGCATCGAGCGCTTCATCATAATTACCCATCGCGGCGGCGACGTCGGCAACCAGAAGATGCGCCGGACTTGCTCCCAGATTGGCCTGTTGCAACCGTTTGGCCTCGACCAGAGCGGTACCAAAATCACCAGCGTCATAGAGCGCGCGAATATAGGGCACGACCGCGCGCGCGTCATTTGGGTTACGCTGGGCTTCTGCCTGAAGCACGCTCAACGGCGCATCGGCCAGCAACGCGCTTTCGCGTCCTGCATTGTGCACCGCCGCGCGGTTCAGCACCGCCGCCGCCTGCTCGCGTTCGCCGATCGCCTCAAGCGCTCGTCCAGCCTGCCACATGGCATAAGAATCGGCGCCGCTGCGATTGACCTGAGGCTTCAAGATGTCCAACGCGTCGCCCGGGCTTCCCGCCAGATAGAGCGACCGGGCCAGAAGGTCTTGCGCCTGCCTGTTATCGGGCTGCACCGAAACCAGGCGCTGAAACTTGTCGGCGGCGGCGTTGTGATTGCCCTCGGCATGCTCGATGATACCCTGCACCAGCAACACCGACGGGACATTGTCAATTGCGCCCTTGGTCTGTTGCATCAACCGGCGTGCCAGCCCGTAATTGCCAGCGCGTGCGGCCAGCACCGCTTGCATGAACAAAGCCCGCGGATTGGGTCCGTCGAGAGCGATGATCTTGCGTGCAACGGTCAGCATGTCGGTCATCCGCCCCATGTCGCCGAGGGTTGCCGCATATTCGGTCAGCAGCGGCACATCATTGGGATCGATCTGCAGCGCTCGCTCAAACCACGGCAGAGCCGCGCCCAGGCCGAATTGAAACCGCAAGAGTTCGCCGCGATATTGCAGCGCCCGAATATTTTTAGGGTCTAGTTTTACTGCTGTGTCGACGGCGTTGGTTGCACCAGCCTGGTCACCGGTATTCGCCCGGAACCGCGCAATATCAACCCACAGGTCAGGATTTTTACCATCCAGCTCCATCGCCCGGTTGAAGGACGCGCTGGCCAATTGCGGATCCTCCATCCGCAGAGCTAGCTTGCCCATGATCCGGGCTGCATAGCCCTGAAACTGCATCGGGATGTCATTTGCCGACAACTGCTCGCGGGCTTTTTCCCCTTCGCCCTCCAGGAAATAGGCATAGCCAAAGAGATGCCTGACATTTGCCGGATCCTCGCCGAGCTCCACCGCGCGGTCGAGTTCTGCCGCCGCGCCAATGCCGTCCCCAAGGCTGAGCAAAACCTCGGCCTGCGCAATCCGCGGATCAATCCAGTCCGGATCCGCCTTGATGGCATTCATCAGTTCAATGCGCGCCGACCGGATATCACGGCGAGCGCGAAACTGCTCAGCGTTGGCAAAGGCTTCGCGCGCATCCTCATTGCCCTGGCTGGCACCATAGATCGCGGTCGGGACACCGATTGTGCCGATCGCCAAAGCAGCAGCCAGAATCAGCGGCAAAGGCTTGCCGACGAAACGCCGTTTATGAACGATATCCACCTCTGCCATTCAGCTTGCCTGCTGCATTTCATATTGCTTGAGCAGATCGTAGAGCGTGGGACGGCTGATCCCCAGCAACTTGGCCGCATTGGAGATATTACCGCTGGTCTGGGAAATGGCGCGCAGGATCGCCGACCGGTCAGCCGCTTCGCGTGCGGCCTTCAGGTTCAGGAGCCCGGAGGCCAGATCATCGTCCACATCCAGATCGAGATCCTTGGCAGCAATCATCTTGCCATCAGCCATGATCACCGCACGCTTGATCCGGTTTTCCAGCTCCCGCACGTTGCCCGGCCAATGCCAGGCTTCCAAGGCCGCCAGCGCATCGGGAGCAAGGCCCTTGACCGCAGGATTGATTTCCGCCGCGAATTTTTGCTGAAAGTGCCGGGCGAGCAAGCTCGCATCGCCGGACCGCTCGGACAGCGCCGGGATTTTGATGATGATTTCTGCCAGACGATAATAGAGATCTTCGCGAAACCCGTTTTCCTCGATCATCTTTTCCAGGTTTTGATGCGTCGCGCAGACAATTCGCGTGTCCACGGCAATCGGCTTGCGTCCACCGATCCGTTCAATCACCCGTTCCTGCAGAAAGCGCAGCAATTTCACTTGCAGCGGCAGCGGGATATCGCCGACTTCATCCAGAAACAGGGTGCCACCATTGGCCTGTTCAATTTTGCCTTCGGTGGTCTTTATCGCTCCGGTAAACGCACCTTTTTCATGCCCGAACAATTCGGATTCCAGCAAATTCTCCGGAATGGCTGCACAGTTGATCGCGACAAAGGCCTTGTTACGGCGGTCGCTGGCATCGTGCAGGCCCTTGGCCAGCAATTCCTTGCCGGTTCCGCTCGCGCCCAACAGCATCACCGACGCATTGGTGTTGGCAACACGCTCGACCATCTGCGCGACCTTCAACATCTCGGGCGCACCGGTGATGATATTCCCCAAAACGTGTCCCTCGCCGGCCGCTTTCCCCGCTAGACTGGCATTTTCCTGCTCGAGATTGTGGACGTGAAAGGCACGGCGGACAATCAGGCCGAGTTCATCGATATCGACGGGTTTCTGGTAAAAGTCCCATGCGCCGCCGGATATCGCCCGCAGCGCGCTGGACTTTTCACCATGACCGGAAGCAACGATGACCTTGGTATCGGGCTTCAGGCTCAAAATTGCATCCATCGTTGCAAAGCCTTCGGTGACGCCGTCTGGATCAGGTGGCAGACCTAGGTCGAGCGTCACCACATCAGGTTCTTCCGCGCGCAGCATGTCGATCGCCGTTTCGCGGTCACCGGCAATGAACACCTCAAAATCGTCATAAGCCCATTTCAGCTGTTTTTGCAGACCCGGATCATCTTCCACGATCAGCAGCTTCTCTTTTCTGGGTAGATTTTTGTCCGGCATCATGCTGCCCTTTCGTCCGCTAAAATTTCGTCTGACAAATGCTTTGCGAGCGGCAGGATCAACGTAAACCGGCTGCCCTCGCCTTCCTTGCTTTCGACTTCCAGCCGCCCGTTCATGGCCTGCGCCAGCGCGCGGGCTTCATATGCCCCGATACCGAAACCACCCTGTTTGGTAGAGGTGAACGGCTTGAAAAGCTGACTGCGGATAAACTCACTGGACATGCCAGTTCCCTGATCACTGACGTCGATGGCGACACACAGATCGCGACGGCGGGCGTTGATGGTGATCGCTTTATCCTCAGGGCTTGCGTCTATCGCATTCTGGATCAAGTGGCCCAGAATCTGCTCGACCCGGGCAGGATCCGCCAACACGGTCAGATCGTCAATCCGCTGGCTCTCGACATCGTGCAGCAATTGCTTCTTCTCGATCGTCGATCGTATCAGATCGGCGATTTTAAATGGTTTGGGCTCCTCCGGATGGGCCTTGTTATGTTGCGACAGCCTTTGCAGCAGACCGTTCATCTTTTGCGCCGAATCCTGCAACGTATCGATCATGTCAGCCTGAAATTCAGGGTTGTCGGCATGCCGCTTGGCATTGCCCGCAAGCAGGCTGAGCTGGCTGACCAGATTTTTGATATCATGCATGATGAACGCCATGCGGCGGTTGAACTCGTCAAATCGCTGCACTTCGGAAAGCGATTCCTGGCTGCGATATTCGGCCAGATAACTGGCCACCTGCCGGCCAACGACACGGAGCATGTCCAAATCTTCCCAATCCAGCGTTCGATTGATCCTCGGACGCGCCAAAAGCATCAAGCCGGCCAGACGGTCAAAATGGACCAGCGGTACCGCTGCCCATATCTGCGGATCTGCTTGCATCCAGTCGGGTATGGCGGTTGCGTTGGACTTATCATCCTGACCGGCGCGGAGCGTATCATATTCAATGATATGGCCGGTGCTCTCGAAAAAAGCCGCCGTCCGTACCGTGCTCGCAGGCGCAGGTACTTCGATCGTGGACCAATTCCATCGCGACTGAAGCACCAGTTGCCCCGATTCATCTGGCACCAGCAGGATGCCGGCTGGCGAGTCAGTGATGTCCGCAATCGCCTTGATCACGCGTTCGTGAAATGGTTCGCTATCCGCACCGGGGCGCCCGATGGTATCGGTAAAGCGGATCCACTCCGAGCGATAGTCATAGCGATGCTGGAAAAAATTCTTCGCTAGAGTGACTTTCAACCACGCGCGAAACCGGCCTGAGGGCAGCAGCAACAGCGCCCCGATGGTCGTTCCAAACAGGAAGCTGATCTGCGCCAGACGGGCATAGTCGCCGCCGATGATCTGCAGCGCCGTCGCAATGACGATCATCATCACCAGATAGCTGCCGATCGCAAACAACGACAGCGAGCGGAAGGCGACGCTGCGCGAGAGTTTGAGATTCCATTCCGTGTTGCGCAGCGAGGCCATAGCGAGAATCGGCGCGATGACTGCGATCATCGCCCCACGCATCGCGTAAAGCTCGACCGGGTTTTGCTGAGTCAGATAGGTGATCGTGTACAGATTGAGATCGAAGGTCCAGATCGCGGCCAGAGACGCCGTCGGCAGCCGGATTCCCCAACGCGTTTCCGGCGCGGAAATGGAGTAGAGGTTATGCACAAGCACCAGCGCGCCGACCGCGAATATCATCCGCATCACCAGCGAGGTGTACAAGGCAACCCCTTCCAGACGCGGACTTCCTCCAAAGGCCGGAATCAGCGAATCGACCAGCATCTGGCCGATCAGGACAAAGGCCAGCGCGGCATAGATGATATTGACCGTTTTCGGCTCATCGCGGCCTTCCCCGGCTCTTAGCAGCGTGAACATGAAAGCCAGCCAGCCAAAATTGCGGAGCGTTTCTGCAAATCGGGAGATCGGCGAAAGATATCCCTCTACCGCAATCGCAAGCGCCCAAAAACTGGTGAGCGTAATCGCGACGATCAGCCATATATGCTTGTCCGTGCGCTCGACCTTGCGCTGAAATTGCCAGATCGCCAGCGCACCGAACAGAGCAGCGGCGATGGCGTGGCCGAATATGCTGATATAATCCAGAAGCGACGGCATCTCAGCGGGCACCTTCTGGCCACAACACCACTCGGATGGTCTGCAGGATGATCAGCAAATCCAGAAATGGCGTGTAGTTTTTCGCATAATAAAGGTCATATTCCAGCTTGTGCCGCGCATCCTCGATCGACGCCCCATAGGGATAGTTGATCTGGGCCCAGCCTGTGATGCCGGGCTTGACGATATGCCGCTCGGTATAAAAAGGCATTTTGGTCTGCAGGTCATCGACAAATTGCGGCCGCTCCGGACGGGGACCAACAAAACTCATTTCGCCTTTCAAGACGCTCCACGCCTGCGGCAGTTCGTCAATCCTGACCTTGCGAATGAATCGGCCAATGCGGGTTATCCGCGGATCGTTCTCGCTGGCCCAGATCGCCTTCCCGCCAACCTCGGCGTCTGCACGCATTGATCGCAATTTGAGGATTTTGAATTTCTGGCCATAGAGCCCGACCCTTTCCTGCGTGAAGAAGGAGCCGCCACTGCTTTCCAGCTTGATGAGCAGCGCAAACAGCAGGATCACCGGTCCGGTAAGCACCAGCAACAGGAAACTCAGGAATATATCAAAACCCCGTTTGAAGAGGGTCGACAGGCGGCGGCCGGATGAAAATCCGTCCGAGAAAATAAACCAGCTGGGATTGACGCTATCCAGATCAACGCGCCCCGTTTCGCGCTCCAGAAAACTCGACAGGTCATTCACATGAACGCCGGTCGTCTTGATCGTCAACAGGTCGGCCACTGGCAAAGAATTGCGCCGTTCTTCGAGCGCCAGCACCACTTCGCTAACCTCAAGGTCAATCACATGTTGCGGCAAATTCACGATGTCCTGCCGCCGGACAGCGCCGTCGATCAGGCTAGGCCCTTCGTTCATATCGACATAGCCAGCGACAATGAAGCCGCTCTCCTGCCGTTTTTCCAGCTCCGAAATCCGGGCCGCTCTTGCGCCGGCCCCCAGGATCAGCAGGCGTCGTTTGAAACTGTCGCCGTCCAGCACGGCGCCAAGCAATATCCGGACGATGACCAGCAAAAGGATCGCGAGTCCCATCGCGTAAAGGGAATTGGAGCGCCAAAGCGTAATACCCGGCAGGGCAAAAGACAGCAGCGCCAGAAAAATCACGCCCAGCGAAATCGCCACCAGAATACGGGCGGTGGCAAAACGGACGGATTGCAGAGCCTCGGATCCATAAATCCCTACGGCAATCAGCGATAATTGCAGGGCAACAGCGAAACTGATAATCGGCCCTGGACGGTCAGCGACTGATCCCACGTCCATACCGATCTGGAGCGCCCGCAGGATCCAGCCAGCCTCGGCCGCTACGAGCAAGAGCACGAAATCTATAAGGCCCAGCACAAGCACCGGGTAGGGAATATAATGTTTGAACAATCGGATCATAAAGCGCCGGTCTTTCCTAGGTCACAGGGTCCCTTAAGGAAAATTCGTTAGCTGTCGGTAAATTTTACAGGTGATTTTGTGCGACATCCCGAAAAATCGTCGCAATTGTTCAATATGCCGACAGTATCGGCAGTCCGTGCGCAGCCATTTCGCGCGTGGTCTTAGTCGTTCACAAAATCAAATGGCGTCAATCCGCGTTCCCGCTCATCGAATTTCAGGGCCCGGCTTCTTGGCGGGGCGGAGCGCTGCGAACATTGTGGCCGCGTACAAGCCGAGCAGCCAAGCCCGATCGGGTCGGCATGCTCGATATTCAGGTCCTTGCCGCGGGCATAATAGAGCGACGAGGCGACTTCGGCAGAGACTCCCAAGCCGATCGCGAAAGCCGGGGTATGGCCGCCTGCACCGGATCCGATACCCTGCACCGCTCTCGAAAGCGTAAACCAGGTGGAACCGTCTTCGAGGGCCACCAGTTGCGACCGGATCTCGGCCGGCTGTTCAAACACCCTGTGAATGTCCCACAGCGGACAGCGATGGGCACTCTCGACAAGCGGAGCGTTGCTGGCACCGGCGTAGCGTTTCGAGATCATACCGGAGCGGTCGATTCGCACCATGAAAAATGGCAGTCCGCGTGAGCCAACGCGCTGCAAAGTCGTCAGGCGATGCGCAACCTGTTCGAAACCGGCACCGAAGCGGCGCTGAAGCAGCTGGATCCGATATCCGCTCTGCTCACATGCTTTCAGAAATCGCTCATACGGCATCATCAGGGCGGCGGCGAAATAATTGGACAAGTGCCGGCGGAACATTTTTTCTCCCGCCCGGTCGGCAAATTTGCCGCCGGCAGCAAGCGCATCAATCTCGCCCTTGGCCTCAATCTGGCCCAGCAACAGCGCGGCCTGAAAGGTCCGGGAGGCGGGATCGAGCATTTCCGAAAGCTGTAGCTGGCGCGCATGGAGATCGAGCCGCCGCAATTTGTCAGGCAGGACCGTCTCTGGCAGAATCCGGATGGTCAATTGGTGTTTCACCCGTAGCCGTTCGGCGATGGCACCATAAAGATCACCGGCACCAAGGCGCAATTCGTCGGCCAGTTCTTCCGCCATGGAATCGAGATCCGCGAAATGGTTTCGCCAGCGCTCAATTTCGCGGCGGACAGCCTGCAACGGATCGGCGGCGTGATTTTCCACCTGACCGCTATCCGTAGTCCGATTGTCAAAAAGTCGTACAAAGGCTTCCGCCGTATTCGGCGCGGCAATCAACCATTCCTCCAGCTCAGCCCGATCAATCGAAAGATCTTCAAACAGCGGGTTCGCCAGTCGCTGACGAATGGCATCAAGTCCGCCACCGGGCTCCGCATCGATCAGCTGCCGCGGGTCAAAGTCAAACCGGTCGGCCAGCAATAGCATCAAACGGGCGCTGAGCGGCCGCTGATTGCGCTCAATCAGGTTGAGATAGCTGGGCGAAATATCGAGTGCTTCGGCCAACGCGACCTGCGTCATCGCGGCGCTGCGGCGCAGTCTTTTAATCGCTGCACCGGCAAAAAGTTTCTGATTGGTCATGCCGCGTCTATGTAAATTAGTTTACAATATTTCAAGCGATATTCGCTCTGGCTGAACGATGGGCGACGCTTGCAGATGCCAAATGCGGCCACCGAAGGCCGGGGCCCAAGGCCAAAGGTAAACGTTTCTTAACCGCGAGTGGCTATTTGCGGACGGGAATCTAAAGGAAATCAGGGCACCGATATGCTCAAAGAATCAATCTTGCTGATCGCCTCCACCGGAATGCTCGTCTATGTGTTTGCGCCCTCGGAGCCCGCTCCCGCACCCGAGCCTGTAGAAGTAGAGGTGCAGAAGACAGTGGAGCCGCTGGTTCCGCCATCGGATGAAAGCTGGGACAATGAAGACGCAGGCGACGAAGATTTCACCTTCGGCGAACCGGTGCCTTTTGAGGACGGTGAAGCCGATCCGATACAACCCGGCCAGCTTCAACCCGCCGGTGCGGCACCAACAACAAAATCCAGATCGTTTTCCGGCGGAAGCAACAATCCCGTCGCCAAAAGCCGACCGCCAGGATCACCCGGCAGTATCGAAAACCCGATCGACAGTCCACCTACCGAACCGCCACCTCCGGGAGGCAGTTAGTCGAGATCTCGAGCCATGTCCCGGCGGCACTCATCGCTTATGATCGCGGCATGGCCGTAGTTGGGATGGTCAATCTGAACCATCACCTGCCCTTCCATGCTTTTCCACATCCGCGCCTGTTCGTCGGTCAGCGGAAAATGAACAAATTGTACCGCGCTCGCCTTGCCGTCCGGTCGAGTCCGGTCAATGTCCTGTTCCGGCTCCGCCGTCACCTTCTGGTCGCCAATGATCAGGTGGATATGTTTGTCGACACCGCCCAGCCCCTTTAAAAAGGCCGTGCGGCGCTCTTCCTCGTCGATTTCGAACATCAGCGTTCCGGTAAATTCCGATCCGTTCGGAACCATCGGGTTATAAGCGGCCAGTTCATCGGTCAGTTGCTCATCGCCGCCTTTTTCAATCCGCAGCATTTCCTGGATTTGCAGCCACATGCTCTCCCAGCTTTCAAACTGGATAGTGGCATAGGGGCCAATGGCCAGCCTTCTAAACTTCTTGCGGAGAATGGATTCCTGCCGCTTGTCCTTCCGGATCGACTCATAGTCGGAGAGCGAGATGATATCGACTCTGGTTATCTCATGGGTATCGCGGGGCATATTTGATCCTCAAATCTTGGTTCTTGCTAGCGGCGGAACAACGCCATTCTGACGCCTTGCACCGCTAAAATCCGTAGGCTTTGGCGATCAGTTCAATCGGATGACCGATCCGCTCGGGGGCATCGGACTGACGACCGCTTTCCATGATCTGCTTGAGATGCGGACCGGCAAGCGGGCACTCGCTGACCATATAGTCGGGATCGCCTTTGGCCACGGCGCGCGCGGCCGGGCGACCGACCTTTACCGCCTTGTCGAAATTCTCCTTGAAGATACCCCATTTTCCCCCGTGCCCCGAACAGCGCTCGGTGATCGTCGGTTTTGCTTCGGGGATCAGCTTGAGCATCTCCATCGCCTTTGGCCCCATATTCTGGGCGCGGCTGTGGCAGGCAAAATGGATGCCGATTTTGGCATCCATCGGCTCGATTGCGACCAGTCCTTTGTCCTTGGCAATCTCGACAACATATTCGCTGAGATCGCGGGTGGCCTCGGCCAGTTTTTGCACTGCCTGATTGTCAGGCAGGATCAGCGGCCATTCGAATTTCATCATCAGCGCGCAGCTCGGGGTCAGCGCGACAATATCAAAACCCTCGTCGATGATCGGCTCAAAATAGGCTGCAACCTCTTCCGCCGATGATGCGACGGCCGGCAGATCGCCGTTCTCCAGTTTCGGCATGCCGCAGCAGCCGGGATATTCGACCCGGGTCTGAACACCATTGTGGGACAGCACATCCAGTGCAGCCTTGCCCGCAGTCTGATCATTGAAATTGCCGTAGCAGGTGGCATAAATCGCCGCCTTGCGTCCAAAGGCAGGCCCCTCGGCATTGGGGGCAGGACCATGGCCGACATGCTGATAGGTGAGAGGAACATCCTCGAATTTCGGTAAATGCGCACGCTTGTCGATCCCGGCGACACGCTCCAGCATACCGCGCGCAAAGCCATTGTCCTGTTTCGTTGCCCAGTTGGTCAGCCCCGAAACGGTTCCGGCCACCGCGGCATTGCGGTCGATTTCCGCCAGTTGCTTGTCGACGAAACCGGTCTTGCCCTTGCGATTTTCAACCGCTCTGTGGCGCAGCATCAGATGCGGGAAATCGAGATCAAATTCATGCGGCGGCACATAAGGGCATTTGACCATGAAACACATATCGCAGAGCGTACACGCATCGACGACATTCTTCATATCGGCTGCGGTCAAATCTTCGACCTCCTCATTCGGACTCTCGTCGATGAGATCGAACAATTGCGGAAAACTGTCACACAGATTGAAGCAGCGGCGACATCCGTGACAGATGTCGAACACCCGGCGCAGCTCAGCGTCCAGCGCTTCTTCATCATAGTAGGAATCATCCTGCCATGCGATCGGATGCCGTGTCGGCGCGCCCAAGCTGCCTTCTTTCATGATATTTCCCTTTCGCCCAAGGGACGGATTCTGGATCTAACAACAGTACGCCGCCGCCCGTCGGAAGGACGAGTGCGGCGACGGCTTAATCAAAAGAGGGACGGATCAGGCGTCCATCGACTCCAGGGTTTTCTGGAATTTGCCCGCATGGCTTTTTTCAGCCTTTGCCAGCGTTTCAAACCAGTCAGCGATTTCATCAAAACCCTCTTCGCGGGCCGATTTCGCCATTCCTGGATACATATCGGTATATTCGTGGGTTTCGCCAGCAATTGCCGATTTCAGATTGTCGGACGTCGAACCGATCGGCTCACCGGTTGCCGGATCACCGACTTCTTCGAGAAACTCGAGATGACCATGTGCATGGCCCGTTTCGCCTTCTGCGGTCGACCGGAAAACGGCTGCAACATCGTTATAGCCTTCGATGTCCGCTTTCTGGGCGAAATAGAGATAGCGACGGTTGGCCTGGCTTTCTCCGGCAAAGGCGTCTTTCAAATTCTGTTCTGTTTTGCTTCCCGCAAGTCCCATGATTTTCTCCTATTGGCATGAATAAACTGTCTACCGATATCAAGAATCGGATTAGCCAGACAGTAAGCCCGCGTGCGCGCGCACTCCATTGAATTTTTTGATGATCGATGATCGGAATAATCGATTAATGTGTTGCGATTTATTCGCAATAACGATTATGTCAGTTGCATCGTTTTAACCGGTAAACATCGGGCGCAATCGTGAAATCAAATCTGTCCTGATTCACGATCTCGACCGGGCCATCCATCCGAAATCGCCCGCCCGCTTCTCCCGTTTCCTCGTCAATCGCCAGATCATCAAGCCGCAATATCAACTTACCAGATTCCCAGGCCCAGGTCCCCTGCAGGTCTTCAGAAACAAAGGTTCCGCCACCGATCATCGTCCAGTTGGTTCGCGCGGCACAGCTTTCCTCAAGCGTCGCCCAGCGACCCTCAAAATAGGAGGGGTCGGCATCCGGCATGGGCGGTCCGGCCGCCGCCGTTTGGGGCGCGGCCAGCGATGCCAGCAGCAGGCCGCGCCAGCCCATTTATTTCTTCATGATCTGCAAGGTTGCCGCAGTCAGCGCCTCAGCACCTGTCATGATCACTTTTTCGGCTTCTGGCGCCCAGAAAGCGCTGTGCAGTGATGGCAGTTTTTTGTCGGTTTTCAGAGATTCCTGATATTCCGCCATCGGCACACCGCCGACCCAGAAGATCATGCTTTTGATATTTTCGTCGGCACGCCGGTAGCGGCTAAAATCCTCGCCGCCCATGACCGGCTTCGACTGCAAGACCCGATCCTTTCCGAACCGGGTTTCAAACAGCTTGGCCATCTCCATCGAAAATTCCGGGCTGTTGTAGGTGGCCGGCGTGAATTCCGCTTTGCGCAGGGTCACGACCGGCATCCGGTCCTCCGGCATGCCAGCGGTAATCGCCTCGCCACGCGCAATCCGCTCGATCCCTTCGAGCAACTTGGCACGTGTTTCGTCGCCATAGCTGCGCACGGTCAGCAGCAACAGCGCCTCGTCCGAGATGATATTATGCTTGGAGCCAGCCTGGAAGCTTCCAACCGTAACCACCGCCGGGTCCTGCGGGTCCAATTCCCGGCTCACCAGGGTCTGCAGCGCGCCGACAATCCGGCTGGCCAGCACGATCGGATCCTTGGTGGTGTGCGGATAGGCACCATGACCGCCAACGCCCTTCACACGAATATCGACGCTGTCGACATTGGCCAGAGCATAGCCGGGCGCATAGCCGATATAGCCTGCCGGCGCGCCGGCAGCATCATGAAAGGCAAGCGCGTAATCCGGTTTCGGAAACCGCGTATATAGCCCGTCCTCGAGCATCGCCAAAGCGCCCTCGCCGGTTTCCTCCGCGGGTTGTAGGATCATCACCAGCGTGCCGGCCCATTCATCCTTGCGCGCGGCGAGCTGGCGGGCGGTGGCGACCCATCCGGTCATATGCGTATCATGACCGCAAGCGTGCATCACATAGGTCTCGTTGCCCTCACGGGTTTTTGCCTTCACCTTCGATGCGAACGGAAGGCCGGTTTTTTCCTCCACTGGCAAACCATCCATATCGGCGCGCAGCAGGACGGTCGGGCCGTCGCCATTTTCCATCACTGCGACCACACCGGTGCCGCCAACATTTTCGGTCACGGTAAAGCCAAGACGCCGCGCTTCGGCCGCCAGTTTGGCCGCCGTGCGGACTTCCTCACCGCTCAGTTCAGGATTGGCGTGGAGATCGCGATATAAATCCATCAGCGACGGCATGTCGGCTGCAATCGCGTCGTTCAGTGCGTCCGCCTGCGCCGGAGAAACCGCCAGCATCGAAGCCGCTGCAAACAAAGCCAATTTACCAAATTTCCGCATCATCATTCCCATATCTTGCTTGTCGCCCCCTGACTAAGCGCATCGGGGGCACTTGTCAGTTCTAAATTCTATTTCGCATCGATCGCGCGCCGATGCAGGCGCATCACTGCGCTGTCCAGCCACCGTCTATCGAGATATTGGCCCCAGTGATCGCCCGCGCTTCATCCTTGCACAGAAAAACCGCCAGAGCCGCAATCTGGTCAATCTGGACAAATTCCTTGGTCGGCTGCGGTGCCAGCAGCACGTCGTTGATAACCTGCTCCCTTGTCAGGCCGCGCACTTCCATGGTGTTGGGAATCTGCCCCTCGACCAGCGGCGTCCAAGTATAGCCGGGGGAAATGGTATTGACCGTAATACCGTGCGTTGCGACTTCCAGAGCCACTGTCTTGCCAAAACCGTCGATCGCGTGCTTTGCCGCATTATAGGCGGATTTATAGGGGCTAGCGACCTTGCTGTGCATCGAACCGGTGTTGATGATCCGGCCCCAGCCCTTTTCCTTCATCCCCGGCACCACCGCCTTGGTGGTATGGAAGGCGCTGTTCATGATGATATCCATGACCGCGTTCCACTTGTCCTCGGGAAATTCATCGACCGGCGAGACAAACTGGATGCCGGCATTGTTGATCAGGATATCAACAGTACCCAACTGATCGGCGCAGTCGCTGCACATTTGCCGGATCTGGTCCGGTTTGGTCATATCGGCATTGCTATAGGCGGCCTTTGCCCCGCTCAGCGATTCCAGTTCCTGGCGCAGCGATTCAATCTCTGCCTCGTCGCCAAAGCCGTTGATCATCACGGCCGCTCCTTCGGCTGCCAGTGCTTTCGCATAACCGCCGCCGATGCCCGATGTCGATCCGGTGATGAGAGCGGTCTTACCCTTTAAAAACATGCCTTATTCTCCTTTGCGGCGACTGTAAAACTGTCGAGTGCAACTGCAATGCTTTTGTAAAAGAAATCAGCGGCGCTTGCGCTTTTTGCAAAATCAGGCGATTTGTAAACCAGTGAGGAGATAGTGCATGCGTTTGGATGATTTAGACCCGAGCAAGAATGTTCGTGATCAGGGCCGCGGCGGCGGGCGTGGACTTGGCGGTGGTGGCGGAGGCCTGGGCATGCTGCTCAGCTTTCTTCCCATGTTACTGGGCCGGAAACTGGGCTGCGGCACGATCCTGTTGATTGGCGGCGCAGCGCTGGCCTTCATGTATTTCAGTGGCGGCGGTCTGCAATTGTCCGACAACACCGGCGCCGGCGGATTCCAGTCGCAGAACTCCGGGGCAAACGTCGCCTGTGATACCGAAGCAGAGCGATTCGCCTGTCAGGTGCTCGCTTCAACCGAACAGACCTGGGCGAAGCTATTTGAGCAACAGGGCCAGCGCTATCGCCCGACCACCCTCACCTTTTACGAACAGTCCGGGCAATCCGGCTGCGGTGCGGCGCAAGCGGCGATGGGCCCCTTCTATTGCCCCGCAGATCAGGGCGTCTATCTCGACACCAGTTTTTTCAACGAGATGGCGAGCCGGTTGGGCGCCAAAGGCGATTTCGCTCAGGCCTATGTGATCGCCCATGAAGTCGGCCACCATATCCAGAATCTGACCGGCGTCGCAGATCAGGTCCGTCAGGCCCAAAGCCGGGCGAGCAAGGCCGAAGGCAATGCGCTGCAAGTGCGGATGGAGTTGCAGGCCGATTGCTACGCGGGTGTCTGGGCAGCGCAAAATGCGGACCGCATGGAACCCGGCGATGTCGAGGAAGGCCTCAACGCCGCCCATGCGATCGGCGATGACACATTGATGCGCGGAGCGGGCCAGCGACCCGTCGAGAGCATGTTCACCCACGGCAGCTCCGAGCAGCGCATGGCCTGGCTGCGCAAGGGTCTGCAGACCGGCGATCCGGCAGCATGTGACACATTTGCCAGAGGCGCAGTCTAGCGAACCGGGTTCCGGCATCGCGCCGGAACCCGTCGACCGTCTACGCCTTGGTGCGGTTGAGACTGGTTGACCAGTCCAGACGCCGGGTAACGAACATCACTCCGGCCAGAGCCGCAAAGATCAGCAGCGATCCGATCAACAGCGAATAGGCTTCAAGGCTGAGCAGGATATAGATGGCGCCGTAAAGCCCTGCCAGCAATCCACCGATCAGCGACGCCCGCCGCCAGCTGTGCAGCACCGACGCCGAATAGGCCGTGATCAGGCCGATGGTTGCCGCCGAGGCCACGATATAGGCAAGCGCAAAACCAATGATCTCGGCAAAGGCCAGCAGCAGCACGAAGAACAGGACGAGCGCAGCCCCAACCAATATATATTGCACCGACGATATCCTGACGCCGCCGATCAGGTCGAACAGCAGCAACGCGACAAAGGTGAATCCGATGATCAGGAAACCATATTTGGTGGCGCGGTCGACCTGTCCATAAAGGTCGACGGGCTGGATCAGATCGACGGTAGCGCTTGCCGAACCGCCATTGGCCAAAGCCGGTTCATAGCGCGGCATATCCCTCACCCGCATCGGCCGGACTTCCTGGCCGGACTCTGTAGCGATCAGAGACGTGCCCAAGGCGAGATTGGTGATCACATATTTGGCTTGGAATCCATCCGCGTCAATCTTGCGGTTTTCCGGCAGGAAACTGCCGGTAAAGCTGGGATGCGGCCATTTTGACCGAACCGTCCATTCGGTCTGCCCTGCATGCGGCGCGATGGTGACGCTGCGGTTGCCCTTGAAGCGCACCGCAAATTGCGCCTCGATCGTGCCAGTCTCCAGTGAACTCGCATCGACAAAGGCGAAGAACCCGCTGTTGCCAGACTCTGCCAGCCCTTTGCCCGGCTGCAGTTTCAGAACCTCACCGTTGACGGTGACCTTGTTGTCGCCAGCCAGACCGCGGGCATCGGACAGACCAAAACGCAATTCGGCGCGGCCAAAGTCGATCTGGTCACGGCTCACGCCATAGCGGTCCAGATCGTCGGGCAGCTTGAAAACGGCCGTGCCGGACATGGCGGTATCATAGACGACGACCTCATAGATCGCGCGCTGCTTGGTCTCGGTGTTGAGCTCGCTATCCAGTGTCACCAGCTCTGGAGCAACCAGCAACTCGCGCGTGACGATGTTCGTCCGGGTCACGGTTTTGCCATTCTCCTCCAGCGATTCGGTTATCCTGGCCTGATATGGCAGCACGATTTTCGGCCCGGCAAACACCTGTTGTCCGCCCCAGCCCGATACGATCGATTGCTGGGCGGTTTCGCTCTGGCTCTGCCGGTCGTAGTTCAGCAACCAGACGGTGAACAGAGGTATCGTGATCAGAAAACCCATCAGTAACACCATCAGGAATTTCGCGCCCGGTGACCGCTCCGGTTTCGATGTTTGCGGTTCGGCCTGATCGATTTCTGACATGATTTCTCCCTCTCAATTTACCACCATAATGGTGGCTTGCGAGACGCGCGTGATCGTCTAGAGTCGCCGCTGCTCACCAAATGGAGCTAGGACGAACAGAGGCACACGTGCGCCGAATCGAAAGGCCTTTATGAATATCTCGGATTGCCACAATGTGAATGACTTCCGCGCACTCGCCCGAAAACGGCTGCCTTTTCCGATCTTTGACTATATCGATGGCGCTGCCGATGATGAAGTGACGAGACGACGCAATACGGCGGCCTATGAGCGGTGCGATCTGGTGCCCAATGTCCTCGCCGGCGTCGACAATATCGACATGAGTACAACGGTGATGGGGCAGAAGCTGGCGATGCCGCTGTTCCTTTCACCCACCGCCCTCCAGCGCCTGTTCCACTGGCAGGGCGAGCGGGCGGTTGCTCGCGCCGCTGAAAAATTCGGAACCTTCTTCGGTATTTCCTCACTGGCTACGGTGAGCATTGAAGAGATTGGCGAAAGCATCAGCACGCCGAAAATGTTTCAGCTCTATGTTCACAAGGACAAGGATCTGAACCGGTCGATGGTCGAGCGGTGCAAGGCCGCCAAATTTGATGCGTTGACGCTGACCGTCGACACCATTGTCGGCGGCAATCGCGAGCGTTGCCTGCGTTCCGGCTTTACCAGTCCGCCACGGATCACGCCGACCAGTTTCTGGAGCTATGCCGCGAAACCGGCCTGGGGCCTCAACTATATGTTCCGCGAGAAGTTCGAGCTGTCCAATCTCAAGGATCATGTCTCGGAAGGCACCAGCGTCCCCAATTCCGTTGCTGACTATTTCACCAATATGCTCGACCAATCGCTCGACTGGAAAATGGCCGAAGACATCCGCAAGGACTGGGGCGGAGAATTCTGCCTGAAGGGCATTATGTCGGTCGCCGACGCCCAGCGCGCGGTCGATATCGGCGCGACCGCCATCATGGTCTCAAACCACGGCGGACGGCAGCTCGATGGCAGCCGCGCACCGTTCGACCAGTTGGCCGAGATTTGCGATGCCGTCGGCGACAAGCTCGACGTAATCTGCGATGGCGGTATCACCCGCGGCAGTCATGTTCTCAAGGCGCTCAGCGTCGGTGCCAAGGCCTGCTCCGGGGGACGCCTCTATCTATATGCGCTCGCCGCCGCCGGACAGGCCGGGGTTGAGCGAATCCTGTCCTTGCTGCAGGCAGAAATAGAACGCGATATGAAACTAATGGGCGTCACGGCAGTTGACCAATTGAACCGCGACAATCTTCGCTTTCGATAAGCAGCGTGTTCAGGGGATTGAAATGATGAAAATGATGAAATTTGGCGGCATATTGATGTTCGCTGGCATGGTCGGCACCGCAGCACTGGCACAGCCGGGTGCGCAAGAAGACTCAACACTGGAATCCGCAGGCAACAAGGTAACCGAGCCATTTGATGGCAAGGAAGTTCCCCAGAAGCTGAAAGACATACAGGACGCTCCCTATTCGCTCAGCGGTTTGCGCCGATGCGCCGCGATCATTGCCGAGGTGCGGGAACTGAACGAAGTGCTCGGGCCAGATGTCAACGAGCAAGTCGACAAGAGCCGGGTCAAGAAACGGGAGCGGACCGCGGCTCGTGTCGCAGGCAGCGCGATTGGCTCTATCATCCCCTTTGGGGGTATTATCGGTGAGGTCACCGGTGCCAATGCCGAGCGGCGGCGCTACAACGAGGCCGTCTATGCCGGAACTGTCCGGCGCGGTTTCCTGAAAGGCGTGGGCCTGCAGAAAGGATGCAAGGCACCCGCTCGACCCTAGATCAACCTTGGGGGCAACAAGGAAGAAATATCATGGTCGCAACCCGTTATGTGGCTGTCCTGAGTTTGATGTCTCTCTCGCTGGGCTTGCAGCCGCTGCAGGCCAAGACACCAGATGGCGATCAGCCGATGATCAATCACGTCGGAGACGCGCTGGTCCAGCCCGCCAAAGACATCAATCTGAAACAGGACGAGATTCCCGCGCGTTTGCTGGAGATTCAAAAAGCGCCTTATGATCTGACCGGCATCGACGGTTGCCGCGCTTTGACCAGCGAGATAATCAGCCTTCGTTCGATCCTCGGACCAGACGTCAACGAAGGGGCAGAACTGTCCCGCGCCGAAAAACGCGAACGCAGCGTCAGCCGTGTTGCGGGCGGCATGTTGGGCAGCTTCATTCCGTTTCGCGGCGTCGTCCGGGAAGTAACCGGCGCCAATGCGGCCGAGCAGCGCTACCAGGCGGCGCTTTCAGCCGGCTTCGCGCGGCGGAGTTTTCTCAAGGGCGTCGCGTTCAGCCGGGGCTGTACGACAAGAGCGTCGCTATAGTGATCTACTTGGTGGCGGGCTGGCACACGCTCAGCCGACAGAGACGAACAGCAAGGCCGACAGCAGCACCAGGGCAATCCCACCAAATGCGATGATCAGGCGATTCTGCAGCTGCAATCGGCGATCCAGCTCGGCCTGTAAAAAACCGAACGATTCCGCAAGCTCTTCCTGAGTCGGCATCCTATCTAGCTGCTCCTGCATTTGCTGCAGGCGGGCGCGGTCATCAAGCCGGCCCGACATATCTTCGAGTTCCGGCGCGGCTTTGGACCGGCCCATGACCCGTCCATAGACGTCACTGGCGAGACGGCCCGCCGCCTGCTGTACCTTTGGGTTCCCTGCAATGGTCGAGAGCGTCCCGATCACCACTGGAGGGATCGCCATCAGTATACCCGCTTCTTCGGCTTCACATATTCCGCTTCGTCGGTGAGCGTGTAGTCATGGACCGGGCGATAATCGATAACGACCTTCCCGCCTTTGCCGCCCCAGCCTTCGAAGGTCGAGGTGGTGTGCTTCATCCATTCCTTGTCATTCCGGTCTTCATAATCTTCGTGCATGTGCGCACCGCGACTTTCCTTGCGGTTGGCTGCACTTTTGATCGTGACCATCGCCTGGCTCATCAGATTGTCGAGCTCCAGCGTCTCGATCAGATCGGTGTTCCAGATCAGCGAGCGGTCGGTCACACCGACATCAGCCAGCTTCGCGTTGACTTTTTCCATCTCAGCGACGCCTTCTTCCAGCAGCTTGTTGTCGCGGAACACAGCGGCGTGGGCCTGCATGGTTTTCTGCATTTCCATGCGCAGCGCCGCGGTCGGGATCGATCCGTTGGCGTTGCGGAAATGGTCCAGACGTTCGAGTGCCATGTCAGCGGAATCCGCCGGAAGCGGCTTGTGCGAGGCGTTCGGAACCAGCTTTTCTTTCAGGCGCAGACCGGTTGCACGGCCAAAGACCACGAGATCGATCAGTGAGTTCGAACCCAGACGGTTGGCACCGTGGACGGAAACGCAAGCCGCCTCGCCGACCGCGTAAAGTCCGGGAACAATCGCGTCCGGATCGCCGTTTGTCGGATTGATCACTTCGCCATGATAGTTACAGGGAATGCCGCCCATATTATAGTGAACCGTCGGCACAACCGGAAGCGCTTCCCGGGTCAGATCGACACCGGCGAAAATCTTGCCGGTTTCGGTGATTCCGGGCAGCCGTTCGGCCAGCACTTCGGGTGCGATATGGTCGAGGTGAAGATAGATATGGTCCTTCTCCGGTCCGACACCGCGGCCTTCGCGGATTTCGGTGGCCATGCAGCGCGACACCACGTCGCGGCTGGCCAGATCCTTGGCGCTCGGCGCATAGCGTTCCATGAACCGCTCGCCTTCACTGTTGGTCAGATAGCCGCCTTCGCCGCGTGCGCCTTCGGTAATCAGCACGCCTGCGCCGTAAATGCCGGTCGGGTGGAACTGGACGAACTCCATGTCCTGAAGGGGCAGGCCAGCGCGCAGCACCATGCCGCCGCCGTCACCGGTGCAGGTATGGGCCGAAGTTGCGCTGAAATAGCAGCGTCCGGCACCGCCAGTCGCCAGCACAACCGCATGGCTGCGGAAGCGGTGGATCGAACCGTCTTCGAGACACAGCGCGATCACGCCGCGGCATTCGCCGTCTTCCATAATCAGGTCGATAGCGAAATATTCGATAAAGAAGTCCGCGTCATATTTCAGGCTCTGCTGATAGAGCGCGTGCAACATGGCATGGCCGGTGCGGTCAGCAGCGGCGCAGGTGCGCTGGACCGGAGGCCCCTCGCCCATATTCTGCATGTGGCCGCCGAATGGCCGCTGGTAAATTGTACCGTCATCGTTGCGCGAGAAAGGCACGCCGGCATGTTCCAGCTCGTAGACCGCCTGGGGGGCTTCGCGGACGAGATATTCAATCGCGTCCTGGTCGCCGAGCCAGTCGGAACCTTTGACCGTGTCATACATATGCCAAGACCAGTGATCCGGCGTATTATTGCCCAGCGAAGCCGCGATACCGCCCTGCGCTGCGACCGTATGCGAACGAGTCGGAAAAACCTTGGTGATGCAGGCTGTTTTCAGGCCCGATTCGGCCGAGCCCATGGTGGCGCGCAGGCCTGAGCCCCCAGCACCGACAACAACCGTATCATAGGTGTGATCGATAATCTTGTAAGCAGCTTGGGTGGATGTTGTACTATTCATGCGACCACTCCGGTAAACGCTATTTTCGCGACCGAGAAAATACCCAGCGACGCGCCGCCAATGGCGAAAAAGTTAAGCAGGACAATCAGGCCGAATTTGACGCCATGATCCTCGACATAATCCTCGATCAGGACTTGCAAGCCAAGCCGCAAATGCCAGAAAATGCTGATCAGCATCAGGATCATCGGCACCGCGACGAGCGGCGACGACAGCCATTCAACCATCAGTTCATGGCTGAGATTCGGCAGCCGGATCAGCGAGAATACCAGCCAAAGCACCAGAAACAGATTGCTGACTGCGGTAACCCGCTGGACTATCCAGTGATGCGCGCCTTCGTGCGCTGATCCAAGGCCGCGTACCCGGCCAATATTGGTTCCTGAACCCATGTTCCGATTCCTAATCTAAAGAATGTTTTTGGAAACGATGTAGAGCCACATCGCGCCGGTGGTAAGGATCGCCGCCAGAGGCACGGCAACCGCCCACATTTTATTGGTCTGCAATTCATAGCCCGCGCCGGCATCAAGCACAAAATGGCGCAGCCCCGAATACATATGTTCAAAAAACGAAAAGCTCATGCCGACCAGGACAATATAGCCGAGATAGAGAAAATCGAACCAGCTCTGGAAATAGGCGTAGCTTTCCGGTCCGGCAGAAATGGCATAAAGCCACCACACGAGCAGCGGCACGCCGACAAGGGCCATGCCATCACCGGTCGCCCGGTGCAAAATGGAAACCAGCATATGCGGTCCCCATTTATAGATCTGCAAATGCGGTGAAAGCGGTCTGTTCGATGCTGAGCCTGATGCGCCGGCCATGGTCTTCCCCTGAGCAATATATCCGGGACGTGCCGGAGTCTTTGAAACGAACCATCCCCTTAGCGAAAAGCGCGTCTCATGCAAACCTGATGGAGCGGAAAACACTATTTTATTAGTGCCAACCCCCTGGTCGGCCTTCCAGATCACAAAATCTGCATCATCGATGGACGCGCGCGCTCCGTCGCTCTAATCCATAGAGCATGAGCAACAGGAAAAAACATATTTTGGTCACCGGAGCCAGTCGCGGCATTGGCAAGGCCATTCTCGAATCGCTGGATCAGGACAATGTCAAACGGGTCGGGCAAAGCACAAGCGGTGCCGACGGGTTGATCGCTGCAGATTTCACGCAAGATGGCGCGGCAGACACCCTTTGGAACGCAGCGCTGGATCAGCTCGACGGGCGGATTGACATATTGATCAACAATGCCGGCCTATTTCAGCCCAACCCGATCGGAGCCGACGACTGGCTGGAAAGCTGGAACCGCACCATGACGATCAACCTGACGGCCTCTGCAGAATTATGCCGCCTCGCGGTGCTGCATTTTCAGCAACGCGGCAAGCCGGGGCGGATTGTCAATATCGCCAGCCGTGCCGCCTATCGCGGCGATGGTCCCGACCACTGGCATTATGCCGCATCCAAGGGCGGTATGGTCGCGATGACCAAGTCGATCGCCAGAGCCTATGCCCATCAGCAGATCCTCGCCTTCGCCATCTGTCCGGGTTTCACCATGACCGGCATGGCAGAGGATTATCTGACCAGCCGCGGCGGCGACAAATTGCTCGCCGACATTCCGCTCGGCCGGGTGGCACAACCGGAGGAAATTGCCTCGATGGCTCGCTATTGCGCGCTCGATGCACCGGAAAGCATGACCGGCGCAGTGCTCGACGCCAATGGTGCCAGCTTCGTTAGATGATCGCTCGAGAACTGCTGGACACCGCCACCATCCCCGGCGGCGGTGAACTCCGCCTGTTCCGGCGTGAACTAAAGGGCGCAGACGAATATTCGATCATGCTGGGCCGCATCGAACTTATGAACAGCCGGCTCAGCGGGTCGGAAGAAGCGCTGGCCACCCTCACTTGCGCTGGCCTGCAGGCCAAAAACCCGCGGCTGCTGATCGGCGGCTATGGCATGGGATTTACCCTGCGCGCCGCTCTCGCGGTTCTGCCGCCCCAGGCCCATGTGGAAGTAGCGGAACTGATTCCGGCGATCATCCAGTGGGCGCGCGGCCCGATGGCTGAGCTGACCCAAAATGGCCTGAATGATAGCCGGGTCACGGCTACGCTGGGTGACGTATGCGATATCATCGGTCAGGCCGACCGAGACTATGATGCGATATTGCTCGATGTCGACAACGGGCCGGACGGCCTCACCCACGAAGCGAACGACCGGCTATACAGCATGGCCGGCCTGTCTGCGGCGAAGACAGCGCTCCGCTCAAACGGCATTCTGGCCGTCTGGTCGAGCGAAGGCGATTCGCGATTTACATCCCGACTGCATAAGGCCGGCTTCGCGGTTGACGTCAAAACCGTCGCCGCGCGCAGCAATGGCAAAGGCGCTAAACACACGATCTGGCTGGCCCGCAAGCCAAGTTGACGCCGGCTGCGGCTATTACTCCCGCGCCTCGGCACTCGCATCGCGGATGTCCTTGAATTCCGATCCCGCTTTCCATTCCGGCCAGCGGTCGGAATAGGCGAGGCTTTCCCCGATATCGAACATTACATTGATGTCCTGCAGCGCGCCATCGAGATTCCAGTCCGGAGACCAGGCATCGCAGGCGGCGTGATAGCAATTGCCGGTATAGTCATCGATCCATTTCTGGCCCGCAGCCCTGCCGCCCTCCACCAGATCGGACGCGCCGGCCAGGCCCATCATCAGCAGCACCGGCACGCCGCGCTTGGCGAGCGAGAAATGGTCGGCGCGGAAAAACAGGCCGCGCTCCGGAAGACTTTCCTCCGTCACCACGCGTCCCTGCTCCCTGGCATATTTCGCCAGATCATCCTCCAGCGTCCCCTGCCCCTTGCCGATCAATATAACGTCTTTTGCCTTGCCGGCGGTCTGCAGAACATCAATCGTCAGATTGGCAACGGTCTTTTCCAGCGGATAGATCGGATTCTGCGCATAAACCTCCGAACCGAGCAATCCGCGCTCTTCTGCGCTCCAGGCAGCAATGACGATCGTCCGGTCGGGCTGCGGCATCGATTTGAACTTGCGGGCGATCTCCATGATTCCGCCGAGACCCAGCGCATCATCATTGGCCCCTGCGCGATAGATATTGCCATCCTTGTCCGGTGGCCCTTCCCCATAGGCATCCCAATGCGCGCCATAGATAATCGTCTCGTCGGGGCGTGACTTGCCAGGAATCTTGCCGAACACATTCTGGCTCTGCACAACTTCCTGCTTCACCGGATAGTCGGCATTGAAGCGTGCGCCCAGCGGCACTGGCTGGAAATCATTCTTCCGCGCCGCCACCCGCAATTTGGCGAGGTCCAGCCCGGCGTCATCGAACAGCTTCTCCGCCGTGCCTCCGCTGATCCAGCCCTGCAGCGCCAGGCTCGTACTATCGCCGGCTATGCCATAATTTTCACCCTGCGGGCTTTCCACGACGCTCCAGCCATAGCCCGCCGCTTCGGTTTCGTGAACGATCAGCGCAGCCACCGCACCGCGCCGCGAGGCTTCCTCAAACTTGTAGGTCCAGCGCCCGTAATAGGTCATCGCCCGCCCGCCAAATGTGTCAGCCACGGGTTCATCGGCAGCGGCTGCAAAATCAGGATCGTTCACCAGAAAGACCGCAACCTTGCCCTTCAGATCGACGTCCTTGTAATCATCCCAGCCGCGTTCCGGCGCGGTCACGCCATAGCCGACGAAAACCATTTCAGCATTGTCGACAACCGCCTGGTCCTTGGGCTGTAACGTCGATACATAAATATCCTTGCCTGCCTTCAGCGCCATGGTGCCGGTCTTGCCGGTGATCGAAAGCGTTTCCGGTTTTCCCAGAGCGGTGTGCAATAGCGGCACCGGCTGCGTCCAGCTGCCATCAACGCCGCCCGGCTCGAGACCCAGCGCCTCAAAGCGCCCGATAAGATAGCCGATGGTCCGGTCTTCACCGGCAGTCCCCGGCGCGCGCCCTTCAAACTGGTCAAGAGTCATCGTTTTGACCGTCTGGGTGATCAGGTCGGCACTGATATCGACCGGCTGATCGGACGATTGTGCGTGGACCGGCGCTGCATAAACCATGAGAGCTGCGGAAAATAAGAGAGTGGCGCGACCTGAAAACAAAGCAATACTCCTGCAAAATCAATATTCGGTCCTTTACTAACGTCTCGAGCCGCCAATTGCACATCAAGTTTTGCGCAGATTTTTTCGGCGACTGGACGCGCGCGTGGTCAGTCGTGAACCAGCTCCTTTTTCGTCGCCCATGGATACCAGAGCTGCACCCCGATCTGCACGCCGCAAATGCTGCACCCGCACGCGGCCCATCAGGGCAGGCCCTAAGACCGTAGTTAGCCGTAATTTAACCCGTTACAACTACGATGCCGCAAACCAGTTTTAGCCAGTGGAAAAGATCTCATATGGAACTGCCAGTATCATCTTCTGTGTTCAGCGCAGCGAGGACACTGGAATCGGTATCCATTCCGACACCCTTGGTTAAACGCGAGATGCTGAAACGGGCCCTGGGAAACCCGGTGGTGAACCGTCTGCCGACCCTTATCCCGCTGTTCCTGATCGGCTATGCCTCCCTGGCGCTCGTGGACCGAAACGATATGCTGGCTCTGGTCAGCCTCCAAATTCTGATGATCGTGATGACCTCCTACACGGCGCTCCGGGTCACGGACAAACTGGCTGACAACGAGATTTCCGAGCGGGCAGAATCGCGCGCGATCCGATTATGGCTATTTTTCGAATTCCTGAGTGGTGCCATCTGGGGACTGATGATCGGACCCATTGCAGAAACAGGGGATACGGATGGGGCAAAGACCGTCATATCGATCACGCTTATTGTCACCGTCGCTCTGGCGGCCGTTGTCGCCGCAGACGCCCCGCAGCTGATAAGGGCACTGCTGGCCGGCTTTGCAACGACGGCAATTTCCACGGGTCTTTATTATTATGATCACTTTGGCTCTCGCGTGGTTTTTGCCATCATTTTGTTTCCACCAACCATCTACTACCTCTCTCATGCCATGGGAAAACGGGCACAAAGCGCCCTGCAAACAGAGATGGAAAATGTCGTTCTGAACGAGAAGCTCTCCGAAGCGCTCAGCATATCGGAATATCTGTCGGCGCACGACAGTCTGACCGGCTTGCTGAACCGGCGGGATTTCGAGCGGGTGACAGAAGAACTCCGAACTCGAACGCAGGCCAGCAATATGGCGATCATCATGGTCGATCTCGATCATTTCAAGCAGATCAACGACCGCCACGGCCATGGCCTGGGTGACGATGTCCTGAAGACAACGGCCCGCCTGATGCAGTTTCAATTGCGTGATCTGGAAACATCAGCAGACAGCGGTCAAGCGATCGCCCGCTGGGGCGGCGAGGAATTCATCATTGCCCTAGCCAATTGCGCAACCGACAATGTTGTGCGGATCGCCGAAAACATCCGCTGCAGCCTGGAAAACTATCGGAACGCCGAGTGGCCTGAAGACCTGAAATTGTCGGGTTCTTTCGGGGTCACCTATTGGCTTGAAAGTGAGCCGCTCAACACCGCCATCCAGCGCGCGGACAAGGCGATGTACAAGGCGAAATCCGACGGACGAAACCGGACCCGCTTATTGCGACCGATTAAACAAGGTGGGTCGACCATCACCGCCTGATCACGGCACTATCAATCGCTGCGCCAGACGGCCACGCAGGTTGTTTGCTCGCGGTGACAGGCCCCTCAACAGGAATCCCGACGATAGTATTGATAGCCAAAGCGCGGAAGCTCCGCTAACGGCAGCCGATGCTCAATTTTAGCAACATAAACGTTCGCCTCGGCGGCACTGTGATCCTTGACGGCGCGACCGCAGCGCTGCCACCCGGCGCGCGGGTTGGCATGATTGGTCGCAATGGTGCCGGCAAGTC
The DNA here is from genome assembly GCF_048269865.1 of Parasphingorhabdus sp. Taxonomy (GTDB): domain Bacteria; phylum Pseudomonadota; class Alphaproteobacteria; order Sphingomonadales; family Sphingomonadaceae; genus Parasphingorhabdus. The sequence continues at coordinate 180,309 of NZ_JBLWUA010000003.1, read as the reverse complement.
GACCCTGATGAAGGTGATCGCAGGCCTGCTGGAACCGGACGACGGCAGCGTCGACATGCCAAAGGACGCACGGCTTGGCTACATCGCCCAGGAAGCGCCGGCGGGTCAGGACAGCCCGCTCGACACGGTGCTGGCAGCGGATGTCGAGCGCGCGGAATTGTTGGAAGAGGCGGAAACCGCAACCGATCCGCATCGCATTGGCGAAATTCACGAACGGCTGAACATGATCGATGCCCACAGCGCACCGGCTAGAGCAGCAAAGATCCTGATCGGGCTCGGCTTTGACGAAGCCGCCCAGCAGCAGCCGATGGACAGTTTCTCCGGCGGCTGGCGGATGCGCGTTGCCCTGGCCGCGCTGCTGTTTTCGCAACCGGAAGTCCTGCTGCTCGACGAACCGTCAAACCATCTCGATCTCGAAGCGACCTTATGGCTCGAGAATTTCCTGACCAGCTATCAGGCGACGATATTGGTGATCAGCCACGAACGCGATCTGCTCAACAATGTCGTCGACCATATCCTGCATCTGCAGCACGGGAAGACCACGCTCTACCCCGGCGGCTATGACGCGTTCGAGAAACAGCGGGCCGAGCGCCAGGCGCAGCAGGCGTCCGCCCGGGAGAAACAGATCGCCCAGCGCGAAAAGCTGGAATCCTTCGTCTCCCGCTGGGGGGCCAAAGCGCATAGCGCGAAGCAGGCGCAGAGCCGCGTCAAGGCGCTGTCACGGATGGAACCGATTGCCGAAGCGATCGACGATCCTTCCCTCAGCTTCCACTTCCCCAGCCCGGCAGAGCTCAAGCCGCCCCTGATCACACTGGATGATGCCGCCGTCGGCTATGGTGACAATATTGTGCTGTCCGGGCTGAATATGCGGCTCGACCCTGATGATCGAACGGCGCTGCTCGGACGCAACGGCAACGGCAAGACCACCCTCGCCCGGCTGCTCGCCAGCCAGCTGGAGCCAAAAAAAGGCTCGATCAACAAATCGGGCAAGCTGACCGTAGGCTATTTCACCCAATATCAGGTCGAGGAACTGGACACGGCGGATACGCCGCTGGAACATATGACTCGCCTGATGAAAGGCGCTGCCCCCGGCGCGGTGCGCGCGCAACTCGGTCGTTTCGGCTTTTCCGGCGACAAGGCGACGATCAAGGTCGGCAAGCTGTCCGGTGGCGAGCGCGCGCGGTTGGCGCTGGCGATGATCACACGCGATGCGCCGCATCTGCTGATCCTCGATGAGCCAACCAACCACCTCGATGTCGATGCGCGCGAGGCTCTGGTCCATGCGCTCAACGAATATAGCGGGGCCGTCATATTGGTCAGCCATGACCGCCATATGCTGGAGCTCACCGCCGACCGGCTGGTGATGGTCGATAGCGGCAAGGCGGAAGAATTTTCCGGGACGCTGAAAGACTATACCGATTTTGTCCTGGGCAGGAATCAGCCCAGCACATCATCGGGCAAAGCCAGCGGAGGCAATCGCAAGGAAGAGCGGCGTCAGGCGGCCGAGCGGCGCAAGCAGCAGGCTGAATTGCGCAAGAGCATCAGCTCCGCCGACAAGCAGATGCAGCTGCTTGGCACGGAATTGTCCGCGATCGACCGCGCGATGTTCGATCCGGCCACGGCTGAACCGAAGCACGCCGATCTGACGATGACCGATCTGATGAAGCTGCGGGCGGAAACGCAGGACAAGCTCGACAAGGCGGAAGCGCTCTGGATGGAAGCCACCGACAAGCTGGAAGAAGATAATAGTGATGGCTGATCGGCGCGACAGATGACCGAAATCTGGAAAGTCTCGATCCCCTGCACTCGCGATGAAGCGCGGACGCTGACAGCGGACAATCTGTTCGTCAGTTCGGCCGATTCGACGCCAACGGTTGTGGCCAGTGAAATTGACAGCAAGCGCCCCGACGAATGGATGATCGAAGTCTATTGCCAGGAACAGCCCGATCCGGACCTCCTCGCCAATCTGCTATTGTTATCGCCATCCGCAAAGGCCGCCGGTCTGGAGCCGATGTTAGAGCTGCTGCAGGACGAGGATTGGGTTACACTGAGCCAGCAGGGTCTCGATCCGCTCCGCGCCGGGCGCTTTCACGTACACACGTCCAGCGACGCGCCGGCGGAAGATCCGAAGCTGACCAATATCTGTATCGACGCCGGTCAGGCTTTTGGAACCGGTCATCATGAAACCACCATGGGCTGTCTGCAAAGCCTCGACCATTTGCGCCGCACCGGCCATCGTTTCCGCAATATCGCCGATGTCGGCACTGGCACCGGTCTTCTTGCTTTCGCCGCACACTATCTGTGGCCGGAGGCGAAAATCATCGCCAGCGATATCGACCCGATTGCGGTCACCGTCACCCAGTCCAACGCGGAGCTGAATGCTATCCCGCTGGGCAACGGCCGCAGCCATATCCGGCTGGTGCAGAGCAACGGCCTCGACCACCCGGCGCTGAAGCAACGCTCCCCATTCGACCTGATCATCGCCAATATCCTCGCTGGCCCGCTGGTCGCCCTCGCCCCGCAAATCGCCGCCGCCTCGGCGCCTGGCACCGTGTTGCTGCTGGCTGGCCTGCTGAGCCGCCAAAAGGCCGAAGTCGTCCGCGCCTATGTCCGCGAAGGCTTCCGCCTAAAACATTCGCAGCTGGAGAATGAATGGCCATCACTCACTCTGGTCAAGGCAAAGAAATACGGCTGGGTCCGCAAACCGCACCGCAAGAAATCGCCGCTGGCTTCGGATTATTTCGGGGAGTGCTGATTGTGCTCCGCACCTGATGCGAAGCTCTGGCGACAAGAGAGCGTTATGCGGCACCAGTTCCGCATCAAGTGCGGAGCACCGAACCTTCAAACAACCGTGGCTTCCCCCGCCTGCGACCGCGCATAGTCCTGCGTCCCCTTGGTCAGCACCTCATCGCCTTCGACAATCTCGGCAATCTTGATATCGGGCAGATCGGCGATCCGGTCATAGACCGGCTTGAAATCCGTCTCCACCGTCACCCGCAGCAGCTCGTCAAGGCTGGGAATGACGAAATAATTCTGCTGATAATCGTCGATCCGGTACTCGGTGCGCAGCACCCGCTCGAGATCGAACAATATCCGGTTGGGGCTCGGATCGTCGAGCGCGAAGACGCTCTCGCCATAGCTGGAGACGATACCGGCACCATAGATGCGCAGGCCCTCTGCTTCCCGGATCAATCCAAACTCGACAGTGTACCAGTAAAGCCGCGCCAGCTGTTTCAGCGTGCCAAATTTCAGCGCACGCAATCCGCCGCGCCCGTAGGCCGCCATATAATCGCCGAACCGCTGGTCCGCGAGCATTGGCACATGGCCGAAAACATCGTGAAAAATATCCGGCTCCTGCAGATAGTCGAGCTGGTCGCGGCGCCGGATGAAGTTGCCGGAAACAAAACGCCGGTTGGCGAGATGGTCAAAAAACACATCATCCGGCACCAGTCCCGGCACCGCCACCACCTGCCAGCCGGTGGCATCCATCAATATCTGGTTGAGCTCGGCGAAATCGGGAATACCCGGCCGCGACAGCTTCAATATGTCGATGCCATTGAGAAACGCCTGTGCCGCTCGCCCTGGCAGCATCTTCTGCTGGCGCGCAAACAATATATCCCAGGTCTCGTGGTCTTCCGCTGAATAGCTCTGCCAGTCCTGATCAATCGTCCAGTCGGCATTTGCGTGCGCTGGCGGCTTGTCATAGACATGGGTTTCGGGGTCGGTTTGGCTTTCGGGTGCAGGCTTGTTGAGCATGACGCATCATACAGCAGAAAAGGTTTCAATGGCAACTTTAGTCGCTAAATACCTGAAACGCGCCATGTTTGTCGTGACCGGTATTGTTGCGCTCTATCTGCTCGCCGCGCTTGTCGGCAGTTTTTTGCCCGCCAACCCCAACTGGCAAAGCCCTGACGACGGGATCGAACTCTATATAGAGACCAACGGTCTGCACACCGGGATCATCATGCCGATCTGGAGCGATGTGCACGACTGGCGACCGTTGATTCGACCGGAAAACCTCGCCAACCCATCGGCCTACGGCAGCCATATCCTGGTCGGCTGGGGCCATGAAGGCGTGTATCGCAACGCCCGCTATTGGAAGGATCTGCGCGCGAGCGACGCGTTCAGCGCCGTGTTTGGCAGCGACGATGTGCTTATCCACGTCGATCACCTGCGATATCCACAGGCTTATCCCCCATATCGCCGCCGGCTGAAAGTCAGCGAAGCAGAATATCGAAAAATCGCGGCAGCGATCGAGGCGAGGTTCGTGCTCGACGATGATGGTCGCGCCCAAGCGTCACCCGGTTATGGCCAATATGACCTGTTCTACCGATCGCGCGGCCACTACAGCGCCCTCCATACCTGCAACAACTGGACCAGCGACGTGCTGCGGCAGGCCGGTATCCGCACCGGCCTGTGGACGCCGTTTCAGGGCGGCGTGATGCGCTGGTTTCCGGACTCCGCGCAATGACAGCCTAAACCGCCACAAATTTCTCCAGAGCCGCTCCGTCCGGGATCCTCACTGCCCCATATCCCGGCTCGATCAGCCCCGAAGCCTGCAATTTCGTCAGCGCCTTGCCCAGCGACACGCGCGACACACCAACCAGATCGGCCAGGTCCTGCTGGGTCACGCTTATCGTTGCGCCCTCCTGCTGATCACCGCGCAGTTGGAGCAGCGCCTGCGCCAGGCGTTGCGGCACCGACAGGTTCCGGCTGGCCTCGATCAGGTTGAACGCATCCTGCACCGTCAGCGCCATCGTCTTGAGCAGCAGTCGCGTGATCGCCGGATCGGACATCATCAGACTCTGCAGCTCTGTGTTGCCAATCCGGATCAGCGTGCAATCGCTGCCGGCAATCGAGTCCACGGTGCGCGGAAATTCGCCCATGAAGGCCAGTTCACCGAACGTATCGCCCGGCCCGAGCAGCGCCAGCAGCAACAACCGGCCCCCGATGCCATAGCGTCCAACCTGCACCGAGCCGCTCTCCACATACCAGAATTCGTTGGCCGGATCGCCGCGCTGCTGGATAATCTGGCCCTTGCCGAACGTGCGCGGCTGGCCGCTCGCCAGCAGATCATCGCGAACCGCCGCTGGCAGCGCCTTGATGAAGCCGGTTCCTGCCAGTGAAGGTTCATCCATCAATATTATCCCAATTGAAAACATCTTTGCATTTCTACCCGGCTCTGTGGGCTATCGAGTCGCCAGAATCAAGTCTCCGGGAGAAACATCATGCGACCTGAACTTTTGGCAATCACAGGAATTTTCCTCTTCTTCGGAATGCTCGAATTTTTGCGCACCCGGCTGTTCAACAAGCCCGAACAGACGCGCGACGACGCTCTCGTCGAAATTATCGGCTCGTTCGTGGTGCTGGTCATCACTCAGCCCGCCATCATATTGGCGGTCCAGTATATTCTCGGGGCAGCAGCGCCACAATGGTCCGGCGTGCTCTCCCATATTCCGCTGATCGCCGCGATCGCACTGTTCCTGGTGCTAGACGACATGATGCAATATTGGTGGCACCGGCTGTCACACGGCGTGCCCTTTCTCTACAACCTGCACCGCTCGCACCACAATGCCCGCTACATGAGCGTCCGCCTCGTCTACCGGAACAATATCTTCTATTATCTGACCATGCCGAGCATCTGGTTCTCCGGCGCGCTGATCTATCTCGGCCTTGGCTGGGTCTATGTCGGCTATATCATCGTCAAGATGGCCGTGATCGTCGGCGCGCACAGCGATGTCGCCTGGGACGCGCCGTTGTACAAGATCAAATGGCTCTCGCCGGTCATGTGGGTGGTCGAGCGGACCATCTCGACCCCGTCTACCCACCACGCCCATCACGGCCGCCACAAGAGCGACGGCGTGACCCATTATAAGGGCAATTTCGGCAATCTGCTTTTCTTCTGGGACGTGCTGTTCGGCACCGCCCATATCACCCGGCGCTATCCCGACAGCTACGGCGTCGAAAATCTCGCTCCCGCCACCTTGGGCCAACAGCTGGCCTGGCCGATCTTCCCGGAGAACAAGGAAGGCGGACATGGGGTCGCGGAACTGGCAGCCATGGAGAGAGCGGCCAATATCTAGGTCCAGACCCGCATCACTTCGAACGTATTTAGCGGCCTATCACCATGAACGGTGCCCAGAATGCCGGATGAAGCTTGCCGTCTGACTGCGCACGAACGCTTGCAATCGCGCGCTGCAAGGCTTGCGGCGCGGACAAGCCTTCGCCCGCATATTTCAATGTCTCGAGCGTCAGCATGCTGGCGATATCGTCTTGCACGATCCAGTGAGTCGCCAAAATATGGCGTCCCCCTGCCCGCATGAACGCTTCGGCGAGACCGGACAGTCCCGGATCATCCGGACCGATCGATGCCGCGCTATTGCAGGCCGACAGGATCACCCATTCGGCGGGCAGCGACAATTTCGCAATCTCGGAAACGGTCAATAGCCCATCGGACTGATCATCGGGAGCGACCAGCAGCGCCGGTTCCTTCAGCCCTTCCAGCTCGCCGGAGACGAGGCCGTGGGTTGCAAAGGCAATGATCGATTGCCGCGGCACCACCGTCGCGGCAATAGCGGTCTCCGTCGCATCCGGCCCCAGCAACAGCGCGGTTTTCTTGCCATCGATGATGGCGGCGAGATCGCGCAGCTCCTTCTCACTGGCGGGCAATGCCGGCAAGTCCGCAACGACGCGCGCGTCGCTCGCGGAGCGCGACGCCAGTGTCTGATAGTCACCATTGCCGCCGGATGCCGCGCCGATCCCGAGAAACAGTCCGACATCGCCGAGCGCCTCGCTGCCGCCGGCCCGTTTCAGGAACTGGATCGAGGGAAGCTGCGCCAGACCGATCTTGTCGATCAGAAAACGTGCGCTGGCCTGACCATCAGGCCCGGTTTCTTGCGCCGATAACAGGGAGAATGGCAGAGCATCCAGCGCGCCGTTGGCGACATAATATAGTTCCGACCGTCCGTCCAATATGCCGGACGGCAAAGCGCCCAGCAGACCCTGATATAATTTTTGCGCTGCCTCCTCGTCAAACGCAGTCTCGGCAGCGGTCAGCGGATCGACGGACGCCCGGATGCGATCGACATAATTCTTCGTATCCCGCGCCGAAAGGTCCGAGAGCACGCCGGTCTTTTGGTCGGCGTCGATATAGAAGACCGCGACCTGGTCATTGAGTTCCGTAGCCATCAGCACCGCTGCGCTGTCGGTCAGGGCCGCATTCACATCCGCAAACGCCAGCGGCTGGAATGTCTGAACCGGCAGATATTTCGTGAGCCCGGCGGCCTTTATCTGCTGTTCCGCCGCCGCCATTTTACGATCAATTGCGGCAACCGCAGCGACGTCATCGGCCAGCGAAAATTCGGCTTTTACATTTGCGATACGGCCGCTCGCGGCGTCGAGCAGAGCAGTACGCTCGGATCGCAGTTCAGCATATTGACGCAGCAGATCAGCATCCGGTTGATCAAGGCCATCGGTCGACATATCGGCCTGCGGGATCGAATCCAGCCTGCTGAAGGCGACATATTGCAGCGCCAGAAAACTGGTCTCCAGATCTTCGCCGGCGCGTAGCAAAACCTCGGCGAGATAGGCAAAGGCCTTCCGCTCTCGCTGCCCGATCGCACCATTTTGCGAGAGGCCCAGATTGCGCTGCATGATCATCAGCAACGCCTTTGCTTCGCTCGTCAGCTCTGCCGGCGAGCGCAGCTGCAGGCGGCTGTCGATGGCGAGCGCCATGGCTTTCGTCGCGAGAAGCTCGGGATGTTCGGCGACCAGCGCCTGCGATTGCAAGGCGATTGCCTGCGCAGCCGCTTCCCGGGCCATCTCAAGCCGCCCTGCTTTCAGCGCAATCGAAGCCAGCCCGATATAGGATCCGGCCCGGTCGCGATGGAATTCCGGCAGCTTGGAATCGGAGATCAAGGCGATCGCGCGCTGCTCCGCCAACGCTTCATCATAGCGCTCGAGTTCCGACAGGGCCGTCGCGCGATAGGTACGGGCGAGCAGCGTCCGGTCGGATTCCGCCCCCAGCTGATCGACCAGGATCGGCAGCGCCGCGTCGAGAAACGTAATTGCATCGGCATAGTCACCGTTTGCGATCAGCGCGCTGGCGTAGATCGACCGGATGGCAGCGCTATTCTGGGTTGGCCCACCGGCGGCCTTTTCCTGTACTTCAAAAGCGCGCCGGGCGAATTCCAGCGCATCATTGGGACGCCCCTGCCGGTACAGCAGACTGGCCATATTGGCGAGCATATTGCCGTTCGCGGGATGGTCCGGCGGCAAGATTTCCCGCATTTTGGCGAGGCCTTCCCGCCCTGCTGCGATAGCCGCATCGGTCTGTCCGGCCTGATAGAGATAGACGATCCGGTTGGCGAGCCATACCGGCGTGTCGAGCGGCACGGGGTCCAGCGCAAAGGCCATATCGGTGGCGCGCTGATTATACTCCAGCGCAGCGCTCAGATTGCCCTGTTCCAGCTCGCTGGCCGCCATATTGTTCAGCGCGGTTGCGAGCTCAAGATTTGGCTCACCGGCGGCTTTCTGCTCCCAGAACGCCAGGGCTTCCCGAAAGTTTTTGCGCGCCTTTTCATGCTCGCCCTTATAATTATAAATCACCGCAAGATCGGATCGCGTCTTGATCAGATCTTGCCGCGCCTCTTCCCCGGCTTCGGCAAGGGCCTTTTCCGCCGACTGGAAGGCAGCAAAGGCCTGGTCGACATCGCCAAGATGGAAATAGGCCTGGCCGATTAATTGGTGGATGCGGCCGACCGATCGCGGATCGGGTGGCACCAGTGCCACCGCGTCTTCAAGCATTTGCTGGCGGAGCGCCAGAGAAGCAGCAGGATCCACCGACGCATCGGCTTTTTCTTCGGCATCGATCCGCTGCTCAAATGACGCTGGAGCGGTCGCTGATGATGGATCGGAATCCTGGGCCGATACCGGAGATGCAATCCCTCCAAAGTTCGACAGGCCGAGAAACAAAGAGGCCAAGACCGGTCTTTTGACCATGATGCCTAGTTTAGAAACCAAGATATTTTCCTCTCCTGAACAACAATCTACACCGCGGCCCCGGCCTGTCAATCCGATCCCGCTGCCTGCACGATCTCTGCCCAGGCGGCTTCGTCGATGACTTCGATCCCAAGCTCTGCCGCTTTCTTCGCCTTCGATCCCGCACCCGGTCCGGCTACCACCAGATCGGTCTTCGCGCTCACCGAACCGGAAGCCTTGGCCCCCAGCGCCTCGGCCTGCGCCTTGGCTTCGTCGCGGCTCATGGTTTCAAGCTTGCCGGTAAAGACGATGGTCTTGCCGCTCACTGCGCTTTCGCGGGTTTCGACGATATAGTCCGGCGGAGAAACCTCGCTGAGCAAGTCCTCCCAGACTTCGCGATTATGCGGTTCGTGGAAAAAATCCGCCAGCGCCTGCGCCACGGTGGGGCCGACCCCGTCGATAGAGACAATCTCCGCCCAGGCGGCATCACCGGCTTCTGTCCCTGTCGTTTCGAGCGCAGTACCCTCCCCTCCAGTGTCATCCCCCTCTCCGTTCGTCTTGAGCGAAGTCGAGACAGCGGTTGTAGCGGTTGTCTTCTCTCCGTTCGTGTCGAGCGAAGTCGAGACACCGTCCTTCCCCTGCCCGTCTCTCGACTGCGCTCGAGACGAGCGGTATATTCCGGATTCCTGGGCCAATTCGGCAACTTCACGCAAGCGCTTCAAGGTCGTAAAATTCTTCAGCAAATCCTTCGCCGTCACCGTGCCAATATGCCTTATGCCCAGCCCGAACAGCAGCCGCGCTGCATCGGGCTGCCGCTTCTTTTCCACAGCCGCCAACAAATTATCCACAGACTTGTCCTGCCACCCTTCGCGCGCCAGAATCTCCGCGCGATGCTTGCGCAGGCGGAAAATATCCGCTGGACTCTCGATCAGACCCGCCTCGATAAATTCGGCGATACTCTTCTCACCCAGGCCGTCGATATCCAGCGCCGCGCGCGAGACAAAATGGGCCAGCCGCTGAAAGCGCTGTGCCGGGCAGATCAGCCCGCCGGTACAGCGAACATCGACCTCACCTTCCTCGGCCACGGCTTCGCTGTCGCAGATCGGGCAATGATCGGGGAAATGATAAGGCTCGCGCTTTTCATCACGTGTCAGATTTTCGACGACCTGCGGAATCACGTCGCCCGCTCGCTGGATCACCACCCGGTCGCCGGGCCGCACGCCGAGGCGGCCAATCTCGTCGCGATTGTGCAGCGTCACATTGGACACCACGACGCCGCCTACGGTCACCGGTTTCAGCCGCCCGACCGGCGTCAGCTTGCCGGTACGCCCGACCTGGATATCGATACTCTCCAGCGTGGTCTGCGCCTGCTCCGCCGGGAATTTATGCGCAATCGCCCAGCGCGGCGCCTTGGCGACAAAACCGAGCCGCTGCTGCCAGTCGAGCCGGTCGACCTTGTAGACCACGCCGTCGATATCATAGGGCATCTCTGCCCGCTCCGCCTCGATATGGCGATAATGGCCGAGCATGCCGTCGAGCGTTTCAAACCGCTTCACCAGCGGCGAAACCGGTACGCCCCAGCTGGCAATCGCCTCCATCACGTCGAGCGCGGTCTCGCCCGGAAGATCGCTGTGCACCCCCCAGCCATGCGCCCAGAATTTCAGCGGCCGCTTGGCCGTAATATTGGCATCCTTCTGCCGCAGCGACCCCGCAGCCGCATTGCGCGGATTGGCAAATTGCCGGATTTTTTCGGGATCGAACGCCACCCCCTTGGCCTCCGCCTCGGCCCTGCCCTCGTCCATCAGCCGCTCGTTCAGCCCCGCAAAATCCGCCTTGGCCATATAGACCTCGCCGCGGATTTCGAACAGATCGGGCACTTGAGCGGAATTGCCGTTCGTGTCGAGCGAAGTCGAGACACCTTGTCCAGCTTCATCGTCTCTCGACTTCGCTCGAGACGAACGGAGCGATTGCGGAATATCCCCAATCATCCGCACATTGGCAGTAACATCCTCCCCCACCTGCCCGTCGCCGCGCGTAGCCGCCAGCACCAGTTCGCCCTTCTCGTAGCGCAGCGAGCAGGACAGCCCGTCAATCTTGTCCTCCGCCGTCACCGCGACCGGCGCATCCTCGTCCAGATTCAAAAACCGCCGCACCCGCGCCAGCCATTCGGCGATATCCTCGTCGGCAAAGCCGTTATCGAGGCTCATCATCCTTTGCTCGTGCTTGACCTTCGACAAAGGCGAAGCCGCCACCGCCGCCCCGACCAGCTTGTTCGGACTGTCCTCCCGCACCAGATGCGGAAAGGCCGCTTCCAACTCATTGTTTCGCCGCACCAGCGCATCATAGTCCGCATCGGAAATTTCCGGCGCATCCTCGGCATGATAGAGCTTGTTGTGATGCGCGATCTTGCGCGCGAGCCGCATCAGTTCGTTGGCGGCATCGGCTTCGGAGGGAATGTCGCTAGTCATTTTCTGATGATGACACAGATTCAATCTCGGCTTTGAGAGTATCCCATTCGCGCTTCAATATTTTTTGTGAGACGCGAATGAAATTAGGAGAGGCGCCATATTTTTCCTCAGCACTTTTGTTCAAAAGATCATAAAGGCAGTCATTCAATTCTTCATAATTTTCATCTTTCGGATTCATCCTCAGTTGGATCCGGGCCATCAGATCATAAAACTCCAAATTCTGCGAATGGTCTGCTGAGGGTGTTACACCTATTGAGTTGATTTTAGCCATGTCCCTACGGAGATCATTTATCCAGTTTTGCCGAAATTCTGCGAGTTTTACGTTGGCTTGAAGGCTTGCTTTCAATTTTTCATTTTGCTCGGAAATATCAGCCGCCAATGAGGAATTTTCTCTTGAGATACAGGCGGCCAACCTAGCGTCTTCAGTAGAAATTGTAGCGGCTAGAGTCGCATTTTTCCTTGAAATCCAATGGCCTATCAAACCAACAATTGACGCAACTAATATGGCAACCACAGAACTGGTCAGTATAGTTTCCCAATCCATCAAACCCCCTCCAGCAACCGGTCCGCCTGCGCCCTCGCTTCATCGGTCACATCCGCGCCCGACAGCATCCGCGCAATCTCCTGCCGCCGGCCTTCGTCGTCCAGCGCCCGCACATCGGTGCGCGATACGGTGCCGCTGAGCGACTTGTTGATCAGCATATGGGCATCGCCCTTGGAGGCGACCTGCGGGCTGTGGGTGACGACCAGCAGTTGCGCGCCTTTCGACAGGCGCGACAGGCGGTCGCCGATCGCCGAGGCGACAGCACCGCCGACGCCGCGGTCGACTTCGTCAAAAATGATCGATTTCAGCCCATATTCTTCCGCCAATGCAACTTTCAGGGCCAGAATGAACCGCGAAAGCTCACCACCGGACGCAATCTTGCCGAGCGGTGCCAGCGGCGCTCCCGGGTTGGTCGCAATCAGAAACTCGATGCGGTCCATTCCGCTTTTATTCCAATGCTCTTCAGGCAATTCTTCAAGCAAAGTCTCAAACCGCGCCGCGTCCAGCTTCAGCGGTGCCAGCTCCCCTGCCACCGCCTTGTCCAAGGCCTTCGCCGCCTTGGTCCGCTGCGCCCTCAGCTTTTCGGCGGCCGCCACATAAGCAGTTTTCGAACGGAGCAAAGATGCTTCCAATTCTTCCATCGTCTTGCCGCCATCGCTGATCGCCGTCAGCTTTGCCTGCAGCTCATCCAGCAGATTGGACAGCTGGTCCGGCTCCACCCGATGCTTGCGCGCCAGCCCCCTCAGATCAAACAGCCGGGTCTCCATATCGTCGAGCCGCTGCGGGTCAAAGCTCAGCGCAGCCGCCGCTTCGTTGAGCTTGTCCTCGGCATCGGTAGCGTCGATAATCGCGCGGTCCAGCGCCTCCAGCGCTTCCTTGAGCAACGGATGATCCTCGGCAATCCGGTCAAGCCGCCGCGCCGCCGCCCTGAGCGAGGCCAGACCGCCATCCGAGCCATCAAAAGCCGACCGAATGGATTCGAGATCGCCGGTCAGCTTCTCCCCCTGCATCATCGTCGCGCGCTCCAGCGCCAATTCCTGTTCCTCGCCCGGTTGCGGCGCAAATTTGGACAGTTCGGCAACGCTATGCTCGAGATATTCACGATCCCGCTCCGCCGCGTCCTGATCCTCTCTGGCCTGTTCCAGCGCGATCTTCGCGTCCTGCCAGGCCTCAAACGCCTCGCGCACAGCTTTGCCGTCAACACCGGCGAACGTATCAAGCAGCGCCCGGTGCCCCTTGGGGTTGATCAGACCGCGATCATCGTGCTGACCGTGGATTTCGATCAGCTGACTGCCGATCGCGCGCAGCAACGTCGCCGAGCAGGGCTGGTCATTGATGAACGCGCGGCTGCCGCCATCGGCCTTGACCGACCGCTTGATGATCAACGGTTCGCCGGGTTCGATTTCAATATCATTTTCTGCCAACATATCAGCCAGCTTGCCGCCCGCTACCGGAGGCGCAAAACTTGCGGTAACCTGGGCCTTTTCCATGCCTTGCCGGACCAGTCCGCTATCCGCCCGATTACCCAGCGCCAGTCCAAGACTGTCGAGCAGGATCGATTTGCCGGCGCCGGTCTCGCCGGTCAGCACGGTCAGGCCCGCCCCGAACTCGAGATCGAGCGCCTCAATCAATACGATATCGCGGATGGAAAGGGACTGCAGCACAGCACCCTCTTAAAACACGTTTATCCTAGCTGCAACGCATTGCAGCAGATGGAATGCTAGGTCGCGCCGTGTTTGTTGACCAGCTCATAAGCACGCTCGTACCATTTGGTACCCGGATAGTTGGCGCCCAGCACGGCAGCGGTCTTCTTCGCTTCCACCGGAATGCCCAGAGCAAGGTAGGATTCGGTCAGCCGCATCAGCGCTTCCGGGGTATGGGTCGTTGTCTGATATTTATCGATCACCGTCCGGAAGCGGATGGTGGCGGCCAGCCATTTGCCGCGCCGCTGATAAAAACGACCGATTTCCATTTCCTTGCCGGCCAGGTGGTCGTTGACCAGATCCATTTTCAGCTTCGCATCGGCAGCATAGCGCGAATTCGGGTAGCGGCGAGCAACCTCACCGAGCGCAGCAAGCGCCTGTTCGGTGATCTTCTGGTCACGCGTAACATCGCTGATCTGCTCGTAATAGCAGAGCGCGATCAGATAATAGGCATAAGGCGCATCCTTGTTACCCGGATGGATCGACAGAAAACGGCGCGCTGATTCTGTCGCCTTGTTGTAATCGCCGGCAAGATAATAGCTGAACGCGCTCATTTGCTGTGCGCGGCGGGCCCAGGGAGAATAGGGATGCTGGCGCTCGACTTCATCAAACAGCGCGGCAGCAATCTTGTACTGGCCGCGATCCAGCCGGTCTTTTGCTGCGTTGTACAGCGTGTCGACATCCCGCGCGACGTAGCGGGTATCAGTACCACCTCCGCTGCCGCCACCGAACATTGCACAACCGGAAAGCATCGTCGCGGAGAGGCCGATTACAGCCCATTTCATCATGTGTTTTTTCATATGGGAAACCTCTTAACCGCTTGTTTTCGTCCAGCCAAGAATAAAGCAAAAAAAGCCGCTGAACCAGATCGCTCCTTCCTGTTCTGTTGCAGCTTTACCAGACATTAATCCGCGGCTCCCACGCGCGACGGATTTACCAGAAAAACCACAAAACCGCGAAAATTTGGCATGTCATCCAAATGATCGGGTGCTTGCCACTGACCGCCTTGGACCAGACCGAGGCGAAATGGCATCGGCAGGTCGCGCAGTCGTCCGAGCCACTGTTCATATCCGGGGATCGTCGCGCGCCCCTGATAGGTCTGGAAAACCGCCTCATCAGCGACATCAGCCAGCGCGGACAAGTCCGAGGGGTCCCCATTGGCACTCCAGTCAAGCAAACCGGTAATCGAGAGCTTGAAGCGGTCAGGCAGAATATTTCGAAAAGACCGCAAAAATGCAGCGTAACCTTCCAAACCATTGGTGCGCGCGTCAAAATCGATCTGGACGCCGGTCAGCGGCCGATCCCGCCTGTCCCATTTTTCCGCCAGTTTAAGGATTTCGTCGGCGATTGCTGGCGACCAATCGAGCGTTTCAACGCGCACCACCAGCCACAGCTCGTCCACAGAAACATCGGGCGTGGCCGGCCTGAGCTGGCGAAATCGGCCGGGGTCGCCTGCCCTGACTTCTCCGGCCAAAATATAGATCGACTGTGCCCGATCCAGCACGGGCTGCGGCTTGACCCCGGCCCATAGCCAGAAGGAATCATAATTTTCGGCAACTACCGTTTGCGCCTCTGGCATCGCGGAGCGGTCACATCCGCCCACAAACAGGACGGCGAATGCCAGAAATAGCAAACGAGCCAAGGACTACCAGTAGAATTTGAGCTTTTGCGCCCATTGCGAAGAACGATATCGCGTTTTCAGTTCGCGGAACCAGGCCGCACGCTGATCCTGATCAACCTCCTCGCCGCCACAGCTGTTTCTGCCGGCAGGGCCATAGCACCATACCGCCCGATAGAGAGCATAGGCGCGGTTTTCCGGATTGGAACGTCGATCAGCAATGATCCGTTTATAGGCTTCCAATCGTGAGAATTTTGATCCGGGAAACCCCTGCTTTTGGCCGCCCAGACTGTCGGCATCCGGCTGCTCGTCGAGCCAGTAGTCGTCAAAACCGGCCATGCGCAAATAATCCCCCAGGCACAGCTGGGCACGCGGATCATTCGGGCTGGATGCCAGGGTCTGAACCGTCTGCTTCAGCCGGGGGCAACCAAATGCCGTCGTTTCATCAAATTTGGTGAACAGTCCCAGCGGCACAGGTCTTGGCTCGACTTCATAGCCGTAATTGTTTTCGGTGCTCAGATTGTAGAACGGCTCGGCCAGCTTTGCATTGGTCGGGACCAGTTTGAGGTCATCCAGAAAGGCCGAATAATCCCGATGCGTCAATTCCCGGTACAGCAATACATATAAAGCCAGATCACGCTCTCTCTTGACCGCCCTAGCGTCCTTCGCCTCCCTGCGCAGCAGGGCCGGTCCCGCCGAATATTGCAGCAATATTTCCCGCAATACCGGCGTTTGGACAAGAGAGTTCGCAGCAAAAACATCGGCAACCGAATCGCTCCGCTCCAAATTCCTCGCCAAGGCAAATTCGACGAGACCGCGCTGATAACCGCTTTCTGCGCCGGTCAGAAGCTGCTGCCAGAAGCCGCGGGCATTGCGATCGCCGACCGCCTCCAGAGCCCGTCCGCGCAACATCTGCCGACTGAAATCCAGATAGCCATAACTCGGCTGTCTGGCGTCATCCCGGATCGTTGCCAGCACCATCTTTGGATCATTTGCGACGTAAAATGCATGAGCAGCCAGCAGATATTCAAACAGGCCGGGACGGCTGGCCAGCGAATCGCGCATGGCCTCTATTTGACTGCGGCGGATCGCCGGTTTTGGCTTTTCCTCACCGTAGGGATCATAGGGTTTCCGCATCTCATAGAGAGCGGCCATCGCCAGAAGCTCCGGATCATTTGCGATGCTGCCCGTCGACAAGTTCGGGAGCAATTTATCGTCCACCTCCTGAATGAGCGTGGGAAGTTGCAATCCGGTCGTGCCCGGCCTGCTCAGAACATCTCCATATTCCGCCGAGAGCTTCCCGATATCGCCGGCGAGCCAGTAGACCCTGCGGAGCAATCCCTTGGCCGATTGCTGATAGGATCCTTTGGGGTAAATCTTCCGGTAAAGCTTGAAACCGCGTTCGGCGTTACGGATCGCGCCCTTATCCACCGCGGTCTTTCCGTCAAAATATCCATAGTCGTCAAAAGCGCGAACCTGCGACCGATTGAGCTCGGAACGCGCGATCATGTATAGCGACGTCTCTTTCAGCCAATCATCTTCGGCCTGCACGAGCGAACTGAATCCTTTGGTCGCCGTGTCAAAATCGCCGTTGTAAAAGGCCAGCGCGCTGGTCAGATAGACCCCGAAATCCCGCCCTGTCTGGGTGCGCAGCGCCGACAGTCGGGCAACGCCTCCGGCTGTTGCGGCGGGATCTTCGCAATCCGGCGACAGCGAGCGACGGACCGAAATCAGCAGATCGCGTTCCATCTTCGCCATTTTCTTCACAGCGCCAACCGCCTGCACAAAGGCATCGCGGCCAGTGTCGACGGTCTGGCAGCGGGAATGCGAGTACCGACTGTCTGATTCAGAATCGGCTGGAGCGGGATATAGGGAATTGCTGAGCTCCGGCCATTCGAAGAAGACTTTTCCTTCACCGTCGGCCGCGCTGGCTCGCCGGTCGTCCTGCAGCAGAAGCAGCAAATTGACTCTGGTATCATTGCCGGGTTGCAACATGGCCAAGTTGTTGCCCGGTGAGAGTTGCCGGCCGTCCCATGCCCAGGGTCGTTGGTGGAAATAATCCGAACTGGCCTGCGCAGGCACCCCGGTCGTTGCCCAGATCATCAGCCCGATACTGAATATCCGAATCAACCTCATCTCATGGTCCCTCATTCCATTAAACTATTGCCCCGAATAGCCCGTTTTTCCCGGCGGCCAAACAAACAAAAAAAAGAGCCCCGATTTCTCGGGGCTCTTTCCAATTCATGCTGTCAGTCTCAGTCTTCCGTGATCGAAGCAGGCAATGGAATATCGCCGCCGCCTTCGTTCTTGGGACCGTCGTTGTTCCGACCGCGTCCGCCGCCATCACGGCCACGTCCGCCGCCGTCGCGTCCACGACCACCACCATCACGGCGTGGTCCACGAGGCTTGTCGCCGCGCGGTTCGCGGGCAGGACGGGTGTCCTCCAGCTCTTCACCGGTTTCCTGGTCAACAACCCGCATCGACAGGCGCACCTTGCCGCGCTGGTCGATTTCGAGAACCTTGACCTTGACGCTCTGACCTTCGCTCAGTTCGTCAGACACCTTCTCGACACGTTCATTCTTGATTTCAGAGACGTGGACGAGACCGTCCTTGCCGCCCATGAAATTCACAAATGCACCAAAGTCGACCAGGTTCACGACCTTGCCTTCGTAGATTTTGCCGACTTCGGCTTCTTCCACGATACCCTTGATCCAGGCGATCGCTGCATCAATCTGGGATTTGTCGGAAGAAGAAACCTTGATCAGGCCTTCATCGTCGATATCAACCTTGGCGCCGGTTTCCGCGACAATTTCGCGAATAACCTTACCGCCGGTGCCGATGACTTCGCGGATCTTTTCCTTGTTGATCTGCAAGGTTTCGATGCGCGGAGCATGTTCCGACATTTCGGTACGGACCGATGACAACGCCTTGCTCATTTCACCGAGGATATGAGCGCGACCGCCGCTGGCCTGTTCCAGAGCGGATCTCATGATTTCCTGCGTAATGCCGGCTACCTTGATATCCATCTGCAAGGAGGTGATACCCTTTTCGGTACCCGCAACCTTGAAGTCCATGTCGCCGAGATGATCTTCGTCGCCGAGAATGTCGGACAGAACCGCAAAATCTTCGCCTTCGAGGATCAGGCCCATCGCGATACCGGAAACCGGACGCGCCAGAGGCACACCGGCGTCCATCATCGCCAGCGAGCCGCCGCAAACGGTCGCCATCGAAGACGAACCATTGGACTCGGTGATGTCGGACAATACGCGGATCGTGTATGGGAAATCTTCCACTGTCGGCAATACCGGACGAAGCGCACGGAATGCGAGCTTGCCATGACCGGTTTCGCGGCGGCTGGTAAATCCGAAACGACCAACTTCACCCACCGAATAAGGCGGGAAGTTATAGTGCAGCATGAAATTGCTGTAGCTCAAACCGTCGAGCCCATCGATCATCTGCTCGGCATCTTTGGTGCCCAGGGTAGTGGTCACGATCGCCTGCGTTTCACCGCGGGTGAACAAAGCCGAACCGTGGGTCCGTGGCAGCAGGCCAACCATCGCTTCGATCGGGCGAACCTGATCGAGCTTGCGGCCATCGATACGGGTGCCATCCTTGATGATCGCGCCACGAACGATTTCCGCTTCCAGCTTCTTGACCATTTTGCCAGCGGTCATTTGGGTCTGGCCGTCTGCATCGGCATATTTTTCTTTGGCTTTTTCGCGAACCTTGTTCAGCGCGTCGCTACGCTCTGATTTGTCGGTTTTCTTGTAAGCCGCAGCGATATCGTCTCCGACCAGCTTGCGCAGTTCTTCCTTGATTTCGCTATTATCGTCGCCGGCGTCGAGCTTCCAGGGCTCTTTCGCTGCCTGTTCAGCCAGATCGATGATCAGGCCAGCAACGTCCTTGGACGCTTCATGAGCGAACTGGACCGCGCCGAGCATGACTTCTTCGGACAGCTCCTGGGCTTCCGATTCAACCATCATCACCGCACCATGGGTAGCAGCAACCACCAGGTCGAGTTCGCCTTCAGCGACTTCTTCCATGCTTGGGTTCAGCTGATATTCACCTTCCTTGTAGCCAACACGTGCCGCACCAATCGGGCCCATGAATGGAACACCAGAGATCGTGAGGGCAGCAGAGGCCGCAACCATCGCCAGAATGTCCGGTTCGTTGATGCCGTCATAGCTCAATACCTGGCAGATCACGTTGATTTCGTTGTAGAAACCTTCGGGGAACAGCGGACGGCAAGGACGGTCAATCAAACGCGAGGTCAGCGTTTCTTTTTCCGTCGCACGGCCTTCGCGCTTGAAGAAGCCGCCCGGGATACGACCGGCGGCTGAGAATTTTTCCTGATAGTGGACGGTGAGCGGGAAGAAATCCTGCCCTTCGCGCACGGACTTGGCGGCAGTTACTGCGCACAGTACAACCGTTTCGCCGAGGGTCGCGAGCACCGCGCCGTCAGCCTGACGGGCAATCCGGCCCGTTTCGAGGGTGAGGGTCTGTCCGCCCCACTCCATTTCAACTTTCTTTACATTAAACATTCGTATTTTCCTTTATCCCGCCTGCCCTATGCAGTGCGGGGGCTTTCTAGTGCCCAGCAATCCGGCTGAACAACGGTTCGGGGTCATTGTGCCCCATTTTCTCGCCTCACTTCACCTTATTGCGAAATTTGGCACTGTTCCCCGGCCAAGGCCGGGGTCCATCTCGAAACATTACGTCTAGTTGCAACTCTCGGAGATGGATCCCCCCCTGCGCGGGGATGACGCAAAACGTAAACGGCCCGCATAAGCGGGCCGAACGATTGCGTTATTTACGCAGACCAAGGTCCTTGATCAGCTTGGCATAGCGCTCGACATCTTTCTTGCGAAGATAATCCAGCAGGCTGCGCCGTTTGTTAACCATCATCAACAATCCGCGACGCGAATGGTTGTCTTTATGATGGCCTTTGAAATGCTCTGTCAGGTTCACGATGCGCTCGGTGAGCACGGCAACCTGAACTTCCGGGGAACCGGTATCGCCTTCGGTCTGGCCGAATTTCTTGATCAGTTCCTGTTTTTTTTCTGCGGTAATCGTCATATGGTTTTTCCTTCGAACATCATTCACATATTGAACCCGCGAACCACCTTGACGGTGCCATCAACAAGCTCGGCCAGCGCAACCGGAGAACCATGGTTCTCTGTCGCGAGAAAAAGCCCGTTGAGTGCGGGGTTCCCAATCATTTCCTGTTCGTCCAGCGTCATGCCTTGTCGAAGCAGTTTTGCCTGATCAGGAGTGAGGTCATAAGCCGGGATGTCGTCCAGCCCTGCCTCAAGCGGCAAAAGATAGTCTGTAATGTCCGCGCCCTTACCAATTTCGTTGAGTTTGTCCAGCGAAATCGCCTGTTCCAGCGTAAAGGGGCCGGCCTTGGTCCTCCTTAACATGGTGACATGGCCGACTGTGTTCAAGGCACGCGCAATATCGCGGGCAAGTGAGCGGATATAGGTGCCCTTGGAGACGGTGGCCGTTAGGGTGATTTCTTGCAAAGGTTCTAATGGCTCGTTATCCTGAACTTGTTTCAGGATCTCCCGGGGTCCTGAAACAAGTTCAGGATGACGAGTGGCCAGATCATATATTGTCACCTCCCGCAGCTTCATCTCCACATCCACGCCGGCCCGGGCGAGATCATAAGCCCGCTTGCCATCGATCTTCAGCGCCGAATATTTTGGTGGTATCTGCTCGATCGGCCCGGTGAATTGGGGCAGTATCGCTTCGATCTCTGCTAGCGTCGGACGATGGTCCGATGTTTCCGAAACCGCTCCCTCAACATCCAGGGTCTCTGTCTCGGTGCCGAACCCAATCGTAAATTCGTAAATCTTCGAAGCATCGAGCATTCGCCCGCACAGCTTGGTCGCCTCCCCGATCGCAATCGGCAAGACCCCGGTCGCCAGCGGATCGAGCGTGCCGCCATGCCCTACTTTTCGCTTGTTCCGTCCTTTTCCCATCAGCCCAGCTTCGCGCAAATTGCGTTTCACTGCACCAACAGCCTGGGTAGATCCCAGTCCGAGCGGTTTATCGAGAATGATCCAGCCGTGCATATCTGCCTGTTGCTCCCAATGTCAGGGCAATGGCCTTAGGCGGCGCGGCGGCTTTCCTCCAGTATAAAGCGGGGGATCAGGCTTTTGCCGGGCCGTTCCGAAGACCGATCCTGCACGCCGCTGAGCTCGACTATCGTTGGCCAGATGTCGAGGATGGAGACTTTATCATCATGCACCGCATGATCACCCGTCGCAATCCACAGGCAGCCGTCTGGATGGTGGCATCCGCTCTTGGTGGCCTCCATCGCATAGAGCCAGTCACTAAATTTGTGCGAACGGCCGGTGGAGCGATCGTGGATGATCGCGTCATCATCCATCACTGTGCGCAGCTGGCATCCGAAATAAAGCGCATTTTCCTCGCGGTCATGCTTGCTGAATCCAAAAACCTGATCGCCGGCTTCGGTCTCCCATCCTTCCAGTCTTGCGCGCGCGGTATCGCGTTCCGCACGGTCGGCAAAATGCAACATATACTGGTGCGTCATCGTCGGTTCGGCATGGCTTGGGGACAACCCACAGCCATCAAGCAGCGCCTGGAGATCGCGCAGCCGATAAAAATGCTGGCTGCCCTGATCCTCATAACGCAGAAAAGGCTGCTGGCTCAACGCAGTCTGGAAGATGATCAGCGCATCCTGCTTTTCTGCAAGGCGCAGAAAGCGTCCAATCAGATGATCCATGGCGATATAGCCCTCCCGGATCGCGCTGCCATATTTGTCGAGTTCCGCAGGGGCCGGACGAACGGTGAACGTATCAGGATCCATATGCCGCCAATAGCTATGCTGCAGGTGCGCGACCGAATTGACAAAAAAGCTGGCAAAGTCAGGTGCCAGTTTTCGGGAATAGTGGGCAAAAACGTCATATTGCATCGCGTCCAGTATTGCGACACGCTGCGCATTGCGGGCAGGATCGGATTTCTCTGCGACCAGCTGGGACAATGTCCGCATGATCGTATCCGGACTCCAGCCATGAGTGATCATGAAGCCGATAAAGGCCGCATAACTCGAGACGTCAAGCTGACCGTCCTGGTTCGAATGTTCCCGCACATTATGCGCCACGAAATCGGCGAAGCGATTCAGCTCAGGCGGATAGCTGCGTCCGTCATGGCACCAGGGATCGGCCAGATAAAGCGAGCCCGGCGCTGCAAAAGGCGCGGCATTCATGCTCGAGAAGTTCATCACCGACTTGCCCTGCGCCAGCAAAAACTGCCAGATATCGACGTCCTTCGCATCGCGCCCATCGGTCAGGTGGAACACATCATGATCGGCAAAGGGCAATCCGGTATGGATCGAATACCATTGGATCCACGGTTCCAGTTCATCGGCTTTTTCCGTGTCGGGATAGGTGGTAAAAACCTGTGACTGTGCATGCAGCCGGGAAAAATTGGGAAGCAAGCCCTCGCCCATCCACAAGTCCAGCAGAGGCGGGCAAAGCTCGTTTAATTCAAGCGAGATAATGGACCTGTTCATAGGCCTGCCCAATAGCCTGTAATGGTTCACAAAATGTTAGCTTTAGTCGGTGGCGATCGCCCGCCTAGCCCTGCCACTCTTCCTTCAGCAGACCAAATACTGCGGTATCCCGAACATAGCCGGTCCAGGTAATCCGGTTCTTGCGCAGCGTTCCTTCATGCTGCGCGCCCAGTTTCAGCACCGCCGCCATCGACCGTTTATTGCGGGTATCGACACGAAATTCGATGCGTGTAAAGCCGTTCGCGAACGCATGCTCGATCATCAGCTTCTTCATGATCCCGTTGAATCCGCTGCCCCGAACCGAGGGCGCGATATAGGTGCCGCCGATTTCGGTCACCTTGGTGTTCCCGTCCGGGTTGATATAGTTGGTCATGCCGACGAGTGCACCGGTATCGGCATTGATGACGGCAAAGCGCACCCAGTTGCTGGTATTGTGAAAGGAGCGGATCGCCTGGTCGAAATTATCGTCCAGCATCGAAACCGGATAGATTTCCCAGATTTCCTGATCTTCGGCGCAGGCCGCACGCAGCGGTTCGAGATGATGGTCGGCCAGTGGTTCGAGACGAACCGGGCCCTGTTCCAATATTGTCGACAGTTCAGCCATTCAGCCGCTCCCGAAAATGCTTCCGGCACAGCGCCAGATAGCTTTCATTGCCGCCAATTTCGGTCTGGGCACCAGCGGCAATCGCCCTGCCCGCTTCATCAATGCGTAGGTTCATCGTCGCTTTGCGGCCGCATTCACAGACCGCTTTCAACTCGACCAGACTATCGGCAATGCCGAGCAGCTTGGCCGAACCGGAGAACAGATTGCCCTGAAAATCGGTCCGCAGGCCATAGCACAGCACCGGAATACCGAGCTCGTCCGCCAGGCGTGCCAATTGCCAGACTTGCGCTTCGGTCAGAAACTGGGCTTCGTCGATCATCACGCAAGCGAGCTTGCCTGCCTCATGCTCTTCGCCGACCGCCTGAAATAAATCCGTATCCTCGTCAAAGCGATGGGCATCGGCGTGCAGACCGATCCGCGAGGCAATTGCCCCAAAGCTGGCCCGATTGTCGATCGCGGCGGTCCACAGCATCACCTTCATGCCGCGCTCGCCATAGTTGAACGCTGCCTGCAGCAGATTGCTCGACTTGCCGGCGTTCATCGACGCATAATAGAAATAGAGTTTCGCCATAGACTTCCGTCACTCGTCATCCTGAACTTGTTTCAGGATCTGTAGAGGTCCTGAAACAAGTTCAGGATGACGACAAGAGGAATCTAGGAGTCCCCGCCCAGATCCTGTGCAACCTTGGGGTTGTTGAGCAGGTTTTCGATATGCTCCGCCGTATCGAAGCTCTCGTCGGCCAGAAATTTCAGCTTGGCCGCATATTTCATCTTCACCCGCTTTGCGACCTCCTTCTGGAAGAAAGCGGTATTGGTCTTCAGCGCCTTGAGCACATCGGCCTCATTCGCCCCGAGCAAAGGCTTCACGAATACCGTCGCATGGCGCAGATCTGGCGACATACGCACTTCGGTGACGCTGACGCTGGTCGCGGTCAGCAATTCATCATGCACCTCGCCGCGCATGAGCAATTCCGACAGGATATGCCGAACCTGCTCGCCAACGCGCAGCAAGCGGACCGAACGGCCTTCGGGAGATGTGTCGTTATATTTTGCCACAATAATAAAGCCTCAAATTCGTCACGCCGAACCTGTTTCTTCGTGCGTCAGAAGCGGCGCAACTCGCACCACTGTTCACGCAGAATTCCGAAACAGGTCCGGGATGACAATATTATCAGAGAACCCGCTCTTTCTCCGTGACCTGGAAGACTTCGAGCATATCGCCTGGCTTGATATCGTTGGTATCTTCCAGAACCGCACCACATTCCATGCCGGCACGCACTTCCTCAACATCGTCCTTGAAGCGGCGCAGCGATGCGATGGTCGTCGCGCTGACAATGACATCGTCGCGGGTAAGGCGAGCGAACAGTCCTTTGCGCAACGCGCCTTCGGTGACCAGCAAGCCGGCTGCCTTGTCCTTCTTGCCCGACTTGAACACGTCCTTGACTTCCGCACGGCCGACAACATTCTCGATCTTCTCGGGACCAAGTTCCCCGGCCATTTCGGCACGGATATCGTCGGTCAGATCATAGATGATGTCGAAATACTTGAAGCGGACACCATCGCGCTTGGCGATTTCACGCGCCTTGGCGTTGGGACGAACGTTGAAGCCAATGATCGGCGCCTTGCTCGCTCCGGCCAGAGTCACATCCGATTCCGTGATCGCGCCGACACCGCTGTGCAATATGCGCACCTTGATATCGTCGTTCGAAATCTTGTTCAGCGCCTGCACGATGGCTTCGGTCGAACCCTGCACATCGGCCTTGACCAGCACGGGGAATTCCACTGCGCTGTTGGCAGCGGCCGAGAACATATTCTCGAGGCTGGTCGGTGCCTGCGTGGTCCGTTTCAGCTTCTCCTGCTCAGCACGATAAGCGGCCACTTCGCGGGCACGGCCTTCGTTCTCGACCACGGTCAGCTTGTCGCCAGCGGACGGAACGCCAGAGATGCCGAGGACTTCGACTGGTGTCGAAGGCCCTGCTTCCTTGACCTGCTTGCCCTTGTCATCGATCATCGCCCGGACCTTGCCGGTCTGCGAACCGACGACGAAGACATCACCGCGTTTCAGCGTACCGCGTTCGATCAGCACGGTCGCAACCGGACCACGGCCAATATCCAGCTTTGCTTCAACCACGGCCCCTTCCGCGGGACGATCAGGACGCGCTTTCAATTCCAGCAATTCGGCCTGGACGTGGATCTTGTCCATCAACTCATCGAGTCCGATTTTCTTGAGCGCGGACACTTCCGCGTCAAGCACGTCACCGGACATTTCTTCGACAATCACTTCATGCTCGAGCAAGCGGGTGCGGACCGTTGTCGGATCGGCGCCTTCCTTGTCGATCTTGTTAATCGCCACGATCATCGGGACGTCAGCTGCCTTCGTGTGATTGATCGCCTCGATCGTCTGCGGCATCAGGCCATCATCGGCTGCGACCACCAGGATCACGATATCGGTGACATTGGCTCCACGCATCCGCATTTCGGTAAAGGCCTCATGGCCCGGCGTATCAAGGAACGTGACCTTGTCGCCGTTCTTCATCGTCACCTGATAGGCGCCGATATGCTGGGTAATACCACCCGCTTCGCCAGCAACCACGTCGGTTCCGCGCAGAGCATCGAGCAATGACGTCTTGCCGTGATCGACATGGCCCATGATGGTCACCACCGGTGCACGCGGCTTCAGCGTTTCTTCCGGATCGACATCGGCCTGCGTATCGATTTCCACATCGGACTCCGACACACGCTGGATGTTGTGGCCAAACTCCTCGACCAACAGTTCAGCCGTATCCTGATCGATCGTCTGGTTGACGGTCACCATGGAGCCCATGTTGAACAGGGATTTGACCAGATCGGCGCCCTTTTCGCCCATACGCTTCGCCAGTTCCTGAACGGTGATGGCCTCGGGCACGATCACCGAACGGATCTGCTTCTCGCGCGGTTCGCTCGGACGACCGGACCGTTGGGCCCGCTTTTCCTTTTCCCGGGCACGTTTCAGCGCAGCCAGGGAACGGGCGCGCGCAGCACCATCTTCGCCGCGCAGCGCACGGTTGACCGTCAGCTTGCCCGATTGACGACGATCATTGCGATCCTCGCGTCCGACCTTCTGCTTTTCCTTCTCAGGCTTGGCACGCTTCGGCGTTTCCACCGGCGTAAATTTACGAGCCGGGGGACGCGCGTCGGTCTTCGCCGCTGGGGCTGGCGCACTCGGTGCCTCTTCCACAACAGAAGCATCAGCAGCGGCTTTTTCTGCAGCAGCGATTTCTTCCTGCGCCTTGCGCGCCTGCTCTTCTTCGGCCTTGCGATTTTCCTCAGCCCGCTTCTTCTCTTCAGCGGTCTGTTCTTTCTTCTCGCGCGCGTCACGCTTGCGGGCTTCCTGCATCGCTTCGAGGCGCGCTTCTTCCGCTTCGCGCAGCAGTTTCGCCTGCAACTCCTGACGGGACAGGGCATCGTTCGCTTTTGGCGCAGCCGGCTGTTTTTTCACTACAGGTTTCGGCGCCGGAGCCGGTGCCGGAGCAGGCACAGGCGTTTCCTTGACGATTTCCTTCGCCGCTTCCTGCGCACCGGGCTTGCCGACCAGCTTCTTGCGTTTTACTTCGACCACAACCTTGTTGGTGCGCCCGTGGCTGAACGTCTGTTTGACTTCGCCAGGCTCAACCGAACGCTTCAACCCAAGTGGTTTGCGTGCTGGTTTTGCCGTATCTTTTTTATCTTCACTCATCGAACAGACTTAATCCTTAAAATATATATATTACTGCAACATCTTACCCAGCGTATCAAAACCGGATCACGCAACTTTCTTTTCGGCATCATCATCCACTTTATCAGAACCGATAAAGTGAAGCCATCTTGTCAGGCTGTGCGAAATCCGCCCCGCTGCGCGTTTGTCGGTGATACCGATGTGCACAACATTCTGGCGGCCCAATGCCACAGAAAGGCCCTGCCGGTCCACCGGCAAAATCAAACCACGGACATTTGTGCCTTCGCGATCGCTGCCGACCCGCCAGGCCTGATCCAATTTGGCGCAACCATCGCGCCCGGCGTCGGAGGCATGGAGCAGCATATCAAGATCGCCTTGCCGCGCCGCCGTTTCGATCTTTTCGGAGCCAGTCAGCAATGTGCTGCCCCGCGCTTCGAGACCCAGCCTATCCAAGGTGGAGCGTTCGAGCGCAGATTCAAGCATCTCGGCAAGATTGTCCGGAATATCCAGCTGGCCGGTTTTAAACGCCCTTGCCAAGGCTCCCTTCAGCTGGCCCTTCGCCTGAGCAGTTTCAAGCGTGGCCCGATCGACAGCTATCCAGGCGCCGCGACCTGGTGCCTTGGCACGAACATCCGGTGCGATTTGCCCATCCGGACCCATCGCCAGGCGCACCAACTGGTCCTGAGGAAGACTTTCCCCAGTCAAAATGCATTTACGGTGTGGCGCTTGATCTAGAGGTTTAGACCGCGTTTCATTGGGGAGATTCCGCATCTGCGACCTCCCGGGTTTCTTCACTGTCGGCAGCGACCGGCTCGTCTTCATCGTCGAACCAATGCGCACGCGCCGCCATGATGATCTCGTTACCCTGCTCTTCGGTCAGGCCATATTTGGCCAACACACCATCCGGCTCAGGCTTGCGGTTATCATTGCGGCGACGCGGCTCCGATTTGCGTTTCAGAACCAGTTCGTCGGTCGCAAGGTCAGCCACATCATCAAGCGTCTTCAGGCCAGCTTCACCCAGCGTCACCAGCATGGCTTCAGTCAGGTGCGGCAATTCAGCAATCGCGTCTTCAACGCCCAGTTCGGTGCGCTTGTCGCGGTTAGCCGCTTCGCGCCGTTCCAGTGCTTCAAGGGCCCGGCTCTGCAGTTCTGCAGCCAGCTCTTCGTCAAAGCCTTCGATGCTGGAAATTTCTTCCGGCGCGACATAGGCGACTTCTTCCAGCTCGCTAAAGCCTTCGGCAACCAGCAGCTGCGACAAGGTTTCATCGACGTCCAGGTCTTCCTGGAACATCTCGGTGCGTGCGGCAAATTCAGCCTGACGCTTCTCGCTCGAATCCGCTTCGGTCATGATATCGATGGCGAGACCGGTCAGCTGCGACGCCAAGCGGACGTTCTGACCGCGACGGCCGATAGCGAGGCTGAGTTGGTCGTCCGGGACGACAACTTCAATCCGGCCCTCTTCTTCGTCGATAACCACGCGGCTAACGGTAGCCGGCTGCAAGGCATTGACGACGAACGTTGCAATATCGTCCGACCAGGGAATGATGTCGATTTTTTCGCCCTGCATTTCCTGGACGACGGCCTGCACGCGGCTACCCTTCATGCCGACGCAAGCGCCAACAGGATCGATCGAGCTGTCATGGCTGATCACGCCGATTTTGGCGCGCGATCCGGGATCACGAGCGGCGGCCTTGATCTCGATAATGCCGTCATAAATTTCCGGCACTTCCTGAGCAAAAAGATGCCGCATGAAATCAGGATGGGCGCGAGAGAGAAATATTTGTGGCCCGCGGTTTTCGCGGCGCACATCCAAGATCAGCGAGCGCACGCGATCGCCAACCCGGGCGGCTTCGCGCGGAATCTGCTGGTCGCGGCGGATCACGCCTTCGGCGCGGCCCAGATCGACAACCACATGACCGAACTCGACCGATTTCACCACGCCGGTGATAATCTCGCCCGCGCGGTCCTTGAATTCTTCAAATTGCCGCTCGCGTTCAGCGTCACGGACTTTCTGGAAAATGACCTGCTTCGCCGATTGCGCATCAATCCGACCCAAATCAACTTCCGGCAGCGGGTCGACAATGAAATCGCCAACCTTGGCACCGGGCTCCAGCTTTTCAGCCTGCTTGATGTCGACCTGCTTGAAATAATCTTCGACTTCCTCGACCACTTCAACAACCCGCCAAAGGCGCAAGTCACCGGTGTTGACGTCGAACTTGGCGCGAATGTCATTCTCGGCACCATAGCGAGCGCGCGCCGCCTTCTGGATTGCTTCCTCCAGCGCCTCGATCACGATCGTCTTGTCGATCATTTTTTCCGTCGCAACAGCAGTCGCGATCGCAAGCAACTCGGCTTTATTGGCTGAAATAGCACTGCCCATGATTAGTCTTCCTGTTCTTCTAAAGTCTGTTCTTCAATTTCGTCCGCACCGTCAGTTGAAACCGGAACGGTTGCAGCGATCAGCGCGTCTGTCAGAATCAATTTTGCCTTATGGACATTCGTAAGGGGCGTCTCCTGACTTCCCGTCTCACGATCGTCAATCTTTATTACATCGCCGTCTATGCCTTGCAGCAGGCCGCGAAGCTGTTTCTTGCCCGCCACCGCATCGATCACGCTGATCCGCGCCTCATGCCCGGCCCAGTTCGCATAGTCGATCGCGCGGGTCAGTGGCCGATCAATACCCGGCGAACTGACTTCCAGACGATAGGCGTAATCGATCGGATCGCGCCCCTCTTCTTCCAGCGCATCAAACTTCGCCGAAATCCGCCGCGACAAAGCCGCACAATCATCAATGCCAAGTTGTCCGGTTTCCGGACGCTCGGCCATGATCTGCAGGGTCGGCTCGTCCGCCCCGGCGACAAATTGCACCCGCACCAAATCAAAGCCCAAAGCGTCAACTTCCGGCTTAATCAGGTTGGTCAGGGTAGCGATATCAGTCAAATCAGTTCCATTTCCAAATGCAAGACCTTGGTTGCCGGCCCCGTCTGGCGCCAGCCCCTTCAAATCTCAAATTGTTGGGATAGGAGCTATTTAGGGACAGATTCTTGAAATTGCAACGGCTGATTCAAACGGCGACGACATTATAGACCAGTAGCGCCAGATAGGTGATTAGCAATATCCCGCCTTCCCAGCGGGTTATCTTGCGCCCGGTCGCGGCAAATATCAGCAGCAATATCGACGCGACGATCAACACCGGCAGACCGAAATTACTGATTTCTCCTGGAATAGTGCCGGGGGCAATAATCGCCGTCACGCCGCCGATTAGCAGCAGATTGAAGATGTTCGATCCGAGCACATTGCCCAATGCGACGGCGCTTGCACCCTTGTAGGCCGCGATCACCGACGTCACCAATTCAGGCAGCGAGGTGCCGATCGCAATCACCGTCAAGCCGATCACCGCTTCACTCATCCCGACCAGTCGAGCGAGATCAACTGCGCCTTCGACGAGCCAGCGCCCGCCGAGCACGATCATCACGATGCCGAAAAGAAGCACCAAAATCGACCGCCAGAGCGGCTGCGCGTCATGCAAGTGAGTATCGGCAGCCTCCAGCGCCTCGGCTTTTTCGTGCACGGCGCTGGCACCCGCTGGCTGGGTCTGTTCCGCCCGATAGGCATAGCCAAGATAGCCAACCAGAACCAAAAGAAAGCCGATGCCTATAGCAACCGTCGTTCCCGTTGTCGTGGCCACCAGCCAAAGCACGATGGTCGCAGCCAGAGCCAGACCGCCATCGCGCCACAGCGGCCCTCTCGGCACCACCACTGGCAGAATCAGCGAGGCCGCCCCCAGGATGAGCAGGCTGTTGGCGAGATTGGAGCCGACCACATTACCCCAGGCAATGCCCGGTGATCCGGCGCGCGCAGCTTCGATACTAGCCACCAGTTCCGGAGCAGAAGTCCCGAAGCCGACAATGGTCAGGCCAATTAGTAGCTCGGACATCCCTGCCCGTTCCGCCACCCGGACAGCGCCCCGCACCAGCAACTCACCGCCCACAATCAGCACGACAAAGCCGGCCAGCAGAATGAGCAGCGGAATGAGCATCAGCGAGACGCCATGCTAGAGGCCATTGCGTTTGCCAAGCAACTTGAGGCGCAGAGCATTGAGCTTGATAAAGCCTTCTGCGTCTTTCTGATCATAAGCGCCGGCATCATCCTCAAATGTCACGACTTTCTCGCTGTAGAGACTGTCTGGCGACTTGCGCCCGACGACATTCACCGAGCCCTTGTACAGCTTCAGCCGGACGGTGCCGTTCACCCGTGCCTGGCTGTGATCGATCGCAGCCTGCAGCATCTCGCGCTCCGGTGAGAACCAGAAGCCATTGTAGACCAGCTCTGCATAGCGCGGCGCAAGCTCATCCTTCATATGCGCTGCACCCCGATCCAGTGTCAGCTGCTCGATCCCGCGATGGGCCGCGTGATAAATCGTGCCGCCCGGCGTTTCATACATGCCGCGCGATTTCATCCCGATATAGCGGTTCTCGACCAGATCGAGCCGACCGATCCCGTGTTCCCGTCCATAATCGTTAAGCTTCTCCAGCAGCGTCGCAGGGCTCATCGCCTCGCCATTGATCGCGACGCCATCACCACGTTCGAAATCGATCGTGATATATTCCGGCGTATCGGGCGCATCCTCGGGATTGTTGGTCCGCGAATAGACATAGTCGGGCACTTCTTCCCAAGGATCTTCCAGCACTTTGCCCTCGGAAGAGGTGTGCAGCATGTTCGCATCAGTTGAAAACGGTGCTTCGCCACGCTTGTCCTTTGGAATCGGAATCTGATGCTTTTCAGCAAATTCAATCAACCGGGTACGGCTGGTCAAATCCCATTCGCGCCAGGGTGCGATCACTTTCACATCTGGGCTCAGACCATAATAGCCGAGTTCGAACCGGATCTGGTCATTGCCCTTGCCGGTCGCACCGTGCGCCACTGCATCGGCGCCGGTAAGCCGGGCAATCTCGATCTGGCGCTTGGATATCAGCGGACGAGCGATCGACGTACCGAGCAGATACAGGCCTTCATATAGCGCATTGGCGCGCATCATCGGAAAGATGAAATCCTTGACGAATTCTTCGCGCAGATCGTCAATAAAAATATGCTCGGGTTTCACACCCAGTGTTTCCGCCACGCGTCGCGCAGGACCCAGTTCTTCGCCCTGCCCCAGATCAGCAGTGAAGGTCACGACCTCGCACTGATATTCCTGCTGCAGCCATTTCAGGATCACACTGGTATCAAGACCCCCGGAAAAGGCCAGAACCACACGCTTTACGGAATCGCTCATTTTATCGTCTTTCCATGAATTAAGCGCCGCGCCTAACAGGCTCCAATTTACCGCGCAATATGATATGCTGGAATAATAAGGAGAGGATTGTGGCAAAAGCGGATCTGAAAACCAAACCGACCAGTGCAGATGTCGAAGCCTTCATCGCCACCGCCGAGCCGGAACGCAGGCGAGAGGAAGCCCGGCAACTGATCGACCTGTTCCGGCGCATAACCGGCGAGCAACCCAAAATGTGGGGCGACAGCATCATCGGGTTCGGCAGCTATGACTATAAATATGCAAGTGGCCGAGAAGGGACTTGGCTGCGCACCGGTTTTTCGCCGCGGAAGGCCAAGCACAGCCTCTATCTAATGGGGGCCTATTGCACACCCGATGCACAAGCGGAGCAAGACCGGCTATTCGGGTTGCTGGGCAAGCATAGCGTCGGCAAGTCCTGCCTCTATATCAATCGCCTCGAACAAGTGGACGTGGTCATATTGGAACAGCTCATCAGCAACAATTGGGCGCTGATGAATGAGCGCTATCCGGCATAAGAGAAGTTAATCCAATGGGTTGCATTCAACTCCCGAGACATGACTCGAAAGCGCTTGCCAGCCTGCTTTTGTCGCTTCCGCCCGGCGCAACAAATTCGACGATGCGTAGCTGTGCAGGCAGGTTGAACCGTCTCTATTCGTCCTTTCGCTCATTCCCCGTCCGGTGATCGTGACGAGGTCCTCTCCATGCCAGTCCAACCGATCCACGACATAGCGGAAATTCACTGGATTCCATGGGTCTCCCGCCAGCGCGGCAAGTTCCTCATCCTTCTCCACAGCCGATCCATCAGGACCAATATTAACAAAGCTGCTAGCCAGAAAATCTCTTAACCCATCAATATTCTGGTCGCGGTAATAGCCCGGCCAGAGAGTGGACTTGATGTGACGCAGTTGCTTTTCGTCCGCCTGTCTGTCCTGTGTTGTTTCAGCTTTTGTCGGGGCAGATATTGCAAATACCAACAGGGGTAGCGCATAAAAGGCTCTACGCATTTTGTTCCTCCATCGCGAAGTTGAGGACCGTTTATGCTAATGTCTGCGGACAAATAAAACCGTCTCTGGCGCCGTTAGTCGAATGACCATGATCACTGATCGAATTTACCGGTTTGCGGAACGTCCCGTTCGCAAAACACCTGAAACTAGCTCAGCAGATTTTTCTCCGTTTCGCCGATGTAGTCGCGCGTTATCGGCAATTCATGACGATTGCGGCTGAACTGGATCTGGTAATTGCACATGCCGCCATTTTCAAAAGCCGCCGTCGCGCCGGCGAGATAGAAGGTCCACATCCGGTAGAAACGCTCGTCATAGAGCGCGATGATTTTATCGCGGTTCTGCACCGTCCGCTTGTACCATTCGCGCAAGGTGAAGGCATAGTGCAGCCGTAGCGTCTCGATATCGGTAGCGATCAGGCGAAATGGCTCGCTCGCCGCGAGGGTTTCGCTCAGCGCCGGAATATAGCCGCCGGGAAAAATATATTTGCGGGTAAAGGCGTCGGTTGTGCCGGGTCCGCCCATTCTGCCGATCGTGTGCAACAGCATCACCCCGTCGTCGGTCATCAGGTTGGCACAGCAGCGGAAGAAGGTCTTGAATTGCGGTGTACCGACATGCTCGAACATCCCGACCGAAACAATCCGGTCAAATGCCCCGGCGTCGCGTTGAGCGAGGTCACGATAGTCTATGAGTTCGAACTTTACCTTATCAGCGACGCCTTCCTTTTCGGCCCGTTCCCGGGCCTTTTTAAGCTGCTCTTCGCTCAACGTGATCCCGAGAACCTCCGCTCCTGTTTTCCGATGCAGATAGAGCGCCATGCCGCCCCAGCCGCAGCCAATATCGAGCACCCGCTGCCCCGGCTTCAGATCGAGCTTGGCGGCAATATGCGCTTTTTTGTCGGCCTGGGCCTGTTCCAGCGTCAGATCCGGCCCATGCTTGTCAAAGTCCCAGTAGGCGCAGCTATATTGCAGGTCGTCGTCGAGAAATAGCTCGTAGAGGTCGTTGCCGATATCATAATGATGCGCGACATTGCTTTTGGACCGGCCAAGCCGGTTGATCCGGTCAAGGCTGCCCGCCGCACGATCGCGGACTTTCTTCAACGGGCTCGGCTCTTTGAGCTTGCCACCACGTTCGAATGGCCGATTGGCGCGCAGCAGCTGGACCAGCTCCATGATGTCGCCCTGCTCGACAATCAGGCGGCCATCCATGAACGCCTCTGCTGCGCCCAGCCGCGGATCCAGCAAAATCTGTCGGATCACGCCTTTGTCGGCGAGCCGGATACCTACGTCAGGATAGCCCGCAGTCGATGTGCCAAATTTCTCGGTAGACCCGTCCGCATGGGTAACCCGTATTGAGCCTTTCTCAATGACGTTTTGCAGAAATCTGCCCAATATCGACATATATTCACTCCCGATCAGCTCAAATTATGATGAAATCAAATGCCCGCATACCATGCGTAATTAGCGACATCCTGCCAATAGCCGCCCTTGCCTTCACCGATGCCGGCCAGAGAGGCGACGGCTTCTATGCCGGTTATATATTTCGCGTGCTTATAGCCGAGTTGACGCTCCACCCTGAGCCGCAGCGGCGCGCCATTGGCGACCGGCAAGGCCTGACCGTTCAGACGGTGCGCCAATATCGTCTGCGGATGAAAGCCGTCCACCAGATCGATGCTTTCATAATAGGGCCGGCCGCCCAATTTGTCGGCACAGTGAAAAACCAGAAACCGGGCGCGGTCCTGCAGCCTTGCGATATCGAGCAATATCTTGAGCGGCACTCCGGTCCATTGCCCGATCGCGCTCCACCCCTCGACACAGTCGTGACGGGTGATCTGGGTGCGCTGCGGCATCGCCTGGAGCGCCGCGATGCTGAACTGCTGAGGCTTTTGGAACAGTCCGAACAGCCGCAGCGACCAGTTGGCAAAACCCTGCGCTTCGCTGGCAGCATAAGCCGGGGTCGCCGGATCGCGCGTGCCGTTCGCCCGAAAAGTCGGAGACAGGTCTGCCACGCTATATTCGCTGGCCATCTGAAACCTGTCGCCGAGCGCCCGCTGGACCGTAAAATTAGCCGTTTCGGCGCTCGCCAACATGCGCTGGAAATCCGGGTTGCGGTTCAGGGCATCGCAGCCGGTCAAGAGGCCGCCTGCGCCAAGAGCAGCGCTGGTAATCAGGGTTCGGCGCGAGATTATGGTCATTTCGATTGCTCCTTGCGGGTGCCGCCTAAAATAATGCCCCGGATCTGGCGTATCGGGCCCGACAAAAGCACCATCACCATATGGATCACGAAAAATAGCACCAACAGCGAAGCAGTGATAAAATGCACCGACCGCGCGGACTGGCGGCCGCCAAACAGGTCCGTCAACAACGGCCAGTTGGCGTCCATCGCAGGCGACATCGCCAGGCCGGTACATATCATCAGCGGCAGCAGGATGAATATCACCCCGATATAGGTCAATTTCTGGATGACGTTATACTCCTCAGACCACGATTGCCGGATGACGGAAATCCTGGTGTGGTCGCGGAAGGATCGCCAGATATGGGACGGCCTCCACTCCTTTTTGCTCATGTGCAAATCCCTTTGGACATGCCGGTTCCAAAGCGACCGGATCATGAACAGCATCAGACCAAGGCTGAATATCCAGGCAAAGAAAAAGTGCCAGCGGCGGCCGTCGGCCAGACTGTAAGAGGATGGTATGGTTGCCCAGCCGGGAAAGACCCATGTGCGGGTGCGCCCTTCACTATCCTGCCAGTTTCCCAAGACCCCGGTCGTCTCAATACGCGTTTCACCAAAGCGAAGATATCCCATGGTGGACGAGGAGCCGACCGCCATCCAGGCATAGTCATTATTGGCCCCATATTCCCCCCAATAGAGCCGCGGATGGGCGTTGAAAATCGTCAGACCGCTCATCAGCAATATCAGCAGGCACAGCGCATTAACCCCGTGCCAAAGGCGGGTTGTCAGGCGATGGCGGGGGTGGTTTTGCATAAGAACGTCCCTTGGCATGAATACACTCTAGCTACTGGTTCGGCATTGCCAAGCCTATCGTTACTCTCAGCCGCCAAGTGATCATCTCACTCCGCCTCCCGCTCATATTCAATTCATCGATTTCTTGGCCATCGTGCGGCGGCAGGATTCTGAAAATTCCGGCGACAGGAAACGGGGAGGATAGCGATATCCGCCCTTTTTGTACCTTTCCAAAACGTCCAAAATCCGGCAAAATGCAGGCTCATGGTTTGAAGGATCAGAGATTATGAGTGCCTATAAACAAGTTGTAAAACTGGATCCTGATCCGCTTGCGCCCTACGCGATATCACCGGGGTGGCAGGTTGGCGATCTGCTGTTTCTCTCGGGTCAGGCAGCGATCAACGAGCAGGGCGAGATCGCCGGCCCCGGCGATTTCGACGCGCAACTGGCGCAGGTTTTCAAAAATATCGACCGCGTTCTGCATGCGGCGGGCAGCTCCAAGGACCAAATCGTCAAGGTCACCATCTATCTCACCGAGATGCAGAATTTCCCCAAAATCGTGCAGGCGCGGAAAGTCTATTTTGAGTATCCCTATCCGGCGGACACGATTGTTGAGGTACAAGCCCTGGCCTTGCCGGACCTGATGGTCGAGATTGACGTCATTGCGGCCGTCTAGCCCAACGCCGCCTGTTTTTCTTCCGCCAGACGATCCAGTTCTGCGCGACTCTTCTTTTCGCTGGCCGATTTCAACTGGCCACACGCCGCCATGATATCCCGTCCTCTCGGCGTCCGGACCGGCGCGCTGATACCTGCGTCAAAGATGATCTTCGAGAATGCCTTGATCCGCTCCGGCGCGGAACATTCATAGTCGGAACCGGGCCAGGGATTGAACGGGATGAGATTGACCTTGGCCGGCAGATCATATTTGCGCAGCAGATTGACCAGTTCGCGGGCGTCCTGATCGCTGTCATTCTTGTCCTTCAGCATCACATATTCAAAGGTGATCCGCCGGGCATTATTGGCCCCCGGATAGTCGGCGCATGCCTGCAGCAGTTCCTCGATCGAATATTTGCGGTTGAGCGGCACGATCTCGTCCCGCGTTTCCTTGTTCACCGCGTGCAGCGAAATTGCGAGATTGACGTTGATCTCCTCACCGGCGCGCGCGATCATCGGCACCACGCCGCTGGTCGACAGCGTGATCCGGCGGCGGGACAGCGCCAGTCCGTCGCCATCCATGACGATCTTCATCGCATCCCGGACATTATCAAAATTATACAGCGGCTCGCCCATGCCCATCAGCACGATATTGGTCAGCAGCCGGCCGTCGGACTTGTAAGCCTGATTATATTCCTTGGTATTTTCCGATTCTTCGTCGTCGGCAAAATCCATCACGCCTTTCGGCCACTCCCCCAGCGCATCGCGCGCCAGCATCACTTGCCCGACAATCTCGCCGGGGGTGAGATTGCGAACCAGCCGCATCGTGCCAGTATGGCAGAAACGGCAATTGAGCGTGCAGCCGACCTGGCTGGAAATGCACAAAGTCCCGCGATCCTCGTCGGGGATGAACACCATTTCATAATCCTGGGCATCCGCC
Source organism: Parasphingorhabdus sp. (assembly GCF_048269865.1). Lineage (GTDB taxonomy): Bacteria > Pseudomonadota > Alphaproteobacteria > Sphingomonadales > Sphingomonadaceae > Parasphingorhabdus. The sequence goes on along the minus strand of NZ_JBLWUA010000003.1, from coordinate 142,310 downwards.
GAGCGGAGCAGCCATTTACGCGTCCCGTCTTCTGACAGATGGGCTTCGACAATTTCCGGCCGTCCGATCACAAATCGTTCGGCCAGCCAGGGCCGCAGCGTCTTGCTCATGTCGGTCATCTGCGCGAAGTCGCTGATCCCGCGATGGTACATCCAGTGGAACAGCTGCTTGGACCGCAGCTTTCCCTGTTTTTCCTCCAGTCCCGCGGCGATCAGCACTTCGCGTATTTCGCCGACGCTGAGACCGATAAGGTCCAGCCTTCCGTCGGGGCGCGGAGTGACCTTGGCGGGCAAGGGAACGGGATCAATATGGCCGGGAATCTGCATGAGCGGCATATAAGGACTGTTTTGAGGAAAATCTACCGCAACCGCGAACATCCCAGCGAGGCCGCATCAATCGCGGTCGCCGCGCCGCGCAAACGGTAGGCATCCACGATCGGTTTGCCGTCACGACCGACGCTCTCAACGGTCATGCTGGTCGCGGACCGGATCGCAGCAACAATGGCGGCATCCATTCGCTTGTCCTGCGACCAGCCGTCTCTGCGGCTGGCGGTCAGCTGAAATCGGCGACCGGCAATGCTCACCATCACCCGGCTGTTGGTCGAGCGGTCGCGGCTCAGGCGGACATGGAACTGTCTCCGGATTGACCGGTTGGGCCAGAAACCGATGGTGGCGAAGGATTTGCGCTGCGCCTTGCCGGTAATTTCTTCCGACTCCGCAATTGCATAGCAGCGCGGAACATCCGGATCGCGGAAAGCGCCCCAGCTGTTGAATATGCCCAGAGAGTCTTTCGCGATCGCTGGTGTCGCAAGAGCAGACGCAGCCAATGCGAGAAGAACGAGCCGCTTGTTCAAGCCTTCTCTCCCTCCCCTCCACCGAGATGAACAATCTCTTCCACACCATCACAAATCTGCACGATAGAGCCCTGCGGCAAGCCTTCTGCGATCGGCGCACCAAAGCGGGGGTGCGGGTCCATACCGGTCAGCAGACCGCGCAACACGCGGCTCGTCATGCCGTGACTGATCACCACCGCATCTCGGGCAAAATCCTGGTCCGCAATCCAATGTTCAAGCCGTTTTGCGATAGCCCGATAATCCTCGCCACCGGGAGCCACGGTCACAAACAGTCGCTCCGTTTCGTCAATTTCAAGTTTTCCGGCGAGATCGCTGTACCATGCACCGCCCCATTCACCCATATCGATCTCCCGCAGCCGCGGATCACTGCGCGCCTGATGCCAGTCCAGACCGACATGCTCGGCAATCAGCGACAGAGTTTGCAACGCCCGATCCGTGTCGGAAGCAACAAGATCCAGTATCGGCTCTTCCGTTTCCAGATGCAGCGCCAGCACGCGGCCCATTTCATCGGCCTGGGCAAAGCCGGTGCGGGTCAGTGGTGTGTGAACATGCTCGCCCTGAATGCGGCCTGCCAGATTGAAGATCGTTTCGCCGTGCCGCGCAATAAACAGGCGTTTACCGTTAGTGTCGATGCCGCTCATATTAACCCTATTCTGTCCCGAAATGGTAAAATCCACCCCTTACCCCAGCGGCTTTAGCTGCCTGCACGCTTTTTTCCACAGTTTTTCACGGCATTATCGGTTATGAGAAGGCGATCGGGCTTGCCCTGCGGGACTTTATTGTTAATGAAGCCATGGACTATCCGTGAACCAGACCGGAGTGCTTCCGCACATCTATTTTCACGGATAACTGGGAACAAGAAGGACGGTTTATGAAAGCGACCATTGAACGCGCGGCATTGCTAAAGAGCCTGGGCCATGTCCAGTCCGTGGTTGAGCGGCGCAACACCATACCGATCCTCTCCAATGTGCTGATCGAAGCCAGCGCCGACGGCAGCATCAAGCTGATGGCGACCGACCTCGACCTGCAGGTTGTTGAGACCGTCGAAGCCCAGGTCGAGACCGCCGGTTCCACCACTGTTTCCGCACACACCCTGTTCGACATCGCCCGCAAGCTGCCCGACGGATCGCAGGTCCAGCTCGACGCCGCCGATGGCAAGATGAAGGTCAATGCCGGTCGTGCACGGTTCAACTTGCAGACTCTGCCCCGCGACGATTTTCCGATCATTGCCGAAGGCGAACTGCCCACCAGTTTTGAATTGCCGGCGACCGCACTGATCCAGATCATCGACAAGACCCGCTTTGCGATCTCCACCGAGGAAACTCGCTATTATCTCAACGGCATCTTCCTTCACGTGCAGGATGAGGAATCACCAGTGCTGAAGGCCGCCGCCACGGACGGCCACCGTCTCGCCCGGGTCACCTTGCCCCGCCCGGCTGGCGCAGAAGGCATGCCGGATGTGATTGTCCCGCGCAAATGCGTCAACGAACTGCGCAAATTGCTGGACGAGAACAGCGAATCTTCCGTGCAGATCAATCTGTCGGCCAGCAAGATCCGCTTCACACTCGGCACCGCGATCCTGACCAGCAAGCTCATCGACGGTACCTTCCCGGATTACACCCGCGTCATCCCGACCGGCAATGACAAGCTGCTCAAGATCGACCCGAAAAGCTTCGCCCAGGGCGTCGACCGCGTGTCGACCATCGCCACCGAAAAGACCCGCGCGGTCAAGATGGCGCTCGGCGACGACAAGATCACCCTGTCCGTCACCTCGCCGGAAAATGGCAAGGCCGAGGAAGAAGTGCCGGGGGCCTACAAGGACGATACATTCGAAATCGGCTTTAACTCGAAATATCTGATGGATATTCTCGGCGAGATTGAAGGCGATACCGTAGAACTGCACCTCGCCGATGCGAGCGCCCCGACGCTGATCCGCGAGAATGACAAAAGCCCAGCGCTTTACGTGCTGATGCCGATGCGGGTTTAGAGGAAAAGCATATGCCTTCAGTTGAAGCTTTGTGGCTTGTCAAATTTGGAGACCACCAAAGTCCCGGTCAAGTTGATAACGGTGGTGTGCTAGTATTAGAAAGTGGTCGAGGTTTTGGCGGCGACTCCGGTTTCGCCTATGTAGGAACTTACGAAGTCTCCGGAGATAAATTCATAGGAAGTTTCTCAATTACCCAATTTGATCCTGACATGGAAAGCGTTTGGGGACCCAGCATAACGGAAGCGAACCTAGAAGCTGAATTGACGAGAGAAGACGATATGATGCACGGTTTCATGAAAGTTGTCGGCGCAAATTTGCCTTCACTGCCGTTGTATCTGGTGCGGTTTAAAGATCTTCCTTAGAGATCGGTGGACCTTCCCAGCTTCCATCAAGCTATTCAAGTATTGTCATTCTCTCTCGAAGGAGAATGTTTCGAGGGCTAGCATTCACCGCCACGACGCAATATAACGGCCGGCTATACTATGAATCGGCACCTGTCCCTATCCCGGTTTCTGAAAACCAAGTCAGCGTTCCACGCCTTCGCCCTGCTTGCGATATTATTGAGTACGCTTGCCCCGCAAGGCTTTATGCCCACCCAGACCACCGACGGCTTCGCGATCAAGCTCTGCTCCGGCCATGCCAACAACCTCCTGACGGTAGCGGCGGACGATCCGGACTATGCACTGCTCAAGCTGGTCTATGGTGACAAGCAGAACGATACGCCGGAGCCCGCTTCCAAACAGGACACATCCGTCTGCGCCTTCGCCTTCGGTTCCGCCTTTGGCCCTGCTGCCGAGGGGCCGATGCTGTCTCCACCAACGCTCCAACCGGCCACGCACGAACCCTCAGAACCCCGCCGCTTTGCGCTGCGCAACCGCGTCAATATCCCGCCAGCGACCGGACCGCCTGTAATTTCCCAAACCATCTGAAATAGCCCGCGATCTCCGCCCCTGACGCGTGAGGGATCGCACCATTGCATTGTTTTGCGGCCGGCCCACTTGGTGGCCATGGCCGTTTGGGATTTATCATGAATAGAACAATATTAACCGCCTTTACGGCGAACATCGTCCTCGCCTCTCCTGCTTATGCCGAAGCCCACCCGCTCACTGATATTATCGTCACCGGTCAGCGCGCTGCGGCGACCATCGACGAGATTGAAAGCGAGAAGGAAATTGTCTCCAGCCCCGACGCAGCGTCGCTGGTAGCGCGGGCACCGGGCGCCGCCTTGATCGACAATGGCGGCCTGTCCGGTCAGGTCCAGTATCGCGGCCTGTTCGGTGATCGTATCCTGGTCCGCGTTAACGGTCAGCGCTTTTCCTCTGGCGGCCCCAATCTTATGGATCCACCGCTGCATTATGCGCCGATGGCTTTAGTCGATCGGATCGAAATCGACCGGGGCATCAGTCCCGTGCGCAAAGGCCCGGGTCTCGGCGGTGGCGTGAATGCCATTTTGAAAGAAGCCCAGTTCTCCGATGGTGCTGCCCTGCAACCGCAAGCCGATCTGACCGCGGGCTATCGCAGCGGCGACGACAGCTATCTCATGGGAGGGCTTGTCAGCCTGTCCAGCGAACGGGTCAAACTGGGGGTCATCGCTTCCTACGAGAAAGGCGATGACCTGCAATTTCCGGGCGGAACGATTGCTGCATCCAGCTTCGAGCGGCTGAACTATGGAGCGCATGCGGGCTTGAAAGTCGGCGACGGCAGCCTGACCCTGTCCTACCGCCGTCAGGAAACCGACCCGACCGGCAACCCACCTTTCCCGATGGATATCCAGTATTTCAACACCGACTTCCTGAGCCTCGCTTATGAAGGCAAGCTCAGCGACAATCTCTATCTGGAACTGGAAGCGGGCCATGTCGCGGTTCGACATCTAATGGACAATTTTTCCCTGCGCCAGGGACCGCCCAGCCCGATGCGCCAGCGCGCCACTTTTGCCGACGCAGACACCAGCACTGCTTCCACCTCGCTACGCATTGGGTCGCCAGATCGTCATGTCAGACTGGGTGCTGACGTCGAAGTGATGGACAAGGATGTGCGGATCACCAATCCGATGAACCCGGATTTTTTCCTGACATCGCTGAACAATATTTCGGGTAGCCGGCTCGGTGCCTTCGTCGAAAGCCGTCTGGGATTTGGCGCTGTTGAAGCCGAAATCGGCGCCCGCTTTGATCATCACCGGATGGAGGCAGGGTCGCCGTTTCTGGGCAGCGCAGTGCCGATGGGTCCACGCCTTCTCGCCAGTGCTTTTGCCGCTTCGGATCGCAGCTGGTCCGATGATACAATTGATGTAGCGGCGCGCTTCTGGAGTGATATCGGGAGTTTCAAGCCCCGGCTTTCACTGGCGTATAAAACCCGTGTGGCCTCTGCACTTGAGCGTTTCTCATGGCTACCCACCGGTGCCAGTGGGGGCCTCGCCGACGGAAATATCTACGTCGGCGATCTGAATCTGAAGAATGAAAAGGCGTGGATTGCCGAGCTCGGCTTCGACTATCAGGATAGCCAATTCTACGCACGCCCGACGCTTTTTTATCGTCGTGTGGATGATTTCATTCAGGGCGTTCCGTTCGATGACACACCGGGCATCATCAACAGTCCGGTGGAAATGGTCGCAAATATGAACGGCGATCTGACGCCCTTGCGCTTTGGCAATGTCGATGCGGAGATTTACGGCGCTGACCTCGATTTCGGCTGGAATATCAGCGGGCCGCTGCATCTGGATGGCACGGCGAGCTACGTCCGGGCAAAACGTCGCGACATTGACGACAATCTCTATCGCATCGCACCGCCAAATGCGCGCGTCGCCTTGAGCTGGCAGGAGACGGCCTGGCATCTCGGCGCAGAACTGCAGGTCTTTGCAGATCAGAAGAAGGTGTCTGCCACCAACGACGAACAGCCGAGCAATGGCTATTTGCTGGCGGGCCTGTTCGGTCATGTAGAACTGACACCAAGTCTCACGCTCGACGCCAGTGTGGAAAATCTGTTCAACAAAAATTATACCGAACATCTCGCAGGCTATAACCGCGTCAGCGGTTCGGACGTGGCAATCGGCGCACGCCTGCCGGGCGCAGGCAGAAGCGCCTTTATCCGGATCCGCTGGACCGGATTCTAATTCTGCAAACTGATTTTGGGGCGCAGCCGGAAAACCGGCTGCGCTCTATTCCGCCGCTTCGAGCATCTCGACCATCTGCGGACCACGGATCAGCCCGCCCGGACGCTTGTCGGTCACAACACCGCCCTTAAACGTCACCTGGCCGGATTTGATCGTATAGTCATAGCCGTCCGCCTTCTGCAGCAGTCTTTTGCCGCCCGCCGGCAGGTCAAAGGCCAGCCATGGCTTGCCAAGCTTGATCCGGTCCATATCGATGACATTGACGTCAGCGAGATAACCGGGCTTCAGCAGTCCGCGATCATAGAGGCCATAGAGCCGCGCCGTATCGAGGCATTGCCGCTTGATCGCATGTTCGAGCGTGATCGTGCCGCGCTTGCGGTTCTTCACCCAATGTTCGAGCATGAAGGTCGGGCTCGCTGCATCGCAGATCGTGCCGCAATGCGCGCCGCCGTCGGACAGGCTGTTCACCGTATCGTCCGCCTGCTGCAGGGTCTCCAGAAAATCGAGATTGCCATCCATATAATTGAGCAATGGCAGATAGATAAAGCCCTTGCCGTCGTCTGCCATCATCAGGTCATACGCATATTCGGCACCGGATTTGCCAGCGGCTTCGGCGCGGGCAGCGATGCTTTCATCGGCCTGCGGTTCATAGTTGAAATCCGGGTCCATTTCGAACTGCATCGCCCAGCCCTGCGTGATCACCATGAACACCGGCATCATGTCGACCTGTTCCGGCGGCGTGCTGGTCTCACTCAACAATTGCGCCTTGAATGCCGGGTCCTTCAGCCTGGCATATTTTTCATCCCAGCTGAGCTCTTCCATCGCCATCCAGCTCGGGTGCCGGATGAACGGGTGCACAGTGCCCTGCCAGGCCATGACGATGCCGTTGCCGCGCAGCGCAATCTGCGCAATGATATTGGCACCATTGTCATTTTCCGCGCGCATATTGGCGATCTGCTCGTCGAGTGACTGTTCCTTGGCAATCGACTGCAGCGCGGCAAAGGTCACCGGCATGCCGGTTTCGCGGCTGAGGTCGCCCATCCACCCGAATTCGTCCCATTCCCTGTTGAGATCGCTGGCCATTTCAAACACGCCATAACCGACCCTGCCCATCGCCCGACCAATGCCGATCAGTTCTTCCTTGGTCGCCGTGGTGCCGGGCACCAGCTCGCCGTCGACACTGCGATGCAAAATAGTGCGCGAGGTCGAGAAGCCGAGCGCGCCGGCCCTGAGTCCGTCCTCGACGATTTTCGACATCTGATCGATTTCATCCTGGGTAGGAACAGCACCGGGTTTCTCCCGGTCGCCAAGCACATAGGCGCGGACCGCCCCGTGCGGCACATGGGTCGCCACATCGACGGTCCGCGGCATTTTTTCCAGTTCATCGAGATATTCGGGAAAGGTTTCCCAGTTCCAGCTCATCCCTTCGGCGAGCGCCGTACCGGGAATATCCTCGACACCTTCCATCAGACCGATGAGCCAGTCGTGCCGGTCGGGTTTGGCCGGCGCGAAACCAACACCGCAATTGCCCATCACCACCGTGGTAATACCATGCCAGCTGGAGGGTGCCATCTCGTCATCCCAGGTCGCCTGGCCATCATAATGAGTATGCACATCGACAAAACCAGGCGTTACAAATTTGCCGGTAGCATCAATCTCTTCACGCCCCTGCGCCGCCACCGTCCCGACCAGCGAAATCCGGTCGCCATCAATCGCGACATCGGCCACAACAGGCTCGCCGCCGGTTCCATCAACCACAGTACCGCCCCGAATTACCAGATCGTGCATCATTCTCTCCTTTATATTTTGCCTGTGCTTACCAGATTTAACTGGATGATTAAAGTCTGATGATGATAGAATAGAATATGGACGATTCATTTTCCTGGAACCCCGCACCGGAAAGCGGCATCACCATGCAATGGATGGAAGCCAACGGCCAGAAACTGGAAGTGGCTACCGCTGGTGAAGGCAAAAAGCTGGCACTATGCCTGCATGGCTTTCCCGAGCTGCATTACTCTTGGCGCCACCAGATCCCGCTACTCGTCGAACTGGGCTATAAGGTCTGGGCACCCAATTTGCGTGGCTATGGCGGCTCGAGCAAACCGGAAGGCGTCGAGGCTTATCGCCTGAACACGCTGGTGCAGGATGTCGCGGCGCTGATTGATGCCAGCGGCGCCGAGGAGGTGACCCTGATCGCGCACGACTGGGGCGCGATCATTGCCTGGCATTTCGCGATCCTCAAAACCCGGCCGCTGACGAGATTGGTGATCATGAACGTCCCCCACCCGAAATGCGCGCAGCGGGAATTGAAGCACTGGTATCAGTTGAAGAAAAGCTGGTATATTTTCTTCTTTCAGCTCCCCCGTATCCCGGAATGGTTTCTGGGCCGGCATGGCGCCAAACGGATCAAGCGCGCCTTTTCCCGCATGGCCGTCGACAAAAGCCGCTTTCCAGAGAAAGACTTACAGATTTATGCCGACGCCGCCAGCCGTCCCGGCGCGCTTCGGTCCATGATCAACTATTATCGCGCCCTGCTGCGCACGCCAGATGCGCGCTGCATTGGCGATGGCATGGTTGACGTTCCGACGCTGATGGTCTGGGGCGAGGAAGACAGCGCGATCGATATCCGCTGCACCGACGGCACCGAAGAGTGGGTCCCCAATCTCGAACTGCACCGCCTGCCCGGCGTGTCGCACTGGGTGCAACAGGAAGCCCCCGAAAAGGTGAATGCGATTTTGCGGGATTCGCTCGGCTAGCCAAAGAATTTTGAATTAATTTGAGTATGGCGACAATGATAGTTACGCTCTTGGCGAAAAATGTGGAGACTAACATGGCTGACCTTCCTGATTTGATGAATCCACAGCGTGCGCGACTTTTCCCTATTCTGGCGGACACTTCTAAAGAAGGAAGAACACTCTCAATTTTCCTTGCGACACTTACTTTCGTTCGCAACTTTTCTCACAATCTATTTGGTTCGATTGGTCAAAGAATTGGAACAACAACGACGATAGCCACATACACAGAAGTGAATTTCAATAACCTAACTCATAAAAAGCTGGGCCGCCCGGATGGGTTGATTGTGTTAGAAACCGGCAAGCGTACTTGGACCGCACTTGTCGAAGCGAAGGTCGGAAAATCCGAAATATCAAACGATCAATTGGAGCGCTATTTAGAGATTGCTAAATCTAAAAAAATAGATGCCGTCATAACAATTTCGAACCAATTTGCGACGGTACCCGATCATCATCCAGTCAAGATCACCTCGACAAAATTCAAAAGCATCGAGCTATATCATTTCTCTTGGATGCAAATAATGACCGTGGCTAGGCTGTTAACGGCAAATCAGGATATTGACGATGAAGAGCAAGCGAATATTCTAAAAGAATTTCTGCGTTTTATAAGCCACCCGAGCGCCGGGGTAGAAGGCTTCTCCCAAATGCCAAAGGCATGGAGTACAGTCTGCGCTCTAGTGCAAGCGGGAGGTAAACTGTTGCGCAATGACAATCTCAATGCCGTCGTTGAAGCGTGGCAGCAAGAGACTAAGGATTTGAGTCTCATTTTGAGCCGTCAGCTTGGTACGTTTGTGCGCGAAAAACTCTCCCGCGCGGAATCCTCTAGTCCCGGAGCAAAGTTTGAAAGTGATGTTAAGGAACTCGTTTCAAAGCAAGCGCTGTCCATAAATTTGGATGTGCCCGACGCGGCAGCCCCCCTGTCGGTAATAGTTGATTTACGCCGTCGCTCCATTTTAAACTCTATGTATGTAAAGGCACCGGGGGATAAAGTCTCAAATAAAGCTCGCTTGAATTGGTTGCTAAGGCAAATCCCCAAACAGGCAGATTCAAACGCTCACATAAGAATGTACTGGCCAGGCTCTTCACCACCTACTCAACTGCCATTGAACGAGCTTAGAGAAAGCCCAGACAGAATTGGTGAAGATAAAGGCAAAATGACAGTCGTCGGATTCGATGTCATTGTACCGGTAGATTTGGGCAATCGTTTCGGTCAGACCAGAACAATAATCCAAGAGTTAGAAACTTCGGTCCCACATTTTTACGAATCGGTAGGCCAGCATTTGAGGCAATGGTCTCCACCTCCTCCAAAGCTTTCACATGAAAGAGTCAGTCCTGAAACAGTCAGTCCCAATCAAATATCCGAAAATACTGATGCTATTGACCCGGATTAGAACCGCCAACGAAGCCGTCAGTCCCGCGCCGCAATCATCTCATCGATATCGGTAAATTTCTCGCGCGGTGATCCTTCGCGGGCTCGGGCGATTTCTGCCTTGTCGATTTTCTGCCAATCCCGAAACGTGACCGCATCGACGCCGCGACCTGCCAGCATCGCGTCGAGACCTGGTCGGCCAGGCTTGCGGCTGTTCTCTCCGACATCCTCATCAATCATGTCAGCAACGGCAAAGCCGTCCGGCTTGTTGGTGCCAATGGTTCCGGATGGCCCACGCTTTGCCCATCCGACGCAGTAGAGACCCGGCAATATCCGCCCGTCGCTATTGGCAAAACGGCCGCGACCATGTTCATAGGGCACGCCTTCTATCGGTGGCGTGCGGTAGCCGATACAGCTGATCACCAGCTGACAGTCGAGCTCATAGCGCTCACCGGTACCGATCGAGCGAAGATCCTTGTCGAGCGTCGTCTCTTCTACGATCAGCCGTTCGACCTTGCCTTCTCCCTGCACCTCAACCGGCATGGCGAAAAAGTCGAACGCAATTTCAATCGGCTTCGATTGCGCGTCCGCTGCCGCGATCTGAAAATTGCGCAAATGAGTGACGGATTTTCTCATCCCCGGCTCCAGCATCGCATCATCTCCGACATCCGGGAAATCGTCGGCATCGACGATCGGACGAGCGCGTTCAAGCTCACCCAGCTCGCCGAGTTCCTTTGGGGTCATCGCGATCTGATGGGGACCGCGCCGCCCGAGAAAGGTGATTTTCTCGACCTTACTATGACGCAGACGATCGAGAGCATGAGCAACGATATCGCTGCCGCCGAGCTCCTCTTCGGTCTTCGCCAATATCCGCGCGACGTCCAACGCCACATTGCCATTACCAATGATCGCCACCGATTTCACATCAAGCGGCGGGTTCAGGTCCTTGAAGTCCGGGTGGCCATTATACCATCCGACAAAGGCCGCGCTCCCGACCACGCCGGGAAGGTCGCTGCCGGGAATTTCCAGCACCCGGTCCATCGGCGCGCCGGTTGCCAGCACAACCGCGTCGTACAGCTCTTGCAGCTCGGCAACGCTGATATCTTCACCAACCGTCACATTGCCGACAAAGCGCACCGTCTCGCCGAGATTGGTTTTCTCATAGCGGCGCGAAACCGCCTTGATGGATTGATGGTCGGGGGCGACGCCGGAACGGATCAATCCAAAAGGAACGGGCAAGCGATCAATGATATCGACCGAGACATTGTCGCCAAATTTCTTCTGGGCCGCTTCCGCCGAATAATAGCCTGCAGGTCCCGATCCTATGATCGCAATATGACGCATCGTCCTGCCTCCCCGATTAGCGCGTTTATGCTAACGCCTTAATCGCAAAAGAAAAGCAAAAGGCGCTGTCATTTTCGTGAGGCCGGACTTTCGAGCGCAGCGGACTAGCCGCCGACGTTCGCGACATTATAGCGAAGCGCTTCTTCGGTGGTCAGGCAGCGACGGGTGGACTGGTCGCCATCCTCGGTTTTTACTGCGTTGGTCCGATACATGACTTCCGACAACAATTTGCGCGAAACGCCCATTCTGATCAGGAAATCATTGTCTTCGGTCGCCAGCAGCGCGCTTTGCTGTTCGACTTCACCGATCAGGCCGACGGTAGAGTCGGTGCCCATTTCGATGCTGTAGTTGATCGCGTTCCGGTCGTTGGTCATCGTGAACATATGGACCATGAAATGGGCACCTGGCTCAACGATCCGCGCTCTGCCGCCCATGAACACGAAGTTGCAGGCGCTGAAACAGGTCCAGCCGGTCGGGATGCGGGTGATGATCAAGCCATCGGCTTCCCGGATAACGCGGCCAGCTTCGTTGCCCGCTCTCGCATTCCCGCCGGATGAGCGCAGCCAGATCTCTGCAATATCGGGATTTTCGGTCAACACCTTGCGCAATCGATCCGGCAACTCCTGATCGACGGCCCCCTCGGCCAGCAATATCTTGGTGCCATCGATAATCTTTGGCGTCAGCTCCATGGTTTTGTTGTTCGACCAGTTGGGCGTGCTGGGGCACGTCGGATTGTCCGGATCCATGCCCGGTTTTACATCAGCAGCGCCGATTGTAAAAAGAGAGGCGACGACGATTGCGGCTTTGATATTTCTCATCATATTTCATGCCACGACAATATATCGTGTTTCTCCCGGAGCTCTGCACATCCGCTTGGACACGCGGGTTTCTTCACCATCGACAATAACAATATCCGTGATCGACATGCAACTTGAACCGTCTGCCGACAGCGACTTGCTGGTTGCGGTGGAACTGCCGGATACACCGGGGCGCGTCTCGCTGGTCCATTGGACGCTCTCCCCCAGCTGTTCGGATTCGGTCACGCTGCGCGTCGCTTCGGCGGCCTGCAACTGTTCGTCCGGATCGAGCCGGCAGGCAATCGAATTGGTCAGCGTTTCGGCCACCTCCGCGCGCGGCACAAAGGAGCCGAAAGCACCCATGCCCCTGGTCGCCCGCCGCGTAAAACCGCCGATCACATTTCCCAATATGGATTTGCCAATCGAACTTTTCGCATCGGTCGCACATCCATTTTCATCCGATTTCTGATCGACCGGCGGTCTTTTTTTGAACAGGCCGCCAAATTGGGCTTGTGCTGGCACGGGCGCGACAAGAGCCGTCATCATTGTCGCAGCGACCAGTGCGGAAGTAAAATGACGAGCCGTTTCAAACATGACAGAGCCTCAATAGCGTTTCGAACCCATAGCCTAGCCTCTTCAGCGGACGGCGCAGTGCCATGGATCACATCTGCGACAAAAGCAGGGGCTGGAAATATGAGGATTAGCTGTTAGTCTGCCCGAAATGATAGGATGGTTTCGACAATGATCAGCAGATTTACGCGGTTTTTTCCGGCAATGGCATTGCTCTTGGTCGTCGCCTTGTTCAGCGCAAACGGCGCTGCGCAAACCGGTAAAATGTCGGGTACGCTGCTGGTGGGGAACAAGGCCGAGGACAGTCTGAGCTTTATCGATTTGCAAAGCGGCAAGGAAACCGCACGGCAAGCCACGGGAGACCAGCCGCATGAAATAGCGATGTCTCCAGATGGCCGGCTTGCCGCCGTCGTCTCCTATGGCGGCCAGACCATCGATATTTTTGACATCGCGGCACGGAACAGAATCGAAACCGTATCGCTATTCCCGGAGCGGCGGCCGCACGGGATTTTGTGGCTGGACGACGGCCGGATCATTGCAACGACCGAAGGCAGCGACAGCATCACCATCGTTTCTCCGCCAACCGGCGCAGCGCAACAACGCAAGATTTCATCGATCAAGACCGGCCAGAAGGGCAGCCATATGCTGGTGGTCACGCCGGACAAGTCGCGCGCGTTTGTGACCAATATGCAATCAGGCACAGTCAGCGTTCTCGATCTTGCGAAGATGCGCAAAATCGCGGACCTGCCGGCGGGCACGGAACCGGAAGGCATCGCGATCGCGCCCGATGGTGCCACGGTCTGGGTGGCCGATCGAGCCGGCGACCAGTTACATGTTTTCGATGCCGATAATCTGAAGCCATTGAAGCAGATCGAGACCGGCAAATTCCCGATCCGCGTGGCAATAAGTCCGGATGGAAAAACCGCCATCACATCCAATTTGGGCGATGGCGCGCTCGGCCTGTTCGACGTAGCGAAGCGATCAGCCAAGGGCACGATCGAGATAAGCGGCACCGCTGATAGCCGGCAAGTGACCATCCTCTTCTCACCGGATGGAAAAAATCTCTTTGTCGCGGAAACCGGCCCTGATACAATTGCCCAGGTTGATCTGGCTGCCGGCAAGGTTGTCCGCCGGTTCAAGGCCGGAAAAGACGGAGACGGGCTGGGCATCGTGCTGACCGGCGAAGCCGAACAGGACTAAACCATAACAATTGATACCCCGGGTCGCACCACGGGAGATGATAGTTGAAAAAGCCATTTAATCGCCTTCAGGCCCTGATGATCAAGGCGATGGCTGAAGCGCTGTTTCACAATCGCAAAATGGCTATTTCGCCCGACCAGGTGGTGGACAATCTGCAAGAGCATTTTTCCAATATCGATGGCAACAAGCCTGCCGAAATCGGCATGGCGCTTTACGGACTGCTGCTTGTCCTGGGCGGCCCCTTTTTCCTGCTCGCGCCGCCTGCCATTCGGAAGAAACTCATCCGCCGCCGGCTACAGCGTTCCCGGATCGACCTGTTTCAGGATATCGCCCGCACCAAGGGGGTCATTCTGGCCGGCTATTACGGCCATTGGCAGCCGGGCGATGAAGAGGATAATTTCGACAACCCCATCTATGCCGACCTTGATTTCGAATTGCCGGCGCAGCGCGACCGCACGGCTGCCGGGGAACGTCCGGTCAGCCGTGAATCCGATCGTGATCTGACGGCCAGAGCATTCGTCGGTCATGGCGCCATTCCCGAGGAAACCGACGTGATCGTAATCGGATCGGGCGCAGGCGGCGCCGTCGCAGCTGCGGCGGTCGCCGACGAGGGGCATGAAGCGCTGATCATCGAGGCTGGCCGCCATTACCCTTCTTCGCAGATCAGCCATGAAGAAGCGCGGATGACCGCGCGGATGTTCAAGGATGGAGCCCTGCAAACCACGACAGACCGCGACATCATCGTGTTTCAGGGGCGGGTTGTCGGCGGGTCTACCGTTATCAACAACGGAATCTGCCTGCGTATGAAGCATGAGGGTCTGGTGCATCCGGATGCCGAAAATGTCTATGACACCTGGGCCGAACTGGGTGCTCCAATCAGCGAAACGAATCTTGCCCGCAGCTATGATGCAATCGAGGAGGCTCTCGAAGTATCAGAAATCGATCGGATTGTCGGCCGCAACAACGGGCCGCATCTGATCGACGGCTGGAATAAATATGCGGCGCAGTCCGACGACCCGATGGACAAAAAAGCTATCACCGCCTGGTTCCGGAAAAATTACGGCCCGACGCAGCCGAAAACCGAGTGCGTCTATTGCGGCTACTGCAACACCGGTTGTCCCTATGGCCGAAAAAAGGCGATGCCGGAAAGCTTCCTGGCCCATGCCACGAGCAAGGAGCGCAGCAGGCCGGCCCGGATATTGGACCGCGCCGAAGCAACCGAAATCCTGTGGGACGAAGGGGCCAATGATAAGAAGATCGCGCACGCCGTCACAGTCAAACTGAACGACGGCAGAAAACGAACCATCCGCGCACGAAAAGGGGTCGTCGTCGCAGCCGGCGCCCTGGCATCCAGCAATCTGCTCCACGACAGCGGCATAACCCAATCCGGAACTGGTATCTCGCTGAATATAGCCTGCCCGGTCGTGGCGCTGATGCCCGAAGGGACCAATGTCAATGTTTGGAACGAGGACCAGATGGCGACTTATGTCGATCGCGGGGACTTTCTCATTGAGAGCCATTTCCAGCCGCCGATGAGCATGGCGACGCTGGTGCCGGGCTGGTTTGAGGATCATTATGAGCGGATGCGGAACTACAATCGGCTCGTCTCCGCCGGCGTCCTGTTTCCTGCCGACCGGCTTGGCTATATGGACAATGGCAAGCTCAAGCTGAAAATCGGCGCGCCGGAACTGGCCCTGCTGCGGCGGGCGCTGGCAACCATGACGAAAGTCCATTTTCTCAACGGTGCCATCGAAGTCTACCCTGCCCTGCTCCGCGGCCAGACGCTGACCAGCGATATGAGCCATGCGGAAATTAATGCCTTTTACGACAAAGCGATCGAAGAACCGGATGATGTGGTTCTGTCCAGTTCTCATCCGCATGGCGGGAATGCCATCAATATCGATCCGGAAAAGGGCGTGGTTGACCTCAATCAGCGGGTTCACAACACCACCAATTGCTATGTTACCGATGCCAGCGTCATGCCCAGCTGCATAAGGGTCAACGCGCAGTTAACCACGATGGCGATGGCGCACCGGGCGATGGCAGGCAAAAGACGCTTCGGCTAGGCCTTGAAATGGAAATCCGGCAAGGATTGAAAAGCGCTTCTCAGCGCATCGCCCCAACCTTCTGAAATCGTCTGAAAATAGGGATCATCCTTGCTGATCCGCTGTTGCTGCGAAATCGCGAAACTGTCCGTCTCATAAACTTGCATATCGAGCGGCAAATCCACTGCAAGATTGGCGCGAATGGTGGAATCGAAAGAGACCAACAACAGTTTGACCGCATTTTCGAAGGACATGTCAGGGTCAAAGGCCCGAACCAGTATCGGCCGGCCGTATTTCGTTTCTCCGGTCTGGAAAAACGGACTGTCATCGCTGGCTTCGATAAAATTGCCAGCGGGATAGATCAGGAAAAGCCGCGGGTCGCTGCCCTTTATCTGACCGCCAACGATCAGGGTGGCTCCAAAGGGAGATTTGGCGTCCTGCCCCTCGTTCGAATAGGTTTTCACGACTTCGCGCAAGGTTTCGCCGATGATCGTCGCCACCTGGAACATGGACGGTGCCTGCAAAATGGATGGATTGCGATCATCCGGATGCTTGCCCCTTTCGTCCAGCAAACTGACGACCGCCTGGGTGGTCGCCAGATTCCCTGCTGACAACAAGGTAATCACCCGATCGCCCGGCACTTCCCAACTGGTCAGTTTCTTGACTTGGGAGATGTCGTCAACACCGGCATTGGTTCTGGTATCGGACATGAAAACAAGGCCGCGTTTCATCCGCAGGCCTACGCAATAAGTCATCGTCAAATTCCTGAATGAGGTGGAGCGTCCGCTTACTGCTGAACCTGCAGCGTGACAATCATATCTTCGTTGGAGGCGCCATATCGCATACCGGATATCGGCGAGGCTTCCCGATAGTCCAGACCGGTTGCGACGCGGACATAGCGTTCATCCGGAGAATAGCCATTGGAGACATCAAAACCGACCCAGCCGAGACCCGCAACATGGGCTTCTGCCCAGGCGTGGGTAGCATCCTGATCCACCCGGTCGCTCATCATCAGATAGCCCGACACATAGCGGGTAGGAAAGCCGAGCAAGCGCGCCGCCGCGCAGAAAATATGACTGTGATCCTGACATACGCCTGCCCCGGCCTTAAGCGCGGCCTCTGCATTGGTTTCGGCGTCCGTTTCGCCCGTCCGATAAGTCACTTTCTCAACAACGGCAGCCGACAGGCGATGAAGTTTCGCCACATCATTGTCAAAATCATCGCCGAGCGATTCGACCAGTTTTCTGGTCTCGGGACCAGCTTTGGTTAAATCCGTTGCCTGCTTGAAATACCAAAGTGGTGCGGATCCGCTGTGCGAGCCGATGATGCCGCTGCCATCACTATTCTCGACTTCACCGGTGCACTTTATCGATATTTCTGTGCGGCCCTGGTCGATGCTGATCAGGTCGACATGATTGCAATGCTGATCCTCAAAGGACAGCTCCACTTTGCCGCCGTCGATTTCGATATCCCAGCTCTTGACCTGCTGGCCAGCACGCTCTTTCGGTCGCAGCCGCACTTGCTGCAGCCCGTATTGGACGGGCGCATCATAGACGTAGCGGGTTTCATGATTGATCTTCAAAAGCATGGCTATCCGATCCTGTCCTGAAAATTGAAATCGGTCTCGATCTGCGCGGCCAAGCCATTATTCGCGACAATGAACTCGGAAATATATTCGTGCAGCCCATTTTCAAAAATCTCTTCGATCGGCCGGCTCAGAATATCGTTGCATATTTCATCCGCAAGTTCTCCGGACCGGCTCTTCTGGCCATAGTTGTCGTCGATATAATGCACATTGTCGCGGATCTTGGAGTAACAGAAGGTCAAAGATCTCGGCATCTGTTTATGCAGGATCAAATAGTCAGCAACAGCCTGTGCGCTGATGTCCGTACCATTGAGCCAGCGAAAAGATCGATGCGCCGATACCGACCGCAAGATCGTCTCCCATTGAACATTGTCCACCGAGGAACCGATTAGAGCGACCGAAGGCAGGAGCAGATAATATTTGACGTCCAGAATACGCGCGGTGCTGTCCGCCCGCTCCAGGAAGCTGCCGAGACGGAGGAAATTGAACCCGTCATTGCGCAGCATAGTGCCAAGCGTCGCGCCTCTGACGAGAGCGCTTTGCTGCCGGATCAGCCCCAGTGTTTCAGGCAGATCCTGCTCCTTTACGGGCTTAGCCATGGCTGCCTTCAACGTCATCCAGCTTTCGTTGGTCGCTTCCCAAACTTCGCGCGTCAAAGCGGTTCGTGCGGTTCTCGCGCTATCGCGGCCCTGTTTCATCAACGCCATGACACTGCTGGAATTATCGCGATCGCGGAGCAGGAAATTTATGACCTTCGCGGACTCAAAATCATCATATTTGGCACGATAGGCTTCAATCACGCCCGATGACTTGAGCACCGATGACCATTCTTCGCTGGCGGACGCCGAGCGGGTCAAGGCGATCCGGAATCCGGCATCAATGAAACGCGCACTATTCTCGACCCGCTCAAGATAGCGCGCCATCCAGAACAGGCTCGCGGCTGTTTTACCCAGCATCAGACTAGCCCCCTCATTCTTCCAGCACCCATGTATCTTTGGTGCCTCCACCCTGACTGCTGTTCACCACCAGCGAACCCTTGGTCATCGCGACCCGGGTCAGACCACCCGGCGTAATGCTGATCCCGTTCGGCGATACCAGCACGAACGGCCGGAGATCGACATGTCGCGGGGACAATCCCTTTTTCGTGAAGATAGGCACGGTGGACAGCGCAAGCGTCGGCTGCGCAATATAATTGTTCGCATTGTCGATCAGCTTTGCCCGGAACGCCGCGACTTCCTTTTTTGAAGCGGCAGGCCCGACCAGCATTCCATATCCGCCCGAGCCGTGCACTTCTTTGACGACAAGCTCTTCCAGATGCTCCAACACATAGGCAAGCTCGTCTTTCTCCGAGCAGCGCCAGGTCGGCACATTCTCCAGTAGCGGTTTTTCGCCGGTGTAAAATTCAACGATGTCCGGCATGTAGCTGTACAGAGCCTTGTCATCGGCTATCCCGGTTCCCGGCGCGTTTGCGATCGTGATGCCGCCTGACCGGTAGACATCAAAAATACCGGGGACACCCAGCATTGAATGTGGTTCGAAATTCAGCGGATCCAGATAATCGTCATCGATCCGCCGATACAAGACGTCGATCGCGGTATAGCCCTGCGTTGTCCGCATCGCGACCCGGCCATCGACAATCTTGAGGTCATGCCCCTCGACCAGTTCCACGCCCATCTGATCGGCCAGAAAACTGTGCTCGAAATAAGCGCTGTTGTGGATACCGGGCGTCAGCACGGCAACGACCGGCTTGCCCTCACATTTCGGCGGAGCGCAAGCCGCCAGAGAACGGCGCAATTGCCCCGGATAGTTGCTGACTTCCTGAACCTTGATCTTGGCAAACAGTTCAGGGAACATCTGCAACATCGTTTCGCGATTTTCGAGCATATAGCTGACACCCGACGGGGTGCGCGCATTGTCTTCCAGCACGTAAAATTCTTCGTCGCCGGTGCGGACGATATCGGTCCCGATGATATGGGTATAAATCCCGCCAGGCGGATTGACGCCGATCATTTGCGGCAGAAAGGCTTCGTTATTGGCGATCAGTTCGATCGGCACACGGCCCGCTCGCAGGATTTCCTGTCGGTGGTAGATATCGTACAGAAAGGCGTTGATCGCGCGAACCCGCTGCTCGATGCCTTTCGACAGCTTGCGCCATTCGCGCGCCGATAGCACGCGCGGCACCACATCAAACGGTATCAGCCGCTCATCGGCTTCATCTTGCCCGTAGACGTTGAAGGTAATCCCGGTTTTTCTAAAAAAGGCTTCTGCCTCTGCGGATTTGCGGTGGAGCCGCTTGACGTTCTCGCCGTCAAGCCAGTGTTTATAGTCTTGATAGGGGTGACGAACATCGTCCCCGCTACCCAACATTTCATCGAACAATAAATATCCCCCCGAACGACGTGGTCAAAACTCTCCTCCGACAGCAAGGCTACCGCAACAAAGCTCTCGAAGCAAAGGAAATACCGAAATCAGCAAAACTGGGGCGGTCAGACCGGATATTTGACCCCGGTCATCTCTTCCGACACAGCCCATAAGCGCTTTGCCGGCTCGATCCTTTTGGCTTTCGGACGCGGTTGGACTTTGCGCGCTGGCCCGACCCACTCGCCGTTACGGCTTGGCCCGAAATAGTCGCCGCCTTCCGCATCGGCTGCCGTCGCTGCAGCAAGCGTCGGCCAGGCCCCCTGGGCCGCGCTGTTCATAAACAGGCTGGAAACCGGCCGGATCAGCGACACCAGGACGCCGGGGAAATTTCTGGCAAGTTCGGTGTCAGCGACGCCGGGATGACAGGCCAGCGCCATGATCGGCGACTGTGCGGCGCGCAAACGACGGTCAAGTTCGTACATATGCAGCAGATTGGCCAATTTGCTCATCGCATAGCGGCCCCACCGGCTATAGCTTTCCTCCGCGTTGATGTCGTCAAAATCGATCTTCCCGCTGCGGTGCGCCATGCTCGAGGTGATCACCACCCTCGGTGCCCGCCCTTTCGCGAGCTTGTCGAGTAACAGACCCGTAAGCGCAAATGTCCCCAGATGATTGACGCCAAATTGCGACTCAAACCCGTCGAGGGTCTCTTCCCGGGGCGGCATCATAATCCCCGCATTATTGACAAGGACGTCCAGGCGCGGTTCGGTGGCGATCAGCTTGACGGCGTCGTCGATGGAATCGAGGTCGCCAAGGTCCAGCGGGATGAAGCGCAGGTCGGCATTCGCATGGGCGTCCCGGATGCTCTCCATCGCCGCCTTCGCTTTTGCGTCCGACCGGCACCCCATCAGCACGCGCGCGCCCTTGCCGGCCAGTACCTTCGCGGTCTCATAGCCCAGCCCGCTATTGGCACCGGTTACAAAAAAGACGCGCCCGCTCTGATCGGGCACGTCCTGGTCGGTAAAATTGCTTATCGTCATTGCGTCGTCTCCTGATCGCCCCGCCATTCTATCACAAAAAAGCGGGGACTCACAGACAATCGGATAGCGGCCGGTTACTCCGGCGCGACGACCAGACGGTTGTTCAGCGCCCGCACCGGACGCGCACTGTCCCCCATCAGCTCCTCAAACGCCTCGATCTGATCCTCGCTCGCGGAGATCGGCGCTTTCAGAACATGCCAGTTCACCCCTTCGCTGCACGGCGGCGTGGTCAGCGACCCCATATAGCGATAGATCGAACGATCGGCAGGCAACATGCCGTTGGGATCGATGCTCACGCCCGCTACCGTTGCCGGATCCGATTTCTCTTCCGGAGCAGCCGCAAGTATTTTCGCCAGTTCCGGATTGGCCGCACCCTCTTCAAACATCACACCGAGAACGCCGAGCTTGCCATCCTCTGTCGCGTGAACGAAATGGCCGGTCAACGGGTAGCGCTTGCCGGAGATCGCATGTTCTGACGGGGTATGAAAGTGAATCTGGATCAGGTTGAAAGTCATCCCGCCGCTGGTCATGCTCGATCCCGGCGCGAAGTCGGCCTGAACGGTCAAGCCCTTGTTGGAAACGGTCAGCGGTCCGGCCTGATAGTTCACCGAAAGAGCGATCTTGCCGGTAGCATTCGCTCCGGCCAAATCGATCGGTGATTGCATGTCACCGCTCTCGCACAGCGCATATTTGCCGTCGAGCTGCCCCCATTTTTCCGGGCCATCGCCGGTGCCATAGCCATAAGCCTTGTGGTGATCGGCGAGAGCCGGACCCGAGGCTAGCAAAGCAGCCGCCAAAGCTCCTGAAATCCTTAGATATGTCATGCTATTCCTTTCTGATATCCGGGCTTGAGCCCGCGAACACATTCACTAGACAGTCGTCTTTAGACGAGCCAATCGATTGATAATTCCCATATCAATAGAAAATATGAATAACGCAGCCGCTTCGTTACGCCCACCTGCGCCAGCCAACCCGCACACTACTTTACTTCCCGGCGATATCGTCTAATCGCTGCTGCCACTAGCTTTGGAGATTATCATGCGTGCCGACGCGCAAGCCTATGTCGACCGGATCGACGCCGCCCTCAACCTGATCAGGACTTCGCTCAACTGGGATGTGGCCCTGCGCCGTCTCGACGAGCTGAACGCGCGCGTCGAGGACCCGACCCTGTGGGATGATCAGGCCGCCGCGCAAGCAGTGATGACCGAACGCCGCCGCCTTGATGAATCGATCAGCGCGGCCAGAGAAATCGAGCAGGAACGCGACGACGCGCTCGAGTTTATCGAGATGGCCGAAGAGGAAAATGATACTTCGGTTGCCGACGAAGGCGTCGCCAGTCTGGAAAAGCTCGCTGCTCGCGCCGACCGCGACAAGGTCAACGCCTTGCTGTCCGGCGAAGCCGACAGTCTCGACACCTATATCGAAATCCACGCCGGTGCCGGCGGCACCGAGAGTCAGGACTGGGCCGAGATGCTGCTGCGCATGTATCAGCGCTGGGCCGAAGCGCGCGGCTATAAAGTCTCGATGGTCGACTATCAGGCCGGGGATCAGGCCGGCATCAAGTCGGCGACGATCGAGGTGAAGGGCGAGAATGCCTATGGCTATGCCAAGACCGAGAGCGGCGTACACCGGCTGGTCCGCATTTCCCCGTTTGACAGCGCCGCCAAGCGCCACACCAGCTTTTCCAGCGTCTGGGTCTATCCGGTGATCGACGACAGTTTCGAGGTCGAGATCAACGAAAGCGACCTCAAGATCGACACCTATCGCGCCTCGGGCTCGGGCGGCCAGCATGTCAACACCACGGACAGCGCCGTCCGCATCACCCACCAGCCGACCGGTATCGTCGTTGCCAGCCAGAATGACCGCAGCCAACACAAGAACCGCGCCACTGCCATGGGCATGCTGAAAGCGCGCCTGTTCGAAGCCGAACTGCAACGCCGGGAAGCCGAAGCCTCCGGTGAATATGAAGCCAAGACCGAAATCGGCTGGGGTCACCAGATCCGCTCTTATGTTCTGCAGCCCTACCAGATGGTCAAGGACCTGCGCACCGGCCACACCAGCAGCGCCCCCAATACCGTGCTGGATGGCGGGCTGGACGAATTTATCGCCGCAACCCTCGCGCAGAAAGTGACCGGCGAGAAGGTCGATGTCGAGGACGTAGACTAGCACTCGTTCCCCTGCGCAGGCAGGGGGCCATCTCCTGAAGGAGAGGCAATAGTCAACGGTTGTTGAGAGCGATCGCGGCGGACTTGACACACCACCTCACTCGTTCTCTATCCGCAAAAGCACGAGATGGGCCCCTGCCTGCGCAGGGGCACTGCGATAAACGGCTCTATTTCGACCCGTCCACCGCCTCTACGACATCTCGCCAGCTGACATATTTGAAATTTTGCGTCTGGTCGCCGTTGTCGCCATCCTGCACGACCATCAGCCCATCGGGATATTGCGGCCCGAAGTCTCCCGGCATCACTTCAATCCCGTCAGTCTCCGACGTGCCATCAACGACGCCGTCCACCAGCCGGAACCGGTTGACATAGGCCCCCGTCACCAGATCATAGAGCACATAGGCATTGTCGCCCTGGCTGGAGGCAACCAGATAGCCGCCGTTGTCCCCTGACGGTGCGAGCGCCAGACCTTCAACGTCAGCGACCAGCTCCCGGCCATTCACATCGGCAAAGCGCTGTGGGACGAAGGCATCGGCATTCAGATCATATAACCAGATCGCGGCATTTTCCTCGCCGACATAGAGCCGTCCGATCCGGTCATCGACGACGCAGCCCTCCGGCTGCGTCGTCAGCTTGTGCTCGCGCCTGACCGAGGCGTTGGGGACACCTCCGGCGAACGACAATTTCATTTCCCGGACATTGCCGGCCTTTGTGATCATATAGGCGAATGTTTCACCGGCGGTATCCTGTCCGAAGCAGAAGCCATAAGCTTCGCCAGCTCCGGCCGGATATTTGCCCAGTGGTGTCAGTTCTGCGCTTTCGGTGTCAAGCGTGTATAGCCCGATATAGGCATTATCCCGGTCATTGCGGATACTCGCTCCGACCAGCACGGTCTGGCGTCCGTCGATCGTCACTTCCCGCAGATCGACATTGTTGAGTTCTCCCTCCGGCAGGAAGGATTTCTTGGCTCCATCCATGCCAAAGACATAAAGACCCGCCCGTTTGTCAGTGCCGATCACCAGGCTTTTCGCCGGATCAGCGGCATTGCGCCAGATCGCCGGATCATCGGCGGCGTCGCGCGCCGTCGTGCCGACGGGGACGGTTTCACCCGTTGCCACAAGCTCGAGCGTCGGCACGCCAGCGGCACCGGATGTTTCAATACCGGTCTGCGCTGAACAAGCGGATAGACCAACAGCGGATACAGCCAGAAGAAATTTCGCCATGCGCATTACATCGTCACCTTCACGCCGAATTTTACGGTCGAGCCATATGCTTCATATTGCAGGTTACGCTGCGCGCCTCCAAAATTCTGATAGGCGAAATATTTGGCATTGTTGATATTGATCCATTCCCCGAAGAGGCGGATATTCTTGGTCACCTTGAATTTCACACTCGCATCCAGCTGGAAATGACTGTCGACAATGCGATCCGTTGCCGCATCGCTGCCCAGTTCGTCGAGATATTTGTCCCGGTAGGTGCCCGCGATACGGAAATCCAACGGCCCTTTTTCATATCCCAGCACAGCGTTGAACGTATGCTTAGAGCTGCTTGGCAAACTGATCTCACGCGGCGTCGCGATGTCGCCGTCGGTCAGCACCGTACCCGTTGCATCGGTATAGGTATAGTTCAGATTGACCAGGAGACCGTCGAGTGGTGATGGCAGAAAATCCATTACCTGGCTTACGCTGGCTTCAATGCCGAATACTTCAGCGCTTTCGCCGTTGATCGCGCGGGTCAGTTCCTCGTAGTCGACACCCTGGAAGGTACCGGCCGCCGTCAGCGTCTGGTCAACAATGAAATTGTCGATCTTTTTATAGAACGCCCCGACAGACATCGCGCCATTGCTGCTGAAATAATATTCGGCCGAAGCGTCTACATTCCACGCGCGGTAAGGCAGCAGGTCAGGATTGCCGAATTCGGCCTCCTTGTCTTCGTTGATCGTGAATCGCGGCGCCATTTTCGACAGCTTCGGACGCACCAGGCTTTTGTAACCGGCGAGGCGCAGAACCAGCTGCTGCTGCGGCTGGAAACGCACGGTGAGACTGGGCAACCAGTCGGTATAGCGGCGCGCAATATTCACCGGGATGACATCCGTGACATCATCCCCGTCATCGACCACCAGCTGACCGAAAAGCTTGTTCGAGGTCCGCTCGGCACGAAGCCCCCCGATCACCCGAAGAGTCGAGCTGTCATAGCGACCCAGAAAATAGCCAGCGAGAATATCTTCGTCGGCGGAATAGTCGCTGGGCAGGCTGAGAAGGTCCGTCTCATACTGGTCAACCTCGAAATTTCCGAGATTGGCAAAGAGAAATTCGGTTGCACCGCGATAGGTCGCCACCGGTCCGATATCGGTGATGCGATAGGTCTGCTCGCCCAGCACGTCGGCAAGCGTATAGTCGCCGTCATAATCGCCGTAAAACACGTCGTCGGCATTATAGCTTTTGGTCCGCCAGCGGGACTTGACCCCTGCCTGTACGGTAAATTCCCCGCTATCCATGACGAAGCTTCGCCCCAGATCCGCCTTGAGGGCATATTCCTTGTCGACGCTGTCCGAGAGCCGGGTCAACTCAGCGCGGTTGAACTTATATTCCGACGGATCGAAAAACAGATCGGCACCGCTGGTCACAGTGTATAGCGGCAAACGGACATCGCTATAGTCCATATCGATGTCAACACCATCCCCGTCAAAGCGCGAACGGAAACGGGTCGGATCCACCGAACCATTTTCCAGCTCACTCGACCTGGCCCAGCTGCCGGAAAGATGCGCTTCCCAAATGCCATCATCATGATCGAGGCCAATCTGGTAGGTAGCAATCCGCTGCCGTTCAAAGCGGTCCTTGATGTCCCGTCTTACTTCAATCCGGCCATCGGCATCAGTAAAGGACGCGCCGGTGGCGCTGCCGCTTGCCGGCGGCTCGTCGAATATGATCGTCGTCCGGCGGCGATATTCCTGATCGTCAAACTGGCTGAAATTGCCGCGGACGAACATGGTAGTCGTATCCGACGCCCGGACATCGACATTCAGCGTGCCGCTGATCCGCTCGCGGGTGACATCATAGTCGCGATATTGCACTTCCTCGGCATAGACGATCCCGGCATCCTCATTCCAGTCATCCGCCTCGATATTGTCGCTCTCGAATTCCCGTTTGTAATAGCTGATACCCCCGGAAATCCCGACATTGTCGCCAATCCGCGTGGAAAAATCGACGCTTCCCTTTGGCGTGACGCTGTCGGCATATTCATTATAGCTGCCCTCCAGCTTGACCGCGAAAAGTCCTTTCTTCCGGTCAAAAGCGCTGGTCGTGTTGATCTCGACCGAGGCACCGATGGTGTCGGCATCCATGTCAGGGGTGAGCGATTTCTTGATTTCGATCGATTCAATCAGATCGCTGGAAATCACGTCCAGCGCGACCGACCGAACATCCGATTCCGGCGAAGGCAGACGAACGCCGTTTAGCGAGCTGGAATTCAGTTCGGGGTCAAGCCCGCGGACCGATACAAAGCGTCCCTCGCCCTGGTCGTTGAGCACATTCACGCCCGGAAGACGGCGGATCGACTCAGCCACATTCTGATCCGGAAACTGGCCAATAGCATCCCGTGTGAGCACCGAGGAAACCCCGTCCGCTTCCCGCTGTCGGGACAATGCGCTCGCCTGGTTCGCGCTCTGTCCGATCACCACAATTTCAGCGCCCGGCCCCCCTTCCAGAACGATATCAGCCCGTGAAACACCGGTTTCGGTAACGTTCACTTTGGTCTGTATCGGATCGGCACCAACATAGCGGGTTTCCAGCGTATAGGTCCCCGCAGGCACGTCCGGAAAACGGTAGCTGCCGTCGCGTTCTGTGGTCGCAACGCGGTCCAGCTCAACAATGCGGACCTGCGCTGATTGCAGTCCGCGCGTTTCGCTCGGGTCGACGACAACGCCTGCAATGGTCCCTGCCCAGGCCGTGGATGGCAAGGCGCAACCGAGCATGAGAGCGAGTTTGAAAGCGGTGGTCACTGATTTGGATTGGCGCGACATTTTTCTGTTTTCCCTGTTGGTCATGATGAATCTGACGCCGCCCTAGGGAAGTTGAATGACTCTTTCTGACCAATGGTGTGACGGAGATATGTCGGAGATATTGGGGATTTGTGACAGGCGGTAACTTTGCAACAGAAGCGCGGGGGAAACGGCGAAAATCACCAAGCAAAGCCGTTCGTGGCTAGGCCGCCGAATCCGGTGACGGTTGGACAATCAAGATTTCGGAACTGCTTTTGGGCGGACTATCCCTAATTTCCAGGAGATCCGCACATCCCCCCACGCGCACCCGGCTTGGAGATACAGCGCGGCTTATCAATACCGAAAAGGCCGGTACCGGTCATGCATTGATTGACGGGGCAATAAGGCCGCGTCGGTTTGCGGGCACTTGATCGATTGGGACAGTTCTGCGCGGTCAGGACCATCGTCACATTGCAACGGTCGCAGGTGGAACTGGTTTTAACAAGCTGGATGAGAAACTTCTCTCCGAATGAATCCCCGACCCGAAAACGGTGGGTGTAGGAGCTAACGTTCTTGTTACCACCCAGATAGCGCGAGTTTTCACCGCCATAGACGAAGGCATTCATCCTGAACCGCCCATTGGGAATCACGGCAAGCGAATAGCTGCCTTCCCCCAGAACCAGTTCCTGATGAAAGAAAGTCTGATCATTTGGAGCGGGATAAGTAACCCAGCGCTCGGTTTGGTTTTCACAAAATCGGATTTGCGCCCCATTGATCGCGACTTTGCGAGCAGCCGAGGGCTGCCATATCGGCGCGACCAGAATAGCGAACAACGGCAGGGCCAGGGCAACGTAGGCGGCTTTTCTCATCGTCTTTCCTCTTCATCCTTCACCACGTGGAGCGCAACGGCCGGGCGGGTTTGAAAGTGCCCGCATTGGCTCGGAAGATTTTAGAGAAGAGCGGTTGGGATACCATTCGCAGCTTTGCTCAAATGCCTACGCACATTTGCCGATCTCGCGATAAGCCGGTTTCGATGGTATAGGATGCGCTCGTACGGCAAAGAGGTTTTGATTGCGTGGGATTTTGAACTGTTTTCCGCAAGTCTGGAATATGATCATCGCGCTATTGGTCGTGGTCCTGCAGCCATCCGCGGCTCCTGTTCCGACCGATCCGGACAGCAACCCGTTCATTAGTTTCGACCTGTACGAAGGTAGAGATGCAAAAACGGCGACGGCGAGCCATATTGCACGGCAATCCGATCCATCCGATTGGCAAGTCAGCGACCGGGCATCAACCGGATATCAATCGGGAATCGTCTGGTTAAAGCTTCCGCCTTTAAAACCCGCTATGGTCGTCGAGTTGAACAACCCAGCAGATCGGATCACCTTGTTCGAACGCGAAGCCGAAAGTTCGAAATGGCACGTCCAACGCACCGGGGATACTGTCCCGTTTTCCCGGCGATCAATGCAGGTACCTGAAATGGCGCTCAAGCTGCGCGCGCAATTACCGGAGAATAGCGAACGCTATCTGAAGATAGAACAATTTTCCCGGGTCGATTACCGGGTGACCGTTTGGAATGAAGCTAATTTTCTGAAAACCAGCGAACTGCATCGCTATCTCCGCCTGCTGATTTTCGGGTTCTGCACAGCGATGATCCTGTTCAATCTAATGCTGTCTTTGTTGTCCCGCGATCCGCTATTTGCATCGAACGCGATCACCATTGCATGCCTTGTTCTGCTTGCCGGCTATCTTTCCGGCAGCCTGGGATATTGGTTGTTCCCGGAAGCACCGCAATGGAACAACCGTATCCTCCTGCTGTCGATAGGCGGGGCGATGATGTTCGGCAGCTTTTTCACGTCCGCCTTTCTCGGGCGGCGGAGCCTTCCGCCCCATGTCATGCTGCTCAACAAGGCTTATGGAATTTCCGCCTTTCTGATTGCACTGGTCGCAGCAATTTCCCTAAACCCGTTTTTGCACGGCGTCCTTCTATGTCTTGCGGCGGGGTTCTTTGCGATCCAGCTTGGTCTGATATTTTTCAGTATCCGAGCGGGCAACCCCCAGGCACCGTTGATGCTCATCCCGATGACGATCATTCTCAGCGGCTTGACCATGGTCTATATGCACAGCCTGTCGGCGCTTGATTTCGGACCCATAGAAAATCATATTCTCGAGATTACATTGGCCCTCGAGGCTCTGGCCTTCTCGCTCATTCTGGCAACACGTATCCGGTTTATCGCGGCAGAGGCCGCCGCAGCACAAGCCGAGCTCAACCGAATGGAGAGAGAGGCCGCGCAGCGATTTGCCATGATCCAGGATCGCGAGCGCTCCCGTTTGGCCAGTGACCTGCACGATTCCATCGGCCATAGTCTGGCCATGGCCAGCGCCCATCTTGAGGGGCTGGAAGGGGTGTCCGGCCTGCCTGAGGAAGCCGAAGACCGGGCCGTGCACAGCAAGCTTGCCATCCGTTATGCCATATCCGAAACGCGCCGGATCAGCCACGCCTTGCACCCCGCGCGGCTTGATCATCTCGGTCTCAAGAAGTCGCTCGAAAGCATGTTTTCTGATCTCCGGAAACTGCACGCAATCGTGACAAACGTCGAAATCAATTTTGACGAGGAACTGCTTTCCATCGACGAAAAAGTCCAAATTCACCGGATTGTCCAGGAAGCGATATCCAACATCATCTGCCATAGCCAAGCCACCGATTGCCGATTTCAGATGCAGGCGCAAAATGCTGAAATCCAGATCGAGATATGCGATAACGGCGTCGGGTTGAAAGGTGGAGACGGGGACCGCGGACCAGACAAACTCGGCCTGTCGTCGATGGAACAACGGGTCATCCGGCTTGGTGGCAGACTGGAAAAAGACCATGTCCAGCCCCATGGGCTAAGACTGCGCTTTGCCTTCCGGCCGCTCGGCATGAAAGATGCACCATGAACGAGAGCAAACAGACCATATTAATCGCGGACGATCATCCCGCCTTCCGTACTGGTGTGCGCCAATATTTCCGGTCGCGCAAAGACTTTGAGCTTATCGGTGAAGTAGGAGACGGGCAGGTCTGCTTCCATCGGCTGGAAACGATGCAACCCGACTGGGCCGTAATCGACCTGTCCATGCCAAGCATGACCGGGTTCGAGATTCTTCAGTCCGCACATGAAAGACGGATGCCAACGCGCATCATCGTCATGTCGATGTTCGCCGACCAGGTTTACGCCGAGCGTGCGAAAGAACTGGGGGCCAGGGGATTCATTGCAAAGGAGGACGCCGTCGCCGAACTCGATCAGGCACTCCGAACGCCGGAAGGGCAGTTTTTCATGAGCGAGTCAGTGGGTCGTTCGACCAACTTTCTCTCCCTACAATTGGGCGATAACCGGCTCGATCAGCTGACACCTGCGGAAAGCAGAATATTGCGTCTGCTCGCCGAGGGAGCGACCAGCAAAGAAATCGGCCGGGAACTGAACATCAGTCCGCGCACAGTGCAGAGCCATCGGCGCAATATTGCCGACAAACTGGAATTGCACGGCCACAACAAGCTGCTGGAATTCGCCGTGCGAAACCGGGACCAGCTGATTGAGCGCGACTGAGATGGTTCGCGATCAATCAAGGATTGAACCGCATCCTGCCCTCGCCTAGTCTCCGCCGGATGAAAATTATCGCTTCAAAAATTTCCAAGCCATGGCTGGCCAGCTGGCACCCTTCCCCTTTGCTTACGGCTCTCTCGGCCGCAGCATTGCTGACCACACCGCTCGGTGCCTGCAAGCGGATCGACGATGCCGATGCCGATCGCGCAGAGACCGCGCGCGCCTATCCGCCGGCGTCGCGGCCGGTCTCGGCGCTTGGCGGCAATCAATGGTCGACCGAAACCGCCCGCGACAATCGCGGCGAGGCCGAGGAAATCATGAAAGCCGCCGGACTGGAACCCGGCATGACGGTCGCCGACATCGGTGCAGGCGAAGGCTATTATACCGTCCGGCTAGCAGAGAAAGTCGGTGCCAATGGCCGCGTACTGGCTCAGGATATCGACGAGGGCGCGATCAACCGGCTGGCCGAGCGGGTCAACCGGGAGAGTCTCGATAATGTGTCGATCAAGCTCGGCGCACCCGATGATCCGCGCCTGCCGGAGAATAGTTTCGACCGGATTTTTCTGGTCCACATGTATCACGAAGTACGTGAGCCCTATGCCTTTCTGGCACGGTTGCGGCCGGCGCTGATTGACAAGAGCAAGACACGCGGCGCAGGCGAGGTGATCGTGGTCGATGTCAACCGCGATGTCACGCAGCACGGAATACCGCCCAAGCAGCTATTCTGCGAATTTGAAGCGGTCGGCTATGAGCTGGTCGGATTCATGGAGCGGCCCGAACTCGGCGGATATTTCGCGCGCTTCCGGGCCAAGGGGCCCGGAAAAACACCCGAGAAGATAATACCCTGCCCCTATCAGGCGCAACTCAAATAGGATCAGCTGGTCGTAAGCCGCTCCATCCATTTGCTGCGCTGGCGGCGCGCCTTGCGCGCTAGCCTCCGCCAGTGACGGCGGTCACGGGAGGAAAGAGAGCTATCTTCCGCCCGCTCACTTAATATAGTCGGAGCGTCAGCTCCATATCTGTCGTAAATATAGCCTATTTCTTGATCGTCTCTGGTCCGGCGATCGGTCGGTTCAAAAAAGGTGAACATAGGGACTCCGTAAACGGGATGCGACCCTCTCCATTTATTATGGTGAATCAGGCGTAAACGATTTTACACCAATTTTCAACGTTCCCGTGAAGCTCCCGGCCCAAAATGGCACAAAGCCGCGCTCAACGCGGAAGTCTGGTTTGGCCGAGCGGGGCATCTCCCGCTCACAACGGTCGCAGCCTAGCCCTCGTCGCCCATCTTCAGCGCCGCGATAAAGGCCTCCTGCGGAATGCTGACATTGCCATATTCGCGCATCTTGGCCTTGCCCTTCTTCTGCTTGTCGAGCAGCTTCTTCTTGCGGCTGATGTCGCCGCCATAGCATTTCGCCGTCACGTCCTTGCGCATCGCCGAGATGGTCTCGCGCGCAATCACCTTGCCGCCGATCGCAGCCTGCACCGGAATCTTGAACAGATGGCGCGGGATCAGGTCCTTCAGCCGTTCGCACATGTGCCGGCCACGCGCTTCGGCGGCGTCGCGGTGGACGATCATGCTCAGCGCATCGACCGGATCGCCATTGACCATGATGTTCATCTTGACCAGCTGGCCGGTACGCAGTCCGATCTGGTGATAGTCAAAGCTGGCATAGCCGCGCGAGATGCTCTTCAGCCGGTCATAAAAGTCGAACACCACCTCGTTGAGCGGCAGTTCGTAGACCACCTGCGCCCGGTCGCTGACATAGGTCAGGTTCTTCTGCACCCCGCGCCGGTCCTGGCAGAGCTTCAAGATACCGCCGAGATATTCGTCCGGGCAGTAGATCGTCGCCTCGATCCAAGGCTCCTCGATCTCGCGGATCTTGACGATGTCGGGCATGTCCGCCGGGTTGTGCAGATATTGCTCGCTGCCGTCGTTCATCTCGATCCGGTAGACCACCGACGGCGCCGTGGTGATCAGGTCGAGATCATATTCGCGGGTCAGCCGTTCCTGGACGATCTCCAGATGCAGCAGCCCCAGAAAGCCGCAGCGGAAGCCCTGCCCCAGCGCCGCGCTGGTTTCCATTTCAAAGGTGAAGCTCGCATCGTTGAGCCGCAGCTTGCCGATACTCTCGCGCAGCTTCTCGAAGTCCGCCGCATCGACCGGGAACAGGCCGCAGAACACCACCGACTGCACTTCCTTGAAGCCCGGCAGCGGCTCGGGCGCCGGATTCTTCACCGTGGTGATCGTGTCGCCGACCGCGGTCTGGCTGACCTCCTTGATCTGTGCCGTGATAAAGCCGATCTCGCCCGCTGCCAGTTCCGGCAACTGCTCGATCTTCGGCCGCATGCAGCCGACCCGGTCGACCAGATGCTCGGTGCCCTGGGCCATGAACTTGATCTTCAGCCCTTTGGTCAGCACGCCGTCGATCACCCGCACCAGAATGACGACGCCGAGATAGGGATCGTACCAGCTGTCGACCAGCATCGCCTTCAGCGGCTTGTCGCGGTCACCGCCCGGCGCCGGAATCTTGGCGACGATCTGCTCCAATATATCCTCAATGCCGATCCCCGACTTGGCGCTGGCCAGCACCGCCTCCGAGGCATCCAGCCCGATAATCTCCTCGATCTCCTTGCGCACCCGCTCCGGCTCGGCGGCGGGCAGATCGATCTTGTTGAGCACCGGAATGATCTCATGGTCATGCTCGATCGACTGGTAGACATTGGCCAGCGTCTGCGCTTCCACGCCCTGCGCCGCATCGACCACCAGCAACGCGCCCTCACAGGCCGCCAGCGACCGCGACACTTCATAGGCAAAGTCGACATGGCCCGGCGTATCCATCAGGCTGAGCTCATAATTCTCGCCATCCTTCGCCTTGTAATTCAGCCGCACCGTCTGCGCCTTGATCGTGATGCCGCGCTCTTTCTCGATATCCATATTGTCGAGCACCTGCTCGCTCATCTCGCGCGCGGTCAGCCCGCCCGTATGCTGGATCAGCCGGTCGGCCAGTGTCGATTTGCCATGATCGATATGAGCGATGATGGCGAAATTGCGGATATGAGAACGTTCGGTCATGGCCAGCCGTTAGCAGGGGCGCAAAGGCTTGTCAGCAGGAAACGACGGCAGCAGGAGCGGTGCTTTTGCAGGCCGCGCCCTCGCCGGGGCCGGCGCTTATCTTGACAAACTTTACAGGGTCAAAGGGAGAAACGCCATTCGCCGATCAAAGTGGCAACTTCACCACCTTATAGGCGCGCCACCGACGACGCCGTTAAGCTTTCAAGAGGCCTTGCTGAACAAAAAAGCGCCCGCGCAAAGGCGATCGTCGGGCAAGCCGTTCCGGAACCGGATTCGATTGTCAAAGAGCCGAGATGGAATATGGCACGGGGCGGCGACTGTAGGAAAGGGTGTTGGATACGCCAGCATCCTCCCTGCCTCGCAGCGATGGGGAGGGGGCAGCCGCCGGAGCCTTGGCGAACGCGGATGGTTGCCCTCCCCGCCGCGTTGCGGCAGGGAGGAGGGGCTGGGCTTCATCTGGCCTCTACCCCGCCACCGCTCCCGCGGACCGTTCAAAGGCAACCGCACGCCTGGCGAGCCAGTAGAGCGCCGCCCCCACCACCGCCAGGCCGGCAAGCGACAGCACTGCCGCCGCCGGAATCTGCGCCGCCATCCACAGGACCATCGCCGTCGCCACTGGCACGATCACCAGCCACGCGATGCCCATGGCATCCCGCAGGCCGCGGAAATTGCTGCGCCAGAACAGGAACAGCGAGGCCAGCAGCAGCAGGAAGATCGCCTGCTCGACCGCGACCAGCAACGGCAGCAGCGTGGCGAAAGAGCCGGAGAGCGCAATAATCGTGACGATGCCGGCATAGGCCAGGATAGCATGGTCCGGGGTCCGGTAGCGCGGCGAGACATGGGCGAAAAAGGCGGGCAGCAGCTGGCGTTCGCCCATGCCGAACAGGATGCGCGGCCAGACGACAAAGCTGCTCAGCTGGTTGGTGCCGATCGAGAAGATCGCGGCGATGCTGATCATCATCGCGCCCCAGTCGCCGAACAGCTTCTGGCCGGCGGCGGCGAGCGGGGTCTCGGCGCTGCCGACATCGGGGTCTATGGCGATATAGGCCCACTGGACGATGGCGTAAAAGACCGCGACGCCGCCGATGGCAAAGAGGACCGAGCGGAACAGGGTGGTGCGCGGATCGCGGGTCTCGCCGGCCGCGGTCACCGATGCGCCGAAACCGGAGAAGGCATAGGCGATCAGCAACGCCACCGATTCCATCCCGGAAAAGCTCGGCAGGCTGATGGCGGCCGGAAAGCCGTTGCTGCCAAAGCCCACCAGGCAGAGCAGCACCAGCGGTGCGAACTTCAACAACGTGCCGATCCAGATGCCGCCGATCGACCGGCGGGTACCGGTGATGCCGAGCACGGTCATGAACGCGATCAGTGCGATGATCGTCACCGGCCGCGCCACCGGCCCCTCGAACACCGGGAACAGCGCCGCCAGATAGGAGACGAGCACGTGGAAATTCGCCGCCCGGCCGGTGGTGCTGGCGCAGATCATCAGCCAGCCGGTCTGGAAGCCGGCAAATTTGCCGAGCGCCGTTTCGGCGTAGAGCTGGACTCCCCCGGACCGCTCGAACAGGGTCGACAGCTTGGCGATCAGCGCGGCCACACAGGCGATGGGTATGGCGAACAGCAGGATGGCGACGGGGGCGAAGCTGCCGATGTTGAGATAGAGCAAGGCCGGCAGGGCGAAAATGCCTGCGCCCACCATGCCGTTGAGGTTGAGCAATATGGCACCGGCGGTGCGCACCACGCGCGGCGGGTCGACGCTGTCGCTCACCGCTTCAGTCCCGCGCCGGCGTTGCGCCCGGCGGCGGAACCGTCCTGCCGCCATCACCCGCCCGCGCCAGTCCCCCAATCTGCTGCTCCGGGAATTTGAAGAGCAGCAGCATCAGCACCGACGCGCCCTGCACCGTCATCAGGAACAGTAGCATCGCCTTCGGCTCGGCCAGCATCGCGATCGAGCCGACCAGGATGCCGGCGAGGCTGATACCCATGTTGGAGACCGCCATGAAGATCGAGAACTGAGTCGCCGAGATCGCCGGCGGGCTGAGCCGCATGTTGATCACCACGTCGCTGATTCCGGACAGGAAATGCAGGCCGATCCAGCCGAAGACAAAGGCCATCAGCACCCTGGGATCGCTCCAGCTACCGGATGACCAGACCATCCAGCCGATCAGACCAGCAAAAAGCAGGCGCAGCATCCAGAGCGAGCGCTGGGCCCCGATCCTGCCGACGGCATAGCCGCCAATGGCGATGGTGGCGATCCCGGCCACCAGCTGGGCGGTGCCGTTGAGCGAGCCGAGCTGGTCCTCGGACCAGCCGGTAGCGCCGGTGGCGATCAGCGGGACCGCGATGATGCAGATGCCGTAGGTCAGGCCGGTAACCAGCAGATTGGGAAACCAGGCGAGGCTGTGTCCGGACAGCGAATTGCGCAGCGCGGCCGTGACCAGCGGCAGCCATGCACCGGCGTGCGCGATCCGGTTCTCGGCGTGTGCTTCGCCTTCCGACCAGGGCAGACGGCGCTCGCCCACCCGTTCGCGCACCCAGATGATGTGAATGGTCACGAGCATCACCAGAAATCCGCAGGCGATATAGGCGGCGCTGGCGCCAAAGGCATAAACCATGGTCCCGGTCAGGGCAGCAGACACGGCGATGCCGATCACCTGCCCGCCGGACGCCAGCGCGCCACCCATCGAGCGCTCTTCCTCCGGCAGAATATCGACGGTCAGGCCGTCGACCGCGACATCCTGAAACACGGTGGCGGTATTGACCGCCAGTCCGACGATGCCGAGGATCAGAACGTCGTCCGGCCCCGGATTGACGAGGGCAAAGGCGACCAGCAAGCCGATCATCACCACTTGCGCGCCAACGATCCATACCCGCCGCCGTCCCATCGACAACAATGTATATCGGTCCATCACAAAGCCGGCGATAAACTTGAAGCTCCAGGGGATGCCCACCATCGCCACGACAAAGGCAATATCCGCCGCCGCAGCTCCATTGACCGCCATCCAGGCAGGGATCGTAAAATCGAACAGGCCGAGCGGAATGCCCTGCCCGGCATAGAGAAGGAATATCGTGAACAGCCGCAATTTGCGGTTTTCGGCCAGCGAAAGCGGCGGGCGCAGGCGGGTCGGTACGGCGAGACTATCCATGCAATTTCTCCGGACAGGCATCAGGGCGGCAATCGCCCGCTGCCCGAGCCCGCTGGTGCCGCGGGCGCTGGGTAAATGCCCGGCGAGAGTCGGGTCGCATAAACTCTCGCCGGACACGGGATGAACCCCGGCTCGCCAGTCCTCAGGACATGGCGGGCCGGGAAAACAGCCCAATCACTGTCAAGCGAGGATGCCTATTTGACCTCGACTTTGCGCATCAGATAGTCGCCGGTAATAGTGCGGATCGTCGGATACAGATCCTTGGAAATCTGCCGGGATTCCTTGACCTTGGTCTCTCCCCAAGCCTTCATGAACGCGTCATATTTGGCCTTGTTCGGCGCCAGGTCGGCGGTATTGGCAAATTTGACGATCAGCAGCATGTTGAACTCGCCGGACTGCGGAAACTCGCTGGCATAGATCGAATAATCCTCGATCTGGCCGAGCTTCTTGGCGACCTCGTTGCTGGCGATCCAGGTCGAGCGCAGGCCTTCCAGATAATAATCGCCCATATTGGCATCGACCTTGACGGTGCTGATGCTCCAGACGGCGTCAGAGACTTCATAGTCGTCATATATTTCCAGCTGTGCCTGGGCTGGCACCGCCGATGCCAGAAATGTTGCGGCAGCCAGCGTGCCAAATTTGGTCAGAATATTCATGTTCAGGTCCCCCTCTAATTCTGGCGACATCGCCAGTCCGGAAACCTGCCGAAAATCCAATTTCAAGTCCTGATGAACAATATGATTTTTTTATGATGAATAATCGGCTACTTTTGTGCCATGATCTGCGAGGTGGTGATCGGGGGGAACGCATTTGATCATGCAGAAAATGCCGGCCGCAAATATAACGGGAAAGCCCTTCGCCAAGTCCGAGGAACAACCTGCCGAGCCATTTTTCGTCAATGATGTCGCCGTGGACATCGCCAATCATTGTCTTGGCCACTTGCCCCTGACAGTAAGGGTGGAACCAAAGGTGATGGCGCTTTTGGTTATCCTGGCAAGGCACCCGCACGAGCTGGTCCGCCGGGATCAGTTGCTCGAACATATCTGGCCGGACGGTCTTGGCGGCGACGAGTCGCTGACTCGCCTAGTCTATCAGTTGCGACGGGCCTTTCGCTCCTTTCCGACACTCGCCAAGTCGATAGTGACGGTTTCCAAATCAGGGTACAGACTGGACGCAACCGTAACCGGCCTGGATGAAGACGGTACGGGCTGGCGATCGCATCCGGAAAGCAGCCGGGAATATAATCTCTCTGTGGCCGTGCTACCGGTGGCCGACCAGGACCGCCTGCCCCAAAATGAATATCTGGCCGATGGCATGAGCCGCGACCTGACCAGTTTCCTCGCGACCACCGCCATGCTTTTTGTCACCCCCTACAGTTCGGTTGCAGCGCTGCATGACCCCGACGATTCGCTGGGGGCGATTGCCCGCACGCTGGACTGCCGCTTTCTCCTAACCGGCAATTTCCGCAGGTGGGACGATAAGATCACGCTGCGCTTCGAGCTAATCGACACGCAGGACTCCTCGCTCGCATGGTCGGGCAAATATATTACGAATCTCGACCAGTTTTTCGAGGTGCAGAATGATGTTCTGCTGAGCGTGTCCACCGCGATTTCCACCCGGGTCAGATTTCCGCTGTCGCGGCCGGAGTTGCGGAGCAAGCCCTTCAAGAACGACATATACCACATATTGCAGATGACGGAGACCCTGCGATATCGCTACGGGAAGGAAGTGGCCCAGGAGATCGTCAGGCTTTGCCGGGAGGGTCTCGCGATCGACCCTGATCATGCTGTCCTGCGGGCAAATCTGGCGGTGCAGCTTAGCCAGAATGTCGTCAGCCAGTGGGAAGCAGACCCGCAAGCAGCCGAGCGACTGGCGTTCGATCATATCGAGCATGCGCTGGCGATGGAACCGGCTAATCCAGATGTGATCGCCGGAGCCGGGATAGTCAACGCCATGTTCCACCGTCCGAGGGAAGCGCTCGTCTTCCTGCGACGGGCTCTCGACCTCGATCCGAACAAGGCCCATGCGCTGGCCGTGCTGGGGTGGCAGACCTGTCTGGTGGAATCCAATCCCGAAGGGATAGGGTTGATCGAATCCGCAGAGCAACGCGCACCGCATCATCCCCGTTTCGGTCTGTGGGCAACCTATCGGGCGTCGGGTCATCTGTTCATGCTAGACTATGCCTCCGCGGTGCCGGCTTGCAAACAGGCGATATTGCGAACCCCCAATTATTATCAGCCGCGCCTGTCGCTTGCTTGGGCGCTACTGGGTCTGGGCAAGGCCGATTTGTCACTGGCCGCCATTCGCGAGGCGGAGACATTCGAGGGTGATCAGATCGTTCCTAAATTTGTCGGGGAGATGAAGCAATGGTCGCTAAACTCCCCCAACGCGACCCAATGCGCCAAAGCGCTGGACGCTCTGATCCCGCTCTCGTCCGGCGAGAGCGGAACCCAGTCCTGATATTGCCAATCGGGACCACCAGCCATGCGCACCCGCCTCGCCATCTGCCGCAAGAAAAAGCGCTTTGCCACCGAGGCAGAAGCGACAGCCGCGGCACAAAGCGCCACCATCGACCTCCGCCCCTATCGCTGTGATCGCTGCTTTCACTATCATCTGACCAGCCGCACGAAAGGCAAGCGCCGGTTGCCCGCTTCCGGCTAAAGCCCGCCCCGGCCTGTTCGCAGACCGGACCCATCCAAGCTTCCACCGCGCCCAAAAGCGTCCGCCGAAAGCGCTTGCGTGGCGCTGCAAATTCCTGTCACAAACATGCAATAAATTTGCCATGAAAGGGCAACGATACCGTCATAGATCGCTCATCAATTGAAAAGTGATCCACAACAGAAAGGCTGAACTGATGAAATCCTCGATGCTCAAATCCATCGGCCTGCTGGCCGGCACCGCAGCGATTGCGCTCTATCCCTCATCGGCGATGGCCGCGCCGATTTCCGAGGAACAGGCCGCCGCCCTGCTCGCCAGGCTCAACCAGCTGGAGCAGGAAGTCGCCGATCTCAAGGCGCAGCTCGGCAATGTCAAGCAATCGCAGCAGGCCTCGACCAGCGCCCTTGCCGCCACCGATGCCAAGATTGCCGCGACCGAAGCGAAGCTGGAACAGCAACAGAAACCGGCCAAGATCGGCTGGAAGGGCGCGCCCGAGATCAAGGGCGACGGCGGCTGGAGCTTCAAGCCGCGCGGCCGGATATTGGTCGATGCCGGTACGGTCAGCGCTCCTGACAGCATTGTCGACCCCGGTCTGGGCTTCGGCAATGAAGCGCGGCGGATCCGGCTGGGCGCATCGGGCACCATCCCCGGCGGCTTCGGCTACAAGCTGGAAGCGGATTTTGCCGACAATGACGTCGACCTGACCGATGTCTTTCTGACCTATGAAACCGGCGGTCTGACGATGACACTCGGTCAACACAATAATTTCCAGAGCCTGGAAGAGCTGTCGAGCAGCAACGACACCAGCTTTATCGAGCGCGCGGCCTTTACCGATGCCTTCGGTTTCCAGCGGCAGCTCGGCATCTCCGCGCAATATGGCGTATCGGACCTGCTGTTTCAGGCCGGTGTGTTCACCGACAATATCGGTGATCTGACCAATGACGAGAACAATAGCATCGGCTTTGACCTGCGCGCGGTGGCGATGCCGAAATTCGGCGATGTCCAGACCCACTTCGGCGCGTCATACCATTACAAGGATCTTGGCGATGCGATCACTGCGCGCCGCTATCGCCAGCGCCCGGCGGTGCATTTCACCGATAGGCGCTTTATCGACACCGGCGCTATTGCCAACGCCGAGTCCGAGACCAGTTACGGGCTGGAGGCTGCGCTGATCGCCGGGCGGTTCCATGCCGCGGGCGAAGCGCACTGGCTCAAGCTGAACCGCACCGGCACTCTCGCCGAGCCGACCTTCTTCGGCGGCGCGATCGAGGCCGGCCTGTTCCTGACCGACGATACGCGCGGCTACAAGGAAGGCGTGTTCAAGGGCGTGAAGGTGGCCAATCCGGTTGACCAGGGCGGCATGGGCGCGTGGCAGGTCAATGTCCGCTACGACCGGCTCGATCTGGTCGATGCCGGCTTTATCGGGGGCACCCAGGATGCCTATCAGGCGTCGCTGATCTGGACGCCGGTCGACTATGTCCGGTTCCTGCTGTCCTATTCCAAGCTCGATTACGGCAATGCCGCGATCCTCGCGGCCGGCAGCGGCGATTATGATGTCGATGCGGTCGCCGGACGGTTCCAGATCAGCTTCTGATCGGCACCACCGGCGGTTAACGCGCCCGCCTATTCAATCAGCAGATTTTCCTTGTCGGCCCAGCTTGGCCCGGCAACGCTGTCGCCCTTGGTCCGGTCCGGCATCTGCCGGCCGGTCTCGGCGAAATAGCTGAGCTCGGCAATATTGGTGGCATGATCGCCGATCCGCTCGAGATTCTTGGCGATGAACAGAAGATGCGCGGATTCGCTGATATGCGCCGGATTTTCCATCATATAGGTGATGATCGAGCGGAAGAAGCTGGTGTAGAAATTGTCCAGCGTCTGGTCCCTCGCCCACACCGAAACCGCGAGATCAACATCGCCATCGGCGTAGCAGCGGAACGAGTCCGCAACCAGGTCGGCAGCGATTTTCGCCATTGACGGTAACAGCGCCACCGGTTCGATCTGGCGGCTGGAGTCCGCTACCAGCGGCACGCGCTTTGCGATATTCTTGGCATAATCCCCGATCCGCTCGGCAATGCTGGAAATCTTGAAGGTCGCGATCAGGTGGCGCAGATCATCCGCCATCGGTGCCCGCAGCGCGATGGTCTGGATCGACAGCGAGTCAATCCGCCGTTCCAGAGCGTCAATTTCCTGGTCATCGGCGACGACCGATTGCGCCAGCGCCAGATCATTTTTTTCCAGCGCCGTGATCGACCGGGTGATGGCATTGGTGCTCTTGTCACCCATCTCCAGTACCATGTCCCGAAGATTGTGAATTTCCGCATCGAATGCCGACACCGTATGCTGGAGGTTGGTGAGATTCATCAGATTTCCTTGTTACGCTTTCTATATTGTAACAAAAATGTCATATAAATGGCAAATCTTTTGCAAAACCTGCCTTAAACCTCTGTTTTTAGAGCATAAAAAAGGGGCCGTTGTTGCCAACAGCCCCTTATATTCAGCGCCGGAGTTATGCGATCGTCCGGCGCTATTTTCGTGGATCCACCAACCCTGGCGGGTCTCCTATTTCAACACGTCCTTGGTCAGCAGAGGCAGGTTTTTCGCCGCTTCCAGCATTGATGCGTGGGTCGCTTCTGGCGAAGCAATCAGACCAGCCTTGACCAGATAGCCATCACGGGTACCGGCTTTGACGAATTCCGTGACATATTCCTGAATGCCAGGGATGACGCCGACATGCTGTTTCTTGACATAGATATACAGCGGACGGGCGCCTGGATATTCGCCGGATGCAATCGCGTCATAATCCGGTGCAACGCCCGAGATCGAGATGCCGCGCACCGTATCCATATTTTCTTCAAGGAAGCTGTAGCCAAAGATACCAACCGCGTTCGGATTGGCTTTCAGTTTCTGCACGATCAGATTGTCGTTCTCGCCGGCATCCAGATATGGGCCATCGGTGCGGATTTCATGGCAGATCAGCTCATATTCGTCCTTGTTGCTGTCCTTGAGCGCCTTGGTCGCCGGATCGGTCTTGCAACCGACTTCCATGATCAGTTCGGTCAGCGCGTCACGCGTACCGGACGTCGATGGCGGGCCGTAGACGCTGATCGGAATCGATGGCAGCGATGGATCGATATCAGACCATTTCTCGTTGGTATTTTCCTTGCCGTACGGCTTGGCGGCAATCGCCTCGTAAATCTGCTTCGGAGTCAGAACGAAGCTTGGACCTTCCTTCGATTGAGCGACCGCAATGCCGTCGATACCGACGGTGATCTCAACGATATCGGTGACACCGTTGGTCTGGCAGAGGTCAAATTCCGATGCCTTCATCCGGCGTGATGCATTCTCGATATCGGGCGTGTCAGCGCCAACGCCGGAACAGAACAGGCTCATGCCAGCGCCGGTTCCGGTCGATTCCAGAACAGGTGCCTTGTAGGTGCCGGAATTGACGAAATTTTCCGATACGGCTTTCGCGAAGGGAAAGACGGTCGAGGATCCGACAATGCGGATCTGGTCGCGGCTGCCACCGCCGCCGCTGCCGCCAGCCTGGTTGTCACAGCCCGCCAGTGCCAGCGCAGCCATTGCGATTAATGCAAATTTGGTTTTCATCCGTAATTCCTTGTTCAAGGTTCGTTTCGCCCGGTCCAATCCCGGGCGGCCTTCTGAGCATGCCATCTACCGGTGCTCAATGACCGTTGGATTACATATATATTTCACTATTGTTGCAGCAGCCGCCGCCGGTCGCAGCGCCTAGCGCGGAACCCTTTG
This sequence comes from Parasphingorhabdus sp., assembly GCF_048269865.1. Classification (GTDB taxonomy): domain Bacteria; phylum Pseudomonadota; class Alphaproteobacteria; order Sphingomonadales; family Sphingomonadaceae; genus Parasphingorhabdus. The sequence goes on along the minus strand of NZ_JBLWUA010000003.1, from coordinate 98,888 downwards.
CATGGATTCGAGCGGCGGGCTGTCCGATGTCGCATGGAGTATTTTAACGCGCTCGAACCCGAGCCCGTTGTAAAAGCGCCGGTTCGCCGGGTTGCTGTTTTCCAGATAGGCCATCGTGCCGGTGGAATCGCAGGCATCCAGGACCGGCTTGATCAGACGCCGGCCCAGCCCCCTGCCCCGTGCGGCGCTGGTGACGCCAACCGTGAACAGATAGGCATGACGCGCCTGCGGATGGTGTCTGGCCATGACGTCCTCGGCGGCTTTGCCACGCATCAGCGCTGCAGTGCCGCCGCTGGCAAAGAGACCCCAATAGGTCTTCAGCATTCCCCACAGATTCGCATCCGGACTATCGCCTGGCAACAACCACATGGCCGCAGCCAGATCTTCACCGTCTTCTTTCAAGATCTGGCAAAAGCCGCTTGGCACATAGATATGACGCGCAAGATTGACGAAAGTCCGATGCATCGGTTCAAACCCGCCGAAGACCCAGCTATTAAACGGATCATCCCGAAACGCATCCGCGGTAATAGCGGCCAGTGCAGCAACGCTCTCGCGCCCAACGGTGTGCACGCCCTCTGCGGGCTTGATATCCGATACCTTCAGCATCGGCGTCCAATCGAACGCCCGCTAATAAATACCGCCTTCGGCCTGAAGAAATTCATCGTCATTCCGCGCAGGCCGCCGATTGCGGCTGGCCTCCAAAGCCCGCTCACGGGCTGCGGCCCGTTCCGCAATCAACTGGGCCTTGCGGGCTTCCAGCCGCGCCAACAGCTCATCCTTGCGGATCGACCGGCGAGGCTCGGTTTCGGGCTTGAACACATCCCAGATGACAGCGGCTTTGGGCTCGTCGGTCGGCCAGCCGCCGTACACGCGCTTGCCGGTCCGGCGGTCAACACGCACCATCCGTACACCCTTAGGCGCGACAAACGGCGTTTTTGGCATGCCAGCCATCGCCTTTTCGGCAAACCGCCGGAAAACGGGCGCCGCGAGCGTCCCGCCTTGCGCATAACCACCCATATTGCGCGGTTGATCGAAGCCAAGGTAAACGCCTGCGACCATATCGGGCGATCCGCCAACGAACCAGACATTGGTCGGGCCGCTGGTGGTTCCGGTCTTGCCGAACAAGGGCCGGTCGAGACTGCGCAAATTCTGCGCGGTGCCGCGCGTGATCACTCCCTGCAGGATGTCGATCATCTGGTAAGCGGTCATTGGATCCATCAACTGTTTGCCTGATGGCCGGGGCCGGGGCATCGGCTGCCCATCCCAGTCGTCCATATTGCAATTGTCACAGACCCGCTGGTCGGCGCGAAAAATAACTTTGCCATGGCGGTCCTGGACAAAGTCAATCACCGTCGGATGCAATTCGCGGCCGTGGTTGGCGAGCATTGAATAGGCGTTGGTCAGCTTCATCACCGTGGTATCGCCCGCGCCCAGCGCAAATGCGAGATAGGGCTTATAGTCCCCGATGCCCATTGTCTTGATCGTCTTCACAACATTTTCCATGCCGGCGTCGTTCGCCGCGCGGATCGTCATCAGGTTGCGGGACTGCTCGACGCCCCAACGCAGCGTTTGCTGGCCAGCGCCGCGCGAATTGCCGAAGTTCCGGAAACATTTGCGTCCGAGAGAGGCCGACTGATACACGCAAAATGGCGCATCATCGATCAGCGTCGCCGGCGTCATCCCGTGTTCCAGCGCGGTGGCATAGACAAAGGGCTTGATCGTTGAACCGGGCTGACGCTCGGCCTGCGTCGCACGGTTGAACGAACTCATCCGGTCGTCAAACCCGCCCTGCATGGCCCAGATCCGGCCGTTGCGCGGATTTTGCACGACCATGCCGCCAGAGACTTCCGGAACATTTTCCAGCCGGTAACGGCTGCCGCCCAGCGGACTGACGGCTATGATATCTCCCGCCTTCAGCGCGCTCGGCACAGAATTGATCTGGCCTGTGGTCCCGTCCGAAAATCCGATCTCCGCTCCGCCACTGCCGGTGCCGATGGCGACGGCAATCTGCCAGTTGTCATAATCTGTCCCGATGAACGTCGATGAAAGCCGCTGAGCCCATTGATCGTCGATCTCGATCTTGGCGATCGGCCCGCTCCACCCCTTGCCGCTGCTGTAGCGCAGCAAGCCGCTGCGCAGTGCAGATTTGGTATATTCCTGCAATTCCGGATTCAGTGATGTGCGCACCCAAAGCCCGCCGGAATAGACGCTATAGGGGCCAGCCTTTTCATTCTCGCCAAATTGCTCAATCAACTGACGCCGGACTTCTTCAATGAAATAACCGCCGACCCGCTCAAAACGCGGTCCTGCACGCGAAATCGTTCCCAGCGGCTGCGCACTTGCTGTCTGATATTGCGCAGCGGTGATCCAGCCATTGTCGCGCATCTCTCCCAGCACCCAGTTGCGGCGTTTTATCGCACGCTCTTCGTGCACTTCCGGACGATAGTTGGACGGTCCCTTTGGCAAAATCGCGAGATAGGCAATTTCATGCAGGGCCAGCTCATCAACATCCTTGCCAAAATAGGCCTGGGCGGCGGCCTGAACCCCATAAGCGTTGCGACCGAGGAAAATCTGGTTGAGATAGAGCTCGAGGATTTCCTCCTTGGTCAGTACATCCTCAATCCGGTAGGCCAGGATCGCTTCGCGAACCTTGCGCCGGTAGGATACTTCGCTGCTCAGCAGCAGATTTTTCGCGACCTGCTGCGTGATCGTGGATGCCCCAACTGGTCGGCCGCTGTTCGAGATATTGGTGAGGATGGCCGTCGCGATACCGGGATAGTCCAGTCCGCCATGCTCGAAAAACGTGCGATCTTCGGCAGCCAGATAGGCCCGGACCAGCAGCGCGGGATATTCGGAAAATTCAAGCTGCACGCGCCGCTCGCGAGCGTAGCTGTGAACCGGCTCGCCGTCATAGGCGCGAACGACGGTCGGCAACGGTGGCTCATAGGTCTGCAGTGCGGTTGCGTCCGGCAAATCCCGAGCAAAGATCAGCCAGATGAGGAACCATCCCAGAATACAAAGCCCAAGGAACGCGACCAGCAGGCGAAACCATTTTTTCTGCCAGAGCGTTTCCACTCGCTCGAAAAAGCTGCCCGTGCTTCGCTCCAGCTTGTAGGCGAGGCTTTCTCCAGCCGTATCAGACGCATCATTTACCATAGGTTCGGCTATCTAAACCGCCTCGCGTCCATTTTCCAGCGATTATCGATGAAAAACGAGCGCCGCCCCGGGTCGGGACGACGCTCTTATCACGCGCGGATATTTTCCTCTAGCGCAGCGCCAGTTTCCGGGCAAAATGCGCCTCAATTGCACTGGCCACTCCCGCTGCAACCTTGCTTCTTCCCTGCCGGGAATTCAAAAATGCGACGTCGTCCTTGTTGGTAAGATATCCGGTTTCGAACAGGACCGACGGCGTATCCGGCGCTTTCAGGACGATCAGCGAAGCGAAACGGTGGGGAATTTTTCGGAATGCCATTTGCTGACGGGCTTCGCGGTGCAGCAATTTGGCAAAATCTGCGGAAACATTCATCGTCTCACGCTGCGTCAGGTCGATCAGGATCGAGGACACGTCATGCGTCGCGCCGCCAAGATTGACGCCATTGATGATGTTGGCCTTGTTTTCGCGGGCGGCCAGTTTCGCCGCTTCCCGGTCGGAAGCTACTTCCGACAGCGTATAGACCGTAGCGCCCGACGCTGACTGATTGCCGGCAGCATCGGCGTGAATGGACAGGAACAGATCCGCCCCGAGCCGTCGGGCAATGCCGTACCGTTCTTCGAGCACGAGGAAGGAGTCGGTATCACGGGTCAATGCCACGCGCACCTGGCCACCGGCGATCAGCCGATCGCGGACCGCTAGTGCAATCGCCAGGACCACATTCTTCTCGTAGGTTCCGCCGTGCGGCGATACCGTGCCCGGATCATGGCCACCATGGCCGGCATCAATGACCACCAGCGGTCTGTTCGGGTCATCCGGCCCGTATATTTTCGGCAAGCGGACAGAATCCTTGGGTTTGCCCAAGGGAACCTTGACGCTGTAGCTTTTGCGCGGTGGCTCTGCACGGAATTGTGCCGGTGGCAGGAACGACTGCCGGCTGGCGTGAATCTGCCCCTCACCCACGGACCGCAGACGCAGACTGAGGCTTTTTCCATCATGGGAGAAACTGCCATCGGTGATCACCGCGGGCTGTTCCAGATCGAACACGACACGAGCAGTGTCGGGCGTAAATTGTCCCTGGCGGACGCCCTTGACGATCCCTCTTGCAGAACCGCCCTGCCCGGCCTTGCCGCCGCGAATATCAACAGCAATCCGGTCAGGACCCACCAGGGAGAAGGTGGAAACTTCTTCGACCACATCGTCAAACGCGATCGTAATATGCGAACCGTCGGCTTCGATCCGGCTGATCGAGCCCGCTTGCGCCGGATGAACCGACAATAATGCAGATGCCAATATGGTTGCCAGTGCCATGGCCTGCTTATGCATCCTGCGGGCCTTTTTGGTCCAGTCAAATTTCATATATTGCGGTGTCCTGAATGAATTGCACTATCGAACGGTGTGAACATCAAATTAAGGATGCATTCGTAAAGCGCAGTGAAACGACGCGGTTAACGGACTGTTAGGGAAGAAAAGAGGCCGACCAGGACCCGCAACTAAGTTTCTGAACTATGACGTTTTAGTTGCCGACCACCGCAAGCAGTGCTAGCAATCGACTGAGCCTTTCCGGATCCGTCCGGGAGTGGCTTATCAAAATGCCGGAAATCATCCGGCATACACCAGGTTGACGCAACATGAGGCATGACATCTCCGACTTTGAAGCTCTCCAGACGGGAGGCGCTTCCTTGGGCGGAAAGACTTTGGCTAACGGCCAGAGCCATGCGGTTGTTGCAGAAGCATTTTTATCTGAAATATTTGAAATCAACCGGATGACGTCGCCCGCCCCTCATCAAAGGACCGCGCGCACAGAACCGTCATCCCTATTATATCGCATGGCCCCGCCGGGCATCGACCCGGGGCTCCATGTCAGGAGACTATTGAATGACTACGCGCATGCTAATCGACGCGCGCCACCAGGAAGAAACCCGGGTGGCGGTCGTAAAAGGAAACAAGATTGAGGAATTCGATTTTGAATCTTCCGAGCATAAACAGCTCAAAGGCAATATCTATCTAGCGAAAGTCACCCGCGTCGAACCGTCGCTGCAGGCTGCTTTTGTCGATTATGGCGGCAACCGCCACGGCTTTCTGGCCTTTTCCGAAATCCACCCCGACTATTATCAGATTCCGACAGAAGACCGCGAGCGGCTGTTGGCTGAAGAAGCCGAACATGCGGCAGAGGAAGCCGCCCTGCGCGCGCAGGAAGAGGAAGAGGACGACGCGCCAGCCGATATGGTGCGCAGCGAAGCCACAGAAGAACTCGATACCGCGCTGGTGGAAGTCGACAAGGATGACAGCGTCGACACGATCGACGTCACCGAAGGCGAAATTCCGCAGGAAAATCCTGGCGATGACGAAGACGACGAGGACGACGACTCCGACGAGGATGATGATTCGTCGGAAGACAGCGCGGACGGCAAGAACAAGGGTGGCCGTCGCGGCCGTGGTGGCCGCAACAAGGGTCGCGGCAAAGGCAACATGCCCAAGGCCAGCGACCAGGCGCGCCAGAAGCGTATGGCGCTGCGCAAACGCTACAAGATTCAGGACGTTATTCAGCGCCGGCAGGTTGTGCTCGTCCAGGTCGTCAAGGAAGAACGCGGCAACAAGGGCGCTGCGCTCACCACCTATCTCAGCCTGGCCGGTCGCTATTGCGTATTGATGCCGAACACGTCTCACGGCGGCGGCATCAGCCGGAAGATCAACAATGCTGGCGATCGAAAGCGTCTCAAATCGATCATCGCCGACCTCAAATTGCCAACCAGCATGGGCTGCATTGTCCGCACCGCTGGCCTGTCCCGCACCAAGCCTGAAATCAAGCGCGACTTCGATTATCTTGCCAGGCTGTGGGATGAGATCCGCGAAAAGACGCTGAGCGCAACGGCACCAAGCCTGATCCACAGCGACAGCGATCTGGTCAAGCGCGCGATCCGCGACATTTACAATCGCGAGATTGAAGAAGTGCTTGTCGAAGGCGCCAGCGGCTATACGGCGGCGAAGAATTTCATGAAATTGCTGATGCCAAGCCACAGCAAACGCGTGAAGAGCTACGCCGACCCGGTTTCGCTGTTCCAGCGTTATGGCGTCGAAGACCAGCTGTCGGCGATGTACTCGCCGGAAGTGCAGCTGAAATCCGGTGGCTATCTGGTGATCAATCCGACCGAGGCACTGGTGTCGATCGACATCAACTCCGGTCGCTCGACCCGCGAGCACGGCATCGAGGCGACCGCAGTCAAGACCAATATGGAAGCCGCCGCCGAGATCGCTCGGCAGCTGCGCCTGCGCGACATGGCCGGCCTCGTCGTGATCGATTTCATCGACATGGACCGCACCGGCAATGTCCGCAAAGTTGAGCGCGCGATGCGCGATGCGCTGAAAAACGACCGGGCCCGCATCCAGGTCGGACGCATATCCAGCTTTGGTCTGATGGAAATGAGCCGCCAGCGCCTGCGCACCGGCGTTCTGGAGGCCTCGACCAAGGTCTGCCCGCATTGTGAAGGAACCGGACTGGTGCGGACGGCATCCTCTGCAGCGCTGTCCGTCCTGCGCCTGCTGGAAGAGGAAGCCGCCAAGGGCAAGGCAAGCCAGATCACTCTGCGCACCAGCCAGGAAGCGTGCATTTACGTGCTGAACAGCAAGCGTCACGAGATTGAGGATATTGAAAAACGCTACGGCGTCTCGATCGAAATCGTGCCCGATGGGGAGACCGAAGGGGCGCGGATGGACATCCAGACCTCTGGCAGTCCGCCAAAAAACATGCCGAAGTTCGAACCCATTGTCGATGATGACGACGATGATGACGATATCGCGGACGAGACCGAAGCCTCCGACGGCGAGCAGCGGCAGTCGGACTCCCGCGATGACGGCGGAGATCGCCCGAAACGCAAACGGCGGCGGCGCGGCAGACGCAATCGCGGCGGCGATCGTTCGGATTCTGGTAATACTGAAAATGCCGGTTCGGACAATTCCGGCGAAGCCGAAGCACAGGCAAGCGAAACGGACAGCTCGGACAAGGCCGACAAGCCTGCACCCAAGACCCGCCGCAGCAGCGCCCGCAAGGCGGATGCTGCACCCGACGCGAACGCCGAAGCCGATGGCGAGGACAAAGCCGAGCCAAAGCCGCGCGGCAGACGCCGTACTGCAAAAAGCGAGGCCCCGGCCGAGCAGCCTGAAGCCAGCAAGGAAGACGGTGCCGAAGCGGCTGAAGAAAAGCCGAAACGGCGTCGCGCACCGCGCAAGCCAAAGGCCGACGCCGCAGCCTCTGCGCCTGAGGCCAAGGGCGAAACCACCGAAGAAACCACGGCCAAAAAGCCGGCGGCAAAACGGGCTCCACGGTCACGTGCCAAAAAGGCTGACAATGCCGAGACCGCTGACAAGGCGGCATCGGTAGCGACAGAGGACGCGAAAGAAGCCAAGGAAAAGACGCCAGCCAAGCCGCGCAAATCCAGGGCAGCGGCCAAACCGAAAGACGAGACAGCGGCCAAGCCAAAAGACGAAGCCGTCGCCAAAGCATCGGACAGCGATGCCAAGGAATCGAGCGATGAGAAGCCCCGTCAGGGCTGGTGGCAACGCACGTTCGGATAAAAAACTATAGGCCGTTCCCGCCCGAATATCGGGCGGGAACGGCCTTGGTTTCATCCATGGTTCAGGCAGCTAGTGGCAGGGGAAGACTTTAACCGGACTTAGATGCTTAGGAATTCCATGCGCAATTTGCTTGCTGTCCCATTTTCCCGCATTTGCCTGCGATCCGCTGGCCGGTCGATCCGTTTCATGGTCGCGTTGCTGGCGATAGTGTCGATCACGGCGCAGCCGGTCGCCGCTCAATCCATCCTGCGCGATGCAGAGACGGAAGCTCTCTTTACCGATATGGTGGCACCGCTGGTGGCCGTATCCGAACTCGACGCTGACGAGGTGGAAGTCGTCCTGATCAATGATCGTCAGATTAACGCTTTTGTCGCTGGCGGTCAGCGAATTTATTTCTACTCCGGCCTTATCGAAACCGCCGACACCGCGAATGAAGTGCAAGGCGTTATGGCCCATGAGCTTGGCCATATCACCGGCGGACATATCATCCGGTTCGACGAGGGCGTAAAAACCGCTACCGGCATCACCGTACTCAGTCTCCTTCTGGGGGCGGCGGCGATCGCTGCTGGTGCTGGCGATGCCGGAATGGGCATATTGGCCGCGGGTCAGCAAGCCGCAATGGGCAAGTTTCTGGCCTTCAGCAGAGTGCAGGAACGGTCGGCGGACTCGGCGGGCGCACGCTATCTGTCTGCCGCAGGCATATCCGGCAGAGGCTCGATCGATTTTTTCAAGAAGCTGCAAAATTATGAATTCCGCCTCGGAATCCCGCAAGAGGACAGCTACGGGCGAACCCATCCTCTATCGGGCGAACGCGTAACCCTGCTCCGCGACGTTTATCAAAAGGACCCGGCCTGGGACAAACCGTCAGACCCCGAGATTGAAGCACGGTTCCAGCGGGTGAAGGCCAAGCTGCTCGGCTATACTGCTGAACCGGCCGTCACCTTGCGCGAATATCCCGAGAGCGATCAGAGCGTCCCTGCCCGCTATGCACGGGCCTATGCCTGGCACAAGAGCGCCTATCCGGATCGGGCTCTCTATGAGGTCAACAATCTCCTCAAAACCGCACCGAATGATCCCTATTTCCTCGAATTGCAGGGCCAGATTCTGCTCGAGTCCGGCAAGCCGGATGAAGCGCTGCAGGCGCTGCGCAAGTCCGTCCATTTGACCAACAACCAGCCGCTGATCGCGAGTCTGTTTGGCCATGCCCTGATCGCCACCGAAGACCCGCAATATCTCGATGAGGCGGCGAAGGTCCTGAAAGCGGCAGTCAACAAGGACAATCGCAACCCCTTCGCCTGGTACCAGCTCGGCGTTGTCTATTCCCAGCAAGGCGATATCGCGCGCGCCCAGCTGGCGACGGCAGAAAGTTCGTTGCTCGAACGAAATTACGCGAGCGCCATCCGCAGCTCGCAGATTGCCATGGCCGGTATTCCTGAAAACACCCCCGACTGGATCCGTGCCCAGGATATTTCGTTTATTGCCAAGGCCGAATTTGAGAAAAACAACCGCCGCCGCCGCTAGCCCATATCTATGGTTTGGGCTGGACAAGCGGTGCGACCATCGCCAATGCCCTCCTGCAACGAAAGAAGCCGATTGTGGATGATAACAAAAACAGAAAGTGGATGATTATGGCGGGTGGCGGACTGGCCATAGCGGCAGCATTGAGTGTCTGGTTCTGGCAGACCAGCAGCACGGCCTCAACGCAAGCAGCGACCGAAGCGGCATTGGCTGCGGGTTTTGATGCGAAAGAGCAAAAGGCGATCGAAGCGATCGTCCGCGATTATATCCTGAAAAATCCCGAAATCATTCCGGAAGCGGTCGAGCTGCTGCAAAACCGTCAAAAGGCTTCCGCTATTGATGAGGTGCGCGACCAGATCGAAAAGCCGTTCGCCGGGGCGGCATTTGCGGGCAATCCCGATGGCGACGTAGTCGTTGTCGAATATTCCGATTTTAACTGCCCCTATTGCAAGCAAACAGAGCGCGACATCGCCAAACTTATTGCGGAAGACAAGAATGTCAAAGTGGTATTCCGCGAGCTTCCGATTCTCAGTGAAGCCAGCAATGACGCCGCTCTCATGGCCCTCGCGGCGGCGAAACAGGGCAAATATTACGCGTTTCACAAAACCATGTTCGCCACCGGCCGGCCAACACCCTCGACAATAGAGGCGGCGGCAAATGAAGTCGGACTGGACATGGCTGCGGCGCGGGCCTTCATCAAGTCGCCCGAGGCGAAAAAGGAAATCGAAAACAATATCGCTATCGCCCGGAAACTGCGCTTCACCGGCACACCCGCCTGGGTGATCGGCGATCAGTCAGAAGTCGGCGCGGTGGGCTATGATGGACTCAAAGAGATGATCGCAAAAGCCCGCGCTGCCAATTAAGCGGCAGACGGCTTGCCCTTGAAGCCCTGGGCAATCACATACCATTCTGACGATCCCTTGCGGCTCGCTGGCGGCTTGGCATGTTTGACCACATCGAAATGCTGCTTGAGCAGCGTCAGCAGCTCATTGTCGGTCCCGCCCGCCAGAACCTTGGCAACAAACGCGCCGCCTTCCTGCAGATTATCAACCGCGAAATAGGCACCGGCTTCGACCAGCCCCATTGTCCGCAAATGATCGGTTTGCTGATGGCCAACCGTATTTGCCGCCATATCCGACAGCACCAGATCCGGCTTGCCGCCTAGGGCTTCGATCAGCATGTCCGGTGCCGCATCGTCCATGAAATCCATCTTGAAAATCGTCACCCCATCGATCGGGTCGACATCCAGCAGATCAATTCCGACGACAGCCGCCTTTGGGGCAAATTTTCGCATCACCTGCGCCCAGCCACCCGGTGCGATGCCCAGATCGACAACCGCCTTGGCGTTGCGCACCAGTTTGAATCGCTCGTCGAGTTCCAGCAGCTTGTAGGCAGCACGAGAGCGATAGCCCTCTGCCTTCGCCTTTTTGACATAAGGGTCGTTCAACTGCCGTTCGAGCCAACGGGTCGATCCGATCTTCCGCCCCTTGGCGGTTTTGACTCTCTGTTTGCCTCCTGATCTGCCCCGGCTCATCAGACAGCGCGCCGTTCGTTGGCCGACATCAGCGAGCGCAATATGCCTTCGCGAATGCCGCGATCCGCGACGCCGACTCGGGTCGCTGGCCAGATATCGAGTATCGATTCAAGGATCGCACAGCCGCCAACGACCAGATCGGCCCGTTCGCGACCGATACACGGGATATCCGCGCGCTCGTCCGGCGAGGCGTGAGCCAGCATATTGCTGATTTCCCGCATCGATTCCGTGGGCACGATCAGGCCATCGATAACTTTGCGGTCATATTGCGGCAGTTTCAGATGCAGGCTGGCAAGCGTGGTCACCGTACCGCTGGTACCCAGGAGCCGGTAATCGCACCGGTCCACCCGCGGCAAGCGTTCGGCGAAGCTGGCGAAACTGTCCCTGACCCGTGCCCGCATCGCTGCAAAGGCCGCGCGCCGCGCTGCCGGGTCGTTGCCATCGAACTTTTCGCTTTCGGTTAGAGAGACAACACCCCAGGGCGCGCTCTGCCAGTCGATAATCTCGGGCGCAGAACCGCTGGTGTCGACCAGCACAAGCTCGGTCGAGCCGCCGCCAATATCAAAGATCAGCGCTGGCCCCTCGCCTGGCTCCAGCAAGATCTGGCAGCCCAGAACCGCCAGCCGCGCCTCTTCTTCCGCCGTGATCACGTCAAGCGCAATGCCGGTTTCGCGCCGAACCCGTTCGATAAACTTGTCGCCATTGCTGGCTCGCCGGCAAGCCTCGGTCGCAACCGACCGGGCAAGCGTAACATTGCGCCGCCGCAACTTGTCTGCACAGATGGAAAGCGCCGCAACCGCCCTGTCCATTGCGCGGTTGCTGATCTGACCGGTTTCAACCAGTCCTTCGCCGAGCCGCACTACGCGCGAGAAAGCATCGGTGACGATAAAACCATCCGAAGACGGCTTTGCCACCAGCAATCGGCAGTTGTTGGTTCCCAGATCGATAGCTGCATAGGAGCGCAGCTTCGGCCACCGCGCCGGTCCTGGACGGACGATAGGCGCATTACTGCCCTGTTTTTTATGTGTCGCCGCAGGTTTCGGGCGGGATTTCCTTGCGGATGATCCGCCTTTTTTATCATGCGGCGATGGGGATGCGTGATCCGCCATAACCGTACTCTTATATTCTCCGGATCGGATAATACCGCCGGTACTTGGTTGCGAAGATAACGTCGCTATGCGCCCGGCGCAAGGGGCGGTAACCATGTCGCATGGAAAATATAATATGCGGTCACTATTGCCGCCCTCAGCGACCTCAACCTATCTTGGCTGACCATCACCAAAGGGGTTGACCCGCAGCCGCTCCCTGCCTATTGCCCCGCACCGGCACTCCCCTGTCGTATAATGGTAATACCACGGACTCTGACTCCGTTAATTGAGGTTCGAATCCTCACGGGGGATCCAATATTTCTCCTCAGATCAGCATAGCGGAAAAGGCCAAAGGCGCGGCACAGCGCGGCGTACGCACGCGCGGTTCGGTCCAAATGACCTGATCAACCGGCCCAAATATCCGTTTAAGAGAAAGCCTGGCGCGGCACACGGCCCCTGAGCCTACCGCAGCAGCGACGGATCAGAAAACCGCAAATCGCTCCCCGATTCCGTCCTGCCGATCGCAGGCGAGCCACAGCTGCTGCAGCTCGCCCAGATGGTCGCTCTCAAACCGTTGCCCGGCTTAACGCTCCAGCCAGTCTTCCAGCGTTTCGTGAAAATAGCGCATCCGGCTTTCCTGTCCCGCAAGATAATCGCGCTGATAGCCTCTCGAGTGCAGGCCCTGCTGTTGCAGCGGCCAGATTTCGAGATCCTCGTCGATGGCCGGTCCGGCGGATACTTCCCCTGCCTTGCCCTGGACATGCTGCGCAGGCGTGTCGATCGAGACAAATTCGCCCATCACCCAGGAATAATATTCTGTCTCACCCTTCGGGAACAGCGTCATATACCACATGTCGAAATAGCATTTTTCCGGGTCGCTTTCATGCGGCCGGGCGCGCAGCCAGATATTGCCGTCCGGCTTGAGGCTGAACGACAGGTTCGGGAAAATCGTATAGTGCCAGTTATCGGTCAGCTGGTCGTCATGATAGCTCGAGAAATCATAGCCCTTGGATTCACCCAGCTTGCGCTTCTGCCGTTGCAGGTCCTTGCGGATATTGCGCGTCTTGCCGCCGCGATAATCGTCAGGGTTCAGCTCCCACCGCTTCAGCTCTTCGCTCAGCGATTCCAGCGTTTCCTTTTCCCCGCCCTTGATCGCTTCCGCCGGCCCGGCGCCCGGCATGAACATCCGGCAATGGCCTTCCGGATAATGATCGAACTGGCATTGATGGTGACTATACTCGATTACGAATTTCGACGACGGATGGACAAAGGGCACATGATAGGATTCGCTAAAATTATCCTGCACCAGCTTCCAGTTGAAATCGCCTTCGATCGTCACCCAGTGGGTCCGCCGCATGTCTTCCATCGGATAGGAATCGATCTGGTCCGCGATCGGCCCGAGAAATTCTCTTAGCGGCGAGCAGTCCTGATCCATATTGTACCAGACAAAACCGGCCCAGCTCTCGCACGGAATCTCGACCAGATTGAGTTTGCCGCACGGGCTGCCCTGCGCGAAATCGGCTTCGTCCGGAACCGCTTTCAGCGTTCCTTTCAGGTCATAGGCCCAGCCATGATAGGGGCAGGTCAATCGGCGCGTGTTGCCCGATGGTTCAGCCATCAGCTGCAGCCCGCGGTGCTGGCAGACGTTGTAAAAGGCCCGAATGACATCATCATCGCCGCGCGTTACCAGGATCCGCTCCCGGCCCAGCGACGTCGTGATATAGTCGCCGCGGTTTTCCAGTTCCCGCTTAAGTCCGGCGATCTGCCAGGTCCGGGTCCAAATCTTGTCCCATTCCCGGTCCATATAATCTTTGGAAAAATAGCGCTCCGGCGTGATCGGGTCACCGCGCAAAGTCGGCTCGGGTTGCTTTGAAATGTCCGCCCGTTGCCGGGTCATTTCACCAGGATCGCGGTCAGCCATGTTCTTCTCTCCTAATATTTTTCTTCCAGACGTTATTTGAAAATATCATAACATTTGAGCGATCCTATGAGCACTATTCTAATGATGAGCGCTGGCGCTCCAAGGTTATCGCCTGTCAGACAGCAGCCTTGGCGGCTCTATTTCGGGGTAAATCCGATGTGCAGTTCCTTGAGCGACCGCAGCAGGAAATGCGGGTGGATGGCAAAATCATTCTTGCCCTCGACAAACCACATATCCTCGAACCGGTCGACCACGGCGGTAAAGCCCCAGGTCAGTTCGCGCCGGGCGAGCGGCGCGCCAAGACAATGGTGGACGCCCGAACCGAAGCCCATGTGCGCCCCTGCCCGTTTGCGTTCGAGGTCGATTTTCTCCGGGCAGTCGAACACACTCTCGTCGCGGTTGGCCGCGGCAAAGCGGACATTGATAAGCGCCCCCTTGGGGATCGCTACGCCGTGTAATTCGACATCCTCTGCGGCGAAGCGCATCAGGCTCTGCACCGGCGATTCCAGACGCACCACCTCCTCGACAAAGGTCTTCATATATTGGTCGGGATCGCTCTTCAGCTGCTCCCAGACATCCTTGTTCTCGATCAGCAACCTAATCCCGGAGGCCAGCGCGTTGGTCGTGGTCTCGCTGCCCCCGACAAATGTGTCGGCCATCATTTCGGCGTGCAGTTCATTGTCGCTCAGTGGTCGGCCCCATTCCTCGATCACCCGGTTGACCAGCTCGCTGAGCAGGCTGTCGTCGGGATTTTTGCGCAGCCGCTCGAAAACCGGATGGAAATAATGCTGCCCCTCGATCTCGCGGTCGACCATCTCGAGTTCCGTTTCCTCGTCGAGCATCATCGATATCCGGTGAAAGAAGGCGTCGGTCCAGCGCTTGATCTTCCACATGTCCTCGCGCGGCGCGCCCATCTGCTCGCCGATGATATATAGCGGTAATGGCACCGCAAACTGGCTGACCCAGTTGCACTCGCCATCGTCGATAAAGCCGTCGATCAGCTCATAGGCGAGATTCTCAACCAGCGGGTCCATGGTCTTGATCTTGCTCGGCCTGAACGCTTCGTTGAACATCGCCCGCATCTGCTTGTGGTCGGGATCATCGCGGCTGCCCAGCGTCGGTTCGGGCAGCCAGCCCTTCTCCTCAAACCGCTGCTGCACGACGCGCTGACGTTCCGCGCTGCCGGTCTTGCCGAAAGCTGCGAATTTCTTCGGACTGCTGGAAAAAGTCTCCGGGTCCAGCAGAACCCGGCGGACATCCTCATAGCGGGTGATGACATAGATATCGGTGCCCGGCTGCTTGTAGACCGGCGCTTCGTCGCGCAACCTTTTATAGGCATCATAAGGACATTGCTGCGTTTCTGCATCCAGCAGATTGATCTCGAGATCGCCCGTGGTTGCCATATCGCTTCTCCCTAGCGCACCTGAATTTTTTCCTCGCCCCATGGTGCAATTTTTTCGGCTTTCTGAAAGGCTTCGGGCAGCTCTTCGACCATGTGCATGGTCGCCCCCAGCCGCCCGAAGCCGACGAAAAAGGCACAGGTCATGCCCAGTTCGACAATTTGCGCTTCGCTGAAATGCTCCCGCAAACCAGCGTGCACGCTGTCATCAATCGCCAGATGATCAGTCGCCATTAGCTCGCCATAATGGATCGCCGCTTTTTCCGCGTCGCTCAGATTATCTGCTTCCTGCGGCTTTTCCAGCGAGCAGACCGCACCTTCATCGACGCCATCCTTGACCGCGTCGGTGTAGCGGATGGCCATGCAGCTGCGGCACTGGTTGAAAAAGGCGATGCGCAGACGGACCAGCTCGACCAGCCGTTCCGGCAGGGTGCGACCGCGCTTGAGCGCGCCGCCAAATTGCATCAGGCCGAGCGCCTGTTCCGGACAATGCGCGAAATAGCGGACCAGACCTTGTTCGAGATCGGTAGCAGCATCGGGATTGACCGCCTCCCGGATTCGCGGATCCCAGTCCTCCGGCGGCAATTTCGATATGCGGCTCATCCGATCCTCTCCAATCTGTCAATGGCGTTTTTTCCAGAATAGGTTTTACTGGTGGCAAAGATACTGTCCATTTGGAGAAGGAGAGGATTTGGACAAGACCCCCAATCACGCGTTGAGTCCGATGCCCTGTCCGGTCGCTCTGGAGGATGTCGATCTGTTCGAGCCCGGTGCGGCAGAGCACTGGTACGAAGCCTATGATATCTTGCATCGGGAAGCGCCGGTGCTGCGTCTGGCCGACGAAGGCCTGACACCGGACAAGGATGCCTTCATCCTCACCAAGCACGCTGATATTTCCCGGGTGGTCAAGGACTGGGAGCGTTTCCCGCCAACCCTGTCGCTGCTTGTCGATCAGATTGAGGCGACGGGCAGCTTGCCGCAGGAGATGCCCGATCTCGATGCGATGATCATCTCTATCTGCTCGCTAAGACCAACACCGGAACTGTGGCGCGCCCACCGGCAGGAACTGACCGATCCGTGGGTTGGCCCCGGTGCCGGTCGCCATCGTGAGATGATCACTGACCATGTCGACTTCCTCATCGACCAGTGGATCGCGGACAGGGAAGTGGATTTCGTCCGGCAATTTGCCCGCCCCTTGCCCCAGCGCACGATGGCGTCGGTGCTCGGATTTCCGCTTGAAGACGTCGCCCGGCTGGAAATCTGGGGCAATGCGCAGGTCATGTCTTATGTCCACGGCTGCGGCCACAACAACAAGCTGACTCCGGAACAGGCGCGCGAGAAATTCCGCCTGCTCGACGGATTCTCGGATTATGTCCGGCAAAAGACCCGCGAAAAACGCGCCAGTCCGCAGGACGACATGGTCAGTTTTCTGACGCAGGTGCACTATCAGGCGCTCGACCGGAAACTGACCGACGACGAGATCAACGGTGTCGTCTACGCCATGGTCATCGGCGGACTGGAAACCACCCAATATGCGATATGCGAACAGGCGCAGCTGATCTGCGAACGGCCCGGTCTGTTCCAGGAGCTGAAGGCCGACCGCAGCCTGATCCGCGGCTTTATCGAGGAGGGCATGCGGCTCCGCTCACCGACGCAGGGCCTGTCGACGCGGATCACCAGCCGCGACGAAATATTCCAGGGTGTGAAAGTGCCCGCCGGTTCTTCGCTGCATCTTCGCTGGGGCGCAGCCAATATCGACCCGGATGAATTTGAAGACCCCAAGGAATTGAAACCGGACCGCAAGGCGGTCACGCGCCACCTCGCCTTTTCCGCCGGCCCACGGGTCTGCCCGGGTGCCGGATTGTCGCGCCTGGAACAGACCATTGCCTGGAACCGGCTGCTCGACCGTCTCGATGATATCCAGTTCGGGCTGGACAATGATTTCCTCCATCAGCCGGGCATCATGCTGGGCACCAATCGACTGAACCTGACCTTCACCCCGGCATAGGAGACGCTCCATGGCTACGCTGCTCGCACATATTAAAATCAAATCCGGCAAGGAAGAGAAGTTCGAGGCGATCACGGCGGATATGGTCAAGCAGACGCTGGAGACCGAGACCGGCGTATTGCGCTATGAATATTGGAAAGGTCAGGAAGAAAATTTCTATTATTGCCTGCTCTCGTTCGAGGACAAATGGGCTTTCT
This sequence comes from Parasphingorhabdus sp., assembly GCF_048269865.1. Lineage (GTDB taxonomy): Bacteria > Pseudomonadota > Alphaproteobacteria > Sphingomonadales > Sphingomonadaceae > Parasphingorhabdus. The sequence continues at coordinate 81,497 of NZ_JBLWUA010000003.1, read as the reverse complement.
ACCGGCACCAGATGTCGGACCATCACGAAGGCCATGACTTCGGCGACGTGATTGCCGATATCAGGCTGGAATATGTCGATCCGGTGAAGGGCGCTGGCGGCGGTTTGCCGACCACTGTCGATCCGGCGTTGACGGACGATATGGAGGAACCGATGAAAATTGCCCAGGACCGCTTCCCGCTCGACATAGCGAGCTGGTGGACGGGACGGAAATAGGATCGTGACCGCACCAATCGCACTGGTCACGGGCGGCGCAGTCGGCATCGGGCGTGCCATCGCAATCGCGGTCGCCGAACGCGGCGGCCTGCTGTTCAACATTGATCCGGACGAGGAGCAGAATCTGGAGACCGGCAGGCTGGTAGAACAGGCTGGTGGACGGTGCGTGAGTTTTGCAGAAAATGCTGGTGATGCCCATGCGGTAAAACAGATCTTTGCGGAGATTGCCGGACAGGTCGACCGGCTAGACCTGCTCGCGAACAACGCGGCAATCTGGAATGACACTTCGCTGACCGGCGGCGATTATGACAGCCAGACAGAAGCCTTTGAGCGCGCCTTGCAATCGTGCACGACCGCCGCATTTTGCTGCACAATGGCTGCGCTGCCGCTGCTCGAACAATCGTCCAATGCGAATATCATCAATCTCAACACCGAACATATGGATGAGGATCGCGCGCTGACCCATATCGCCGCAGCCTCTGGCTATGATTGCGCAAAATTCGGCCTGTCGCGTTTGACAAAAAGCTGGGCGCGCGAGCTCGCGCCAAAGAATATCAGGGTCAATGAACTTTGCTTTGGAGCGGTCGACACCCCGATGCTCCGTGCGGTCAACCAACAGATTGCCGAAGCCGGCATGAAAGCCGAAGACATCGCCGCTGCCGTTTTTCATATCATCGATCAGGGACCGGAAGGTATAACCGGAGCAGCCTGTTCTTTCGGCTACAGCGGATCATCGCGTCAGGAGAGCCTCAGGCAGATTGCCGCTCTCGCGCATTAGGCAGAATCGAAAGACTGAAGGGTCGGTATCGGGCAATAGTCGATCTGGAGAAGCAGCGGTTTCGGTCAGGAAGCCGGTTGACTTCAAATCCGCCTGGCAATATTCGGGCATCGGTTCGGGACACCTGCCGCCTGCAGACAATTGTCGTGGTGAAGCTCCCGGAAGATACACATCTCGTCATGTTCAGAACATGCTTCAGGATGGCAATGCAGGCACCATTTTATCGAAGCATATTTTGCAATGAATGAGATATGATATGAATTCCCCGTACCTGAATGAACTGAAACAGCAGGCGCGTCGCTTGCGATCCGAAATCGCCGCGAAATCTGCGCCAATCTCGCACAGCCAATCGCTCGAGATGATTGCCCACCAACAAGGTTTCAAGGACTGGAATACGCTGCATGCGACCGCTTCCAACCGTCCCGCCTTTGAAAAGCTGGGCTTGGGCGACACCGTGCGCGGTCGCTATCTGGGACAGGCATTTGCAGGCGAAGTTGTCAGTATCCGGACAGTGAAGCTGGGTCAGCTTTATCATGTCTCGATCCAGCTGGAACAAGCGATCGACGTAGTGACGTTTGATTCCTTTTCCAACTTCCGCAGGCGCTTGAGCTGCACGGTCGACCACAGCGGTGTTTCTCCGGCAAGGACGTCCAACGGTGAACCGCATATGATATTGGAGCTGTGACGATGGGAGGAGAAATATCGGCCCGCAAGCAGATACTCACCGACTTCCTTCAGGATGTCTGGACCGATGGCCAGGTTGAGAAAGTCGATCACTATCTGGCCGACAACTACAGCATTCACAATGATCCCGGCGATCCGTGGGACGGGCAGACTCTTTCAATAGCGGGATTCAAGGATCGCCTGATCCAGTCTCGCGCGATGGCGCCGGATCAGATCTTCGATGTCGAGAAAATGGTTGAGGAAGGCAATGACATTGCCGTTGCATGGTCTTGGTCGGGAACCCATCTGGGAGACATTCCCGGCATTCCGGCGACCGGCAGGAATATCACCATGACCGGCCTGACCATCTACAGTTTTGAGGGAGACCGGCTGTCTGGCCATTGGCAGATTGCGGATCGCCTGTCGGTATTCCAGCAATTGACCCAGGGTCCCGGCTGATCAGCTCTGATCGGCCGGTTTTCCGGAAACTTGAAGCTGGCAGCCTGTGCCAGCCTTATTCGGCTTCGGCATTCTTGTCATATTTGAGCTCAAGATAACGACCGCGGATCGACAGATTGTCGATATCGCCCTTCGCTATTTGCTGGGTAACCCCTGCGATTTCCTTTTCGATCAGGGTCAAGCCGCCGATCAACTGCTCGTCCGGCGATTTGCCGCTGTCATTGGTTTTGGCGCGCATCGAAAGGGGAATCGCGCGGTAGCCATTGATCAGTTCGGGCAGATGCTCGCCGACCAGCTTGCGCACCTCATAGGCTGCGGCATCGCCTTCGTTGAGCTTGTTCAGCTGCGGCGACAGCATATCCAGCTGGACGCCGATGCCGTTGACAATCTGCACCGCCGGTGCCGGGAGCGCCGGGCGCTGGTTTTCCAGCCAGATTTCGGTCTTGCCGGCCAGCGATTTCAGATCCGACTTCATGATCGTTTCGGGCGTCGGCATTTTCATTTTGGGAAATGTCATCGAGGCCCAGATACCGGCCGCGATCAGACCGGCAGAAATCATCACGCCCCAGAAACCGATGCCGCTCAATATTCCGCCGACGACGCTGGCACCGACCAGCACGCCGACAGTCCACAGGGCAGCGCGGCCGAGCTTCTTGAAAAAATGGCCCTGCTTCAGCTTGTGCGAGCGATTGCCGATCGAGCGCCGGAACTGGGATTCGCGGAGCGCCCGCGCCGCGCCGTCGTAGATTTGCTGATTGGTTTCGGCCACCGGTCCTTATTCCTCCAACGCCGTAAGCGGATTTTCCGAGGGCGCTTCCAGCTGCGCCTTGGCCTGCCCTTCAGACCGGGCGATATAGCCTTTCGACTTTTCGATCTCGCCAGACAGGCTGTTGACCGTAGTCTTCATATTTTCCAGCGCTTTCAGCTTGAACGTGTCGATATTGTCCATCGTGTCATAGACATTCTGGAACGCGCGTTGCAGCGTTTCGAGGGGGATCGTCGATGAAGCGGCCTGTTCGTGAATCTGGCCGGTCTGGTTTTTCAGCATCTCGCTGGTGCTGTCGATCACGCCCGCTGTCGTCGTGTTCAGCGCGCTGATCTGGTCGAGGACCAGCTTCTGGTTGGTCAGCGCCTGGGCCACGGTGACGCCGGTGCGCAAAGCGCCCACGGTGGTGGTGCTGGCACGGTCGACGCCCTTGACCAGCTCGACATTGTTGCGCTTGACCAAATCGAGCGCGAGATAGCCCTGCACCGTGACCGCCATCTGGGTCAGCAGGTCCTGCGTCCGCTGGCGCACATAGAAGAGCGCGCTTTCGCGGATCGCCTTGGCCTTGGCCGGATCGGTTGCGTCCAGTTCGGCGGCCTTGTCTTCCAGCCGCTGGTCCATGACCTTGGAGACGTGGATCATCTGTTCCAGTCGGCCCATCGCTGCCCACAGATTCTTGCGTTCGACATCGATCGCCGCATTGTCCATCAGCAATTCGTCCTTGCCGGAGCGAAGCCGGTCGAGGATCGAGGCGATATGGCCCTGCGCGCTTTTGTAGCCGTCGAAATAATTCCGCATCTTGTTGCCGAACGGGATGATCCCGAAAATCTTGCGCTTCGCGGTCAGATTGCCGCGTTTGCCCGGATCGAGATCCTCAACCGTGCGACGCAGTTCGGCGAGATCGGAACCGATACCGCTACTCTCGTCCATCGACCGGATCGGGCGATCCAGAAAGCGGTTGGACTGCCCCGCCGCCTCGGCGATTTCCTTGCGGCCCATATTGGTAATCTGGTCCACTTTCTTGCCGAATTCCGGGCTGTTCTCGTCCTGTGCGATCAAATCATCGATAAAAGTGTCGACTTTTTGTTCCAGTTTGGACTTTACCTCGTCGCCGATCGACACCAGGCCGCCGGCCTTCTCGGGCGCGACCGGAACCACCGGATCGGGCGGAGTCAGTTTCAAATCTTCGGTCGCGGTGGTTGTTTCGGTCGCCATGCTGTTCAGCCTCCCTGCCCCGGCACCAGTGCGGGGCTTTCCTTATAAATGGATGCAAATGCCCCGCTTTTCAAGCGTTTCAACTGCTGTATTAGAAATATAATACAGTTTTTCGAAAACCACGCAACATGCTTCCATTTCTTCCACCGTCTAAGCTGGCTGGTCATCCAACACAGCAACCACCTGCGGCGCGATTTTCCCGACGATCACATCAATCCCGTCAGCGGTCGGATGAATCCCGTCGGGAAGAAAAAGATCCGGCTTCCCCACCACTCCGTCCATGAAAAACGGGTAAAGCGCGATATCATATTTCTTGGCCAGGGCCGGATAGATGACATTGAATTCCTTGGTGAATTCTGCACCCAGATTGGGCGGCGCCAGCATGCCAGTCAGCATCACGGGAATATCCCGGTCCTTCAGATTCGCGATCATCGCCTCGAGATTGGCCCGCGTTTCTGACGGTTTCAGCCCGCGCAGCATATCATTGCCCCCCAGGCCCAAAATCACCAGATCCGGTTTGCGCGACAGGCTGTCGAGCACAAAATCCATCCGCCGCAATCCTGCCGCCGTGGTATCCCCCGACACCCCGGCATTATGCACCCGGACGTCCTTGCCGTCCGCTTTCAGAGCGGCCTGCAATTCCGGCGCAAAACCCTCGTTCGGCTCAAGGCCATAGCCTGCGTAAAGGCTGTCGCCAAAAGCAACGACCAGGGTCTCGGCCTCTTCCGACGCTGCGGATTGCTCGCCACCCGTTTCCGTCGAGGCGGAGCCTACGTCCTCCTGAACAGCTTGCGGTTCGTCCGGCGCCGGACCACAAGCGATCAAAAGTTGCAGAAATGCCAGCGTGAACCCATATAAGATCAAATTCTTCAGCATTGGATATCCTTACTCCCATGATCCAGAAAACCGCCGCATCCAGCGACGCCGCCACAGTTGAACCCCATATCGCGATTGCAGCCCGGAATGTCACCCTGTCTTTGGGTGAAGGGACCGCACGGGTCGATATTCTGCGCGGCATCGATCTGTCGATCGAAGAAGGAAAGACGGTCGCCCTGCTCGGTCCATCCGGTTCCGGCAAGTCATCCCTGATGGCGATCCTGTCAGGCCTTGAACGCGCCAGCGGCGGCTCCGTCAACATCGCCGGCGCCGACTTTGGCACGATGAACGAAGACCAGCTGGCAGTGGCCCGGCGCGGACGTGTCGGCATCGTTCTGCAGGCTTTTCATCTGTTGCCGACGATGACAGCGCTGGAAAATGTTGCGGTTCCGCTGGAACTGGATGGCCAATCCAGACCTTTTGAGATTGCCGCAGAAGAACTGGCGGCAGTCGGCCTTGGCGATCGGCTCGGCCACTATCCAACCCAGCTTTCCGGCGGTGAACAGCAACGGGTCGCCATTGCCCGGGCCATGGCTTCACGCCCAACGATCATCTTCGCAGATGAACCGACGGGCAATCTTGACGGAGCCACCGGGGAGAAAATTATCACCATGCTGTTCGATCGTCAGAAAGCGACCGATGCAACCCTGCTGATCATTACCCATGACCCCGAGCTCGCCAAACGCTGCGACCGGATTATCGAATTGCGCGATGGGCTGATCGAGAAGGATAGCGCCGCGTGACGCGCACCGAACTCGGCAAAGCCTGGACAATCGCGCGCCGCGACCTGCGAGGACGCTTTGTCGGGTTACGACTGCTGATCGTCTGTTTATTGCTCGGCGTTGCAACCTTGGCCGCTATCGGCAGTCTCACCAATGCGATCACCGAAGAACTCGCCAATCGCGGACAGGCGATCCTGGGCGGCGATCTGGAGGTCGCGGTTGCCCAGCGCGAAGCAACCAGCTCCGAACTGGCGGCGCTGCGAAATGCCGGAACACTGTCCGAAACCTTGCGGATGCAGGCCATGGCGCGGCTGCCGGATGGCAGCGACACACAATTGGTTGAACTGAAAGGGGTGGATGACGCCTATCCCCTCTACGGAACATTTACCCTGGAAAACGGCGATATGGCCTCGGGCCCAAAAGCCGACGAAATTTTCATTACCCCTGCCCTGATGCAGCGCCTGTCACTGGCCATTGGCGACACAGTGTCATTTGGCGAGACCAGCTTTACGGTTTCCGGTATCATCGGCCAAGAACCCGACCGGCTCAGCGAGGGCCTTTCCCTCGGTCCGGTAGCAATTGTGTCGCTCGAAGGGCTGCGCGCGACGCAATTGATCCAGCCGGGCAGCCTGTTCGAGAGCAAATATCGCGTCAAATTACCGCCAATATCTGAACCCGGCGAAATCGCGGATCAACTCACCGAAAAATTTCCCAATGCCTCATGGGAAGTGAAGACCCGCGATGACGGCGCGCCCAGCACCCGGCGGTTCATCGAACGCATGGGGCAGTTTCTGACTCTGGTCGGCCTTGCATCACTGGTGATCGCCGGCATCGGCGTCGGCAATGGCGTCGCTTCCTATTTGCGCGGCAAACAGGGCGCAATTGCGACTCTCAAGATTCTCGGCGCAGACAGCGCGATGATTTTTCGCATCTATCTGCTCCAGATATTGGCCGTGGCGCTGGGCGCGATTGTTGTGGGTCTCGCTATCGGGGCTTTGGCACCGCTGGCGATTATTGAGGTCGCCGGAGATGTCCTGCCAATCAAGCCGGAATTTGCCGTCTATCCGCTACCTCTGCTTGTAAGCGCGCTCTACGGACTGCTGATCGCCGTCATTTTTGCGCTGCCCCCGCTGTCGCGCGCCAAAACCATCCCGGCAGCTGGCATCTTTCGCGGCGAAGGCCGGTCCTGGCGCAGGATTGACCGCCAGAGCTTGATCGGCGTCGGCCTGTCGATCGCTGCCATCATCGCGCTGGCCCTGGCGACTGCTCGCGAGCCGCTTTTTTCAGCGTCCTTTATCGGGGCGGCAACTGCCATCTTGCTGCTGCTCACCGCGCTCGGCGCGTTGATCCGCTGGCTAGCGAGCAAGGCACCCCGTCCCAAGCAACCTTTGCTACGCCTTGCTTTGACCAGCCTCCATCGACCGGGAGCGCAAACCGGACAATTGGTCGTGGCGCTGGGTCTGGGCCTCACCCTGTTTGCCACGCTGGCCGCGATCCAGACCAGTTTGACGAATGAGATCCGCTCGACGGTGCCGCGCGATGCGCCCAGCTTTTTCGTCCTCGACATCCCGGTCGAGCGCGCCAACGACTTCCGCGCCAAAGTTGCTGAAACCGCCAGCGATGCGGAAATTAATGTCGTGCCGACCCTGCGTGGGACAATCACCGAATTTGGGGGCCAAAGGGTAGCCGACCTGGAAACGCTGCCGGAGGGCGCCTGGGTGCTGCGCGGTGATCGTGGCCTGACCTATAGCGCCACGATTCCCGAAGGCAGCGAAGTCGTCGCGGGCGAATGGTGGGACGCGGATTATGACGGGCCGCCGCTGGTTTCGGTTGACGAAGAGCAAGGCGCTGCCTTGGGCCTCAAGATCGGAGACAGTCTGACGGTCAGCCTGCTGGGCGTTGAAATTCCAGCGAAAGTTGCGTCTTTCCGCAAGGTTAACTGGCGCAATTTCGGATTCAACTATGTGCTGGTGTTTCCGCCGAGCGTGCTGGCCAATGTCCCTCACAATGTTGCTGCAACGATCCAGCTCGATCCAGCCAAGGAAGACCGGCTTCTCAGTATCTTGCCGAGCGAGTTTCCCTCGATATCGATGGTGAAGGTCAAGGAGATTGCCGCACAGATTGGTGATATATTGGACCAGATGGCCACCGCCATCGCTGCGGCCGCGTCGATCGCCATCCTGTCCGGTATCGCCGTACTGATCGGGGCCATCGCGGCCTCCCGCCAAGCGCGTGTCTATGACAGCGTGATCCTGAAGCTGCTCGGCGCAACGCGCTCGCAAATATTGTCGGTGCAAGCCATCGAATATGCGTTGCTGGCATTTTTATTGTCAGCGGTTGCGCTCGGCCTTGGTCTGTTGGGGGGCTGGTTCGTTATCACCCAGATCTTCGAGTTTACCTGGCAACCGGACTGGGCGGTGGTGCTCCTGACCCTGGGTGTCGGCGCGATCGCGACGCTGTCGATCGGTCTGCTTGGTTCGATTCCCGTGCTATCGGCAAAACCGGCGAGAGCTTTGAGAGAACTTTAGGCCGCGCCCTCATCCAGCGCTGGATCTCCCGCCAGCCTCACAGCAATGGGCGCGGACAGAAACAGTTGCGAGAGATGGTAAAAAATCAGTGGCAGAATGATCAGGCCAGCCCGCTCTGGCGCGAAGAGGATCGCTGCCAATGGCGCGCCAATTGCAACGCTTTTCTGTGACCCGGAAAACAGCAATGTCTTACGATCGGCGCGGACAAATCCCATCCAGCCGCCGAGCAGCCATGTGCCGCCAAAAGCCAGGCCCAACCAAAGCACAAGAGCAGCGCCCAACCAGCCGAATTCCGCACCGGTTACCCGGCTCCACATCCCGGCAATGATCGCGGCTGAAAAGGAGACGTAAACCGCCAGCGCAATAGCACCCCGATCAATCCAGCCCGCAAGCGCTTTATATTCTATGACCAGCGGGCGCAGCCATTGCTGAAAGACCTGCCCGAGTACAAAGGGCAACACCAATATGGCGGCCAGCTTGGTGATCGTGCCGCTGGTGATCTCGACCCCGGCAGCGCTGGCGAGCAAGGCAAATAATAGCGGCGACAGGAAGACTCCGACCAGATTGATGAATGCGCTAGCGACAACCGAGGCAGCAACATTGCCTCTGGCGATAGCGCAATAGCTGGTCGCGGACTGAACGGTCGAGGGCAGCACGCCCAGGAACAGAAAACCAAGCGCGACGTCGACCGGCAGAACCGTAGCGACGGCCTTCGACAGGAGCAGGCCGATGGTGAGCATTACGCCGAATACCCAGACAAATATCGTTCCCTGCAACCGAATATTTCCCAGTCCAGCCCGCACTTCATGACGTTCCAAACGGATGCCATGCAGCAGAAACACCGAAAAAATCCCCGCATTGAACAAGATTTCCGCAACATCCTTGGCCGTGCCCTGGACCGGGACAAGCGTCGCGAGCAACACTGCTCCGCTGAGCAGCCAGATAAATTTGTCGGTAAGGATCAGGCGAAGGGTTTGCATCGCGCGCTGCCATGCCTTTCCCGTTGCCTCACAGCAACTATTATTGCAGATTGTTACTGTGAAAAGCGAAAAGACCATCGGCCCGGTTCGCGCATGGGCACTTGCGGCCGGGGGCATGGTCGGCGGCGGCATTTATATATCCCTGGGCGTGGTGATCCAGGCGGCAGGCGCATGGGCCTGGCTGAGCTTTGCCATCGCCGGACTGGCTGCACTCATCTCGGCCTACAGCTACGGCAAGCTGTCAAACAAATTTGGCCGCTCCGGCGGTGCCTTTGAATTTCTGGAAGAAATGAAGCATCCCGACGTCGCCGGCAGCCTTAGCTGGCTGCTGATCATCGGCTATACATTGACGATTTCTGTCTATGCCTATGCATTCGGCCATTATGTCGCCCACAGCTTTGGCGGCAGCGAAATGATCATCCGCGCCTTGGCTTTGGCGATCGCGATCCTGATGATCGGTCTGAATTTGATGGGAGCAGGCAAACTGACCGGTGTCGAGGTCTTGATCGTGACGGGAAATCTGCTGATCCTCACTGTCCTTGCAGTCATCGGCATGCTCGACTGGAACCCGTCCGCCCTGAGCGACGGCGTCCCCGACAAGCCGCTCTCTGCCGCCTTCGTCGGTGCGGCCGTGATATTCATTTCCTATGAGGGGTTTCAACTGCTCGCCTATGAATATGGCGACCTGGTCGAGCCGAAGAAATATTTCGTCCCCGTGCTGGTCTCAGCGAGCATTTTCGTGATCGGCATATATGTCGCCGTGACTCTGGGCGCCACGATGATCCTGGGCGCTGGCGGCGTGGTCGAAGGCAAGGAAGTCGCGCTTTCCAATGCGGCACAAAAAGTTCTTGGTATCCCAGGACTTATTGGCATGACCGTCGCCGCAGCCTTTGCCACTTCGGCAGCAATTAATTCGACTCTCTTTTCGACCGCAAAATTGGCGGCCCGGATCACCCGCGACAAGGAATTGCCGAAATTCTGGGGCCATAAAAATAGCAATAATATCCCGGATCGCGCGGTCATCGCATTAGGTCTGACCGCCGGGATGCTTGCGATTACCGGCTCCCTCTCGTCGCTGGTCGAAGCGGCAAGTCTGGTGTTTGTCGCCACATTTGGCGTGGTCAACTATTTGTGCGCACGAACGATGGCCAACGGCGACCTCGTCGCTTGGATTGGAACCGTGCTGTGCGCGGCGATCGGTGTCGTGCTGATCTATCATCTGGCCCATAGCCAGCCTATTCCGCTGATGATTCTCGCTAGCCTTATTCTGATCTCGATCTTCGTGCGCCCGATCCTGCTCAAGAAACGAACCAGCCAGTAATCCACAAGACTGTTGTTGCAGCGCAGCACGATTTCCGGTAGAGGCGCGGCCACTGCGGGGCGTTGCTGATGGCCGCCCTTTCCTCTTCTTACGGTAGAATTTGATATGTCCCTTCGCAATATTGCAATCATTGCGCACGTTGATCACGGCAAAACCACGCTGGTTGACCAGCTTTTCCGCCAATCCGGCACGTTCCGCGACAATGAACGCGTCGAAGAACGAGCGATGGATTCGAACGACCTGGAAAAAGAGCGCGGCATCACGATTCTCGCCAAATGCACCAGCGTTGAGTGGAAGGGCACACGGATCAATATCGTCGACACACCGGGCCACGCCGACTTCGGTGGTGAGGTTGAACGCATCCTGTCGATGGTCGATGGGGTGATCCTGCTGGTGGACAGCGCCGAAGGCGCCATGCCGCAAACCAAATTTGTGACCGGCAAGGCACTTGCGCTTGGCCTGAAGCCAATTGTCGTCGTCAACAAGATCGACCGTCCTGATGGCCGTGCTGAAGAAGTGCTCGACGAAGTGTTCGACCTGTTCGTCAATCTCGACGCGAATGACGAGCAGCTCGACTTTCCCTCGCTTTTCGCGAGCGGGCGCAACGGCTACGCAGGCGAAACGCCGGATGTTCGTGAAGGCGACCTGTCGCCGCTTTTCGACAAGATCATCGAACATGTGCCAGAGCCTGACGTCGATCCGGATGCGGAATTCAAATTCCTGGTTACTCTGCTGGACCGCGACAATTTCGTTGGCCGCATATTGACCGGCAAGGTCGAAAGCGGGAAAATCGACGTCAACATGCCGATCCACGCGATCGATATGGACGGCAATATCGTCGAAACCGGACGCGCCACCAAGATCATGGCTTTCAACGGCCTAGAGCGGGTGCCCGTTGAAAGCGCCAAGGCGGGTGACATTATTTCTCTCGCCGGCCTGACCAAAGCAACCGTGTCCAACACGATCTGTGATGTATCGGTAAAAGAACCAATTGCTGCACAGCCAATTGATCCGCCAACGCTCTCCATGCGCTTTGCCGTCAATGACAGCCCGGTTGCTGGCCGGGAAGGTGACAAGGTCACCAGCCGCGTCATCCGCGATCGTCTGGAACGCGAAGCAGAATCCAACGTGGCGATCAAAGTGACCGAAAGCGACGACAAGGACAGCTTCGAAGTCGCTGGCCGCGGCGAACTGCAACTCGGCGTTCTGATCGAGACGATGCGCCGCGAAGGCTTTGAACTCGGTATTTCCCGGCCACGCGTTCTGTACCGCGAGGAAAATGGCAAGCGCGAAGAACCTTATGAAACTGTCGTCATCGATGTTGATGACGAGTATGCCAGCACCGTTGTTTCCAAGATGCAGCGGCGCAAGGCGGAACTGACCGAGCAGCGCCCCTCTGGCGCCGGCAAGACCCGCCTCACCTTCTCCGCGCCTTCCCGCGGCCTGATCGGCTATCATGGCGAATTTCTTTCCGATACGCGCGGTACCGGCCTGATGAACCGCCTGTTCGAAAAATATGACGACTATAAGGGGGTTATTGAAGGCCGTCCGGTTGGCGTGCTGGTTTCCAACGGCACCGGCAATACCGCGGCTTACGCACTGAATATGCTCGAAGAACGCGGCGTACTGTTCATCGGCGCGCAGACCCCGGTTTACGAAGGCATGATCATTGGCGAAAATGCCAAACCGGGCGATCTGGATGTCAATCCGATGAAGTCCAAGGCGCTGACCAACTTCCGTGTCTCCGGCAAGGAAGACGCCATTCGCCTGACCACGCCAAAGGTCATGACGCTGGAACAGGCAATTGCCTATATCGACGATGACGAACTGGTCGAAGTAACGCCGAAAAACATCCGCCTGCGCAAACGCTATCTGGATCCGAACGACCGGAAGAAAGCATCGCGGCAAGCGGCTGCGGCTTAAAGCGAAAGCAATCCAAATCAAAAGGCGGCCCTTTGGCCGCCTTTTTTATATTTAGGTCACACGATTCTAGGTCAATCCGCGCTCAGGATCGCTTGGAATATCAGGATGATTGTGGCATTGGGCCAGCAATTCCTTTTCTTTGAAAGACCTGATGAATGACTGACGATAAATCCGAAATGGCAACGAATGAGAAATCCGATCAGGACATCCCGCCGGACCGGCTGGCGATCAATCCGCGTAGCCCGCATTTTGGGGGCGATTTGTTGTCGCGCGGGATCGGCATTAACTTTCGCGGTACCCGCAAACATAATATCGAAGAATATTCAGTATCTGAGGGCTGGGTAAAGGTTCAGGCTGGCAAGACGATGGACCGCAAGGGCAATCCGCTGCTGATCAAGTTGAACGGTGAAGTGGAAGCCTGGTTTGAAGACCTTGGCGATGACGCTCCGAAGATGACCAAGGGCGCTTGATCGAAACGCTCCGGCAATGCCCCCCGGCATATCCAGTTGCCAATTGCGCTGGTTTTCTTTGGTCGGTGGTTGCGCAGCGCTTTTCACAATCCGGTCTTGACCAGCATCGGACCGTTCAACGCGGTAGGCAATATCATCATGCTGATGCTATGCTATGTCGGATGGAAGCAATGTAAATTGGCTGAACAGGGAGCGGACGTATGACATTTGCCGGAAAAATAGTCTGGATCACGGGAGCATCGTCAGGAATCGGCGAAGCGCTGGCCGTGGCCTTTGCGGAACAAGGGGCGCATATCATCCTCTCTGGTCGCCGAACAGACGCGCTGCAAAGGGTTGCCAACGGACTGGAAACCGAAAGTTTGCTGCTGCCTTTCGAGACGACCGATTATGATGTCCTGCCTGCACAAGTTGAAGCAGCCCGCAATTGGAAAGGCAAGGTCGATATCCTTGTCAACAACGCGGGAATCAGCCAGCGCAGTCTGGCACTCGAAACCCATCCCGATGTGCATCACAAAATTATCAACGTCGATCTGCTCGCCCCGATCTGGCTGACGCAGCTGCTGCTCCCCCATATGATTGCGGCTGGCGGCGGACATATCGTTGGCATCAGTTCCGTTGCCGGCCGGGTTGGCGTCCCGCTGCGCACAGCCTATTGTGCCGCGAAGCACGGGCTGATTGGCTATATGGACGCGCTGCGAGCGGAAACGGAAAGGCTGCATAATATCAGGGTAAGCAACATATTGCCGGGCTCGATCCGCACCAACGTATCACGCAATGCCTTGACCAAGGAGGGTGCCAGCCGGGGCAAGTCTGACTCGGTTATCGACAATGGTATGGAGCCGGCAGAATGTGCCCGGCAAATTCTGGATGGCATTGCCAACAATGTCCCGGAACTGATCATCGCCCAGGGTCCGGAGATGACTCTGGCCAAATTGCGTCAGAGCGATCCCGAGCAATGTTTCTCCATCGCGAGTGATATGGGCGCGGAGATTGCAGCAAAATATGAAGCAGGAGATGATGACTGATGGCTCTGATATTACTCGAAAAATCGGAGGGCGTGGCGACGATAACGCTCAATCGTCCGGAAGCGATGAATGCTCTGTCTCACGCACTGAGAAGTGAATTTCACGCAGCCTGCCAAACGATCTCCGAAGATGATGATATTCGTGCTGTCATCGTTACCGGTGCCGGTGACCGGGCGTTTACAGCGGGCCTCGACCTCAAGGAACTGGGCGAACAAGGCCTGGGTGCAGCGACCGACCAGCAGCCCGCCAGCAATCCCTGCCGGGCACTGGAATCGCTGGCCGTACCGGTGATCGGCGCGATTAACGGGGTCGCCATTACCGGTGGCTTCGAACTGGCATTGGCTTGCGATATCCGTATCGCATCAAGCAACGCCCGTTTCGCCGATACCCACGGCCGTGTTGGCATCATCCCCGGATGGGGGCTTTCGCAGAAACTCTCGCGGTTCATCGGGCTTTCACGCGCCTGTGAGCTGAGCTTCACCGGACAATTTCTCGATGCACAGACCGCCTGTGACTGGGGATTGGTGAACCATGTGTATGAACCGGATGAATTAATGACAAAAGCCCACGCCCTTGCCGCCGACATGGCCAGCATGGATCCGAGCTTCCTGAAAGCGTACAAACGGCTGATCTTCGATGGCTACGATCAGAATTTCAAAGAGGCCATGGCGCTCGAAAAACAGACGACTGACGCGTGGAATGCTGATGTGACGGCGGAAGAAGTCGAGCAGAGACGGCTTGCCGTTATCGAGCGCGGCCGGGCGTTAAAGAACTGAGATGAAACTCAACGCGCTCGATCATGTGAACATCATTACCGACGATCTAGCCGGAACGGTGAAGTTCTTTGCTGAAGTTTTCGGTCTTGACGTCCGCGACGGTCCGGAGCCCTTGCCTCCGGAGCATGTGCAGTGGCTTTATGATGATAGCGACCGCGCGATTTTTCACATCAATTCAAAAGAAATGCAGCAGGCCTATCGCCGCGATACACAATCCGGGCCGATGACAGGCGCGATCCATCATGTTGCGCTGGATTGCAGCGATCATAACGGATTTATCGCGCGCCTCGAAGCCCATGATATCGAGTATCGGCTGAATGACATACCGTCTATCAATCTGAAGCAATTGTTTTTCAGCGAACCCAATGGCGTGCTTCTGGAGCTCAATTTTCGCGGCGAATAGCGTTGGAAGCGATGTTAGCGGAAGATACAGTTGGTCCCCGCCCAAAGGTCTGTAATTCTCGCATCTTGAGCATCGCTATCCAATAGTCCGGAGAGCCCGCCAGCGCCATCGCCGCCGGTATGAAATTCGGTACCGATGCTACTGTCATCATCGATCTCAAATGTGATCGATTGCGCCATTGTTGTCCGCTCCGTTCCGATGCCGATACCGCTCATGGTGGTAAGGTCTGAGTTCTTATCGCCGTCGCTCAAGGCCCAACCAACGAACTTACCATCCTGAAAATTGGCAGTAAAATCGCCAAATTGGCTGAAATCAACCGGTCCCGCTCCGCATTCCTGATTTGAAGTCCTGCTATCAACGGGCCCCAGTTGCGCCGCAATGGCCTGTTCGGCTGTAGCTCTCTCCGTGCCGAATGCCAGCAGACGCGTGCTGCCGGTCGTGGCATTCACGAAGCGAAGCCCCTCACCGTCGAGCGCTACGGCAATTTTTACCGTATCTTGTTTCTCGGGTTTTGCATCGACCGTTTGATCCGCTTCTGCTTCCGCCACTGCGTCGCTCGGTTCTGCTGTTCGATTTTCTTCCGCACAGGCCGCTACACCGACCAAAAGGAGCAAGGACAGCGACAGGCGCGAAAGGCCCCTCACGAAGGGTTCCCCCCGATCTGGGCGACATTTTCATCTATTTTAACCCACTGCTGCTTGCTGTCGGTCCAGAAATGGACCTGAGGCTCGAGTATGCTGGTATCGTCCAGGGTTCCCGCCTTGATGAAGGTCATGCCCGGCTGGGTCGGAAGCGTGGTCTTTACTGGCGAGCCACAGCTACCGCAGAAATGGCGATGGACGATATTTCCGCTGTCAGCATGGTCTTCATATGTCGCAAGAGAACCGTGGATATCGATTTGTTCATCGGACACCGCGAACAGCACGGAATAAGCGCTGCCTGCCTGTCGCTGGCAATTTTTGCAGTGACAGACGCCGCACATCTGCAGTTCCCCCTCAATGCTATAGCTTACCGCACCGCATAAACACTGGCCTGTTATCGTCATCCCTATTCTCCCTGATTAGGCAACCTTGCGCACAAAAACCGTCCCGGCTGAATAACCGGCGCCAAATGAGCAGATCAGCCCCAATTCTCCCTCATCCAGATCGTCACTATGCTTGTGAAAGGCGATGATCGAACCGGCGGAAGACGTATTGGCATAAGTATCCAGGACCGTCGGACTCTCATCGTCACTCGCTTCGTGGCCAAGCACGCGCTGCGCAATCAGGCGATTCATCCCGGCATTGGCCTGATGCAGCCAGAGGCGACGCAACTTGGCCGCTTCAATGCCGAGCCGCTCCATTTGCTCGTTGATCATCGTCGCAACCATCGGCACCACTTCCTTGAAGACCTTGCGGCCTTCCTGGACAAACAGCTTGTCCTTGGCATCCCGGCTTTCCGGATGGGTCCGGTTGAGGAAACCGAAGTTGTTGCGGATATTGTTGGAAAACTGGGTCTTGAGTTTCGTACCGATAATTTCCCAATGCTCGGCTGGGGCAACGTCCTTGGCTTCCACCAGGATCGCGGTGGCCACGTCACCAAAAATAAAATGGCTGTCCCGGTCGCGCCAGTTGAGATGGCCGGAACAGATTTCCGGATTGATCACCAGCACCGATCTGGCACTGCCCGAGCGGATATAATCGGCGGCTGTCTGAATGCCGAAAGTGGCCGATGAGCAAGCGACGTTCATGTCAAAGCCAAAGCCGTCCTCCATCCCGAGGGCATCCTGTATCTCGACCGCAATCGCCGGATAGGCCCGTTGCAGATTGGAACAGGCACAGAGCACCGCATCCACGTCTTCCGGCTTTCGCCCTGCCCGCTCCAGTGCCTGCAGCGCGGCCTTTACCCCTATTTCGGCCAGAATAGAGATTTGCTCATTCGGACGCTCCGGCAAACGCGGACACATGATCTCCGGATCGAGAATTGGCTCCTTCGAGAGCACGAAGCGCGATTTGATGCCGGATGCTTTCTCGATAAATTCTACTGAACTATGCGGTATTTCTGCCACTTCTCCAGCTTCGATCGCCTCGGCATTCTGACGATTGGTGAGATCGGCATAAGCGTTAAAACTGGCAACCAGTTCGGCGTTGCTGATACTGTCTTCCGGCGTAAACAGGCCGGTAGCGGAAATCACGGGAATATTATTATCCGTCATGGGAAGCTATTTTTCCTTCTGCGATTGCGCTTTATATAGCGCTTGAATGCGACGGTAATCTCCCTTGGCGAAACTGGCAAGAAGGGTTGATCATGCTTTGCCAATCCGCCGCCGCTTGCTATCGATAGCCCATGAATGACCGCGTTAAACTCGATGACAGCTGGAAAGAGCCACTCTCCAGCGAATTTGACAGCGAATATATGGGAAATCTCCGCGAATTTTTGCTGAAAGAGAAATCGGCGGGCAAGCAGATATTCCCAAAAGGGGCAGAATATTTTCGGGCACTCGACCTGACTCCGCTCGACAAGGTTCGCGTCGTGATCCTGGGCCAGGACCCCTATCATGGTCCAAGCCAGGCCCATGGACTGTGTTTCAGCGTCCAGCCCGGCGTTCGACCACCGCCTTCTCTGGTCAATATCTACAAGGAACTGGAAAGCGATCTTGGTCTGGCGCGACCAAGCCACGGATTTCTGGAGCATTGGGCCAAACAGGGCGTATTGCTGCTCAACAGCGTATTGACGGTCGAAATGGCCAATGCCGCCTCTCATCGGGGCAAGGGATGGGAGCAGTTTACGGACGCGATCATACGCCTGATAGCAACAAAATCCGAACCGGTGGTTTTCCTCCTGTGGGGCAGCTACGCGCAGAAAAAGGCAGCTTTCGTGCAAAGCGTCGACCAGGGCGGCCGGCACTTGGTGCTGAAAGCTCCTCATCCATCGCCCCTGTCGGCCCATAACGGATTTTTCGGGTGCAAGCATTTCAGCAAAACAAACGCGTTTCTCGACCAGAACGGACTGGCTCCAATTGACTGGAGCCTGCCCCCCGTCGGTTCCGAAACGACTTGAGCGCCCGATCAAGAGCGGCGATGAGTGCTTTAACGTCGGCAAGACGCCCCAACTCCTGGCTGGACAACAAGCAATGCAATGCGCTGTCTGATTCCAGCAAGATTGCAGGCAAATCGAGCCCAGCGATCACCGGAAAAGCATCAGACGGATAGGCGCGGGCAAAGTCCTGCCGGTGATAGAAGCGCTTTTCCATAGGCAGGCTGTCGAGATAGTTTCGCCAAGGCCTCCGCATGGACACGGCGCCGTGACTGATCATGCACAAACTGCATTCGTAAGTCTCGGGCCGCACCAGTTTGTGTACCGCATCCATCAGCGCCGAGGTCCAGCCGTCATCGGCATTGTAGACAATGACCAAACGGTCGATCGACACGTCTCCGGCTGTTTTTGCGACCTCCTGCATCAGTTCTGGTTCGGTACTGATGCCTCAGCCGTTACTCCCTGGATCCAGGCGTCAATATCACGCGCGACCTGATGCGGCGTCTCCTCCATCGGCAGGTGCCCGGCATCGGCATAGGTTATCAAAGTGCTCCCCGGAATCCTGCTTTCAAAAGCGTTGGCATGGGACGGCGGAATGACGGTGTCCTGTTCTCCCCAAAGCACCAGAACCGGCATATTCAGACTGCCGACTTCGTTCCATTTTTCCGGTTCACGATCGGTTTTTCCCCGGTCCAGTGTCGCTTGGCGGTTGCCGGGGAAGCGCAATAGCTCCCAGTAGCGATCAACCATTTTTTCCGTCAACCGCTCAGGCTGCGCATAACTGTCCTCCAGAGAAGATTTGACCAGAAAGCGGGGCGTTATCTCCGGCAAAAGAAGTTGCCCTAGCCATGACTGAGCGAGTCTGGCACCAAGATATGGCTTGCCGGCCTGCTCGACCTGCGCACCAGAGGCATCGATCAAAATGAGCCCCGACGTGCGTTCCGGCACAGACAGACCCGCGCGCCAGGCGATCCATCCGCCACGGCTGTTGCCAACCCAATAGGCCTTGTCGACACCAATTGCGTCGAGGACCTTGACCGCCGAGGCGATATTGGTTTCGGCATCATAAGCGCCCGTTGGACTGGGTCCGGTCAGGCCATGTCCGTAAAGGTCCAGCGAAATCATGCGATATTTGTTTCCGAGCAAGGCGACCAGCGGCTCCCAAGTCTGTAGCAGACTGTTCGATCCATGGATCAGCAGCAGCGCGGGGCCATCCCTGTTGCCTTCATCGCGATAATGGATTTTGCCGCCCTGTCCGTCATCCAGGAAACGCGACGATTCATTTGAATATTTCGTGATCATCTCGGCGCGATCGGTATCCGGCGTGCGAAATATCAGGAAAGCCGCACCCAAGAGAATCAGGAGCACAACCAAGATACGGATCGTCTTTTTCATGATATCGCCTTTGTGCCGAACAGGCCGAGTGTAACAAGAGTCATGATACACACCAAAGACTTATTCGACAGCCTGCCATTGTCCCGGGAGAAGGTCTGCAACTGCCCAGTCGCCAATGCTCCAGCGTATCAGCCGCAAGGTTGGATTCCCGACAGCCGCAGTCATCCGGCGGACTTGCCGGTTACGGCCTTCGCTTATGGTGAGCTTTATCCAGCAGTCCGGAACGTTTTTGCGCACCCGGATTGGCGGATCGCGCAGCCATACCTCCGGATCAGCGATACGCTCCGCTTTGGCGGGCCTGGTCAAGCCGTCCTTCAACTTAACGCCCTGCCGCAGCATGGCGAGACTCTTGTCTTCAATATCGCCTTCGACCTGCACCAGATAGCTTTTCGGTAATTTATATTTAGGATCGGATATCCGTGCCTGCAGCTTTCCATCGTCGGTGAGAACCATCAGTCCCTCGCTATCGCGATCGAGCCGTCCCGCGGGATACACGCCGCCCATATCGATATAATCGGAAAGCGTAGGCCGTTTGGTTTCACTGCCCCGATCGGTAAATTGCGGCAGCACTCCGAATGGCTTGTTAAAGAGGATCAATTTGGCCATGCGCTTCTTTGCCAGCACCGAACAGAATGAGCAATGGACCAGGATCGCGTTCCATCATTGTGAGGGGCGAGGAAAGTATTGGCGGTGCCGCTATCACTACCGGTCTCGCTCGAAAATGTGTAACGGGTGCGGATGCAATTTAAAAATTTTAAAACCGAAGCTTTCCTGCGCGATTACTGGCAGAAACGGCCACTTTTGATCCGCAATCCCTGGCAGCAGTGGCAAAACCCTCTGTCGCCCGACGAACTTGCCGGCCTGGCGTGCGAAGACCATGTTGAATCACGCCTGATTACGCAAATGAGCGATGACTGGAATGCAGAACACGGCCCCTTGCCTGCGACGCGCTTTGGTGAATTGGGAAAATCCCCCTGGACGCTTCTGGTTCAGGCGGTCGACCATC
This sequence comes from Parasphingorhabdus sp., assembly GCF_048269865.1. Taxonomy (GTDB): domain Bacteria; phylum Pseudomonadota; class Alphaproteobacteria; order Sphingomonadales; family Sphingomonadaceae; genus Parasphingorhabdus. The sequence goes on along the minus strand of NZ_JBLWUA010000003.1, from coordinate 60,961 downwards.
ACGTTCCAGATGTGGCAGCGCTTGTCGATCCGTTTCGGTTCATCCCTAACTGGCGCATAGACGATGTGATGGTCAGCTATGCCAGTGACGCTGGCGGTGTGGGCCCGCATTTCGATCATTATGATGTTTTTCTGATCCAGGGTCTCGGCCGGCGGCGCTGGCAAATTGGCGGCATGTGTGACGATCACACGCCGTTGCGTTCGCATGAAGACCTGCTTCTTCTGGCTGATTTTGAAGCCACACAGGAATGGGTGCTGGATCCGGGAGACATGCTCTATATCCCTCCCGGCATTGCTCATAATGGCGTCGCAGTCGGCAAGGACTGTATGACCTACAGCATTGGTTTCCGCTCGCCATCGCGCAAGGAACTGATTGGCAACTGGTGCGATGATCTGCTGCCAACACTGACCGATGACGATCGCTATCGCGACCCTGATCTGTCCGTTCAGAGCAATCCCGGGGAGATACCAAAGACGGCGATCGACCGGCTGCACGCCATGCTGACCGAGACGCTGAACGACCGCGCCGCTTTTGCCCGATGGTTCGGGGAACATAACAGCACACCGCGATATCCGGATACGGACTGGCGTCCCGAGGAGCCGATCGAAACAGAACATCTGCGCGGCTTGCTGACAGCCGACCATCCCCTGCTCCGTAATCCCGCCAGCCGGTTTTCTTTTGTTCGTGAGGAGGAAGATGAGTTGCTGCTATTCGTCGACGGGGAATCTTTCCCCTGCGCAGCTGAAACGGCTGCCGTCGCGAAAATGCTGTGCGCTCAGGACCAGTTTGTCATCAATCCGGAATGGCAGAAGTCGGACGCCGTGGTGACACTGCTCGCAGGACTGTATAATCGCGGCAGCCTTTCGTTCGACTGGCGCTAGCCATCAGGGATTCAGGACAAAAAAAGGGCGGCAGTGCCAAGCACTCCCGCCCTTTTTATATTCGGTTTTAGGCTTAAGCCTGCTGCAAGTTTACAGCGGCTTTCTTGCCGTTATTTCCGGTTTCGACGTCATATGTCAGACGTTGTTCTTTTTCGAGCGACTGCATTCCGGCAGCCTGAACTGCTGTAATGTGCACGAAGCTGTCATCGCCACCATCTTCAGGAGCAATGAAACCATAGCCCTTGTCGGTGTTGAAAAATTTTACGGTGCCTGTAGGCATAGTCTTATTCCTATTCATAACTTAATTATGCCCGATGCTGCGACATGCAGAACCGGACGGGATTGGCCAACTTCGAGAAATGGGAAAAAGAGTATGCGACCTTAGGGGTTGCGAGACCATGATTTCGTCGTAACGCGATTTATTAGCTTCACTATCTATAACAGCCTATTCGGTAATAAGCAAACAGATGTATTTCGACTGTTTCATGGCCCGCCGAAATTGTGTAGCAGCGGCGACAATGAACAAATTCTTCGTGACCAGTCTGGCAGTTTTGTCGCTCTGCATGCCGCTCGCTGCCTGCGATACCGCTTCTCTGCCGGCGCAGGAACCTTCCCCCGAGGACCTGTTTTTTGAACGCCTGAGCAAACTCTGCGGCAAAGCCTATGCCGGTCTGCTGGTATCGGATCAGGAAGCTGATGCGGAGATGAAGGGCAAGCCAATGATCATGCATGTAGCCAAATGCGACTTGAACGATATCCAGATCCCCTTCCATATCGCCGACGGTGATGGCAAATGGGATCGGTCGCGAACGTGGATGATAACGCGGACAGATCAGGGACTTCGCTTGAAACATCGCCATCGCCACGAAGATGGCAGTCTGGACGACGTCACCAATTATGGTGGAGAAACTGGTAAAGATGGCACGGCAGACCGACAGGAATTTCCCGCTGACGACGAATCTATCGCCTCGTTTCAGGCCAATGGGCTGGATCAATCGGTGACCAATATATGGGCGATGGAGATCACCCCACCCGGCCAATCCGGATCGCGTTTTGCCTATGAACTGCGCCGGCCAAACTCGGCAGACGGGCGCTTTTTCCGGGTCGAATTCGACTTGTCAAAACCGGTAGCCCTGCCGCCACCGCCCTGGGGAAGCTAAAGCCATGTTGGCTCAACTGGCTGTCAGCGGAATGATGGTGTTGCTCACCGTCTTTATCCATGGCTCCGGAATATTTGCATTGGGCCGATTCCTGAAAGTCGAAGCGCGCGAGGAAGCGGCGGAAAATATACATCCGATGTCGCTGCGCGGTATTTCGGTGACACTGGCGCTGGTGCTTGGCCTGATTGCCCTGCATGGTATCGAGATATGGCTCTATGCTTTCGTGTTTCTTGGTCTCGACGCACTTCCCACGATAGACGAAGCGATCTATTTTTCGACCATCACCTATTCAACGACCGGATATGATGACGAAGGCTTTAACGTGGCCTGGCGCATGGTGGCCGCGATAGAGGGGGTGAATGGTATCATTTTGCTCGGATGGTCGACCGCATTTTTTGTCACCGTAGTCGCGCGTATGGGAAGAACGAAATGACGGACGGCAACCAAAAGCAGGGCCGTTGGCGCAGCTTCTTCCGCTGGCTGCTGGCTCTGATCTATCTCGTCGCCGGCATCGCCCATATTCGATCACCCGCCGGCTTTCTGGCGATCACGCCGGACTGGGTCCCGTTTCCGAAACAGGTCATCCTGTTCACGGGAATGGCGGAGATTGCCGGCGCTATCGGGCTGTTAATTCCGCCAAAGCTCGTTCCAGGCCTTCGATATGCGGCGGGCATCGGCCTCGCGCTTTACGCATTTTGTGTCTATCCTGCGAACGTCAACCATGCGATCAATAATATCGCGATCAATGGAGAAACGGCAAGTTGGATCTATCATGGTCCCCGTCTGGCGTTCCAGCCGGTATTCATCTGGTGGGCGCTGATCGCGGGTGACGTAATCGATTGGCCATTTGGAAGGAAAAGGCCGTAAAGCTGCCCCTAAGTGGGTATTTATATTAGGAAAGAAGTCGCTAGACGCGGCAGGGAAAAGGAGAATGTATGGAAAAGCATGGTGATAAAATCGAAGTAAGCGAGCGGGAAGCCAGCAACAAGCCGCGCGGCGCTCATAATGTCAGAATCGTATTGGCGGCTTCTTTGCTGCTGGCCATCATTGTATTGTCACTGGTGTGGATCATTCCCGCGCTCAGCTAAAGGATCGCAAGGGTCGGACCGTAATACGGTTGATCCGTTAGTTCTCAGACGACGCCAGCGATATAGGCAACCAGCAAAGCAGACGGGAGGAGGAGCGCTTGGGCGAGCACGGTTCCTCCCACCCGGCTTAGCGAGAGCCAGGTGATCGTGCGCATGAACATCGGCTGGCTGACCCGTCCACTAACCACATCGTCGGTCATCACCGACAATTGCAGTGATTGATGGCTCTATCTAGTCCTGCGCCGCCCACCTTCCGTGCCAGTGGTGATACTACCAGGGCCGCTGGAGCCAGAGTCCCCATCAGCAGAGCTGTCATCTGAGCCACTAGCGTCGTTGAGGGCACATGGTTGAGTTGAATGGGCCAAACAGGATTCAACATTCGTCATCGTATTATTCACTGCCGTGCCGGTGCTGGTGACGGCGGCAATCATACCGACGCCAATGAGTGCTGCGAGCAAGCCATATTCAATAGCCGATGCTCCCGCGGTGTCTTCAATGAGATATTTGATATTCAATTTTCAGCCCCCGTCTTCGTGTGTCGTTAACGCATTGCCCCCCCCCTTAATGTGCAAAAATGGTAAAATTGGTTAATGGTGAGATGGTTTTTTTTAGCAATATTTCCGGTTGTCATCTTTTTGAGATCACCGGATGATGAATCGTGCTCAATCGAGCTTGATATCGAAAAACGGTCAATGCGCTATTTCGGATAGGGTTGGTGTGGAAGGTCGACAGAAGGCCCCTTCCTCTCCCAATAACCAATATATTGCGCGCTGCGACTGTTCTAGATTTCGACTTGAGACCCCAGTTCGACCACACGATTGGGAGGAATGCCATAGAACAGCGTCGCCCTTCCTGCATTGCGGTTGAGAAAGGAGAAGATCGAATTGCTGATAGCGCGGATCACATTTCCTGATCGCTTGAAGGTTATGGTTTCCCGACCGAGAAAATAACTGGCTTTGTCAAAATCAAGATCAAGGCCCTTCACTTTGCACCGTTTCAGTCGATGTGGCACGTTGACGCGTTCGTTGAACCCATAGTTAAAGGTCACGCGATAAAAGTCCGGACCGAGCGTCTCGAGAATGATCTGGTCTTTAGCCGCAATCTTGGCGGTCGGCCGGATTTCGACGTGCAGCAGGACCACATGTTTGTGCAATGAACGATTATGCTTGATATGATGCAGCAAAGACGTCGGTACGCCTTTGGACAACGAGGTCATGAATATGGCGATGCCTGGCGTGCGAATTATTGAACTGGAGGGCAACTGCTTGACGAACTGAGCTGCCTCCATTTCCCCATGCTTCACTTGCTCGTTCAATTTTCTCCGGCCGCGAGCCCAAATCGTCATCAGAGTAAAGATTAACACTGCCACGATGGTTGGGAACCAGCCGCCGTCAAAGAATTTCACGATATTGGCACCGAAATAGGCAAAGTCGAGCGGAATGAACATGATCGCCAAGGCCGCAAGCAGCGCTTTGTTCCAACCCCATCGCCCTAAAACGAACAGGGTCAGAAAAGTCGTGATCACCATATCCATCGCAATCGCGAGCCCGTAGGCGGAAGCGAGGTTGCCGGAGGACTGAAAGAGCAAAACCAACCCTATTGTAGCGAACAACAGCATCCAGTTCACAAACGGAATATAGATTTGCCCAAATTCTTCGCCATCGGTCTGGACCACCGCCATGCGCGGCAATTGTCCCAACTGCATTGCCTGACGAGTCAGCGAAAACACGCCCGAGATAACCGCTTGGGATGCAATGACTGTTGCGACGGTCGCGAGGATGATCAGCGGGATCAGGGCCCAATCTGGAGCCAGATGGAAAAATGGTTGGGCAATTTCCTCGTTGTCAGAAAGAACCAGTGCACCCTGTCCGAAATAATTGATCAAGAGGGCCGGAAGGACCAACGCAAACCACGCCAGCTTGATGGGTTTCACACCAAAATGTCCCATATCGGCGTATAAGGTCTCCCCCCCAGTCACCACCAGGAAGACCGTTCCCAAGACCAGAAATGCCGTTGCCGATTCCGTCAACAGGAACTGTATCGCCCAGCTTGGACTCAAGGCTACCAATATCCCTGGCTCCAGCCAGATGCCTCGCAAACCGAGCAGCGCAAGCGCCGAAAACCAGAGGACCAGAATAGGGCCAAACACGCGTCCAATTTTGGCGGTACCGAACCGCTGTATGGAGAATAAACCGATCAATATTCCGATCGTCAGCGGGATGACGAACGGTGTAAAGGCCACCGTGACCAACTCAAGGCCTTCCAGGGCGCTGAGCACGGAAATAGCGGGCGTAATAGCGCCATCACCATAAAGCAGTGCGGCGCCGAACAAGCCCGCCACGACCAAGACATGGCGGACGTGCGATCTTCCTGACACTTTGGTTTGCAACAGCGAAACCAAAGCGATGATACCGCCCTCACCGTCATTGTCTGCGCGCATGACGACCAGCAAATATTTTATCGATATGACGATGATTAACGACCAGGTAATCATCGACAATACACCGAAAATATGGGCCTCGGTAACATCCAGATGAGCTAATCCCAGAAAGCTCTCCCGGAACGCATAAAGCGGGCTGGTGCCGATATCCCCAAATACAATACCGAGCGCCGCCAGAGTTGTCGGCAGAAGCTTTCCAGGCGGTTTTGTATCAGTTTGCATTTCAGAATTTCTCAATCGCGTGAAAGATCAGTCGTTTGATGGCCTATCATTATCGGAATAAGCAACTTTTCAAAGCGATTAATATAGCGAAGGATTAGGAAGCTTACCCGTACTCAAGGGTTGCTTGAACAACCGCCCAGAGAGAGCAACCAAATTTTACACGCTATTGGCATCCTGAAAGCCGACAGAGAATAGGCTGGGCCGCATATTATTCAGGGTCAGCTATCAAATCTTATACCATTTACCCAGTCCAACACCGACTTTTCCAAACTGGAAATATGGCGGCCCTGGCTTTCAAGATCCGCCACATCATCGTTGAGTTGTGACTGAAGATATTCATATCGCGCCAACAATTCTCTGGCGCTGGCTTGGTGGCCATCATGGAAGCTTTTCTTCAGCTTCAGGCGCTCTTGCGCTTCCACGATCTTCTCATGGATTCGCTCCAGCTTTGCCTTCTCATGTTCAGCCATATTCAACTTCTCCTTTACAACAGCACTTGCGGCAGAAAGGCGCTCATCTGTGACCTGAGTGAAACAGGCCAATGGTGAACGCATCCGCGCCATCTACAACAACGAGCGTCGCTATATATAATAGTCGGCTCAGGCAATGCTCAATCTTGAATGGTGGTAGAATAGCAGAAAACCCTCTGCGATAGGGATATCTACTGAAAACATAGAGGTCGGCTGTATCGGCGATACGGCAGCCAAGATGCCCGCCAGTGGATCGACGCAGGACGGCGTTGGGATTGGAACCACGCCAACATCGCCTTTTGTAAATAAATTTACAATTTAACAGAAAATGCTGCGGCTTGTCCGACATAACGACTAAAATATTGACAAAATTTTCTAGCCCAATCGCGTAAGCGGGTGCAGAGGCTCTGACAGACGCTGCAAACAATTTGACAGCGGAAAGTGTAACCGCCTCCCCAGTTTAAGGAAGAATATCATGTCCTATCAAGAATTTAAAAATTCAGCGCAGAAGCTGATCAATGACCAGAATGGCACTTGGGCTGGTATCGACGCTGAATCTGTTGCCCGGATGCAGCTGCAGAATCGCTTCAAGACCGGACTCGACATTGCCAAATATACCGCAGCGATCATGCGTGAAGATATGGCCGCTTACGATGCCGACAGTTCCAAATATACCCAGTCGCTGGGTTGCTGGCACGGTTTTATCGCGCAGCAGAAGATGATCTCGATCAAGAAACATTTCGGCGATACCAAGCGCCGCTATCTGTATCTGTCGGGCTGGATGGTCGCCGCCTTGCGCAGCGAATTTGGCCCCCTGCCCGACCAGTCGATGCATGAAAAAACCTCGGTGCCAGCACTGATCGAAGAGCTTTACACCTTCCTTCGTCAGGCGGACTCTCGCGAACTGAACCTGCTGTTCCGCGACATCGATGCGGCCCGCGAAGCCGGTGATACGGCGGCAGAGAATGCAGCGATGGACAAGGTCGAGAATTTCCAGACCCATGTCGTGCCGATTATTGCCGATATCGACGCCGGATTTGGTAACGCGGAAGCGACCTATCTGCTCGCCAAGAAGATGATCGAAGCAGGCGCCTGCGCGCTGCAGATCGAAAACCAGGTTTCGGATGAAAAGCAATGCGGCCACCAGGACGGCAAGGTTACCGTGCCGCACGAGGATTTTCTCGCGAAAATCCGCGCCTGCCGCTATGCTTTCCTCGAGCTGGGCGTCGAAGACGGCATCATCGTCACCCGCACCGACTCGCTCGGAGCCGGCTTGACCAAGCAGATTGCGGTTTCCAACGAACCCGGCGATCTCGGCGACCAGTATAACAGCTTTCTTGATTGCGAAGAGATTGACCCCGCCACGGCGAAGAATGGCGATGTCATCCTCAACCGCGACGGCAAACTGCTGCGGCCCAAGCGGCTGCCATCCAACCTGTTCCAGTTCAAACCGGGCACCGGCGAAGATCGCTGCGTTCTCGACAGCATCACCTCGCTGCAGAACGGTGCTGACCTGCTCTGGATCGAGACCGAAAAGCCTCACGTTGAACAGATTGCCGGTATGATGGACCGGATCCGCGAAGTCGTTCCCAATGCCAAGCTGGTTTACAACAATTCGCCGTCGTTCAACTGGACGCTGAACTTCCGTCAGCAGGTCTATGATGCGATGAAGGCCGAAGGGCTGGACGTTTCGGAATATGACCGCGATGCGCTGATGGATGCGAAATATGATGACACCGAACTGGGTGAAGCAGCTGACAAGCGCATCCGTACCTTCCAGGCGGACGGCTCGAAGCGCGCCGGTATTTTCCACCACCTGATCACGCTGCCGACCTATCACACTGCGGCCCTGTCTACCGACAATCTGGCCAAGGAATATTTCGGTGACGCCGGCATGCTGGGCTACGTCCTCGGCGTCCAGCGCAAGGAGATCCGTGAAGGGATCGCCTGCGTCAAGCACCAGAACATGTCGGGCAGCGACATTGGCGATGACCACAAGGAATATTTCGCTGGTGAAGCCGCGCTGAAGGCCGGTGGTGCGCACAACACGATGAACCAGTTTGGATAAACCACAAGAGTTCGGGTGCTCCACCCCTTTGGGGCACCTGATCCAACCAGTTTTCCTGGGGAGGAAAAACTATCCGTCGGCAGAAATGCCGGCGGATTTTTTCTGTGTGGACAATTGGACCAGACCTTATCAGGGTTGATCATGACGGGTTCAGCTAGCCCCGCCTAGCGTCGGACCGGTTCAGCAAGGGGGACTTCATGAGGTTGCGCAGATCCGGTTCGATTCTGGCCCTGGCGGCCTTGCTCTCCTCTTGCGGCGGCGGTGGCGGCGGCGGCAGCAACAATGTCGTCAGCCTGCCGCCCGGCGGCGGTGGCGCAGCGCCCGCACCCACGCCGACCCCGGTCAACACCACCTGCTCGCTGCAGAACCGGCAGAGCTGGGCGTTTGACCAGATCAATGAATGGTATCTGTTCCCGGAGACCCTGCCGGCCAGCCTGAGCCCCACACCTTATGCCACGGTACAGGACTACGTCGATGCGCTGACCGCCACCGCGCGGAATCAGGGCCGGGACCGGTTTTTCACCTATATCACCTCGATCGCCGAGGAAAATGCCTTCCTCGAGTCCGGCGCGACGGCCGGCTTTGGTATCCGCCTGAGCTATGACAGCAGCGCGTCCCGCGTGTTCGTGCTCGACGCCTATGAAGGCGCACCAGCTCTCGCCGCGGGGATCGACCGTGGCACGGAACTGCTGGCGATCGGCACCAGCAACGCCAATCTGCAGACGGTATCGTCGTTGTTCGCCCAGGGCGGTGCGGCGGCCGTGAGCAGCGCGCTCGGCCCGGCGACGGCAGGCACCAGCCGCGTTCTCCGGTTTCGCAATGCCGCGGGCAATGAGATCACGACCACGGTGAGCAAGACCGATTACGATATCCAGCCAATTTCGCCGCGCTACGGCGTGCAGATCCTCGACAATGGCGGCACGAAGACCGGCTATATCAACCTGCGGACCTTCATTGACAGCGCCGAAGCGCAGCTGCGCGATGCGTTCTTGCAGTTCCGCAACGCCGGCGTCACCGATCTGGTCATCGACCTGCGCTACAATGGCGGCGGGCTGGTGCGCACGGCGGAGCTCTTCGCTGACCTGCTCGGTCGCAACCGGTTCAGCAACGAAGTGCAGTCGGTCACCCGTTTTCGCCCCAGCAAGTCCGCCAATAACGAAACCCGCAATTTTCGGCCGCAAGCGCAGTCGGTCGCGCCGACCCGGATCGCCTTCATCACCACTGGCGCTTCGGCTTCGGCCAGCGAGCTGGTGATCAATGCGATGATTCCCTATCTCGGCAGCGATATGGCGCTGGTTGGCAGCAACAGCTACGGCAAGCCGGTCGGGCAGATCGGCCTTGACCGCAGCGCCTGTGACGACCGCATCCGAATCGTCGCCTTTGCCACCGAGAATGCCGACGGTAACGCCAATTATTACAATGGCCTCGCCGCTTCGGTCGCCAACAGCTGTCAGGCGGCGGATGATATCAGCCTGCCGCTGGGCAATCCCGGAGAAGCCTCGACAGCGCGGGCGCTCGGCTTTCTGTCCGGCGCATCCTGCACCCCGATCAGCAGCAGCTCCAGCAGCGGTGCCAATGCCGGGCAGCGGGAGCCGGTGTCGCCCTTCGCCAAGCCGCTCAGCCGGGACCGTGCCTTGCTGATGCCCGAGCAGCCAACCCCGGCGCAGCGCGAGGTCCCGGGCTCTTTCTGACAAAAACAGCGATTTTTTCGTATCCCATCTCAGTAGCTTGATCACTTTTCTTCGCGGGATGTGCTGCGCATCACCGCATCGGGCAACAGCGACCATCATTTTATCTCCATCAAACGACAAGGAGATAAATGATGACCAAGACCATGATAACCACCGCCCTCGCTCTCACCCTCAGCCTTGCCGCCACCGGCGCGCAGGCTCAGGGCCGGACCGATCTGTCGGCCGGTAACAACCAGAGCGAAGTCGGCTTGCTTCTGCCCGCCGTCCAGTCGGCGCGAGAAGCGGCGCGCCGTTCTTCGCCGCCGCCCAGCGCCAGTGATGTTCTGGAAGCGGAACTGCGCAAATTCTTCCGCTTTACCACGCCGATGGAATAGACCGGCGCGCAATATCAGCGCAAAGCCATTTGACAATCGCACCCCGACCATGGCTATGATAAGGCCATGGACCAAAGCGACGCCCCGTTGATGGAAGCCAGCCTGGAAGCGCTGGGCGACCGCTATAACGGCATGGCCGCCGCACTGTTCGACCGGTTTATCGCTGACCATCCGCACTATGCGCCCGCTTTCCTCAACCCCGAAGCAGCGCGCGAGCGGATGACGCGGGAGACGCTGGAAGCGATGCTCGGGCTGGCAGCGGGCGAATGGTGGGTGGAAGATGCCGTGACCAATTTCATCGACCTGCATCACAATTATGCCGATTTCACCGCGCACGACTATGCCGCCTGGTTCACGCTGGTGATCGAGACCATGGCGAAGCGCGCCGGGACCGACTGGCCAGACGGCGCCAGCGCCGCGTGGCAGCGGCAGGCCGACGCGCTGGTCGCCAGGGTCGGAGACATAGCGCGCAACCAGGAAGTGCCGGTGCGGGCATGACCGAAGCACAGGCGATCATCGACCGGCTCGGCCTGCTGCCCCATCCCGAGGGCGGCTGGTATCGCGAGACCTGGCGCGCCGATGCCGCGGATGGCGAGCGGGCCAGCGCGACGGCGATCTATTTCCTGCTCGAGGCCGGACAGCGATCGCACTGGCACCGGGTCGATACGGCGGAGCTGTGGCTGTGGCATGCCGGCAGCCCGCTGGCGATCAGCACCGCGCCCGATGACGCGGGACCGGTTGCCGCGATGCGGCTGGGGCCCGACATTCTGGCTGGCGAAGCCCCGCAATATCTGATCCCGCCCGGTCACTGGCAGGCCACCGCAGCGGAAGAAGGCTGGGCGCTGGTCAGCTGTATCGTGTCGCCGGGGTTCGAATTTTCCGGATTTGAGCTGGCCGATCCCGGATGGGCACCCGGCGGCTGACAAGACCAGAAAACTCCGGCGTTTCATTGTCCCGGGGGGCCATAGAACAAGGGATGAAAGGATATAACACTGTCCGGCGCGGACACCCGCAAAGGCAATATCTGATAATAGGCCGCGACTTGCTCATCCGGGCTTAAATCCGGATAGGGCCGGAAACCAAAGCGGCTATAATAGGCCGGATCTCCGGTCAGCACGCAGCCTGCCGCGTCGCGGGCGCTTAGTTCTGCAATACCGGCTTCGATCAGCTTGCTGCCGATATGCTGTTTCTGCAGGTCCGGCTCCACTGCCACCGGTCCGAGCGCATACCATCCAGAAGACCCGTCCGCCGCAAGCGCCTCGGTAAAGGTCGCCTGCCCGACCACAGCGCCCTCACGCTCCGCCACCAGAGAGAGGGCCAGGGCCCCGGCATCGCGGAACCGGTCGATCAAATCCTGCTCATTCCCCTCCGCATAGGCCATGGGTGCAAAAGCGCGCTTGGTGATATCATGGATAGCAGGCACGTCCTCGGGTTGTTCCGGGCGGATCAGCACGTTCATCGCATCAGCTCCCTGCCCCCTCATCGTTCAGCAATCGCGGCGATCAGCAGGATCAGTGCGCCGGTGCAGCTTAGCGTCCGGACATGGTTCCAGGGCAGCCAGCGTTGCATATAGCGCCGCCACATCGCCTCTCCTGCCGGGCCATGGGCATCGACGGCGTCCAGCGCATTGTTGAGCGGCACATTGCCGATGATCGTCACGAACAGCATCCCGACCAGATAGAGCGCTGCGCCGCAGCCCATCTGCCATGCACCAGCTATTCCCCATTGCATCACGCCGCCTATCACCAACAGCAAACAGGCCAGACTGCTGGCGAAAAACAGCGGCAGGAACGGCGATTTCACAATCACCCGGTTGATCGACTGCATCGCCGCCATGCCGACGGCCTGACCGGCGGCGTCCAGCGCCTGCATTACGAAAAACGAGAAGGCAAAATAGATGCCCGCCATCACGCCGACCGATATCGCGGCGAACCAGAGCGTAATCGTGAGTAATTCCTGCATCGGATATCTCCTGAACTGTTTTCAGGGCTGGTCACCCAAGGGGACAGCGCCAGCCCTGTTTCCGGTGACAAGCTACAAGCGAGCGGCTTTGCCATCAACTGGCGGGGATTGCTTGTGCAAATCCGCTGTGCGCGGGCCAAAATCATCGGCGATAACTTTACAAACCCGCATGTTTTTATTTTCTGTGACTTTCCGGATCCGGGGGCATCTCATGGCCGGGCGGGGCAAGCCGGTCCAGCCGTGTCAACGCCGCCAAAAGCGCGCGATTGTCAGCTTTCTGGAGCGTGCCGACATAGCGCCCGTCCCTGAGGATCGGGTGGTAGCGACCATGCCGGATGCGGTGGAACAGACCTTCGAGTGTGACCTTTGGCAAAGGCGTGCGCGACGTCCCCGGCAACCCAAGAACCGCGTCCCAGGCCGCCGCAAATTCCTCCGCCTCCGGCTTGCGGCGCAGCCGGTAGGCGCTCTCCCGGCTCATCCCGACACGCCCCGCCGCGATTTTGATGCAACGGGTTTCGGCGAGATAACCGACAAACTCGGCCTGCCGGACCGGTGTCCAGCCATCCACGCGCGCGCGCAGCGGGACCGGGGTGAAGGCCGGGATGCGGGAGATACGGCGCTTCTGCACCGCACGGCTGCGGGGGTCGGGGCGATTGGTCATGGCCGGGATTAAGGCATATTTGGGGGGATGTAGGACAGCGGTTTTTGGTGGGGCGCGGGGAGCACCTCCCTTGAGCGGGCTGCCGTTCGTGCTGAGCTTGTCGAAGGACAGGTTACGCCGATAGGGGCACTTCGACAAGCTCAGTGCGAACGGGAATCGTATTGAGTGCCCTCCAGCTCGTCATCCTGAACTCGTTTCAGGATCTCGTGCGGCAGGCGCGCAATCGAGAGGGATCCTGAAACGAGTTCAGGATGACGAGTATGTGGCCCCCCTCACCCACCAAAGCCGATTGCATTCGGCCTCCATCTGCGCAACACTCACCCCATAAAGGGAGAGAGATACAATGACCGATCTGGAAGAGCGGCGCCTGAAAATCGTGCGCGATCATATGGCGCTGGAAATTACCCATGAATGGGATGCGGTGATCGATACGTTCGAACATCCGCGCTACGAGCTCTATGGCGATGGCACCGTGTTCGACGGCGAGGAAGCGGTGCGCGCCTATTTCGCGCTGTCGCGCACGCCCTTTCCCGACCAGGCCAATGAAGTGATCGCGATCGGCCCGGCGGGCGAGCATGTGGTGCTGGTCGAATTCTGGCTGACCGGCACCCATCTGGGCCCGCTGACCGTCGGCGGAACGGTGGTCGAGCCGACCGGCAAAAGCTTTCGGGTGCGGATGGCGGCGAGCTTTGAATTTGCGCCGGGGACGGACCGGATCGTGTGCGAGCGGGCTTATTTTAGCGAGGGGTTGATTGCTAAGGAATTGGGGTTGTGAGTTTATGCTTCATCTCTTTCGAGCTGCTCGAGGAGGCCTAAATAGCAAGCAAATGCTTGAGGCCAACAGCTCGGATGTCCAAACATAAAGAAATACAAATAATTCTTGGGCGAACAAAATATGATTATACATTTCATGGCTTTTTAGTAAAAACAATACCTAACCAAATTAAGTTATTCAAATATACTGATGGTTCCTATAAAAATGCCAAAACAATACCCAGCATGCAAATAATTTGACAGGACAAAAATATGTTTGTTACCCCTAATCAAACTTGGCAAGCAGCCTACCAATCGACCAGAGATTCTTTTGGATTGGCCAATGATGCCATTGGTGTTTTCGCAGTTCAATTGCGTTTCAATCTTGACGACATCAAAAATTTGGCCGCAGAATCTATTACGGGTGGCGGCAACGATCGTAAATGTGATGTACTTTACATAGATAGAGAAACGGGGGTAGCCGTTGTCGCACAGTGCTATGTGGCTCAAACCAAAAAGCCCGCAGCGAAATCGGACAAAGCCGCTGATTTAAATACAGCGATTAGCTGGCTGTTAAGCGCCCCTATCGATACTCTCGATCAATCGTTACGAGGAAGAGCGGAAGATTTACGCGATGCTCTACAATCGGACAAGATCAACCAACTCCATATTTGGTATGTTCATAATCTCCCCGCTTCAAAAAATGTGGAAAAAGAACTTAAAACCGTAGAAGAAACAGCGATCAACGCGCTAGCGAATTATGGTAGCGGATCAGATATCAACGTGTTTGCCAAGGAAATTGACACAAATGAACTCGAATCACTTTACACAAAAGCAGAACGGACAATTATAGTCGTCGACACGTTTGAAGTCACAGTGCCTGACGTCATTGAACACAAAGAAGATCGATGGTCTTCGATTAGCACGTTTGTGCCCGGTCGGTGGCTACAAAAACTTTACAGCGACCATGGCACAGATTTATTTTCGGCAAATTTACGAAGTTACTTGGGTTCACGCTCAAGCGAAAAAAACATCAACAATGGAATAAAGCAAACAGCTATAGATGAACCAGAGAATTTCTTGGTTTATAACAACGGAGTGACTTCGCTCGTGTTGAACTACGAATATGGCCGAAAAACTAAAAAAGGAAGAAAGCTGTCGATCACCGGAGTTTCGATTGTAAATGGCGCGCAAACCACTGGATCAATTGCCAACTCAAATGAGGAAATCGATGAGAAATTGATGGTTGGAATACGGTTTGTCAAAGCAGAGAGTGATGATCTAATTGAGAAAATTGTGAAGTTCAATAATTCTCAAAATAAACTCGAGGCAGCAGATTTTCGAAGCAACGATGCGATCCAAGATCGATTAAGAATTGAGTTCACCCGAATCCCGGATGCGGAATACGAAGGCGGCCGAAGAGGCGGCGCATCCGACGCCATTAAACGTAGCAAATATACTTTGCCTTCCTACACGGTCGGGCAGTCGTTAACAGCTTTCCATGGCGAGCCGGTTATTGCTTATAACAGTAAATCTGATATTTGGATCAATGACAAATTATACTCAAAAGTATTTACTGAAAGAACTACAGCCCGACATATTTCATTTTGTTATTCTATATTGGAAGCTATAAATAATAAGCGACTAAATCTTTTGGAAAAGAGCAAAAGTGAAGATGAATCCTTAACGGAACAAGAGAAGTCCACACTAAAATATTTGGACAAAAAGGGCTCCCATTATCTCCTGATCTACGTGGTGGCTCAGTGTTTGGAAACTATTTTGGGCCGTTCGATTCCGAATAAATTTGATATAAAATTTAAAAAGAATGCCTCCCCATTCGAATTAGCGAATGAGTGGGAAAAAATACTCGACATTCTATTGCCTCTAGCCAACCAATTAGATGATGCTTTTGCAAAGGGCCGCATCACAAATGAAGGGGTAGCTAAATCACTGACAAAATTCACAGCCGTATTCGCTGCAGTTGCAAACCTTCAGGAAACAGCATTTTCACAGTTCGCATCCAAGATCCAATTGGACTAACGAGCGCCTCGATGCCACCACCCCAGAATGTAACAAATTTTTGATACTCTCTCCACCCAAGACAACAGTAGGCACCACTGTGACCACCACCCAATTAACCCACCGCCAAGCCCACTGCCTCTGCGGCGCCATCACTATCACCGCCTCTCAGGCCGCCAGCCATGTTGATGCCTGTCATTGCCGGACCTGCCGGCGCTGGGGCGGTGGGCCGTTTGTCGAGATTGATTGCGGGAGTGATGTGGTGATCGACGGCGCAGAGAAGATGACCGTCTACAGCTCGTCCGAATGGGCGGAGCGGGCCTTTTGTTCGGCTTGCGGTTCGCATCTGTTTTACCGGCTGAAAGACAGCGGCGAGCATATGGTCTGCGCCGGGCTGTTTGATGATGCGACGGACAAGGATGAGGGCCTGAGCCTGAAACGGCAGGTGTTTATTGACGAGAAGCCCGGCTATTACAGCTTTGCCGGGGACAGCGAGACGCTGACCGGGGCCGAGCTGTTCGCGATGATCGAGGCGGCGCAGCAGGACTGACGGCGGCGCCGGGGCTCAGTCCCGTTGCAGCTGCCGCATCCGGATCAGAAGATAGAGCGCAAAGCCCGCGGCAACGCCGGGGATCACGCCGAGCAGGATGCACAGCCAGCCATGGCGGATGCCCCGGCTGTGGCGCTCGTGCAGGATCCAGGCGGCGAGGATCAGCCAGCAGGCCAGCACATCGGCGGAATAGCCACTAGCATAGGGATTGACGAAACCGGCGGCAAAGGCGGCGGGCACATCCGGATCAGCGATCAGTGGCGGCAGCACCACTGCGCCAAAGACCAGCAGGAACGCGGCGGCGGTGGCGATGATGACGGTTTTGAACATGGTTTCGGTCATGATATTTCCCCCTCCCGCCCGGAATGCCATGGTCGGCAGCGCTTTGCATCCGTTAATCGGTAGCCATGCGGGCGGCGGCGGGAGATCGCTTTACAGCCTGCTCCGCTTCGGCAAGCGCCAGACTGTTTTTATTCAGCGCCAGAATGCATTTCGCGGGGGAACAAACGGGGCGCTCGTGCCTTGATACTATGTGCAGGCACTGACGCCGGCATCCCCCACCGGCCGGACAGCCGGCCAAACAGAAGGACCGTGAAAATGGGCGAACTCGTAGACAAAGTAAAAGGCAATGTGAACGAAGCCGTTGGCAAGGCCAAACAGAAAAGTGATGATCCCGAAACCCGCGCCGAAGGCAAGGGCCAGGAAACCAAGGGCAAGGCCCAGCAGGTCAAGGGCGAAGTCAAGGGCGCTCTCGGCGACGACATCTAAATACACTCCCTGAACTACAGGCGCTGCCCATCCCCACCCTCCATCGCAGCGCCGACCAAGAAGCCGTCCCTTTATCGGGGCGGCTTTTTTGGTTGGGAGGATATGGGTTGAAGCGTGCTTAAGTGGGTTGGAGCGTGCTGGCGTCGCTCAGTCCGTTCGTGCTGAGCTTGTCGAAGTAGATTGGGATAGGGGCAGCGCGTTGAAACGCCTGCCGTTGATCTGCGGTCGTCTGCTACTCGAAAGGCTCAGGGCGAACGGAAGTGTAGGCCTGCGCCAACCAGGCTATCGCCGCGTTTCTAGGAACAGGCCTCAACATAAGCGAGCGTGGGCATGGTGCCGACGTGGATCTGGCTGACCTTGCCATCGCTGTCGATCTCGAAGCGCAGCGCGGACTCGCCGCTCTTGGCATTCGGCGCGGTCAGATATTTGCCGGGGGCTTCGACATAATGGTGCGGCGTTGCCGGGAAGGCAAAATAGTCCTTTACTTCGGCCTCGGTGGCACCGGGGCCAATGCCCTCGATCAGCTTGACCTTCGAGCGCTTGCCGATCGAAATGCGCCGGACCTTGCCGCCTTCGGTGATCGCATAGGCGCCGGGATAGTCAGGCGACCCGAGAACAACGCAGCTGTCGGATGCCTGAGCGCCTTCTGCGCTCCAGCTGCTGCCTTCGGGAACCGGCTGGCCGATCCGCAGATCGCCGAGCCCGGCCAGGGTCAGAATATTGGGCGAAGCCGCGGTCTTGTCGGCGGGAGCGGGCTTTGCGGGGGCGGTCTTGTCCGGGGCTGTTGCCTGGTCTTCCGCAGGCTGTGCCGGGGCTGCGGTCTCCGTTTCGTCCGCCGGTGCGGGGTCCGGCTCGGCGTTGAAGGAACAGGCGGCGAGCAGCGCCAATGGCGCGATGGTGATAAAATGTTTCATGCTCTATTCGACTCCGCTGGCGGCAAAAGGTTCCGGCTTCGCGTCCGATGATAAATTTCCGCTTTTCCGAGGGCAGCCGCAACTGGACGCTGGGTGCGTCGTCAGCCGCCCGTGCCCAGCGCCTTGTCTGCGAGGATCGTATCCATATATTCGCGCACCTCGACGATCTTCCCGTCGCGCATCCGGAACACGAAACAATAATCATTGTCATAACGATTGCCCTCGACGGTCTCGGCATCGCCCTTCGCCAGCACCACCACGTGATCGCCGTCAGCGATGATCAGCTCCGGGATATTGCAATAGGGTCCGGCAAAGCGCGCGAACAGCGGACCGACCAGATCGCGCTCGACCGCCGCCAGCCCGCTCGCCTGTTTCGACCAGGCGCTCGAGCCCATCACCCGCCACTCGATATCCTCGGCAAACAGCGGCAGGAAATGCGAAGGATCACCGTGCTTCAATCCGGCAAAGGCCCTGGTGATCAGCGCGCGATTATCTTCGGTGGTCTGGGTCATGGTTGGCCTCGTCTTTTCGGTACGATGGAGCTTCCCAGATTATGCCGACATGGCGTCGTGGTTCAACTCTCAATGCGACCTGACGGCGACGCCTGTGGCACGGTCAATAGCAGGCGCACCGCCTTCGCGCTGCACCACCCGACCACCGATGGTCAGTCCGCTATGCGCTCCAGCACCAGCTCCGACGGATGGTCCTCGCCGTGGACGTCACGGTAGCTTTCGCTGCGCGTCATGCGGTCAGGGCCGGCGAACGCGAACCGCAGTGCGGACTGATATTGTTCTTGCGTTGGGTCGAGATCGGTGGCGTCGCGATACGCGAAGCGGATTCCCCCGGCCGTGTCCGGCACCAGCTCCAGACGCGGCTGGTTGCCTTGCGGGCAATAATGAGTCGCCAGCAACGCGTCGCCATCGCGGTGATAGACGGTCAGCGAATGGGGCTGGCCATTGCCGGTCCATTCCTCGACCAGCACCGATCCGCCCGCGGTCGGATAGAAGCGGATTCGCAAGGCGCTCTCCGGCTTGCCGAGCGGTTGCCAGACACCCGCCAGCGTCTTGAGCCGTTCAAAGCTCGTTTCGGGATTGGGCGTTGCGGGGCCCTCGACCGGGCCGACAGAATCGTCGCGCACTTCCTCCACCTGCAGGGAACATCGGCCAAGCGCTTCGAAATAGCGGCGGCTGGCCTCCTCATCCCCGGCGAGCGCGCGCTGCAGCTCTCGCTCGACAGTGTCGACGGGATCACGATAGGCCGGTTGGTCCATGTCCGTGGTTCGGAAAAATTCCACCGCAAAGACGGCATAGGGCAAGCGCAGCTCCTCGGGGAAGGCAGCCGCTGCCGCGCTGGGGAAACGGCCCTCGTCCACGGCATCGGCGTGGAATATCCAGCGGCCGCTGCAGCGCGATACGTCGCGGTCATTATAGACCATCGGCGCCTCCGCCTCTCCTTTAACGAAGGCTGCTGCGGCGATTTGCGGATCGAACGCCGCGCTTTCCTCCGCCGACGCGTCCTCACCCGAAAGCGCGACCAGGGCCGCAATCAACAATCCGGTTCCGGTCAGCATCGCTTCAATTCTCCCTCAATCCAATCCCCGCCGATAATGGTTGGCGGATGGCACAGCGGTTATACGCCAGTGCATGGTCCTGTGCGCCTTCTAGCGCCTTTGTGACTTGGTGCGAGGTTTTTCATTCCCGCGTTGTAAAACTGGAACGGGTCTCTGCCTGTGAACTGGCGATCAAGTCAATATGTCGGGAAATAGAATTATTTTAACATGGGGATGGGTTGAGTACACTATGATCATAGTTTCAGTTTTGGGCATTTAGTAAACTGTCACGGTAATCCAGATCTGGCGGCTGGTGTCTTCGCGGACCTTGCCTACTTCGGCCAGAGCCCGGCCAGTTCCATCATCGAGAGCAGCTTCAACGTGTTGCCGAAATAGTCCTCGTCGGCGGCGGGGATCGCATTGAGGTCAGCCCACAGGGCATCCATCCACTTCTGATCCGCCGCCGCATCGCCGCTGCCAGCCACCGCACTGGCCGCGAACATCGCGATAAAGGCTGCGCTTTGCCCCGATTGATCCGGGAGGACCGTGCCATCAAGACGGTAGCTCGTGGCAATCTGCGCGGGCACGCCGTCCGTCTTCGCCATGATCCATGCATTGATGGGTATAAGGCGGCTGGCGGCGCGGGCATCGTCGCTGGCAAGCAGATCAAGGCTGAGCCGCCAGGGGTAACGGAACGCGTTCCAGGAGAAATTGCCGTCGTTTTCTCCTTCCAGAAAATTGGGACTGGCAGGCTTGGGATCGTCCGGAAGACCCACCAGAAAATCGGGCACGAGGCCGGTATCCGGCGCATAGGCGGCGGACAGATCTCCCCACACGGCATCGCCTCTGTCGCGAATTTTGGTCCATGCCGCAGCCTCACCGCTGTCAGCCGAAGCGAACAGGTAGAAGCTGCCGGGCATGAAATCCGATGACCGCGAAGCATCGTCGTAAGGCGCCTCAACCGCCCAGTCGCCCAGCCGCATCATGCCATCAGCGGTGGTTTCCCGGGCCAATATGGCGCTGCGCACTTTGGCGGCGGCATCCCCGTAGCCGCCCCACCGCGCATCGGCGAGTTGCAGCGCCAGCGCAATATCCAGATCCCCGTCGGTGGCCGAGGTATCTCCGCCGTCCGGGGCATCCTTGCAGTCGCGCGTCTGGTTCCAGCTCATCAGCCCTTCGCCGGCGGCGGTCTGATGGGCCAGGAAGTAGGTCACCATCTTGTCGAACAGCAGCTTGGCCTCCGGGTCCCGGTCCGCCATCAGCACCAGCGCCAGCATGCCGTAGCCGTGGGCTTCGGACACCGTCAGCGTATCGGGGGCGCTGCCGCCATAGGCGGGTTTGCCATCACCTGAGACGTCGACATAGGCGCCGCCACAGCCTTCCTTGAGATAGATACTCTTCCAGCTGGTCCAGAACTGGTCGAGCGCAGCCAGGCGCGTGGATTCAGACGCCGAGGGATAGACATGCTGCGCTGCCGGAGACGAGGTCGGAGCGGGAGTGGGAGTAGACTGGCCCGTCGCAGCTGGCGGTGCGGGCGAAGGGGCGCTGGCCCCGTCATCTCCGGCGCAACCGCACAGGGCGATGGCAAACAAACCGCTCAGATGGCTCGCTCTCACGTGTTCGCTCCCTCCGCTTCGTTAAACACGATCCGTTTCCCAACTGGTGGCACGATAGGGCCTGCAGAACCGAGCGATGTGAACGCCGCCGATCCCCTGCCGAACATGGTTACTATACACTGGCGGAGCGATCCATGCCACTGTCGTTTGTTGGGCCAATCACCGGCCTTTACATACAGTTTCCCGCCCTCTTCCGCATTCTCACGCGATTTAGTCGGCTGAAGCGCCCACCGTTTGAGCCAGGAGTGAGCAGCGGCCCAGAGCTTCGAAATAGTGACGGGTGGCCTCTTTCTCACCCGCCAGTGCCAGACGCAGCAATCGCTCCGCCTTGTTTTGGGCATCGAACATGCTCTCGATCTCGGGGGGATCGGCGTTGAAATAGTCCATCGCGGTGATGGCATAGGGCAGCCGGAACTCGTCGGGAAAACGCGCCTCGGCATCTGCAGGGAAGGCCCCATCGTCCACTGCATCGGCGTGGACCACCCAGCGCCCATTGCAGCGCGAGAGGTAGCCAATATCGTATGTGGTCGGTGCCTTGGCCTCGCCAGCACGAAAGGCTGCAATGGCCGTTTCGATATCGAAAGGCACCGCACCTGCCGCCATAGCACGCTCCCCCGGAAGCGCAGCTACGGCAGCGAGCAGCAAGACTAGATCAGTCCGCATGCGCCTAGCCCACAACCTTTACGGTAACGCCGCGACAGTTCCTCCATGCCTTCCACGGCAATTTCGCGCGCGTCCCGACTGATCTTCATCGAGCAAAAAGCCCCATCCCGTCACCTCTTCGCCGTAATCTTGATCTCTACCAGCGCCGTCGGCTCGTAAAGCTCGGTCACGCCCACCGCCGTCCAGGCCGGGAAGGGAGCGGTGATGAAGCGGTTCTTGACCTGCACGAATTCGTCAAGCTGCGGGCCCATCGGGCCGGCGTGGAAGGTTTCGAGTTCCACCACGTCATCCCAGCCGACACCAGCGCGTTCAAGCGTACTGCCGATCTGGTCGAAAGCGCGGGTGAAGGCGGGTTGCATGCCCTCGTCGCCTTCCATTGGCCCTGCCATCACGCCTGACAGGATCACCAGATCGCCCACGATCACGGCATCGGAATATCCGACGGCTTCCTGAAAGGCCAGCGCCTCGGGGTCTTCAGGCATGAGCGTTTCGAGCGCGGCCTGCTCCTCCACCGGAACCTCTTCGGCTGCCGGGCTGCAAGCGGCAACAAGGCAGGCCAGAACCGAGCCCAGCGAAAATGCGATCATACGTTTCATGCTAGCTTCCCCCATTAGATAAGGGGGGAGACTGCGCCAGAACACACCAGCTTGCAACAGGCTTCGCGCGCTATTCCGTTTCCACTTCCGGCAGATAGAGACGCTCGCCCTTCTCCTTGTAAAGCTCGCTCATCTCCTCCATCCCCTTCAGCGCGGCCTGACGGCTCGCCTCGGCGGTGTCGGCGCCAGACTTCGTGGCTTCGAGGAAGCTGTCGGGATCAGAGTTCTGCTTCGAGGCGAAGTCGCGCACTTCCTGGCTGATCTTCATCGAGCAGAACTTAGGCCCGCACATGGAACAGAAATGCGCGGTCTTGGCGCCTTCTGCGGGCAGGGTCTGGTCATGGAATTCCTCTGCCGTATCCGGATCGAGCGACAGGTTGAACTGGTCGCGCCAGCGGAATTCGAAGCGGGCTTTGGAGAGCGCGTCGTCGCGGACTTGCGCGGCGGGGTGGCCCTTGGCGAGGTCGGCGGCGTGGGCGGCGAGCTTGTAGGTGATCACGCCGACCTTGACGTCGTCGCGGTCGGGCAGGCCCAGATGTTCCTTGGGCGTGACATAGCAGAGCATCGCGGTGCCGTACCAGCCGATCTGGGCGGCGCCGATGCCGCTGGTGATATGGTCATAGCCGGGCGCGATGTCGGTGGTTAGGGGGCCGAGCGTGTAGAAGGGCGCCTCGCCGCAGACTTCGAGCTGCTTTTCCATATTCTCCTTGATCTTGTGCATCGGCACATGGCCGGGGCCCTCGATCATCACCTGGACATCGGATTTCCAGGCGCGGTGGGTCAGTTCGCCGAGCGTGTAGAGCTCGCTGAACTGGGCCTCGTCATTGGCATCGGCAATCGAGCCGGGGCGCAGGCCGTCGCCGAGGCTGTAGGCGATGTCATAGGCCTTCATGATCTCGGTGATGTCGTCGAAATGCTCGTAGAGGAAGCTTTCCTTGTGATGGGCGAGGCACCATTTCGCCATGATTGAGCCGCCGCGGGAGACGATGCCGGTGACGCGCTTGGCCGCCATCGGCACATAGGGCAGACGGACGCCGGCGTGGATCGTGAAATAGTCCACGCCCTGCTCGGCCTGCTCGATCAGGGTATCGCGGAAGATTTCCCAGGTCAGGTCCTCGGCGACGCCGCCGACCTTTTCGAGCGCCTGGTAGATCGGCACGGTGCCGATCGGCACAGGGCTGTTGCGGATGATCCATTCGCGGGTGTCATGAATATTGCGGCCGGTCGACAGGTCCATGACCGTGTCGGCACCCCAGCGGATCGACCAGACCATCTTGTCGACTTCATTGGCAACGTCCGAGGCAACGGCGCTGTTACCGATATTGGCGTTGACCTTGACCAGGAAATTGCGGCCGATCGCCATCGGCTCGGATTCCGGGTGGTTGATATTGTTGGGGATGATCGCGCGTCCTCGTGCAATTTCATCCCGCACAAACTCAGGAGTGACATAGTCGGGGATCGAAGCGCCGAAGCTTTCGCCGTCGCGCTTATATTCCTTGAGCCGTTCGCGCCCGAGATTTTCGCGCTCGGCGACATATTCCATTTCCGGGGTGATGATGCCCTGACGCGCATAATGCATCTGGGAGACATTGGCACCTGGCTTGGCGCGCAGCACCTTGCGGCGGACATTGGGGAATGGCGCGACGCCGCCGGAGCGGTCGGGGCCGAGCTGGCCATTGTCTTCCGGCTTGACCTCGCGCTGGGTGACTTCCTCGACATCGCCGCGGGCGCGGATCCACGGGCTGCGCAATTCGTTGAGGCCGGTCTTGATATCGATCAGCGCTTCGGGATCGGTATAGGGTCCGCTGGTGTCATAGACGCGGATCGGATCCTCGCCGCCTTCCAGCTCGATCTCGCGCATCGCAACGCGGATGCCGGAGCCGCTGTGCGCTGCGACATGGACCTTTTTGGAACCGCGGATCGCTCCGGTGGTGACGCCAATTTCGGTTTTTGCGGGGAGGTCGGCCATGTGTCGTTCCTTTGTCATTCGCGGAACGAGGGCGGGTTTTGGTGAAAACCGCTCCCTCCCTCCGCCGGTAAGCCCGTTTCCACGGTGCCGGATCAGGTTCAGCGGGTCGCAGGGCGTTACACCTGCCTCTCAGTCAAACGACTCCCCGGGGATGACAGGAACGTAGAGACTTGCTGACCGGATGTCATGCCAATTCTGGCGACAGCCGCAACCAGGCTTTAGTTTAATCGGTCGATTAAAAATGTTGGTATCCCGCGCGGTGATCTGTTATCTTTCCTGCAAAGCCCGCAGAGGCGCCAAATGGAGTGGATGATGACGGAATCGAACAAGGCACAGCTGGATGTAATCATTGTCGGGGCGGGCTTTGCTGGCCTCTACCTGCTGCACAAATTTCGCGGAATGGGACTCTCGGCCCGCGCCTTTGAGACCGCCGACGATGTTGGCGGCACCTGGTACTGGAACCGCTATCCCGGCGCGCGCTGCGATATCGAGAGCATCGACTATTCTTTCAGCTTTGATCCCGAACTGGAGCAGGAATGGGAGTGGAGCGAGAAATATGCGACCCAGCCCGAAATCCTCCGCTACGCCCAGCATGTCGCCGACCGCTTCGATCTGCGCCGCGATATCCGCTTCGAGACCCGCGTGGAACAGGCCGTCTGGGACGAGGAGCAATCGTGCTGGCATGTCACTACCGACAAGGGCGATACGGTCACTGGCCGGTTTTTCATCATGGCGACAGGATGCCTGTCGCAGCCCAAGGATATCGATATCGCGGGTATCGAGGATTTCACCGGGGAGATCTACCGCACCCACAGCTGGCCGCATGAGGGCGTCGATTTTACCGGCAAGACAGTCGGCGTCATCGGCACCGGATCGTCGGGCATCCAGTCGATCCCGCTGATTGCCGAGCAGGCCGACCACACCACTGTCTTCCAGCGCACCGCCAATTATTCAATACCCGCCGGCAATGGCCCGATCGCCCCGGAGAAGGAAGCGGTGAAGAAACGCTATCAGGATTACCGCGAAGAGGCGCGCTGGACCAAGGTCGGCGTGCCGGGCAAGGAGGCGATGGACTTCGCGCTGACGGTGTCGGACGAGGAACGGCAGCAGCGCTATGAAGAGCTTTGGGACAAGGGCGCGATCCCGCATCTCGGTTCCGAATTTGCCGACATATTGATCAGCGAGGAGGCAAACGAAACGCTGGCCGAATTTGTCCGCAACAAGATCCGGTCGGTGATCGAGGACAGCAATGTCGCCGATATCCTGACCCCGACCGAATTTCCGATCTGCACGAAGCGCGCCTGTCTCGACACCAATTATTACCAGACTTTCAACAAGGACAATGTCGATATTGTCGATATCAAGGCCAATCCGATCACATCGATCACCGCCAGCGGGATCGCCACGCAGGATCAGGATTTCACCTTTGACGCGATTGTCTTTGCCACCGGCTTTGATGCGATGACCGGCGCGCTGCTGGCGATTGATATCCGGGGTCGGGCGGGACAAAGCCTGAAAGACAAATGGGCGGACGGGCCGCTGAACTATCTGGGTCTGACGGTTTCGGGCTTTCCCAATTTCTTCATGATCACCGGCCCCGGCAGCCCGTCGGTCCTGTCGAATATGGTGCTGTCGATCGAACAGCATGTGGAATGGATTGCCGACTGTCTCGCCTATATGGGCAAAGAGGAGCTGACCGTTTTTGACCCAACCGAAACGGCGGAAACTGGCTGGGTCGAATATGGCACGGCGACCAGCGACATGACGCTCTTTCCCCAGGCAAAGTCCTGGTACATGGGTGCGAATGTGCCCGGAAAGCCGCGCGTGTGCCTACCCTATGTCGGCGGCGTTGCGGCCTATCGCCGGGTCTGCAACGATGTCGCGGCGCAGAACTATCTCGGCTTCCGCTTTGACGGCCCCGGCGGGGCGCGCTGCAATGACGGACTGGTCAGACGGCAGCAGCCCGATGTGGTGGCGCTGCTCGAAATACTCGACGAGATGGAATTGCCGCCATTTGAGAGCATGTCGCCGGAAGAAGCGCGCGCCACGTCGGTTGCCATGAACGCGGGCAATCCGCCGGGGCCGGAGGTCGGCGAAGTGGTAGATGGCACCTATCCGGGCGCCGATGGCTCGCTGGACTATCGCCTGTACCGGCCGGAGAGCGCCGGCCCGCATCCCGTCACGCTCTATTTCCATGGCGGCGGCTGGGTGCTCGGTGATCATACTTCCGATGACGCCTTCTGCCGCGACCTTTGCAATAATACGGGCAGCATCGTCATTTCCGCCAATTACCGCCATGCGCCGGAAGCGCCCTTCCCCGCCGCTGCCGATGACGGTTTCGCCGCCCTGCAATGGGTTGCCGGCAATATCGAGACGCTTGGCGGCATCGAGCGCGAACTGGCGGTTTGCGGGTGGAGCGCTGGTGCGAATATTGCGGCGGTTGTCTGTCAGCTGGCGCGCGACGCAGGCGGACCGGCTGTCAGGGGCCAGGTCCTGATCACGCCGGTTGTGGATGCCAGTGATGACAGCCCGTCGATGACCGACAATGCGGAAGGATTCGTGCTGACGAAGGCGCTGATGGAGTGGTTCTGGGACCATTATGCCGATCCTGCCCATCGCACCGATCCCAAGGCCTCACCGCTGCTCGCTGATGATCTGTCCGGATTGCCGCCAGCGCTGATTATCACCGGCGAATTTGATCCCCTGCGCGATCAGGGCAAGGCTTATGCAGAGGCGCTATCCAAGGCCGGCACAGAGGTTCGGCAGACAACCTATCCCGGACAGATCCATACGTCGTTCACGGCAGTGGGCGCGATTCCGACGGCCGACGGAGCGCGGCAGGAAATTGCGGCGGCGCTGAAACAATATTTCAAGGTGATGGAAGCGGCTTAGGTATCGGGCTTCGACGAAGCGCCTCTTAGCTGACCTGCAGCCGCACCAGGCCCGCAAATATCGCACCGCAGCCAACGACGATGGAGAACCCAGCCAGAATACGATTGCTGCCGCCCGTCAACCTGCTGGCGAACTTCAAAAACCAGTCGCCAAATGCCAGGATCAGAGCGCCTTCAAGAAATATCCAGCCGCCGAGTACAGTGATCAGGATCGAGAGAAGGTCTGCGGGATTCCAGGGATTGACCAGATAGATGGTTGCTCCCAGCGCCAGCGTGACCATTGCCGTCAGAAATTGCAGCGCGCTGCTTTCGCGAATCTCCTGCACCATTTTCGCCCAAAAACCGGGACGTCGAAATTCACCGGTCCCCGCGGCGACCGCGTAGAGGCCGATAAAAAGGGTAATCCAGCCGGTGATATTGCCCGTGTTGCCCAGCGTTTGGCTCCTCTTGCCTCCATGCCAAAAGCGCATGTTCGATGTGCAGAAGTCTAAGGCTAGTGGGAGAGCAGGTCCAGTGATGATTAAAGGTCTTGTCAGAACGGAGCCAGGTGACACGGAGCCGCAGAGGATATTTGCCGCGCAATCGGGCCATCCGTCTTCTGCGGGGAACGCTGGCTCCCTCTCAAAGGGTGGCAATGGTGGAGGTTATTCTGTCATGCGCTGAATGCTCAGGCAAAAGGTGTCGCGAATTCGACCCGTGCGCCACCGACAAGGACTAGGCCAACATGGTGGACTCCAGTCGTCAGAGGCGCGGTCATATATCATTGTCCTTGATTGGGTGTTGAGTTGGGTTGG
This sequence comes from Parasphingorhabdus sp., assembly GCF_048269865.1. GTDB lineage: Bacteria > Pseudomonadota > Alphaproteobacteria > Sphingomonadales > Sphingomonadaceae > Parasphingorhabdus. The sequence continues at coordinate 32,862 of NZ_JBLWUA010000003.1, read as the reverse complement.
CTGGCGCGCAACCGCGCGACTTCAGCGCGGAGCTGCTCCACCTCGGCGGTCAGCGGCGCAATTGCGGAAGCGATTTCGGCTTCAGAAAAGCGCCGCATAATGTGCTGCGGACAATTCCAGTCGAAGCCGATCACGTCGATGACATATATCCTCTCGGGGACCGCCTTGTAATCTTCAGCCATTAGCGAATGAAGCAGGTCCGGATCGTCTTCCAGCTCGACAATCCTGGCCTTGCCCAGAATCTTCAGACGGCGTTTGTTGGGATAGTCCATCAGGAATAGCGAGACGCCAGGCCGGGTCTGTAAATTGCTTGTGCTGATATATTGCTTGTTGCCGCTATAATCGGCAAAGGCCAGACGGTTGCCACCGAGCAGCTTGAGAAACCCGGCCGGCCCACCGCGATGCTGTACATAGGGCCATCCATCTGCGGTTACACTGGCCATATAGAAGCTGTCACGGGCAGCCAGAAACATCGCTTCTTTCTTGCCCAGAATATCGGGCCCGTCAGCACCCTGCTCCATTCTTGCATAGGCATCGCGCGATCCGGCCTGTTCCTGCATGGCACGCGCAGTATCGGTGAACAGGGTTCTGATATAATTTTGCGCCATTTCCATTCTCCAGTTTGCACGGTCTAAGTGGCATAAGAATACGACAAGCAACGATCCTGTCGACCGCGCACAACCAGAGATAATCCGTTGCCTGAATAGAGATAACACCATATTTTTGAACATCACTATTACAAATTCAGTAATAATAATTGGTCGAATTCAGACTCTAGAGATGTTCGTCGCGGTTGCCGATGAAGGCAGTTTTTCGGCGGCAGCGCGGGTCCTCCGGGTATCGCCACCAGCGGTGACACGGGGGATCGATGCTTTGGAAACCCGGCTGGACGTTTCGCTATTCCATCGTTCCACTCGTGCCGCATCACTGACCGATGATGGCGCGACGCGAAGGATCTTGAGCGACATACAGGATGCCGAACGGCAGGGACAATTGATCGAGGTCCTGAGGACCGAGACGCCGACCCCTCAGCCGATAAATCTGTTGTTTGAGAGCGCTCGGCGCAGCTTGCCGGCCACCCGGTTGTTCATAGATGGAATGAAGAACAGGGCAGCAGACCAAGGCCTAGCCGATCCACCGCCTTATCAGAAAGTATAACCCACGCCTATTGCGCCGAAAAACTGGTCAGCACTGCCGCGGATCGATGTGACGGGCGACCGTTTTGGGTCACCGAGCATGCGCGAATAGCTGCCCAGAAAAATCAGGCTGAACCCGCCATTGGTGACGTCGCCGTCAAGATCGACGCCGGTGAGCACCGATGCGCTGACGTTTTTCCAGCCGCTGTCGGCGGTAAAGGTCGGCAGACCGCTAGCTGCTGATCCGGCAGGCGAAATGCTGAAATAATAGTCAGCATAATTATCATCCACATATTCACCACTGAACGAAAGGCTGGTGACGACGCCCTGGCTCAGAGGCGTGAAATAGGTCAGGCTCGGGTACACGACCATACCGTCATGCGCCCCGGCGACATCCCAACGGACGTCAACCTGTGCCGTCAGCGAGTCATAGGGGTTCAGTACCCGATTGACCTGAATGCCGGCAAAAGGACCGACTTCAACGGCAAAATCAAGCTTGCCCAGCGAACGGACGACGGGGTCCTTGATCGAATTCTCACGGTCGAAACGTGCGCGAACAACGGGGCCGAAGATAAAATCAACCTTGGCGCCGTCCTGATCGGGAATGACATCAAAAGCGATACCGGGACCGCGTGGCTGAAAATCGATGCCGCCGAAGCTGCCAAGCACCACTGGCAGCGGGGAAATCGTGTAGTCGTCCGATCCTTCGTAGCTCGGGCCCACAGCGACGCCAACACCCGCCGTCAAATAGTCACCGTCAAAAACAGATTTTTCGGGCTGTGGCGGAGCCGGATCTTCCTGCGCCAGAAGCGGCGAGGACAGACTGAGTCCGAGAGAAAGGAGAGCGGTGTGACGCAAGATATTTGAATTTTTCAAGATTTGTTCCCAGTTGTTTGCTTACCCTTCAAACGCGCAGTTCGGCCAACGGTTCCAACCCAGTTATAATCTCAAATGATCTTTTTGCAGCAGAAATGCTAGCCCCCCAGCCGTTCTTCAAGCACCTCCCGCAATGCAGCATGACAGTCGGGGTCTGGGCGACGCCCGATTCTCCATGCAAAATTTCCAGAACCTTGTCCGATGGCATCGCTCGACGATCGGGTCTATCGGCCGCCAGCGCGTCATAAATGTCAGCAATCGTGATGATCCGGGAGGTTAGAGAATATAGTTCATGCGGACCGCATAATGAGCATCCTGCGCGCCGACGGTAAACTTGGCTGATTCAAATTTCGGCGGGCCCATGCCGATTTTGGGATTGCGGGAAAAGCCAAAACCTTCGCGCGGCAAAAACAGCCGCATGTCCATTTTGCCGTTGGCATTTTCATCATGGATCAGGGCCACAGCATAAGTACCAGGCTTCACGCTGTCGATCTCGATCGTCCCGGCCTTAGCCGCCGAAATCTTCAGTTTGCGCGCCTTGGCATCCTTGCCGCAATCCGGGAAATATTTCGGATTGGCGCTAAGGCAGACCAGAACATCGCCTTTGTCGGAACGCAAATTGGTGATCGCCAAGTCTATCGATGCGGAAGCTGTCGGCGCAAGAGGTAGGGACGTTTCGCTAGCGTACGCGCTTGCGCCCAGCAGCACCGAAACTGCCGCCAAGATCGGCAAGCCCGATATCCGTACCGCAGATCCGATCCCAGAAGCGGAAATATAAGCCATAATTACCCCTGTATAACTCATGATGTTTTTCATGATGGGTCGCGGTTATGAGCCACCGGCCTAACCTGCCCTGAACAAGCGAGCGCGGGAACATTTCCCAACCCATGTGATTGGACACGCCCATAACCGTCATCACCAACAATACCAGCCCCAAAACGCCGACATGAATCGGTATTGCGACGACCAGAGCCGGAATCACCACGGCACCACTGATCGCCTCAATCGGATGAAAACTCATCGCAGCCCAGGCGGTCGGCGGGCGACTATCGTGGTGGACCGCGTGGGCCACCTTGAACCACCGCGGCCGGTGCAACAGGCGATGGGTCCAGTAAAACCAGCTATCGTGCAAAAACAAATAAAGGAACAACGAAACAGGTAAATACCAAAGAGGGTAAGCATACAGATCGGTGTAAATTTTCGTCCAGCCTTCATTTTGCCAGCCCCATGCGACAATGCCGGCCGGGATCCCGTATATTGCAGCGGATAACAACGACCAGCGAATTTCGCGACCGATCTGGGGCTTCAGCTTGTCATATTGCCCAGGCCGCGTCCTGACCGTCAGCCAGGCAAAAAAACCGCTGGTCAGCAGATAGCGACCGCCGACGATAACAGTCATTGCAATGGCCGAGACCAGAATGGCAAGAGCGTAATCCATGGCCGACGGAATATGGCGCTGATCCCGGCGGGGCAAGGGATAAAGCATAAATCGTCTACATGCTTTCAGACAGGCTTTCCCCTGCCCAAAGCATCGGCTAAGGCAAGGTGATGCCGAAGCAAGCCCGTTCCTCAAACCAGTACGATCTGGCTATCGCTGGCGGCGGTCTTGCCGGTGGGCTGGTGGCGCTGGCGCTGGCAAAATTGCGGCCCGAACTGGATATCGCTCTCATCGAAGCCGAGGAGCATTTTGGCGGAAACCATATCTGGTCCTTTTTCGAAAGCGACGTCGAGCCGGAACACCGGTGGCTGGTGGACCCGCTTATTTCACGGCAGTGGGACAGCTATGATGTGCATTTCCCGAAATATAGCCGGAGCCTGAGCAACGGCTATTTCTCAATCGAGTCCGAAAATCTCGACCGGTTACTGCACGAAAAGCTGCCAGCCAATGCCCTCAAAAGCGGTCAGAAAGCAGAGACGGTCAAGGCCGGGATGGTCACTGTCAAAGACGGCGATCCGGTGGTTGCAAAGGCCGTTCTGGATGTGCGGGGCGGCGGCGATCTGTCGGCGCTGGAATTCGGCTGGCAGAAATTCAGCGGCCAGATGCTGCGTTTGACGGAACCGCACGGACTGGATCGGCCGGTGATCATGGACGCCACGGTCGAGCAGATTGACGGCTATCGCTTTTTCTATTGCCTGCCGTTCAGCGAGACCGAGGTGTTTGTCGAGGACACCTATTATGCAGACGGAAACGCGCTGGACGAAACGATCGCGCACGACCGGATCGCGGAATATGCGGCATCCCAGGGCTGGAACATCGCCGAAATCCTGCGCGAAGAGGCGGGCCAGCTCCCGGTCATCTATGGCGGCGATTTCGAGGTCTTCTGGAAGGCTAACAAGAGCGTCGATGCGCGCGCCGGAGCCCGGGCCGCGCTGATCCAGCCGATCACCAGCTATTCGTTACCGATGGCGGTCAAAACCGCGATCCTGATTGCCGAAATGCCCGAGATCAGCCAGAAGAAACTCGACAGGATGCTCAGAAATCTGGCGACCAAACATTGGAAGAACGGGAAATTTTATCGCATGTTGTGCGCATTCCTTTTCCTTGGTGCGGATCCCGACAAGCGCTACAAGACGCTGGAACACACCTATACCAAGGACGAGGAATTGCTGGCCCGTTTTTACGCCGGTAAGTCCACCCGGATGGATCAGGCGAATTTGCTGACCGGCAAGCCGCCTATTCCGATTTCAAAGGCTATTCCGCTATTGCTGAAATATCGATGAGTAAGATTGTCTTATGAGTGACGTTGCAAAATCACAGAATGAACTGTTCAAGAAAGCAGCCGTAATCGGTTCCGGCTTTGGTGGTCTGGCGCTTGCGATCCGGCTGCAGTCCGCCGGCATTCAGACGACCATATTGGAAAGCCGCGACAAGCCTGGTGGGCGCGCCTATTATTGGGAAAAGGAAGGCTTTATTTTCGACGGCGGGCCGACGGTGATCACCGATCCCGATTGCCTGTCGCAGCTGTGGGAGCTGAGTGGCCATGATATGGCCAAAGATATCGAGCTGATGCCGGTCTCGCCCTTCTATCGGCTGAACTGGCCGGATGGCACCAACTTTGATTATGTCAATGATCCGGAGCAGCTGTACGCCAATATCGCGGCGATCGAACCGGGTGATGTCGAAGGCTACAAGAAGTTTCTCGAATATAGCGGCGGACTCTATGAGGAAGGCTATGTCAAGCTGGGCACCAAGGCTTTTCTCGATTTCAAGTCGATGATCAAGGCGGCCCCTGCCCTGATGAAATATGAAGCCTACCGCTCGGTCTACGCCAAGGTGTCGAGCTATGTGAAGAACGAAAAGTTGCGCGAATTTCTGTCTTTTCAGTCGTTGCTGGTTGGCGGCAATCCGATGAAAACCAGTGCCATCTACGGACTGATCCACAAGCTCGAACGGCTCGGCGGCGTGTGGTTTGCCAAGGGCGGCACCAACATGCTGGTGGCCGCCATGGTCAAACATTTTGAACGGATCGGCGGCGTGATCCGGCTGAATGATCCGGTCACGAAAATTGACACGATCGGCGATCGGGCTTCGGGTATCACCTGCAAATCCGGCTGGAGCGAGAAATTTGACGCCGTCGCCTCAAACGCCGATGTCGTGCACAGCTATCGCGACCTGCTTGGCCACAAGCATCGCAGCGATACGGTCAGCGAAAAGCTGCTCAAGAAAAAATTTTCGCCCTCGCTGTTTGTCGTCCATTTTGGCTTGAAAGGCAGCTGGCCGGGCATTCCGCACCATATGATCCTGTTCGGGCCACGCTACCGGGGCCTGCTCGACGATATCTATGACAATGGCGTTCTGCCCAGCGACTTCTCGCTCTATCTGCACCATCCGACGGTCACCGACCCGGAAATGGCCCCTGAAGGCCACAGCAGCTTCTATGTTCTGGCACCAGTCCCGCATCAGGGCAAGCTGCCGATCGACTGGGAAGAAATGGGCCCGATTTACGAGAAGCGTATTCTCGATGAGATCGGTCACCGGCTGATCCCCGACATTCATGACCGTATCATCACCAGCTTTCACTATACGCCACAGGATTTCGGCACCGACCTCAACGCGCACCTCGGCAGCGCGTTCAGCCTGGAGCCGCTGCTCACCCAGAGCGCATGGTTCCGGGTGCACAATCGTGATGATATTATAGACAATCTCTATTTTGTCGGCGCGGGCACCCATCCCGGCGCTGGCATTCCCGGCGTGGTCGGCAGCGCCAAGGCCACTGCCGAACTGATGCTGGAAGACCTGGGGTAACGCGCGATGAATCGCACCAATCTGATACTTCACGCCAAAGACAGCATCGAACGGGGATCAAAATCCTTCGCCCGGGCGTCGAAACTATTTGCCAGGCAGACCCGCGAACGGTCGTGGCTTCTCTATTACTGGTGCCGCGCCTGCGATGATCTGGCCGACGGTCAGGATCATGGGCACGGCATGTCCACAATCGCCAATCCCGAAAAGACCATCGCCGCTATGCGGATGATGACCGCGCGGGCGCATGGTGGAGAACAGACCGGCAATCCGCCGTTCGATGCCTTTGGCGTGGTGGCGCAGGAATGCAATATCCCGAAGAAATTTGCGGATGATATGATCGACGGCTTTGCCCTGGACGCTCAGGGTTGGCGGCCGCAGAGTGAAGATGATTTGCTGCAATATTGCTATCATGTCGCTGGTGCCGTCGGCTGCATGATGGCGGTGGTGATGGGCGTTTCCGCGCGCGATCATGATGTACTGGACCGTGCCTGCGATCTCGGGCTGGCGTTTCAGCTGACCAACATCGCGCGCGATGTCGCCGAAGACGCGCAAGCCGGTCGCTGTTATTTGCCGCAGGACTGGCTGGTCGAAGCCGGTATCGATCCCGAGCGGATCCTGGCACCAGAATATCGACAGACGCTGATCCTGCTGGTCAGCCAATTGTGCGATCTGGCAGAAGAATATGAAGCTTCTGCGCGCGTCGGTGCAGCAAGCCTCCCGTTTCGGTCCCGCTGGGCGGTGCTGGCCGCTGCCGGTATTTATGGCGATATTGCCCGCGCGGTCCGGAAAAGCGATGGGGCTTCGCTTGATCGGCGGATCTATACCAGCAAAAGGAAAAAGCTCGGCTGGATCACGAAAGCTTTCGGACAGGCGCTGACCAAAAGGGCCAAGCGGGATCGACAGGGTTTGTGGACCAGAGCGCGGACCGTTTAACCGTCTAGTGGCTCGCTCCGTTGTCGGAGACATATTTGCTGATCCGTGCGACGGCTTCGTCATACAGATTTTGCGAACAGCACAGCACGCCTAGTGCTTTGCCGTGCGTGCCGTTGTAGACCAGAGTTTCGCCGAGCGCATTGGTGACACTCGCGCCTGCTTCAGCGGCGATGACGTGGGCAGCGGCAATATCCCATTCATGGCCCCAGCGCGTCGATGCAACGACGTCGGCCCGGTCATCGGCGACCATCGCCATCCTCAGCGCAATGCTGTTGGGTTTCGGGACAGCAGTCAGCTTGAGTTCCGGCGGCAGTTCTTCTGCAGGGATGCGGCAGCCCTCATATTGCGAACGCTGGGTGGCGGTAATGGACCGGCCGTTGACCTCCGTGTGACTACCGGCCTTGGCGACCCAGGTTTCCTTCATCGCCGGCGCATCCAGCACACCGAATATCGGCGCATCATTCTGTACCAGTGCGATTGAGACGCACCAGCCTGTCTTGCCCGCAACATAATCCTTGGTGCCGTCAATCGGGTCGACCACCCAGGTCAGTTCGTCGCCAGCTCCGCTGTGGTCGATATGGGTTTCTTCCGAGAGCCAGCCAGCCGAGGGCACCAGTTTCTCCAGTTCGGTGCGCAGGAACCGGTCCACCGCCAGATCAGCATCGCTGACGACTTGTCCGGGCGATTTTTCCCAGATATTGGATTCTTTCCGACCCAGAGCCCAGTGACGCATGGCAAGCGTCCCGCCGGCTCGGGCAATAGCGACAACGCGATCAAAATCGATTTCAGCCAAAAATGCCTCCATTCGCCCCGCGCTTTTCAGCGCGCGCTTTCAATCCGATAAGCGTGGGGCAATGAGCGCGCCACTAACGGATTTGCTCAACCCCCCGCTACAGTCATGCTGTCAGTCCGCAAAGTGGGCACGTTGATGCTATAATGATATTCCAGATCGTCCGCAGCGACGAGGCTTTTGAACATATCCTTGAGATTCCCGGCAATGGTGATCTCCGAAACCGGTGCCCCAATCTCGCCATTGCTGATCAGGAAACCGCCTGCTCCGCGGCTGTAGTCACCGGTGACCGGATTGACCCCCATGCCGATCAGTTCCGTGATATAGACCCCGTGCTTGATGTCCTTGATCAGATCGGCCTTGCTGACCGTGCCATTGCCCATGTGAAGGTTGGTCACGCTGACACCTGGTGCGCCGCCAACGCCGCGAGAGGCGTGGCCGGTCGGCTGCAGACCAAGTTGCCGTGCCGCAGCGCTTTCCAGCATCCACTGGGTCAGGCGGCCATTGTCAACAAATTTAGTCTTCGCGGTTGGCAGGCCTTCTCCGTCAAATGCCTTGGACCGAAGGCCCCGCTTGCGATGCGGGCAATCGATGATGGTGATCGCGCTGTCAAAAACCTCGCTATCGAGGGCGTCCAGCAGAAAGCTTGTTTTCCGGGCGATAGCGCTGCCGGAAATCGCTCCGATGAAATGGCCCAGCAGGCTGTTGCCAACCCGAGGATCAAAGACAACCGGCATCGCGCCCGACTGAAAACTGACCGGGTTGAGCCGCGAGACCGCTCTTTCGCCGGCTTCGCTACCGATTTTCTCGGGCGATTGCAGGTCCTCCAGAAAGCGCACGCTGTGATAGGCATAGTCGCGTTCCATGCCGTCACCTTCTCCGGCCACAACGCTCGCAGACAGGCTGTAACCGCTGGTCGAATAGGCACCCGAAAAGCCATGACTGGTCGCCAATGCAACAATACTGCGCCCGGCGCTTGCGCCACCACCTTCGCTGTTGGTGACACCGTCAACTGCCCGCGCTGCATCTTCAGCCCGCAAGGCAAGTTCTCGTAGCAGTTCCGGGTCAGGGTCCTGGCCGTCATCCCCTTCAATGCCAGCCGGTTCGGTTTTCAGCAGCAATTCTTCTGGCGCGAGACCGGCATATTGGTCTTCCGGTGCCTCTTTCGCCATGTCGAGCGCGCGGCCAACCAGGGCCGACAATATTTGCGGGTCCATATCGGACGAGGATACGGTGGCCGACCGATTACCAACGAACACGCGCAATCCGATTTCCTCGCCTTCGGAGCGCTCGACATCTTCGAGATTGCCGAGGCGCATCTGTACCTGGGTTGAGGCGTCGCAAACATAGATAGCATCGGCGGCATCAGCGCCGGCTTTTTTGGCTTGGGAAATGAGGGCGTCGGCGCGGTCCTGCGCTGCGGAAGGTTTTAGCATGCGCTCGACATAGGTACGCCGTCTGGGAAGGTCAACGATCGGCTACGAAATGGAGCGGGAAGGTTACCCAATCGAAAGGACAGATGCTTAGAAAAGCGTCCCTGCAGCCTTGATCAAGCCGGCGAACAGCAGCGGCAAGCCCAAGGCCAATACCCAGAGAAACACCTGATCCGACCGGAATCGCGCTGCAATACTCTGCTCCGAAAGGCCATTGTGATTCCTCGTCGCCCAGCGCCGTTCAAAGTTGCGGCAAAAGGGAATGATCACGGCAACGAGCAAGACCAGTGCGAAATAGGGAGCGATCGATATGCCCTCGGCCTCGATGAACCTCAGCACAAAAAATATCTGCAACATCGTGTAGACCAGCAACGCCGCCGCACAATTGTTGCTCATCTTCTTGTCCCAGCGGACACCAATATTCTGCACGTCCTGACGCGCGTCATGTTTCGTTACGGATTTCCCAGATGCTGTAGCAACCATTTCCATTCCCCTCAGAATTGCCTATCCTGCGATCGCCGGAAGTTTGCCCCCGTGCGAATTTCCCTTCATACTATAACTTATTTATCACAAAAGCCAAATATACCGTTTTATAGCAGTTTATGTCGGGAATATGCGCTTCCGCTTGCCATAAATTGCATTATCGGACAGAATCAGTTTTCAATCGCAATCCACATTTGAGGGCCATTCCATGACCATTTCTCTTGCCGATCCGCTGTCCCTTCCTTGCGGGGCCACCCTGCCCAACCGGATTGCCAAGGCGGCCATGACCGAGGGTATGGCGACCCCGGACGGTGTGCCGACCGAAGAACTGGACCGGCTTTACGGCCTTTGGTCCGACGGCGGTGCCGGGATGTTGCTGAGCGGCAATATCCAGATTGATCGGGATCATCTGGAACGCCCGGGCAATGTTGTCATCGACCGGGAGCCGGATGAAGCCATGATGGCGGCACTGACGCGCTTGGCACAGGCAGCCACCCGCAATGGCAATCATTTCTGGGCGCAGATCAGTCACGGTGGCAGACAGACGCAGAGCAATGTCAACAAACATCCAAAAGCGCCCTCTGCAGTCAAATTGGGGCTGCCCGGCGGCCAGTTTGGCGAGCCGGTCGCGCTGACCGTCGAAGAGATTGAAGAGCTTGTCGACCGCTTTGCGCTGGCGGCGAAAACCTGTCAGGACGCGGGATTTACCGGAGCTCAGATCCATGCGGCGCACGGCTATCTGCTGAGCAGCTTTCTGAGCCCGCGATCAAATCTGAGGACAGATAAATATGGCGGCAGCCTGGAGAACCGGGCGCGATTTCTGCTCTCCGTGATTGCCAAGACGCGGGCCGCCGTCGGACCCGATTTCCCGATTTCGGTCAAGCTCAACAGTGCCGATTTCCAGAAAGGCGGTTTCAATTTCGAAGACAGCCTGCAGGTCGTGCAATGGCTGGAAACGGCGAGCGTTGATCTCGTCGAAATATCTGGCGGCACCTACGAACAGCCAGCGCTGATGGGCGCTGACGGCATGGAAGAAAAGGAGGAGCAAAATGTTGCGCCCTCGACCAAGGCCCGCGAGGCTTATTTCGTCGATTTTGCCAAAGCCATGCAGGATGCCGTGAAAGTTCCATTGATGGTCACGGGCGGGTTTCGCACCCGCGCCGCGATGGAAGCCGCGCTCGCCAGCGGATCTGCCGATCTCATCGGCCTGGGCCGTCCGATGTGTGTGATGACCGACGCACCAAAACAATTGCTGGAAGGACTGGATAACTTGCCCCGCTATGAGGATAAGCTCAGCCTTCTTCCCGGTTGGCTGGACTTTCTGATGCGCTTCCAGATGGTCAAGGCGGTGGCCAGTTTTGCCGTCATCTACTGGTTCTACGAGCAGCTGGAAAATCTGGGTCAGAGCGGCATGACCGATCCGAACCTCGGCGTCTTTACTGCCTTTCGCGCAGTGGAAGCGCGCAACAAAAGAATCTTGGCAGCGCGCAGCCCGCGCTGACCAAAATCAGATATTGGTACTGGTCGGGATCTGGCTCGGCTGCAGAAAGACATAGGGATGCATGCGGCGCTGGTTGCGCGCGATGATCCGCGATTCCACCGCCCGCAATCCAGCCTGGAAGCGCGCCAGTGGCCCCTCGTCGCCGGTAATCGCCGGGTCCTGAAACCAGCTTTTATACGGAAAGCGATTGGTCCGATAGTCGCCGAGCGGCCGGTAATAGACAGAACCGAGCAATTCCAGTGAAGACAATTGCAGCAGCGCCAGCGACATTGGCGGCATATAATCGAGCCATTCGCTCTTGCTATGGCCCTGTTGTTCGGTAGGCGCGGCAGTCCAGCCAGCACCGGTCACAGCAGGCGCAAAGGTCACAATCGTCCGCTGCGGAAAGTTTACCGCTGCATGCTGGGCGCTGGCGGTAAAGATGATCATCGTACAGACGTCGACCAGTTGCGCACGCGAAGTGATCGGCTTGAAACCGACGATATGGCCTTCCGATGCGATCGACGCAGCCCATTGGGCCAGTTCCGTGTCACCGGTTACGGCAGCATCGTCAGCATAATAGATATGGACATATTGCTCGGCCCAGTCATGGATCGCGCTCCACACCAGCAATGCGTCGTCACGATAGGGGTAGTCCGGAAGCTTTTCCGTGTCGGCGACATGGCGCTCGGAAAAATCGACCGGCGTCATTTTCTTGTAAAAGTCAAAAGCCAGCCGCGCCTGAACCGCCGCCCGCTGGCTCGACTCGATGGTGCCGCCAAAAAAATCATCGATCGGACCACCTTTGTTGATCAGGGTCTCAACCGCCAAATTATTGATAAACAAAGTGCCTTCAAAATGAGGCACCAGCAGCGACCACAGCGGGTGAACCTTCGCAAGATTCCGCCGGGTGGCAACGGCAATCGCTTCGCTCACCAAATGGGTGCCGGCGAGATGGGCGAACAGTTCATGATAGTTGCAGTCCGCCACCTGGACGACGAATTTCGCCATCTCCCAGCCCCATTGTTCCGACGAAGAGGGGGACGGGGTCATCACCGGATATTGGTCGGGATCCTGCCCGCACTGGATCGCGACCGGCTGAATCGACGACCCGCCGGGTGGCACGGCAAACAGTGCCATCGGCCGGTAGACATATTTGGCATGGCCATTCCACACACCGGGAACAAGCACTTCCAGGTCCTTGTAATCGCAGAGATATACGCGACCGTCCGCCAAAGCCTTTGACAGCGTATCACCGCCCATCACGGCGGAATAATGTGCTGGGGTCACCGGAAAGTTGTCGGGGATCTGGTCAATGCCCTCGATCAGCATCGGATTGGGACCCGCCACGCGAAGCCGCGCAAACTGATCATCACTTTGGAAGGTATAGGCAATGCCCGGTGTCGGCAGGGTCTGGAACAGATTGCGATAGGCTTCAATCGACCGCTTGTGGACTGCCTTTTCGGCCTGCAGGATATCAATGATCACGGCGATAATGTCCCGCAGCGCGCTGTGGTGCGCGTCCAGGGTGTTGATATCGACGCCCTCGGTCGCCTGCTCGATGCTGCTTTCGAGACTGGGACCGGCGACACTGACGCGATGCTTTTCGCGCAAGTCTTCGACCTCGATCCTGATATTTTCGGCATCTGCCAGCGCATCGTCGAGAATCTTCTGCTCGGCCTCGCCAAGACCGGAAAAAATCGGGGCCAGCAGGACAGCCCTGATGTTGTTCACTATCCCTATGGTAACTTCCAGCACCTTGAACCACCATTCGATCGAGGGCTGGTCATCGGACGGGACATGTGTCGCCAGCGGCACGCCGGGCAAGCTCGCGATGTCCGTGGTCCATTGATAGTGCGTTGAAGTCTCGTTTATCTGCTTGCGGCGCTTTGCACGCTGTTCCAGACTGTCATTCTGCGGCAGGCTCGGATCGCGCGCTCCGCGCTTTACCCCCTGACCTCCAACCTCGTGTTGCGAAACAATCGACCGTGCGTTCTCAAAGGACATAGTGGCTCCTGATCTTTCCTGCGGATCAGAGCATCTAGTATATTCTTGGTTAAATTCGCGTAAACCAATGAACCGCGCAGTTCGCTTGGGATCGCGGCAGGTTCTAAGACGCGGTCGAGAACTAGGCTTAACGAGACATTTACAAATCGCTGTTAGCAACACTCCATGCAGTCAGGGGTCCGACAGTTTTTACGCAAGCTCATCCCGCCAGTTCCGGAAACGGTGCGGGACGAATTTGCTATCTTGAGCGCAACCCGCATGCAGCACCAGTCGCGCGCGCTGTTTCTTGCGATGTTCCTGACAATTCCCTTCGTATTATATGCCTCCAGTACCGGTGCCGAAGCTTGGGTCCGCTATGGCATTCCGTTGGCGATGGGCGGTTGCTGCCTGCTCGGCTATATGTCGCTGATCAAGGACCGCAATGCTTCGGGCAGCCCTGACCGTGCGCGCAAGTTCATCGCCGAGGCGACCTTCTTTTCGGCGACGATTTGCGTATTGGTCAGTATCTGGTGTGTGCTCAGCTGGGTGCATGCGCCGTCTGATATTCGCTTGTTTTATCCCTTCACGCTCGCCATGGGCTCACTGACCACCATCTATACATTGGGTACGATCCGGCTCGCCGCGATCCTGAATATCATCATCGGTATCGCGCCGATGACCATCATGCTGTTGTTGTCAGGGGATCCGCTCGCCTGGTCTGCTGCAGCCAGTCTGATCATGGCAACAACATTTCTGTATCGGCTGATCACGCAGCAAAATGAGCAGTTCGTCCGTCTGCTGCTCCTGCAACATGAAATGCGCGAGCTGGCGCATACCGATCCACTGACCGGACTGTTCAATCGCCGGGTGCTGTCCGAGCATCTGGAGAACCAAATTGCCGAGGAAGATCACGAGCGCGCGTTTACCGTAGCGTTGATCGATCTCGACGGTTTCAAGCCGATCAATGACCAGTTCGGCCACGCGGCGGGCGATCAATTGCTGATCGAAGTCGCGCACCGGCTGCGCATTGCCTGCGGCAACAATGGCATTGTCGCTCGAATCGGCGGCGATGAATTTGCCGTATTGCTGTCACCGGATTCAGCGATTTCAATCTCTGCCTGCGCCGACCATATGCTCGCAGCGCTGGTCACGCCCTGCGTGATCGAGGGGCATGTCATTCGGGTGCGGGCCAGCGTCGGTATCGCCTCTTGGCCGCGGGACGGGATGACCGCAAACAGCCTTCTCGAAGCGGCGGACAAACAGCTCTATGCCGTGAAGAACACCGGATCGAAAGCACCGGTGCGGATAGCCGCACAGCCAACTGCGATCCGCTCTTCCGCCGCGTAGCGACCGGTTTCGTCAGGTCGCCTGGTCCAGTTCTTCCTCACGCAAAGTCTTGCGATCCAGCTTGCCGATCATGGTTTTGGGCAGGCTGTCACGGATCACCACGTCCACCACCCGTTCGTGCTTCCCCAGTTGCGGGTTCAACCAGTCTTTGAGCTCCTCGCCGGTCACCGTGCTGTCGGGTTCCAGAGCGACAAACGCCTTAGGACTTTCGCCGCGATAGGAGTCAGGCACGCCAATCACCAGAGCCTCCTTCACCGCTTCATGCTTGTAAAGAACATCTTCGACCTGGCTTGGGAAGACCTTGAACCCGCCTACCGCAATCATGTCCTTCAAACGATCGACAATCTTGATATAGCCATCCTCGTCGATCGTCGCGACATCACCGGTACGCAGAAAACCATCGACGAACACCTGCTCATCTTCCTTTGGCAGGTTCCAGTACCCCTGCATCACCTGCGGACCTGAGAATATCAGCTCTCCGGGTTCGCCCTCCGGTGCCGCTTTTGTCGGATCCCCTTTGTCGACCAGCTTCACTCGGGTCCCCGGCACCGGCTGGCCGATCGTCCCCGGCTTGTTCAGCCCTTCGTACGGATTGGCACTGACCACGCCGCAACTTTCGGTGAGACCGTAGCCTTCGACCAGTTTCGCGCCGGTCTTCGCCTCGAACTTCTTCTTCAATTCCGAGGACAAGGGCGCGCCGCCCGAAACGCATACTTTGAGCGATGAAAAATCGGTCTTGTCGATATCGGCATGGTCGAGCAGCGCCTGGTACATGGTCGGCACTCCCGGCATGGCGGTAATTTTGGTTCGGGAAATTGCCTTCAAGGTCTGCTTGGCGTCGAAGCGCGGCAACATCACGATTTCTCCGCCACGCTGGATAGTCCGGTTGAGCACAGCGCTGTTGGCAAAAACATGAAAGAAGGGCAGCACGCCCATCAATCGGTCGACCTCGTCGAGATAGGGATCAATGTCGTTGATCTGCCGCGCGTTGGCGGTCAGATTCTGGTGGCTGCACATCGCTCCCTTGGGCGTACCGGTGGTGCCGCCGGTATATTGCAGCAGTGCGATATCCTTTTCCGGGTCGATATCAGGAGCGTCAAAATCGCCGTCATTGCCGATCAGGACGGAAAACGGCGTGATCCGGTCGTCATCAGGCTGCGGGCTGCTCTCCTTGCGACGGAACACGGAATAGAACAACGCCTTTGCCGGCGGCAGCGCACCGGAGATGCTGCCGACGACCAGTCGCTCAAGGCTCGACTGTTCGAGCACTTCATAGGCGGTCGGGAAAAGCGCAGTGGCGGAAAGCGTGAACAGAATTTTGGTGCCGCTGTCTTCCACCTGGTGATTGAGCTCATCGACAGTATAGAGAGGCGAGAAATTAACCACGGTCGCACCGATCGCCATCGCGCCATAATAGCCGCAAACATAATGCGGCACATTGGGCAGATACAGACCAACGCGGTCGCCCTTGCCGACCCCCAGGTCCTGCAGCCCCTTGGCCACGCGGACCGCTGCCGCAGCGACATCGCGATAACTATATTTCCGCCCCATGAAATCCAGCAGATTGGCATCGCCCCGCTGCTCGGCAGAGCGGAAGAACATGCCCGGCATTGATAAGGGCGGGTAAGTCTGGTCCCACTGGGTTGGATGATTATAGTGCGATTGCCAGATTGGCGACTGTTCGGGAGATTTTTCGGTCATTGACATTCATGTAAGTGAACCGGTCTGAACTGACAATGAAAATTCTGGGCAAAAGTCGTTGCTGACTTGCCGTCGCTGTTGCTAACGGAGAATATGACTTCCACAACAGCAGAATCACAATCGCCAAAGGCGGCGAAGGCGTCGATCACCTTTGTATTTCTGGTGGTTCTGATCGATATGATCGGTTTTGGTATCATCATGCCGGTCCTGCCGGATTTGATTACCCAGATCACCGGCGACAGCCTCTCGGACGCCGCTATCGACGCCGGATGGCTAGCCTTTGCGTATGCGGTCATGCAATTTTTCTTCGGGCCGGTCATCGGCAATCTTTCGGACCGTTTCGGGCGAAGGCCCGTATTGCTTGGCGCGCTTGGCGGCTATTCGATTGCTTATGCCCTAATGGGTTTTGCTCCGTCTCTGCTGTGGCTGTTCGTTGCGCGGATCGTTGCCGGCATCATGGGCGCGAGTTTCAGCACCGCCTATGCCTATGTCGCCGATATGTCCCCGCCGGAGAAACGATCGCAGAATTTCGGCCTGATCGGGGCGGCGTTCGGCCTCGGATTTATCATAGGGCCCGCGATGGGCGGTTTGCTCGGAGAATATCATATCCGCCTGCCCTTCTTTGCGGCATCGGCTCTCGCTGCGACCAATCTGGTCTTCGGCTTTTTCATGCTGCGGGAAAGCCTGCCCCGGGAAAAGCGGAGGCCGTTTCAGATCGCAAGGGCCAACGCGTTCGTCGCGCTGAAGGGCCTGAGCGGTCAGAACCGGGTGGTATTGTGGTATGCCGGGGCGCTGCTGGTCTGGATGATCGGTCATGTGGTTTATCCGATCGTTTTTGCCTTCTACGCGATTGAGGCGTTCGGGTGGAGCGCCTTTACCGTAGGTATGGCGCTTGCGCTCGTGGGCGCGGGTGCTGCTCTGGTTCAGGGCCTGCTGATCCGTTATCTTATCCCGCGTCTTGGAGAACGCAAAGCTGTCATCATGGGCGCCGCCAGCATGTCCATCAGCACCATTGCCTATGTCATAGCTGGCCCGGAACAAGGCTGGATGATCTTCCTCGCGATTCCGGTCGGCGCTTTGCAGGGCCTGTTCCAGCCTTCACTCAATGGACTGATGAGCAAGGCGGTCTCTGACGAAACCCAAGGCGAATTGCAGGGCGCGATTGCCAGCCTGCAAAGCTTGAGCTCGGTCATTGGCCCGCCGATGTTTACGGCTGTATTCGCGGCCTTCACGGTTGCCCATACGTCTTATTATCTACCCGGCGCCCCCTTTGGGCTCGCGGGCATCATCGCGCTGATCTCCCTGGCTATTTTTCTGCGGGGCTATGCTTTGCACTGCCATAGCAGCAGCGTTGCGGCGCCACCGGATGCAAAACCGGTCGTAAGCTGAGGGCACCGATTACGCAGCGCTATACCAGGCTGTACCATCCTTCATTTCAAGCTGCGCGCGTCCGGTATATTGCAGGTGGCGGAGCGTTGCCATCGCCTCGCCGCTGGCCATGCCGATGACATCGGGCGTAATCGGCCGCTTGAACAGATAGGGGAAGCTGTCGACCACCCGCTTGGGGCTTTCCCGCAGCCCCTGCTCCAGATCATCCAGCGCTTCGTTATGGCGCTCGGCGAGTGCGTCAAGCCGCTGATGCGCGCCCAGAAAGGGGCGGCCATGCGCGGGCAGAATGAGCAGATCATTGTCCAGTTCGGCGCGAAACCGGGCGATGCTCGCCAGCCATTCGCCCAGCGGATCGCTGGTCGGTTCGCTGAGCATGGTCGAGATATTGGAGGTAATCCGCGGCAGGATCTGGTCGCCGGAGATCATCACCTTGGCGGTGTCGTCGATCAGGCAGGCATGTTCCGGAGTATGGCCATTGCCGATCATCACGCGCCACTGGTGATCCCCGGTCTGCAGGCGGGTGCTTTCTTCCATCCGGATGTGCCCGATCGGCAGATCCGAAACCGCGCGCGCAAAGCGCCCCCAGCCCTTTTTCGCAAAATCGTCGATCAGATGTTGCTCCCAACCGCAGAAACGCCATTCGTCGAGCGCCTCTTCCGGCACGCCCTCACGCTTGTCGGCGAGCAGCATCCGCGTCAGCAGCCATTCGGTCCGGTTCATGTGCAAGGGCACCTTGAACCGCTTTGCCAGCCAGCCGGCACAGCCGACATGATCGGGGTGATAATGGGTGACGATGATCTTGGTGGCGCTCTGCCCCCTTAATGCGCCGTCTTCAAACAGGTGCTTCCAGGCCTCGATAACCTCGGGCATGAACAAGCCGGTATCGGCAATCGCAAATCCCTCGCTGCCATCGGGATGACGGTCGGCAAGCACCCAGTTGTTGATATGCCCCAGCGGGCCGGGCACGGGTGTGCGGGTCCAGCCGATGCCGGGCATCAGTTCGAAATATTCGCCGAATTTTGGTTCATATTCGCCCAGCGGATAGGTCAGCCCATCCGACTCAATCGGATCAAAGCCGTGATCGGCGAGCATCGCATCATAGGCGGGCGGTTTACGGGGCGCGTCCATAGATCAGCCATAGACCTTTGGTCAGGACAAACGCAACCTGATTTAATTGACTGATTAAACTGCTAGGCCCGTCGGCCAGCCGTGTTATTTGACGCCGACAATGAATACGAAAACCAGAGCCATAGCTCCGAAAATGGCTATCGCAGCGATCTTCATAAGGCGCAGTCTGCCAGGATTTCCCTCACTCATATTAGCCCCCAAATCAAACGATCCTCAAACTCGATAGATGATCAGCGATCTTTGAACAATGTTTCTGCGGTATGTTCTACCGGCGCATCATCGTCGTCTGATTCGCCTGACAGAGCAGCCTCGGCATCGCGGGCCGCCTGCGCGCGTTCTTCGCGCAGTTCGGCGATCAGCGCCTGCTTGTCACCACCGAGCTTGGCATCATCAGCCATTTCCGGCTCGATACCAGCCTTTTTCGCGGCCTTGGCAACAACAGCATCCAGCTCGCGCTGTGAGCAGAGGCCCAGAGTGACCGGATCTTTCGGCGAAATATTGGCGATATTCCAGTGCTCGCGCTCGCGGATCGCATTGATCGTTGTGCGGGTGGTGCCGATCAGCTTGCCAACCTGCGCATCGGATATCTCGGGATGATTACGAAGCAGCCAAGCGATACCATCGGGCTTGTCCTGACGCTTTGAAACCGGCGTATAGCGGGGTCCCTTGGTCCGGCGCACCTGATCTGGCCCCTTCTGGATCTTCATCCGGTAATTCGGATCTTTCTCGGCTTTTTCAATTTCTTCATGCGTCAGCTCGTGCGCCTGCACAGGATCGCGTCCGGTATATTTGGAGCTCGCCAGATCGTCCGCCATCGCGTTGACTTCGAGAATATGGATACCGCAAAATTCAGCGATCTGCTCAAAGCTGAGCGCCGTATTGTCAACCAGCCAGCTTGCGGTGGCATGCTGCATAAGAGGAGTTGCTTGTTCGGCCATGATGGCGTCCTTCCAATAGCTGGCTTTTGACGGCCAGCGGCAAGATAAAAATAAAGGGCCGCCCCCTTGCGGAGACGGCCTGTTGGAAGCTTATGTAGGTTATTTGGAAGCTATCGGCAAGATATTTGGCTACACCCGCGCAAATAGGGCCTTGGCGAGGAAACGGCGTGACATATGGCCATGCGGCCGCAGATCCTGGGCCACCAGACCGTTGAAGAACTGACTGGCGCTGGCGTCCCAGCTATATTTTCGGCCATGCGCAACGCAGGCGCGCGGATCAAGCGTTAGAGCGCGCTGGATCGCATCATTCAGATTGGCAGCCATTGCACCGCTTTCTTCGCTCAGAATGTCAATCGGACCGGTCACCGGAAACGCGGCAACCGGTGTGCCGCAGGCCAGTGCCTCGATGATCACCAGTCCGAATGTGTCGGTCTTGCTGGGGAAGACAAACACATCGGCACCGGCATAATAGCCGGCCAGCGTGCGGCCCGATTGCCGCCCGGCAAAATATACCTCTGGATGCCGCGCTTTCAATCCCTCGAGCGCAGGCCCATCACCGACAACCACCTTCGAACCGGGCTGATTGCTGTCCAGAAAGGCTTCAATATTCTTCTCGATCGCCACCCGGCCGACATAGAGCTGGATCGGTCGGGCAAGCTGTTCATAGACTTTCGGCGGCGGCGCGTCGGTGCAGAAATTCTGCAGATCGACGCCGCGGCTCCAGTGATGAACATGACGCAGGCGTTCGCTGCGCAGCTGAGCACGGACGCTCTCGGTGGACACCATGATCGCTTCCGATTTTCGGTGGAACCAGCGGATATAGGGCCAGAATATGCGCGGAGACAGTCTCGTCCTTTTGGCCAGATATTCCGGGAACTGTGTGTGATAAGCGGTTGTAAACGGACGTCCTTTTCTGCGACACCAGCGACGCGCCTGAATACATAGCGGCCCTTCGGTGGCCAGATGAACGGCGTCGGCGCCAAATGCCTCGATCCGCTTGCCAATGGTTCTTGCTCTGGCAAAGGACAGCCTGATCTCCGGATAGCTGGGTGCCGGGACCGAGCGGAATTGATCGGGCGAAATAACCAGAACCTCATGTCCCCTGTCGCGCAGCAGTCCAACCACCGTCTCCAACGTTCGCACCACCCCATTGACCTGAGGATGCCAGGCGTCGGTCACCAGAGCAATCTTCATGCTGCCTGCCCGATTGCGCTGTCCACCGCGGTCAGTTTGACCGGCTGCTCCTCGCGCTGCTTGCGCGCGTTGATTTCGTCGGCCCAGTGGAGAATCTGCATCTGGCCGTCATCGCATTCGACCAGTGCAGTGCAGCCTTCGACCCAGTCACCGTCGTTATAATATTCGATGCCCTTGATCATCCGGTGCTCGGCGGTGTGGATGTGGCCGCATACCACACCATCAACGCCACGGCTTTCGGCAGCCTTGGCGACGGTTTCCTCATAGCGCCCGATAAATTCGACCGCATTTTTTACCTTGTGCTTGGCCACTTTCGACAGGGACCAGTAAGGCAGGTCTAGACGGTTGCGAACCTTGTTGACCAGCCAGTTGAGGCGCATCAGCGCCACATAGGCAGCATCGCCGATCACGGCGAGCCAGCGGTGCGCCAGCATCACCGTGTCGAACTCGTCACCATGCAATACCAGCAACCGCCGGCCATCAGCCGTTTCGTGGATCGCCGACCGGCGGATTTCCACACCGCCAAAATTCAGCCCGGTGAACTGGCGAAACATTTCATCATGATTGCCGGGAATATAGACAATCCGCGTACCACGCTTGGCCCGCTTCAGGATGCGCCAGATGATGTCATTGTGGCCGTCCGGCCAGAAAAACCGCTTCTTCATCCGCCATCCGTCGATGATGTCACCAACCAGATAAAGCGTATCGCTGTCCACATGATCCAGAAAATCGATCAGCATGTCGGCGTTGCAGCCACGGGTGCCAAGATGAATGTCGGAGATCCAGATCGTCCGGTACCGGGTCCGGTCCCCCGCCCGCACCCGAGGCTTGCGCTTGAGACGCGCCTCGTATCGATCGGCGTCGAGCAGCGGAACATCGGCTTTGGTAAAAGGCGGAAATTGCTTGGCCATATTCACTCCCATGGAAACCATCCATGGACACAGCCATACGCGTCGATTGTTACAGCCCGATTCCCATTTTATGAAGCTTTGGTGACGAAAAATGCCGGTTCTTGGCTCAAATTTTCAGATATTGGCGCAGTTGATCTTGCAGATGCGGCACCGCCCGGTCACTGGTGATAAACTCGGCCGCTGGCATCATCTGCCAATCCTGCCCCTCATCGCCGAAGACAATCTCGTTCAATCTTTCGGGTGCGAGGCGGCAGACGAAGAATAATGCTACGTCGCCGGTACCGCGCCAGTTCGGATAGGTCCGAACATGTTCAAACGTTTCAATCGCGATGCGTATGCCAAATTCTTCAAACGTCTCCCGGGCAACGCATTCCGCGCCGCTTTCCCCGTCTTCGCGCCCGCCACCCGGCAGATCCAGCATGTCGGGGAAAGGAATGTCCGGCCTGTCATCGCGGCGATAGACCAGGATATGATCGTCGACAAAGACGGCGACCTTTGCGCCATGAAAGTCTACGTCGCCGCTGCCGATCCCGGACTGCCCCATCGCTGCTATTCGACGATCAGTACAATCTTGCCGATATGATCGCCGGCCTCCATGTGGGCATGGGCTTTGGCGGCATCGGCCAGCGCAAAGCGTTCGTCCATCACCGGTTTCAATTTGCCCGCTTCAACCTCCGGCCATACATAGCGGTGCAGTTCATCGGCAATCAGCGCCTTTCGCTCTGCCGACTGGGGCCGCAGCGTGGAACCGGACAAAGTCAGCCTGTTCACCATGATATGCGCCATGTTGAGCGTCGCCTTGACGCCGCCCTGCACGGCGATTGTGACATGCCGGCCATCTTGCTTCAAACATTTCAGATTGCGCGCAACATAATCGCCAGCAACCATGTCGAGGACGATTTCAACACCCTCGCCATCGGTGATCTTCTTGATCTCCTCAACAAAGTCCTGGCTTTTATAGTTGATCGCGTGATCCGCACCGATCTGCTTGGCCGCCGTACATTTCTGATCACTGCCGCATGTCACAATGACGTTGAGGCCAAACAACTTGCCGAGCATGATCGATGTTGTTCCGATACCGCTTGTGCCGCCGTGAACCAGCACCGTTTCGCCTTCGCGGGCAAAGCCGCGGTCAAACAAATTGCCCCAGACGGTGAACAGCGTTTCTGGCAGGGCAGCCGCCTCCGCCATCGTCAGGCTTTCGGGAACGGGTAAACATTGACCGACCGGAGTCACGCAAAATTGGGCATAGCCGCCGCCGTTGGTCAGCGCGCAGACTTTGCGGCCCATCCATTCGGATTCAACGCCGTCGCCCAGTGCGACAACCGTTCCAGAAACCTCCAGCCCAGGCAGCGGCGACGCGTCTGGCGGCGGGGGATAGAGCCCCTGGCGCTGAACCACGTCGGGGCGATTCACACCGGCAGCGGCAACCCGGATCAACACTTCACCCTGTTTGGGCTTCGGGACCTCCAGTGTGACTGGCTGCAAAACTTCGGGCCCGCCCGGTTCACTGATCGCGACCGCGGTCATCTCTTTTTGCAACAGTTCAGATTCAATCATCGAATAGCCCCCCGAAAAATTTGCGATCCCTCAGTTTCGCGCCCTTATTGACAGCAAAGCGCAAGCGGTCAACATTACCCTGCAGGAGGCATGTCGATTCATGGATGATGAAGATAATTTACCGCGCAACGCCAATGATCCGCTGGTTTTGCTCGTGAAGCAGGACCTCGACCCATTTTCCGTGGACGAACTCGACCAGCGTATTTCCCTATTAAAGTCCGAAATAAACCGTTGTGAAGCCAAGAAACAATTCGCTGTTAGCCACCGGGCCAGTGCAGAAAATCTGTTCAAAAAGTGATAAATGCTGGCTTTCCATCAAGCATTTGTTAACCTTGCTTAACAATATTCAGGTCCAGAGGTTCAATTTTGGACCATATTGCAGGAGGGACACGAAAAACTGGCAGCTTTCTCTGGCTGCTTGCTGATCCGATCGAGCTGCCCTTGACGTTTCACGCATGGGTCACGATCTAGATAGCAAGTATTTGGGTAAAGCCCGAAACCCGATACACAGCATCAGTTTCGGCAACCGGGGCAGTAACACTGGCCCAATATTGGAGTAAAATATATGCCATCATTCGCGGAATCGCTCGAAAAAACGCTGCATCAGGCGCTAAAAAATGCCTCTGATCGCAGTCATGAATATGCGACACTCGAGCATCTCCTTCTCGCACTCGTTGACGATGGCGACGCGTCTCAAGTGATGAATGCGTGCGGCGTTGATCTGGCCGAGCTGGAAGATGCCGTCATTCTCTATCTCGACAGCGAACTGGACTCGCTGAAAGTCGAAAAGGCCATAGACCCCTCCCCCACATCGGGATTTCAGCGCGTCGTACAGCGTGCCATTCTGCATGTTCAGTCATCCGGCAAAGATGAAGTCACCGGTGCAAACGTGCTGGTTGCCCTGTTCTCCGAACGCGAAAGCTATGCGGTCTATTTCCTGCAGCAGCAGGACATGAGCCGTCTGGATGCCGTCAGCTATATCAGCCACGGCGTCGGCAAGGGTGGCCAGACCGCGGAACCGGCCGAATTGTCCGGCATGGATAGCGAGCAGGACAAGAAAGAGAAGAACAAGAAAGAGACCGCGCTCGACCAGTTTACGGTCAATCTCAATGCCAAGGCAGCGGACGGCCGGATTGATCCGCTGATCGGCAGGCAGGCAGAGGTGGACCGGACGGTCCAGATCCTGTGCCGGCGGTCGAAGAACAACCCGCTTTATGTCGGCGAACCCGGCGTTGGTAAAACGGCGATCGCCGAAGGCCTGGCGCTGCGCATCGTCGAGGAAAACGTCCCTGATGTACTGAAGCCGGCGGTGATCTACTCGCTCGACATGGGCTCGCTGCTGGCCGGCACCCGTTATCGTGGCGATTTTGAAGAGCGACTGAAACAGGTTGTTTCGGAGCTCGAGAAAATGCCCGACGCCATTCTGTTCATCGACGAAATCCATACCGTGATCGGTGCTGGCGCGACCAGTGGCGGCGCGATGGATGCCTCCAATCTGCTCAAGCCAGCTTTGTCTGGCGGGATGATTCGTTGCATCGGGTCAACGACTTACAAGGAATTCCGCAACCATTTCGAGAAGGATCGCGCGCTCCTGCGGCGCTTCCAGAAAATCGATATCAACGAGCCGTCGATTGAGGATACGATCAAGATTCTGGCTGGCTTGCGCGGTGCCTTCGAAGAGCATCACAAGGTACGCTACTCGCCGGATGCACTGAAATCAGCGGTGGAATTGTCGACCCGCTATATCAACGACCGCAAGCTGCCGGACAAGGCGATTGACGTGATCGACGAGGTTGGTGCGATGCAGATGCTGTTGCCGCCGTCCCGCCGCAAAAAGATGATCACAGCCCGGGATATCGAGGCCGTAATCGCCACCATGGCGCGGATCCCGCCCAAATCGGTGTCCAAGGACGACAAGAAGACGCTGGAGAATCTGGAAAAAGACCTCAAGCGCGTGGTCTTCGGCCAGGACGAAGCGATCAGCAAGCTGGCGAGCGCTATCAAGCTGTCGCGTGCCGGCCTGCGCGAACCGGAAAAGCCGATTGGCAATTACCTGTTCAGCGGACCGACCGGCGTCGGCAAGACCGAAGTCGCAAGGCAGCTGTCGTCAATCATGGGCATTCCGCTGAAGCGCTTCGATATGTCGGAATATATGGAACGGCACAGCGTTTCCCGGCTGATCGGCGCGCCTCCGGGCTATGTCGGCTATGACCAGGGCGGTCTGCTGACCGATGCGATTGATCAGAACCCGCATTGCGTGCTGCTGCTCGACGAAATCGAGAAAGCGCATCCGGATCTGTTCAACATCCTGCTGCAGGTGATGGACAATGGCAAGCTGACCGATCATCACGGCAAGACCGTCGATTTCCGGAATGTCGTGCTGATCATGACCACCAATGCCGGTGCGTCCGACATGGCGAAAGAAGGCATTGGTTTCGGCAATATGTCGAAAGAAGATGCGGGCGACGAAGCGGTGAAGAAAATGTTCACTCCGGAATTTCGCAACCGTCTGGATGCGATCGTCCCCTTCGCCTATCTGCCGCCGGAAGTCGTGTCCCGCGTCGTCGAGAAATTCATTCTCGAGCTGGAACTGCAACTGGCCGACCAGAATGTCCATATCACGCTGGATGAGGATGCACAGGCATGGCTCACCGAGCGCGGCTATGACCGTCTCTATGGCGCCCGCCCGATGGGCCGCCTGATCCAGGAGAAGATCAAGCAGCCGCTCGCTGAGGAGTTGCTGTTCGGCAAGCTCAAAAACGGTGGCGAGGTCAAGGTCCATCTGAAGGACAATGTCCTGACCTTCGAAGTCACCGCAGCCGCCCCGAAAGCGAAGAAAAAGAAAGCAGCGGCCAAGAAGAAAGCCGACAGCAAGGCAAAATAGCCGGCGGCAAGAGGCCAAAAAAAAAACGGCGTGGGATTTCCCGCGCCGTTTTTTATGTGTGATAGCCTGTCCCGTCAGCAATTCATGCGGCACTGTCGATCCGGAGCGAGCGCGTCGCATCACTAATCAGAAAATTCGCTTCATCGGCACGGATTGCGGCGAGCACATCGGGATTGGATGTGGCTTGCAGGAACGCGTCATAGTCGGCCCGGGTAGCGAAGTGGATTTCGGTGATCACATCAAAATCCGGATCGGCCTGAGTCTCACCGATCCGGCTTTCCGGCCGGTCGATATAATGACGCTGATAGTGAGCGAACATCGGCAATAACCGTTTGATCAACGGCACATGATGCGCCTCATAATAGGCGCGGAATTCTTCCGCCGACAGGTCCGGCTTTTTTGAAATCAGAAAGAAATGCTTGATCATGCCCCCCCTCCACGCTGGCGCCTGGATCTGCGCCCTGTCTATTTTATGTTACATGCTAATAGTCAAAACCGAACCCACAAAAGAACGGGTTGCCAACCCACGCGTAAAAATCGCAGCGCTCTTCAGCGGGTCTGAAACACTGCTGACAGAATGCTGTCAGGAGCGCTATGATAGCAGGTGCTTGTTCAACCAAAAAAGAGGAGCAAGCAAATGACCGAGACAACCCGCGAACGGCCGGTATGGGTCGAAATTCCCGCAACCGATCTCAACCGCGCCAGAAAATTTTACGAAGCCGTGTTCGAGACAAAGCTGATTGAGAACAATGACGGTCCGGAAAAAATGCTGATGATCCCAAGTGCCAATGATGCCATGTGTGGCCATCTCTATGTCGGCGAACCGGCGACGCAGGGCGACGGCATAACGGCGCATTTGTCTGTCCAAGGGACTTTGGCGGAAGCGATGGACCGGATCACGGCCAGTAGCGGCGAAGTCGTTTCGGAGACGATATCCATACCGTCCGGTGCCTTTTTCTACGCCAGGGATACAGAAGGCAACAGCCTGGGCGTTTTCCGGTATAAGGTCTGATGCGCAGAGCCGACCGCCTTTTTCAGATCGTTCAATATCTGCGTGGCGGCCGGCTCGTGACAGCTGCAAAACTGGCCGACCGGCTGGAGGTTTCGGAGCGCACCATTTATCGGGATATAGCCGACCTTCAATCCACCGGCGTCCCGATCGATGGCGAAGCGGGTATCGGCTATATCATGCGCAGCGGCTTCGACTTGCCGCCGCTGATGTTTACGCGCGACGAAATTGTTGCCCTGGTCACCGGCGCACGGATGGTCCGCGCCTGGGGCGGCGACGCGATGAGGGCTGCGGCGGAAGAAGCGCTGATCAAGGTCGAGGCTGTGTTGCCGGAAGCGGAGCGCAGCAGGATCAATGATATCAAGATATTCTCGCCCCGTATCGGATTGGGCGGCGAGGCCAGCATGTTGATTGACCGCTGCGAACAGGCTGTCGATGCGAGGGAAATCCTGGTTCTGGATTATGTCGCCGAAGATGGCAGTTCGACCAACCGGATGGTGCAGCCCCTGGGCCTCTGGTTCTGGGGAAAAGTGTGGACGTTGGTCGCGTGGTGCCAGTTTCGCGACGACTTCCGGACATTCCGGCTCGACCGCATCTCTGCGCTTGTCGGCACCGGCACCTTCTTCCAGCCCGATCCCGCACGCTCACTGGAGGAATTTTCCCGGCTGCAGCGAGAAAATTACCGGTCCCAGAAAGACCATTCGAAATAGGAAGGAAAATAAGATGACTCTGAAATTCTACACCAACCCGATGTCACGGGCCCAGATCGTCCGCTGGGCGCTGCACGAAGTTGCGGCGGACTATGATCAGGTTCTGCTCGAATATGGCACAACGATGAAGGCGGATGACTATCTGAAGATCAATCCAATGGGTAAGGTTCCGGCGATTGACCATGACGGCAAGATCATCACCGAATGTGCGGCGATCTGCGCCTATCTCGCGGAAGTTTTCCCGGATGCCGAACTCGCCCCCACGGCGTCCGAACAGGCAGATTATTTTCGCTGGCTGTTTTTTACCTCCGGGCCGGTCGAGCAGGCGATAATCAATCGGTCGCTGGGCTTCGCGGTAACCGCAGATCAGGAAAGGATGGCCGGCTATGGCAATTATGACCGGGTGGTCGACGTTCTGGATGCCAAGTTTCAGGCGGATCAATATGCCTGCGGCGAGCGCTTTACTATGGCCGACGTCTATGTCGGAGCCCAGATAGTCTGGGGAACGCAATTCGGAACCCTGCCCGACCGGGATTCCTTTCTCGCTTACGCCAAGCGGGTGACGGACCGCAGCGCCTATCTGGCTGCAAAAGCGATCGACGATGGGCTCATCGCAGAGGCAAGCCAGTAAGGTCGCCACGAATGACAGGAAGCCGGATGGTTATCCCATCCGGCTCCGTTTTCTGCTAATTTTATAGTGACTTATTCGCCGGGGGCTGGCTGCTCATAATCCAAAGTCGGCGTTTCAGTGGCCGCAGTCGGCTGTTCCACTTCAGGCTCGCCATATTGGACTCGCCACGCTTCCAGATCGCGCTGATATTCTTCATAAGCGATATAGAATTCGTTGAACGGCTTCTCCAGCTCAGGCAAGGCTTGTGCGGCGAAGGCGTTGAGATCGGCCGATTTGGTGACGATCGCACGCTGGCTGATTTGCACGGCCTGATCACAAAACGGTCGCCGCAGTGGCGAGAAGGACCAAAAATTGTAAAGCTGGGTCTGGTGAATATCGTGCTCGGCTTTGTATCCCGCGCCGACTTCCCGCTGAAATTTGCGGATAATCGCATTATTTGCGTTGCGCAGTGACGCGCTGTTGTTGTTGATGAAGGCGTTATAATCATCGACAAGACGCTCATAAAGCGGCCCGGAGCAGCTCAGCGCGGCCACGTTTAAAGCCGCGCGCACATGCCACAAGGTCTCGAGCGGACCGAGGTCGCGGTTGATCGTGTCGCGCAGACCGTCGGCCCGTAACATCGGCACGACTGTATAACTACTCGCACCAAATGGCGGTGTCGGCGCGCGCGGCGTATATTGCGGCTGGACGACGGGAGCGGGCGGTGGTGGCGGTGGCGGTGCCGTTTGACAGGCCGCCAGAGTGGCCAGTCCACCCGCTAGCAATAGTAGACGCAAATCCTTCAAACGCGGCATCGTAACACTCTCCTAAAACAACAGCCGCTGCTTTATGATTCACTCAAACACTTGTCCAGCAATTGCGACCAAATCCCGACGAGCCGCCAAACAAAAAAGCCCGACAGTTTCCTGCCGGGCTTTTCCGTCAATTCAAGACAATCTGACCTATTCTTGGTTGCCCATGAAATAGAGCAGGAACTGGAACATGTTGATAAAGTCAAGATAGAGGCTGAGAGCGCTCAAAACCACCGTCTTGCCAACCATGTCGGTGCCAGCCACATAAGCATACATGCTCTTGATCCGCTGCGTGTCATACGCGGTCAGTCCGGCAAAAACCAGAACACCGATCGCACTGATAACCAGCTGCATCATCGTGGATTGCAGGAAGATGTTAATCACCATCGCAACCAGCAAGCCAACCACGCCCATGATCAGGAAGCTGCCCATGCCGGACAGGTCCTTCTTGGTCGTGTAACCATAAAGGCTGAGACCCAGAAACGCGGCTGCGGTCGCAAAGAACGTCTGCGCAATCGACGTGCCCGTATAGACCAGGAAGATAGTCGACATCGACATGCCCATCAGCGCCGCAAAGCCCCAGAACATCGCCTGCAATGTCGTTGTGGAGAACTTGTTCTGGCCAAAGCTCATGGCGAATACGATCGCGAGTGGCGAAAGCATGATCAGCCATTTCAGCGGTCCGCCGCCGAACATGATATCCTGTGCGAGCCCGGAACTGGCAAACAGCATTGCAACGATACCGGTCAGCAACACACCGCTGGCCATATAATTATACACTTTGAGCATGTAGGTGCGCAGGCCTTCGTCAAACGCAACCTGCGTCTGCGATGCGGCACCCACTGGGGGCTGCCCGAAGGTTGTTCTTGGATCTTGCCAAGCCATAATATCCATACTCCTCAAATTAACGGGCCGACAAACCAGCCCTATGGTTCACAATATCGGGCACCAGCGTAGGTTTTTCAAGGGAAACCGAGGTTGTTTGCCTAAATATTACTGATGGATTCAATAGATAGCATCTATTGCGCCTGTGAAAAACCAGGCGGATTTTTTGCGTATTTTGGCGATCAGCTCCAGGATCGCGAATTATTACGGGGCGCAATCGCCCTAGCCGGCCCCCAGCCGGCTGCGAAGGGTCTTCGCGGCTGCGGTTACCTCCGCCCAGGTCTGGTCGAAGTCATCCTCGTCCCCATAATAGGGATCAGCCACATCCTGCCCCGCCCTGCCCTCGACATGGTCGAGCAGCAGCGACAATTGCGCGCGACCCTTGGCAGGACGCATCGCCTCCAGATCACGCAAATTCTGGCTATCCAGCGCGATGATATGATCGAAATCATAAAAATCGGCCCCGTTCACCTGCCGTGCACGCAAGTGCCCGATATCAACGCCGTTGCGGCTGGCCGCCGCCTGTGCCCGCTCGTCCGGCGGCTGGCCGACATGCCAGTCGCCAGTGCCGGCAGAATCGACCACGACATTGAGGTCAGCGCTCACGCATTCCCGTCGCAAGGCCGCTTCTGCCAGCGGCGAACGGCAGATATTGCCGAGACACACAAACAACACCGACTGGTCCATAACGCTACTCTATACCAACAATCCAACAGGTGTTTTACAATCAGCGACCTTGCACAAACACGCCGCAGGCCAGCCGTCCGCCGCTTTCTCCGGATGGATCGGTTTTCAGATCGTCGGCACCTTCATGTACGACGAAAGCCGCTCCATCGGCATCAAGCAGAGCGTTGTCGCCTTCGCTCAAAGACGCGCCGGCAATTTTCGCCTCCAGCGCACCCGTACCATCGGCACCAACATCAAGGTTGAAAAAGTCGCCCGCATGCGCGCCGTTCGGGTTGTCAAAGCCATGTTCTTTTGATTGCGGATTCCAGTGACCGCCTGCCGACTTGAAGTCGGGGCCTTCGCATTTGCCGGTCTCATGAATATGCACGCCGTGCGGCCCCGGAGACATGCCCGTTGCTTTAATGTTGACGATCAGGCCATCATCGCCCTGCGCGACAATAACTTCACCATATTGCGTCTTGTCGGCGCCCTCCAGAGCGGCGCGGGCGACATTGCCGCTAACCTCGCCAGGGGATTCGCCTTCCGGGGCGCAACCGGCGGACAGCAGGGACAACAGGGCAACGCCCGCTAGAGTGAAATGATGATGACGCACGAAGCTTCTCCTTGATTTCCTAATCATTGCTTGCATGATAGCAGGCGATCCGCCCGCTTGGAACCAATTGTTCCATTGCTTTCCGCTTCGGCCCCCAGAGGAGCACGAGTGCCGCCTATGCGTTACCTGATCGCGGCTGGTTCCAACCAGCGCCACCAGCGTCTGGGCCTGCCCCCTGCGGTCATTGCTGCGGGCTGGGAGCAATTGAGCCAGGCAGCGGTGGTGGTGGCAAAAACATCCGCAATCATCGCATCGCGGCCGGTCGGACCGTCCCAGCGCCGCTATGCCAATGCCGTCGCGATCATCGAAACATCCCTGTCGCCAGCGGCGCTGCTCAACCTGCTCAAACAGATCGAGTCGGATTTCGGTCGCCGCAGGGGCCAGCGATGGTCCCGCCGCGTACTCGATCTCGACATCATCCTGTGGGGCGGCGGTGCCTTTGTCAGCACCGACCCTGCCCTCACTATTCCTCATCCGCTGATGCGCGAGCGCGCCTTTGTTCTGGGGCCCGCCGCAGAAATTGCCGGTGATTGGCGCGATCCGCTCACCGGCCGGACAATCGCCCAATTGCACGCCCGCAACAGGCGACCGAAAAAACGACCGGAAAAAGCGCCAAAGCCGCTTGACCCTGCCCCAAAGCGCCCCTAGGGAAGCGCTTCCCGAAGGCTGAGTGCACTGCACCAGCTCGCACAGGGGGCCCTTAGCTCAGTCGGTAGAGCAACTGACTTTTAATCAGTAGGTCGCTGGTTCGAACCCAGCAGGGCTCACCATAATACGTTGAAAATAAACGATTTTCTGACAGAATGATATTCGAAGTTGCAATATTTGCAACTTGGGTAGCATTTTGGGTAGCAAATGGAAGAAATTCCAATATTCAAAGAACTGATGATGGACCAGTTCTTTCAAAGGTAGGGAATACAACAGCGTTGATTGCTAAACCAACGAACCATCCAACCCAAAACAGTGATACAAAACAGTGATAAATGTTAAAACGATTTCTGGTAGCGGTGCCTGCTACCATTTCTCGTCGCGAGTAAACTCGACTGCGGTCGCGTCAAGATCTTTCGCCAATTGATTGAACTCACGATATGCTCCAAGGCGCTCTAGACCATCAAGTCGCTGATCGCCGGAAAGGCGGTCCA
>NZ_JBLWUA010000002.1:310847-433762 GCF_048269865.1 Parasphingorhabdus sp. | reverse complement strand
GCAAGGGTATCAAATATCGCGGCGAATATATTTTCCGCAAAGAAGGGAAGAAGAAATAAGCCATGGCGAATATTTCTCAGTTCAAACGGCGCCAGCAACGCGTACGCAGCAAATTGCGGAAGCGCGGGCTCTCAAAGCCTCGTTTGTCCGTGCATCGCACGAGCCGGCATATATATGCCCAGGTTATCGACGATTCCGAGGGCAAAACGCTGGCTTCCGCTTCGACCATCGACAAAGCGTCTACCGTCAAAACCGGTGCGGATAGCAAGGCTGCTGCCGACGTCGGCAAACGCGTTGCAGAAGCCGCCAAAAAGGCGGGCGTTAAAGAAGTAATTTTTGACCGTGGCGGGTTCCTGTTTCACGGACGTGTAAAGGCCCTGGCCGACGCAGCACGTGAAGGCGGATTGGAGTTTTAATATGGCTGATGAAAAAACAACACCAGAAGGCGCGGCACAGCCGGGCACCACTGGCGAAGGCAATCAGCCCGAAGCAGCTATTGCAGCCGAAGCCAAAACCGGCGGTCCTGAGCGTCAGTCGCGCGGTGGAAACCGTGGCGGTGCCGGCGGTCGTGATAACCGTGGTGGCGGTCGCGACAATCGCGGCGGTCGCAACAATCGCGGCGGTCGTGGTAACAATGACGGCGGCGAAGAGCTGATCGAGAAATTGGTCCACATCAACCGCGTTTCGAAAACGGTTAAAGGCGGTAAGCGCTTCGGTTTCGCTGCTCTGGTTGTGGTTGGCGACGGCAAGGGCCGTGCTGGTTTCGGCAAGGGCAAGGCTCGCGAAGTGCCGGAAGCAATCACGAAGGCGACTGCAGCTGCGAAGAAATCGATGGTACGTGTACCATTGCGCGAAGGCCGCACGTTGCATCACGACGGCACCGGCCATTTTGGTGCAGGTAATGTTACGGTTCGTTCGGCACCTGCGGGTACCGGTATCATCGCCGGTGGTCCTATGCGTGCCGTGTTCGAAAGCCTTGGCGTTTCTGACGTTGTGACCAAGTCCAACGGTACCGCCAATCCTTACAACATGATCCGCGCAACTTTTGCTGCTCTGGCAGATCAGTCCAGTCCAAAAGCTGTTGCTCAGCGGCGTGGCAAAAAAGTGACCGACCTGCTTTCACGTGCTGGCGGTTCGGCTGCAGAAGTGGCAGCTGATGCCGCTGCGGTTACGGAGTAATTTTGATGGCTAAATTGAAAATCAAACAGATCGGTTCTCCGATCCGGCGTCCGGAAGTTCAGCGCAAGACGCTGATCGGTCTCGGCCTCAACAAGATGCACCGTGTTTCCGAGCTGGAAGACACCGCGGAAGTCCGCGGCATGATCCGCAAGGTCCATCATCTGGTGGAAGTTGTCGAAGGGTAATACCTGCAACTTCCGTGCGAATAAAAGCGAAAGCGAGTACAAGACATGAAACTGAACGAACTTAAAGACAATGAAGGCGCGCGCAAGTCGCGCATGCGTGTTGGCCGGGGCATTGGCTCGGGCAAGGGCAAGACCGGCGGACGTGGCCAGAAGGGCCAGAAATCCCGTTCCGGTGTTTCGATCAACGGCTTCGAAGGCGGCCAGATGCCGCTCCACATGCGGCTGCCTAAACGCGGTTTCAACAACCCGTTCGGCACCGACTATGCGGAAGTGAACTTGGGCATGATCCAGAAGTTCATCGACAGCAAGAGCCTCGACACCAAAGGCACCATCGATCACGCAACGCTGAAAGCTGCGGGCCTGGCCCGGGGCGGCAAGGACGGCGTCCGGTTGTTGGCCAAGGGCGAGCTGACCGCGAAAATCACGATCGCCGTTGCCGGCGCTTCGAAAGCCGCTGTAGCAGCGGTCGAGAAGGCAGGCGGCAAGGTCGAAATTCTTGCTGCAGGCGGCGAACGCCGGGCGAAAGGTGAAAAGAAGGCTGTTCCTTCCAAGCCGGCCCGCGAGAAAAAAGCCGCAAACAAGGCTAAAAAGAAAGATTGATCTTCGAGAGGCGCTAGTTTTAGCGCCTCTTTTTCTGGCCCCTTGTTTTTGATGCGCTAACATCCGATATGGGCCGGGTTGCATAGCCGCAAAAGCGGCTATTCATCTCCGAGGATTGCAACAGAAGGCAATAGTTGGAGATGGACCTCTGCGACCGCAGGGGTGCGTTGCAAACTAATAGTGGGCAGGAAAGTCAAACATGGCATCAAGAGCCGATCAGGTCGCAGCGAATCTAAGCCTGTCAAAATTTGGCGAAGCCACCGAATTGCGGAAACGTATCTGGTTTACGCTGGGCGCGCTGATCATTTTCCGTCTGCTCAGCTTTGTGCCGCTGCCGGGCGTGGATCCGGTCGTGCTGGCCGATCTTTATGATCAGACACGTGGCGGCGTCCTCGATATTTTCAACACATTTTCCGGCGGTTCGCTGGAACGGATGAGTCTGATCGCGCTTGGCGTCATGCCTTATATTACCGCGTCGATCGTCGTTCAGTTGGCTGCTGCGTTGTCGCCAACGCTGGCCGCCGTGAAGAAAGAAGGCGAGGCAGGGCGCAAGAAACTCAATCAATATACCCGCTATGGTACCGTTGGCCTGACTGCGGTTCAGGGCTATTTCATCGCCGTCGGTCTTGAAAGTTTCGCGTCTCAATCCGGCCTGCAGGCCGTGGTCGAGCCGGGCTATATGTTCCGCATTGGCGCGGTCATCAGTCTCGTCGGCGGTACGTTGTTCCTGATGTGGCTCGGTGAACAGATCACCAGCCGCGGTATCGGCAACGGTATTTCCTTGATCATCATGGCCGGTATTGTCGCGCAGATGCCAACCTTTGTCGGCAACCTTATGGAAGGCAGCCGCACCGGGTCGATCAGCGCTCTGACGATCATCGGCCTGATTGCGATGGTTGCAGGATTGATCCTGTTTATCAGCTTCATGGAACGCGCGCAGCGCCGGGTGTTGATTCAATATCCGAAGCGAGCGACGCAAAATGGCGTGATGCAGGCTGACCGTAGTCACTTGCCGCTGAAGGTGAACACTGCCGGCGTGATTCCGCCTATTTTTGCTTCGTCGCTTTTGCTGATGCCGCTGACGGTGAGCCAGTTCGCTGGCAATGCTACCGCCGGTGAGACAGCATTCGGCGATTTCATCATCACCTTGAACCAATATCTGGCGCACGGGCAGCCGCTTTATATGGCGCTATATGCCGCCGGTATTATCTTCTTCTGTTTCTTCTACACCGCAGTGGTGTTCAATCCTGAGGAAACCGCGGAGAATCTGAAGAAAAACGGCGGCTTTGTGCCGGGTATCCGTCCTGGCAAGAACACCGCCGATTATCTTGATTATGTGCTGACCCGGATCACGGTGGTCGGTGCAGCCTATCTGGCGGTGGTGTGCGTTTTGCCGGAATATGTTATGGCACAAACCAATCTGCCGATTTTCTTCCTTGGCGGTACCAGCCTTTTGATTGTCGTTAACGTGACGGTCGATACGGTTACGCAAATCCAGAGCCATCTTCTGGCGCTGCAATATGGCGATCTGCTGAAGAAAGCGAAACTCAAGGGTGGCCGGCGCAAGCGCTAATTGCCGAATGCGCCAAATCGGCCATCTATTCATTCCATCATCACGGGGGTAATCGTATGGACATCATCTTGTTGGGACCACCGGGTGCCGGGAAGGGGACCCAGGCGGGCCGTCTGGAAGATGAGCACGGCATGGTACAGCTGTCGACGGGCGATATGCTTCGCGCAGCAGTGCAAGCCGGAACCGAAGTCGGGCTGAAAGCCAAGGCCTTGATGGACGCTGGTGCACTGGTGCCGGATGATGTGGTCTCGGGAATCATCGGCGAAAGGCTGGATGAATTGGGCCCCGAAAAAGGCGTGATTTTTGACGGCTATCCACGGACCGCCGCGCAAGCCGCTGCTCTGGACGAGATCCTGGCCGAACGAAACCGGGTGCTTTCCTACGTGATTGAGCTGGCAGTCGATGAAGATGCTTTGGTCGAGCGGATCACCGGTCGCTTCACCTGCGCCAAGTGCGGTGCCGGTTATCATGATACATTCAAACAGCCAGAAGTGGCTGGAGTCTGTGATGAATGCGGCTCTACCGAGTTCAAGCGCCGTCCGGACGATAATGAAGAAACCGTGCGGACCCGGATGCAGGAATATCGTGCGAAGACTGCACCGATTCTGCCGATCTACGAAGCGCGCGGCATTGTGCACCAGGTAAACGGCATGGGTAGCATGTCCGAAGTGAATGATGCTATCGAGGCGGTTCTGTCGCTCTGAACAGATTTTACGGGAGATATGGTCATGGCTAAGCTGGCATTCCACACAATTTTGGCAATGGCAGCACTGGGCACCGTGACCGCAGCACAGGCGGAAGTCACCAATACCGCTGACAATGGCTTTACCGTACAGCACCAGACCCTCATTGACGGGAACGCGGAGGCGGTCTGGAAAGCGATGATTGCGCCGTCGCGCTATTGGAATAGCGATCATAGCTGGACGGGGGACGCCGACAATTTTTATCTGATACCGCAAGCGGGCGGATGTTTTTGCGAACTGATCCGGACGACGTCAGCCGACAATATCAGAACATCGGACGGCAGCGTTCAGCACATGCGTGTGATCTATGCGCACAACAACAAAATGCTCCGGATGTCAGGTGCGCTGGGCCCGCTGCAGAGCGAGGCGGTTACCGGCACGTTGACGATGCTGCTCGACCCGCAGGGCGAAAAAACAGCGGTGCGTTTCACCTATAAAGTGGGCGGCTACATGGAATTTCCCATCGATCAGATGGCTCCCGCCGTGGATGGTGTGATTGGCGAACAGCTGACCCGCTTGTCGGCTTTGTTTGCTGGAGCGGATGTTCCCGACACCGATGGCGAGGACAGCTCGGCTGACCCCGCTGACAGCGAAGAGATGGACGCTGCCAAAGACGACGATCAGGACTGATTGTCGCTCACCCTCAACGCTTTACCAAAGCTATCGAATGGTTCTATGAAGGTCGGATACCCGTTGCCGACTCGAGGAGGTCGACAGCGATAATCGGGTCGCGCTGATATACAATATTGAGGGGTGTATAATGGCCGTTTCCGATCATGTAGATTTTCCGACATTCATGGAAGGCGTGAAGAAACGCAATCCAGGGCAGCCTGAATTTGTTCAGGCCGTACAAGAAGTCGCGATGGACATCTTTGACTTCATCCAGGACAAAGAAGCCTATCACACAGCGCAGATCCTGCGGCGTATTGCCGAACCTGACCGCGTGATATCGTTCCGTGTCTGCTGGGAAGACGACAATCACAATGTCCGCGTTCAGCGCGGTTTTCGTATCCAGAATAACAACGCGATTGGCCCGTACAAGGGCGGTATCCGCTTTCACCCCAGCGTGACGGAAAGCGTGCTGAAATTCCTGGCTTTCGAGCAGACGTTCAAAAACTCGCTGACCGGACTGCCAATGGGTGGCGGCAAGGGCGGTGCGAACTTCAACCCGAAGGGGAAGTCTGATGCCGAGGTCATGCGCTTCTGCCAGTCGTTCATGACCGAACTTTATCGTCATATCGGGCCGGACACGGATGTGCCCGCTGGCGATATCGGCGTGGGTGCCCGCGAGATCGGCTATATGTTCGGTCAGTACAAGCGGATCACCAATCGCTGGGAAGGCGTGCTCACTGGCAAAGGCCTGGAATATGGCGGTTCTCAAATGCGGCCAGAAGCGACTGGCTATGGCGCGGTCTATTTTATGCAGAATATGCTCAAGCATAAAAACGACTCGATTGACGGCAAAACCGCAGTGATTTCCGGGTCTGGCAACGTTGCAACCCATGCAGCGGAGCAGATCACCAAACAGGGCGGCAAGGTTCTCACGCTCTCGGATAGTGGCGGTTTCATTCACGATCCCGACGGGATTGATCAGGAAAAAATCGACTGGATCAAGGATCTGAAAAACAACAAACGCGGACGGATCAGCGAGTATGTCGATCATTTTACCGGCGCGACCTATCACGACGGCAGACGTCCATGGAGCGTTGCCTGCGATCTGGCGTTGCCGTGCGCGACCCAGAACGAACTCAATGAGGACGAAGCCAAGGAACTGGTCAGCAATGGCGTGATTGCCGTTTCGGAAGGCGCCAATATGCCGACGACGCTTGAAGGCGTCCACGTCTTCCACGATGCGAAGATCATGTATGGTCCGGGCAAAGCAGCCAACGCGGGGGGCGTTGCGGTTTCCGGTCTCGAAATGAGCCAGAATGCAGAGCGGATCAGTTGGAACCATGAACGCCTTGGCGAAATGTTGACAGATCTGATGGAAGGCATTCACGAAAAATGCGTGCAATATGGCGATCAGGGCGATGGCTATGTCGACTATGTGAAAGGCGCGAATATCGCGGGCTTCAAGAAAGTCGCTGATGCGATGCTGGCTTATGGTGTTCTCTAGCTTATAATTATCTTGCGCAAAAAAGCGCCATCGGCCAGATGTCGGGTCGATGGCGCAAGCGCAGAACCCGAAAAACAAGCGGCTTCAAAAGAAGCTCAAAGAGCCCTGCGAAATAGGCTGGTGCGAGCTCATTGATTTGCCCGCATTTGGCGTAACCAATCTTCATGCCAAAGTTGATACCGGCGCCGCGACATCGTCATTGCACGCCACCAGGATCAAATCTTTCAAAAAAGATGGCCGGGATTTTGTGCA
The DNA here is from genome assembly GCF_048269865.1 of Parasphingorhabdus sp. Lineage (GTDB taxonomy): Bacteria > Pseudomonadota > Alphaproteobacteria > Sphingomonadales > Sphingomonadaceae > Parasphingorhabdus. Next base: position 427,114 of record NZ_JBLWUA010000002.1, on the reverse strand, counting down.
GTTCACGATTCCGATGGGATCCGGCGTTGCCGATTATCATTGCGAAGCGCCGGTTTATGGCCAGCGCCGGATAAAAAGTAGCAATGGTGTCATGCAGACCCGATATGTGATAGAGACCGTCATGAAACTAGGACCGCTTGAATGGGTAGGTCATATGACGCTTGCCAATAGGCAGTCGATGATATTTCCGGTCCTGATAGGGCGCCGGGCGCTCAAGCGGGGGTTTCTCGTCAATAGTGCCAAGCGCTGGATGCTCGGTCGGCATGAAGAAAGATAAACTATGAAAATCGCCATGCTTGCCCGCAACCCGAATCTCTATTCGCATAAGCGCCTGATGGAGGCAGCCGAAGCGCGCGGCCATGAGATCGACATATTGAATACCACTCGCTGTACCGTGAATATTGCCAGCCACCGACCGACGATCACCTATAATGGTGATACGCTGGAAGGCTATGACGCGGTCATCCCGCGCATCGGGGCGTCGATCACCAATTACGGTACGGCTGTGCTGCGGCAGTTTGAAATGGCTGGCGTCTGGCCGCTCAACGAGAGCGTTGCCATTGGCCGCAGCCGGGACAAGCTGCGCTCGATGCAGATATTCGCCAAATATGGTCTGGGCTTGCCGCTTACCGCTTATGCAAATGATCCGAAGCAGGCGGAAGAGATCATAAGGGCCGTCAATGGTCCACCGGTGGTCATCAAGCTGCTCGAAGGCACCCAGGGCATCGGTGTCGTGCTCGCCGAGACGATGTCGAGCGCCAAGTCGGTGATCGAGGCTTTTCGCGGTGCCAATGTCAATATTCTGGTTCAGGAATTCATCAAGGAAGCCGGCGGTACCGATATCCGCGCGCTGGTCGTGGGTGGCAAAGTGGTGGCCGCGATGAAGCGGACCGGCGCGGCGGACGACTTCCGTTCCAATCTGCATCGCGGTGGCAGCGCCCAGATCGTTAAGATTACGCCGGAAGAGCGGTCTACCGCCGTGCGCGCGGCCAAGCATATGGGGCTCAATGTGTGCGGCGTCGACATGCTGCGTTCCAATCACGGTCCGGTAATCATGGAAGTAAACAGCTCGCCGGGTCTGGAGGGCATTGAAAATGCCACCGGCAAGGATGTTGCGGGCCAGATCATCGAATTTATGGAAAAAAATGCCAAGCCCGGAAAGACCAAGACCCGCGGCAAGGGGTAAGGGTAGGGCCTGAGGGCTCCCTGTTGTTGCTCGCTGCAGACCCTTAAATCACTTCATCCTCGTCGAGCAGCTGATTGCTGGTGATCGCGTCCTCGATTTTTTCCAGCCGCTGGCCCACCGTATCGAATATTCTCACTTCTGCGATGTGGAGCAACGCATCACCCTGATTGACAACGGGCAGGTTGCTGTGGCCGATGACAATGCCGTCCACCGGGGACAGGATCGCCTCTTCGCCATCCCCAAAAATATCGCTGATCCAGGCCACGATATCGCCCTTGTGGACCTTGGCCCCCGAAGACGCGACCAGTCGGCAGATGCCACCTTTGGTGGAGCGCAACCAGACGGTGCGGGTCGCCTGGGCGGGAGGTGCACCGCGCTTGCTCAGTCGTTTGGTTTCGATCATTGCCAGTTTCTTGAGGACCCGCAATATGCCGTTCACACCGGTGCGCACGGAAAACTCATCGAAGCGGAGTGCCTCGCCGGCTTCCATCAGCAGCATATCGACGCCCGCTTCCCGGGCCAGCGCGCGCAGGGAGCCGGGGCGCAAATCTGCTTCGATGATCACCGGCGGTCCGAAATCGATCGCCAGTTCCTTGAGCTCGGGATTGCCGGAGGCGATCCGGATCTGTGGCAGATTGTAGCGATGCTGTGCGGCGCTGTGGATGTCGATGCCGAGCGAGCAATGATCGATGATCTCGGTCGAAAAGATATTGGCCAGCTGTGAGGCCAGCGAACCCTTTTCGGCTCCAGGAAAGGACCGGTTCAGATCTCGGCGGTCGGGCAGGTAGCGGCTGTGGGTGATGAACCCGAACATATTGACCACTGGCACGAAGATGACGGTTCCGGACATTCGGGCCGGATGGAGTTTTTTCATCACCCGGCGAATAATTTCTGTGCCGATGATCTCATCGCCATGAATAGCGCCGCTGATAAAAATCGTCGGCCCGGTGCGCTTGCCGTGGAATACGCGCACTTCCATATTGGCGTGCATGCCAGCGGACAGATCGCTGATCGGAATCGCAATATCGCCGATTTTCCCGGGAGCGACCGTATGTCCGCCGATTTCGAACAGATCATGCTTGTTTCTATTGGTCATTGATTTCCCCCGGGTTGAGCATCCAAAGATGACGAATCAGGCCAAAGCGCAAGCAAATTTACAGACTGCCCCCGGCAAATGCCCAAAAAAGGAGCGCTGATCGCCAGCAACCGGGTATTCCAACTGCGCCTCGATGTCGGCATAGACGGTCTCCGTGCCCCGTCCTGCGACAAACCGGCTGGCCAGAATTGCCATCAGCTTGGTAGTGGGCGCCAACCAATGCTAGTCGGGTAGCCAGACACAGGTCTATCGTTGATTGTGCCGCCGCTCGACGCAATTGTAAATCAAGACGCCGCAGAAGGCTTGCGACCAGTTTTGTTTTCGGAGAAAGCGCATTCCTCCGCGCTTGACACCGCTGTCAACAACACCTAAATGACACTCATTCGAAACCGAATTGAACCGGCAGTGCCCTTAGTGGCGCGCGCTGGTTTTGTGCGTTTTGGGTGTGTTTTTAACGACTTGGCTATGAGATAGGTCCGGCGAATCGGTCCTGTGGAGCATGGAGAAAAATATTGGCACGTATTGCTGGGGTAAATATCCCAACTAACAAGCGCGTAATCATTGCGCTTACCTACATTCACGGTATCGGACGCACCGCTGCGGCTGAAATTGTTGAAAAACTGAAGATTGATCCAGCCCGTCGGGTTCAGGACCTCACCGATCAGGAAATTTTGCACATTCGTGAAACGATTGATGCCGAACATACGGTTGAAGGTGATTTGCGGCGTGAAGTTGCAATGAACATCAAGCGTCTGATGGATCTGGCCTGCTATCGCGGCCTGCGTCACCGTAAAGGCCTGCCGGTCCGCGGACAGCGTACGCATACCAATGCGCGTACCCGCAAAGGCAAGCCCAAGGCGATTGCTGGCAAAAAGAAATAAGACTTGTCTCCGGATAAGTATCTTCAAGATATTAGGTAGGAATTGATCACATGGCACGCGAACCGCAGCGCTTAAAGAAAAGTGCGCGCAAAAATATTTCGGCAGGCGTAGCGCACGTCAACGCCACATTTAACAATACGATGGTCACCATCACCGATGCTCAGGGCAATGCGATAAGCTGGTCCTCGGCTGGCATGATGGGTTTTAAAGGCTCCCGCAAGTCGACACCTTATGCTGCCCAGGTTGCAGCGGAAGACGCTGGCAAGAAAGCGGCTGATCATGGTGTGCGGACTCTTGAGGTCGAAGTGAAAGGTCCAGGCTCCGGTCGCGAATCTGCTCTTCGTGCGCTTCAGGCTGTTGGCTTCACGATCACCTCGATTCGTGATGTCACACCGATCCCGCATAACGGTGTTCGTCCATCCAAAAGACGCCGCGTCTAATACCGCTCGAGTTTCGGGGACGACCGGTCGGTCAGTTCCACATTTTTAAAATTCAGAGCGGTGATGACGTCCACAGCCGCTCTTTGAACCACTAGGGGAAGTCCATGACTGTCAATATGAAGAACTGGCAAGAACTGAAGAAGCCCAACGTCCTCGACATCAAACCCGGCGGTGATCCAAAGCGCAAGGCAACCTTTGTTGCTGAGCCTCTGGAACGCGGCTTTGGCCTGACCATGGGTAACGCGCTGCGCCGCGTCCTTCTGTCTTCGCTTCAGGGTGCGGCAGTTACCTCGATCAAGATCGAAAATGCCTTGCACGAGTTTTCGTCGCTGCCCGGCGTTCGTGAAGATGTGACAGACATCGTTCTGAACATCAAGCAGATCGCTTTGAAAATGGAGAGCGAAGACGCCAAGCGTCTGCAGCTGTCCGCAACCGGGCCTGGCGAAGTCAAGGCTGGCGATATTGCGGTCTCCGGCGACATCGAGATCATGAACCCGGATCTCGTGATCTGTCATCTCGACGAAGGTGCTTCGCTGAATATGGAACTGACCGTCAATGTCGGTAAGGGCTATGTTCCAGCTGTTGCAAACCGTCCCGCCGACGCGCCGATCGGATTGATTCCGATCGACTCGCTCTATTCTCCGGTCCGTCAGGTCTCCTATAAGGTCGACAATGCCCGCGTTGGTCAGGAACTCGACTTTGACAAGCTGAACCTGACCATCGAAACCGATGGCACAGTCAGCCCGGAAGATGCGATCGCTTATGCGGCCCGCATTTTGCAGGATCAGTTGCAGCTTTTCGTCCATTTCGAAGAAGCTCTGGAGCAGGTTTCCTCGCCAATCGGCATGGCCGCTCAGCAGAGCCAGGCAGAAAGCGATGCCAACCAGCTCAACCGTTACCTGCTCAAAAAGGTCGACGAACTGGAACTCAGCGTTCGCTCCGCCAACTGTCTCAAGAACGACAATATCATCTATATTGGCGATCTCGTGCAGAAGACCGAAGCCGAAATGCTGCGCACCCCGAACTTTGGCCGCAAGTCCTTGAACGAAATCAAGGAAGTGCTGTCGAGCATGGGTCTGCGTCTCGGCATGGACATCCCCGGATGGCCGCCTGAAAATATTGAAGAAATGGCCAAGAAGCTCGAACAGGAGCTGCTGGGTTAAACGTACAACCGTCTGTTCCGGCGCAGTCCGGACGGATACCAGGGGTTCATTGGTGATGCCCCTTTAAAATCACCTGCTGCGGGGTACCTCATACGGCCCCTTAACGAACGAAGGAAATATCATGCGTCATAGAATGAAGGGCCGCCGGATGCAGCGGACCGGTGCACATCGTCAGGCTCTGCTGAAGAATCTGGCTGCGGCACTGATCAAGCACGAACAGATCATGACCACACTTCCGAAAGCCAAGGAACTGCGCCCGGTTGTCGAAAAACTGATAACGCTCGGCAAGCGTGGTGGTCTGTCCAACCGTCGTATCGCGCATTCGCGTTTGATGGATGAGACCCAGGAAAAGAAACTCTTCGAAGTACTCGCCGATCGTTACGCCGATCGCAATGGCGGCTATACCCGCATCATCCGCGCCGGTTTCCGTGCGTCTGATGCTGCGCCGATGGCGATCATCGAGCTGGTTGACCGCGATGTTGACGCGAAGGGGCAGGACAGCGGTCCTGACCAGAGCGCACAGGATGAATACGAAGAGGCCTGAGCCGCTTCCGTCCGTTAACAGTTTCAATTGATAATAGAGGCCGTGAGCGATAAGCTTGCGGCCTCTTTCTTTTGTCGAGGTGTTTATGCGTAGTTTGACTGTTCTGACATTGGCCACCGGATTGGCTCTGGCATCTCCTGCGCTCGCCAACGATCATGAAAATAAGGACGTTTCGCTGACCTATCCAGAGACCAGTACCGTTGATGTCGTGGAAGAACAATTTGGTGAATATATTTCCGACCCCTATCGGTGGCTGGAAAACGATGTGCGGGAAGATTCCGATGTTGCCGAATGGGTGAAGGCGCAGAATGCCGTTACCGACGCTTATCTCGAAAAGCTGCCGGGACGTGACGCTCTGGCCAAATCGATGACGGAATTGTTCGATTATGATGATCTGAGCAATCCGGTAGAAGCCGGCGGCAAATATTTCTACGAGCGCAAGAGCGGCGGCCAAAATCAGGCCGTGCTCTATGTTCGTGATGGTGCGGATGGCGAAGAACGGGCACTGATTGATCCGGCTACCTGGTCGGACGACGGCGCGACGGCGCTGGCCGGCTGGAAACCATCGGGGGATGGCAGCCTGCTCGTTTATGCGATTCAGGATGGCGGTTCCGACTGGCGTACGCTGAAGGTTCTCGATGTCACAACCGGTGAAGTGCAGCCGGATAACATCGAATGGGCCAAGTTCACCGATCTGGCGTGGATGCCAAACAATGTCGGCTTTCTCTATTCGCGCTTCCCGGAGCCGGAAGGCGGCGAGGCGTTTCAGTCGCTGAACAGCAACCATGCGGTCTATCTGCATCCGATTGGCGCTGATCAGGCGAACGATACGCGCGTATATGCAACGCCGGACCAGCCCGACCTCAATCATTCAGCGGAACTGACTTCCGACAAGGAATGGGTGGTGATCACGTCCTCGTCCGGCACTGACGCGCGCTATGACATCACGCTGATCAAGGTCGATGCGCCAAAGCTTGAAATACGCAAGCTCGTCAGCGGCTTTGAAAATGACTGGCGGCTGATCGATGGTGATGGTGATACGCTCTATTTCATCACCAACAAGGATGCGCCGCGGTTGCGAGTGGTCAAAACCGATCTGAGCGCGGAAAAGCCTGAGTTCACTGAACTGGTCGCAGAGAGCGACGCCGTCATTGACGGGGCGATGATCGTCGGTGACCGGCTGGTCGTCAGCTATCTCGTCGATGCCAAGAGCCAGCTTTCCACATTTGATCTCGATGGCAATGCGCTCGGCACGCTCGACCTCCCCGGGCCAGGGCAGGTGGGCGGCCTCAGTGGTTCGATGAAAAGCGATGAAGGCTTTTTCAGCTTTCAAAGCTTCAACCGGCCAACCACGGTTTTCCGTTACCAGCCTTCATCTCAACCCACCGTCTGGGCGGCACCGTCGCTGCCTTTTGATCCGGAAATGGTGGAAGTCACGCAGCGCTTTTACAAAAGCAAGGACGGCACCAAGATCCCGATGTTTCTGGTCCACATGAAGGGACAGGATCTCTCGGAAGGTGCGCCGACGCTGCTCTATGGCTATGGCGGGTTCAATATCTCGGTATTGCCGCAATATAAGCCGGCCTGGATGGCCTGGATCAAGGCGGGCGGTGTCTTTGCCTCGGCCAATCTGCGCGGCGGCGGAGAATATGGCAAGGATTGGCACGACGCTGGCCGGCTGCAGAACAAGCAGAATGTCTTCGATGATTTTATCGCTGCCGGCGAATATCTGATCAGCGAGGGCATTACGCCGAAGGACGGTCTGGCGATCGAGGGCCGGTCCAACGGAGGTCTGCTGATCGGTGCGGTGATGAACCAGCGGCCTGATCTGTTCACCGCCGGCCATGCTGCTGTCGGCGTCATGGACATGCTCCGCTTCGACCGGTTTACGGCCGGGCGCTATTGGGTCGACGATTATGGCTATCCGAACAAGGAGCAGGACTTCAAAAACCTGCTGACCTATTCGCCTTATCATAATATCAAATCCGGGGTTGATTATCCCGCCCTGATTGTCTCTACCGCAGACACCGACGACCGCGTCGTTCCCGGTCACAGCTTCAAATATACTGCGCGGTTGCAGGCGCTGGATACGGGCGATGCACCACATCTAATCCGCATCGAGACCCGCGCTGGCCACGGCAGCGGCAAACCGACCGACAAGCTGATCGAGGAATATTCGGATATCTACGCCTTTCTGGCGGATGCGACCGGACTCCGCCTGACCGAATAGCGACCGGCACCTTGGTTTCTGCTGCTTCCCCGAGAGAGGAGACGTTTGCTCTGCTAACTTCTGTTCATAAAAACAGCCACTAACCTTAACGACGCCTGTCGAGCCAGTTCAGTCTCTACTCAACCGGAGTCCGCTAAAAGGGTTTTGCAAGCTCGGGAAAAGGTTTCGAGCAGTGTGAAAGGAAAGTGGACATGAACAAGTTGAACAAGGCTCTGGTCGGAACCGCTGCTGCCGCTGCAATGGCCGTTTCTGCAACCCCCGCAATGGCCCGCGACGGGCATAAGGGCGGGCCGAGTGCTGGCGAAGTGATCGCCGGTGTAGCGATCGTTGGCGCAATTGCGGCAATTGCCAGCTCCAGCAACAAGGACCGCAGATATCGCGACAATTATCGCGGTGACCGATATTCTGACAATCGTTATGGCAACCGCTATCGCCAGATTGGGCAAAGGCAAGCCGTGAACCGTTGCGTGCGCGCCGCTGAACGCGGAGCTACCAACTATGGTCGCGCCAATGTCACTGACATCCGCGACGTCGACCGGACGCGCTATGGCTACCGGGTGAAGGGCCGGATTCTGGTCGAACAGAACCGGGGCCGCTATCAGCGGGCCCGCTATGCGGACAACGGTAAGTTTACCTGCTATATTGAAGGCAACCGGGTGAGCGACGTCCGCTACAGCGGCCTTAGTTACGCCCGTCGCTAAGCGCGATGTGCGACATCAACCAACCCAATATGGTTCAGCCTGGTGACAGGCTGGGCCATCTATATTCTGTCCCATCGCAGCATTGGGAATATAGGAGCTGCGCTTGATAGGGGTATCTCATATGACCAAGATGACCAGATTTTCAGCCGTGGCTGCAGCCGCCGCACTATGTTTTTCAGGCGTTTCGCCAGCCATGGCTGCGCCCATGCACAGCAGCGCTGGTATTGCCACCCCGATCGATACGACGGCCCTCGGCTGGTCTGTCGAAACCGACAAGGCCAACGGCTGGCGCGACTATCGTGGTTACCGAGGGTATCGTGGATATCGGGGCTATCGCCGTCATCGTGATGGGATCAGCGGCGGCGACGTTCTGGCCGGCATCCTGGTGATAGGCGGCATTGCCGCCATCGCTAGCGCGGCCTCAAAAAACAGTCGTGACCGACGCTATGAAGACCGCGATTATCGCAGCGATAACGCGCGCTATGATAATCGTCGGGCCGACAGCCGCTACGATCGAGAAGGCGGCGACATGCAATCGGCGATCAACGCCTGTTCCGATGCTGCAGAGCGTCAGGCGGGGCGCGATGCCCGCGTCGCCGCGATCGAATCCGTTGTCCGCGACGGCGCTGGCTGGCGGGTGGAAGGGGAACTGGCAAACAGTGCCCAGCGTACATTTCTTTGCGGCGCCAGTGATGGCCGCGTTGATTTTGTGCAACTGGAGGATGGCGGTCTCGCTTTCGCGAACTAGACCGCGGTGCGTCCGAATTCCTGACGGGTGACCGGGTGTGAGCCGCTCAGGCCGCCATCGACGGCAATCGCCTGACCATTCACATAGGATGAACGATCAGAGGCCAGAAACAGGGCTACCTCGGCCATTTCCATGGGCGAGGCGCCGCGGCGCAGCGGGTTGAGATAGCCGAGCCGGTCTTCCTTGCCCTTCTCTCGAGCCTTGTCATAGATGAATTGCGTCATGCCGGTTTCGGTAATGCCGGGGCAGATCGCGTTGCAGCGGACATTGGACGTCGCAAACTGTTGCGACGCCACTTTCACCAGATTGATGACGCCGGCCTTGGAGGCGGAATAAGCGGGGCCACCGGCACCAGACCGGATCCCGGCAACGCTCGCGGTACAGATGATCGAGCCGCCGTGCTTGCTTTCGGCAATCACCTTCCCGGCATATTTGCACGCCAGGAACGGTCCGATCAGATTGACCCGCAGCACTTCCTGCCACTCGGCCACACTGCTGTCGAAAATTCCCTCAAAGCCGCCGCCGATACCGGCATTGGCGAAGAACACGTGCAGATCGCCAAAGCGCTGTTCCGCGGCATCCACCAGCATCTCAACATCGCCCTCGGATCCGGCGTCAGCCTTGATCGCGATGATATTGCCTTCGGAGCCCTTAGCCGTGTCCTCGACCGCGTCGGTGACGTCGCTGGCAATGACCTTGGCACCATGTTCCGCAAAGAGCAGAGCCGCCGCTCGACCAATGCCGCTGCCGGCACCGGTGATGATTGCGACTTTGTCTTTGAGGTCCATATTAGGCTCCTGCGCGTTTTGCGGCCTCCCAACCGGCTTGTGCCAGCGGAGTTACCCGATCCGACATTTCGGCTGCCGCAGCGCTGTTGGCAGTGCCGTCGGCCACCCGCTTCTGAATGCCTTGCAGAATAGCAGCAATGCGGAACAAATTATAGGCCAGATACCAGTCCATCGGTGGCAGCTCGGCCATGCCCGATTTCTCACAATAGCGGGCAACCGCTTCCTCGCGAGAGGGGATGCCCAGAGGCTCCAGATCGACGCCCTTCAAGCCGCTGCGGCCCTCGGGTTCCATTTCATAGGCCATCAGCCAATAGGCAAAATCGGCAATCGGATCGCCGAGGGTCGACAGCTCCCAGTCGAGCACCGCGATCACCTTCGGTTCGTCATGCGCGAAAATCATGTTATCGAGCCGGTAGTCGCCATGCACGATGCCAAAGCTTTTCTGTTCCGGAATGGTTTTGGTCAGCCATTCGATCAGCTTGTCCATCTCCGGAATTTCCTGCAGTTCGGACAGCCGGTATTGCTGCGTCCAGCGGGAAATCTGCCGTTCGCAATAATTGCCGGGCTTGCCATGCTTTTCCAGGCCCAGTTCTTTTGGATCATAGCTGTGCAGCAGCGCCAGCGTATCGATCATCTCGAAATAGATCGCGCGGCGCTCTTCGGGATTGCTGTTGGGCAGGGTGCCGTCCCACAGCGTACGGCCATCGGCCATGCCCATGACGTAGAACATCGTGCCGATGACACTGTCATCATCACACAGGCCATAAGGCTTGGCGACGGGGAACCCGGCCGGATAGAGTCCGGCAATCACCCGGAACTCCCGGTCGACGGCATGGGCCGAAGGCAGCAATTTGCCGAACGGTTTCTTGCGCAGCACATAAGAGGTTTCTGGCGTATCGATTTTATAGGTTGGATTGGACTGGCCGCCCTTGAACTTGCTCAGCGTGAGCGGTCCGGCAAAACCCTCGACATTGGCCTCCATCCATTTTTGCAGCGCCGCTTCGTCGAGCTTGTCCTTCTCCGGCACTTCCATCGTACCGGTCATATCTTCCTGTGGATTCATGGAAGTCCCTCTTCGTTTAGCTAAAGACAATCACGGACCGTGCCGCATCACCTTTTTTCATTTTCTCAAAACCGTCGTTGATCTGCTCTAGCGGAATCGTCTCGGCTACAATGCTATCCAAATCGAGGAGTCCGCGCAGATAAAAATCGACCAGACGCGGGATATCGACCGGGAAGCGATTGGAACCCATCAGCACGCCCTGCAGCTTCTTGCCGGACAGCAGATCCATGGCGCTGAGGCCGACCTTGTGGTCAAGCGGCATCATACCAAGCATGGTGGCTGTGCCGCCGCGTTTCAGCGAACCGACGGCCAGATCACCGGACGCGGGGCGTCCCACCGCTTCCACGGCATGATCGACACCACCCTTGGTCAGCTCGACTATTTGCTCCGCCGCGTCATCGGCCGAAGCATCGATAACATCGGTTGCGCCCAGTTGGATGGCCAGATCGCGTTTTTCCTTGATCGGGTCGGCGGCAATGATCCGGCCGGCACCGGCAATCTTGGCCGCATTGATCGTCGCGAGTCCGACTCCGCCGCAGCCGATGACAGCGACGGTTTCACCCGGCGTCAGCTTGCAGGAGTTGAAGATCGTTCCGGCTCCGGTGGTTACGGCGCAACCAATCACGGCGGCGCGGTCCAGCGGCATATCCGGGTCGATCCGGACGCAGGCATGTTCGTGGATAAGCATCTGTTCGGCAAAAGCCGAAAGATTGAGCATTTGTCCGACGGTTGATCCGTCCGGGCGGGTAATGCGCGGCGCTTCGTCCGGACGTCGCCGGGTATCTGCGCCCAGACATAGCGACATCCGGCCTGTCACGCAGAATTCGCAATGTCCGCAATAGGCTGACAGGCAGGAAACAACAGCATCGCCAACCGCGACCGTGCGAACTTCGCTGCCGACCGCCTCAACAATCCCGGCCGCCTCGTGTCCCGGAATCGCGGGCAGGGGATGTGGATAGCTGCCATCGATGAAATGCAGATCCGAATGGCAAAGCCCGCAGGCTGCCGTCCGGATCAACACTTCATGCGGCCCCGGCTTTGAGATCATGACCTCTTCGATAACGAGCGGCTTGCCCGTTTCGACCAGTACGGCTGCCTTCATGATCAGCTCCTAGCGGGTGACCGCAAGGTCACCTGATGAGAACTCTTCCTTCATCTTGCTGCCGTCTGCGGTCTCGGCATATTTGCCATATTCCATTTTCGCGATCGTACGATTGTGCACTTCATCCGGGCCGTCGGCGAGCCGCAGGGTCCGCTGATGGGCGTAGGCGCTGGCCAGGCCAAAATCGTTGGAAACACCGCCGCCGCCATGGGCCTGGATCGCATCATCGATGATTTTGAGCGCCATATTCGGAGCCTGAACCTTGATCATGGCGATTTCGGCCTTGGCATATTTGTTGCCGACCTTGTCCATCATGTCCGCCGCTTTCAGGCAGAGCAGACGGCTCATGTCGATATCAATCCGCGCCCGGGCAACGCGTTCGTCCCAGATGCTGTGCTCGGAAATGCGTTTGCCGAAGGCGATCCGCGATTGCAGGCGCTTGACCATTTTCTCGAGTGCTTCCTCGGCGACACCGATAGTCCGCATGCAGTGGTGGATACGACCGGGCCCGAGGCGACCCTGAGCAATTTCAAAGCCGCGGCCTTCACCGAGAATGACATTGGATGCAGGTACCCGAACATCCTTCATTTCGACTTCCATGTGGCCATGCGGCGCATCGTCATAGCCAAACACTGGCAAGTGACGCAGGACCTTTACGCCGGGCGCGTCGGTCGGCATCAGGATCTGCGACTGCTGTGTATAGCGGCTGCCCTCAAAACTGGTCTTGCCCATTACGATGGCGATCTTGCAGCGCGGGTCGCCGAGGCCCGACGACCACCATTTGCGGCCGTTGATGACATATTCGTCGCCATCCCGGACGATAGCGGTTTCGATGTTGGTTGCATCGGAGGATGCAACGGCCGGTTCGGTCATCAGGAAGGCGGAACGGATTTCACCGTTCATCAGCGGGCGCAGATATTGCTCCTTCTGTTCCAGCGTACCGTAACGGTGAAACACTTCCATGTTGCCGGTATCGGGCGCGGAACAGTTGAACACTTCCGAGGCAAAGCTGACGCGGCCCATTTCCTCGGCGCACAGCGCATATTCCAGATTGGTCAGGCCGGGACCTTCGAATTCGAACGTATCATCAATATGCGGCAGGTTCGGATTGGAAGGTGGCATGAACAGGTTCCAGATACCTGCTTCCTTGGCTTTCTTCTTTTCTTCCTCGATGACCTGCAGAACTTTCCAGCGCTCGCCAGTCGATTCTTCTTCCTGGAAATCGGCGATACGCGGGCGCAGATGATTCTCGATATGCTCGCGTACCCGGTTGCGCCAATATTCCTGCTTTTCGGTGAGATCGAAATCCATTCCTGCGTCCTTTTCTGCGTTTTTATAATTTAACTATACGATTAACTTATCAGAGGCAGCCACGCTTTGCCACAGCGAAACTGCGCGCCTGCGAATTTATTGGTCCTTGGTCGACCTTGCGGCAGCCAAAGCTGCAACGCGCGCTTCATGATCATCACGGTTGATCGGAAAGCGATAAAAAATCAAGGCGCCGGCAATGGAAAGTACCAAAACTATCAGCGCATAGAATATCATCAGGTTCTCGATCACTGGCAGCGCCACTTCACCGGGTTGTGCCTTGTCGGGCACGCCAGAAAGGCTGACGATCAGGCCGGCGCAGAATATGCCTATGCCGGTCCCGCACTTTTGTACAAAAAACCATCCGGCGGAAAAGACGCCTTCGGTGCGCCTGCCGGTTTCAATCTCGGATGCCTCGACAATGTCGGCGACCATCGATTGAGACGTGATCATCGTCACCACGTTGGCGGTAGTGGCCAGAAAGGTAAAGCCGAAGACCAGTGTCGTAGAGGCTTGTCCGCCGACTTCCGGCCATAGGCCTGACAGGTTAAAGGCGAACGGTATTATCCAGAAGATCATGCCGACCAGCCCTCCGACGATTGCGACCGCCCGCTTGCCAAAGGCTTTTGTCAAAGGCGTGACCAAGAAGAAGGATCCGACCACGCTGCCGAAAAGCACGATGGGATAGAAGAAGAATGCCGGCTGCGAAAACTTCCAGACATAAAGAAACAGATAGTTGGATATCGTGAAAGTCATGCCCTGATTGATATAGGCGACCGCACCAGCGCCAAACAGGATCAGCGCCGCTTTGTGGGTTAGCGCCTCCCGGATTTCGTGGAAACTTTCATATAGGCTGGTTTTCTTGGGCCGCTTGTCGGGCCAGTGGGCGACGCGCTTGTGCTGGCCGCCAGCGGATATGAGCATCGCCGTCGCCATCATGGCACCGCCGACCAGACCATAATGCCAATAGCCGGTTTCATTGAGCAGACCGACCGGATGTTCGGCGTCGGGAACAAGGAATACGATATAGCCAAGGAACAGCATGACCAGCCCTCCAGCCCAGCCGAACAGATAGCGATAGCGCATGATCACCGTGCGCTCGTCATAGTCGCGTGTCAGTTCCGGAATCAGCGAGGCCGATGGCACCTCGCAGCAGGACACAAGCACCCGCACCAGGATGGCGATCAAAAGCAGATATAGGAATATCCAGCCCCCGAGGCTGGCCGGAGCGGCCCATAGCAAGATCCAGGCGAAGCCGAGCGGAATTGGCGCGATATACAGCCAGGGCAAGCGCTTGCCCCACTTGGTATAGGTTCGGTCGCTGAGGTGGCCGATGATCGGATCTGCAATGGCATCAACGAACAACGCCAGCATCAAGGCCAGAGAAACCAGGCGGGCATCGAGACCAATAACCTGATTGTAGAACAGCAGCAGGAAGGCCGAGAAGCCGTTGTCTTTTACGCCATAGGTAATGGAACCGGTGCCGTGGAACAATTTGATCCGCAACGGGACATGATCGGTCGCCGCCGTCATTGGCTGGCCAACCAGACGCGGCTCACGATTCCGATAATGGCCTTTGTCACGGCCAGTCCCGGCGGGTCAGAGCGACCCGCTCTGGCGCTTTCAGATTGCATCCATTCCTGCTCCCAAAACGGGTGTTTTTCTTTGCTGCATAGGCCGGTCCGCTTTTGGACGTCAAACGATTACATCGGCGGAATCAGGGGGACGCTACGGAATCCGACCTCTCTAATTTTGGTGCAAATTTTTATACGATTTCCAAGGCGGGAATGATTGAACCGGGGGCTTGTCCTATGATAAGCAGCAGTTAACCGATCAATTAAAGGAATTTCGTGATGTCTGACCTGGAAACCTTCCGCGCAGAGACTGCTGCATGGCTTGAGGCCAATTGTCCGCCGGAGATGCGGCAGCCGATGGTCGACGAAAGCGACGCCGTTTGGGGCGGGCGCAATCCGACTTTCAAGCCGGGCCAGAAGGAATGGCTGGATGTCATGGCGGCCAAGGGCTGGACGGTGCCCGACTGGCCAAAGGAATATGGCGGCGGCGGACTGTCGCGCGCCGAAACCAAAATCCTCGGACAGGAAATGGCGCGGCTCAAATGCCGCTCGCCACTGTCCAGCTTTGGTATCTGGATGCTCGGCCCCGCGCTGCTGCATTTCGGCACCGAAGCGCAGAAGAAATATTTCCTGCCGCCGATCGCGCGCGGTGAAATCCGCTGGTGCCAGGGCTATTCGGAGCCCGGCTCCGGCTCCGATCTGGCCTCGCTGCAAACCAGCGCCGTCGATCAGGGCGACCATTTTGTCATCAACGGCCAGAAGATCTGGACCAGCTATGCTGACAAGGCCGACTGGATTTTCTGCCTGACACGGACCGACAAGACTGAAAAGCACAAGGGCATTTCCTTCATGCTCTTTGACATGACCAATGAAGGCGTGAGCACCAAACCGATCGTACTGATCTCCGGTCAGTCTGCCTTCTGCGAAACCTTTTTCGACGATGTGAAAGTGCCGAAGGAATATGCCGAGGGGGTTTCCTCGGTCGTCTATGAAGTGAACAAGGGCTGGGATGTGGCCAAATATCTGCTGGGCCACGAGCGCAGCATGATTTCCGGTGGCGGTTCGGAAGGCGCGACCTCGCTCGGCGCAAAATTCGCCGATCAATATGGTCGCGACGAAATGGGCCGCCTCGACGATCCGATGCTGCGGGCGCAAATGGCCGAGATGGATATTGAAGTGCTGGCCTTTCGCGCCATGGCCGAACGGTTCGGCGATACGTTCAAGGCTGGCCTGTGCCACCCGGCTCAGCCCAATATGATGAAATATGCGGGCACCGAGATCAACAAGCGCCGCCATGAACTGATCATGTCGGCTGGCGGCAGCGAAGTGCTCGAGTGGGAGAGCGAAGCCACCAATGGCGGGCTCACCGCGCGCAGCTGGTTGCGGACCAAGGCAAACAGCATTGAAGGCGGCACCAGCGAAGTGATGCTGAACGTCGTTTCCAAACAGATTCTGCAATTGCCCGGCGCCTGAGCCAGATAAGCCAAAACATTACATTTTGAGAGGATGAGAAGCGATGCCGCTTTATCTAAATGATGACCAACAGATGCTGCAGGACAGCGCCGCCGACTTCATGAAAGGCGAGGGCGACGTCGCCCATTTCCGCAAATTCCGCGATATGAACTGCAAGGACGGCTTTTCTCACGACCTGTGGAAGAAATTTGCCGAGATGGGTTTTACCGGGATCATGATCGCGGAAGACGAAGGCGGGCTTGGCCTTGGCCATATTGAAGCCGGAGTGGTGCTGGAGCAGATCGGCAGGAACCTGACGCCATCGCCATTCCTGACCACCGCAGTCGCTGGGGTCGAGGCGCTGAATGCGGGCGGCAAGGCGCTGCGCGACAAATATTTCCCAGGCATTCTGGCCGGTGACCGCGTTCTGGCGCTAGCGATCGACGAAGGCGCAAAGCATCGGCCCGATCAGATCAGCATGGCGGCGACCCGAGAAGGCAATGGTTTCAAGCTGGATGGCAAGAAGCAATTTGTCGTGCAGGGCGGCTCGGCGGACACCCTGATCGTTGCAGCCCGTACCAGCGGCAGCGCCGGTGACGAAAAGGGGCTGACCCTGTTTGCGGTGGATACCGATGCTGCCGGCCTGAGCCGGGACAGCGTGCGCCTGGTCGACAGCGCCATGGCCGCGCATGTCGAGTTTGATGGCGTCCTTGTCGACGCCGATGCCGTGATCGGCGAAGTCGATGAAGGGGATGCCGTGTTGAAGCGCCTTCTCAACGCCGGTCGGGCCGGTTCTGCCGCTGAAATATTGGGGGTCGGCGCCGGGTCGATGGATATCACCGTCGATTATATCAAGGGCCGCAAGCAATTCGACAAGATCATTGCGACGTTTCAGGCGCTGCAGCACCGCATGTCGCATCTCTACAGCGAGATGGAAATTGCCCGCGCAACGGTTCTGAAAGCGCAGCAGATGCTGGACGAGGGCTCCTCAAAGGCTGAATTGATGGTATCGGTCGCCAAAGCCAAGGCGGGCAAGGCGACCTCGCTTTCGGTCAAGGAAGGCGTCCAGATGCACGGCGGCGTCGGCATGACCGACGAATATGATATCGGCCTCTATATGAAGCGCGACCGCGCGCTGCAGGAATTCATGGGCGATGTGAATTATCACACCAATCTCGTCGCCGAAATGCACGGCTATTAAAGGAACAGACTGATGGATTTTAACAAGCTTTTCTCGCTCGAGGGCCGCGTTGCCCTTGTCACCGGCGGTCAGCGCGGTATCGGCGCGATGATCACCGAAGGCTTTCTGGACCAAGGCGCGAAAGTCTATATCTCCGGTCGCAAGGCGGATCAGGGCGAAGCCGCCGCCGCCGAATTCGGCGACAAATGCATTTATATTCAGGGCGATATCTCGACCTATGAAGGGTGCAAGGCCTTGGCCGCAGAAATTGCGTCGCGGGAAGACAAGCTCGATATTCTGGTGAACAACGCCGGCGTCGCCTGGGGCGAGGAATATCTTTCGTTCCCGGAATCCGGCTGGGACAAGGTCATGGACACCAATGTCAAAGGCCTGTTCTTCCTGACTCAGGCCTTGCATCCGCAATTGAAAGCGGCAGCCAGCTTTGAACGGCCTGCCAAGGTCATCAACATCGCATCGATCGACGGCATGAAGGTCAATCCCTGGGAGACCTACAGCTATCAGGCATCGAAAGCAGCGGTGATCCATCTGACCCGTAAAATGGCGTCCAAGCTCGTGCAGGAAGATATCATCATGACCGGCATCGCGCCGGGTGCCTTTGCTTCGTCGATGAACAAGGCCGCCCGTGATCACGAGAATGCGGTAGAAAAGGGAATCCCGGCCAAACGCATTGGCCGCCCCGAAGATATGGCGTCTGCTGCAATATTTCTTGCCAGTGCGGCTGGCGATTATGTCGTGGGCACGACGATCCCGGTCGATGGTGGCATCGTCAATGCGGCCAATCCCGGTGCAACGATAGACCCTTGATCCGGCTTTGCCGCTTGACGGTTTCTACTCCAAGCTGTATTAATAAGGCAATACAGCTTGGAGATATGCTCATGACCCCCAAATATCTGATTTTATTTGCCGCTCTGCCGCTGGCGCTTTCTGCATGCTCAAAGGCGGAGGACGATTCCGGTGACGGCAGCGGTGTGTCGATCGATTTCAGTGATGACAGCAAGCCCGGCGCGGAAAAGATCAAAATCGGCGGGGATGACGACAGCAAATTCTCGATCAAGGCCGACGGCTTCTCGATGGATATCGATCTGCCTTCGATCACGCTCGACAGCGATGATTTCGACATGAACAATGTCGATCTATATCCCGGCAGCCAGATCACCAGCTTTGATATTGAAGATGCCAAGGGCCAGGGTGGCAAGGTGCAAATCAGTTTCAAATCCCCGGTCGACGCAGACAAGCTGGCCGACTGGTATGCCGACCAACTGACAGGCAAGGGTTTTGACGTGGTCCGCGACGGTAGCAGTCTGTCTGGCAAAACCGATGAAGGCGATCCTTTCGCCCTGGCTGTGACCGAAATCTCTGCCGCGCAATCCAAAGGCGTGCTGGAATTCTCCGAAAGCAAATAAGCGGCAGTCCCGCGCCCGATATCGTCATCCTGAACTTGTTTCAGGATCCCGTGAGATTGACCAGTGCCGACGGAGGTCCTGAAACAAGTTCAGGATGACGGGCGTTGGGGCCAATCCCTTGGCACCCGGCCACCACTCCCTTCCCGAACTGGCCCACCAACAATCGCCGCCGTTATCGGGGAGGCGACAGCCCTTGAGGCTGAAGGAGCGGACGATCGGTCCAAGCCCTGCGTGCGGAGGGCAGCCAATTCTGTTTTGGAGCAACCGTGTATTACACTTCTCAGTTGCAAAAAACGCAACTGCAATGGCTCCGTTTTCAATTGAAACCCGAATAACTTGCGACCATTTGCGCCCTGTAAGTTACGCAGGAAAAGAGATGTTTGACAGGCGTTGGAATAAGGAAAAAATCCATGAGAACGCTTTTCAATATTGTCGCAGCCCTGTCCGTTAGCAGCGTAATTCTGCTGTCCACGGTTCAGGTCTAAAGCAAAACGTTACAGTCCCGGCCGCCGTCTCCTCCTCCTCCCTGAAGCGGCGCCGGGATTGGTCCAAAGGTCCGGTCTTCCTCCATCCCCTCCCATTGCAGGTCGACCGGACCAGCGGACACAATCCGCGCAATTTTGCTCAAATACGCAATCATTGATTTATCCACCATATCAGCAGCGGTTTTCCACCGCTAAGTGGCGTCCCTGTGGATAACTCACGCTTTTCCCCTAGGAGCGACTCGGTATCGAGAGTCATATATAAGTCATCGGAAGGGAAAGGGACGAACCAGCGACCAGTCAGCAATGACCCGCAGGACAGCCCCGGAACCGGAAGATGATCAGGACGACCAGTTTGTTTTTCGCAAGAAAAGGAAATTGATCTCTGGATCGATGATCGGAGAACGACCGAAAAGGAACGGCGCAAGCCAGACCGGATCAGACGGAGGAAGACCATCAGGTGACTGGACCAAGTGCGGGTCGGGAACCGAAGCGTAGAAGCGCAAGCGGACACGTGGACAACCACCGACCATTAACGCAATTGGCCCGGAAACCGGACGCCGAACAAGCGGAAGCTGCACTCGCAAGAGGACAGCAGCCCCAACAGAGGCGCAGCGGGAGCTTATCTTCGGGTAAGCTCCCGTTTTTCGTTTGTAGAACCGGCAAAAGTCCGGCAATTGGCCTGCCAGGTACAGTTCCAACAATCCGGATTTTGTGTTGACCAGTGATGGCTGTCACAACCATCCAAGAAAAATACCGCTAAGCAGGCCCTGCGGTATCGATCAAACGATGCATTTCATTGATACAGACTCGGTGCCGCACCAAGCCCTTGTGGGTGAACAGGAGAAGTCCGGCGGTTTTTGCGACCCGGCCGTCGGGCTTCTTTTTGGTGCTCGCTCCAAGTCCTCACAGGGCTCCTTTTTGCGTTGCTCCTCTTCCGCGATTTCGAATTCCTGACTGGATTGGATGTCTTCTTGGATCATGTTGATCGAGATGTTCGATTACACTCAGCAAGTTAACTGGTTTCCTGAATTAGTTGGTCGCGTCTATCAATACCGCCATAGTATTGATGGAGAGAATGATGTTTAAATCCCAAATTTCGCTTTTAGCTTTGCTCGCAGCGTCGATGACGCCTGTGGTCGCGGCTGGTCCGGTACAGGCCCAAAAAACCGTCGCTCAAGATCCGCCAGGCGCAATGTCCAACAAGGACTGGTGGCCGCAGAGCCTCGATCTGGCCGCGCTTCGTCAGCATGAGGCACAGTCCAATCCCTATGGACCCGACTATGATTATGCCGCAGAATTTGCGACGCTCGACCTCGACGCCGTCAAGGAAGATATCCGCAAGGTGCTGACGACGTCGCAGGCCTGGTGGCCAGCGGATTACGGTCATTATGGACCGTTCTTCATCCGCATGGCCTGGCACAGCGCCGGTACCTACCGCGTTGGTGACGGACGCGGCGGTTCTGATGGCGGTGAACAGCGTTTCGAGCCGCTCAATAGCTGGCCTGACAATGTCAGCCTCGACAAGGCCCGCCGGCTGGTATGGCCGATCAAGCAGAAATATGGTCGGAAGCTGTCCTGGGGTGATCTGATGGTGCTGGCCGGCAATGTTTCGCTGGAAGACATGGGTTTCAAGACCTTGGGATTCGCCGGTGGCCGCGTCGATGCCTTTCAACCGGATCTGGTGTTCTGGGGCCCGGAGGCAAAGATGCTGGCTGACAAGCGGCGCGATGGTAAAGGCGACCTCACCGGACCTCTCGCAGCCACGCAAATGGGCCTGATCTATGTCAATCCGGAAGGCCCGAACGGCAACCATGATCCGATCTCGGCTGCTGCCGATATTCGCCGGGCGTTCGGCAATATGGCCATGAACGACGAGGAAACTCTGGCGCTGATCGCTGGTGGTCACACGTTCGGCAAGGCGCACGGTGCGCACAAGCCGGAGGAATGTATGGGTGCCGAGCCATCGGCTGCCGGCCTTGAAAGTCAGGGCCTGGGGTGGGAGAATAAATGTGGCAAGGGCAATGCCGAGGATACGATCACCAGCGGTCTCGAAGGCGCGTGGTCGGCCAATCCGATCGCTTTCACCAACCAGTATCTCGACAATCTGTTCGGTTTCGAATGGGTCAAGACCAAGAGCCCGGCCGGTGCCACCCAGTGGATTCCGAGCGATCCGAATGCCGCTAATATGGTGCCGGACGCGCATATCCCGGGCAAGACCCACGCGCCGATCATGTTCACCACCGATATCGCGATCAAGGAAGATCCGGGATTCCGCAAGATTGCCGAGCGCTGGCATAAAAATCCCGATGAATTCGCGGCGGCTTTCGCCCGCGCCTGGTTCAAGCTGACCCACCGCGATCTCGGCCCGTCGGCCCGCTATCTCGGTGCTGACGTACCAAGCCAGAGCTTCATCTGGCAGGACCCTTTGCCTGCAGTAGACTATGCGATGATTGGCGACGCGGACGTGGCGCAGCTCAAGTCGAAAATTCTGGCTTCCGGCCTGACGACACCCGAACTGGTGCGAACGGCCTGGGCTTCGGCTTCGACTTTCCGGGGCAGCGATATGCGGGGTGGCGCCAATGGTGCGCGGTTGCGGCTGGAACCCCAGCGCGACTGGGCGGTCAACGACAAGGCGGAGTTGACCAAAGTGCTTGGCAAGCTGGAAGCGATCCAGCAGGACTTCAACAAGAGCGCCACCGGCGGCAAGCAGGTTTCGCTCGCCGATATGATCGTCCTCGGTGGCAATGCCGCAGTCGAACAGGCCGCCAGCAAGGCTGGGTACAAGGTCAGCCTGCCGTTCACGCCCGGACGGGTTGATGCCACGCAGGAGCAGACTGATGCGGCGTCCTTTGCCTATCTGGAACCCAAGGCTGACGGCTTCCGCAACTATTATCTCTCCGGTGCCGATCTGGCGCCAGCGCCGGCACTCGTGGACAAGGCTGACGCGCTCAATCTGACGGTGCCGGAAATGACGGTGCTGGTTGGGGGGTTGCGTGCTCTGAATGCCAATGCTGGTGGTTCTTCGATTGGCGTGTTCACGGCTAGGCCTGGGCAGCTCAGCAACGACTTTTTCGTCAATCTGCTCGATATGAAGACACAATGGAAGAAGTCGGACTCCAAACCCGGCTTGTACGAGGGCAGTGATCGCAAGACGGGCGAGCTGGTCTGGACCGCGACCCCTGTCGACCTGATCTTCGGATCAAATTCGGAATTGCGCGCGGTGGCCGAAGTCTACGCTTCTGATGATGCGGGCCAGAAATTTGCAGACGATTTTGCCGCGGCCTGGACCAAGGTGATGAACGCCGACCGCTTCTAGGACCAGTCTGAATATCGGAAAGCCCGGTAGCCGCGTGAACCGCAGCCGCCGGGCTTTTTCATTCGCTGTGCCGATGGAGGGCTTTAGATTGCTGCCTCAGCGGCCATGATCGCGTTTCCGTCACTGCCGAGCACAGCCAGAGTGATGCTTTCCGCGCTACGCTTCCCAACCAGATATAACACGGCGTTTGCAAAAGCGGGCGCCTGGCCCCGGAAGGAAAAGCTGTAGAGCCTGTTTGCGCCCATTTCGCTCGCGGCCAGGTTCAGCAATAATGTCGCCATCAGCGGACCTTGCACGACGAGTCCGGGATAGCCTTCTTCCTGTACCGCATAGGGCTGGTCATAGTGGATGCGGTGGCTGTTGAAGGTCAGTGCCGAGTAACGGAAGAGCAATGGTTCCGACGGAATGATTTTTTGCTGCCAGTCCCATTCATCGAGGTCTGGAGTTTCGTTGCTGGCCAAGCTGGCCGGTGCCGCGGTCTTCGCAGGTTCCCGATAGACGATATTCTGCCGTTCCCTGATCGCCACCCGATCATCGACGCGTGTTTCATGGTCGATGGCGACAAATACCAGATCGCCGGATTTGCCTGACTTTTCCTCGATCGAGGCGATAGTGGAGGTGCGCGATACTGCATCACCCAATTGCAGCGGCTGTTCAAAGGCGACGCTGCTCGACGCCCACATCCGGCGGGGCAGGGCGACCGGCGGCAGAAAGCTGCCCTTTCTGGGATGACCATCTTCCGCCAGCTCGGCCGTGGGTGTGTCGGGCAGACAGAGGCACCAGTGCAGACCCTGTGGAATTTCCTCCGTAACTGGCCTGTCCAGGGTCGCGCAAAAACGTTGCAGCAGTCCCGGCGTTATCATGTCCTGCCGCGTCTCGCTCTTGCCGATCCAGTCTGCCCATTCGCTCATCAATAGCTCCTTGGCAGACCCAATACATGTTCGGCGACATAGGACAGGATCATATTGGTGCTGATCGGGGCGACCTGATAGAGCCTTGTCTCGCGAAACTTGCGCTCGACATCATATTCGGCGGCAAAGCCGAAGCCGCCATGGGTCTGTACGCACGCCTCGCCCGCTGCCCAGCTGGCATCGGCGGCCAGCATCTTGGCCATATTGGCTTCTTCGCCGCAATTCTCGCCCGCTTCATATTTGCGCAGCCCTTCGTGGACCAGCAGCTCGGCAGCGCGCATCTGCGCGTAGGCGCGGGCGATCGGAAATTGGACGCCCTGGTTCTGGCCGATCGGGCGGCCGAACAGCACCCGTTCCTTGGCGTAGGCCGTCGCCTTTTCGATAAACCATTTGGCATCGCCGATACATTCCGCCGCGATCAGCAGCCGCTCGGCGTTCATGCCCGACAGGATATAGCGAAAGCCATTGCCTTCCTCGCCGATCAGATTGGCCGCCGGCACCCGCATATTGTCGAAGAACAGCTCCGTGGTGCTGTGGTTCATCATCGTCTCGATTGGCCGGATCGTCAGCCCGTTGCCGAGCGCCGCGTTCATGTCGACCAGAAAGACCGAAAGGCCATCGGTCCGCTTGGCCGCCTGGTCGCGCGGCGTCGTGCGGGCGAGCAGCAGCATCAGATCGCTATGCTCGGCGCGGCTGGTCCATAATTTCTGACCGTTGATGACATACTCATCGCCCTCGCGCTTTGCGACCGTCTTGAGCGCCAGCGTATCGGTGCCGCTGGTCGGCTCTGTCACGCCGAACGCTTGCAGCCGCAATTCGCCGGTTGCGATTTTCGGCAGATACTGGTTTTTCTGCTCGTCCGACCCGTGGCGCAGCATCGTCCCCATGATATACATTTGCGCGTGCACCGCGCCGCCATTGCAGCCCTGCGCCTGAATTTCCTCGAGGATCGCTGCTGCAGCGGAAATCGGCAATCCGGCGCCGCCAAATTCTTCCGGAATCAGCGCTGCCAGATAGCCGGCTTCGCCGAGAGCAGCGACAAACTCTGACGGATATTCGCGCGCCTTGTCCTTCTCGCGCCAATATTCGCCCGGGAATTTTTGGCAAAGTTTTGAAACTTCTTCGCGTATCTCGCTGTAATCCTGCATGCATTCCAGTCCTTTTTTGGGCCAAGTGCGGCCATCGCCGCTCTAGCGGCTGTCCTATTTTGAATGTTCAATCCTTGAAAACTATCGTTTTGTGGCCATTCAGAAAAACCCGGTCCGCCAGATGATAACGCACCGCTTGCGCCAGCACCCGGCGCTCGATGTCGCGTCCTTTGCTGACCAGCGCCTCCGGCGTGTCGGCATGGCTGATCGCCTCGACGTCTTGATGGATGATTGGACCCTCGTCCAGATCGGCGGTCACATAATGTGCTGTTGCACCGATCATTTTGACCCCGCGTGCGTGCGCCTGATGATAAGGTTTGGCTCCCTTGAAGCCGGGCAGAAAGCTGTGATGGATATTGATACAGCGCCCGGACAGAAAACCGGCGAGGTCATCGGACAGGATCTGCATATAGCGCGCCAGCACCACCAGATCCGCGCCGCTGTCGCTGACCAGTTCTTTCACCTGCGCTTCCTGCTGAAGCTTGCTGTCCTTTGTAATCGGCAGATGGTGGAACGGAATATCGCCGATAAAGGTGGTTTCGAGGGCGGATCGCGGATGGTTGCAGATGATCCCGACCACATCCATTGGCAGTTCACCGATCCGTTGACGATATAGCAGGTCGCTGAGGCAATGGTCGAACTTGGAAACCATGATGATGACCTTGGGCCGTGCGTCGCTCCGCCGCAATTGCCATTGCATCTGCTTTTCTTCGGCAAAGGAGCCCAGCGCGTCGCGAACCGATGCGCTTTTCGCTCCTTCAGCCAGTTCAAACACCACGCGCATGAAAAAATAGTCGGTTTCAGCGTCGTTGAACTGCTGTGAGTCAACGATATTGCCGCTGTTATCCGCCAATATTTTCGCCACCGTAGCGACGAGTCCGGGCTGGTCCGGGCAGGACAAAGTTAAGATCTGGCGGTTGGTTGGCATATTCTAATCTTTCAACAAGCGGATAATTCACTCTACATGCGATCAACAGGTTGATCTGGCCACAGTTTTTTGGCGAAGCCTATCGGATTTGGTACAGTTGCAAGACGCGCGTTCCTTCAGTTCGATCTCTGCACTTTATATTGGCGATGCCTCTGACTATAGCCGGTCAACAGGACCATCCGATCAGACAAAGGACATCAGAAATATGAAGACCCGTGCCGCCGTAGCGTTTGAAGCCAAAAAGCCGCTGGAGATTGTTGAACTGGATCTGGAAGGCCCCAAGGAGGGCGAGGTTCTCGTCGAAATCATGGCTACCGGCATTTGTCATACTGACGCTTACACGCTCGATGGTCTCGACAGTGAAGGCAAATTTCCCAGTGTGCTCGGCCATGAGGGCGCGGGTATCGTGCGCGAAGTCGGCGCCGGCGTGACCTCGGTCGCGCCTGACGATCATGTGATCCCGCTCTACACGCCCGAATGCCGTCAGTGCAAAAGCTGCCTGTCCGGCAAGACCAACCTGTGCACCGCGATCCGCTCGACCCAGGGCCAGGGTCTGATGCCCGACGGCACCAGCCGCATGTCCTACAAGGGAGAGCCGATCTATCACTATATGGGCTGCTCGACTTTCTCCAACTTCATCGTCCTGCCGGAAATCGCGGTAGCCAAAATCCGCACCGACGCGCCGTTCAACACCAGCTGCTATATCGGATGCGGCGTCACCACCGGTGTCGGCGCTGTGGTCAACACGGCGAAAGTGGAGCCGGGCTCCAACGTCATCGTCTTCGGCCTCGGCGGTATCGGCCTCAACGTGCTGCAAGGGGCGCGGATGGTTGGCGCGGACAAGATCATCGGCGTCGACATCAACGACGACCGCGAGGAATGGGGCAAGAATTTCGGCATGACCCATTTCGTTAATCCCAACAAGATCGACGGCGATATCGTCGAGCATCTGGTCAAGCTGACCGACGGCGGCGCGGACTATACGTTCGACTGCACCGGTAACACCAACGTGATGCGCCAGGCGCTCGAAGCCTGCCACCGCGGCTGGGGCGAAAGCATCATCATCGGCGTCGCCGAAGCCGGTAAGGAAATCGCCACCCGACCGTTCCAGCTGGTCACCGGACGGGTCTGGAAGGGCACCGCTTTCGGCGGGGCGCGGGGCCGGACCGATGTGCCGAAGATCGTCGACTGGTACGTCAATGGCAAGATCGAGATCGACCCGATGATCACCCACACGCTGACGCTGGAAGAAATCAACAAGGGCTTTGACCTGATGCACGCCGGCGAAAGCATCCGCAGCGTCGTGATATTCTGATGGAGACCGTCTCCACCAATAAAAGCTACGGCGGAACGCAGGGCGTCTATTCGCATGCGTCGAGCGCAACCGGCACCGAAATGACCTTTGCGGTCTATGTGCCGGACCATGAAGAAGGCGCGAAATTGCCGGTGCTCTGGTATCTCTCCGGCCTGACCTGCACCCATGCCAATGTCATGGAGAAAGGCGAGTATCGCCGGGCCGCCAGCGAACTCGGCCTGATCATTGTCGCGCCTGACACGTCGCCGCGCGGCGAGGATGTTGCCGATGATGAAGCCTATGACATGGGGCAGGGCGCCGGCTTCTACGTCGATGCCACCGAAGAGCCATGGGCGCAGCATTTCCGGATGCGCAGCTATATTGAGCAGGAATTGCCCGAACTGATCGCCAAAGAATTTCCGGTCGACATGGACCGGCAGGGCATATTCGGCCACAGCATGGGCGGCCATGGCGCGCTGACCATCGCGCTGCGCAACGCCGACCGGTTCAAGAGCGTGTCTGCCTTTTCGCCGATCGTCGCGCCCTTGCGTTGTCCCTGGGGCGAAAAGGCGCTGGGCGGCTATCTCGGGAGCGACCATGCAGCATGGCGGCAATATGACGCTTGCGCGCTGATTGAGGACGGGGCGCGCGTCGACGATATTTTGGTTGATCAGGGAACCGGCGATAACTTCCTTGAGGAACAGCTCAAGCCCCACCTGTTGACCGAGGCTTGCGAGAAAGCCGCGATCCCGCTCACGCTGCATATGCGCGAAGGCTATGACCACAGCTATTATTTCATCTCGACCTTCATGGCCGATCATTTGCGCTGGCACGCCGAGCGGCTGGGATCATGACCATGCCGGTTTTGGACCTACAGAAAACCCTCGATCAGACGTTAGCCCAACAGCCAGTGTGCGGCGCAGTCGCGATGGTCGGCAATAGTGAGACGGTGCTGGCTTCTGCAGTAGCCGGTCTCGCTGACCCTGCGACCGGCAAGCCGATGGCGCTCGACGCCATTTTCCAGATTGCCTCGATGACCAAAGCGGTGACCTCGCTCGCAGCCATGCAGCTGGTTGAGCGCGGCCAGTTGTCGCTTGACGATCCGATTGGGCCGGTACTGCCCGAACTGGCTGCCCCTGATCTGCTCACCGGTTTTGATCCGGATGGCAAGCCAATGCTGCAACCCGCCAAAACGCCGATCACGCTTCGTCATCTTCTCACGCACACGTCCGGGCTCGGCTATTCCTTCACCAGCGCCAATATGGCAAAGGCTCAAGGCAAGGTGCCGCCGGCCAGCGTCGCCAGCATCACCGCGCCATTGATGTTCGAGCCGGGAACGGGCTGGCTGTACGGCGTCAGTTCCGACTGGGTCGGTCGCGCGATTGAATCCGTCACTGGCCAGACGCTGGGCGCCTATATGGCGGAGCATATATTCGGGCCGCTGGCGATGCACGATACCGGCTTTGCCGTCGCGCCGGACAAGGTTGACCGCCGGGTGCCGATGCTCTCGCGCCAGGAGGATGGCATGGTGCCGTTCCCGCTCGAAATTGGCGGCGGTGATGCGGCGGAATTTCAGTCCGGTGGCGGCGGTCTCTATTCCACGGCGGCGGATTATATGCGGTTCCTGCGGATGATCCTGAACCGCGGCGCGCTCGACGGGCAGCAGATCGTCAGTCCCGACAGCATTGCAAACATGGCGCAGAACCAGATCGGTGAAATGAGAGCAGGGCAGATGGAAAGCGTGGTACCGCTGCTTGCCCGCAATCACGATCTGTTCCCTGACATGCACTGCGGATGGGGGCTCGGCTTTCTTATAAACCCGGAACCGGGTCCGGCCGGGCGCGCGGCGGGCAGTCTGGCCTGGGCCGGTCTACCCAATTGCTATTTCTGGATCGATCCTGCCAGCGATATCGCCGGACTGGTGCTGATGCAATTTCTTCCCTTTGCCGACGAGGCGGCTCTGAACGTGCTGGCTGCGGTGGAAGCGCAGGCTTATCGGGCGAGCAACTAGGTCGTGACCGGGAACGCAGTCGCTGCCAATCAAATTCTTGAGACTCAATCATGACAAGCCGATCGCGACCACCCTCAATCGGCGATGCCGAACGGCAACAGCGGCTGGACCGTCTACGTCAGGCGATGCCGGCAAGCGGAGTCGATGCCGTCCTGCTCACGCCGGGCAGCAATATGCGCTATTTCTTTGGCGAGGCCTTTTACGAAAGCGAACGCTTCGTCGGGGTGTTGCTGACCGTCGAGCGCATCATCTTCATCTGCCCGAAGTTCGAGGAATCCGCGATCCGTGCCAAATTCCCGATGATCCCGGACATGGCATTCTGGGAAGAGCATGAAAGCCCGTTTGACCTGATCGCCTCGTTGCTCGCGGGCCAGGACTGTCAGCGCTGTGCCCTCGACCCCGAATGTTCCTATGGCCATGCCGCCAGGATTGGCGATGCGCTGGGGCAGCTGGATCTGCCGATCCACTGCGAATCCGCTGCTGCCTTAATCGCGCCGCTGCGCGCGACCAAATCCGCGCAGGAAATCGATCTGATTATCGCCGCCATGCAACTCACCCTTTCTGTCCATCAGACCATTTTCGAATGGATCCAGCCAGGCATGAAAGCCAGCAAGGTGATCGCCGAAATAGACCGCTTGCACCGCGCTGGCGGTGCTGATGGCGGCAACAGCTTTTGCGCCGTCCAGTTTGGCGAGGCGACCTCGCATCCGCACGGCGTGCCGGGCGATCCGGCGCTGCAAGAGGGTGAACTGATCCTGATCGACACCGGCTGCACTATCGACGGCTATAATTCCGACATCACCCGCACCTATGCCCTGTCCAAACTCGACAGCGGGATCGAGAAATGGTGGCAGGTCGAAAAGGAAGCGCAGCAGGCCGCATTTGACGCCGCCGCGATCGGCACGCCCTGCGAAGATGTGGACAAGGCCGCCCGCGACGTTCTGGTCGGTCACGGCCTCGGCCCCGACTATGACCTGCCGGGACTCCCCCATCGCACCGGCCACGGCATCGGTCTCGATATTCACGAAGGCCCTTATCTGGTGAAGGGCGACCAGACGCCGCTGGCAGCGGGCATGTGCTTCTCCAACGAACCGATGATCGTCGTGCCGGGGCAATATGGCATCCGGCTGGAGGATCATTTCTATATGACCGCCGCGGGGCCAAACTGGTTTACCGAGCCGCAGCAGGATCTGTATCGGCCGTTTGGTTAAGGTGCGACAGGAGTGATCGGCATTCTTGGAATCAGATATGCAGGTGACGGTAGAGAAGTTGCGGGGCATTGAACGATGCGTTTTTTTCTTGATACCGAATTTAATGGCTTTGGCGGTGAGCTGATTTCGATTGCCCTGGTTCCCGAAGATGAAAGCGCGGTCCCGTTCTACTCGGCCGTCGAATGCAAGAACCCCACCTCATGGGTTGCAGAGCATATCATCCCCAGGCTGGACGTGGAGCAAGTGACGCAAAGCCGTCTTGGCGACCAGTTCGCTGCCTATCTGATCGACGATCCCGAACCGGTTCTGGTTGCAGACTGGCCGGAAGATATCGCCCACGCGGCGCGGTTGCTGGTTATTGGTCCGGGGCTTATGAAGCCGGTGCGCAATATTCGGTTTGATCTGGTGGATCCGTCTCTCGTCAGCTCGGGTACGGGCAGTGCGGTTCCGCACAATGCCTATCATGATGCGCTCCGCCTGCGTGCTGACGTGCTGGCCTATGAAAAACGAATGGCACCCTAGGTCGCGCGAAAAAATCTGTCCTACACCGCTATCACGCGTTTATTATTCGCATCGCTCCCGCGACAGGATGGGACAGGCTCTTTGACAATTTGGATATGACGACGAACCCGCCAGACGCTGACATATTGGCTGCTGGAACGGTTGATGGCGCAATCTGGAAGGTCACACTCGAGAGCCGTTTTGCCTCCTACAAATGCCGGAAACCTGAGGCTTTGGAGCAAAGGTCACAGAAAACAAAACAAGTCTTGTTTGTCTAGTTCTCGGTCGCTTGCCTGCCGGAAGCGCCTTGGCTCCGGAAAACTGGTCGGGACGAGAGGATTCGAACCTCCGACCCCCACACCCCCAGTGTCGGGCACCCCGGATTTACGCAACTTCGCGCAGCTTTAAGTAGCTTGATAATTCAAGGAAATCAGTTGCTTGGCCCGAAAAGCACGCCGTAGGCAAATTAGCACAGCTTTACCGCTGACGCTTACGAGGAGCTTACGACATGCCAAAGATGAAGTTGACGAAGACCAGCATCGACCGGGTTGCCAAGCCCGGTCTGACGAAGAACGACGCGCTGTACTGGGACACAGAGAGCAGGGGGTTCGGCCTGCGGGTCACGCCGACTGGCCTAGCCAAGTTCGTGTCGCAGGGGCGAATCCGCGGCTCGGGCAAGGAGGTGCGCACGACTATCGGTACCTACGGCGCTTGGACGGTGGACGACGCCCGCCGCCGTGCGGAGGAGATCCGTCACCAGCTTGAGGAGGGCGAAGACCCGCGCGAGCAGTGGCGGCAGAGCGAGGCGGAGAAGGTGACGTTGCGGCAGGTCGCTGACCTCTACATAGCGCGCGAGGGCAAGATGCGCGACAGCACGAAGGCCGAGATGGACCGCCACGTCGACAAGGTGTTCGCCCCGCTCCGGGGCAGGCGCAGATTTCGCTCGTCACCCTCCGCACGCAGGTGAACTTCGCCAACCGGCGCTTCAAGCGGGCGGACGGCTTGCTGCTAATCCCGCACAACCCCGTGCACGCCATGAAGGACGAGTGGAAGAAGTTCGAACCGCGCAGCCGCCACGTGGAGATTGACAAGGTTGGCCAGGTCTGGAACCGGTTCACCGAACTGCGACTGGCCGCCCGCGATGCGAACGCCCGGTCGGGCGTGGACCTCGTACGGTTCCTCCTGCTCACCGGCGCACGGAAAGGCGAGGGCGGCTCGCTCCGCTGGGATCAGGTGCACCTGTCGGACGACGCCGCGCAGTGCTGGTGGCACCTGCCGAACCCGAAGAATGGCAACCCGGTGTGGCTACCGCTGTCGTCGCAGGCTGCGGACCTGCTGCGGGAGAGACCGCGCGCAAAGCTGCCAGACGGCACTGACGAACCGCACGTCTTCCCGTCGAACAGCCGGTGTGGTCACATCACCGACGCCCGCGCGCCGCTGGAGCGGCTGCGCGACATCTAAGGCTTAGCCAGTAACGGGAGCGGCATGGTGTCGGCGCACGACCTCCGCCGCACGTTCGTCACGGCGGGCTTCTCGGAGTGCAGCATCGACCTGTTCAAGCTGGAACTCCTCACAAATCACGTCCCGCAGGGCGTCACCGCCCGACACTACCTCAAGACCTCGCGCCTCCAATACTTGCACCCTGAGGCACAAGCCATTGGCGACTGGATCGAGGAACAGGCTCGCGCCCCGGCACCGGCGCAAGCGGGCGTGCGCCGCACCGTCGACGGTTTCGGTTACAGCGAGCCAGTGCCGTGGCCGTTCGACGGTTGCGAGGAGAGTGAGCCGGTCGGTTCAGGCAACAAGGCAGTGTGCCGCTTAAAAATTTCCCAAGCAGCGTAGTTCCGTGCAGACGCTTATTATAACTGGGTTGGTGACCAAAGTGGCCGTTGTGTAAGAACTAACTCTATTCTTCTTCTTCAATCCAGTAACGTTGGACGACTAGACCATCGCCTTGATCAATTGCAACGACCACCAAATTTACGCCTTCTGGGTTGTAATAAAGAAATCGACAAGCTCCATTTCCGGTTTGAAGGCAGTCATCCACTTCCTCAAGGCCCTGCTCCCATATATCTTGTACTGTGGAATTAGCGTTCAGGTAAAGACGCCAAGGCTTCTTATCGGGGATCCACCCAGATTCAATTAAACGAGTTTTTGCATCTGAATAAGCAACGTTCGTTATATTCGGTATTCTATCCAAGATGGACTTTGGAGCGGCCTTTTCAATCCGACCGAGCGACTCTTGTATTTCGGTTTCTCGAACTGTTGACTCGTCAGCAAAGTTATCGATAGATCCTTCCATTCGCTCACTTTGCATCGTTGACTGTTTATTTTCTTCTCTGTCCACTTGAAATGCATAAATTGAAAAGATTGTGCCCAGAATACCGACGATAGCCATCAAACCGGTAGCGAACGGATGAGTGCCGCACCACTCAATGAAGCCCAGAATTGGTTTATCGCTCTCAGCCAACTTTGTCCCCCTTTTTCGAGTAGCCTAGCGTCTCCCGTCACTCAGGCGCTCCTATTCGAACCTATTCATTTATATAGAGTTGGTCAACATTACCAAACTCATGCGTCCTGCCGCCGCCTGCGCATGGTGCCTCCGAACACGGGGCGCTGCTCTTGACTGCTCGTTTCTAGCAGCCCTGCTTACGCATCGCTTACGGACTACCTTGCAAAGCAAAACGGGTGGCTCTCGCCACCCGTTTAACTTGTTGGTTTTTCTGTAAAACCACTGGTCGGGACGAGAGGATTCGAACCTCCGACCCCCACACCCCCAGTGTGATGCGCTACCAGGCTGCGCTACGTCCCGACCGAGGCTGGGCATATATGGCGGTCGGTGGGTCTTGGCAAGTCGTTTGCGCCCTGATTCCCACCTTTCCGAAATACGGATTTCATTGCGCGCTGGCAAACTGCGTGATAAGCGCGCGCATCATCGGGGTCGGCCGTCCGGGGCCTTGAAACACAGGCCCGGACACCTCACATCAAAATTGCAATTATCGGGACGAATTCATGACAAGTATTTCCATATTATCCGCAGCAGCTGGCACCGGCGGTGCCGGGGGATTTCTGATTTCGGTCATGCCGCTGGTGCTGATTTTTGCCGTATTCTATTTCCTGCTGATTCGCCCCCAGCAGAAGAAAATGAAAGAGCATCAGACGAAAATTGGTGCGGTTCAGAAGAATGATCAGGTTGTCACTGGTGGTGGCCTGGTGGGCAAGGCAGTCAAGGTCGACGACGAATATGTCGAGGTTGAAATTGCCAACGGGGTTCGCGTGAAAGCGGTCAAGGCCACCTTGTCGGATGTGATACCACGCGGCGGAGCCAAACCTGCGAACGATTGAACGCAGTGATATAGAAAGTTAATTTCAATGCTCGATTTCCCGCGCTGGAAAGTCATTTCCATTTCCCTGTTGCTGGCCTTTGGTGTGCTGATGGCGATTCCCAGCCTGCTGGTCGGGGACAGTCACAAATATTGGCCGAGCTTTTTGCCGGATGAAACGATCAATCTGGGTCTCGATCTCCAGGGCGGCAGCCACATCTTGCTGGAAGCCGATCCAGCCGATGTCGCAAAGGCCCGGCTGGAAACCATGGAAGAGTCCGTGCGCGCGGAAATGCGCCGGGCATCGCCGCGCATCAGCATTGGCGATATCTCGCGCCGCGATGGCGTGCTCAGCTTCATGGTGCGGGACAGCACGCAGGTGGATGCCGCCCGTGACGCGATTGTACCGCTGACCAGCGGCGCCGGGCTGACCGGTCAGCGCGACTGGAATATCGAGGTGCGCGACGATACGCGCTTTGTTTTGACCCCCACCGAAGCGGGTCTGGAAAATGCCGTCGAAAATGCGATGGAAACCGCGACCGACGTGATCCGCCGCCGGATCGACGAAATGGGGACCCGCGAGCCGACAATCATCCGTCAGGGCGACAACCGCATCGTGGTGCAGGTGCCCGGCTTGGATGATCCAGCGGCGCTGAAGGCTTTGCTTGGACAAACCGCGAAGCTGGAATTCAAGCTGGTTGACTTTGAAGCCGATCCGAATGCCGTGGCCGCTGGCCGCGCGCCGGTCGGCAGCCAGATTTTTCCCTATCCCGATAATCCGTCAGGCGTTCCGAACATTGCTGTCAAACGGCTGGGCGGCATCAGCGGCGACAAGCTGACCGATGCAGGTCAGGGCTTTGACCAGCAGACCAACGCTGCCGTGGTCAATATTACCTTCGACAGCGAAGGCGGTTCGAAATTTGCCCGTCTGACGCAGAATAACGTCGGCCGACCCTTTGCGATCATTCTCGATGGGAAAGTGTTGTCCGCGCCGAATATCAACGAGCCGATCCTCGGTGGCTCGGCCCAGATTTCCGGCAACTTTACCGTGCAAAGCGCCAATCAGCTGGCGATCGCCCTGCGATCTGGTGCGCTGCCGGTGGAGCTGAAGATCGTTGAGGAGCGCACCGTCGGTCCGGATCTTGGCAAGGACTCGATCGACAAAGGCTTGATTGCCGCGGTCATCGCCACTGTCGCCGTGCTGACCTTCATGGTCGTCACCTATGGTCGCTTTGGCATGTATGCCAATATCGCGCTGGCCCTGAACCTGTTCATCATCGTCGGGGTGATGGCCTTGTTTAACGCCACATTGACGCTGCCGGGTATTGCCGGCTTTGTGCTGACCGTCGGCTCGGCGGTTGACGCCAATGTGCTGATCAACGAACGAATACGCGAGGAACGCAAGCGAGGACGAAGGGTCGTGCAGGCGATCGAGGTCGGCTATAAGGAAGCATCCAGAGCAATCATGGATGCCAATATCACCAACATCATCGCTGGGGTCTTGCTGTTCATGTTCGGTTCCGGACCGGTCAAGGGCTTTGCAGTCGTGTTGATGATCGGCATCGCTTCGTCCGTCTTCACCGCCGTTGTCGTAACCAGAATGTTCGTGGCGCTCTGGGTCAGACGGACCCGTCCGCAGGAGTTGCTGATATGAGATTGCTCAAACTTGTTCCGGACGATACCAATATCGGCTTCCTGAAATGGCGGAATATCGCCATGGCATTCAGTATCCTGACGATCATCGCGTCGATCGGACTGGTGGCAACCAAGGGCTTGAATTTCGGCGTCGATTTTATCGGTGGCCAGATGATTCAGGCGACCTTTACAGAAACCGAAACGGCTCCGATTTCCGAGCTGCGTGATCGCATCGGCGGACTTGGCTACGGCGAAGCAACGATCCAGCGGTTCGGGGACGCGAATGAGGTATCGATCCGCATGCGGCTGCCTGCCGAAGCCGAATCCCGGCCGGAAGCAGCCAATGAAATGACCGAGAAGATCGTCTCTACGATCAAGGCGGATCATCCTGATGTAAGGATCGATGGTGTCGAGTCGGTCTCGGGTAAAGTATCGTCCGAGCTTTTTGAAACCGGTGCCTATTCACTGCTGTTCGCGGTAATCGCGATTTCCATCTATATCTGGGTTCGTTTTGAATGGCAGTTTGGTGTCGGTGCGCTCTTCGCTCTGGTCCACGACGTTGCGCTGACCTTTGGCCTGTTCGCGCTGACCCAGATGGAGTTCAACCTCAATATCGTCGCGGCGCTGCTGACCATCATTGGCTACTCACTGAACGATACAATCGTTGTGTTTGACCGTATTCGCGAGAATCTGAAAAAATACCGGAAGATGGATATCATTGCCTTGCTCGACCTCTCGGTTAACGAGACGCTGGCGCGGACGGTGATGACCAGCTTGACGATGCTGATCGCGCTCGGCGCCTTGATCCTGTGGGGACCGGATGTGATTTTCGGTTTCTCGGTCGCGATGTTCTTCGGCGTCTTCGTTGGTACCTACAGCTCGGTCTATATGGCCGCTCCGATCCTGATCTGGCTTAAGGTTGGCCCGGACACATTTGTGCCAGCCGAGTCAGGCAATGATAAAGCGGAAAAGATGGGCGGGCCGGAACAGATTGGCTGACCTTTGGTAGAGCTGCGCAAGGATGTCGAATTTATCGGCCCGGTTGTCACCGGTTTCACGCCACAAGGTTACAAAGTGGGTGACCAGCGGTTTGAGCAGGGCCTGCTGATTTCACCGGAACAGGCGCTTGGCTGGACGGCGGCAGGGCTTGACCGGCTGGATCTGACCGAGATTTTATCGAGCCTCAACCTGTCTCCGAAACCCGAGTTTATTCTACTGGGAAGCGGTGCATCGATGTTGCAGCCGCCAGCCGCGTTCCGGCGCGAAGTCGAGGCCGCCGGCATCGGGCTCGAGGTGATGGACAGCCGCGCCGCGGCGCGAACCTGGGGCGTGCTGCGCGCTGAGGAACGCTGGATCATCGGCGCCTTTTTGCCGCTGGCCTAGCTCGCTCCCGCAGCCTTGCGCAAAATCGCCAATAGCTGGTCACCGTTATTTTTCCAGCTGAACCGGCTGACCGATGATCGCACCAGCTGCTGTTCGGGTGGCTCGGCCAGGATGGCCTGCGCAGCCTCGACAATCGCTTCGACGGACTGGTCGACGATCCGTCCGGTACTGATGCTGGACAGCAACTCCCGGGCACCGCCTGCCTCGCTGATGATCACGGGGGTCCCGCAGGCGAGCGCCTCGACCCACGCATTGGCAAGCCCTTCGGATTTGGACACCAATATGGAAATGTCCGCTGCAGCGGTGAGATAGGCCAGCTCCTCATGCGCGACGCTGCCCAGAAAGCGGATCCTGTCTGAGACGCCAAGCTGTTGGGCCAATGTCCGGTAATTTTGCTCTTCTTCGCCCTTGCCGGCGAGCATCAATGTGGCGTCTGGAAAACTCGTCATCGCACGGATCGCCAGATCCTGATTCTTGCGGGGAATGAGCGCTCCCGCGCTTATAAACAACGGCCCGCTGACGCCCAGCTTGTCCTTCGCTGCCGACCGGTCAACGGGAACAAAACGCTCCTCGTCCAGGCCGGTATAATGGACGGTAATCTTGTTACCATCCATGCCCAGCGCCACCATGTCTTTCTTCAGCGCTTCCGAGACTGCCAGCAGTCCGCTGGCTTTCTCGGCCGCCCGCAATATCTGTTCCCGACATTGTTGCTCGCTGGCCCAATGATGGATGTCTGCGCCGCGTGCTTTGATCGTGAACGGGATGTTTAGTGCATCAGCCAGCCGCATTGCTGCAGGCCCGTCGGGATAGAAAAATTCAGCGTCAATTATATCAAATGGTCTTTGCTCGTGCAGCGCCTTCACCAATGGCAGTATCGCGGCCGCAATGCGGCGAGGATTGTGGGGGCCGCCGATCCTCGGGATGAGTTTGAACCGTGGGCGGTACACATTCAGCTCATGCCAAGATTCATGCTCTGCGAGGTCGTTTAACGCACTATATTGCTTGTGTTTGTTCAAGGGCCAGGGAGGTATCCCGACGGGGTTGATGACCGTGACATCTGCTTCCGGACGGCTCGCCAGCTCGGCGGTTTGTCGTTCAACAAATATCCCGAAATTGGGTGCGGCTGCGTTCGGGAACAAGGTAGACAGCGTCAGGACGTTGAGAGCTCTGGTCATGGGAGCTGTCCTAGCATACAGGCCCTAAAGCTCCCTTACCAGACGGACCGCGACGCCGATCCATTCAGGATCGCTGACAATCTGCTGCCGTGTGCCGCTGCCCAGCGGAAGTATTTGCAAACGATTATCCTCGCGACCGATCAGTCTCCCGAACAGAAAGCGACCCGCCGGGCGAGGGACCAATATGTCCCGATTGACGGCGCTGCCATATTGTTCCGGTACGCGCCGCGACAGCCATACGTCATCGCCTGCGCGATAATCACCGATGCTGCTCTTGACCCGGAGCGCAACCATCTCCGGTTCGAAAGGCGGTTGATAGATATGTTCAACCTTGCTGAGAGCGTGAGCGCCCTTATGGTCGAGAATTGCGGCGACCGGCAATTCTTCCTGATCCGGGAGTGATATCAGCGCGGCGCTGTCCACGCCCAGGGCATCTGCAATCCGGTTCAGCCAGCCAAGCGACAAGGTTCTTGTGCCGGTCTCCAGCCTGCCGATGGTTTGAGCCGTGGTCGGCGGTTCGCACCTCTTGGCGACTTCATCGAGCGTCAATCCTTTTGCCTTGCGAACGTCTCTGATACGGCTGATCATTTTGTATCTCCAAACCTATTTGGTTTTTACTTTCCTACAGTCCACCGAGAATGGCAAGTAGATAATAGTTCCATTTGGGAGATAATATGGCAAAAAGAAAAACCAAAACGGCGGAAACCTGCTCTGATCCGCGATTGCTCGCCGAACGAGCATTGCCGCAAGATGGCGAAGACAGAAATGCCCGAGAACGCAAATCCGGGCGTGCGCGCAGCGTCACCGTCAATCTGGCAGAATCGCCTTTAGGCTGGCTCCATGCCAGAGGTCATCTAACTGATCGGCAGTTCGACGCAGGCGAGAAGTTGCGGGCCGATTGGGAAAGAGCGCATCTCGCCCCCCGGATCACGATGCGCTGGGATGCCGCGCCGATTTCCGGAGGAAAGCGTCGCAGTATCCCGGCGGTTCTGAATGAAACCGAGGCACAGCTGGTCGCAAAACAGCGTTTTACCGAGGCCATCGACCATCTTGGCAGTGATCTGTCGGATATCGCCTGGCGGATCATTTGCGGCGGGGAGGGCACGCCGGTAGCTGAAAAAAATCTGGGCTGGCCAGCGCGGTCGGGCAAGCTGGTCTTGAAAATCGCGCTCGACCGGCTCGTCGATTTCTATCGGCTACCGGGCTAATCCGGCTGGGCTAGTCGTTCAACTTCTTCTGCAAGCTCGAGCCACCGCATTTCAGCGGTTTCTTTTTCTTCGATCAGGCCGGTATTCTCTTTAGTTAAAGCGTCAAACCGGTCAAAATCGCGGCTATACAGATTGGGATCGGCGAGTGCCTGCTCGATCTCCCCGATCCGCTTGTCGATCGCTTCAATCCGCTCTGGCAGCAGATCATAGTCGCGCTGGTCCTTGTAGCTTAACTTCTTGCTCGGACTGCTGGAGCGAGAGGCTGGACGAGGACTAGCAGAGGCAGGTTTAGATGCGTTTTTCTGGTCAGAATCGTCCTGCTTGCGCTTGGCTTCCCATTCCGCGTACCCGCCGGCGATCACATCGACTTTTCCGCTGCCGTCGAGGCCAAGGGTGACGGTCACCGTGCGATCCAAAAAGTCACGATCATGGCTTACCAGCAGGACTGTGCCTTCATAATCGGCAATGACTTCCTGCAGCAAATCAAGCGTTTCCAGATCGAGATCGTTGGTCGGTTCGTCCAGCACCAGCAGATTAGACATGCGGGCAAATTCGCGCGCGAGTAGAAGTCTCGATTGCTCGCCACCTGACAATGTGCCGACCCTTGCGTCGATCAGACTGGGCGCAAAGAGAAATTCCTTCAGATAGCCTTGCACATGCTTTTTGGTGCCGCGGACGTCAATCCAGTCGCTGCCGTCTGCCAGTACATCGCGAACCCGCTTGTCCGGTGTGAGCAGGCTGCGCTGCTGGTCGATGAAAACGCCATTGAGGGTCTTGGCGAGCGCAACACTGCCGGTGTCAGGCTCGAGCTCCCCGGTCAGCATTTTCAGCAAGGTGGTCTTGCCGGCGCCATTGGCTCCAACAATCCCGATTCGGTCGCCACGCTGGATCCGCAAGGAGAAATCGCGGATGATAACGCGTTTGTCATCACCCTGTCCGAATGACTTCGAAATGTTGGTCGCGGTGATAACCGATTTGGTTCGACTATCATCGCTTTCGGCTTGCAGCTTGGCAGCACCGGCAGGGCCGATCATTGCCGCGCGCTGTGCCCGCATTTCCCACAGCTTCTCAAGCCGTCCCTGGTTGCGCTTGCGCCGGGCCGTTACGCCGCGCTCCAGCCAGTGCGCCTCCAGTTTGAGTTTGGCGTCGAGCCGCTCCGCCGAGCGCGCCTCGTCGGCGTAGATCTTTTCCATCCAGGCATCATAGCCGCCGAACCCGACTTCCAGCCGCCGGATCGTTCCGCGGTCCAGCCATAAGGTCTGTTTGGTCAAGCGGGTCAGAAAAGTACGGTCATGCGAGATCGTTATAAATGCGCCCTTGTATCGCCCCAGCCATTCTTCCAGCCAGTCGATCGCGCCGAGATCCAGATGGTTTGTCGGTTCGTCCAGCAATAATAAATCGGGCTCCGAAGCGAGCGCCCGACACAGCGCGGCGCGCCGTTTTTCGCCGCCGCTCGCCTTGTCTGCGCGGGTCGAAAGGTCGGTTCCCAACTGGTCGGCAATGGCCTCGACTTCATGCAAGGCCGGGCCCATCTCGCCGGAAACCGCAAAGTCGCGCAATGTTTCAAACGGAGTGAAATCCGGTTCCTGTTCCAGCATCACGATATTGACGCCAG
This sequence comes from Parasphingorhabdus sp., assembly GCF_048269865.1. GTDB lineage: Bacteria > Pseudomonadota > Alphaproteobacteria > Sphingomonadales > Sphingomonadaceae > Parasphingorhabdus. The sequence goes on along the minus strand of NZ_JBLWUA010000002.1, from coordinate 386,090 downwards.
GCTGGATGACCCTCTTGCCTTTGTCCGCTTCAATCTCGTCGGTAATCAGCCGCAGCAGCGTTGTCTTACCGGCCCCGTTGCGGCCGATGAGCGCCAGCCGGTCGCGCGGACCGACATGCAGGTCAAGATCGCGGAACAGCCATCCTTCCCCCTGGTGGAGCGAGAGATTCTCATAGGAAAAAATCGGGGGCTGTGACATCGTTACCGGGCGTTAGGGGCAAGCGGGCTCTGGCTCAAGCCTTCTCTTGTCGACAAAGATCATTGACCTCCTGTGGCAGATGGGATTGGTAGGAAGCAGTTTGACAATTTTGGCGATGGGAACGGGCTTTGTGTATCGTGTATCTGAACGGCGATTATATTTCCAAGTCCGCCGCAAAAATCTCCATATATGACCGCGGCGTTCTATTTTCAGATGCCGTCTACGAAGTGATTTCGGTCATCGGCGGCCAGCTCATCGATATGGAGCGCCATATCACCCGTCTGGAGCGGTCGCTTGGCGAGCTTTCAATTAATGCCTACGCCGACTGGTCAGCGATTGCGCAAAAACTGCTGGACGACAACGGTTTGCGAGAAGGTGTGATCTATCTTCAGGTGTCGCGCGGTGCAATGGAAGAGCGGGACTATCGCTGGCCGGCACCAGACACGGCCCCGACCATATTTGCCTTCGCCCAACAACGGACTCTGATCGACAATCCGATGGCGGCGCGGGGAATGCGGATCATCACCCGCCCCGATCTGCGATGGCAACGGTGCGATATTAAAACCACCCAATTGCTCTACGCTTCTCTGATGAAAATGGAGGCCGAGGCCGCAGGCGTCGATGATGTCTGGATGACACGGGACGATCTTGTCACGGAGGGTACGTCGCAAAATGCCCATATCATAAATCAGGAAGGTGTGCTGATTTCGCACCAGCTCGATCGCAGGATATTGCCTGGTGTGACCCGAATCGAAATGCTCGCTCAGGCAAAATCGATGGGACTGATGGTAGAGGAGCGGCCTTTTTCGATCGATGAGGCAAAGCAGGCAGCCGAAGCGTTCATTTCGTCATCAACCCTTTTGATCATGCCGGTCGTCGAGATTGACGGCCACAGGATTGGCGACGGGCGACCCGGAGAAAAGACCGGCAAGATTCGACAGAGCTATTTAGCTGCCGTTCAGACAGAGGGGCCTATAACAAATTGAATAAATGGAGAATATTATGAGACTTTCAATTCTAATGGCTGGTGCGGCCCTGACCCTGGCCCCGGCGTCTCTTGCACAAGCTGCGAATGTCGAGATTGTCGCCCAAAATCCGGTGATCGAACTCAGCGTTTCCGAACAGGTGGATAGTGCGCCTGATACCGCCACATTCAGTACCGGTGTTGAGACCAAAGCAAAAACCGCCTCCCAGGCGCTGAGTGAAAATTCCGCGCAGGCGCGGAAAGTGGTCGAGCGTCTCAAGGCGCTTGGTATCGCTGAAAAAGACATTCAGACCACCGGAATAAACCTGCGGGCGGATTATGACTATGATCAGGAAAGCCGCAAAAATAATTTCGTTGGCTATGTCGTTTCCAATCAGGTTTCGGCGACGGTACATGACATTTCAAAGCTGGGCAAAATTCTCGACGCGATCGTCAGCAGCGGCGCGACCAATTTAAATGGTCCGTCTTTTTCGATCAGCGATGACAGCAAGTTGAAGGACGTGGCGCGGGAGCGCGCTCTGGCCAGCGCCAAAGCGCGGGCGATGAGCTACGCGCGATCCGAAGGATATACCGGTGTTCGGGTGCTCTCGATCAGTGAAGGCATCTCAAATCAGTCAGAGGCACCGATGATGAGAGGAAAAGTCTTCGCCGAGGCGGCCGCATCCCCGCCGGTCGAGCCCGGCCAGGTGGGTACCGTCGTTTCGCTGAACATTACGTTTGAAATGACGCGCTGATAGAATAGGCGGGAGTGTTGTCCCGCCATTCACCTGATGTTAAAACCGCAGAGCGTAGAGAAATGATCATGCTGAAGAAATTCATCTTTTCCTGTCTCCTTTCGCTCTGCGCTATTGGGCTGATGCCGCATACGGCGTCGGCCAAGGATCGTCGTGGCGAGCAGGATGAGGCCCGCGCTCAGATGATGGCCGGTAAAGTGAAATCAATTCGCTCGATTGAGAACAGCGTTTTGCCGCGGATGTCCGACAGCGAATATATCGGCCCCGAATTTGATCCTGCCGCTCAGGTCTATCGCCTGAAATTTATCCGCGATGGACGCGTCATATTCGTGGATGTTGATGGCAGGACAGGGTCGATTTTGCGCCAGACTCGCTGAGCTATACCGGCGATTTCCAGATTTTCTAAAACATTGTGCGGTTTCGGGATGGTGATATAGGCTATGCCACATAAAAGCACTTTTTCGGAGGACAAGCATGCGCGTCTTGATTGTTGAAGACGAACCCACGCTGGGACAGCAGCTCAAATCGACACTGGAGGCCAACGGCTATGCCATCGATCTGTCGACAGACGGCGAAGACGGCCATTTCATGGGATCGACAGAGGATTATGACGCGGTCATTCTGGATCTCGGTCTGCCGGAAATCGACGGCCTGACGGTCCTGGATCGCTGGCGCAAGGAAGAGCGGAATTTTCCGGTGCTGGTGCTGACCGCCCGGGACAGCTGGTCGGATAAAGTGGCCGGACTCGATGCCGGCGCCGATGATTATCTCGCCAAGCCGTTCCAGACCGAAGAATTAATCGCCAGATTGCGCGCGCTGATTCGCCGTGCTTCGGGCAACGCGTCATCCGAACTGACCGCCGGTGCCGTCCGGCTTGATACGCGGTCGGGAAAAGTGACTCTGGATGGCAGCCCGGTCAAGCTGACAGCGCAGGAATATAAGCTGCTTTCCTACCTGATGCATCACAAGGGCAAGGTGGTGTCCCGGACCGAGCTGATCGAGCATATCTACGATCAGGATTTTGACCGGGATTCCAACACTATTGAAGTGTTCGTGACCCGCATCCGCAAAAAATTGGGCGCCGAGGTCATTTCGACAATCAGGGGGCTTGGCTATAGTCTAGAGGATCCCGAAGCCTGAATGAATCCAGTCCGATAGATAGTCCAGTCGATCAAAAGGCAGCAACACCCCACTCCCGGCTAGGCACCCAGACCACTGGCTCACTGGGCCGGAGGATGACCGGTATTGCTGCTGTCTGGATTGTCGTCTTGCTCTTTGGTGGCGGTCTCGCTCTGGATCGTGTTCTGAACGACGCGGTGACCCGCAATTTCGACAATCAGCTGGAATATGTACTGACGGCGATGATTGCCTCAGCCGAGATCGGTCCGGATGGTGAGGTGTTTTTGAACCGTCCTCTGGGGGACCAGCGCTTTCTCGAGCCGAACAGCGGCCTCTACTGGCAGATCAGCGGCGCAGGCCATGATGACTTTCCCTCCCGCTCGCTCTGGGACCGTACATTGCAATCGAATATCAGTCATGACGACCGGCAGACCCATATATATGACAGCGACCAATTTCCGGACGAACCCTTGCGCATGCTGGAGCGCAGCATCATTCTACCGGATTCAGATACGACATGGTTGTTCCAGGTCGGGCAAAGCCGCGACGGGCTGGATGCCCAGATTGCCAATATCCGTTCGATACTGGTCAACAGCTTCCTGATCCTGGCGCTCGGCCTCATCGGGATGGCGGCGCTACAAACGCTCTATGGTCTTTGGCCATTGCGGAAAATCCGGATTGCCATTGCGGCGATGCGGACGGGCCAACAGCGCAGGGTGGTGGAGCCGATGCCGATCGAAGTGACGCCGATGGTCGACGAACTGAATGCGTTGCTCGATCACAACGAGAAGCAGGCAGAGGAGGCGCGGCGTCACGCCGGTAATCTCGCCCATGCCCTGAAAACGCCGCTGACCGTAATAATGAACAGCGCCACTGCGAAAGCCGATGACCTGGCTGATACGGTCATACGCGAAGCGGGTGTCATGCGCCGGCAGGTCGATCATCATCTCGCCCGCGCGCGAGCCGTCGGCAGGCGAGGTCACGTCCACAGCAGGGCGAAGGTTTGGCAAAGCCTGCAAGCGGTCGAGCGCGCCGTGGGCCGACTCTATCCGCATGTGCGGATCGATATCGACGGCGACAAGGAAGCCGTCGCCTCGGTCGAGCGGCAGGATCTGGATGAAATGATCGGCAATCTCGTCGAAAATGCCGCCAAATATGGCGGTGGCAGCGTGTTTATCACGGTCGAAAGCGATGATGCATTCGTCGAACTGCAGATTGAAGACGACGGTCGTGGCATTCCGGAAAAAGAACGGCAGCGGATATTTGATCGCGGTGCACGGCTGGATAGCGGCAAGCCGGGAACGGGCTTGGGGCTGGCGATTGTCCGGGATGTTGCGGAAATCTACGACGGTTCGGTATCGCTGGAAGAAAGCGAAGATCTGGGCGGCCTGCTGGTGCGTTTGCGTTTGCCAAAGGCTGAAGCACAAATTGTCTAATTCCTTCTCCTGACAGCGCCGGACAATCGATCGTCATGCTTGGCAAACTCAACATAGCGATAACCGGCTGCGGACCCGGCGGATTGGCCACAGCTCTGTTCCTCAAACGCCAAGGTCATGCGGTAACGATTTTCGAACGGTTCTCAAAACCGCTGCCAGTGGGGTCAGGATTGTTGATCCAGCCTTCAGGTCAGTCGATACTTGATATGCTAGGATTGCTGGACCCTATTCGGTCACTGGCCAGCCCTGTGCGGCAGCTCCACGGGATCTCTGTGCAGCATAATCTTCGCGCTCTCGACATGCGCTATTCAAATACAGGCGAGGGGACAGCGGCGTTGGGAATCCATCGCGCCAGCCTGTTTTCCGTTCTGCTGGAAGCGGTTGAGGCCGCTTCTGTTCCGATTGTGGTCAATAGCAAGCTGGTGGGCGTTCAAGAGAGCGAAAATCTGATTACACCGGTCTTCGAGACGGGAACGTCTGATATGTCTTTCGATCTCCTGATCGATGCAAGCGGAGCGCGGAGTCCGATGGCTTCAGGCAAGGCAAAACGGCTTGGCTATGGTGCCTTTTGGGCGACGGTCGATATGCCGGCCACGCATGCTTTGATACCGGACGCGTTGGATCAAAGATATTATCGGGCCAGTCAAATGGCGGGTATCATGCCGATCGGGTTGAACCCCGCAACCGGCAATCCCGGCGCCGCAATTTTCTGGTCGGAAAAGCCTGAAAATTTTGAGCGTGTGATAGAATCGGGCATTCAACGGTTTCGGAAAAACTATTGCGATCTCTGGCCGGAAGCGGAACCCTTCGTTTCGCAGCTAACTAGCGTGGAAGACTTGAACCTGGCCGTTTACAATCATCGCACGGACGGGCCGTCTTCACCGGCCGGCCGACTGATCCGGGTCGGAGACAGTTGGCATTGTACCAGTCCTCAACTCGGACAAGGGGCCAATATGGCGCTGATAGACGCGGCGGCGTTGGCCACAGCCTTGGAACAATCTGGTTCACTGCCGGAAGTGTGTAAAAAATACCGTCAGGCGCGCCTGTCGCATATTCGCCTATATCAGGCGCTCAGTTCGGTCTTTACGCCGCTCTATCAGTCGGACAGCGTCATCAAGCCGTGGATCAGGGATGTCATCATCCATCATTTCGCGAGATTGCCGATTGTCCGCAGGCTTATTGCCAAGACGGTGTCTGGCAAGCTTGGGCTGACGATCCGGTAATGATAGGGCAAGCTAGACCTGTTCGCGGATCCGTTCGTGATGTCGAATCACTTCATCGATGATGAAGCGCAGGAATTTTTCGGAAAACTCCGGGTCGAGATTGGCATCGCTGGCAAGCTGGCGGAGGCGGGCGATCTGCTCTTTTTCACGTGCACCATCGGCCGGAGGCAGACTGTTTTTCGCCTTATACTCGCCTACCGCCTGGGTGACCTTGAATCGCTCGGCCAGCATGAATACCAACGCGGCGTCGATATTGTTGATGCTTTCGCGATATTGCTTGAGCTTTTCGTCCATGATTTGTCGCCTGATTTCCGCCCGCCAGTCATTTTGCCACACTTACGCGATATGCAAGCGCCACGGGCCTTATTTCTCTTGCCTTATCCCTAGTGAATTGCCACATCCGGTGCAACATGTCAGCAACGATCCATCATCTCGGGCGGGATACCGTGCCTTCACTTGAACCCATCATATCGCTGGTCGCCAGCGATATGAATCAGGTCAACAGCGTGATTCTGGACCGGATGCAATCCGAAATTCCTCTGATCCCCGAACTGGCCGGACATCTGATCGCGGGCGGAGGCAAGCGCATGCGGCCGATGCTGACTTTGGCAGCGGCAAAGCTGATTGGATATCCGGGGGACCGTCATTTCAAACTGGCGGCTGCGGTCGAGTTTATTCATACCGCGACCCTGCTGCATGATGATGTGGTCGATGGTTCCGATTTGCGGCGTGGCAAGACAGCGGCCAATCTCATCTTTGGTAACCCGGCCACTGTGCTGGTTGGCGACTTTCTGTTCAGCCGGTCATTCGAACTCATGGTCGAGGATGGTTCTCTCAAAGTCTTGAAAATATTGTCCAATGCTTCTGCGGTGATTGCAGAAGGCGAAGTCAATCAGCTCACCGCACAGCGCAAGATCGAAACCAGCGAAGACCGCTATCTGGATATCATTGGCGCGAAAACCGCGGCGCTGTTCGCTGCAGCCAGCCGGATATCCGCTGTCGTCGCGGAATGCGATGACGAAATCGAACTGGCACTGGACAGCTATGGACGCAATTTGGGCATTGCATTTCAGCTCGTCGATGACGCGATCGACTATTCTTCCGACCGAGAAACCATGGGCAAGGATGCCGGTGATGATTTCCGCGAGGGGAAAGTGACCTTGCCGGTTATTTTGGCCTACGCTCGGGGTAGTGAAGAAGATCGCAAATTTTGGAAAGATGCGATTATCGGCCATAAATCGTCCGACGAGGATCTCGCCCGTGCGACAGATTTGATTCGCTCGACTGAAGCGATGAAAGATACGATGTCGCGGGCCCGTCACTATGGTCAGCGCTCGATCGACGCACTCGGAATTTTCCCATCCGGGAAAGCGAAAGATGCGATGACCGAAGCGGTTGAATTTGCGATTTCTCGCGCTTATTGACGCCGTTCACGACAGGAACAGAATATGGCCGCACGAATTTATCAGAAACCCAGAAATGCAATGCAGTCGGGCAGGGCGCTGACCGATAAATGGATACTCGAATTCGAGCCGGCCGAAGCGCGGAAACCTGATCCCCTGACTGGCTGGGCCGGATCCGGCGATACCCAACGGCAGGTGCATCTCACCTTCGGGTCGTGTGATGAAGCGAAGGCCTATGCGGATAAATATGCGATCGATTATGCGGTGATCCCAACGCCGCAAAAGACGTTGAAAATTCAGGCCTACGCCGACAACTTCAAATAATCCTGGCTTGGCGAAGACTGGAGCCCCTTTAGCCAATTATACCCGCGCAAATTATTCGGGTGTTGTGATGTCTCAGTCGTCTTCAGCTTGTCTCTAGAAAAAGCATGAGTTTTACATCGATGCCGGCGCCGTCTTGGCGTTTTCGCTCGATGAACCCGGATAGCTGCGTCAGTGGGACCCGGTGAACGGTGATATTCTCTCCGTCGACTCCACCGCCTTCTCCAACCTTCGTCAACCCGCGCGCCCGAAACAGACAGAAGCTCTCGGAAACCATTCCTGGGGACGAATAATATTCGCCGCAATTTTCCATGGTTTCGGCGCGATAGCCTGTTTCCTCTTCCAGTTCACGGGTCGCCGCGATGGCGCTGTCTTCGTTGGCATTGTCCTCGTGATCGCCGACCAGCCCGGCTGGCAACTCAATGCAGGTTTTGCCAGGTGGTACGCGATATTGCTCGACCAGCAGGACGTGTCCGTCCTCTATCGCCAGAATGACAGCAGCCCGGATACCGCGACTGCGGGAAACATATTCCCACTTGCCTTCGCGCTTGGCCGTAATGAAGCGACCCTGCCACATCACCTCTACTGGAGCGTCGTCACGATCGCTCAAAGTTCGATCAACCGGTCAGGGAGTTCATTGGGATTCTGGTCGGTTTTGGGAAAATGTTCCGATAGGACAATGCCCATCTGCCGCACGGCTTCTGCCATGCCTTCACCCGGTGCCCCGATCCGGACGAGATCAATCATCGCAATCATGGCATCCCCCCATATCGCGGGCTCGACTTTTTCGGCGATCGCTGTGTCTGCAACAATTTCCGCGCGATGCTCGCGCATCGACAGGTAGAGCAAAATACCCGTGCGACCGACTGTGCGATAGTCAGTCGAAACCCGGAACAATGACGTCGCGCGTTCGCGGACACGGGTGGCCTTGATCGGATTTGGGATCAGCAGGAACAGCAGCGGTTTCCACATCAGCACCAGCCTGACGCCAAAAAATTTCAGCGTCGTAAAGGCGAACAACGCCCAATAGGGAAGGGCGGTCATCCCGCTCCAGCCGCCAGCGAGCCAGTTTATCATCGTCAGATAGATTTCTGGAAACAGGCTGACCACCAGCAGGGCTGTCAGTGCGACGAGACCGGAAATGGCCCAGGCAATATCGCCATAATGATCGGATTCCTCGGTCACGATGGTAACGATTTCGCCATCGGTTGCATTTTCTGCCAGCGATACGGCAGATGTGACGATCTCATGATCGGCGGGCGTAAACTGGTTCACCTTTGCCACTACCAGCCTCCCGAAGCGCCGCCGCCGCCGAAGCTGCCACCGCCTCCGCTGAAGCCGCCACCGCCTCCAAAGCCGCCGCCGCCGAAACCGCCGCCACTGCCACCGCCCCAGCCAGATCCGCCACCCCAGATGACAACCGGTCCGGTACCACGCCGATAGCGTTTGCCGCTGCGGTTCGAGAACATCGGGATGATCACGAAGAAGATCAGGATGAAACCCCAGAAGATGATCAGGCCGATATTCTCTCCGTCGCCCTGACTGGATTGCTGTGCAGCATCTTGGGCGACCAGACGCGCTTCTTCTTCCGGTAGCGTCAATTGCGCGGAAATCCGGTCGACGCCGGCAATGATTCCACCGGCCATATTGTTATCACGAAACTGGGGCAGAATGTCGCTCTGGATGATCATGCTCGACAGCGCGTCGGTCATTATGCCCTCAAGGCCATAGCCAACCTCGATGCGGACCTTGCGGTCGTTCGGCGCAACCAGCAGGATCAGGCCATTATCTTTCTCTGTTTCACCATCGCCATCCTGCCCGATTCCCCATGTCCGACCGAGCCGATACCCATAGTCAGCAATGTCATACCCTTCGAGACTGTTGACGGTCGCGACAACGACTTGCCGATTGGACTGCGCCTCCAGCGCTGCCAGTTTGGCCGTGAGCTCCGCCTCTTGGGCCGGATCGAGCAGGTTCGCCTGATCAACAACACGTCCGGTCAATTCGGGAAAGCTTTGGGCCCATACAGGGCTGGCCATCGCGAAAAAGGCGACGGCCAGCCCAAGCAGCACAGCTTTCAGCTGCACTAAGGGTCGAGGAGCAATCACTCCTAGAATTTTACTTCAGGTGCTTCGTCGGCACCTGGGGTTGTTGCCTTGAATGGCTCCATAGGCTCGGCCCCGTGGATGATTTTCGCACCAATGATATCCGGGAACGTCCGAATGGTTGTATTATACTCGCGGACCGCCTCGTTATAGTCGCGGCGAGCCACATTGATCCTGTTTTCCGTGCCTTCCAACTGGCTCTGGAGTGCCAGGAAATTCTGGTTCGATTTCAATTCGGGATAGGCTTCCACCGTTGCCAGCAGACGTCCCAGTCCTTGCGAGAGCGCACCTTGCGCCGCGGCATATTCCTGAACTTTCGCCGCATCTCCCAGATCATTAGCATTGACCTGAATGGAGGTTGCTTTTGCCCGGGCCTCCACCACTGCCGTGAGTGTGTCCTGCTCCTGTGTCGCAAAGCCTTTCACCGTTTCCACCAGATTCGGGATCAGATCGGCGCGGCGCTGGTAGCTGCTTTCAACATCAGCCCATTTGGCCTTGGCATTTTCTTCCGCCGTCGGCACGCTGTTTATTCCGCAGGCGCTAAGCGACAAGGCCACGGCCGGCACGAGCAGCAGTTTAATCCATTTGTTCAGCATGTTTGAATACCCTCCATCCGCACGGCGAAAAGCCGCTCCATTGCGTAAAAAATAGTGAGCATTGACTGCATTTGCAACGGCTGTGCTCGACAATTTCCGAATATTCATACATTCACAGCCCATAAGAAAATTGAATCGAGGTAAATATGTTGAACGAGTTTAAAGCCTTCGTCCTTAAGGGGAATGTGCTCGATCTGGCCGTCGCCGTCATTATTGGCGCCGCATTTTCGACCATCACGACATCCCTGACCGAAGATGTGCTGATGCCGATTGTGAGCGCGATCATCGGCGCGCCCGACTTCTCGGGGCTTTTTCTGCTGCTTGGTTCGCCGCCAGCGGATTACACAGGTTCGATGACCGATTATGCTGCACTGAAGGAAGCGGGCGTGCCAATGATTGGCTGGGGACAGTTTCTGACGGTGGTGATCAACTTCGTTCTTCTGGCCTTCATCATCTTCTTGATCGTTCGCTATGCGAACAAGCTGATTGAGAAAGAAGAGGCCAAAGCGCCGCCGGCGGGTCCGAGTGAAATTGACCTGCTGATCGAGATCCGGGACAGTCTGAAAAAATAGCGGGCTCGGCATTCCAGTCTGGCGATCGTCTGGCCACTGTCGGGGCTATGATCCAGACCAGGCCTCAGGCCCTGATATTGGCGTGCAAGATGCGGAATTGGGCCGATGAAAACGCTCAAAAATGGACCAAAATATAAATAATAAGTGAAACAATTCAGAAGGTTGTAATCCGCTCCTATTTTTTGAGATACATTCAGAATTTTCAATTCTATAGGCCGGTTTAGCTGGTTTGATTCTCAGCTATATGACCGACAAAATGGGGACTAATTATTATGCGTAAATTCGCTGTCTTGGCTGCATCAGCAGCTGTATTCGCTTTGAGTGCTTGCAATGCTCCAGCTGACGATGCTGCCGCAACTGACGAAGTTGTTACCGAAGAAGTGGCACCTGCTGAAGATGCCATGGTTGTTGAAGAAGAAGTCGCTCCTGCGGCTGACGAAACAACTGCTGAAGCTGCGCCTGCGGACGAAGCTGCTGCTCCTGCTGAAGAAGCTGCTACCGAGTAAGCATTTCGTATTTGAAACTTTCTGTTGGCAAGATAAAAAGGCTCAGGCGCGCAATCGCGTGACCTTTTTTCCTAAATCGGGAACCAATCTTTCGCCAACAGGTTGGAAGAGTTGAGGAGCTCTTATTTGCTCCTTGAAAATAGTGAGGGATTAACATGCGTAAATTAATGATTTTGACCGCTTCTGCGGCCGCTCTGGCGCTTAGCGCTTGTGCACAAGAAGACACCAGCGGTGCCGAAACCGCAACGGAAGTTGACGCTCAGCAAGCTGAGATGAAAGCTGACGATCTCGAAGCAGCTGCCGATGATGCAACGACGGAAGCTGGTGAAGAGATGCTGGAAGATCAGGCTGATGCAATGGAAGACAAGGCTGATGCCCTGGAAGACAAAGCCGACGCTGAAGAAGGCGTTCTCGCTCAGTAATTTCGATTTCCCTTTGGGGAACTAGAGGAGGGTCAACCGGGCAACCGGTTGGCCCTTTTTCTTGTCTGTGCACTGTTCATTCAGAATTATGTCCCTATATAGGGAGCGTCCGTTCCGACGGACTATGGCGATAAACGATGGCGTGTAATAGACACTACGGACCCGGGGGCAGTACCCGGCGGCTCCACCATCTCAGGCGATTTGCAGCAATGTGAAACGCCTCTGTTGATGGGGCCGAACTAGGATCGACGGGTGTTCAAAGGCGTTATTTTTGCCCGGCCTGAGTATGCCGTGATTGCTCAAAACTTATAAGTGCAAACGATAACGAAGCACTCGCTATTGCTGCCTAACCCATTGACCTCACGGTCATAAGTTAGAAAGCTACGCGCGGTTGAACCCACCGGGCAACAGAAGGGAATTCAGCGGTTTGGAAGGCACCGGGCAACAGAAGCCTTCCACTCATTACAATCAACGGCGAAATAAGCATTGCCGGACCGAACGCGGCCCGATCAATATTCGGAACTGTAAATCCGGTTGAGGTCAATGGCCTCGATCATCTTGGCCCCGGCCATGAACACCGCTCCGGTAACCGCCAGAAACAGCAGCTTTCCTCCCCATCCGGGATATTGGACCAGATAATGCTGGCCACGCTGAACCGCGCCGGTGGCAAGTGCGTATATGATGAGGAAAGCCTCGAACTTGGTCTTGATAACGAAGAGCCGTCTGATTTTTTTCCACATGAGATTTTATTAGCAAGCGTCGTGCCAAGTGCGGAAAACCGCCAATTCTGTCAAAAAAATATAGTTAACTGTAAGTTAACCCGACACTGTCAGGCAGGCGTTAGCGATCCAGCTCGGTCAATCCGCAGACCGCTAGCAGATGATGTCTTGCTGCGCCGATTGCATCGATCAGGCTTGGATCGGATAGTTGATCCGGACGGATCGCTTCCGGCCATCGTTCGGTGATGACTGCGGTAATCGCATCCAGTTTTTCCGGCGTTGCCAGAAAGCGCGGATCGACCGTCGCAGGGTCGGCAGCCACCCGCAAGCGCAGACAGGCCGGACCGCCACCATTGGCCATGGACTGACGAACGTCGACCGGACAGAGTCGGCGGATCGGGCCGTTACCCGCCACCAGATCCGTCAGATAGCGCCAGACTGCTTCATTCTCGCGGGCTTCGCTTGGCAGGATTAGCGCCATACCGCCGCCGTCAGGCAGCGTCACCAACTGGGCGTTGAACAGATAGGACTTGATCGCATCTGCCAGGCTTACCTGGTCGGCCGGCACCACGATTATCTCGGTCTCGGGCAATTTTTCGCGGATCGCATCATAAAGCGCGTCCGGATATTCAAAAGCCTGCTCATGGGTGAACAGGACGCGCTCATTGGCGACGGCCACAACGTCATTGTGGAATGCACCGGCGGCAATGGCTGTTTCCGACTGCTGCGCAAAAAGCGCCCGATCATCGCTCAACCCGTGTTTGCGTGCGACCGCTTTACTGGCCTCGATATGCTGACGCGCGGGAAATGGCCCGCCGCTTTTGCCGAATATAAATATTTCTACCCCTGTCGCGTCATGACCGGAGCAAAGTCGCATATGGTTGGCCGCGCCCTCGTCACCGAAGGGTGACGGTATCGGCGCATGCACGGCAAAATGATCCTCGTCCGCGAACGCCATTTTTAGCTGCGCCAGTGTTCCCGGCCATTCATGGCTGCGGTGCGGCATGGTCTGCAGATTGGCGACGGTAAGGTGGCATTTCCCATCATCAGTGTCTGGTGCGGGGGATACTGTCGCGGCATTGGCTGCCCACATCGAAGAGGCAGAAAATGCCGCTGCCCTGATATGGGGCTCGGCCTCGGCGGCAGTTGTTGCCAGGGAAGCCAACCAGCTCTGGTTCGGTCTGTCGAGCGGCATGAAAAAGCCCTGTGCAAGACCGAGGCTGAGATTATGCCGCATCTTGGCAATGCCTTGCAGAGCCGCTTCGCGGGGGTAGGCGGTCTCTCCGGCGTTGGAAGACGAGGCAATATTGCCAAGACTCAGCCCGGCATAATTGTGGCTTGGCCCAATAATGCCGTCAAAATTGATTTCAACGAGTGTGCTCATCGCGCAATATGCCAGATCGTGTCGCCAACGCTCAGCCCCATATTACCGGCAGCTTGCTGATCGATCATTACGCCGTCATCATCGGCAGAGACCATTGCATAGGTAGCCTGAAAGGTTTCCAGCGTGCCGCTGGCGATGATCGATTTAGTAGCGCCCTCTTTGATGGCGCTTATCACGGCCGATTTGGCATTGCGAATGCTGGTAACATCGTCAGTTTTCGCGATCATTGTCGGTCCGCCGTCAAAAATATCGACATAGCCGTCATAGGAGAAATTTTCATTCTCCAGCATCCGCATCGCTGCTCGGCCACTGGTATGCGGAACGCCGATCACCGTCCGCGCGGAATCGCTCAGCATGGCGGTGTAAATCGGGTGTTTCGGCATCAGGTCGGCGATGAACTGGTTGCCGTGAATGGCGTTGAAATAATCGGCTTCCTGAAAGCTCATGCCGAAAAACCGACCGGCGAGCCCGTCCCAGAACGGGGATCCGCCAGCCTCATCGATCACCCCGCGCAATTCGGCAAATATCTTGTCGCCGAACCGCTCGCGATGTTCCTTGATGAACAGATAACGGCTACGGGCCAAAAGCATGCCCAGGCCACCGGCCCGTTCCCCGGGATGCAGGAACAGGCCGCCAACTTCGCTCGCACCTTCCAGATCGGTAACCAGACTGAGCATCTGGGCGCTGAAAGTCCGGTCCAGCTCCTTGCTTGTCTGCGACAGGTTGCTCAGACGATAGGAGTAGAAGGGCCATGTCTGCCCCACCTTGGTGAACAATTGCGACGTACCGCGTACAGCTCCGGTTTCCACATTTTCCAGCACCATGATGAACAGGTCATCGCCATGTTCCTCTGTATCGCGCTGATAGGCGCGCTCGGATCGCTCCAGCTTTGCGGTCAGCGATCCGCGATCGGCTGGCAGATTGGTGAAGCCGCCTCCGGTCAGTTTCGCCATTTCATAAAGATGCTGCAGATCGTCGATCCGCGCCGCCCGTATCCGAAAACTCATAATCCTCCCTTTTCGGCGATCCGCATGATCGTCAGCGCCGACAATTGTGTCCGTTCGACCAGACTTTCTGGTATCAAATATTCATCCGAACTGTGGATCGCCCCGCCTCTGACACCCATAGTGTCGACCACGGGAATGCCGCAAGCTGCGATATTATTGCCGTCGCAGACACCGCCCGTGCCGCGCCAGTTGATATCGAGACCGAGTTCGGCACCGCATTGCCTGACCAGACCGAACAGCTTCTCTGCCTGGGGGTCGATCGGCTTTGGCGGTCGGCCGAAGCCGCCATGGCAATGAACGGCAAGGTCATGAGCCCTCGCGATCTCTCGGACCAGCTGGTCGAGCCTGCTTTGCGCCTCATTCTGATCGGCCAGTGCCTTGGGCCTGAAATTGACCCGCAAAATGGCATGATCAGGCACCGCATTATTCGGGCCGCCACCATCGATTTTCGCCGGGTTCACGCTCAGGCCTTCCCGGTGCAGCGCTTTCAGTCGCAAGGCCATATCCGCCGCCGCGACCAGCGCATTGCGTCCCTCATCAGGGTTGCGCCCGGCATGGGCGCTCTTGCCGGTAAAAATGATCGAGAAATTGCCGCTGCCGCCGCGTTCTCCCGCAAGCGTGCCGTCGGGCAGGGCGGGTTCATAGGTGAGCGCTGCGGTCTTGCCTCGGGCGAGCTGTTTGATCAGCGATGCCGATGATCCGGAGCCCACTTCTTCGTCGCTGTTGATCATTACATCATAGCCGATCCGGCTGGCATATTCGTTTTGCTCCAGCAATTGCAACGCGCCCAGCATGACCGAGAGGCCGCCTTTCATGTCGGCGAGGCCGGGGCCATTCAGCGTACCGTTTTCAAGCTCCTTTATCTGCTGAAACGGATGGTCCGCCGGGAACACCGTATCCATGTGCCCGGTCAGCAGGATACGAACGGGCGCCTCCGGGCGAACCGATACGCTCAGATGCTGGCCGCGTTCGATCTGATCAACCGTTCCATCGGGGCGCACGGTCTCGACCGGCTCCGGGTCGACCAGCCGGGTTTCACCCGGCAATACCGAAAAGGCCCCGGCGAGCAATTCAGCAACCCTTTTCAGGCCATCAAGATTGGTGGTGCCGCTGTTGATCTTCGACCAAGTCAAAGTGCGCGGCAATAGCGGCAGGCCGGACGCCTGTTCGAGCGTGTCTTTTTCAGAGAAGGAATTTGCTTTCATCTGAAACCGATAGCATTTGTCATGCTGTCATGCCACCCGCTCTGTTCTCGTGAGCAGGCTGTCCTACACGCGCGCTTTCCGATATGAATATAGCCCTTGAACCACACCCTTTGTTCAACGAGAAAATTATGAAGCTGAGAAAAATCATAAATCAGCCTGCATCGAACGCCGCGGCCGATGACAGGGTAAAGTCAACAAATTATCAGTGGCTTGTGGCCTTATCCTGAGAATGTTGGAGAGCAATGGAGTAAAAATTCATAACACTGTAAAGTTTGTCAAGTTCATCTTTGACGATTTGCTGCAGAAGCATCCCATTTACAGCGCCAGCAAGAGCCGTCATAGACGCTTGTGATTCCTCCCCGGAAAATTTTGAAAAGCTGCAGCACACTCGGTATGCCGCAGACAAATGCATTTGAACGAGGAAATACTATGTCCGAATATGTCAGCCAGAACGGCATCCAGATCGCAACGGAACTGTTTGATTTCGTCAACGACCGCGCCTTGCCCGGAACCGGTGTGGACTCCGCAAAATTCTGGCTGGGCTTTGCAGAACTCCTCGGTACCTTCGCACCTCGCAACGCCGAGTTGCTGGCAAAGCGCGAGACGTTGCAGGCACAAATTGATGCCTGGCACTTAGATCGCAAAGGACAGCCGATTGATCAGACGGAGTATCAGTCATTTCTGAAGGATATCGGTTATCTGGTTGAAGAACCCGCCTCTTTTTCCATTACGACGGAGAATGTTGATCCGGAAATCGCGACCATGGCCGGGCCGCAACTGGTGGTACCATCGCTCAACGACCGCTTTGTCCTCAACGCTGCCAATGCACGCTGGGGCAGCCTATACGACGCTTTTTACGGCACCGATGCGCTGGATGCGCCGGCAGCGAAACCGGGTGGCTATGATCCGGAGCGGGGTGCTCACGTTATCGACGCAGCCAAGGCCTTCCTCGACGAAGCGTTGCCGCTCGCAAATGGCAAATGGGCTGACCTGACGGACGTGAAGGAAAAGGGAATCCCGCTCAAAAATCCGGCGCAATATGTCGGGAAAAGCGACAAGGGCTGCCTGTTCCGCCACAATGGCCTGCATATCGATGTGATCTTTGATGCCGACCATCCGATCGGCAAGGACGATCCCGCCAATATCGCCGATGTTGTGCTGGAATCCGCGCTTACGACGATTATCGACATGGAAGACTCCGTTGCCGCAGTCGATGCCGAGGACAAGACGCTGGCTTACAGCAACTGGCTGGGCCTGATGCGCGGCGATCTTGACGCATCGTTCGAAAAGGGTGGCAAGACTGTCGAGCGCAAGGCGAACCCGGACCGCGATTATGTCGATCCTGACGGCAAGCCGTTTTCTTTGCCGGGCCGCAGCCTGATGTTCGTCCGCAACGTTGGCCATCTGATGACCAATCCCGCCGTTCTGCTGGCCGATGGCTCGGAAGCGCCGGAAGGTCTGCTCGACGGGGTCTTCACCAGCCTGATCGCGATGCACGATATCAAGGAGCTCGGAACGCTCCGCAACAGCCGCGCCGGGTCGATCTATATCGTGAAACCGAAGATGCACGGCCCAGAAGAATGTGCTTTCACCAACGACCTGTTCGATGCGGTGGAAGATTTGCTCGGTCTCGACCGAAACACGATCAAGGTCGGCGTGATGGACGAAGAACGCCGCACCTCGGCGAATCTTGCTGCCTGCATCCAAGCGGTCAAGGACCGCGTTGTGTTCATCAACACCGGTTTCCTCGATAGGACCGGCGACGAAATCCACACCTCGATGCAGGCCGGGGCGATGCTGGCCAAGGGCGATATCAAGAAAAGCGACTGGATCACTGCCTATGAACAGCGCAATGTCGCCATCGGCCTCGCTTGCGGCATGTCCGGCAAGGCGCAGATCGGCAAGGGCATGTGGGCCGCGCCCGACATGATGGCGGACATGATGGAACAGAAAATCGGCCACCCGATGACTGGTGCCAACACCGCCTGGGTGCCAAGTCCGACGGCTGCCACGCTGCACGCCATCCACTATCATCAGGTCAATGTGTTTGACCGGCAGAAGGAAGTCGCGGGCGAGGGCGTCGCGCCGCTCGAAAAGCTGCTGACCATTCCGCTCGCCGATGGCCACAACTGGTCCGACGAGGAAATCGAGCACGAACTCGATAACAATGCCCAGGGCATATTGGGCTATGTCGTCCGCTGGATCGACCAGGGCATTGGCTGTTCCAAGGTCCCTGACATCAACGATGTCGGCCTGATGGAAGACCGCGCGACCTTGCGCATTTCATCCCAGCATATGGCCAACTGGATGCTGCACGGCGTCTGTTCGGCGGAGCAGGTCGATGCGGCTCTGCTGCGCATGGCGGCCAAGGTTGACGGACAGAATGCCGGTGACCCGCTGTACCGGCCGATGGCGCCAAATCCGGATGACAGTCTCGCGTTTCAGGCGGCTCGTGATCTGGTGTTCAAGGGTGTCGAGCAACCGAGCGGCTATACCGAACCTCTGCTGCACGCCTATCGGCGGAAGCTTAAGGCGAAAGGTTAGGACGAGGAACTAAGCAGGCGGGCGATCGCGACAAATTCGTCTACGCTCACCGTTTCTGGGCGTCTGGAACTATCGATAGCTAGGCTTCCCAAGGCGTCCAGTGCTCCGGCCATGCCTTTCAGGCTCTGCCGGAGCATCTTGCGGCGCTGGCCGAAAGCGGCCTGGGTGAGATCGGCGAGGGCCTTCGGATCGACACCTTCCGGCTGGGCCTTGGGGACGAGATGAACAATCGCCGACATCACCTTCGGGGGTGGTGTGAAAGCCGATCGGTGCACCGTCATCGCCAGGCGCGCGTCGCAGCGCCATTGCGCCAGAATCGACAGCCGCCCGTAGGCTTCGGTTCCTTCGCGCGCGACGATCCGGTCGGCGACCTCGCGCTGGAACATCAGGGTGAGCGACTGCCATTGCGGTGGCCACTGTGGTTCGGACAGCCATTTGATGAGCAACGCTGAGCCCACATTATAGGGTAGGTTGGACAGGATATGGAACGGCGTATCGAACAGACTGGAAAGATCGATCTTCAGCGCATCGTCGTCAATGACGGTCAAGCGTTCCGGAAAATACTCGCCGAGTTCCGCCAGTGCCGGCAGACAGCGACCGTCGCGTTCTACCGCCGTCACTTGTGCTCCGGCCTGCAACAGTGCACGCGTCAGGCCGCCCGGTCCGGGACCCACCTCGAAAACCTTCTGGCCTTCAAGATCGCCAGGAACTGCGGCGATCCGGTCCAGCAACTGCATATCGAACAGAAAATTCTGGCCGAGCGCCTTGTTGGCGGAGAGGCCGTGCTTCTTGATCACCTCCCGCAACGGGGTCAGGGGAACCGGCGCTCTCAATGGTCGTGAATCTGGCGATTGGTCACAGCGGTAGCCGCCATTTGAATCGCAGCAATCATCGAACGCGGATCGGCGATCCCCTGGCCGGCGATATTGAAGGCCGTTCCATGGTCGGGAGAAGTGCGGACTATCGGGAGGCCCAATGTGATATTGACGCCATCAAAAAAATGCAGGGTCTTCAAAGGGATCAGTGCCTGATCATGATAGGGGCACAGAGCGACATCAAAATTGATCCTCGACTCCTCATGGAACATTGTATCCGCTGGCAGCGGGTCGGTGATGTCCATACCCTGATCCCGCAGCTGATCGATCGCGGGTTGCATGATCCGCTTCTCTTCCTGGCCGAGATTGCCGCTTTCGCCTGCATGCGGATTGAGTCCAGCAATCGCGATACGCGGTTTTTCAATGCCAAAATTGCGCGTCATCGCTTTCTCGGCCGCCCGCGCACAGGCCATAACCAGCCGCTCGGTCAAATGCTCAGGCACATCCTTCAGCGCAATATGCGTTGTCATCGGCACAACCCGCAATGTCGGTCCGGCCAACATCATCACCGCATTTTCTCGCGCTATGCCACATCGCTCGGAAACAAATTCTGTTTGGCCAGGATAACGAAAGCCGATTTTGTAAAGCTGCGTCTTGGACACAGGCGCTGTCACAACTGCCCCCGCATCCCCGGAACGCGCAAGGCCGCAGGCGATTTCAAGAGCGTGCAGCGAACATTGCGCACTGTCCAAGGTCGCCTCCCCGGGAACCGCAGCCGCAGCCTCGTGTATATGCAGCACGGGGAGTGCGTCGCGGAAGCAAGTGATGACATCCTTGGGCTGGTCGACCTTCTGTACGGGTACGCCCGAAAGCTTTTCAAAGTCGGCGAAATTGCCTATCGCAAAAAACGGCTTTAGCCCCGCCTCAACCCGTTGCAGCCAGCTTTTGCCGATAATCTCTGGGCCAACACCGGCCGGGTCTCCACAGGAAATGGCAAAGGGTTTTGCGATCCAGTCGGCCATTAATTATATTCAATAATGGCGTCGCGTCGCAGATCGCGCAGATAGATTTGCGCGCGCTTGTTGATACGGTCATTCTCCAGACGCGACATGATGGCGTCGAAAGAAGGTGCAGAAGCGGTTTGTGGATCATCTCGTCCACACAGGATCAGGACCCGCACGCCATCTTCGATCGAACCAAAAGGCACGCTCGCCTGTCCGATCTGCAGTTCGCCGATCGCCCCCTGCAACGGCGCAGGAAGGTCCCGCAGCTTGACCTGATCGTTGTCGACTACGCTTGCTCCCAGCCGCGCAGCGACTTCATTGGCAGCGCCACAGCCTTTGATGCTCTGTGTGGCCTTCGCAAATTGCTCGGCTTGTGCCGACGCTTGTGCTTCGGTGATACCAGCCGGAAAGCTTATCGCGAGCTGTTTCAGGCTGAGCAGCGCATTACGGGGGTCGGCAGTAAGTACCTGACGGGAATCGATGAGATAAAGGATGGAGAAGCCGCCGGGGACTTCAATCGGCCCGACAACCTGCCCCACTTGCATCTGCTCCGCTGCATCCGCCAGCGATTGCGGCAATTGAGCAGGACGAACCCAACCAAGATCACCGCCGGTCGCGGCTGTAGAAGCTTCCGAAAACTGCCGGGCATAAGCTACAAACGAGCCACCAGCACGGATCTGCTCGAGTATCTTACGCATATTCTCAGCAACTTGTGGAGCCGTCTCCTGAGAGGCTGACATATATATCTCGCCGATACGAAATTCGCTCGTCCCTTTAGAGGCGTTCAGGCGTTCGATGATGGCGTTCACTTCTTCGTCGCCGACATTGATAAAGGGCTGGATGTTCCGGCGAAGCAGACGGCTCCAAGCCAATTCACCTTTGATCTGGCGTTTTAGCGTGTCGGTCGACGACCCCTGCGTACGCAGATATTGATCAAACGCGTCCAGATCCTGCTTGAAATTCTGCTGGGCTACCTGGCGAAAAGTGGCATCAACTTCTTCATCGCTAATAACGATTTCATTGGCCTCTGCTTCTTGGATTTGCAGAGTTTCGTCGATCAGATTGCGCAGGACCTGAAGCCGTAGTCGCTTTCTTTCTTCATCGTCCACTTCGCCGCCATTGGCCGCGACGATCAGAGCGAGCCGCTGACTTACATCGGTTCCGGTAATGATATCACCATTGACGATTGCCGTGGCGCGGCGAACATTGGGATCATTTTTGCCAAATATTGTCAATTCGTCGGGAATATTCAGCCCGGTTTGCGGCAGCGCGGTGTCCGCGACGGTTTGGCTGACGGATGGCGAAGCGGCGGCAACGGCAAGCGCTACGGCCAAGGTTGCCTTGGCCTTGAAGCCTTGGGTTCTTAAGCTCAATAAATTCATTTTTTGTTTCTTCTCAACTACAAAGAGTAAATTTGACGCAACAAATAGCAAATATCTGCTGAACCCAATATGAGCGGGCCAACCGGTTTGGGAGACCTTTACACGCCGAGATTGCGCAAGGCCAGCCGGAACAGAAAAGTACTGCCACGGCGCGCGTCGCCAGTATCTTCGTAATCATAGCGCCAGGTTACGCCCATGGAGAGACAACCGTCATCATAGGCTACGCCAAGGCGGTGCCGTACCGGTTCATAGCCGTCGGCGACTGAAATGGGATCCTCGCTACGATCAGTCAGGTCAATAATAGCGGAGCCAAACACGGACCAATATCCATCGATCTGGTAGCGCCCGCCGACCCGAACCTCTTCGCGGTCCCTTAGATCCTCTAGCTGTGGACCGATATTGCGATTCAGGCGCAGATAGCCGATTTGCGCATAGGTTCCCTTGGACCCGATCGTGGCGTCAATCTCGTTGCGCCGTATTCCCAGATTATCCTTGTCCAGCCGGTAACGGTGAGTGAACTTTACAATATCTTTGAATCGAACATTGGTACGGCCAACGATATCGGAAAAACGATCAGACAACCCGGTTCCTTCCGGCACGATATTGTTGTTATTTTCCAGCCGATAGCTTTGTCCGACGATCATATTCACTTGAAGGTTTGGACGATTGATTTCCCATTCCATCCCATAGGTCGCCCGAACATTGTCTTCGTAGCGATCATATCCGGGAAACCGGTTGAGAGCGAAAAGGTTGCTGTCTTCCAAATCAACCGCACGGGAATCTTCGTTCGGTACAGACAGGTTTGCCAAGCCCGGTGTCGCTACGATCTGAAAGCGCGGAGTGATCGTCTGCGTACCGCCAAAAGCTTCGCCTATCAGAGGCCACTTAACGTCAATCGCCGCAGAGGCAATCGCACGGGCTTGCCAGCCGCTTTGACCCCGATAGATAGCGGTTTCATTGAGAGCATTGTCATCACTATGATAAACATCGCCCCTGACAAGACCCGTCAACGTGATTTCTTGACCCCAATCGGTTAGCTTCCGCATGTCCCAACGGGCCGAACCAAAGGCGCGCTGCGTGTCTTGCCCCTCACTTCGCGCAATGGCCAAGCTGTTAGCTTGAACTTGAAGGCGGCCACCCAAAATCGGATCGTCGAACCGCTTGCGATAATCCATCACCGGCAGTGCAACCGGAACGCGGTTTTGCGGATCGTTCACGCGCAAAGTCTGGAATGCCCAACCGGCTAGCGAAAAATAGCTGCTATTGCTCATCCGCTCGAAGTCAATCGTGGAGCGGAGGCTGTCATCGTCGCTAATATCGTAGCGTCTTAGAAAAGTGCGATCCGATACGATCCGGGCCGACTGGGAGACCGTCCATTTGTCATCCAGTCTAAACCGACCGCTCGTCGCAAAATAACCGCGGAAATCTTTCTGAGCGTTGGGCAGGGTCTGCAAGGCACCCGTGGGAATGCGGGATCCATAAGTGGCATAACCGGTGAGCTGGAATGCCCCTTTCTCGTCAAGATTGCGAAATGTACCACTGACCAGCGGGGCAACGTCGGTAAAAACCTGTGTTGTAATGGTGGCATCCTGATTGGGCGCGAGGCTAAAATAATAGGGGACTGTAACACCAATGCCGTTCACGGTATCAAATTTGACATCGGGTACCAGCAAGCCGCTGCGGTTTTCATCGCTGATCGGGTGTGAGAGCCCAGGCAATGGAATAACAGGCAGCCCAAAAATCTCGATGCGAGCGCCCTGATATTTTACGCGCTTTTTGACCGGATCGTACATGACCTTAACCGCTTTGATTTGCCAGCTCGGATTCTTAGGGCACCCGGCTTCTGTGGTCACGGCACAGGCGGTGTAGGCTGCATTGTGAAGTTCCAGCGAGCCGTCTGCGAAGCGTTCACTGCGCCGCGCCGCCAGTCGGCTGCCATCCTCGAGGACCAACAGCAGATTGTCGATGGCACCGTCGCGAAGGCTATCGGTTAGTTCAATGCGATCGCCATAGGCGATGTCGCCATCCGGACTGACGGACCGGATATTACCCTCTGCTACGACTGCGCCGGTTTTGCGGTTCCACAGAACCTCATCGGCCCGCAATTTATATCCGTCGCGATTGAGGACGACGTTTCCCGTTGCGGTGACGAAGTCGTTTTCGAAATCATAATTGATCGTGTCAGCACTAAACTCGATTTCGTCATCTTGCTGATCGGGCGAAGCGGCAGCGTTGCCTTGTAATTGCGCCATCGCTGAGCTTGGTGCGAACGCAGCCAGAGAAAGGGTAAAAAGGGCGAGTGAAGATTTCATCGACTGGCTCAACCTGCTTTTAGTCCCATTTCAGACAGCATCGAATATTGCACTGCCCACCTTCCGATCGCCTATTGCACCAGTTTGCTCAGTCTGCAAATTTTCTTTGACAGATTCTGATGAACAGATGCTTGACCGCAAAACCAAGACGGTGCAGCAACGCCGCACAATTGGACAAAAATCGATCCGCCACTAGATTGAGTCGGATCGAAGAGTGAGCCGCTGGAAGCTTTTCACTCCTTCAAGCACAAGAACAAGGACAGTTTCAGATGAATTTCAACTTTGCGAACGAGCGGCCTGCGGATGCTGATACGATCATATTTGCGGTTCCCAAAAATGGATTGGATGATCTGCAGCTCGATCTGGCGCAGGGAGACACCGTCAAGGCAGGCGCAAAAGCCGCGAGGTTTGACGGCAAATTGGGCGAAGTCTTCGAAATTTTCGTGACCGAAAGCGATAAAATATTGCGGGTAGTGTTAACAGGCCTGGGCAAAGGCAAGGCCAAAGACGCGGAATCTGCAGGAGGTTCTGCGGTCGCGAAAATTCTGGCATCTGGTGCCAAACATGCAGCCTTCGATCCGTCCAGTCTTGATCAGGAAATCCGCGCGCGATTCCTGTTCGGCGCAAAATTGCGCAGCTGGCGCCACGATAAATATCGTACGAAGACGCCTGAAAAGCAGAAAGTCACTCTGGAAAACATTACGGTGCTGGATGCAGAGCTGGCGAACTCCAAAGCTTGGACCGATCTGTCAGCTGTCGCTGATGGCGTGGCCTTGACTCGCGAGCTTGTCGCAGAGCCGGCGAACGCTATCTATCCCGAGAGCTTTGTCGAACGCTGTGAGGAGTTGAAGGAACTGGGCGTAGAATTCACCGTCCTTGGCTGGGACGAGATGGAAAAGCTTGGTATGGGCGCTCTGCTTGGTGTTTCGCAAGGATCTGAACGGCCGCCCCGGTTGCTGGCAATGCGCTGGGATGGGACCAACGGCGAGCAGAAAACGCCTCTGGCGTTGGTCGGGAAAGGTGTCACGTTTGATACCGGTGGTATCTCATTGAAGCCCGGTGCCGGAATGGAAGAGATGAAATGGGATATGGGCGGCGCGGGTGCCGTTGCTGGAACCATGAAAGCCCTTGCTGGCCGCAAGGCCAAGGCGCATGTCGTCGGTGTTTGCGGGCTGGTTGAGAATATGCCCGACGGAAAGGCGCAACGTCCAGGCGACGTGGTCACCAGCATGAACGGTCAGACGATCGAAGTGATCAACACCGATGCCGAAGGACGGCTCGTGCTTTGCGATGCAATGCACTGGACCCAGGAAACGTTCAAACCGGACGTCCTGATTGATTTGGCGACTTTGACCGGCGCTATGATCATCGCCCTTGGTAACGAACATGCTGGCTGTTTCAGCAATGATGACGACCTCGCAGAAGATCTGCTCGAAGCGGGCAAGGATTCAGGAGATCCGCTATGGCGGCTTCCCGTTGGTGCCGCTTATGACAAGCTGATCAATTCGCCGATCGCGGACATGAAGAATGTCGGACCACGCGGCGCTGGGTCGATTACAGCAGCGCAATTTCTCAAGCGGTTTGTCCAGGACGGCGTGAAATGGGCGCATCTCGATATCGCTGGCATGGTCTGGGCCGACAAGCCGAGCCCCGTCTGGGACAAAGGCGCGACTGGCTATGGCGTGCGATTGCTGAACCAATATGTCGTCGACAATCTCGAAAGTTGACGGGCTTTGCCAATGATGACGTGGCGGATTCGAAAGTTGGGAAGTTTCCGTGGTGCGGGTTGATTTTTATCATCTGACTCGGGATCCGGCGGAAAAGCTGGTGCCGATGTTGGCGAGCAAATCGCTGGATGTTGGAAAAAAGCTGGTGCTGCTTGCTGCCGAAGAAGACCGTCGGGCGGCGCTGAGCGAAGCGTTGTGGAGCGCGGACCGGACCAGCTTCCTGGCCCATGATTTTGCCGGTTCCGGGCGGGATTCGGCCCAGCCGATCCTGATATCCGATTGCTGCGAACCGGCAAATGACGCGTCCTATATCCTGTTGGCGGATGGACAGTGGCAGGACGAAGCGCTCAATTTCGAACGCGCCTTCTTTCTGTTTACCGCTGACCAGATCGATCATGCGCGGGCCACATGGCGGCGACTGGCAGCCAATGAAGTTGTCACTCCGCGTTACTGGAAACAGGATGGCGGTCGCTGGGTCGAGGGACCCTGATTTGCGAATTGCAGCAATATCCGGTACATAGCGAGCGGTCGCGCGCTAAAATCCGGAGCCTGTCCCATGCATAAATATCTGATCCTCCCCGTCACCTTTTTGATCGCTGCCTGCGGCGGAAGCGACGATGAAATTGCGTCGGGCACCTTTGATGATGGCGAGGGCAATCAGGGCAGCTATTCAGTCACCGGTGATGACGGCAATAGCGAAACGGTCATCCAGTCCGACGGGGGAGAGGTGCGGATCGCCAGTGGCGACAAGGCGGTCAAGGACCTTCCGATGGGTATCAAGATCTATCCGGGGGCCACAATCCAGACCAGTATGAGCGGCGTGGGCGATGGCAAGTCCGGTGCCATGGTGGTGTTGAAGACCGGAGACAGCGTCGATGAAGTCATGTCGTTTTATCGCAAGCAGTTGAAATCCAAGGGGATCGAGGTCGAAACGGAGATCAAGTCCGGCGATATGCAAATGATCGGCGGCGACGGGGCTGACGGCGAGGGCGTCAGCGTTTCCGCGACCACATCGCCCGATGGCGGCGTGACGGCGACAATTATCGCCGGAGGAAACGGCTAGCAACGAATCGAAAACTTGCCATGCTGCAGTGCACCGGCTAAGGGCGGCGCAATCTCAGAATATCCTCGAATTTATGGAGCAATATCATGGCCGTGACCCGGACATTTTCGATCATTAAACCCGACGCGACTCGCCGCAATATCACTGGTGCCGTCACCAAGATGCTGGAAGAAGCAGGCCTGCGTGTCGTCGCTTCCAAGCGTATTCATATGACCAAAGAACAGGCCGAAGGCTTTTACGCGGTTCACAAAGAACGCCCTTTCTTTGGTGAACTGGTCGACTTCATGATCAGCGGCCCCTGCGTCGTGCAGGTTCTCGAAGGCGAAAATGCCATGCAGAAGAACCGCGATATCATGGGTGCAACCAATCCGGCCGACGCCGCTCCGGGCACGATCCGCAAGGAACTGGCCGAAAGCCTGGAAGCCAACACGGTCCACGGTTCCGACAGCGAAGAAAATGCGGCGATCGAAATCGCTTATTTCTTCGATGACGATGAAATTGTTGGCTAGGCCACACACTTCTTCACGATTTACGGACGCCCGGTTGCAGATGTTGCGACCGGGCGTTTTTTATTGGGTAGGATAAACCATCGAATAGTAGCGGTCTTGCCGTCAGTTGGTCTCAAGTATGTTCAAAGCAGTCGATCCGCTATCAAACAGCTGCAATATCAATTTCTTGATCATAGCCAATATGGTCGAGATATTTCCGGTCGTGGCTCACCAGCATAAGCGCACCGTTGTAGGATGAGAGCGACTGCTCCAGCATTTCAATTGCCTCCGCATCCAGATGGTTCGTCGGTTCGTCAAGGATCAGCATTTGTGGCGTGGAAACGCCTCCCGTAATCATTGCCAGCCCCGCCCGCAGTCTTTCGCCGCCGCTTAGGGTTGACGCAGGGCGCAAAGCATCCCGGTTGCGAAATGCAAAGCGGGCGAGCACTTCATGCGCTTGCCCTTGCGTCATCTCCCGATGGTGCGCCTGCATATTGGCAACAAGATCGAGGCGAGGGTCGAGAATATCCACATGCTGATCGAGCATTGCGAGCGCCTTGTCGACGCGCGTCACGCAACCGCTACTGGGTTCCAAAAGGCCCATCGCCACCCGCAGCAGACTGGTCTTGCCGCTGCCGTTGGGCCCGCTCACTACCACCCGCTGCGGGCCTGTAACAGAAAAGGAGAGAGGACCAAACAACCGGCTGCCGCCGTGTTCAAATGTCACGTCTTCGAATTTGAGAAGGGTGCGGTTGGCAGGAAGATCGGGTTGTTCCAGATTGATAGTCAGCGGCGTTACAACCTCGACCTGTCGCCGCGCCTCGTCGACGGCCTTGCCCGCATTCTCGATTAAACGGTCGGCAACATGGGTGTCCCGAGCGCCGCTGTGCTCGGCTCTCTCCGCCTGCCTGTGCAGGAATATTTTCGGTTCGCTGCCTTTTGCGCGCAGCGCGCGTCCCGCTTTGTCGCGGCGCGCCTTTTTTTCCTTCTGATCTTGCACGGCCAGGCCTTGCTGCCTGAGATCACGCTCGGCGCGTTCCAGTTCGGATTCCAACCTTTCACGTATGGCATCGCGCTCCGCGACAAACGCGCTCCAACCACCTTTGACGGAGAATATCCCGACGGGAGAAAGCTGGACGATCCGGTCCATTCGCTCAAGCAGCTCGCGGTCGTGACTGGCGATCACGGCACCACCGGACCAATCCTCCAGCAGGTTAACGATTATGTCCCTTCCTTCTGCGTCGAGATTGTTGGTCGGCTCGTCCATGAGGAGCAGATGGGGCTCCTCCAGAAGCATGGCGGCAAGGCCCAGTCTGGTCCGTTCGCCGCCACTGAGCGAAGCCACGCTTCGGCTTGTATCGACCGATAGCAATTGGACCCGATGGAACGCCTCTTCAATCCGCTGTTCGAGAGTCCAGTCCGCGAGCCCGGCATCTTCCATACTGCCTTCACCATTTTCCAGTCGGCGAAGGCGAGCCAGATCATCGGCGACCCCGAGAGCGTCAGCGACGCTGCCCTTCTGAAGCTGGATTTGCCTCAGCATCGCGATCCGCGAAGACCGGTTTATCGTGCCGGAGCGAGGGGCCCGCTCGCTATTTGCTATAGAGAGAAGGGTTGATTTGCCTGAACCATTACGCCCGACGATCCCGACGAGCTCGCGCCCGATGGATAATGTCAAGTCGGAGAATAAAAGGCGACCGTCAGGTGCGGCGGCGGAAAGATGGTCGAATGTAAGAAGGGCAGACATAGAATAACTCGGTTGTTTGGAATGGGGGCAGGCGATCCAAAACAGAGTTATTCATGAGAAAGTCCTTTTAATTGCAGGCCCTAAAATAGGGTTGAGCTCGCTGATAGTCAAACAGCTAGCGGTAGGGCTCGTGCAGGCCTTGTCGGCTTTGCTTTCCCGACAGCGCAACCATGACTTTCAATATTACATATTGCAATTGATAATGATTATCAATAATGACTCGAGAAAGTCTCACAAAGGATTTTGGATTTGACGCGAAGAGCGATCCGGCTCTGGTTTCTGGTGCACAAGTGGAGCAGCCTCGTCTGCACCGCTTTCCTGTTGATGCTCTGCCTCACCGGTCTGCCGCTGATATTCCACGACGAAATCGACCAGCTGACGGAAGAAGCGCCGCAATTGGGTCTGCCCAGCGTCGGCTCCTCCGGCACGGCGGAGGGTCTGCTGCCGCTGGACGAGATGATGCGCCGCGCGCTGGCGAACCGTCCCGCCGAAGTGCCGGTGTTCATGGCCTTCGACAATGATCAGCCGTCAATGACCATCACCACCGCGCCGCGTCCCGATTCGCCCGCCGCCGACATGACCATCCAGTTCTTCGACCGCTCGACCGGGCAGCAGATCGGCATGGTCGCAGAGAGCGACGGCGGCGTGATGCACTTCCTGTTGCAATTGCACACCGATATGTTTCTCGGCCTGCCGGGCATGTTGTTCCTCGCGGTGATCGGGATCTTGTTCATCGCGGCGCTGGTGTCCGGGGTGGTGCTGTATGCGCCGTTCATGCGCAAGCTCGATTTCGGGACCTTGCGGGTATCGCGCAGCCCTCGGCTCAAGTGGCTCGACTATCACAACCTCTTGGGCATTGTCGCGCTGGCCTGGATGCTGGTGGTCGGGCTGACCGGCGTGATCAATGCGCTGTCCAAGCCGATTGAGGATATCTGGCAAGCGAACGAACTGGCGGAGATGACCAGCGAATATGCCGGGCGAGAGGCGCTGCCGCCCGCGCGTTACGGATCGCTCGACCGCGCCATGGCGCGGGCCCGGGCGGCGCTGCCGGGCAACAACCCGCAGTTCATCGCCTTTCCCGGAGGAAGCTTCAGCTCGAAGCACCATTATGCGGTCTTTTTTCAGGGCGACACGCCGCTGACCGAGCGGTTGCTGACCCCGGCGCTGATCGATGCCGAGAGCGGTGAATTTACCGATGCCCGGCCGATGCCCTGGTATTATCAGGCGCTGTCGCTGTCGCGACCGCTGCATTTCGGCGATTATGGCGGTCTGCCGCTCAAGCTTCTGTGGGCGGCGCTGACGCTGTTCACCATCGTGGTGCTCGCCACTGGCCTCTATCTCTGGCTGGTGAAGAAGGAATCCTCGTCGCGGGCGCATCTGCGCAAGATCGAACGGCTGGCGGTCCCGGCGGAATGAGCAGGCACAACAAACATAGCCTGCCGCTGCGGGCAATCTTTGGATGGCCGGCGGCGATCTTCCTGATCGGCATAATCGGGCTGGTGAGCGCCCTGACCGGAGACGGCTGGCGGGATGGCCTGTCCTGGCTGGCGCTGGCCGCGCCCGTGGCCGCGCTCGCCTGGGCGATGCGGACCCGGCGTTATTGATCATCAGAATTCGGATTTGAAAGGAAATTACAATGACTCACAAACGTGCGCGCTCGGCGCTTCTTGTCGCCGCGGGTTTCACCGCGACTGCGCTGGCGGTTCCGGCCCAGGCGCAGGAGTCGCAGGCGGACAAGGACATGATCATCGTCACTGCCCAGCGCGAGAACCAGACCGGCGTCCGCCAGGGCGGCAGCGCCGGCGTGCTGGGCGACAAGGCAGCGGAAGACTTGCCGTTCAGCGTGCGCAGCTACAATGCGGCGCTGATCCTCAACCAGCAGCCGCAGACGCTGGGCCAGGTGCTTGAAAATGATCCGACGATCCGGACCACCACCGGCTTCGGCATCGCCGGAGAATTGTTTAACATTCGCGGGTTCACTCTGGCCGGCGATGATGTCGGCTATGACGGGCTCTACGGTATCATGCCGCGCCAGCTGGCCGCGCCGGAACTGTATGAATCGGTCGAGGTCCTCAACGGATCCAGCGCCTTCCTGAACGGCGCGGCGCCCGGTGGTTCGGGCATTGGCGGTAGCGTCAATCTCATTCCGAAGCGCGCCACCGACAATGAAATCACTCGCGCGACGCTGGGCTATACGGCGTCCGAACATATCGGCGGCAGCTTTGACGTCGCTCGCCGGCTGGGCGCAGAGGGTGAGTGGGGCATCCGCATCAACGGCGCCGCACGCGGGGGGGACGTTTCGGTCGATGACGAATTCCGCAGCACCTATGTGCTGGGCGGTGCGATTGACTATGATTCCGGGCCGCTGCGGCTTTCGCTCGACCTCGCCTACCAGCGGGTCAAGGTGGCGCATTTCCGCCCGAAACTGAGCGTTTCGGGCCTTGGCGTCATCCCCGAGGAACCCGATGCCAGCACCAATTTCGGCCAGCCCTGGCAATATACGATGTTGCGCGATGTCTTCGGCCAGTTCGGCGCCGAATATGATATTGCCGAGGACTTGATGGTCTATGCTGCTTTCGGCGCGCGCGACGGGTCGGAGACGGGCATCTACAGCACGCCGACACTGCTTGATGCGACCACCGGCGATATTTCGGTCAGCAGCTCCTACATTCCGCGGACCGATAATAACGAGGCCGCGACGGCTGGCCTGCGCGCCCGCTTCGACACCGGCGGCCTGTCCAACGAGATCAATGTCGGTGGCTCGATCAACTGGCTGGTGAACCGCAACGCCTATGAATTCTACACAAACTCGCCGGGGCTGAACAATCTTTACGATCCGGTCGCGCTGCCGCGCTCTACCACCGTATCCTTCGCCGGTGGCGATCTTGACGATCCGTTCCCGATCTCGCGCACCCGTCTTCGCAGCGCCTTTTTCTCCGACACCATCGGCTTCTGGGACGACAGGGTCCTGTTTACTGCTGGCGTGCGGCTGCAGGAGATCCGTTCGAAATCCTATTCCTATTTTGGGGGAGCGCTGCAGAGCGAATATAAGGAAGACGCCTGGACGCCGGTGTTCGGTCTGGTTGTCAAGCCGGTCGAGGGATTGTCGCTTTACGCCAACCGTATCGAATCTTTGGTGCAGGGCGCAAGCGCTCCCGCCAGCGGTGCCAATCCGGGTGGCGGCGCGCCGCTGCCGGTGAGCAATGCCGGGGAAACCCTTTCGCCCTTTGTGTCCGAGCAATATGAGGTTGGCGGGAAGCTGTCCCTCGGGCCGGTAGACCTCACGCTGGCCCTGTTCCAGATCGACAAGGAAACGGCGATCCTGCGCCTCGACCCCGATGATGCAACGATGCTGGAGTTCGGACCATACGGGATCCAGCGCAACCGCGGGATCGAGTTTACCGTCGCCGGTGAGGTCAGCGAGGGCCTGCGGCTGATTGCGGGCGGTTCGGTGATCGATGCCAAGCTGCGCGATACGGAGAACGGCGTCAACGAGGGCAAAAATGCTGTCGGCGTGCCGGAATTCCTGCTCAACGCCAACGTCGAATGGGATGTGCCCTTCGCGCCGGCGCTGACCCTCACGGGTCGCGTCGTTCATACGGGCAAACAGCCTGCCGATATTGCCAACAGCCTGTATCTCGATTCCTGGACCCGGTTCGATATCGGGGCGCGCTATGTCGCGCTGGCTGGCGACAATCCGCTCACGGTGCGGCTCAGCGTCGATAATGTCGCGAACACCGCCTATTGGGCATCCGCTTTCGACACGTTCCGTCCGGATCTCGCGCTGGGCACGCCTCGCACCGTCAAGGCCTCGGCGACTATCGAATTCTAGACGGTTCCGGGGTCCACCAGCCGAACGTCGCAGCATCGGCGCAGCAGTTGCGAAATCGATTCAAAAGTCGCCGTGACTGCTTTGGCCGGTTCTGTTGCTGCACCGGGCCGGCCATGACTGCGAAGCCAAGCGATATAGCTAACTACCCCCCGACGTGATGCCCCACTGTCACTGCTGAACTCGAGGCCTCTTCCGAGCGTTCCCAGTCATGAACCGCTACGCGGCGGACGATGATCCAGCTGCCGTCGCGGCGTTCCAGCGTGTCGCAATAGCGGCCGGCAACGATCCAGTCGGTGGCCTTGCCGTTGGTTTCGCAGGAGGGGAAGTCCGGGTTGCCGGGCTCGATATAATGGTAGGCGACGAAATTGGCTTCGGTGGTGGCGCTTTGGCCGTCTTCCGAGAGCGTGATATGGACGTTGGAGATAGAATGGTGAGAGCCCGGAATATTCTCCAGAACCTGGCTGGCAAAGCCGATAAATTCGTCCGGCGGGCCTTCATAATCGCCATGTTTGTGGACATGGTCATCGGCAAAGCAGGAACGGACCAGCGGCCAGTCGCGGCGATCGATGCCCTTGCAATAGCGGTGCAGGACATCCCGTATTTCCTCGCGGGCCGACAGTTGCTCCAAAGTGTACATTCCGGTCGTCTCCTCATTTTGCCAGTCGTTATTATTTGACACTGGTCCTAGCTTTCAAGGCACAGGTTACGGAGGAGATAGAGCATGGGCAGACTGCAAGGCAAAGTGGCAATAATAACAGGCGCGGCCAAGGGGCTGGGCGAAGCCGATGCGCGGATGTTCGCGCGGGAGGGTGCCAAGGTCATCCTGACCGATATGGATGCCGAGAACGGGAAACGGGTGGCCTCGGAAATTGGTGATGCGGCGGAATTTCATGTGCAGGATGTCCAGGACGAACAGGGCTGGGAAGATCTGATCGCCGATGTTGTCTCGCGCCACGGCAAGCTCGATATCCTGGTTAACAACGCTGGCGTGGTCGAGCCCGGTACGATCGAAACGCAGACCGCCGAGGAATATCGATTTGTCATGGCTGTCAGCGCTGATGGCGCTTTTTATGGCTGCAAATATGCGGTGCCCGCGATGAAGGCTTCAGGTGGTGGTGCGATTGTCAACATGTGCTCGATTGCCTCGATCGTCGGGGAGCCGATTGTCGTCGCCTATGCGATGGCCAAGGGCGCGATCGAAAGCCTGACCCGCAGCGTCGCGGTGCATTGTGCCAATAACCAGTATAATATTCGCTGCAACAGCGTGCATCCGGCTGGCATATTGACGCCGATGGTGCAGGGCATCGGTCCCAAGGTCATGGGCCGGGACGACCTGCGTCCGGCCAGTGAAGGCCCCGCGCCGAGTGCGCTGGGTGAACCGGACGATATCGCCAATACCGTGCTGTTTTTGGCGTCGGACGAAAGCAAGTTCATCAACGGTGCCGCCATTCGCGTCGACAATGCGAAGTCGGTGATGGAGGGCGTGGTTCCCTGACTCTCGATCGGGAGCGTTTGATCTTTTGCTGATCTTTTGCATCTGGTTGTCGACCGATGGGCCCGGAATGCGTTTTTGACTGTCGAGCTCATGGTTCTTTGGTACGTATCCCACTGTCGATTGCGAAGCTGTAAACGATAGCTGGTTTCTATTGGTGGTTGCGAGCTCGGCCGACATAGGTCAAGCCGTATATGCAATGGATTAGGGGTATCCGGGATGACGCTTCGCAATTTCTGGGCTTTCGGATTGTTGCTGGCCCTGTGTGCCTGTGGCGGCGGCGACCGCCAGGAGGGCAGGGGCGGACCGCCGGTCGTGGTCGGTGGAACGGTCACGCAAGCGGAATTCGTCAGCGAGATTGAAGCGGTCGGCACCGCTTTTGCCAACGAACAGACGGTCATCACCTCACCTGTCACCGAACGCATTGAGCGCATCGCTTATGCGGACGGCGCGGTGGTCCGGCGGGGTGCGGTTATCGCCCGTTTGTCGAGCGGCGAGGAATCGGCTGATCTCAGCTCGGTCGTCGCAAGAGCGCGCGAAGCCGACAAGCAACTGGACCGTTTGACCGAGCTTCAGCGAAGGGGGTTCGCGACCAATTCGTCCGTCGATCAGCAGACGGCTGTGCGCGATGCAGCGCGGGCCGATGCCAATGCGATACGATCCCGGATTTCCGACCGCGTCATTCGTGCCCCGTTTGACGGGGTGCTGAGCCTGCGGACCGTGTCTCCGGGGACCGTCGTGTCATCGGGCAGTCCGATTGCCACGATCAGCGATATTTCGGCGATCAAGCTGGATTTTACCGTGCCGGAGAATTTTCTCAGCGCGCTGGAGCCGGGGCAGGTGATCGAAGCCACAACGGGCGCTTATCCCAACCAGAGTTTCTTTGGCACGATTGATAATATCAGTCCGCTGGTCGATCCGCTGTCGCGCAGTGTGACGGTGCGGGCAAAATTGCCGAACGATGGCCGCAAGCTGAGACCGGGCATGCTGATGAGCGTGCGCATCGTTTCGGAAACCCGAACCGGGCTAGCCGTCCCGGAAACAGCCCTGGTCGCGCAGGGTGACCAGAATTTCGTTTTCGTGGTCGATAAAGAGGGCATCGCGAGGCGCACGGCTATCGAGATCGGGCTGCGTTCGAAGGGACTGGTGGAAGTGAAGAGCGGCATTTCGCTTGGCACCAAAATTGTCGCTGACGGCACCGTAAAAGTCCGCGATGACTCGCCGGTGAAGGCTGTGCTGCCGGACAAGAAAGACAAGAAACAATCGGCGGACAAGAGCGCGCAGGCGAGCGACAGAAAGGGATCCGCCGGATCATGATCCTTTCCGATGTCTCGGTAAAGCGGCCGGTGTTCGCCGTCGTTCTTAGCTTGATCCTCGTGCTGGCGGGCATCGTGGCTTTTCTGGACCTGCCGGTGCGGCAATATCCGGCGATCGAGCCGCCGATTATTTCGGTTGATGTGAATTATCCCGGGGCTGCCGCCAATGTCGTGGAATCGCGTATCACCCAGATATTGGAGGATCGGGTTGCCGGGGTCGAAGGGATTGAAATGATCCGCTCCTCGTCCCGCGACGGGCGCTCGGACATTACCATTGAATTCTCGCCGGACCGCGACGTCGATGCAGCGGCGAACGATGTGCGTGACCGTGTCTCCGGAGCACTGGACAATCTGCCTGAAGAATCGGATCCACCGGAAATCAACAAGGTGGACGCCGACGCCCGTCCGTTCATGTGGCTCAACCTGACAGGCGAAGGCAAGGACTCCCTGTGGCTGGCCGACTATGCCGACCGGGTCTTGTCGGACCGCTTTTCATCGATTGATGGCGTCGCCCGCGTACAAGCCAGCGGGGCATCGCGCCCGGCCATCCGGGTCTGGCTTGATCGCGAAAAAATGGCGGCATCCGGGATCTCGCCGAATGATATTGAACAAATATTGCGAAGAGAGAATGTCGAGCTGCCTGCTGGCCGGGTCGAATCTTCGGACCTCAATCTCACCGTGCGCGTCGCCAGGGCTTATAGCAATGTGGATGATTTCAAGGCGCTGGTGATCCGTCGCACGGCCGACGGGGCGCTGTTGCGTCTGGGCGACCTTGCCCGGGTCGAACAGGGGCCGGAAAATGTCTATGCGCATTTTCGCTCCAATGGTTTGCCTGGGGTGGGCATGGGTATCATTCGGCAATCCGGCGCCAATGAGCTGCAGGTGGCGAATGACATCAAGGACCGGATCCAAGAAATCACGCCGCTTCTGCCGCCCGGCGTGCAACTGGCAGTGAGCTATGACAGCAGCGTTTTCATTGCCAAGGCGATCGAGAATGTCTGGGAGACGCTGGCTTTTGCTGCGCTGTTGGTGATTGCTGTCATCTACCTGTTTCTGGGCTCGGTCCGCGCCACCATCATTCCTGCGGTGACCGTTCCGATCTCCATTATCGGCACCTTTTTTGTGCTCTGGCTGCTCGGCCTGTCGATCAATCTGTTGACGCTGCTGGCCTTGGTCATGGCCATCGGTCTGGTGGTCGATGATGCGATTGTCGTGCTGGAGAATATCTATTCCCGGATCGAAAGCGGCGAGACCCGTCTCGTAGCCGCGTTTGAAGGGGCCAGGCAGGTCGGCTTTGCCGTGCTTGCAACCACGGCGGTTGTCGTAGCCGTGTTTGTGCCAGTGATGTTTCTGCCCGGCGAAACGGGCCTGCTGTTCCGTGAGCTGGCGATCACGATGATTGTGGCGGTCATGATTTCCACCTTTACCGCACTCACCCTGATTCCGGTGATGTGCTCCAAAATCCTCAAAAAACGCGGCGCAGAAACGAAATTAAGCCGGTTTGTTGACGGCAAATTCCGGGAAACCAGCGCAGGCTATCAAAGCCTGTTGTCCCGCTGGGTCCGCCGTCCGTTCGTGCTTGGCGGTGCCGCTTTCGGGTTGTCTGCTTTATTCGCCGTTTTTGCATTGGAAACGCTGAAGACGGAAGTCGCTCCGCCGGAAGATACCGGATTCATGTTTGGCAGCGCATCAATTTCGGAGGGTGCGGGCTGGGACCGTTTGGTGAAGGTCATGTTTGATCTGGAGGAGCTGGCGCTGCCCTTTACCGAAGAGGACGGACCGCTCCGGCGCGTGCTGTTTCGCGCGCCCGGATCGTTCGGTCCGTCGGGCGATTTTTCCTCAGGCCGGATGATCATGTTCCTCAAGCCATGGGACGAACGTGATATGACCACTGCGGAAACGGTGTCGGCGTTGAACGGGGTGTTCAAGGACTATCCGTCAGCCAGAGCCTTCGTTTCCGGCGGCTCGACGATTGGCGGTCGCGGCGGCGAGGCCATTCGATTTGTCATTGCCGGCGACACCTATGAAGAACTGACGCGTGCGCGGGACGCGCTGTTCGTGGCGGCGGAGGGCTATCCTGGCATCGCCACTCTGGAATCGGACTACAAGGAAACGCGCCCGCAGCTGGTGGTCAACGTCGATACGCTGAGGGCGGCCGATCTGGGCGTATCGGTGCAGGAAGTCGGCCGGACGCTGGAGACAATGATGGGGTCGCGCAATGCCGGCACCTATGTTGATCGCGGTGAGGAATATGACGTGATCCTGCAAGCGGAACCGGAAGACCGGGTCACCGCCGAGGATCTTGCCAATGTCTATGTCCGCGCGCGGGACAATAATCTTGTGCCGCTATCGGGTCTTGTCACGCTAACCACGCGGGCCGAAGCGGGTGAGATGAACCGGTTCAACAAATTGCGGGCAATCACGCTGGAGGGTACGGTTGGCGAAGGCTATTCTCTCGGGGAAGCCCTGACGTTTCTGGACAATGAAGCGGCGACGCTGCCCGAGGTTGTCGCGATCGGCTATGAAGGGCAAAGCCGCGCCCTGCGGCAAACCGGCGGATCGATATGGCTGGTACTCGGCTTCACCATCATTCTGGTATATCTGGTGCTTGCCGCCCAGTTCGAGAGTTTTGTCAGTCCGCTGGTCATCATTCTGGGCGTGCCGCTGGCGATCAGCGGAGGCTTGCTCGGGCTTACGGTCATGGGAGGCACGCTGAACCTGTACAGCCAGATAGGACTGGTGATGCTGGTAGGGCTTGCCGCGAAAAATGGAATATTGATCGTCGAGTTTGCCAATCAGCTGCGCGATGAAGGCATGGAATTTGAAAAAGCCATTCTGGAATCGGCCAGGCGCCGCTTCAGGCCGGTGTTGATGACCTCGATCGCGACGGTCGCGGGCGCTTTGCCGCTGATGCTGGCAACCGGGGCAGGGGCCGCCAGCCGGGAAGCCATTGGTATTGTGATCGTCTGGGGCGTCGGGATCTCGACTTTATTGACCCTAATCATCATTCCGGCCTTCTATTATTTGCTGGCCCGTGGCACCAGCAGTCCGCTTGCAGTTACCCGGCGGCTCAAAAAGCTGCGGGAAGGCAAGGCTGTCAGCGAGGCCGGCTGAACGGACCGGCAGCCCGTTCAATCGCGCGTCAGCGCATCGACAAAGCGATCAATAGTGCCATCGAGCAAAGCCAGCGCTTCGGCGTCGAGCGCGTTGCGGCCCAGAATCTCAAGTGAGACATCGCGGCCGGTGTTGAAGGCGAGCAGGCTGGAAATCAGCATCAGTGCCTCGGTGCGATCACTTTCTGCGGCTTCATGCTTGCCCTTTGCGCCAGCCAATAGGTCGGCGGCCACGGCGACGCCAGGCTGCCAGAGCCGCTGGTAGAGAATATGGAAGGCGGGACCGCGTTCGCGCATCTCGCGGGCGACGAAATCGGCGCGCGACTGGGCGCTTTCGGTCTCCGCGAAGATCCGCAGCACCATCTGCAGCACGCGCTTCAGATCGGAGCGACAGCGATCCGGATCGCCGCGTGCATCGATCGCGATCTCTCCCGCCGCGACCAGTGCCGCAGCACTCTGCTCATATTGCGCCACGATATCTTCGGCACAGGCCAGATAGAGTCCTTGCTTGCTGCCGAAATGATAGGCGATCGAGGGCAGGGTTGCTCCGGCCTCGGCTGCGATTCCGCGCGTCGTCGCGCCTGCAAAGCCGTGTGCGCCAAAGGCGGTCAGTGCCGCTCCTAGGATTGCAGCGCTGGTTTCATCGCTCTTGGCATAGCCTTGAGAACGCGGGGAGGTTGGCAGGGTGGCGGCTTCAGCCATGATTTGCCCGGTAGCTGGCACCATCGGAGACAAATTCAGCATGGCCGTAGCGTTTGAGCAGCCGGTTGAGCTTGCCGACCAGCCGGCGGTCCGCTGCGCCCCGGACGACGGGTATCTCGGCGAGCAGCTTGTACAGACCAAGCCGGGAATAGATGCGGCCAGCAGCGCCAAGCGCGAGGACCCTGTCGCGCAGCGTGTAATGAATCCCCATGGCCGCGGCCCGCCTGGTATCGCCCTGCAGGAACTGGCGGATGAAGAAGGCCTTGGAAAAGCCACGCTCCAGTTCTCGGTCGATCCGGCCCGATGGTGACCGGTCATGCGACAATTGTGTATTCATGGTCCCTCGCACCAGCGCCCCGCAGGTCTCGTCATCGAAGGCGCTGCGCAGGGTCGCCTGGCGGGCCAGCATCAGCCTAGTGATCGTGCGCGGCGTCTCGCCGAGCAGCGGCTCCGGCAAGCCCAGCAGGAAGCAGCGGTAGCGGGCAATCTCGATCCGGGCCCGCTCTTCGGCCGTAAATTCCTCGCGGCCTTCGCGCATTGCCTGGAACGCGATCAGAAACGAACCGATCTGGCCGGCCGGCATCTGGTCGACCTGCGGGATGGGAATACCATAGATCTTTTTGTCCCAGATGCCGTCGCGCTGCATCACATTATAGCGGACCATCGAATGCATCAGCCGGACCATCGCCGCTGCCTTGAACGCAGCGCCGTGGCGTTCCAGCGCGCCGGGAATAACGGTCAGGGTGAAGAAAGTTGCGGTCTCGTGCACACGCCGGGCCGCCAGTTTGTCGGACAAGGCACCGGTCAGCGCCATCGGCAGCGCCGAATAGCGGTTCATGAAGGTTGCCAGAAACGCGCCGCGGATCGCAAAGGGCACGAGATGCGCATATTGGTTGCGTTCGACCCTGGCACCCTCGCGTACCAGATCCATATCGACCCACTCGGGCCGCGCTTCCAGTGCTTCGATAAAGGCGACCAGTTCGGGCGGCGCATCGGGCACCGCGGACAAATCCTTGTCGCAAGCGGTTTGCAACATGTCGATCAGTGCCCGGAACCCGAAATCCTTCATCCGGGACGCATAGGCGTCGGCGACCGGATCACCCATATAGGTATAGGCGGCCATCATCTCGATCAGTTCATCATCCGCCATCAGTTTGGGGATCATCTCTTCGAATCCGGTCGTGCCATCGCCTGACGGATCGGTGGTAAAGCGTTCCGGCGTCGCAGAAAAATCAAAGTCTCCGTAAATTGCTGGCGTATCGACGGCCTGCTGTTCGACCCGGGCCCAAAGTTCGGGATGATGGAGGCGGGTTTGCATCACTGGGTGCCTTGATTGAGAGCAATATAGCTTTTCAATCTATCGATTGATAGAAATTCAAACCGAATCGTTCGTCGGGGGAACACAGCTCAATTCGGCAGCAAACGATGGAGAGGAGTTTGCTTCCACGCCGGTCGGCGATGACGCTGATCAACCGCAAAATGGCGTGCAAGATCGGAATTTGGAATGAACCGCCACCAAGGCGCGCTACTGCTTGCCTTGACCCGCTAAAATCGCGTAGGTTAATGTCCATGGATCGCGATAATAATCCGAGCAAACAAGACCAGGTGGCGATCTCGAAAGCGGATTTGCCAAAAGCGTCTGTCATGGCTCTGATAGACAAAAGTCCTATTGCATCGGTTATCAGTAACCCGAGGCTGACCGATAATCCTATTGTTGCCGTGAATGATGCTTTTCAGGAGCTGACGGGCTATGATCGGGACTTCATCATCGGTCGAAACTGCCGCTTTTTGTCGGGCGAGGCGACCGAGCCCTGGCTGACCGAAGAAATTCGGCGCGGTGTGCGGCAACGGAAATCGGTTTTGGTTGAGATATTGAACTACAAGAAAGATGGTACGCCGTTTCAGAACGCCGTGCTGGTTGCCCCGCTGTTTGATGAAGAGGGGGAGCTGGAATATTTTCTTGGTTCACAAGTTGAAATCGACGCGGCTGCTCCCAGCCTCGCCAAACCGCGCCGGATGCGGGCCGTGGCGATCGTGAAGGATCTGTCGAAGCGGCAGCGCGAAGTGCTGCAATATATCGCCAAGGGTCTGCTGAACAAGCAGATTGCCCATGAATTGGGGCTCAGCGAACGGACCGTTAAAATGCATCGTTCCATCCTGATGAAACGGCTTGATGTGCCGAGTGCCGCCGATATGGTCCGATTGGCGGTCGAAGCCGGAATGTAGCATTGCCGTTGGTACGGCCCAAGTGCCGTATCGATTTTCAACCGGCGCGCGGCTATTTATTTATCAGCATCACGGGCTGAAGATTATTCTCCCATTTGGGGTCGCAGACTTCTTTTTTGGGCAACATTTCTCCCTCCTCCTTGTTGTCCAAGATATTCAGTCCGTGGTGCACTCTTTTCCTAAAATTCATTCGCAATTCTGATCATCTTGGTGAGGCGTTTGGGCGCCACCAGGGACCAGCTTTTGTAAAGCTGTTCTGCAATATGGTCCCAGTCTGTTTTTCCCTGATCCAGCCGGATCGCGATCCAGCCTGATTTTCCATAGAATTTGGGTGCGTAATACAGGTCGGGGTCGGCTTCCAACAGCGCGGCTTGTTCGTCCAGTCCGGTTGTTTTGACGAGCAGGGCGATATTGGCCTCGCCATGATGGCTCCGCGCAAAATAGGCGAAATATTTTCCGGTCTTTTCGCTGCCGACGCGCCAGCCGGGTGCGCCGAAGCTGGGCCGCTCATGGGTTTCCGGCAGCGCCAGCGCCCGTTTGCGTATCTGCGTCAAGATCCATTCAGGATCGGCCTCGCGGGTGACATATTTGGCAACGGCGGCTGGATAGAGCTGATGCTCGGCGATCAATATCCGGCTGGCCAGGCGGTCGGCATCGTCATCGGGCAGGATCGCCACTTCGGTTTGCGCCAGCACCGGTCCGTCATCCAGCTCGGCGGTCACCAGGTGGACGCTACAGCCTGCGATCCGGTCTCCTGCATCAATGGCGCGCTGGTAGGTGTCGAGCCCCTTATATTTCGGCAGCAGACTGGGGTGGATGTTGAGCATATGGTCGGCCCATTTGCGGACGAATCCATCGCTTAAAATCCGCATATAACCGGCGAGCACAACATATTCGGCGCCGGAATCTGCAATCGCCTCGTGCATGATTTCGTCATGCGCCGCACGCGCCAGACCCTTGTGCGGATGAGAAAAGGTCGGGACGCCTTCGGCCTGCGCCAGGGTCAGGCCCGGCGCTTCGGGATCGTTGGAGGCTACCAGTACAATCTCATACGGACAGTCAGACGATTTGGCGGCATAGAGGAGCGCGGCCATGTTTGAGCCGCGACCAGAAATTAATACTGCAATTTTGGCCTTTTCAGCCATTGTGGGTGGCGGTCCAGTCGTCGGTTGCTGACCAGATGCCACGGGATCCGGTTACCGAGCAGCCTTTGCTGCCGGTGCGCACATCGCCGATCCGGTGGACCGTTTCCCCAGCCGCTTGCAGGTCCGCTGTAATCGCGTCGACTTCGGCTGGCGCGACCGCCAATACCATGCCGATGCCGCAATTGAAGGTTCGGGCCATTTCCTCGGGCTCGATATTGCCCTGGGCCTGCAGGAACGCCATCAGCCGCGGCTGGTCCCAGCTGGCGGCATCGACATGGGCGTGCAAGCCGTCGGGTAGCACGCGCGGGATATTTTCCAGCAGCCCGCCGCCGGTAATATGGGCGAGGGCCTTGATCCGGCCGGTCTGCATCAGCGGCAGCAGCGCCTTCACATAGATCCGGGTCGGCGCGATCAGGGCTTCGATCAGCAATATGTCAGGGTTGAACAGCGCAGGGCGGTTCATTTTCCATCCCTTGTCCTCCGCCAGACGACGGACCAACGAAAAGCCGTTGGAATGCACGCCCGAGGATTCGAGGCCGAGCAGGACATCGCCGGGCTCAATCGTGGCTCCGGTGACCGCTTTTTCGCGCTCAACCGCGCCGACGCAGAAACCGGCAAGATCATAATCGCCTTCGGCGTACATGCCCGGCATTTCCGCGGTTTCACCGCCGATCAGCGCACAGCCGGCCATTTTGCAGCCATCGGCGATCCCGGCCACGACGCGTTCGGCGATGCCGTTTTCCAGCTTTCCGGTGGCAAAATAGTCGAGAAAGAACAGCGGTTCCGCGCCTTGCACGATCAGATCGTTGACGCACATAGCGACCAGATCGATTCCGACCGTATCATGGCGATCATGATCGATTGCGAGCTTGAGCTTGGTCCCCACACCATCATTGGCTGCGACCAGCAGGGGATCTTCATAGCCAGCGGCCTTCAGGTCGAAAAAACCCCCGAAACCGCCGAGTTCCGCATTGGCACCGGCTCGCGCCGTGGCTTTTGCCATGGGCGCAATCGCCTTGATCAGGGCATTGCCCGCGGCAATGGAAACACCGGCTTTCGCATAGGTGTAGGAATCCGGCTCATTTTGCTTTTCACTCATAACTTGTGCGATTAGACAAGTCGCGGCTGGATTTCCACGCCATAATCGTCAAAAGGGCGCAAATGAGTTTTTTGACTGACTTCAGGATCAAGATCGCTGCCATCGTAACCGTCGTGACCATGTTCGCGGGGACGGTGGTCTATGCCCAGCTGGAAGGCACCGAGCGCGGGGTTGCGCCGCTGGCGAGTACCGGCGACTTCGAGGTGACCGGCGTTGAGGTCGATATCCGCGGCGATAATGCGGCTGATGCCCGCAAAAAGGGCTGGGAAGAGGCCCAGCGCAAGGCCTGGAAGATGCTCTACAAGCGCACCCATGGCACCGAAACGGACGGCCTGGCCGATGGAAAACTGAACACGATTGTCTCGGCGATCATCGTTGAACAGGAGCAGATCGGCCCCAAGCGTTATATTGCCACGCTGGGCGTGATGTTTGACCGGGCCAGAGCGGGATCGATTCTGGGTGTCGGAGGCCGGCGGCTGCGGTCGCCGCCATTGCTGGTACTGCCGATCATGTGGAGCGGAGGATCGCCACAGGTCTTCGAACACCGCACCGAATGGCAAAAAGCTTGGGCGCGGTTCAGTTCTGGCGATAGCGTAATCGACTATGTCCGCCCTTATGGATCGGACAGCGAATCGCTGGTGTTGACCGCAGGGCAGGCCGAGCGTCCCAGCCGGCGCTGGTGGCGGAATATATTGGATCAATTCGGTGCAGCGGACGTCATTATTCCGATCGTGCGGCTGACCTACGAATATC
Source organism: Parasphingorhabdus sp. (assembly GCF_048269865.1). Lineage (GTDB taxonomy): Bacteria > Pseudomonadota > Alphaproteobacteria > Sphingomonadales > Sphingomonadaceae > Parasphingorhabdus. Next base: position 341,394 of record NZ_JBLWUA010000002.1, on the reverse strand, counting down.
CCGGCGGCCCCGTGACCGGTCGTTTTACGGCCCGCTATGGTCCCGACAACCGTTATATCGACAGTTTTACGCTGAAAGTGGGCCGCAGCGACGACATTCCGAAAATGCTCGATCAGGGGATAGCGCGACTGGATAATATCTATGCCAGCGCCCTGACTCGCGGCATTTTGAAAACCGACAAGTCTCTGGTTATCGAAGATCCTTTCAATCTGGATGAACTCGATCTGGAGGACTTCGACATTGCAGATGAAGAGCCGCTTGAAACAGGCGAAGGTGTGTCACCGGTCGCCCCGGCAGGCCCCGATTCCGCAGGTTCAGGCAGTGAAACGCCGGCAGCAGCCGCAGTAAGCACCATATCCTTGCAGTTTGATACGCCAGACGTCGGCGCGGTTTCACGCGGCGAGTCAGCTGTGCGGTCCATACCGGGCGTGACCGGCGCTTCGACATCCAGCCTTGCGCTGGGCGGCGTGTCTGTCATGAGTGTGACCTATAGGGGTGATATCGCCACGCTTGCGCAGGCGCTGCGCGCTCAGGGCTGGCAGGTGCAGCAGGGAGCGGGCGCCTTGCGCATCAGTCGTTCCGGACAGTAGTGAAGCGAGACCGTGAGTCAGATAGCCCTCCCTCTTGAACCGCAGTCTTCTCCGGATCATGGCGGCTATCTCGTAACAGCGGCGAACGCCGATGTGCATCGGCAGTTGCAGCAATGGCGCGACTGGCCGCACAACACGTTGATTCTGACCGGGCCGCCCGCCTCTGGCAAAACGGCCATGGCGGCGGCGTTCGTCGCTGAAAGCGACGGGCTTTGTCTGGATGATGTGTCCGCACATGAGGATGTGGAAATATTCCATCTCTGGAATCGGGCGAATAACGAGCATAAGCCCTTGCTGTTGGTGTCAGAGCAGCCCGTTGCGCAATGGGGTGTCATGTTGCCCGACCTGCAATCCCGCCTCGCGGCTTCGCTTCACCTGGAAATTGGTGCGCCGGATCAGGCGATGATTGACGGGCTGTTTCAAAAATATTTCGCGGTGCGGGGCCTGACCATATCGCAAGACGCATTGCGCTATCTGGAAAAACGCATGGTTCGCTCCTATGCTATGGTGCGCCAATTGGCGCAAAAAATGGATGCACTCGCAATAGAGTCCAAAAAACCGATCAATCTGTCGATTGCGAAATCCGCGCTCGGTTTTTTTGAGGCTGGTGATGAGAAGATGGAACTGTAACCGATGGAAAACTCTGCTGTCGAATCGCTGGGTGCGGACCTCATGACAGGGGACGACATCGATTCTCCATCGGTCGAGGATGATGGCAAGCGCTATTTCAACCGGGAAATAAGCTGGCTGGGCTTTAATGAGCGAGTTATCGAAGAGGCCGAAAACAGCGCTCATCCCTTGCTCGAGCGGCTGCGTTTCCTGTCGATTTCGGGCAGCAATCTGGATGAATTTTTCATGGTTCGCTTTGCCGGACTGGTGGGCCAATATCGTCAGAAGATCGAGGAACGATCAGCCGACGGCCTGACGGCGACCCAGCAGCTCGAAGCGATCGCGGCGCGCACCGATTCTCTTGTCACGCATCAACAACGCGTATGGTCATCCCTCTCCAAGACACTGGCTGATGAGGATATCTTTGTTTCAAATGTGGCCGCGCTCTCCGATTCTTCGCAGGCCTGGCTGCGACAGCATTTCATCGACCAGATATTCCCGGTGCTGACACCGCAAGCGCTTGATCCGGCCCATCCGTTTCCATTCATACCCAATAAGGGACTGAGCGTGGTTTTCGATCTCGTGCGGGAGTCGGATCATCAGGGGATACGGGAGCTGGTGATGATCCCGTCGGGCCTTCCCCGCTTCATCCGTTTGCCCGGAGAATCGGCTGTCTACGTGTCGGTCGAAACTGTGATTGAGGAGTTTTCCGATATTCTCTTTCCCGGCTATACCGTGAAAAGCAGCGGTCTGTTCCGGATCATCCGCGACAGCGATATCGAGGTGGAAGAAGAAGCCGAAGACCTGGTTCGCTATTTCCGCAGTGCAATCAAACGCCGTCGGCGCGGCGATGTGATCCGGCTGGAGATGGGGCCCAATCTTGCCGAGCCGGTTGTTGCGATGCTCCGCGAGCATCTGCTGCATGATGGGGCTACCGAAAGCCGGATCAATGGTCTGGTTGGCGTCGGTGACCTTGATATCCTGGTCGAAGAAGATCGTCCCGACCTCAAGTTTACGCCCTATAGCCCGCGTTTCCCCGAGCGTATCCGGGATCATGGCGGCGACTGTTTCGCAGCCATCCGTGACAAGGACATATTGGTGCATCACCCGTATGAATCGTTCGAGGTGGTGATCGAATTTCTGCGGCAGGCCGCTGCCGATCCGGATGTGGTGGCGATCAAACAGACTTTGTATCGAGCCGGCAAGCAGTCCGCTGTTATCCGTGCGCTGATCGACGCGGCCGAAGCCGGGAAATCGGTGACGGCAATCGTCGAGCTGAAGGCCCGCTTTGACGAAGAGCAGAATCTGCTCTGGGCGAGCGCTCTGGAACGCGCAGGTGTGCAGGTGGTCTACGGCTTTATCGAATGGAAAACCCATGCGAAGATTTCGATGGTCGTGCGTAAAGAGCAGGAAGGCTATCGTACCTATTGTCATTTTGGCACCGGGAATTATCACCCGATAACCGCCAAAATATATACCGATCTCAGCTTCTTTACCGCTGATCCGCGGGCCGCGCGCGATGCCGCACAATTGTTCAACTATATCACCGGCTATGTCGAGCCGAAGGCGCTGGAACTTATTTCCATGTCGCCCCGGGACATGCGCAGCGACCTGATGGGATTGATCGATCAGGAAATTGACAATGTCCGCGCTGGCAAGCCGGGTATGGTCTGGGCAAAAATGAATTCACTGGTTGATCCGGCGCTGATCGAGAAACTCTATCAAGCGAGCAATGCCGGCGTCGAAATTGATCTGGTGGTCCGTGGCATTTGCTGTCTGAGGCCCGACGTTCCGGGCATGTCCGATCATATCCGGGTGAAATCGGTGGTCGGGCGTTTTCTCGAGCACAGCCGTATCTGGGCTTTTGGCAATGGCCGAGAATTGCCGAACGACGAAGCAAAGCTCTACATTTCCTCGGCCGACTGGATGCCGCGCAACCTTGACCGGCGAGTGGAATATATGATGCCGATAACCAACGCGACGGTTCATGACCAGATCTTGGATCAGGTCATGGTCGCCAATCTGATCGACGATGAGCAGAGTTGGGAACTCAATGCCGACGGCAGCTACACCCGGGTGGTTCCCTCGGACAAGCCGTTCAATCTGCACCGCTATTTCATGACCAATCCCTCTTTGTCGGGACGAGGCAAGGCGCTCAAGAAGAGCAACGCCGTTCCCCGCCTCAGCTTGCGCCGCCGCAAGAAAAAGGCGTGACCGAGCTCCTGATGGACAAGGAGATCATCACCCGGTCCGGGCAAGCGCGGAAGAAACACGCCAGCCAGCGAACGGCTATCGTCGATATCGGCTCCAATTCCATTCGTCTGGTGGTCTATCAGGGCCCGGTGCGGGTCCCGGCGATATTGTTCAACGAAAAAGTGATGGCCGGTCTGGGCCGGGAATTGTCGACCACCGGCGCGATCGCCAAGGAATCCATGATGCTGGCGATCCGCGGCCTTGAGCGCTTTCATCGGCTGTGCATGGAAATGGAAGTCGACAGCATCAAGGCCTTCGCTACCGCCGCAGTGCGCGATGCCAGCAACGGCAAGGATTTGCTGAAAGCGGCGCGGTCCATCGGCTATGATGTGCAGGTCTTGCAGGGAGAAGAAGAAGCGGAGCTGGCGGCACTTGGCGTCATTTCCGGCATCCCGGAAGCGAAGGGAATCGTCGGCGATCTCGGCGGAGGCAGTCTGGAGCTTGCTCTGGTTGATGATGGCCGGGTGCTGGAACGCTATTCCTTTCCGCTAGGGGTGCTGAGAGTGGCCGATCTGCGGAGCAAGGGACAGGACAAGCTTAAGCGCCAGGTTCGCAAAATGCTGAAAAAGACCGGCTGGGACAAGCAGGCTCAGGAGCTTCCCTTTTATCTGGTTGGCGGATCATGGAGATCTCTGGCGCGGCTGGATATGTTTGACAGCCATTATCCGCTGCCCGTCATCCACAAATATGAGATGGAGCCGCGGCGGGCGCAGCGGCTGGTCAGCCGGCTGGCCCAATTGAACCGGGACAAGCTCAAAAACGTGCCGGGGCTGTCCTCGTCCCGCATTCCGACATTGAAGGATGCCGCCTGGCTGCTGTCGATGCTGGTCCGCTATCTGAACAGCAGCAAGATGGTTGTTTCCGCTTACGGCGTGCGCGAAGGCTTGCTGTTCCAGAATATCAACAAGCAGGAAGCGGCCCGGGATCCGCTGTTGCTGGGAACGGAGGATGCCGGTGCTGCGCAATCCCGGTTCCCCGCGAACAGCAAGCTGCTGGGCAAATGGATTGCCGAGATTTTCTCCGACGATCCGGTGGAATGGCACCGGATCCGCCAGGCCGCCTGCAATTTGGGCGATGTGGCGTGGCGAGCCAACCCCAATTTCCGGGCCGAACGGGGTCTCGAAATCGGACTGCACGGCAACTGGGTCGGGATCAGCGGGCCGGAGAGAGAGATGCTGGGGCAGGCGCTCTACACCAGTTTCGGCGGCGGCAATAATGTCTTTCCCGGTGGCGGGAAGCTGGCCAGCGAAGAAGCGACGCAGCGCGCGATCAGCTGGGGGCTTGCGATGCGTCTGGGGCAACGGTTGAGCGGCGGCACCCGCAATCCGCTGGAGCAGACCCATATCCGCAAGACCGGGAAGAAACTGGAGCTTACAATCGCCAGTGAACTGGTTCATCTATACGGTGATGCGGTGGCCAAGAGGCACGGCCATCTGGCGAACATACTGGGCCTGGAACCCGTCATGAAGAGCGTTTAGCGTCTGACGTCGGCTATTCCGTGACGGTGGTGTCGCCTTGTTGCTGGTGCGTCATTTTTAACTTGCCGTCCTTTACCGTGAAGCTCACCCGGCCTTCCACCAGATCGAGGGCATCGCGGCCAAATTCTTCGTAGCGCCAGCCCTCGAGCAGCGGGACATCTTCGCGTTCGCCCGCGACGATCCGGTCCAGATCGTCCGCCCGGGCGAGCAGGCGGGATGCGACATTCATCTCCGCCGAGCGGATCTTGAGCAGCAATTTCAGGAGGTCAGTGACCAGCGCGTTGGATTTTCCGGTCTTGGGGCGTCGGCCATTTTTCTCCGGCAGATCATCCCGTGACAGTGGCTGTGCCTGATCGAGAACGTCCATCAAACGCGCGCCGATGTCGTTATTCTTCCAGCCAGCCGACAGCCCGCGCACCTGTCCCAGCTTGGCCTGGTCCCTGGGTGGATGAGCGGCGATGTCTGCCAGCGTTTCATCGCGCATGATCCGTCCGCGCGGCAGATCTTTCGATTGTGCTTCTCTTTCCCGCCAGGCCGCCAGCGTTTTCAATCTGCCGAGCATATCGAGATTGCGGCCTTGCGACTTGACGCGCAGCCAGGCCTTTTCCGGATCGTTGACGTAATTTTCCGGGTCGGCGAGCTTCTCCATCTCTGCATTGATCCACCGGCCGCGACCGGTTTCCTTCAACTTGTCCAGCATCTTGGGAAAGATGGTTGCGAGATGGGTGACGTCGGCGATGGCATATTCGAGCTGGCGCTTGTTCAGCGGGCGCCGCGACCAGTCGGTGAAGCGAGCGCCCTTGTCCAGCTTGATACCGAGCCAGCTGTCGACCAGATTGGCATATCCGATCTGCTCGCTCTGGCCGATTGCCATGGCCGCGATCTGGGTGTCGAATATCGGGTGCGGGGTCTTGCCGGTCAGATTATGGATGATTTCCACGTCCTGTCCGCCAGCGTGGAAAATCTTGAGCACGTCCTCGTTGTTGACCATCAGGTCCAGCAGCGGATCCAGGTCAACGCCTTTCGCGAGCGGGTCAATCGCCGCCGCTTCCTTGCCGTCGGAGATCTGGATCAGGCAGAGAATGGGCCAATAGGTATTCTCGCGCATGAACTCGGTATCAACCGTGACAAAATCGGCCGTCGCGAAACGGGCGCAGATGTCGGCGATGTCCTGATTGTCCGTCAACAAATTATGGATGTGCATTTTTGTCCTATACAGCGGGCGGCTCGTCCCGCAAACAATTCGTGGTCGCAGAATAAAATTGGGGGAAAACCATGGCATTTTGGTCACTGATTTTGATCGCGGTACTGGCGTTGTTGTTGCTGGGGCAGATCATGGCGCAATGGGGAGACGCCTGTCTGGCGGTCGCGGACCCCCGGCCGATCGGCGGGAAAACGATTGAAATCACGATATTGGCCTGGGGCTTCGCTTCGCGGCGCGGGCGATCGCTGCAAGCCGACGACTGTTACCGGCTTGGCATCAACGATATGCGGTTTTTCATGACCGGGCAGGCCATATTGATCTGTGTGGTGACCCTGGGCTTTGTCCGGAAGATCAGTATCGCCTATCGTTGCTATGCGGGCGATTTTGACGTCGGAGAAGCGTGATGGCGCATGTCCTGCATCTGGGTCATCAGGTCTGGAACAACTATCACCAGACCGCTGCCTGCAATCTGAAGAGCCGGATCGAACTGATAAATGGCGAGCAGCCTAACGGCCGCGCCCATCTGAAAGGCGTTGCGGAAACCGTTCTGGCACTGCTCAGGGAAGCCAGGCAATATCAGATACCGGTGCGGCCGATCGGAGCGGGCTGGTCGCCATCGCCGATCAATGTCGTCGAGGACGGCTGGCTGGTCGAGACATTGCGGCTCAACCGGACGTTCAAGATCGGGGCCGGCAATCTGCATGCCGATTGTGATATCGGGGCTGAAGCGCTGCTGCTGGTGCAGGCAGGGGCCACTGTCGATGAGGTTTATGAGAGCGCAGAGGAACTGGGGCGTTCCTTGCGTACCGGCGGCGCCAGCAATGGCCAGAGCTTTGCCGGTGCTTGCGCGACGGGAACGCACGGCAGTGTCTGGCAGGCGGGCGGCATTCAGGATCACGTCCGGGCCGTGCAACTGGTCACGCCGGAGCGGATATTGTGGATCGAGCCGACGCAAGCCTGTCTTTCCGATGATTTTATCGCACAGACCGGCTCCGAAATCATTCGCGATGACCGGATTTTTGCGGCGGCGCTGCTGCATGTCGGGGCGATGGGTTTTGTCACCGCGTTGCTGATCGAGACCGATCCCATCTACATGGTGCAGAATATCCAGAAAGCGGCAAAGATCCGCCGCGAACATATCGACTGGCTGTGCCGCGGCGAATTCCGCAAATTTTCCTGCGCGTTTGGATTGAATGAAGAGCCATATTTTCAGCAGCTTATCCTCAATCCTTTCGACCCTTTCGACAAAAAGGCGCTGCTGAGGTTTCTGTATAAACGGCCCTATGATCCGAGTATCCCGCCACCGCCTCCGGGCGAGATGGGGGCGGGTTATGATGCGCTGACCCTGCTCGGCAAGGCGATGGCGGAAAGCGACTTTTTCCAGGCGGAGATATTGCAGCTCGCCATGGAGCAAGCCTATCCCGACAACCGGGATGTCGATGATCCGCCTGCGATCGCCACCTGGGGCTGCACCACGGAAGAACATGCGCCGATCGCCAGCCTGTTCAACGGTTCAGTAACAATCGATCGAAACAAGCTTAGCGAAGTCTTTGATTTAATAATCGATAGTTTCCGGCGCGGCGGAGGAGGTACAGTGGTTACGCTGCGCTTTGTCCGCAAGGCGAAAGGCCTGCTGGCACCGGCCCGCTGGCCAGACAATGTCGTCATCGACTTTGACGGTCCGAATGTCGAATCCAGCCATCGCGGCTATAAGAAGGTGGTCGAGGCGCTCGATGACGCCGGCATCGCCTTTACCCGTCACTGGGGCAAGACCAACAATCTCAACGAATGGCGGGTTCAGCAGGATTACGGAAAGGATTTTGACGACTGGAAATGGGCCCAGGCGCAGGTGATGCCGGATGCTGCAGACCGGCAGGTTTTTGCCAATGATGAACTGGTGAAGCTGGGGCTGATCTAGGCTGGTCTTGCCAAGAGACGGGCGAAGTCGGGCAGGCGGCAACAATGGCGGTTACAATCCTGCGACTTTTCGGTTGCGGACCGTTGCCGGTCATGCCGCCTTCCGACGCAGCCGACCGGTCATTATCAGCCCGTCGCGCAGATTGAGGCCGAGCAGCGTGATGTTGACCGCGCCAATGAGCAATTCGAGCGCCTGAACGGCGTAAAACCCAGCATCAAATGCTCCGGCCTGCGCCTTGGACGAGAGGTAAAGCGCCGAGGGTATCAAAATCAGGATACCGTTGGCAGCGATGAAAGGCATGCGTTTCTTTTTCGCTGCGAGCACCGGACCGCGCATTTTTTTGCCAAGCTGAAACCCGGTCCCGCCGGTCGCCATCAGCGCAGGGATCAATATCAAGAATCCCCAGGGGATCATGGTTTTGACCGTTGTGATGACAGACACGCTGGCAAATATCTCCGACAGAGCAGTAGAGAGCCAGAAGGTCAGGATCGTAAGCAGAGCGACCACGCCTGCAACGGGATGAATGATTTTGGGCATTGCGATTCTCCTTCTCTGCCGAATTATACATAGCACGCTATATATAATTGCATAGCAGGCTATGCAAGTGCTAATGGGTGACCCATGGATTTCATGAAAAATCAGTCGGCGGGATATCTCGCAAACCATCTGGCGCGTATCTTCGCGAGGGGATTGACGGCCAGAATTAAACCGCTGGGATTGACCACCGGCACGTTTCCGGCACTGCTGGAGCTTTGGGAAAGCGACGGATTGACGCAGAAGCAACTGGTCGAGCGGCTGGATATCGAACAGGCAACGATGGCCAACACGCTTGCCCGCATGGAGCGCGACGGACTGATTATCCGCAAGAAAGATGCGAACGACGGGCGGGTGCAAAGGATATGGCTGACCGAACGGGGACGGGATTTGCGCGAGCCCGCGATCGAGGCCGCGATGGCGGAAAATTTGGAGACGCTTTCCTGTCTCTCCGAACATGAGCAAGCTGAGTTTGTAACGACCATGCATAAGATTATCGCCGCAAACCGAGCCGGGAGCGCCTGAGGCAATTTCAGTGCCAGACGAACAATCTCGACAGGCGGCGCTTGCGGCGGGACTACGAGCAGGATTTTGCCGACTGGAAATTGGCGCAGGCGTAGGTGACACCGGATGCTGCGGACCGGCAGGCGTTTGCTAATGATGAGCGGGTGAAGCTGAGGCTGGTCTAGGTTGTTGGATAAAAATCTGCTGAAGCTGTCATTCCGCTTCCGCCCCAGTAGCGGTCTTCTCTTGCATAGATATTAGTTACCGAAACCTGCCATACAATAAAGGTGATCATCGGACCGAGATTTTAGCCCAGCATCCGTGTTTTGGGCTGAATTTACAAAGGAAGAAACTTGCCGGTCTCCACAAAAGGAAACTTCTTCACAAAGTTTCTTCAGTTCCAGACAGTTGATCTGTTTTCTCAGTAGTCAGATAGCCCATAACCGCCAGGAAAAATGAAGTCATACCCGCCAGCTCGAGGGATTCTTCGACCAAAAAGGATAAGGTGAACGCGACTTCATTGTCTTCGAACATTCCGCCGATCATCTCCATCCCAAGAGCTCCGGCGACAAACACTGCCCCCGAGCCAAAAAACCAAAGGCCGTACGGTTTCCTCAACCGGCGAAGAAACGGGATGTATAGGAATCCAAACACCGGCACCAGAACAAGGGCCGGAACAACCCAGGCGTAAAGGAGCGGCCCACTAGTTTGCAGAGCTGGCTGGAGGACATCCATCAACATTTCGTGGACGCTGCTGGCTTCGTCAAACGATAGGGCAACAAAAACTATGGCCAATATATACCAGTAGCGGGCATCAGGGTTGCGTTCTTGCGAAGCTCGGCGACCGGCTACCATCAACAAGAATGCACAGGAGAAAATCAGCAGGGTACTGTACCAAGCCCCGATATTTTGTTCGCGGTTGAGACTCAGGATACTGGTGCCTTGAACGCCATATGCAAGCAACAACCATTCGCGCAAACAGCCCAATATAACGATGATGATGGGAAAAATGATCAGCCATTTTCTCAAAATTTCGGTTGGAATTAGGTCGGTTGATCTATAATTTGCGCCAACTATCGAATTTTGGTGATCTGCGGCGGCGCTAATGCGCGCTTCCGTGTCTTTTTGCATGTTTTCCATGATAGTGGCTCTCCGGTAAGCAGTGATCTGGTGTGCAAACCTTGATACTCGCGATAGTTATAAACACGATCATCCTTATCGTTCAACCAAGGTAACCTTGTCTGTTAAGGTATCAGATATTCCCCAACCTTTTACCGACCCCATATGACCAGCGATGGTTGAAGGGTTGATCTGTAAAGAAATTGTGTCTGGAGTGACCAAAATCGGGACGGGCCGCAAGAAAAATGCCCGTTGTTCAGCTCTGCTTATATTATCGTACGCGTTGCTCAGGCGGACCGCGGGTACGTGGCGGATTTGATATTCTGGGTATGGTGAAGGCTGTACGACGGCTCTTCAGGGCGTTTAAACAATCTGTGACCATGATTAGCTAAAAATGTTGCGGGGAAAGAATGGTAATGTTGCAACGGAAGATGATGGCAGGTTCGGTATTTAGTGATGATGCTCATAAGGTGTTTGCCGCATCCTATCCCGCCTTGCCTGCGCATCTTACCCATAGCCTTGCAGGCCATCCGTTGCTTGAGATCGAGGCGCTTGCGGAACTGGCGGCGCGGATGCGTCCAGAGAAGCTGGAACATAATGCTGCCGTCGATTTGCCGCTGGGGATCAGCAACGCCGACACGCCTGCCAATGGCCTTTCGGTGCACGATACGATCGCTCAGATACATGAATGCGGATCATGGGTTTTACTCAAGTCAATCGAAGAGGATCCGAACTATGCCTCGCTAATGCGCGATGTGCTGGCCGAGATTGAACCATTGGTTGTGCCGGAGACAGGCTCTATGCTGCGCCCGGAAGGGTTCATCTTCATATCCAGTCCGCGCGCGATAACTTCACTGCATTTTGATCCGGAGTATAACATCCTGTTTCAGGCACGCGGATCTAAGACGATGACACTGTTCCCGGTGGCAGATCCGGACATCATCAGCCAGGAGTTCTTCGAGCAATATTTCGCGGGTGGCCCGCGCAATCTTCCCTGGCGGCAAGAGTGGGCCGCTCGCGCATACCCGATTTCAATCGTCCCGGGTGAAGCGATTTACGTGCCTTTACTTGCTCCGCATTGGGTTCAAACACATGATCAGGTTTCGGTCTCACTCTCACTGACCTGGCGCAGTGAATGGAGTTTTCACCATGCTGATGCCTGCCGTTTCAACCGGCGCCTGCGCCGGATCGGTGTATCGCCTCGACCGACGGCGATTTATCCTAAGGACAATAAGCTCAAATCATACTGCCAGCGCGCGCTTACGCGGTTGGGAGGCTAACACCCTCATCGACCAAACTGCCCGTTGCAGAGAGTATGCGACGCGCCATCGCTAGGTTTGGCGCAGAATTTGGATCTTTGATGGATTGATGTCCGGGGTCGGCCAACAATTCAATTCAAAGCTGCCGGTCCGCATCGCACCCAATTTTTGTCGTTCACGAAAGCTAAAGCTAGAGGCCGATTCCGGAATATCCCTGACATCCACGACTCTTCATCAACTGCGGAGCACAGCCCGTTCCACCAATCTCAAGCCTTGACAAATGGCCCGCAGACCTGTGTTACGCCTCCAATCTTTCCATTGAGGAAAGCACCCAATTTCCAAAGGTCCATCATGCACGCATATCGCACTCACAATTGTTCCGCGCTCCGTTCCTCCGACGTTGGCGAGACCGTCCGGCTGTCCGGCTGGATTCACCGCAAGCGCGATCACGGCAATCTGCTGTTTGTCGACCTCCGCGACCATTTTGGCCTGACCCAGATTGTCAGCGAAACCGGTAGCGAGGCGTTCAAGATGCTGGACGGGGCGCGCGTGGAATCAGTGGTTACGGTCACCGGCAAGGTCGTCGCTCGCGACGAGGAAACCGTGAACACAAACCTGCCGACCGGCGAAGTCGAACTGGTCGCCGATACGGTCAGCATGCAGGGACCGGCAGAAGAATTGCCGATGCCGGTTTTTGGCGAGCAGGAATATCCCGAGGATATCCGTCTGCGCTACCGCTTCCTCGATCTGCGGCGCGAGTCGGTGCACGCCAATATGATGCTGCGCTCCAAGGTGATCGCCAGCCTGCGCAAGCGGATGGCCGATCAGGGCTTTACCGAATTCCAGACGCCGATCCTGACTGCGTCTTCACCAGAGGGTGCGCGCGACTATCTGGTGCCGAGCCGCGTTCATCCCGGCAAATTCTACGCGCTGCCGCAGGCACCGCAGATGTTCAAGCAGATGCTGATGGTCGCCGGTTTCGACCGCTATTTCCAGATCGCGCCCTGTTTCCGCGACGAAGACGCCCGCGCCGACCGTTCGCCGGGCGAATTTTACCAGCTCGATCTCGAAATGAGCTTTGTCACCCAGGAAGATGTCTTCCAGACGCTGGAGCCGGTTCTGGCCGGCGTGTTCGAGGAATTTGCCAATGGCCGTACGGTCACGCCAGCCGGTGAATTTCCGCGCATCCCCTACAAGGAATCGATGCTGAAATATGGCAATGACAAGCCGGACCTGCGCAACCCGATCATCATCCAGGACGTCAGCGAGCATTTCAAGGGCTCCGGCTTTGGTCTGTTCGACAAGATCACTTCAACCGGCGGCACCGTGCGCGCCTTTGTCGCGCCGGGTGCGGGCAAGAACAGCCGCAAATTCTTCGATGACATGAACAACTGGGCGCGCAGCGAAGGCTTTGCCGGGCTGGGCTATATCAACATGAAGGACGGGGCGGCCGGTGGCCCGATTGCCAAGAACCACGGCGAAGAGGGGACGGCGAAGCTGCTCGCCGATCTCGGCTGTGGGCCTGATGATGGTGTCTTCTTTGCGGCAGGCAAGGAAGCCGAAGCAGCCCGCCTGGCTGGTGTTGCGCGGACCCGGGCGGCGGAACAGCTTGACCTGATCGACAAGAATGCCTTCAAATTCTGCTGGATCGTCGATTATCCGATGTTCGAATATGACGACGAGCTGAAGAAAATGGACTTTTCGCACAATCCCTTCTCGATGCCGCAGGGCGAACTGGAGGCGCTGGAAACCAAGGATCCGCTGGATATTCTCGCCTGGCAATATGATATTGTCTGCAACGGGATTGAGCTGTCCTCGGGCGCGATCCGGAACCACCGGCCCGACATCATGTACAAGGCGTTCGAGATTGCCGGCTATACCAAGGAGCAGGTCGACACCGAATTTTCCGGCATGATCAACGCGCTCAAATATGGCGCGCCGCCGCATGGAGGATCGGCGCCGGGCGTTGACCGGATCGTGATGATGCTCGCCGACGAGCCGAATATCCGCGAAGTCGTGCTGTTCCCGATGAATCAGAAGGCAGAAGACCTGATGATGAATGCGCCGAGCCCGGTGGCGATGAAACAGCTGCGCGAACTGCATATCCGCGTGGTCGAGCCGCCGAAGGAAGGTTAAGCTCAAATCCGTTAGTGGTGAGCCTGTCGAACCACGCTTATCGACGAGAGCCACCCTTCGACAGGCTCAGGGCTAACGGAACAAACGCATGACCAATCCGCAAGAACATCATTTCCCGTCCTCCCACGGCGATATCTGCTATTTCGAATGGGGCAGGGCGGGCGAAGGCCTGTCGATCCTGCTGCTGCACGCGACCGGTTTCCATGCCCGCTGCTGGGACAAGGTCGTGGATGCCTTTCCGAAGGGCACCCATGTCGTTGCGGTCGATCAGCTTGGTCATGGCCGCAGTGCCAGACCGGAGATCAGCGACTGGGCGATGATTGCCGGGGCAACCACGGAATTGGTAAAATCGCTTGGCGTCACGTTTGATATCGCCGTCGGCCACAGCATGGGCGGCCATTGCCTGGTCCAGACCGCCGCTCAATTGCCAGATAATATCAAGAAGCTCGCATTGGTCGACCCGGTGATCATGCCGCGCGAAGCCTATCAACAGCCCTCCGATTTCAGTGCGACCAGCGAAATGGTTGGCAAAAGGCGCAACCACTGGGACGGGCCGGACGCGATGTTTGACCGGTTCAAGAATCGCCACCCCTATAGTCTGTGGGATCCGGCAGTGCTGCGCGACTATTGCGAATATGGCCTGTTGCCCGATGGGGAAGGCGGATTTGAACTGGCCTGTCCCCCGAAAACCGAGGCTTCCGTCTATGCGACCAGCCTGACCATCGACCCATGGCCGCTGATTGCAAAAATCCGCCAGCCAGTGAAGGTGCTGCGGGCACCACAGCTTGCGCCGGGCGAGATGTTCGACTTTGCCAGCTCGCCGACGCCGCCGACGCTGGCCAACAGATTTGCCGAAGGCAGCGACGTCTATTTGGCCGACCTGACCCATTTCATGCCAATGCAGGATCCGGGGCGGATTGCGGAACTGATCATCGGCGAGCGGTGAGCGGAGCGATCGTGCGGGATATGCCGCTGCGTCATTGAGCGTCAGTCCCTTGTCCACTGTCCCGTCGAGGGACGGGCATGGTTAACCGATTCGCGATCGCCGTAAACCTAATATAGACTGCCGCTTTCGGATTGAACTTGGCTCTGCCTGTTCGCAAACGAAAGATGCGATGTGCGCTGCTTGCCCTCCGGTTCGACAGGCGCGCGCCAATTGGAGCGAAAATGACCATAAACCTGTCCGACTATGAATCTGGCGACAAATTTGATGGCGATTATGACGATGCACTGGAGGCCTTGCAGGACCGGCTCGCGCAGGTCCATTTCAAGCATATCATCCATGGCTGTCGATCGATCCTGGTGTTCGAGGGCTGGGACGCTGCGGGCAAGGGCGGTGCAATCCGCCGGATGACCGGGCAATGGGAACCGCGCTATTATGATGTCTGGCCGATCGGCGCGCCGACCAAGGAAGAGAAAGACCGGCACTTCCTGTGGCGCTTCTGGCAGAAACTGCCGGGCAGCCGCGAAATCGGTGTTTTTGATCGCAGCTGGTACGGCCGGGTTCTGGTCGAGCGGGTCGAGGGCTTTTGCGAGCCGGCGGAATGGAAGCGCGGCTATGACGAGATCAATGAATTTGAAGCGCAGCAGATCGACGGCGGCACCAATCTGGTCAAGCTGTTCTTCCACGTCACTCAGGATGAGCAGGACGCGCGGCTCGCCAAGCGGCTCGACACGCCGCACAAGCGCTGGAAAATTACCGAAGAGGACTTTCGCAACCGGGAAAAGCGCAGTGAATATCTCGATGCCATGCATGACATGTTCGAATATACCGACACCCGCTGGGCGCCATGGAAGGTGATCGACGGCAATGACAAGAAATCGGCGCGCATCGCCTCCATGACCCATGTCGCCGAGACGCTGGAGGCGGCCTTGCCCAAGGAGTTGCCGGAAGCGGATCCGAAACTGGTGAAGCTGGCGGAAAAGGCTTTTGGTTATGAGGCTGAGGATTAGAGGGCTATCGGCCGCGCTTTGTTTGGGCCTTGTCGGTCTGACGGGCTGCACGTCTGCCACACCGGAAGATGTCGTCAGAAAAGACTGTAGCCACTGGGACCTTCCGAAACCTCAGATCGACAGTTCAGAACTGGTGACCAATCTGGGCTGGGTGTCCGATCATGCCAACATCTTGTCCGCCGCTGTGGAGGCGAAGATTGCCCGCCAGCTGCAGCAGCTGGAAAGCGCTACGCAGCACCAGGTGGTTGTTGTGACCGTCGAAAATCTGCATCAAGTGCCGATTGCAGACTACACGAGAGCGCTGGGCAATATATGGGGCGTCGGACGCGTCGGTGAAAATGACGGCGTCATTTTGCTGGTCGCACCGAACGAACGCGAAGTCCGGATAGCGGTAGCATGCGGCCTGGAAACGGTTCTAACCGATCAGAAGGCGAGCAACATCATCCAGACCGTCATCCTGCCCTATTTTCGAGAGGGACAATATGAAAGCGGCGTTTCAGAGGGCATCACGCGCATCGCCAGCACCCTTGAAAGCGACTGAGGGGTCTGTCTGGGACCTACCCCCGGTCATTCTTCCCGATATAGCGGGATAGCGGCGCGTCGCTGCGTATCGTCGGGCCGCGCGGGTTTTTCGTGTCATAGACCACCGCATTTTCCAGCACGCGCTTCACATAGTTGCGGGTTTCGGAAATCGGGATCTCCTCGATCCACTTGACCCAGTCGATGCCGCCCATGCGTGGGTCACCGTTGGCGCGAAGCCATTTGTTCACATTGCCGGGGCCAGCGTTATAGGCAGCGATAGCGAGCGGGTAGCTGCCGCCATAATAGTTCATCATCCGCTGGATATAGCCGCTGCCCAGCCGGATATTATATTCCGGATCATCGGTCAGCGAAGACAGATTATAGGACAGATTGGCCTTGCCCGACTGCTCCCGGGCGGTTCCCGGCATCAGCTGCATCAGGCCGCGTGCACCGGCGTGGCTGATGGCGCCTTCGGCGAACTGGCTTTCCTGCCGGGTGATCGCGTGGATCAGCGTCCAGCTGCTTTCATGGCCGAAGGGAACCTGCATGGTTGGAAAAGATGTATCGTCGATCGGTCCGACACCGGCGCTGTGTGCGCTGATGCCCTTGATCACGCCGAGATCCCGCGCTCCGGTGCGGGTCGCAAGGTCGCTGAGCAGCATATAGTCCTTCGGCGTCTTGGCGTTATAGGCGAGCGCCCGGTGAAAGCGGATCTGCTCGCGCCAGGGGCCGGTGCGGATCGATGCCTTGGTCGCGATAACCAGAGGATCGCTGTCATAAGCCTTGCGGTCTTCCTCGGTGATTTCGATGGCCGGTTTACGGTCGAAGACCGGTAGCGGACGGCCCAGCCGTTCCAGCGACAACTGGCCGTAGAAATAATCGGGAAAGGCAGCCGCTTTTTCAAAATAGGCATTGGCCTGTTCTGTCTGACCGGCCTCTGCGGCGGCCCGGCCCGCCCAATAATAGCCCTTGGAGGTGATGTTGGGCGAGTCATACGACCGCGCGTAGCGGTCGAACAACGGTACCGCCTTGGCTGGCTGCCGCATTCCGTTGAGGGCGGCCGTGCCGGCGATCCATGCCAGATCGGAATATTTATCGCGAACGCGCGAATTCTGGTCCGCGATCCGGGTCGGCTCCGCATAGGCGTCGTCGATTTTCGAGGCGATTTCATAAGCCAACGTCCATTGCCGGTCGTTGGCTGCTGCTTCAGCGTTGATCAGCATGGCCTCGAACCATGTTTCAGGGGAGGCGGGTTTGACACGCAACGGCAAGCGGGTGGCGAGCAACTGGCGCGCGGCATAGCTCTGGCCGCTGTTGCGAAGATAGCGAGCGCGATCGGCCAGATAGCCGGCGTCATCGCGCGCTATCCCGCCGACGGCACTGGCCCTTTCATTGGCATCCGGAGATTGGGTCAACTGGGCCAATCTGGCTTCAAAAACCGGTCGTCGCTGGCTGGATGTAAATCCGATCTGGCGTGCGGCATCCCGTGTTGCACGGGCCCACAGGAGCGCGTCCATGCGCGCATCATGATCTTCAACCGTGAACGCGGAGCTGAAGCGGGAAAGCAGTGCCGCTTCATCTTCGTCGGTCAGCGTTCCACCGCGCCATGCGGTTCTGGCCCATTCATTGGCCTTGTCCCGCTGCCCGCTGGCTTGCAGGGCAACCGCGAATTTCGCTGCACCGGCGTTGGTGATGGGCTCGAATTGCGAGAAAAATGCCAGCACGCGGGTTGGCGAAAAGCTGTTGATATTGATCGCCTGCTCGGCGTTGCGCCGCATTCTGGTATCTTCCGGCCAGCCAGGGAACGTAACCAGGAATCCAGCGTAATCCTCGAATGAGTAATTGTCGGATTGCGTCAAGACACGCCAGCGTTGCAAGCCCAGAACAGCGTTGCCACCAGTGGGATCGGACAGACCTGCACTCTCTGTCTGCCAGCCCATTTGTTCGCCGATATTATCGGCTGCCATGCAGGTGGCGGGGGTCAGAAGGAGCGTTGCTATAACAAATCTTGATACCATACTGGACATTATACGGTTAGGCTCCTTATCAGGCGCTGAACGGCGAACTATATCACCGTTAATGATGAAAATGACTTGGTGGCGGCTTTGCCAATTTCCAAGGGAAACATAAAGGATTATTAGATGTTCTCGGGCTCAATACCGGCTCTGGCGACTCCCTTTCGCGACGGATCGTTTGCCGAAGACCAGTTTCGCGCTCTCGTGGATTGGCAGATCGATCAAGGGAGCAGTGCGCTCGTGCCCTGCGGGACAACGGGCGAATCCTCGACCTTGTCAAATGCCGAGCATCACCGGGTGATCGAAATATGCGTCGAGCAGGCGGCCGGCCGGGTGCCGGTGATCGCAGGCTGCGGGTCCAACGACACAACCAACGCGATGTTGCACCTCAATTTCTCCAAGAAATGTGGAGCCAGCGCTGGTCTGGTGGTCGCGCCTTATTACAACCGGCCCAATCAGGAAGGCATTATCGCCCATTTTGAGGCGCTAACCGACAATGTCGATTTGCCGCTGGTTCTCTATAATGTTCCGGCGCGGACGGTGACCGACATGATGCCCGATACGGTGGCGGCCCTGTCAAAACTTCCCAATGTCGTCGCGATCAAGGATGCCAGCGGCGACCTCGACCGGGTTACTGCGCATCGCCTCAACTGTGCCGATGACTTTGTGCTGCTTTCCGGAGTCGACGAACTGTCGCTGGCGTTTAGCGCTGCGGGCGGTGTTGGCTGCATTTCAGTGACCGCCAATGTAGCGCCCAAATTATGCGCGGAGTTTCAGGCCGCTTGTGCCGCTGGCGATTATGCCAAGGCGCGTGAGTTGAATGACGTCCTCTATCCGCTGCACAAGGCGCTGTTCTCGGACGCATCTCCCGGGCCAATCAAATATGCCATGTCGAAGGTTCTCGAGGATTTTCCGACCGATTTGCGCTTGCCCATGACCCCGCCGTCAGAAGCAAGCCGCAATGCGGTAGACGCGGCCCTGAAAGGCGCGGGACTGATCTGATGGCAAAACCGCGGCCGGAGGAATTTGACAAGCAGAAGGTCGTCGCCGAAAATCGGCGCGCGCGCTATGACTATTTTCTGGATGAAAAATTCGAAGCCGGCATCATGCTGACAGGTACGGAAGTGAAATCTTTGCGCTCCGGCTCGGGCACGATCGCGGAAAGCTATGCGGAAGTGAAGGATGACGAGGTTTGGCTGATCAACGCCAATATCCAGGAATGGAGCCACGGCAACCGGTATAATCACACACCGACACGGCCGCGCAAATTGCTGCTCAATCGGCGACAGATCAACAAGCTGCATGGTGCAGTGATGCGCAAGGGCATGACAATTGTGCCTCTGTCGATCTATTTCAACAGCAAGGGGCGGGCGAAGCTGGAGCTGGCGCTCGCCAAGGGTAAAAAAGCGCCGGACAAGCGGCAAACCGAAAAGGATCGCGACTGGAAAAGGCAGCAGGGCCGGCTGATGCGCGAACATGGCTGACCAAAAACCCGATATGCAGGAAAAGGATTTTGCGGCTCGCTCTATCATGAATGCCGCACACTGGTTCCAGAGAAGAATGCCGACCCGAGCGGGGATGGAGCGGAACAAATATCTGAAGCCCATTGCGCACCGTTTCTTGCGCTCCGAATTATGGCGGTTCACGCGGCGCTCCGTGCCACGCGGCGTTGCGCTTGGCATGCTGGCGGCATTTCTGATTCCCGTCGGCCAGATATTCGCGGCGGTGTTTCTCGCCTTGCCGGTACGCGCCAATGTGCCGATCGCGGCTCTTACGACCTTTATCACCAATCCTCTGACCTATCCTTTCTGGATTGCTGCTGCCAACCAGACCGGGAAATTCGTGCTGCAGATTGATGCAATGACCGCAGGCCAGCCCATTAATACGCATATGCAAAGCGAGTTTGGTCAATGGCTTAGCTGGCTGGGCCGCGAGGCCGGTGTGACGGCATTCGGATTTCTGCTCTTCGCGATATTCTTCGCGGCGCTGGGCTATTTGGTCAGTTCCTTCGGCTGGCGCTGGTGGATCGGCCGGAAACGGAAAGAGCGTGTGAACCAAATTCGCGCCAACAGGTCCGGTGATGGCAAGTAAGGCACCAGCGAAATCCGGGTTGCTGAATCCCAGCACGCGCAAGGCGATGACGGATGTCCGCACCCGGGCTGTCATATTGGTCGTCGCGGTTTTGGTGTCGGTTGGTCTGCTCTATTGGCAAGTGCCGGATATGACGCTGATCATAGCTTTTGTTGCTCTGCTGGTCGGCCTGGGCGGAGTGGCCTTCTTCTTGCGGCCGCAGACAATAGTCACTGACCGGGAACATGCCGAGCCTGAAGACTGGGCGGTTACGCGTATGGTTGCCGACCAGTCTTCCATTGGCCTGGCTATTACCGACCGCGCTGGGCGGTTGGTCTGTGCCAATGAACTGTTCACCAAATGGTTCAACGGCGCCGCTGTTCCGCCCGAACTGCCGTTGCAGACGGGCGGTAACGAGCTACTGGCATCAGCGGGACGGGCCGCCTGGCGGGACGGTGTCGGCTATGCCGAAGGGTTGAAGCGGGGAGTCGCTGAATATAACGCAAAGGTCGTCCGCGCCGGGCAGGGCGACGAATATTTGCTCTGGCAGATGATACCGCAAATTCAGGCGGATGTTTTGGACGACATGATTGCTCTGATCGGCGGCGGCGGCGGACGCGCTTTGTCGGAAGCGGGGATCTTGGCCAGCGTTATCGGTGGGGAGGGACGGATTCGCGCGTCCAATCAGGCCTTTGCCTTGCGCGCCACGGGTCGTATCGATGCCAATATATCAGGGCGGAATTTCATCAGTTTTCTGCGCTCCGACGACAAGGGAACAATCTTCTTCGAACGCGAGGGGCGGCACGGGATGCCGGTCCGGCTATTCCACATTCCGCTGGACCGGCAAAAGGAAAATGCATCGGCGCTGATTCTGCTGATCGATGATGATGGCGGCATGGTTGAGCGCGGCAAGGCGCTGGAGCAGGTGGAGTCGATGCTCTCGCTGTTGCCATTGGGGCTTGCGTTGACGGACCGGGACGGACGCTTTTTGTTTTTCAATGAGGCCTTCGCCAAAACTGCCGGCATCGGCGAAAATGACCAGCCGCTCTATCCCGGTGACCTGATGATCCGTGATGACAAATCCGCAGTGGCCGATGCGGTCCGTCGCTATGCCAGCGGTCCGCCGCTGACCGGGGATCTCGCGGTCCGGTTGCGCAATGGCGGTGACGAGCCGGTCGCGCTCGGTATCGCCGGGGTTCGCGGGCTCGGCGACGCGGCCGTGCTGCTCTCGATCCGCGACAATAGCGAAGAATCGAAATTGAAAAGCCAGGTGGCGCAGGCGACGAAGATGCAGGCCGTGGGTCAGCTCGCTGGCGGGGTCGCCCATGACTTTAACAATATCCTCACCGCCATCATAGGTCATTGCGACCTGATGCTGCTGCGCCATGCGCCGGGTGACAGCGACTATGACGATATCCAGCAGGTCAAGAACAACAGTAACCGCGCTGCTGGCCTGACCCGGCAATTGCTTGCCTTCTCGCGGCAGCAGACGCTGCGGCCGCAGGTTCTGCAGCTGCCCGACGTGGTCGCCGACGTGTCCAACCTGCTCAAACGGTTGCTCGATGAAACCATCGAACTGGAAGTGCGGCACGGCCGGAATCTCGGCCTGGTTCGTGCGGATCCGGGGCAGCTGGAGCAGGTGATTATCAATCTGGGTGTCAATGCACGTGATGCGATGCCCAATGGCGGCAAAATCTCGATCTCGACGCAGGCGATATCTGCAGCCGATGTCCGGTCCCTCAAAACAGAAATTCTGCCAATCGGAGATTATACGGCGCTGTTCTTCACGGATTCCGGCAACGGGATTCCGCCCCGTTTCATCGGCAAGATTTTTGAACCATTTTTCACCACCAAAGCGGTCGGCAAAGGCACCGGCTTGGGGCTGTCGACGGTTTACGGCATCATCAAGCAGTCGGGCGGCTATATTTTCGCCGATTCGAAGCCGGGCGAGGGTACTACCTTCTCAATCTACTTCCCCGTTCATCGGCCAACCGCAGAAGACACGGAACTCGCGACTCTGGATTCGCCTCCGGTCAAAGCCACGGCCAAGAAAGAATTGTGGGGGACCGGTCATGTGCTGCTGGTCGAAGACGAGGATATGGTACGGGCCGTCGCCGAGCGGGCGCTGTCGCGTCAGGGTTACACGGTGGTCACCGCCAGTGAGGGCGAGGAGGCCCTGGCCGTTCTTGCCGGTCAGGATGACGACGAGCCGCCGTTCGACGTGATCGTCTCGGATGTGGTGATGCCCAATATGGACGGGCCGACGATGGCGAAGCATGTACGCAAGGACCATCCCGACCTGCCGATCCTGTTCATGTCCGGCTATGCCGAGGAGCAATTGCGCAAGTCGATCAATCTGGACAAGGTCAATTTCCTGCCAAAGCCATTTTCTGTGGCGCAAATAGCCGAAGCCGTCGCGAAGACTCTGGCCGAACATGCCAAGCAGCCTTAGGATAACCGAGATTTATCTTTGAATTTCATAGCGATATAACGAATTTAGAAAAATAATGTTCCCCTCTTGTTCTATGAGAACAAATAAGGTACATCATCACAATCATTGATTGATGCTGCTTAAACATTTAGCGAAGGGGACAGGCAAATGGCCGGCAATTTAAAAGTCGTAGAATCGGAAAATCAATTGAACTCATCAGACAGGCAAAAGGCGCTCGACGCCGCACTGGCGCAGATCGATCGCGCCTTCGGCAAGGGCTCGGCGATGAAACTCGGTCAGCGCAAGGCGCTGGAGGTAGAGGCTATCTCAACGGGTAGCCTTGGGCTGGATATCGCGCTTGGCATCGGGGGACTGCCAAAAGGACGCGTGATCGAAGTTTACGGACCGGAAAGTTCGGGCAAAACGACGCTCGCCCTGCATGTGATTGCCGAAGCCCAGAAAAATGGCGGCACCGCAGCCTTTGTCGATGCGGAGCATGCGCTTGATCCTGTCTATGCCAAGGCATTGGGCGTGAATACGGACGAGTTGATCATCTCCCAGCCAGACACTGGAGAGCAGGCGCTGGAGATTACCGATACTCTGGTGCGTTCCAACGCGATCGACATTCTGGTCGTCGATTCGGTTGCCGCGCTGGTGCCACGGGCGGAAATTGAAGGCGAAATGGGGGATACCCATGTTGGCCTGCAGGCCCGGTTGATGAGTCAGGCTTTGCGCAAGCTGACCGGCTCGATCAGTCGCTCCAAATGCATGGTGATTTTCATCAACCAGATCCGCATGAAAATTGGCGTGATGTACGGCAATCCGGAAACGACCTCGGGCGGCAATGCGCTGAAATTCTATGCATCGGTCCGTCTCGACATTCGCCGCACCGGCCAGATCAAGGAACGCGATGATATTGTCGGCAACTCGACTCGCGTCAAAGTGGTCAAGAACAAGGTCGCACCGCCCTTCAAGCAGGTAGAATTTGACATCATGTACGGCCAGGGCATTTCGAAGGTTGGCGAGATTATCGACCTTGGTGTGAAAGCCGGCGTTGTCGAGAAATCGGGCGCATGGTTCTCCTATGACTCGGTCCGTATCGGGCAGGGCCGGGAAAATTCGAAACGCTTCCTCCTCGAAAACCCCGAGATGATGGCCAAGCTGGAAAATCAGATTCGCGGCAAACAGGAAGAAGTGGCCGAAGAGATGATGAACGGCCCGGTCGGCAAAGCCGGTGATGACGACGAATAGATGATCGAATCGCCAGCTTGGCGGAAGCGCAGGTGTGGCTGGCTGGGGTAGCGCCCTTGCTGGCACGCCCCATTCCGGAGCGGGCGTCTCGTAAACATAATCTGAAGTTTTGCCGGATCACTCTCCCCCGAGGCGATCCCTGGCATAGGGCCGTCCTTCTGTCCCCCGACTGCAAGGGCGGCCCATTTTTGATTGCGATACAGTGGCTGCATCGTGGAAAAGATTGACATCGGACGGTTTAGAAGGCTTCGTCGGTGCCACGTTCGACATCATGTCGAGCATCTCGGAAGGCCAGCAGAGCAATGACCATCATCCTCCACCATCTCGAAAACAGCCGTTCACAGCGCATCATCTGGTTGCTCGAAGAGATCCAGCTTCCCTACGAGATCAAGCGTTATGAGCGGCATTCCAAGACGCAGAAAGCGCCCGACAGTCTGAAAGTCATTCATCCGCTCGGCAAATCACCGATGATTGAAGATGGCGGTGAAGTGATTATCGAGACCGCTGCCATCGTCGAATATCTGGTGGACAAGGCAGGCGGCAAACTGGGTGCACCGAAAGACGCGAAAGGCGCGCGTCTCTACACCCAATATCTGCATTTCGCCGAAGGCTCGATGATGCCGCCGCTTTACGGATTGCTGGTGGTCGGTCGCCTGGGTCTGCTCGGTCTGCCGGCGCGCAAGCCGGTGGGCCAGATGGTCACTGACCTCTTGGTGTGGCTGGAGACCGAACTGGCGGATCGCGATTATTTTGTCGGCGATGATCTGACCGCGGCCGATATCATGATGAGTTTCCCGCTCGAGGCCTGCCAGTCGCGGGCCGGGCTGGACGCGCGCTATCCGAACCTGATGGCCTGGCTGGGACGTATTCACGCCCGCCCGCAATATCAGACCGCGCTCGAAAAAGGCGGGCCCTATGCCTATGCCTGAAACGGGCCGGGAATATACGGGTTGATGCAATGCAGGATTGTCAACGGCAGATCGCTCCCCTAAGTCCAATCCATGCAAACAACCAATGATATAAGACGGTCTTTTCTCGACTATTTCGCTTCTCACGGTCACGAGATTGTGCCGTCGGCACCGCTGATACCCTATAACGACCCGACGCTGATGTTTATCAACGCGGGGATGGTCCCGTTCAAGAATGTCTTCACCGGGGCTGAGACACGTTCCTATTCCACCGCGACGTCCAGCCAGAAATGCGTCCGCGCGGGCGGCAAGCATAATGATCTCGACAATGTCGGTTATACCGCCCGCCATCACACCTTCTTTGAAATGCTCGGGAATTTCTCATTCGGCGACTATTTCAAGGAACAGGCGATCGAGCATGCCTGGAACCTGATTACCAAGGTCTGGGGCATCTCGCCGGACCGGCTCACGGTGACCGTCTATCACACGGACGACGAAGCCTTTGATCTGTGGAAGAAGATTGCCGGCCTGCCAGACGAGCGGATCATCCGGATCGCGACCAGCGATAATTTCTGGTCGATGGGCGATACCGGACCTTGCGGCCCGTGCAGCGAGATATTCTACGACCACGGCCCGCATGTCGCCGGCGGTCCTCCCGGCAGTCCCGATGAAGACGGCGACCGGTTCGTCGAAATCTGGAACCTGGTGTTCATGCAATATGACCAGCGCGGCGAAGGCGAGCGTGTCGATTTGCCGAAGCCATCCATCGATACCGGCATGGGGCTGGAACGGATCGCAGCGGTCATGCAGGGCGTGCACGACAATTACGATATCGACCTGTTCAAGACGCTGATCGCAGAATCCGGGTCGCTGACCGGCACCGTTACGACCGGTGAGAACCAGGCCAGCCACCGGGTCATTGCGGATCACTTGCGGGCATCGTCCTTCCTTGTCGCCGATGGTGTGCTGCCCTCGAACGAAGGCCGGGGTTATGTGCTGCGCCGGATCATGCGCCGGGCGATGCGCCACGCCCATCTGCTGGGCGCAAAGGATCCATTGATGCATCGCATGGTCGGTTCCCTGACCGGCGAAATGGGCAATGCGTTTCCCGAATTGCTCCGGGCCCAGCCGCTGATCGAAGAGACGCTGTTGCGCGAAGAGGTCAATTTCCGGCAGACTTTGGCGAATGGCCTGAAACTGCTCGATGCCGAAATCGCCGACATGAAGGAGGGCGATGTCCTGCCGGGTGAAACGGCTTTCAAATTATATGATACATTCGGCTTTCCCTATGATCTGACCGAAGACGCTCTGCGGGCCCAGTCGCTCGGGGTTGACCGGGAAGGTTTCGACAAGGCGATGGCGGAGCAGAAAGCTGCTGCCCGTGCGGCCTGGAAGGGGTCCGGAGATCAGGCTTCGGATGCCGTCTGGTTCGATATCGCCGAGCGCGAAGGCAGCACCGAATTTACCGGCTATACGTCTGAGGAAGGCGAGGGCGTGGTTGTGGCGCTGGTCAAAGACGGCGCGGAAATCGAGAGCGCCGGGAGCGGTGATAGCGTGATGCTGCTGACCAACCAGACGCCCTTCTACGGCGAAAGCGGCGGGCAGATGGGCGACGCCGGGACGATCTCTGGTTCCGAAGATTTCGCCGCTGCGGTTACCGATACCAGAAAGCCGCTCGGGCGGCTCCACGCACACGAGATCGAAATCAAGTCGGGCACAGTGTCGGTCGGGGACCGGGTCCATCTTGTGGTGGACTCCGATCGGCGCACGGCTCTTCGGGCCAATCACAGTGCCACTCACTTGTTGCACAAGGCGCTGCGCCATCATCTGGGCGATCATGTGACGCAAAAGGGCAGCCTCGTCGCTCCCGATCGTCTGCGGTTCGACTTCTCGCATGTGACGGCGCTGAGCGATGCCGAAGTGAAGGCTGTAGAAGCAGACGTGAACGCCCAAATTCGCGGCAATAGCGCAGTGACGACACGGCTGATGAGTCCCGATGATGCGGTGGCAGCTGGCGCACTGGCGCTGTTTGGCGAGAAATATGGCGACGAAGTCCGGGTTTTGTCGATGGGCCGGGACGCTGACGTGGATTATTCCGTCGAGCTGTGCGGCGGAACGCACGTCAATGCTCTCGGTGATATCGGCCTGATGGTGATCGTTTCGGAATCGGCTGTGTCCAGCGGTGTCAGGCGGATCGAAGCGCTGACTGGGGAAGCGGCACGTCTCTGGCTTGCGGATCGCGACAGCAAGCTCAAATCCATCGCATCGACCCTGAAGGCGTCTCCGGACGAAGCCGCCGACCGGGTTGCGGTTCTGGTTGAGGAGCGCAAAAAGCTGGAGCGGGAACTGACCGAGGCCAAGAAGGCTTTGGCTCTGGCGGGCGATGGCGGCGGCGCGAAAGCGGCGGAGACCGAAACCATCGGCGATGTGGCTTTTGCCGGTCAGGTTATTCAGGGCCTCAATCCCAAGGAATTGCGCGGTCTTGTTGATCAGGCGAAACAGAAGCTTGCTAGCGGCGTGAGCGCGCTGGTCGCGGTCAATGATGGCCGGGCCACGGTTGCGGTCGGCGTTACCGATGACCTGACCGATCGTTTCAGCGCGGTCGATCTGGTTCGGGCTGGCGTTGTGGCTGTTGGTGGCAAGGGCGGCGGCGGGCGTCCGGACATGGCCCAGGGCGGCGGTCCTGACGGTGCCAAAGCCGATGACGCGATTGCCGCTATCCGGTCTGTTCTTGCGGGCTGAGCCCGTCAGGGACCAAATCGTCGGCGGTCGCCTGCCCAGTGGAAGTGGTCATGGACTTCAGCTTCGGTTGCTGTTCCAGATCCCCTTCTTCCTGTATCTGTTTGCGGTAGATATCCCTCAGTTCATGGATTGAGGCGATGACCGGTCCCATGGCGACGCCATTTTCGACCAGTACCGCTTCCGACAATTGCAGCGAGCCTTCAAGCGCTTCAGGGACGGCGTTGGTTGCGCCGGCGTGATAGAGCTCGGCTGCGTGGTCGATGTCACGCGCCCTCGTAATGATCGGCAAGTCGGGCACCCAGGCACGGACCTTTTTGACGATTTGGACTGACAGGACCGGCTCGTCCATTGTCAGCACAAGGGCCTTGGCGTGGCCCAGACGCAAACGATCCAGCATTTCATTTCGTGCGACATTGCCGAACATGATCGGATAGCCATCGCGTCGAGCCTTGGCGACGGTGTCGATATTGGTTTCCACTGCGAGAAATTTCTGATCATGGGTCTTCAGCAGATCCGCGACCAGCTTGCCGACACGGCCAAAGCCGATGATGATGGTTTGCTGCGCCTCAACCGGCTGTTCATGCGGGGCCAGCCCGTCGCCGCTACGCATTTCCATCCGCCGGGCGATATCATGGCCAAAACGGGCGAGCAGGGGCGTGATGGTGAGGCCAATGGCGGTAACAATTTGCCAGAATGCCGCGGTCTGCGGCTGGATGAGCTGTGCCTGCATGGCCGCAGCCAGGACGATCAGGGTGGTTTCCGAAGGGCTGGACATCAACACGCCGGCCTCGGTGGCCGTGCCCGCACTGGCACCGGAAAAGCGCAGCAATCCGCCGGTGACAGCCGCTTTCACAATAACGACGCCGACAACAGCGGTGAGCAGGCTTGCCCAGTTTTCAAGCACGACGCGGATATCGACCTGCATCCCTACGGTGATCAGAAAGACGCCTAGCGCCAGCCCCTTAAACGGTTGCGTGATGATCTCGACTTCACCGTGATATTCGGTTTCCGCAATCAGCAGGCCGGCCAGCAGGGCGCCGACGATCGGCGACAGACCCGTTGCCGCGGTAGCCAGACTTGCGAGAATGATGACGAGCAGGCTGACGGCGAGAAACAGTTCGGGACTTTTTGTCCGGGCCGCTTGCGCGAAAATTCGTGGCAACAACAGTCTGCCGAGCACCAGCATGCCGATAATTACGGCGCCGCCCAAAATCAGAGTGCGCCCAAGATCATTCCATCCGCCATCGGCGGTTATCGCTGGCGAGATTGCGCCGAGTAGAAAAATGATCGGAACAATGGCGACATCCTCGAACAGAAGCATCGCAAGCGCTGCGCGTCCCACCGGGCTCTTGGTGCCTGACATCGGCAGTACCAAAGCGGTTGATGAGAGCGCCAGCGCAAGCCCGAGGCCGAGCGCACCGGCGGCATTCTGGCCGATCAGATAGAGCACTGACCCGATGATCAGGCCCGATGCCAGAAGCTCCGCCGCGCCAACGCCGAAGACAAGGCGGCGCAGCGCCCAGAGCCGCTTGAATGAAAGTTCCAGACCAATGGAGAACAGCAGTAAGATGATCCCGAACTCGGCGAAGGGTTCGATCGCCTCCCGATCATTGATCGTGACAAATTGCAGCCAGTTATATTGATTCTGCAGCGAGCCCAGGCCCGATGGCCCGAGCAGGATGCCGACCAGAATGAAGCCGATGATTGGCGTGATGCGAAAACGGGCAAAGGCCGGAATGACAATCCCGGCAGCACCCAATATTACGATGGCGTCTATAAAGGCCGGATTATCCAGAGGACTATGCATGGTAAATCTATATATACAAGCGAGGCTATTTGTCAGCAGCTTAGATGGCGGAGACAGTGAATGATTTACAATCAGCGCGACATTGTGATCGTCGGCGGCGGTCCAGCGGGAATGATGGCCGGATTATTGCTCGCGCGGGCTGGCCTGCGCGTGACGGTCCTCGAGAAACATGCGGATTTCCTGCGCGATTTCCGGGGGGACACGGTGCATCCATCGACGCTGGAACTTTTTCATCAGTTGGGCATGCTGGATGATCTGCTCGATTTGCCGCACAGCCGCGTGGATCAGGCGTTGATTCACATCGCCGGGCGGCAGATGAAGGCGATCGATTTCCGCCATCTGCCCATAGCGGCACCCTATATTGCGATGATGCCGCAATGGGACCTACTCGACTTCATTGCAGCCAGGGCAAAGCAATATCCGGGATTTGAGTTGCTGATGCAGACGGAAGCCGTCGATCTTTGCTACGACGAAGCGGAGCGCGTATCCGGCGTTGAAACCCGGGACGGTCAAATATTGCATGCCAAGCTGGTTGTCGCTGCCGATGGCCGCAGGTCAGTATTGCGGGGCAAAGCCGAACTGCCGTTGCAGAATATTGGCGCGCCGATGGATGTTTTCTGGTTTCGGATCGACAAGCCGGAGGGATATGGCGGTGACGTCTTTGCCACGGTCCAGGCGGGGAAGTTCATGGTGATGATTGATCGCCGGGATTATTATCAATGCGCTTTTGTCTTCAACAAAGGCCAGGCCGCCGCTGTGCGCGCGAAAGGGCTGGATGCGTTTCGGGCAAATCTGCGTTCCCTGGTACCCGATCTGAGCGCCGAATTTGATCAAATATCGGATTGGGATCAGGTCAAAACGCTGGAAGTGGCGCTGGACCGACTGACGCGCTGGCATCGACCCGGCCTGCTGGCCATTGGCGATGCTGCGCACGCCATGTCTCCGATTGGCGGGGTCGGGATCAATATTGCTGTGCAGGACGCGGTCGCTACCGCCAATATTCTGGCTGGTCCGATGGCCAAGGGAGAGAATCCTGATCCGTTATTGGCCCAGGTCTATGCCCGCAGAATAAAGCCGGTACGGCGGATGCAGGCGCTGCAGAAATTTGCGCAGGACAATGTGATTGCGCCCCTATTGCGGCGCACCAAGCCTATCAAAAAGCCGTTTTTTATATTGCGGGTGTTGAACCGGATATCCTGGTTGCGGCGGTTACCCGGTCGTGTCGTCGGCCTCGGGTTCGGGCG
>NZ_JBLWUA010000002.1:298866-310837 GCF_048269865.1 Parasphingorhabdus sp. | reverse complement strand
CGGTTTCCAGATTGGACCGGACGGCTTCGAAAAACTGTTCGGTTGTCATCCAAGACTGGTCGGGCCCGATAAGGATCGCAAGATCCTTCGTCATACTGCCACTTTCAACGGTCTGAATGCAGACGCGTTCCAGGGTTTCAGCGAAACGCGTCACATCAGGCGTATCGTCGAACTTGCCGCGATAGATCAGGCCGCGTGTCCAGGCGAAGATCGAGGCAATCGGGTTGGTTGATGTCGCCTTGCCTTGCTGATGCTGGCGATAGTGGCGGGTAACCGTACCATGCGCGGCTTCCGCCTCGACGCAATCGCCGGTCGGGGTCATCAGGACAGATGTCATCAGGCCGAGCGAACCAAAGCCCTGTGCAACGGTGTCGGATTGAACGTCACCATCGTAGTTTTTACAGGCCCAGACGAACTTGCCGCTCCATTTGAGCGCCGAGGCAACCATGTCATCGATCAGGCGATGTTCGTAGGTGATTCCAGCCTTGTCGAAAGCGGCCTTGAACTCTTCCTGAAACACTTCCTCGAACAGATCCTTGAAGCGGCCATCATAGGCTTTCATGATCGTGTTCTTGGTCGACAGATAGACCGGCCATTCACGGTTCAGGCCGTAGTTCATCGATGCGCGGGCAAAGTCGCGGATCGAGTCGT
This sequence comes from Parasphingorhabdus sp., assembly GCF_048269865.1. Classification (GTDB taxonomy): domain Bacteria; phylum Pseudomonadota; class Alphaproteobacteria; order Sphingomonadales; family Sphingomonadaceae; genus Parasphingorhabdus. The sequence continues at coordinate 310,186 of NZ_JBLWUA010000002.1, read as the reverse complement.
CGAGGTTGTACATGGCCATGGCGATACCGGGCGAGGGGAACTGGAACACTTCTTCATCGATCGAATCGCCGTTGTCGCCTTCCCAGACCAGCCGCAGCTTGCCGGGTCCCGGTACCTTGAAGTCGGTGCAGCGATACTGGTCGCCAAAGGCATGACGGCCGACCACGATGGGATCGGTCCAGCCGGGAACCAGCCGCGGTACATTGTCGATCACGATGGGTTCGCGGAAGACCACGCCACCAAGGATGTTGCGGATCGTGCCGTTCGGCGATTTCCACATCCGTTTCAGGTCGAATTCCTCGACCCGCTGCTCGTCCGGCGTGATCGTCGCGCATTTGACGCCGACGCCATGTTTCTTGATGGCATTGGCTGCATCGACGGTGATCTTGTCATTGGTGTCATCGCGAACCTCGATCGAGAGGTCGTAATAATGCAGATCAATGTCGAGATAAGGCTCAATCAACCGTTCGCGAATCCACTGCCAGATGATCCGCGTCATTTCATCGCCGTCAATTTCGACGACCGGGTTTTTGACCTTGATTTTCGACATATTGTTTTATTCTTTCCTGAAACGGGTGCCAGAGGGAGGAACGATGTTGCCAGCCTCTTAGCAAAGATTGTCGTTTGTTCAACCCAGAGTTGTAGGATCGGGGCGCTGACGGTTATGCTAATTTCCAGCGTTGAAATTTCAATATATCAACGGGAGTGTTGTCAGAACTATGACCCGCCCCTAAGTAGCGTTCATGGCAATCGAAAAATATTCAAACAAGGGATTGGGAGAAGCCAAATGGTCTTTTCCGCCCGTGCATCCCGAAGGGCGCAAATTCGCAGTCATTGCTGCGGCCATCACTTTGTTCTTCGCGCTGATGGCCTGGGAAACCCTGGCCTGGCCGATGGCGGCCGTCACTGCCTGGGTTCTTGCCTTTTTCCGCGATCCGAAACGGGTCACCCCGCTGGATGACAAATATATCGTCGCGCCCGCCGATGGGCTTGTGAATCTGATCATGCCGGTAAAGCCGCCGGTCGAGCTGCAGGGCGAGGGCGGACTTGGCGATGAGGAACTGATCCGGGTTTCAATCTTCATGAGCGTGTTCGATGTCCATATCAACCGGACGCCGATTGAAGGAACGGTGAAACGTCAGGCCTATATCTCCGGAAAATTTCTGAATGCTGACCTGGACAAGGCCAGCGAAGAAAATGAACGGCAGCATTTTCTGGTCGAGCGCAACGACGGGTTGAAAATTGGCTTTACCCAGATTGCCGGGCTGGTAGCGCGCCGGATCATGTCTTTCGTCAAGGAAGGCGATTTTGTCGCCGCGGGTCAGCGAATCGGATTGATCCGTTTTGGCAGCCGGGTGGATGTCTATTTGCCGAAGGGTACAACGCCCAATGTGGTGCTGGGGCAGCGGTCAATCGCTGGTGAAACCGTGCTCGCGGTGGTTGGCGAGGCGAAAGAAATTGAAGGGGTCGGCCAATGACCGCTCGATGGTCGCTTTATAGATTGTGTGATGCTGATGCCTAAAAAAGGTTCTCTGAGACATCCGGAGCGCGGCATTCCGTTGCGCGCCTTTGTTCCGAATGCGGTCACCGCGCTGGCTTTGTGCGTCGGGCTGAGCAGTGTGCGCTTCGCCTCCATGGACAATTGGGTCCTGGCCGCCAGCTCGATTGTGCTTGCCGGCATATTGGATGGCCTGGATGGCCGGGTCGCCCGGCTGCTCAATGCGCAAAGCCGGTTCGGGGCGGAACTGGATTCCCTTTCGGACGTGATCGCTTTTGGCGTGTCGCCTGCACTGGTCATGTTTTTCTGGTCGACGCAATATATGCCGCAATTCGGCTGGGTGCTGGCGCTTACCATGGCTGTCGGCTGTGCCCTCCGTCTGGCGCGTTTCAATGCGTCGATCGACGATGATGATCAGCCCCACAAGTCAGCCGGGTTTCTGACCGGTATTCCGGCGCCGGTCGGTGCTGGTCTGGCGATGTTGCCGCTCTATCTGTGGATGATTACCGACCTCGATATTTTCCGCCATTATGCGCTTGTTGCGCCGTGGATTGTGCTGGTCGCGTTCCTGATGATTTCCAATACGGCGACGTTCAGCTGGACATCTCTGCGTTTGCGCAAGAATATTCGGCTGGAAGCGATCGCTGTTGTTGCTCTGGTCGGCGTTGCGCTGATCAATTCCCCATGGATCATGCTTTCGGCCATCAGCATCGGCTATATGCTGCTGATCCCGTTCAGCATCCGCAGCTATGCCAAGGTCAAGCGGCAACGCGCAATGGAACGGGCCGCATCGAACGATGGGACGCCATAGGTTGCGGCACCTTGACGGTCCGGAGTCGACAGGCTGAGGATGGACTGGCCGTTTCGGACGGCCGGGTCTGCAACTCATTTTCAATGACGCTGACAATCCTGTCCCGATATTGCAGAAACATCATCGCAATGACGGTCGCAGAGCCGAGAAGCGCGACGGCAAAAAAGGAAGAGATAGCGATACTGAGCATGAGATAATTCCATTCGTTCTATCAATGAGCTCTTAATGTTCCATATCTGTTCTCATTGTCAAGCGGATTTTGAAACGCGCGACCAAATCTGGCCTCGCGGGCAGGATTCCCTGGCGATATGCTAGATCGATGAAAATGCTCCAGCCTGTCGGGCCGGTCTCTTATTGCCTATCTCTTCCCTGCGTGACATAGTGACTTACCTACCTAAGACACGGAGAGAAGCGATTACCAACCCGATGCCCAGCTGGGTGCGCCGCCATCCTGTCATTTCCGGACTGATAGCGATCCTGTTCCTTGCGATTTTGTACAAGATCATCGTCCCGTCCGCACCCGAATATGAATATGTCACCGAGCCGGTGACTCGCGGGGATGTCGCCCGGATCGTGTCGGCGAGCGGCAAGGTGCGGGCCTTGAACACGATCAAGGTGGGTTCCGAGATTTCCGGGCAGGTGACCGATGTGTATGTCGACTTTAACTCGCCGGTCACGGCGGGGCAGGTGCTGGCCAGAATCGATCCGACCCGCATCGACGCCCGAGTAACCCAGGCCCGCGCGCAGGTTGAGCTGGCGCGTGCGAATCTGGCGCAAGCGGAAGCCTCGATCATCCGCGCGCAAACCGATTTCGCCGTACAGTCGCGCGAATTTAAGCGGCAGCAGGAACTGGCGGAAAAGGGGTTCGTGTCCAAAGCCGGCATCGATCAGGCGCAAAACGCATTGGCCACGGCGCAGGCCGCGCTGAGCACGGCGAAGGCGCAAGCGCAAAGCGGACGCGCACAGATCGCGCAAAGCACCGCCGAACTGTCCTCCGCGCAACTGGACCTTAACCGCACGCGGATCATCGCGCCGACCAGCGGCGTCGTAATCAACAAGCTGGTCGAGCCCGGCACCACCGTCGCCGCCAGTTTTCAGACCCCCAATCTGTTTGAAATCGCTGCCGACACCAGCCGTATGCAGGTGGAGGCCTCGGTCGACGAGGCCGATATCGGCCAGGTCCGGGTCGGTCAGACCGTCCGCTTCACGGTCGACAGCTATCCCGATGACACCTTTGTCGCCAAAGTCGGGCAGATCCGGAAATCCGCGACAGAAGCGCAGAATGTGGTCAGCTATCTGGTGATCCTCGATGTCGACAACAAGGACGGCAAGCTGCTGACCGGAATGACCGCCAATGTCGAAATCGTCACCGGCACCCGCAGGAATGTCCTGAGGGTCCCGGCATCGGCTATCCGCTTTCGTCCGCGCAAGGATGACCGGCCAGAGGAGGACGAGGACAGCGAAGAAAGAAAGCCGGGATCGAAGCGGGTCACCGCCATCTGGGTGGCCAGCGATGATCCGTACAAGCCGGTTCGGCGGGTGGTCACGCTCGGCCTGGTCGGCGAGGATTTTGTCGAGATCGTCAAAGGCGCGAAGGCAGGGGAGAAGGTGCTGGTGCGCACGAAGAATTTGGCCAATGAAGATGACGACGAGGATGATTTCGCCAGCGAGGACGAATAAGTCATGGCGCTGGTAGAAACCCGGGATCTGGTCAAAAATTACATCATGGGCGAGGAGACCGTGCGCGCCGTGGACGGGGTGTCGCTCTCTATAGAGCGCGGCGAATATGTCGCGATCATGGGCGCCAGCGGATCGGGCAAGTCGACCTTCATGAACATGATCGGCTGCCTCGATGTGCCGACCTCGGGAGAAGTGCGGATCGACGGCATCGCCACCCAGGACCGGGACGGCGACGCGCTGGCCGAATTGCGCAACCAGAAAATCGGCTTCATCTTTCAGCAATTCAACCTGCTCGCCCGAACGACGGCGCTCGACAATGTAGCGGTGCCGCTGATTTACGCCGGCCTTGGCAGCGAGGAGCGTAGGGAGCGGGCGAGGGCGAAACTGGAGGAAATGGGGCTCGGCGACCGGACGGACCATTCACCGGCGAAATTGTCGGGCGGGCAGCAGCAGCGCGTGGCTATCGCGCGGGCGCTGGTGACCGACCCGGTGATTCTGCTGGCCGACGAACCGACCGGCGCGCTGGACAGCAAGACGTCGGAAGACATCATGGCGATTTTCGAGCGGCTGAATGATCAGGGAATCACGATCATCGTGGTGACGCACGAAGCCGAGATCGCGGACCATGCCAAGCGCCGGATCGAGTTCCGCGATGGCAAGGTGGTCGAGGATGTGCTGGTGGCCCACCGGCGGATGGTCAGCGCATGATCGGCAGTCTCGGCAAGAAAAGTGCTGCCTGGATCGTCAATGTCGCGATCGCGATCACCGCCTTGCGGACCAATCTGATGCGCTCGATCCTGACCACGCTGGGGGTGATGATCGGAGTTTTCGCAGTGACGCTCGCGGTCGCGGTGGGGTCCGGAGCGCAGGTGTCGGTGATGCAGTCGATCAATGCGCTGGGTTCCAACATGGCGCTGATTTTCCCGCAACCGGACAGTGAAGGGGGACGCACCACCTTTGATCGCGGCCGGCTGACCATGCGGGATGCCCGTGCAATCGAAAAGCAGATCAGCGGGATCACCGATATCGCGCCGCAACTGCGCACCTCGATCCAGCTGGTGGTGGCCGGCCGCAACGCTACCACCAGCGCGATCGGCGCGACGCCAGGGTACGGCAAGGTCGCCAATGCCGCCGCCGAATCCGGTCGTTTTATCACCGAAGCCGACGTCCGTTCCGCCGCGCGGGTCGTCGTGCTGGGGCCCAGCGTCGCGAAGAAGCTGTTCGGCGACTATGACCCGGTAGGGGAAACGGTGCGCATCAACCGGGCCCCGTTCACGGTCATTGGCGTGATGGAATCGAAAGGCTCGAGCTTCGGCAATGACAATGACGATATCGCCATCATGCCGATCACCACCACGCGCCAGCGGTTCGTCGGTGATTCCCTGTCCGGGCCTGATGATCTGCAGATGCTGTTTGTCGGCTTTGAGGACGGGGTTTCGCTGCCCAGAGCGAAACGCGAGATCACCCGGCTGCTGCGCGAGCGCTATCGGGTGAGGGGCAAGGAAATCAATCCGTTCACCATCCGAACGACGGAAGAATTTATGAAGGAGTCGGCGCAGGTTACTGGCATCTTCCAGATCGTGCTGGTTGCCATTGCCTCGATCTCGCTGCTGGTCGGGGGGATCGGCATCATGAATATCATGCTGGTCAGCGTGACCGAACGGACCCGGGAGATCGGCCTCAGGATGGCGCTGGGTGCCAAGCGGAGCGATATCCGCAACCAGTTTCTGGTTGAGGCCGCGGTGCTGTGCGTGATTGGCGGTGCCATCGGTCTGGGCATGGCGATCGCCGCTGGCACGGCGCTGACGATCTATGCCGACTTTCCGGTCCCGATCGGGATTGGCGTGGGCATCGGCGCGATCGTCTTTTCAGCGGTGATCGGCTTGCTGTTCGGGGGCTATCCCGCCATTCGCGCCTCGCGTCTTTCGCCGATCGAGGCGCTGCGCAGCGAGTAGTCCGTCGGTTCCAGCGCCCACCGACAGGCAGATCGTTTGGGGGTAGCTGGCGCAGTATCGGCCGGTATGCCGCCAAAAAAAGAGGGCTCTGACAAGCAGAGCCCTCCAAAGGCTGCACTGGGAGCGCAATTGAATATGTACCGGGCCCAAGGCCTGGTGAGAGCTTCGATATTTGACGATGTCAGAAATCGAAGCCGAGGGTCACACCATATTGGCGCGGAGGGATCGCGCTTCCGAAGGTAAACAGGCCTGCGACTGGCAGTGTCGAACCCAGCCCACGATTGTCGAGCAGATTGCGGCCGAACGCCCGGACATATATTTCTGAATCGTCAGCAAATGTGTGCGTATAGGTAAGCGATGCGGAGACATCGTCCTGTGACTGGTGCAGTCCGCGCGGATCATTTTGTCCGAAGTTGCCAGGCGCAGCGACGATCGTGGTCTGATAGGAGCTGGTCGTGCTGTATTTGGCATTGAAATTCAGACTGTCATTGTCCGTTACCATCAACTCGTAATTGCCGGAAATGGAGACCGATACATTGGGCGCCCGCCGTAAATCGCGCGTCGATGCATCTTCGCCGGGGTCCTGGACGCCGTCTAGATTCAGGTCGATGAAGAAATCATCATATTTCGCATCCAGTAAGCCAAGCGACCCGACGATCGTAAAGCCGTCGAAAAGCTCGGCGCGCATATCGACTTCCGCCCCCAGAATCGAGGCTGTTGCGGCGTTCAGGGTCACGGTTTCCTGCGGATTGGGAGAGCCGGGCGGGGTGGCTTGCACCACGTCTTCCTGCTTGTCTTTATATTTGGTGTAGAAACCCGCCATGTTCAGCGTGACACGTCCGTCTGCAAATTCGGTCTTTGCGCCAACCTCGAACGAATCCACTGTTTCCGGACCGAATGAAACAGCAACGGAACTCGGGCTGTTGGCGCGGCCGTTGAAACCGCCCGAACGGTAGCCGCGGGCATAGGAACCATAAACAAGAATGTCGTCATTGAAGCGATAATCGAGGCTGACTCGCGGGGTAAACTGGCTCCAGTCGTCCTTGTTGGACAGAGCGAGAAGCGGCCCGGGCCCGGCGAAGATCGAGCGCGTATATTGCTTTTTGTCTTTCGAATAGCGGGCGCCAACGCTCAGACGAAGCTGATCGGTGAGGGTGATATCGAAGTCACCGAAGACGGCATAGGACTTGGTTTCATGGTCCGTTTCCGCTGGCACGGTGACACCACTGGGCGGAGTTGTCGTTTGCTGCAGCTGATATTCATTGTTGAAGTAGAACAGGCCGATGACGCCGCTTAACCATTCGGTAAAATCGCCCGCCAGACGCAGTTCCTGGCTGAATTGCCGATATTGCTGGGCGCGGCTGGTCGTAAAGAACGGGATCGACGTTGCGTCAAAGTCCTGCACGACCAGTTCATCGGAATCCTTTAACGCGGTAATCGACGATATGGTCAGACTGCCAATATTATAATTGATACGGGCCGAATAGGCATCCTCCTGGAAATCCGTGCTGCCAAGCGTGTTGGAGAAGACCGTATAGAGGTCATCTTCGGTATTGCGGTTGCACTGGTTGGCAACGGCAGCAATACCGCAGATTACTTCGCCGGTCTGGGACAGCGAGGCCACGGCGGGATCGCCGCCTATCTTGGTGAATTCGGCGGTGAGAAATATCTCGAGATCCGGACTCGGTTCGATCAGGATCGTTCCGCCCGCGTTGCGGATGCTGCTCGCTCCGGTACGGCGTCCCAAGGTGACATTATTGTAATAGCCATCGAACGTGCGGTCCGAAGCAAAGAATTTTGCGCCAAATATATCGCCGTCGCCGATATTGACGACGGCGTTAAATTCTTCCCGCCCATAGTTGCCAAAAGTTGTCTCAGCCCGCACGCCAAACTCCTTCGTCGGTCGCGTGCGTTTGACGTTGATCACCCCGCCGATGGTATTGCGCCCGAACAACGTGCCTTGCGGTCCGCGCAGCACTTCAACCTGCTCAAAATCAAAAGCGTTGGTGAGCTGGGCCGTGCTGGTGCCGGAGAAGACCCCGTCGATCACCACGCCGACCGTGGGTTCGAAGCTTTTTTCTACATCTTCGAAGCTGACGCCGCGCAGGGATATCGCTCCCGCTCCCGGACCGGCTGCGACCGGGTCGATGACCAGGCTAGGGGAGAGGGTTTCGAGATCTTCGATGTTCAGCGCGCCCTGGGCACCAAGCTGTTCCGTGCTGACGACGGTGACGGCCAGCGGCACGTCCTGAACGGACTCGGAATCGCCGCGCAGGCGTCCGCTGACGACAATGATATTGCTATCTTCTTCGGCCTGGTCGTCCGCTGCTTGCTGCGCGATTGCCGGGCTGCACCAGGCGATGGCCCCCAGCGTGGCACCATAAGTCAGCTGGATTTTGAATGTCTGCATCTTCGATTTCATTGTGGTTCTCCCCCCTGTTGTGTCGAAAAGTTTGATACTATCTCTTCTATTAAATGAATATATGATCACTTATTGATACGCCCCACAATCAAAACTGACAGGCGGTCGCGTGAAGGGAACTGCGGACGCCGCATCAGTTGAGCGAGGAGAGACCAATGCAGTTGTCCCAAAAAATGTTCATTCTGATATCATCTGCGTCCTTGGGATTGGCCGGATGCCAAAATGTCGGACCCGAGGCGTCCGGAAATGTCGCTGCGAAAGATGTCGCGGTGGCGGACCTGCCCGATGACGTCTATTGGGGCGACCTGCATGTGCATTCCAATTTGTCGTTTGATAGCAACAGCTTTGGCAACCGGAACTTAGGGCCCGAGGCCGCTTATCGATTTGCCCGAGGCGAGGAGGTCGAAACGTCCTCCGGACAGCGGGCAAAGCTGAGCCGTCCTCTGGATTTTCTGATGGTTGCCGACCACGCGGAATATCTCGGATTTCTGACCGGGCTGCAAAGCGGGAGCGAACAGGCCCTCTCTTCCGCACTGGGAAAAAGATGGCGCGGATATCTGGAAAAAGCAGAAGGCATGGGGCCGATCATGAGCGAATATGTCGACATGGTCACCGGTGCACGGCCGCAGGAAGTGCCGGGCAAGGCCTTCACGAAAACCGTCTGGAACTATGTGGTCGATGTGGCGGAGCGATATAATGATGCGGGCAAGTTTACGGCCTTTGCCGGCTATGAATGGACCTCAATGCCGGGCGGCCGCAATATGCACAGGGTCGTCGTATTCCGGGACGGACCCGAAAAAACCAAGCAGATCATCCCGTTTTCCGCGCTCGAAAGCGATGACCCCGAAAGATTGTGGGAATTTCTCGACCAATATGAACGCGCGACCAAAGGCAATGTCCTTGCGATCGCCCATAACGGCAATCTGTCGGGGGGACTAATGTTCGGGGATGCCACCCAGTCCGGCAAGGCGTTCACTGCGGACTATGCGAAGACGCGTATGCGCTGGGAGCCGGTGTACGAGGTGACTCAGGTCAAGGGCGACGGCGAAGCCCACCCGCTCCTGTCGCCGGACGATGAATTTGCGGATTTCGAGACCTGGGACGAAACCGATATTTCGCTGACGCCCAAACCCAAGGACCCGGTCTTGCGCAAGAAGATGCTGGAAGGCGAATATGCCCGCAGTGGTCTCAAGAAAGGACTGTCCTACAAGGCGAAGCTCGGCGAAAATCCCTATCAGTTCGGCCTGATGGGATCGACTGACACGCACACCGCGCTGTCCACGTCGGACGACAATAATTTCTGGGGGAAGTTCAAGGATTCTGAGCCCTCGGCAGAGCGCTCGTCGATCAAAATGGGGCATGCGCTTTGGCCCAACGCGAAGCTGAGCGCCTCTGGCTATTCGGGTATCTGGGCACGGGCAAATACCAGGCAAGAGCTGTTTGACGCGATCAAGCGCCGGGAGATTTATGCGACGACCGGTCCGCGTATCAAATTGCGCCTGTTTGCCGGCTGGGACTTTGCCGCGACAGATCTGAAGCGAAAAGAATTCGCCAAATGGGGCTATAGCCACGGCGTTCCGATGGGGGGCATGCTCTATCCTTCCATGCCGGGGCGGGCTCCTACGTTTCTGGTGAAGGCGCTCAAGGATCCGGAAGACGTGAACTTGCAGCGCGTCCAGATCGTCAAGGGTTGGCGCACCGCAAAAGGCGATGTGAAGGAGCATGTCTACGACGTTGCCCTGGCCAAGGCAGCCAGCGGCGAGCCAGAGCTTTCCGTTTTCTGGAGCGACCCGGATTTCAAACCCGAAGAATATGCTTTCTATTATGTAAGAGTGATTCAGATGCCGACCAAGCGATGGACAACCTATGATTCCGAACGATATAAGGTAAAAATCTCTCCGGAATATCCTGCCTATATTCAGGAGAGGGTCTACAGCTCTCCTGTCTGGTATGAGCCTGACCGCAATTCGTAACATGGCGGCCAAGGATATTGTCCGATCGAAATTAAAAATGAGATTCCACGCAAGAAGCGGGCGTTAGGGCGCCCGAAAGGCGGTTCAACCGAAGTCACAAAATCCAATATTCTGGATGCGGCTTCCATGCTTTTTGCAAAATATAATTATTCGGAAGTGAACATCCGGATGATTGCGCGAGAAGCCGGGATTACCAGCGCCGCAATTTACAATCACTATGAGTCAAAGGACGAATTGTTCAAGCAAACCGTGTTGCGGATGATGAACAATACCCGTTCCATGCTGTCGCAAGTCATGGGTGAAGGCGGGCACTGGAAAAAACGATTCGAAAAAATATTGTTCGGTCTCGGCGAAGATCTGAAATCCAGTCCCGGTATCCAGATTTTGAGCAGTACGACACAGATCAAGATGGCCCGGGACCCTGAAAAATATGAGGCTATGCGCGAAGCACGAACCGAGATCGGGCAGGTCTTTCGGACGCTTGTCCAGGAAGCGGTCGATAACGGTGACTTGCCCGAAAGCACCAGGGTCGAGATCGCCGGGGACCTGTTGATGGCCTTTTGCTTCAACGCGATCGGCGCTGTTACGCTTCACTGGAACTCGCAAGACTATATGGACAGCATCGTGGAAAGCTTTAAGAATTTTACGCAACTGGGGCTGGCGGAGAAGCCGGAAAGAAAAAGTGGCTCCTGACACCGGTTTGCAAAGGCGCAACAAAGTTTGGCACTTGTGGCCTGCTGATCCAGAGCAGAAATCGGCAACCGGGCGGTAGATATTTCGATTGTCGGGGATTTTGTTCTGGGCCAGTTTTGGGGTTGCTTTTTCTCCCGCCTGGTCTTAACGGCACGCTCATTCCACATGGAAAGCACTCATACCGGTGCCAATCGGGGCCTTTCAGGTCCTTTGCGGTTCTCAGCTTTCCAGAGGCATAACCGGATAAGGAGAAATATTATGGCGGGCCCTGTCGTGACCCTACAGCAA
>NZ_JBLWUA010000002.1:0-298856 GCF_048269865.1 Parasphingorhabdus sp. | reverse complement strand
AGCCGGAGCGCATTTCGGCCACCAGACCCACCGCTGGAACCCGAAGATGAAACCATATATCTTCGGTGCCCGCAATAGCGTCCATATTCTTGACCTTTCGCAGAGCGTGCCCCTGTTCGCACGGGCTCTCGACTTTATCGCCAATGCCGTTTCGGCTGGCGGCAAGGTCCTCTTCGTTGGCACTAAGCGTCAGGCACAAGAGCCGATTGCCGAAGCAGCCCGCGCCAGCGGCCAGCATTTCGTCAACCATCGCTGGCTCGGCGGCATGCTGACCAACTGGAAGACCATTTCCAACTCGATCCGCCGGATGAAAACCCTGGAAGAGCAGCTCGGTGGCGACACCGCGGGCTTTACCAAGAAAGAAGTCCTGCAGATGACTCGCGAGCACACCAAGCTTGAACTGTCGCTTGGCGGTATCCGCGACATGGGCGGCATTCCCGATGTCATGTTCGTGATCGATGCCAACAAGGAAGAACTGGCGATCAAGGAAGCCAATGTTCTGGGTATTCCGGTTGTCGCGATTCTCGACTCGAACGTTGATCCCAGCAACATCGCTTTCCCGGTTCCGGGCAATGACGATGCTGCGCGGGCGATTCGCCTCTACTGCGAATCCGTCGCTGCGGCAGCAACCAAGGGCGGCCAGGACGCTTCGGTTGCAGCGGGCGAAGATCTTGGAGCAGCGGTTGCTCCTCCGGTTGAACAGATCGTATCGAGCGAAGCCAATGCCAGCGCGATGGTTTCCGGCGAAGAAGCAGCGGTTGCAGATATTGCTGAGATAGCATCAGACGCGTCGCCAGCTGATGCGAAGAAAGAAGACGAAAAGGCGGGCGAAAAGGCCTGAACTTGAAGCTTCTCTATACGGTCATATATTGACTGTAACGAAAACTTACCAGGGGCGGCATTTTTGCCGCCCCAATTTCACATTTCCCGATCAAGCAATTGAGGAACAAATAATGGCTATTACAGCAGCAGCAGTGAAAGAACTGCGCGAGCGCACCGGTGCAGGCATGATGGATTGCAAAAAAGCACTGAACGAAACCAATGGCGACGTCGAAGCAGCGGTCGACCTGTTGCGGACCAAAGGCCTTGCTGCGGCACAGAAGAAATCGAGCCGTACGGCAGCCGAAGGCCTTGTCGGTGTTGCTGTAGAAGGCACCAAGGGCGTTGCTGTTGAAGTGAACAGCGAAACCGACTTCGTTGCCAAAAATGACCAGTTCCAGGAATTTGTTGCGAAAGTGACAGACGTTGCCCTGCAGCAAAGCGAAGACGATGTCGAAGCGCTGCTCGCAGCAGAACATCCAGCCGGCGGCACGGTCAAGGACGTGCTCACCAACAATATTGCGACAATCGGTGAAAACCAGGCGATCCGCCGGATGAAAACCGTCGCGGTTTCCAACGGTGTCATTGTTTCCTACATCCACAATGCCGTCACCCCGACGATGGGCAAGATCGGTGTTCTGGTTGCACTGGAAAGCACCGCAGGTGCCGACGTTCTCGAGCCACTCGGCAAGCAGATTGCGATGCATATCGCCGCTGCCTTCCCGCTGGCCCTGAATGCAGACGGTCTCGATCCAGAAATGCTTGAGCGTGAGCGCGCGATTGCGAAGGAAAAAGCAGCCGAATCTGGCAAGCCCGACAATATCGTCGAGAAGATGGTCGACGGCGCGATGGCAAAATTCGCCAAGGAAAATGCGCTGCTCAGCCAGACCTTTGTCATGGATAACAAGACTCCGGTTGCACAGGTCGTCGAACAGGCGGCCAAGGACGCCGGTACAGACATCAAGCTGACCGAATATGTCCGGTTCCAGCTTGGCGAAGGCATTGAGAAGAAAGAAGATGATTTCGCAGCAGAAGTCGCGGCCGCGGTTGCAGGCTGATCGCGCAGCGGATTGAATATTTCAGGCGGTAACGCTTGGCAGCATGGCGCGGACTATCTATGGTCTGCGCCATTGTTGTATTTGAGGCCGGGCGATGATTCCGGCAGGATGGGATTTGCATGAAACGACCGGCGTTCAAGCGCATTTTGCTGAAGCTTTCTGGCGAAGTCCTGATGGGCTCGAGCGAATTCGGAATTGATCCGGAGACGGTCAACCGCATCGCGACCGAAGTGAAATCAGCAAAAGAGGCTGGGTTTGAGCTTTGTCTGGTCGTCGGCGGAGGCAATATATTCAGAGGGCTGGCCGCCGCAGCAAAGGGCTTTGAACGAACCAGCGCCGATTATATGGGCATGCTGGCCACCGTGATGAACGCCTTGGCGGTCCAGAATGCGCTCGAGCAGATGGGCTGCGATACGCGCGTCTTGTCGGCCATACCGATGGCGAGCATCTGCGAGCCCTATATCCGCCGCAAGGCCGTGCGCCACCTCGAGAAAGGCCGTATCGTTATTTTTGCCGCCGGTACCGGGAATCCCTATTTCACCACCGATACTGCGGCAGCGTTGCGGGCCGCGGAAATGGGCTGCGAGGCACTGTTCAAGGGCACCAGCGTCGATGGTGTCTATAACGCCGATCCGAAGCTTGATGCGACCGCAACCCGCTATGAAGAACTGAGCTTTGATCAGGTCTTGTCCGACAATTTGAAGGTTATGGACGCCAGTGCCGTCGCGCTGTGTCGCGAGAACAAGATACCGATTGTCGTCTTTTCGATCCGCGAGCAGGGCAATCTGGCGACCGTCCTTGGGGGCGGTGGAACCGCCACCATGGTCGGAACAACCGAATAATATTTAGAGGAAACAGCAATGGCAAAATATGACAAAGCCGATCTGCAAAAGCGAATGCAGAGCACACTGGAGGCTCTCAAGCATGACCTGAGCGGTCTCCGCACGGGCCGGGCAAATATCGCTCTGCTGGATACGATCAAGGTTGAGGTCTACGGGTCGAGCATGCCGCTCAACCAAGTTGCCACTGTGTCCGTGCCAGAGCCGCGCATGCTGTCGGTTCAGGTCTGGGACAAGGGCAATATACAGCCGGTGGAAAAGGCGATCCGTTCTGCCAGCCTCGGGCTCAATCCGATGGTTGACGGTCCCAATATCAGGCTCCCGATTCCCGATCTGACCGAGGAACGGCGCAAAGATCTGGCGAAGCTGACGGGACAATTTGCCGAGAAAGCCCGCATCGCTATTCGTAACGTCCGGCGCGACGGGATGGACGACCTGAAGGCGGACGAAAGCAAGAAAGAGATCAGCGAAGACGACCGGAAGCGGCTCGAGACCGAAGTTCAGAAACTGACGGACGAGATGATCGCGGAAGCCGACAAGCTGGCCGACGCCAAAGAGCAGGAAATCCTCACGCAGTGAAGCTCGCCCGGTCCAAGAACGGTTCCGCAGATCCGGTACAAAGTGAGGCCGGTCTATCCGATCCGACGCACGGGGCTCGTCATGTCGCGATCATCATGGATGGCAATGGACGATGGGCGAAGCGCAGGCATCTGCCACGCGCCCTGGGCCACAAGAAAGGTGTTGAGGCCGTCCGCAACATCGTGCGGGTGGCCGGAGAAATGGGTATCGAGGCGATGACGCTCTATGCCTTTTCGTCGGAAAATTGGAATCGGCCCCAGGAAGAAGTCAGCGATCTCATGGGTCTGCTGCGGCAATATATTCAGTCCGATATCGAAGAATTTGTCGAAAATGGCGTGCGGCTGAAGGTGATCGGCAATTACAAGGCGCTGGACCCGGATATTGTCGCGATGATCGACAATGCGATTGCAAAAACTGCGGCGAATAGCAAAATGACGCTGGCAGTGGCGCTGAATTACGGAGCGCAGGACGAAATGCTGCGCGCCGTCCAGCATATTGCCGGCAGCGTTGCAGCAGGCGATGTGAAGCCCGAAGCCATCAATATCGACCATATTTCGGGGGCTTTGGATACGTCCGATCTGCCACCACTCGATTTGCTGATCAGAACATCAGGCGAATTGCGGCTGTCCAATTTTCTGCTCTGGCAGGCGGCCTATTCGGAGCTCTATTTCACCGACACGCTCTGGCCCGATTTTGACCGGTCCGAGCTGGAGAAAGCGCTGCAGTCCTTTGGACATCGCGAACGACGGTTCGGTGGGCGCTGAGCATGGCTGAACCGGCTGCTCCCGCGACTGGCAAGGCCAACGAGTTGCAAACCCGCGTCATAGTAGGCGTGCTTCTGATTACCGCAGCTGTCCTGGCCGAATATTTTGGCGGCATTTTCCTGTGGTTTCTTGTCGTGCTGATGGCGCTGGGCATCATGAGCGAATGGGCGGGGCTGACCGGCCGCCGGGACAACCGCTTGCTGGCGATGTACGCTTTGTCGGTGCCATTGGCGATCATGTCGCCGTGGGCGGCGGGTCCGTCGTTTTTGGCGCTCGGACTGATCATCGGGGCCGCCATGTTTGTGGCTGTGTTCGACCGGTCTTTCAAGCTTGCCGCCGGCGTGTTTTACGCTGGCTTGCCAGCGCTCGCGATCATCTATCTGCGGGATATCGACAATGGTATCCTGCTGGTCTTCTGGACACTGGCATTGGTCTGGGCAACCGATATTGGTGCCTATTTTTCCGGCCGCGCGATCGGTGGCCCGAAGCTCGCCCCGAAATATAGTCCCAACAAAACCTGGGCTGGTCTTATTGGCGGAGTTGCTCTGACGGCGGCTGTGAGTTTCATATTGCACATCTATTGGGGGCTTCCCTTCTATCTGGTGCTGCTCAGCATACCGCTGGCGGTGCTGGCGCAAATGGGAGATCTCTTCGAAAGCTGGCTCAAGCGCAAGGCGGGTGCGAAAGACAGCGGAACAATCTTCCCGGGTCACGGCGGCGTGATGGACCGGCTCGACGGGCTCATTCCGGTCGCTCCGGTGGTTGCAATGATCATGCTCGCTGACAATCTGTCCGCGCTCTCATGACGAGATCCGTCTCCATATTCGGGGCGACGGGATCGGTGGGCCAGTCGACGCTGGACCTGATCCGTCAGCATCCGGGGCAATATGATGTGATCGCGCTGACCGCCAACGGCAATGCGTCCCAATTGGCCGCTCTCGCGAAGGAGTTTTCCGCGCAGGTTGCGGTGGTCGCTGATGATGCCGCTTATGCTGGGCTCAAGCAGGAGCTTGCAGGAACGTCAATTGAGGCCGCCAGTGGCGCACAGGCGCTGATTGACGCGGCCGCACTTGGCGCAGACTGGACGATGGCGTCGATCGTCGGATGCGCCGGACTGCCGCCGACGCTGGAGGCCTTGCGGTGCGGCAAGACGGTCGCCCTGGCGAACAAGGAAGCGCTGGTCTCCGCTGGCGCCCTGATGATGACCGAGGCCCGAAAAGCCGGAGCCACATTGCTGCCGGTCGATTCAGAGCATAATGCGATATTTCAGGCGCTGCAGGGCGGGCGCATCGATCAGGTGCGCAAGATTACGCTGACTGCCAGCGGCGGCCCGTTCCGCACATGGACGCGCGACCGGATGGCGAGTGTCACACCAGAGCAGGCGGTAGCGCATCCCAACTGGGACATGGGTGCCAAGATTTCCGTCGATAGCGCGACCATGATGAACAAGGGCCTGGAGTTGATCGAGGCGCATCATCTTTTCCCGGTCGGGCTCGAGAATATCGAAATATTGGTCCATCCGCAGTCGGTGATCCATTCCATGGTCGAATATCACGACCGCTCCACGCTGGCACAACTGGGGTCGCCCGACATGCGGATCCCTATCGCCAATGCCTTCGCCTGGCCCGACCGGATGACGACCAACTGCGCGCCGCTCGATCTCGCGGAGATCGGCCGGCTGGATTTTGAACGACCGGATGAAAGCCGGTTCCCGGCGACAAAAATCGCCAGGGCCGCGATTGTGGCGGGCGGTGCAAAGCCGGCGATGCTGAATGCGGCCAACGAAGTGGCGGTCGCTGCATTTCTGGGCCGGGCGGTTCAGTTTCTGGACATCACAGAGATTGTAACGCGGCTGCTAGATAGTTATAGCCCGCCGGACCCGAGCGTACTGGACGATATCTTTGCGATAGACAAAGAATCCCGCGTTCGGACCGAGCAATTGGTCGAGGAATTGAAGGTTTGACGGATAATCCCGGTATTTTGCTGACGCTTCTGGCGTTTCTGATCGTTATTGGTGTGCTCGTTTTCGTGCACGAAATGGGCCATTATCTGGTCGGCCGCTGGTGCGGCGTCAAGGCGGAAATCTTTTCCATTGGTTTCGGCAAGGAAATCGCCGGATGGACTGACAAGCGCGGGACGCGCTGGAAAATCTGCATGTTGCCGCTGGGCGGTTATGTCCAGTTTGCCGGCGACATGGATCCCTCGGGCATGAAGAGCAAAGACTGGCTCAATCTGCCTGCGGAAGAACGCAACCAGACGTTCCAGTCCAAGTCGCTCTGGAAACGCGCAGCGATTGTTTTTGCCGGACCGGCGATCAACTTCATTTTTGCGATATTGATCATCATGGGCTTCGTCATTGCCTATGGCACCAGCGCCACGCTGCCGGTTGCCAGTGAAATTACTCCCGATTCAACGGCAGCGACGATTGGCCTGGAGCCCGGCGACAAGATCATTTCCGTCGACGGTGAGAAAATCGCACTGTTTGACGATCTGCGGCAGAAAATAATGCTGATCCCCGACCAGAATGTCGAAATCGTTTATGAGCGCGATGGCCAGCGCATCACCAAAGAGGCCAAGATTGGCGTCAATCTGTTGGAAGACCGGTTTGGCAACGAATATCGGATCGGCATGTTGGGCATGTCATCCAGCGAGATTGAGTGGCGGGAAGTCAGCCCGCTGGAAGCACCGGTCGTCGCAGTCGAAAAAACCGTTGGTATCGTCGATCAGATCACAACCACCCTCGGTCAGGTGATTACCGGCAAGCGTTCGATCAGAGAGCTTGGCGGACCGCTGAAAATTGCCCAGGTTTCCGGTGAACAGTTCAAGCTGGGTATGGAAAGCTTCATTCTTTTTGTCGCGCTGATCTCAATTAACTTGGGGTTCATCAACTTGCTGCCAATCCCGATGCTCGATGGAGGGCATCTGATGTTCTATGCGATTGAAGCGGTGCGCAGAAAGCCGGCGAATGCGAAAGTGCAGGAATGGGCTTTTCGGTCCGGACTGGCACTGGTCATGGTGTTCATGCTGGTAGTGACATTCAACGATTTGTCGTCATTTGGCCTATTCCGTTCGATCTCTGGCTGATTGACCATTGATTGACGGGCTGCATTGGGGCAGGGGATGGGCGAGGTTGGTGCTTATGTGCCAATGTCATTTTATTTTTGGTTTATGGTGTGAAAGCGAGTTTGTCTGTGAATCATAAAAAGCGGCTTCTGCCCTTGTTAATGTGTGGCACTATTCTGGGTGGCACGGCGATTCCCTCGCAGGTACAGGCGCAGGATGCGGTAGAGCCCGCCCCTGTGGTTCCAGCAGATGATACGATAAAATCCATCGTCGTCAGCGGTGCCCAGCGCCTCGAGCCGACAACGGTCCTGTCCTACATGAAATTGCGTATCGGCCAGCCCTACACGCAGGAAGCGGCTGACCAGGCGTTGAAAGACCTGTTCGAAACGGAATTGTTCAAGGATGTCAGTATCCGCAACAATGATGGTGCCGTGACCATCGAGGTTGTCGAGAATCCGGTGATCAACCGCATTTTGCTCGAGGGCAACAAGCGGATCAAGGAAGACAAGATCTATCCGGAAATCCGGCTGGCACCGCGACAGATATTCACGCGTTCGAAAGTGCGCGCCGATGTCGCTCGCATCATCGAGCTGTACAAGCGCAAAGGCCGTTTTGCGGCGAGCGTGGAGCCGAAAATGGTTCAGCTGGACCAGAACCGTGTCGATATTGTCTTCGAGATCAACGAAGGGCCAAAGTCGAAGGTTCAGCAGATCAACATCATCGGTAACGAGGCCTTCTCGGACGGCAAGTTGCGTGGTGAAATGGTGACCAAGCAGTCACGCTTCTACCGTTTCTTCAGCTCCAGCGACACCTATGATCCGGATCGGCTTGCCTTCGACCAGCAAAAGCTGCGTCAATTCTATCTGACCGAAGGCTATGCAGATTTCCGCGTCATCTCCGCCGTGGCCGAACTCACCCCGGACAAGCGCGATTTTATCATCACCTATGTGGTGGAAGAAGGCGATCGCTACAAGTTTGGCGATGTCGCGGTGGAAAGCGAGATCCGCGATTTCACACCCGAGTTTCTCGCACCGCAGTTGCCCATGAAGTCCGGCGACTATTACAACGCGAAGCAGGTGGAAGACACGGTTGAGCGCCTTTCTGAAACCGCCGGACTATTCGGATACGCCTTCGTAGATGTCCGCCCGCAATTCACGCGGAACAAAGACACGCTGACCATGGATATTCTGTTCCAGGTCGCCGAAAGTGATCGCGTCTATGTCGAGCGGATCGACATCAACGGCAATACGCTGACCCAGGACAAGGTCGTCCGCCGTGAGTTCCGGCTCAATGAAGGCGATGCCTTTAACAGCTTTCAGGTCAAAAGGTCCGCTAACCGGATCAAGTCGCTGGGCTTTTTCCAGGAAGATCTGGAAATCGAACAGAAACAGGGCAGCGCTCCCGATCGCATCATTCTCGAAGCCAATGTGGAAGAGAAAGCGACTGGCCAGCTTCAGCTTTCAGCCGGTTTCTCCAGCGTCGAGAATTTCATTCTGCAGGCCTCTGTCCAGCAGCGCAACTTCCGCGGCAAAGGCCAGGAATTGCGGGCCAGCGTCAGCTATTCGAGCTTTTCTCAATCCATCGAACTCGGTTTTACCGAACCTTATCTGTTTGACCGGAACATAGCGGTCGGTGCCGATGTTTTCCGTCGCGACTTGAACAGCTTCAATTTCGTCAACAACAACCGCGAGACGACCTTTGAGCAGTTGACCACCGGCTTTCAAATCCGTGCAGGTGTGCCGATTACCGAATATCTCTCCGCTTCCTTCCGCTATGGCTTGAGCCAGGATGATGTGACGCTGGAGCCGACCCTGTTCTTTTCCGACAGCAATGGTGACGGGATAAGGGGTAACAGCCCTGCTGATACATGCGATCCTTTGGTCGCGGGGCGTTTTCTTTGTGATGCCCTCGGGTCCCGCACGACCTCTTCGATCGGGGCGTCTTTGATTTACGACGATCGGGACAACCGGGTGCGTCCGACCAGAGGACAGTCTATCGTCGGCAGCGTCGATTTCGCTGGATTGGGCGGCAGCGTAAAATACATCCGCGGTCGTTTGAATGCGTCGAAGCACTGGCGTGTGCTCGGCGACTTTATTTTCACGATCAGCGGTGAGGGTGGTTATATCCATTCGCTGGAAAATCGGTCGCCTGGTCCGGGATCCGGCATCGATAACGTCCGCCTGACCGACCGTTTTTTCCTGGGTGAACCACAGATTCGCGGCTTTGACATACGCGGGGTAGGTCCCCGCGTTGTCCGGTCGGCGACCGTCCCCGGTCTGGACGCCAACGGCAATCCGATCAACGAGATTGTTGAAGTAACCAATGGCCGCCAGACGGATGACGCTATTGGTGGCCGGGCTTACTATCTGGGCAGGGCAGAGCTGGAAATTCCGCTGGGATCCGGCGCGCGTGAACTCGGTTTGCGACCATCGATATTCGTCGACGTAGGTGCCGTATTCAAGGTCACTCAGCCCCTTCTACTTACCGATTTGCAAACGCAGCGGCAGCGGACTATTTTCAACGACGAAGGGCAAGCAATTGGCGTCGCGCCCGAATTCCTGACCGTTGATGATGAAGGCAATGCGACGGTCACTCTTGACGCGGTGGATGCCAACGGCAACCCCAATCCGATTGCAACGAATTTCGTCGAGCGCTTTTTCGGGGATACGCCTAGCCCGCGTGTCTCAGTCGGCTTCGGCGTAAACTGGAATTCGCCATTTGGCCCATTCCGGATTGATGTCGCCAAGGCGCTGCTAAAAGAGCCTGGCGATGATACGAAACTATTCACATTCAACGTAGGAACACAATTCTGATGAAAAGTTTACTCAAAACTGCACTCACTGTTCTCGCCGTTTCCGCTGCGCCATTGGCCTTCGGTTCGGTTGCCACCGCGCAAGTTTCCGGCATCGCGACCGCCAACCCGACCATCGCGATCGCCAAATCGAAAGCTTTTTCGACCGCCTATTCGCAGATCGGAACGCAGTATAAATCCTCTTTCGACCAGATCGATGCCCGGAACAAGACCCTGAACGGACTGCGTGCGCAGCTCGACACAGACAATAACAAGCAACTGACCCAGGAAGAGCTTGATGCGGCTGTGAAGGCAAAAAGCCCGGTCCTGCAGAGCATCCAGACGGAAGAAAATGAAATCCAGAAGCTGCAAACCCCGGCGATCAAGGCGCAGATGTTTGCTATCCAGGAGATTTTCAAGGAATATTCCAATGCGCAGCAGCAAGTGGTCACGAACAAGAAAATCGCCGTTATCTTGAGCCCCGATGCGTTTCTCTATGCACCACCGCAGACCGACGTGACCGACGACATCACTGCGGTCCTGGATACACGAGTACCATCCGTCAGCATCACGCCTCCGGCAAACTGGCAGCCACAGCGCAACATTGTCTCGCTGCATCAGCAGCTTCAGCAACTGCTGGTCGCCAGCGCCCGCAACCAGGCCGCGCAGCAGCAGCCAGCAGCGGCGCAGCCAGCCAGCCGATAGTTGAGCGTTGATGACTGAATTGCTTGATTATGATGTAACCAGAGTGATGGCGGTGCTGCCGCACCGCTATCCCATGCTTCTGGTCGACCGGGTGGAAGAGCTCGTAAAGGACGAATCCATCCGGGCGATCAAGGCCGTCACCATGAATGAAGGCTTTTTCCAGGGGCATTTCCCGGGGCGACCGATCATGCCGGGGGTGATGATTGTCGAGGCGTTGGCGCAGGCCGCCGGCGTTCTCGCCATGGAAAGCTTTGACATGGTTGGATCGGGCAAGCTGGTCTATTTCATGGCAATCGACGGCGCAAAATTCCGCCAGCCTGTTGAGCCGGGCTGTCTTTTGTCCCTGAATGTGAAATTTGAACAAAAGCGTGCCCGCGTCTGCAAATTTTCCGGGCGGGCAATGATCGGCGACAAGCTGGCTGCCGAGGCGAGTTTTACCGCGATGATTGCCGACCCTCCAAAGGACTGAGCTTTTTCAAAAGAATCTTGCCCTTTTGCTGTTCCGCGGTTAATGGGCCGCTTCCGTTATATTTATTCGCTTTGGGTCTGGTCGGAAACCAGCCCGTTTAGGAGCCGAAAATGAAATCCGATACGCATCCAGACTACCACATGATCACGGTTCAGATGACCGATGGCACCACCTACGAAACCCGCTCTACTTGGGGCAAGGAAGGTGACACGCTGCAACTCGACATCGATCCGTCTTCGCACCCGGCTTGGACCGGCGGCAACCAGCGCCTGCTCGATCAGGGTGGCCAGGTGGCCCGCTTTAACAAGCGCTTTGGCGGTCTGTCGCTCAAAAAGAGCTGATACTGTCGGGGCCGTTGAACGGCTCCGATCGCCTACCACAAATGAATTTGGCCTAGCCACTTGGATAGCAGGGACAGCTTTTCCCGATAGATGTCTGTGGCGCGCTCGGTCGTGGTTTGCACAAACTGGATTTTTGAACCCGCGCGGAGTTGACCGATCAGATGACGATCGGCGCGGATCACCTGTGCAATCCGCGGATATCCGCCCGTAGTCTGGGCATCGGGGCCCAGCAAATAGGGTTCTCCACTGGGCGGCATCTGTATGGTTCCGGGAAAGACTGCAGCGCTTTGCATATTTGATGCATGGCTGGCTGGCAGACGCGCGCCTTCCAGTGCGACACCCATCCGGTTGCTTCGGGCCCCGACCGCGTAAGGGCTGTGGCAGAATTGATCGAACATATCCCGGTCTCCCTTGCCGGTTTCCGGGCCAGGCGTGACCCGCAGAACATGATCGTCGCCAAAATGGAGCCGAAGAGCCGGCGGGGTGACCCGATAGGTATCCCTATTTGCTGATGATCGCGCGAAACCGATGACATCTCCTGCTGCGAGCGCCCGGCCGTGAAAGCCGCCCAGACCTGCTGCCAGATAAGTCGACCGGCCCTCCAGCAATTCGTCCGCCTGAATTTCGGCCGACAGGGCCAAATAGGTCCGGCATCCATGGCGGCTGGGGCCAATATCAAGCCTGTCTCCCGCCGCCACTGTCAGGGTTTCGTGCTGAGGGTGGTCCTGGCCGTTAATCCGGACATAGGCTGCAGCGCCTACCACGGCGATAGCGCAGGGCTCGTCGACTTCAAAAACTGCTTCCGTCAGCGTAATTTCCAACGCGGTTGTGCGACTTGGCTTGCCGACCAGAACATTCGCCAGTGCCAGCGACAGGCAATCGGCAGCGCCAGCAGCGGGCATGCCAATATGCCGGTGGCCGACGAACGGTCCGCCCTGCAACGTCGTTTGCAGCCCGGCTTTCGACACGCGGAGACTCACTGATCCTTCGCCCGTGTCCAGTTTTCGAATTCGGCGCGCGAAATCGATTCGAAGCGCACAGTTTGGCCAGGCGATAGTAACGCCGGTTGCTCTTTCGCCGGATCAAACAGGCGCAGCGGGGTGCGACCGATAATCGGCCAGCCGCCGGGGCTGTCAAAGGAATAGATGCAGCTTTGCCGGCCAATGATGCCAATGGAACCGGCTTTGACCAATTGCCGTGGACTGGGCAGTCGGCCGATCGCCGGGCATTCTTCCTCGCTGTCGAGATAGGCAAAGCCGGGCATGAACCCCAGCATGGCAACGGATTGCGCACGCGCTGTATGCCAGGACGGCAATGTCTCGGGCGCGATGCCCAGTCGATCCGCGACATGCTTTAGGTCTGGTGCCAATTTCCGGTCGTAACATACTGGAATATTTATCGTTGATTGCGATGCATCGGAAGTCGATGTTGCATGATCCAGTTGATCGCGCACTATATTGGCAGCCTCGTCGGGCGAGATGACGGCAGGATCAAACTGAACGGCAATACTGCCCAGAGCGGGCACTATCTCGGTCCAGTGATGATTGGCGGAGAAAGCCATTTGCGCGGCTATCACCGTTTCCTGATTGGGCAATTGGATGTCGATCCAGTCATCACAGATGTGGATTGCGGTCCGCAGGTCAGTCACTATGCAACCCGGCCAATCTTAATGCCGTTCTGCTCGAGTGCCTTTCGCATTTTTTCTGCGGTCTTCAGCGCGCCATCGCTGTCCGAATGCAGGCAGAGGCTATCGGCGGCGATCACGAGTCGCGACCCGTCTTTTGTCGTCAGCGCGGTGCCTTCAGCCAGAGCAAGGCCCTGTTGAATGCGAATCTCTTCCTCAGCGATTACCGCGCCAGCTTCACTGCGTGGAACCAGCCGGCCATTGTCACTGTATCGACGGTCGATAAAGGCTTCTGCGATAAAACGGATGTCCTTGTGATCGGCTTTCTGCTCAATCAGCGATCCCGGCATGCCGACCAGGGCGAGATTTGTCCGGGCGGCAATATCGACCAGCAGAGCGGCAAGGGCCTCATCATCCTGTGCGTCGTTGTACAAGGCCCCATGCGGCTTGAGGTGGGTGAGCGGCACATCGACTTCTTCCGCTATCGATATGATCTCGCCCAGCTGATTCATCAAAGATGCTTCCAAATCTTCCACTGCGATATCCATTGATCGCCGACCGAAATTGACCCGGTCTGCATAAGAGGGATGGGCGCCAGGCCCAATGCCTTTGGATTTGGCAGCTGCCAGCATGGTGCGCATACTCTGCCGTGAACCGGCATGACCGCCGCACGCGATGTTGCAACTGGAGACAATGTCCATGATGGCAATATCGCGCGCGATACCCGCTGCGCTTTCGTCCTCGCCGAGGTCGGCGTTCAGATCGATGGTCCGGGTCATGGCCAAAATCCGAGGGCGCGTGCGATCAATCGAAAGCCCAATCCCGTTGTAATCAGCAAAATTATCGCCCCCAGAATATTGGCTTTCACGCCATTGGCATATTCTCCCAGCAGCTGCTTGTTATTTGCCAGTTTTAGCAGAAAGGCCGCTACAATCGGCAGCAACAGGCCGTTGGCAATCTGGGCAATGAAAATCAGTTCAACCGGCCGGTATCCGAGCAACGACGCCAGCGTGCCCGAGACGATTACGATCAGCGCGCCGATTTGAAACGGTCTTCGCGAATCGGAGGATTTGAAAATTTCCTGAACAATATAGCCGGTTGCCAGTGGAGCGGTCATTGCAGAGGTCAGGCCGGCTGCAAACAGGCCTGTGCCGAGCGTGATAGTGGCCAGATTGCCAAACAGGGGTGTGAGCTGCCCGGCCATATCAACCGCATTTTCTATCGTTTTGCCGCTACCGAACAGGCTGGCTGCCGCGGTTGCCAATATTGTCATGGAAACCAGTCCGCCGATACCGATTGAAATCGTGTTGTCCAGCTGTGCTTCGGGTAGCTGCTCTGTGTCCCATCGCTCGCGGACGCTGGCTGCATGCAGGAAGAGATTATAGGGCACGATTGTCGTGCCGATGAGGGCAATTGCGGTCATCAAGCCACCGTCCGGTACGGCGGGCACAAAGCCTTGCAGCAATGAGCCTAGATCGGGCCGGATCAGCGCGAATGTCAGCAAAAAGGCAGCGCTCATCAGCAATACCAGCAGGATCAGGATCTTCTCGATCCATTTTGGTCTGGAGAAGACCAGCATGGCGGATGCAAACAGAGCAATGGTGATGATGACCGGCGCGATCCCGAAGGCCAGTGGGCCGCCATTGATCGCTTCCAGACCAAGCGCGGCTCCGGACATATTGCCCGCCTCATAGGCGGCATTGCCGATAACCAGCGCGGATATCAGCAACAGCGCTGCCAACAGGCGGAAGGTGCGAGATGCGACCGTCTTCAGCATCGCCTCTGCCAGCCCCAGCTGCGTCACCAGCGCGATGCGGATCGCAAAGGACTGCAGAATGGTGGTTGTGATCGTGGCGAATACCAGTGCCCAGAGCAGGGCGAAGCCAAAATTTGCGCCCGCCAGCGTACATGCGGTTACGGTTCCGGGCCCGATGAAGGCGGCGGAAACCATCATCCCGGGCCCGGGCCGGTAGCGGCTGAGTTTCATTATCGTAGAGCCAATCGGGTCAACCGTTCCATGGCCAGGGTCTTTCGCGGTACCATTTGGTAATCACATATTTCGTCCCTTTTCGAACCTTCATGCCGTGATGCAAGGTCCACTCATTGACCGAGCTGTCCGAGTTGCGGTTGTTCCAGCATAGCATCGTTCCGGTTTCCGGCGTGAAGCTTTTCTTGAAATGGGTGAAGCGGGTAGCACCGCCTGCTTCCGGTTCGTTGAGATAGATCATGAACGTCCACGTGCGTTGGCCGGAGACGGAGCAATATCTCTGGAAGTCCTGACCATGGGGATCAAAAAAATCAGTGTGAGCTTTAAACTCCTGACCCACGGCGTAACGCTGCCCCTGCAGCGGCTCGCCAAATTTCGCATTGATGTCGGCGAAACAGCAAATTTTGTCGTCCATTTCGGCTACGAAATGATCAGAATGGTCAAGGTCACAGGTCTCGCTGGTGCGGAAATAATCGTCGCCATTGGGGTCCGCGATGTCGGACGGTCGCCTTTTTTCGTCAATCAGCGCTGTCAGTCTGCGGCATTCGTCGGGGTTGAGGAAGTTTTTAACAATGCACAGTTCGATTTCCTTGCGCGGAAAACGCTGCACTTTTCCCAATGCGACCAGATAGTCAGCCGATGTATTATTGGCCTCTGTCATACGAACGTCCAAAACTGTGCTTAAATACCGTGCCTTACGATAAATGAATCCCAGTTGATCGCAACCGCTGTTTGCGGCTTTGAACAATCTCAATATAAGCGAAGTCGATGGAAAAAATGTCAGCAATGCTCCGCGATCAAGATGGCTTTACGCTGGTCGAGATGATGGTGGCGTTGTTTATTTTCTCCATGTTGGCGGTTGCCGGCGTGATCATGCTGCGATCGGCCGTTGATGGCGATGAGATAACCGCAAAAAACCTTGGCCAAATGGCAGAAATGCAGCGGTTTGTCTCATTGATGGAGGCTGACCTGAGCCAGGCGCTGCCGCGAACAGCGCGCGACGAGCGGGGTGACCGCATGCCGGCCTTCGCCAGCGAAGCCAGCGGGCCGGATGCGGCGTTTCTGAAATTTACGAGGGGCGGTCAAGGCAATATTAATGGCGAAGCACGATCCAATCTGGAGCGGGTCGAATATCGGTTGGTCAACGGCAAGCTGGAGCGATGGCGCTATCGAATGACGGACGGGGGGTCAACAGATGAGCCGGCGGTTCTACTATCGAACATTGGGTCACTCGAACTGCGATTTCGCGACAGGCGCGGGCAGTGGGCGAGTCGCTGGGAGGCCGGCCGGCTGGCGGAATTGCCCAGAGCAATTGAAATGGAGTTTGAGCAGCAGGGGCGCCGTTACCGGCATCTGTTTCTGGTCGGGACCGGCTATTTATGAGTCTAATCCGGCAATTTGGGTCTGAAAGGGAACGCGGAGCAGCGCTGCTGACGGTATTGCTGCTGGTCGCAGTGATTGCCATCCTGGCTGCGCATGGCATCGACCGGCTGGCCGGGGCGACCAAGCTTGCTTCAAACGCGCGGGAACTCTCACAAGCCAAGGCCTATCTGATCGCGGCTGAGTCGATTGGCATGGAGTCGGCCAAGCAGATCGTGTCGGCTTCACCCGGAAGAACCATCAATGTCGGTGGATGGAACGGCCGGGAACAGAAAGTGCCGGTCCCCGGCGGGATTATTTCAGCGACGCTGGCGGACGGGGGAAATTGTTTCAACATCAATAGCCTGGTCACCCAGCAGGAAGCGGTTCTGACCGCTCGGCCGGAAGGTCTGGCGCAATTTGCGCGCCTTATGGTGATGCAGGGTGTCCTCGACGGCGATGCGGCCGATATAGCGGAGTCGGTCGCCGACTGGATCGACAGTGACAGCGTGGCATCACCGCGCGGCGCCGAAGATCAATATTATTTACAGCAAGAAAACCCCTATCGCACTGCCAATGCCCTGATCGTCGATATCAGTGAGTTGCGCACGATAAAGGGCATGACCGACGAGATTTATGTTCGTTTGGCTCCATGGATATGCGCCTTGCCAACCACCGATCTCTCGCCAATCAATATCAACACCCTGCGGCCGGAGCAGGCAGTCCTGCTCGCCATGTTGGGCCCGGTCCCGTCCGACCTCACGCCGGCGCGCCAATTTTTGGGGCGCCGACCGGAACTGGGATATGCCAGTCTGAACGATTTTTGGGCGCAGTCCTATCCCGCCAGCTTGGGAGCATCGCCAGAAGTGCAGAGCCAAGTCAAACTCGCTACACGCTGGTTCCGGGTGGACCTGGCGGTTGAAATGCAAAGTGCGCTGATTGAAGAGCGCGTATTGATCGATGCCGCGCTGCAACCCGCCCGACTGGTCCACCGGCAGCGTGGAGATGCGTATTAATTCTCAATCAGTCCGCTAAATGCTTGACGATTGCTAGTCGCTGTCCCTATGCACCGCGGCGCAATGCGGCTTTATAGCGCGCGGCTTGTGGCGATCGTAGCTCAGTTGGTTAGAGCGCCGGTTTGTGGTACCGGAGGTCGGGGGTTCAAGACCCCTCGATCGCCCCATTTTTCCCGTGAGAAGCATAAGAACGGCAAGGCCACCGCGACGCAGCCTTGTGGCAAAGCTTCTCTTTATTTGTAATTAAATTACAGCTATGGGATATTAAATTACTTCAACTTGCCAGGAATTAGAGCATGAGCGTGATGTGGGATTTGCCGGATTTTGATGACCATGAAGCGGTCCATTTTTTCCATGATGCGCCCTCCGGCCTTAGCGCGATTATTGCGCTACACAGCACACATCTCGGTCCCGGTGCCGGCGGAACCCGTTTCTGGCACTACGAAAACCGAGAAACCGCAGTGACCGATGCACTCCGCCTATCCCGCGGGATGAGCTTCAAGAACGCCATGGCCGGGTTGCCGCTGGGTGGCGGCAAGGCCGTGATTCTGGCTGACCGGAATCGCACCAAGACACCCGAAATGTTGGCTGCCTTCGGTCGGATGGTCGAGTCGCTTGGCGGTCAATATGTCACCGCTGAAGACGTTGGCATAACGGCCGCCGACATGGTCGCTCTCACCAAAGAGACCAAATATGTCTCTGGCCTGCCAGTGAGCAATAGCAGCGAAGCCGGAGGTGATCCGGGACCATTCACGGCAATGGGTGTTTATCTGGGCGTGAAGGCGGCGGTGGCGCACAAGCTTGGCAAGGACAATATGGACGGCGTTCATGTCGCGGTGCAGGGTGTTGGCAGTGTCGGCGGCGGACTCGCACGTTTGCTCGCCAAAGACGGCGCCAAGTTGAGCATTGCTGACATCAACAAGAGCCACGCCGCTGATCTGGCAGCCGAAATCGGCGCGACGGTTGTCGGTCTTGATGAAATCATGCGCGTCGAAGCCGATGTGTTCAGTCCCAATGCTTTGGGCGCCATACTGGACAATGTTTCGATTGCTCATCTCAATGTTCCGATTGTTGCCGGTGGGGCCAACAACCAGTTGGCGACTCCCGAGGACGGCCAGCGCATCTTTGATCGCAATATCCTGTTCGCGCCCGATTATGTGATCAATAGCGGCGGTATCATCAGTGTTGGATTGGAATATCTGGGTGATGGCGATGTCGCGGAAGTCAATCGCCGGGTCGCGATGATTCCCGAGCGACTGACCGAGATATGGACGCAAAGTGCATCGCAAAAATTGCCAGACTCGGTTGTTGCCGACAATATGGCCATGGCGTTAATCGGACGATAGCTAGCCGGGCTAACGGACAGGATTTGCTTTTATTCTAGTCTGTTATAGGCGCTTGTTTTGACCATTTGCGTCGATAGACTCTTTTGTCCGGGCAGGTTTTTCGAATCCGTTTAGCCCCAGCCACCACTGCAAGGCGATGATCGCGCCTTTGGCTGGTTGCAGTAGACTGGCGATAAGCA
The DNA here is from genome assembly GCF_048269865.1 of Parasphingorhabdus sp. GTDB lineage: Bacteria > Pseudomonadota > Alphaproteobacteria > Sphingomonadales > Sphingomonadaceae > Parasphingorhabdus. Next base: position 279,917 of record NZ_JBLWUA010000002.1, on the reverse strand, counting down.
TCAGGGACATGCAAATTATGATCGCCAGATTGGTCCACATTGAAAACCCAATCTCGTTGACCATGAAGATAATGACGGGTGCCATGATGTGCCCAGTCACAATGATGGCGACATAGGCCGGGAAGTCATCGGCCTGCTGCGCTGTCCAGTCCTGGCCGCAGACCGGGCACTGTTCGATCGGCTTGAGCAGGCGAGGAAACAATTTGCCTTCACCGCAGCTCGGGCAACGGCCTCTCAAGCCGCGGAAAGCAGCTTCCCATGCGGTTTTGGGTGAAGCCTGGCGATCAGATCTGTCGCAACGATTGCGGCCTGTGGAATCGTCGCTACGCATGTCATCGACGAGTCTGTCGAGCAAAGTCTCAAATCCGGCCATTCATTCTACCCTGGTTACTGATCACTAAAATAACGGCTGGCGTCGTCGCCACCCATGGCAATTGCTGTCAGCGGTTGTTCGGCCCACGACCGTCGATGTGGCGGATCGATCATATCGAATGTGGAGACGGACATCACTGTCGAATCTGTAATCGGGCTGCTGTGGGAGCTTTGCGCCTGATCACGAAACTTCTCTATACAGCATTAGAATAAATTGTTAATACTGATTATTGATGTTTTATATATCAAGTTAGGCAGATAAATGATCACGTCTCAACAAATGCGGGCCGCGCGGGCTCTGCTCGGTATCGATCAGCGCCGACTGGCGGAACTGGCCGGGCTTTCCTTGCCCACCATCCAGCGGATGGAGGCATCGGACGGACAGGTACGCGGCGTTGTGGATACGCTGGTAAAGGTCATCGGGGCGCTGGAAAGCAGCGGAATTGAGCTGATTGGTGAAAACGCCCCCAGCATTGCGATCGGACGCGGCGTACGATTGCGCGAGACGGTTGGTCAAAAGCCCAGCGGCGAAGTTGGTTCAATATTGTTCGATCAGGCCAGAGCGGACACGATAACAGAATGATGAGCCTTTCCGGTGTATAGTTTCACACCAAAATTCGTAACGACCGTCCGCGATGGCTATAATTTCCGCCTGTTCAAATCTGATTCGGTTGCCGGACTTACTGTCGCGATTGTGGCTCTGCCCTTATCGATGGCGCTGGCCATTGCCAGCGGCGCGTCGCCTGACAAGGGGCTTGTCACGGCGGTTTTCGCCGGATTTCTGATCTCTTTTCTGGGAGGGTCCAGGGTTCAGGTGGGCGGGCCAACCGGCGCATTCGTGGTCGTCGTCTTCAATGTGATAGCCGAGCATGGCTATGACGGATTGCTGATTGCGACGTTCATGGCAGGGCTTATTCTGATCGCTGCCGGAGCGTTCAGGATTGGGCGCCTGATCAAGTTCATTCCGCATCCGGTGGTCACGGGATTTACCGCCGGCATCGCCGTGATCATCGCGTCCAGCCAGGTGAATGACTTTCTGGGATTGTCGCTGGAGAATGCTCCAGCCGCTTTTGTGCCAAAGTGGCAGGCTTATATTGGGGCGATTTCATCGGTGCATATTGCGACCCTGTTGGTCGGTCTCGGGGCTCTGCTCACAATCGTCATACTCAAGCGGTTCGCTCCCAAGCTCCCGGGTTTCCTGATCGCGACGATTCTGGCGTCGGTAGCCGTTCCCATGCTCCATCTACCGGTTGAGACCATTGGTACGCGGTTTCCCGATATGCTCACCACTATTCCCGCGCCCTCATTCCCGGATCTGTCGTGGAGCAGGGCAGCGGAATTGGTGCCATCGGCTTTCACCATTGCCTTTCTTGCCGGAATCGAAGCGCTGCTGTCGGCTGTGGTTGCGGATGGCATGACCGGCACCCGCCATCGGTCCAATCAGGAACTGATTGCGCAAGGTATCGCCAATATTGGTTCGGTGCTGTTTGGCGGATTGCCCGCAACAGGTGCGATTGCGCGGACAGCGACGAATATCAAGGCTGGCGCAAAAACGCCGGTAGCGGGCATGATGCACGCACTTTTTGTCTTGTTGTTCATTCTCGTTGGCGGCGGACTGATGGCCTATGTACCCATGGCCGCGCTGGCCGCCATTCTCTTCATAGTCGCCTGGGGCATGTGCGAAATTGACCGGTTCATCGCATTGTTGCGGATGCCGAATAGCGACCGTGCGGTGTTACTGCTCACCTTCGGACTCACCATCTTTGTCGATTTGACGGTGGCCATCGGCGTAGGTGTGACCCTGGCTGCGCTTCTGTTCATGGCGCGGATGAGTGAAACCGTCCAGCTGGATAGCGAAGTTCCGCCGACTCGTGATCCCGACGTTCATGCTGATGATCTCGATCAGCGCGACGATCTGCCCAAAGGCGTTGAAGTATTCCGTATCAGCGGTCCCGTCTTTTTCGGCGTGGCGGGCGAACTGCTGGATGCCATGCGGAAAATCGGACGCACGCCGAAAGTCATCATCTTGCGGATGCGTCTGGTCCCGATGCTGGATGCCAGCGGAGTCACAATGATTGAAGAATTCATCGATCAGGCGAGGCTGTCGGGTACGCAGATAATCTTGTCGGGCGTTCAAACCCAACCTTTCGAAATGCTTGCGCGCGTTGGCTTGTCGGCCGACCAGCCAGGAATTTCCTTTCAATCCGACTATCGCGCGGCGCTGCAGCGTGCGAGAGAATTGACGATAGCGGATTCGTAAGCATGTATTATTTGGGAGCTATCATCTTGCCTTCGGCCATGTCTGCAGCGTTCACTGTTCGCGGTTGCGAAAGCTTGAAAATCGCAAAAACACTTGTCGCTGAGCCAAGCTTCTGCCATCGAATTGCGCGAATGACACTGGACGCGATCTAGCTCGAGGCAATCACCGCTCAATCCATGCACGCTTTTGCAAACCCAACCCGTTTTTTGACGCTGGCGAAGCCGCTGACCATGTGGTTTCTGGCGGTCGGTCTGGTGCTGGCCATATTCGGTTCCACTTACGGCTTGCTCTACGCACCGGCCGACCGGCTGATGGGAGACAGCGTCCGTATATTGTACATCCATGTCCCGACGGTCTGGCTGGCAATGGGGGGCTGGACCGCCATTGCCATCGCCAGCATCATGCAGATTGTCTGGCGGCATCCTTTGGCATCCGTGGCTGCTCGCGCGGTGGCAATACCCGGCGCGGCCTTTACCGCGCTCGGCTTGATAACCGGCTCGATCTGGGCCCGGCCAACATGGGGCACATGGTGGGTCTGGGACGGCCGGGTGACATCGGTGCTGGTGCTGTTCTTCCTTTATCTGGCCTATATCGCGCTAGCCAATGCCAGTGGAGACAAGGGTGGCGTTTCGCGGGTCACTGCGATTTTCGGGATCGTCGGCGCGATCAATATTCCGATCATCAATCGTTCGGTGGTGTGGTGGAACAGCCTGCATCAACCGGCCAGTATCACGGTCAGCGGTTCTTCGATCGATAGTGCCTTTCTATGGCCATTGCTGGTAAATGTTATTGGCTTCAGCCTGCTGTTCGGGGCAATTGTGCTGATGCGCATGCGAACGATCCTGGCAGAGACGAAGGTCGAAGCCCGACTCAAAAGAATGGCAGCCGAATGAACCACTGGCCTTTTGTCTTTGCCTCATATGCCATAGTGCTGCTTTGCACGGTCGCCGTTATCGTGGTCAGCTATGCTGCCATGCGCAAGGCAGAAAAGAAGGCAGAGCAATTGGGTAAACGAAAATGAAAGCGAAGCATCAAAGACTGACCTTGGTGCTGCTGGCGCTGGTTGCCCTGATCGGTGCCGGGCTGCTGGCCGCTTATGCGCTGCAGGATCAGGCGAGTTATTTCTATACGCCGACAGACATTGCTGAACGGAAGCCGGAAGCGGGCAAGGCGATCCGGTTGGGTGGCATGGTTGAAGAAGGTTCGATCCAGCGATCGGCCGATGGCGTGACAGTCCAGTTCATTGTGCAAGACGGCACCGCTCAGCAGCCCGTTACCTATACTGGCATTACCCCGGATCTTTTTGTCGAAGGGTCGGGCGTGGTGGCTGACGGACGGCTTGATGGCAAAGGTATGTTCGTAGCCGAGACTTTGCTCGCCAAGCATGATGAAAATTACGTTCCGCGTGAGTTGGAAGGGATTGATATGACCGCTGGTCAGCACAAGACCGAAACGCTTGTTCAATGATCGCTGAAACCGGATTGATCGCGCTATGGCTTGCGGCGGCACTGGCGCTGCTGCAATTTGCGCTTGGAGCTATTGGACTGCGCGCCGGGCGGGATGATTATGTCGCTGCCATTCGACCGGTCGCCATCGCGCAAGGTCTGTTTGTAAGCCTGTCCTTCCTGCTGCTTATCTGGCTATTTCTGCGGTCTGACATGTCGGTCAGGCTAGTGGTCATGAACAGTGCTTCCGTGAAGCCCTGGCTTTACAAATTCGCCGGCACATGGGGCAATCATGAAGGCTCCATGTTGCTTTGGGTAACGGTGATGGGACTGGCTGGTGCCTTCATTGCTTTCTTTGAGCGGTCGCTGAGACAAAACACCTTGGTTGCTACGCTCGCAGCGCAAGCCTTTATCAGCTTGGGATTCTACGCTTTTCTGCTGATTTCTTCGAATCCGTTTGAACGGATTTTCCCAATCCCGGAAGACGGGCAGGGGCTGAATCCGCTGCTGCAGGATCCGGGTCTCGCCTTCCATCCGCCCACGCTGTATTTCGGTTATGTCGGCCTTTCCGTCGCCTTTTCCTTCGCGGTAGGTGCGATGATCACCCGCGATGTCGGCCCGGCTTTTGCAAAAGCCATGCGGCCCTGGGTGCTGGGTGCGTGGATATTCCTGACGCTAGGCATCACTGCAGGCAGCTACTGGGCTTATTATGAGCTGGGTTGGGGCGGCTGGTGGTTCTGGGATCCGGTCGAAAATGCTTCGCTTATGCCTTGGTTGGCGGCGACAGCTTTGCTGCATTCTGTGACCGTGCTTGCGACGCGTGATGGATTGCGCGCCTGGACCTTGATGTTGGCCGTGGTCGCTTTTTCGATGTCGATGATTGGCACGTTCCTGGTCCGGTCGGGGATTCTTACCAGCGTCCATGCATTTGCGGTTGATCCGGAACGAGGCAGCTTCATCCTCGCTCTGCTCGCAATTTATATCGGTGGCGCGATGGCCTTGTTCGCACTGCGGGTCGGCACCGTGAAAGAAGGATCCCGCTTCGAACTGATTAGCCGTGAAGGCGCGCTGGTAGCGAATAATCTACTGCTATCGGTGATTCTGGCTCTGGTATTTATCGGCACGCTCTATCCGCTGCTGGTGGAGGCGGTGACCGGTGAAAAGCTTTCGGTCGGGCCGCCCTATTTCAATCTGGCAACCGGGCCTCTGGCGCTATTGCTAGTGGTGGTGATGGCCGCTGGCCCGCTTTTGCGGTGGCGCCGCGACAATGCAAAGGCATTGCTGAATCGTATTTCCATTCCGGTGCTGGTGTTCGCCGCGGCCCTGTTTTCACTTGTTGCCTTCACAACAGGCATGTCGATTCTGGCTTTGCTGGGTCTGGCGCTGGCCGCTGGCGTCGCCGTTGCCAGCTTTGCGCCGCTATGGAAACGCAATTTGCGCCGCACGCCACTTCATACCTATGGCATGGTCATCGCTCATTTTGGTATCGCGGTCGCTTTGGTTGGCATGGCCAGCGAAAGCAGCTTTACCGAGGAAAGGCTGGTTGCGGCTCAGCTGGGCGACGAAATTGCAATCAACGACTGGAAACTCAATTTTCAGGCGATTGAGCCGGTTGCGGGGCCGAACTGGACGGCACTGGAAGGCCGGATGACGGCGCAATATGGTGACGGTCCGTTGCATGAGATCAATCCGCAAAACCGCATGTTTGCCTCGGCCCAGACGCAGACGAGTGAAGCCGCGTTGCTGACCCGGTGGAACGGTCAGCTTTACGTTGTGCTGGGGGACGGCGATAATGAGGGGCGCTGGCAGGTGCGGATCTGGTGGAAGCCGTTTGTACCCCTGATCTGGTTTGGCGGGATTTTGGTGGCGCTGGGCGGATTTTTGGCAATGATCGGCAGGCTGCGGCGTGGTTACAAGCATCGCAAGCAGAGGGAATTTGCCGAGGCGATGCTATGAACCGCTGGCTTCTATGGTTACCTCTGGTGCTATTCAGCCTCTTTTTTGGGGCGGTTGCGACCGGCTTGATGATGCCCAAAGACAATATCATCGAGAGCAAAATGGTGGGCAAACCGATGCCGTCATTTGCTTTACCGGCTGCAATTGAACAACGGCCCGGCTTGAGCAGTGCTGACTTGGCCAGAGGAAAGCCGACATTACTCAATATTTTTGCCAGCTGGTGTTTGCCTTGCATTGCTGAAGCGCCGCAATTGCTGGCCTTGCAGCGCGCTGGCGTGGAGATCAACGCGATCGCCAGCCGGGATACGCCGGAGGATGTCGCCAATTTTCTGAATCGATGGGGCAATCCCTATACCCGGATCGGCAGTGACACGACGAGCAGGGTCCAGCTTGAGATCGGTTCCTCTGGAGTACCGGAAACCTTTGTGATCGATGGCAACGGCATAATCGTGCATCAGCATATTGGCGATATCCGCCCGGAAGATATAGCGATGATTAAAAAGTTGCTGGAGGACGCGGGATGAAGCGCTTTCTTGCCTTGCTTATGCTGATCCTTTCGGTGCCGATTGCGGCGCAAACTGGCTTGCCACCTGCGCCGTATGCCGACCGTCAGCTGGATGATCCGCGCCAAGAGGCCGCTGCTCGTGACCTTATGGAAGAATTGCGCTGTCTCAAATGCCAGAGCCAATCCATCGCCGATAGCAACGCCCCGATGGCCGGCGACATGCGCAGCCAAGTGCGTGAACGGATAGCGGCCGGGGAAACACCGGAAGCGGTGCGAAACTGGTTGATTGAACGTTATGGTAACTGGGTCTCCTACGATCCGCCGATCGCTTCGGCAGTGACATGGCCCTTGTGGATCGCGCCGATTGTGCTGTTGCTTGCCGCTATTTGGTTGGCGCGTGGGCGTTTTCGCAAATCGAAGGGTAGTGAATGATGGGCTGGATCATATTATTGATTTTTGTGCTGATATGCGCTGCCGCCCTCATAAAACTGGGTAAATTGTCGCGGGCTACCTACGAAATCACCGCTGCTGCCCTGCTACTGGGCGTCGCTGGTTACGCGTGGCAGGGGCATCCGGGGATGGCTGGTGTATCGGTTGAGCCGACAGAGAAGCCAAATAGCTTTGATGACGACCTGACGGATGCGCGCGACGAGATGGGGGAGCGTTTCGGCACGGCGCGGGAGTGGCTGATTTTTTCCGACTCGCTCAATCGTGCCGGAAAACACGGCGCTGCGGCCAACTATCTGCGCAACGGGGTTAAGGAGCATCCCGATGATCCCGATCTCTGGGTAGGCCTGGGCAACGCTCTGGTGGTGCACGCGGATGGCATGGTCACGCCGGCCGCACAATTTGCGTTCCAGAAAGCGGCTGATCTGTCTCCTGAACATCCCGGCCCACCATTTTTTCTGGGATTGGCTTACGCCCAGTCAGGCAAGATCGATCAGGCCAGGGCGATCTGGAAAGAATTGCTGGCACGAAGCTCTGAAGATGCTCCTTGGCGCGCGGATCTCGAGTCGCGGTTGGCGGCGATGGAGCGGATACAGCCATCCCTCCCAGCACCTGCTGATCCAGCGCCAGGACAGTAAAACTTCTGTTTTTTGAATAAGTTGATATTATCGGTCCGTCGATTTGTTGCACCTGCTCAATGCCGGTGCTAAGCGCACGCGCTTGCTGAAACAAATGTCAGTAGACCGCCTTTTTTTTCGAAATTGATCGGGGTACGCCTGAACGGCCAACCAATGTCAGCAGAACCAAATGAAAGCGCAGATGCGCAAAGCCACACGGTGCAAACCCATGGCTCGCCGCAGCGCAATACAGCTATCGCCAAGCTGGCTGCTGGTGCCATCGGTATCGTGTTCGGCGATATTGGCACGAGCCCGCTATACGCATTTCGGGAGACCTTCATCGGAGCGCATCCGCTCGAGCTTGACCGGATTCACATTCTGGGCGTCGTCAGTCTGATTTTCTGGTCGATGACCCTCGTCGTCACGATCCAGTATGTCACCATCACGATGCGAGCGGATAACAAGGGGCAGGGGGGCAGTCTTGCGCTGGTGGCGCTGATATCGGGTGCGATGCGCCGATCAAAATACGGCTGGCTCGCCATATTACTGGGTGTATTTGCAACGGCGCTTTTCTACGGCGACAGTATGATCACGCCGGCCATTTCCGTGCTTTCGGCGGTTGAAGGGCTGACCGTCGTTCAGCCCGGCTTGGATCATTTGGTCATTCCGATTGCGCTGACACTGCTGATATTCCTGTTCCTGCTTCAATCGCGCGGCACTGCGAAAATAGGCGCGTTGTTTGCTCCGGTCATGTTTCTTTATTTCGCGATCATTGCTACGCTCGGTCTCATCCAGATCGTTCAGCATCCCTCCATCCTGCTGGCGTTCAATCCTTGGTATGCGCTGCAATTCTTCATCACGGACGGTGTGAAGGCCTTCCTGGCTCTTGGCTCCGTGGTGCTCGCCGTAACCGGTTCAGAAGCTCTGTTTGCCGATATGGGGCACTTCGGCCGCAAGCCGATGCGCGTCGCTTGGTACGGCTTTGTGATGCCGGCTTTGCTGTGCAATTATTTCGGGCAGGGTGCGATGATCCTATCGCTCGATGCAGCGGGGGCGACCGAGGCCATTAAAAATCCGTTCTTCATCATGGCGCCAGAAATGCTGCGACTGCCGCTCGTCATCCTGGCGACCATGGCCACTTTCATCGCTAGCCAGGCCGTGATTTCAGGGTCTTTTTCGGTCACTCACCAGGCGATCCAGCTTGGTTTTATTCCGCGCCTGACGATCAAGCATACCAGCGCGTCGGAGGCTGGCCAGATTTACATTCCCTTCGTCAACTGGGCGATCATGATTGCTGTGATCCTGCTGGTTCTGACCTTCCAGAGTTCCAGCAATCTTGCATCGGCGTATGGCATCGCCGTAACCGGTGCGATGTTTATCGATACTTGCCTGCTGGCCATAGTGATGCTGGTGCTGTGGAAATGGAAATTGTGGTTTGCGCTTCCCCTGCTGGCGATATTCTTCATTGTTGACGGCGCTTATTTTGCGGCCAATCTTACCAAGATCCCTGACGGCGGCTGGTTCCCGCTGGCTGTTGGCGGCGTTGCCTTTGTCATTCTGACCACTTGGGCCAAGGGCCGGCAGATCATGCGCAAGAATATGGCTGAGGCGGCGATGCCGATCGAAATCTTCACCAAATCTGCTGCCAATAGCGCGACAAGAGTACCAGGTACGGCGATCTTCATGGCGTCTTCCTCCGCTGGAGTGCCATCCGCGCTGCTTCACAATATCAAGCACAACAAGGTGATCCACGAGCGGGTTGTTATCCTGACCGTCAACATCAGGGATGTGCCGACCGTCAATCCGAACAAGCGCTGTGAAGTCAAGGATCTGGGCGACGGTTTCTATCGGCTCATTCTCCATTTTGGCTTCATGCAGGAAACCGATGTTCCGGAAGCGCTGAAAAATGTGAAGGAGTGTGGAATGGAGTTCGATATGATGACCACCAGCTTCTTCCTTTCGCGTCAGACCTTGTTGCCCTCGAAAAAACCGGAAATGATGATCTGGCGGGAAAAGCTCTTTGCCTGGATGTTGCGCAATGCGGCGACAGCGATGGAATTTTTCAAGCTGCCGACCAATCGGGTGGTGGAACTGGGAAGTCAGATGGAAATTTAAAGATTGAGACCTGCGTTCAGGCTATATGGATCGGCTGGTCCGGACATTTGCCTCTGCCGGAGATCAATCTTGGAATGGCGCGGTGCGTCAACTATTTGGTGGCCTATCGCCGGACTCTCTACTAAATAGCGGCCATTCGATTCTAACTCAGGACCATCCCATGCGCGTCGCCATAGCCTCCGATCATGCCGCCCTTGATTTGAAGGCCGCGCTGGTGGATTGGTTGCAGGAGGCAGGGCACGAAGTCACCGATCTTGGTCCGATGACCGCCGATAGCGTCGACTATCCGGATTATGGTTATAAATTGGCAGAGGAAGTGGCGTCCGGCCGGGTCGAGCGCGGGGTCGCGCTTTGCGGGTCAGGCATCGGTATTTCCATGGCGGTCAATCGCAATCCGGCCTGTCGCTGTGCTCTGGTTTCTGAGGGCCTGTCCGCGAAGCTGTCGCGGGAACACAATGATGCCAATGTGATTGCCATGGGCGCGCGTTTGATCGGCATCGAAATCGCGAAAGACTGTCTCGACGTCTTTCTGAAAACAGAATTTGGCGGCGACCGGCATCAGCGGCGGGTCGATAAATTGTCCGCACCATCATTTGAAGGAGTTAGCGCATGAGCAACGTGGCAGATATGCAGGATATCAGGCAGACCGGTTTTTTCGACTTTTCGGTCAATGAAAGCGATCCAGCAGTAGCCGGAGCGATCAACTCGGAGCTATCGCGCCAGCAAAACCAGATCGAACTGATTGCCTCGGAAAATATCGTGTCCCGCGCGGTTCTTCAGGCGCAAGGTTCTGTTTTCACCAATAAATATGCCGAAGGCTATCCCGGCCGTCGCTATTATCAGGGCTGCGCGCCATCGGATGATGTCGAGACTCTGGCGATCGAGCGCGCCAAGCAGCTATTCAATTGCGGTTTTGCCAATGTGCAGCCGCATTCCGGTGCCCAGGCCAATGGTGCGGTGATGCTGGCGCTGGTCAAGCCTGGCGATACCATTCTTGGCATGTCGCTGGATGCCGGCGGCCACCTGACCCACGGTGCCAAGCCTGCCCAATCGGGCAAATGGTTCAATGCGATCCAATATGGCGTCAACGATGATGATCATTTGATCAATTATGCAGAAGTTGAAGCTCTGGCGAAGGAGCATCAGCCAAAACTGATCATTGCCGGTGGTTCGGCCTATCCTCGGCAGATTGATTTTGCGAAATTCCGGGCGATTGCCGATGAAGTGGGCGCGATTTTCATGGTGGATATGGCGCATTTTGCTGGTCTGGTTGCTGCCGGACTGCATCCCAGCCCGCTGGATCATGCGCATGTCGTCACCACCACCACCCACAAAACCCTGCGCGGCCCCCGCGGCGGTATGATCCTGACCAACGACGAATCCATTGCCAAGAAAATCAATTCGGCCGTTTTCCCTGGTCTGCAGGGTGGTCCGTTGATGCACGTGATCGCTGCCAAGGCGGTTGCCTTTGGCGAAGCCCTGCGTCCGGAGTTTAAAAGCTATTCCGCCGCTGTCATCGAAAATGCCAAGATTTTGGCGGCGACGCTGAAGGAGCGCGGCGCCGATGTCGTCGCCGGTGGAACCGACACTCATCTGGCGCTGATCGACCTGTCGCCGCTCGGCATTACCGGACGGGATGCCGATGAAGCGCTCGAACGGGCGGGCATCACCTGCAACAAGAACAGCATCCCCAATGATCCGCAGTCCCCGATGAAGACCAGCGGCATCCGGGTTGGCTCGCCTGCCGGCACCACCCGCGGCTTTGGTCCGGCCGAGTTCCGCCTGATCGGCGATATGGTGGCCGACGTCCTGGACGGGCTGAAAGACAAGGGAGAGGACGGCGATCCGTCGGTAGAAGCCGATGTCCGCGAGCGGGTGCAGGCGCTGTGTGACCGCTTCCCGATCTACCCAGCTTAACAGAAAGCTACATCATGCGTTGCCCCTTTTGTGCTCATGACGACAGTCAGGTGAAAGACAGCCGTCCAACAGAGGACAATACAACGATCCGGCGCCGCCGTCAGTGCGAAGGCTGCGGTGCGCGGTTCACTACCTTTGAACGGGTGCAATTGCGGGAAATTACTGTTGTCAAAAGCGAGCAGCGCAAGGAGCCTTTTGATCGGTCGAAAATCGAGTTGTCGGTCTCTCTGGCTTGCCGGAAGCGCGGTCTGAAGCAGGAGCAGATGGATCAGCTGGTCTCCGGGATCCAGCGGCAGCTGGAAACGAGTGGTGAAACCGAAATTCCATCCAAGAAGATCGGCGAGATGGTGATGGATGGCCTCAAAGCGCTCGACAGCGTCGCCTATATTCGCTTCGCTTCGGTCTATAAGGATTTCACCGAAGCGAAGGATTTCAAGGAATTTGCGGGCAGCGTAAAAGATGTCGGCGGCGCGTGAATAACCAGCCCGCGATCATATTGGTCAATCCCCAGCTCGGCGAGAATATCGGAAAAGCCGCCCGCGCCATGCTGAATTTTGGGCTGACCGAGATGCGCATCGTCAAACCACGAGATGGCTGGCCCAATCCCGCTGCCGGGCCTTCGGCTTCGGGAGCGGACGTTGTTCTCGAACAGGCCCAGATTTTCGAAACCACGGCAGACGCGGTGGCGGACTGTGCGCATGTTTACGCTACAACCGTCCGCAAGCGCGGCATGACCAAGACAGTTCTTGCCCCCTGGGAGGCTGCGGAAGATATCGCGCAGGCAAGCGGCAGATGCGCGATCCTGTTCGGGCCGGAGCGCGCCGGGCTGGAAGTGGTCGATGTTGAGCTGGCGCGGAAGATCATCACCGTCCCGATCAACCCGGAATTTGGCTCGCTCAACCTGGCGCAGGCGGTGATTCTCGTGGCCTATGAACTGTCCAAAATGGATCGGGGAGCCACTATTCAGCCGACGCTGGAGAAGAAACTGGCCGAACCGGCACCGCAACGAGAGCTGGACATGTTTTACGAGCATCTCGAACGAGCGCTGGACAAAAACGGCTATTTCTATCCAGCCGAGCGGGCTGCGGCTACGAAGGTGACGCTTCGCAATATGCTGACCAAGCCGGCATGGACGAATGAGGAAGTCAAGACGTGGCGCGGCGTGATATCGTCGCTCGAACGCCCTCCGCGCAAGGACAAGGCGGAAAAACAGTAGCCGTTATTTGCGCAGCTGATCCCATTTTTGCAGTTCATAGCTGATCGATGTTTCCACCAGCATTTCCCAGATCGCTGCCATCGCGGGGACGGGAATGCGGGCTTCCTCCGCCAGTTTCTTGACATTTTGCAGGACGGCTGCCTTGCGGGTTTCATCACGGACGACATTGCGGTCTTGCTTGATCCGGGCAGCAGCATCCATACAGGCAAATCGCTGGGCCATCAGCGCGATAATCTCGGAGTCAATGCGGTCAACCTGCTCCCGGACATCGTTCATGGTTTCCATGGGCGGCAATGATGTACTTTTGGTCATCATCGGGCAATAATCTCCGCTCGATTGAGAGTCGAGGCCTGTTGCGGATTTGCGGACGTTTTTCGCACGGAAAGACAGTTGACAATGAAGAGTTTGCTCGTCATAGGCGCGCACTTGCAATTGGCCCCGCACCCCGGTGAAGCGGTGGCCGCATCAAAACAGCTGTTTTGATGGTGCGCTCCGGGAAGACGATAAAACAGCAAATGAGGAGTCATTGATATGACCAAACGTACCAGTTCCAAGTATAAGCTCGATCGCCGCATGGGTGAGAATATTTGGGGCCGCCCCAAATCTCCCGTCAATCGCCGCGATTACGGCCCCGGCCAGCATGGCCAGCGCCGCAAGGGCAAGCTTTCCGACTTCGGCATTCAGCTGCGCGCCAAGCAAAAGCTCAAGGGCTATTATGGCGATGTGACGGAAAAGCAGTTCCGACGCGCTTATAAAGAAGCCGCAGCGATGAAAGGCGATACCAGCCAGAATCTGATTGGCCTGCTGGAGCGGCGCCTTGACATGGTTGTCTATCGCGCGAAGTTTACCCCGACCATCTTTGCTGCCCGTCAGCTCGTGAGCCACGGCCACATTCGCGTCAATGGCGTCAAATGTAATGTTGCTTCGCGCAAGGTCGTTCCTGGCGACGAAATTTCGCTGAGCGACAAGGCAAAGGAAATGCTGCTCGTGATTGAAGCGCAGAGCCTGCCGGAGCGTGATATTCCTGAATATGTAGCGCCTGACGGCACTGACAAAGTGACCTATGTCCGGATCCCGACACTGGATGAAGTGCCTTATCCGGTGACGATGGAACCCAATCTGGTTGTTGAATTCTATTCGCGCTGATCGGTGTCAGAAAGTTTCAAAAAAGGCGGCTCTCGCGAGCCGCCTTTTTTGTTTGTGGGCAGGATCCATAGGGACACACGGATACGGTTAGCGGCACGTTTCCACTGTCGACGGTGACGCACCTTGCCTTGCCTAAAATCGCATGCCATTGGGTAAACAACGATTTGCGAAACTGAAAATTTCAGAAGGTAATGCAATATGATGAAACGGTCGCTGTTGATATTTGTCCTCCCGGCGTTGGCCTTGGCTGGCTGCACGAAAATTGAAGAGGAAGATGCGACACTTGCCCTTCCCGAAGTCGCAGCTCCAGACCTGTCGGTCGAAACCATGAAATCCATCACCGAGGAGCTTTCCTCTGACGCCTACGAAGGCCGCGCTCCGGGGACAGCGGGTGAGGAAAAGGCGACCAAGCTGATTTCCGCAAAATTCGCGGAAGCAGGACTGGAACCCGGGAATGGCGATAGCTGGTTCCAGGATGTTCCGCTGGTCGGCATCACGGCCAAAAATATGTCGCCGCTGACAATTCGCGGCGGCGAGAGTGATTTCTCCTTTGACTATGGCAGCGACTATGTTGTTGCGAGCTATCAGGAACAGCCCAAAGTCGAAGTGACCGACAGTGACATGGTGTTTGTCGGCTATGGCATCAACGCGCCGGAGCGCGGCTGGAATGACTATGCCGATGTCGACGTGAAGGGCAAGACGGTCGTCATTCTCGTCAACGATCCGGATTTCGGTACCGAAAGCCTGGACGGCGAATTTGGGGGACGGGCGATGACCTATTATGGCCGTTGGACCTATAAATATGAAGAAGCGGCACGGCAGGGTGCTGCTGCGGCGCTGATCATTCATGACACAGACCCGGCTGCCTATGGCTGGAACGTGGTTGAATCGAGCTGGACTGGCGAGCAATTTTACGCCCAGTCCGCCAACGGTGGTGCCGATCAGACAAAATTGAACGGCTGGATCCAGAAAGAGGCGGCTGCCAAGATTTTTGCCGCAGCTGGTGAAGATTTGGCTGCGCAGATGAGGGCAGCGAAGGAAAAGGGTTTCAAGGCGGTGGACCTGAAGCAGAAAGCATCGGTTTCGCTGGAAAATGATATCAAGAAGACCGACAGCAAGAATGTCATCGGTGTTCTGAAGGGCAAGACTCGTCCAGACGAATATGTCATCTATACCGCTCACTGGGATCATCTGGGTCACTGCAAGCCTGCTCCCGATGGCGACGATATCTGCAACGGTGCCATAGACAATGCAACGGGCACTGCGGCGCTGGTGGCGCTGGCCGAGGCCTATGTCAAAGCAGGTGCCCCGGACCGGAGCGTTATTTTTCTGGCGGTGACGGCTGAAGAATCGGGATTGCTCGGCTCAAAATATTATGCGGAAAATCCGATCTATCCGCTCAGCCAGACGGTCGGCGGCGTGAATATGGATGCTTTTGCCATGGCCGGTCCGGCGACAAATGTCGTTGTGGTTGGCAAGGGCAAGTCGGAGCTGGATGCGTATCTGGAAGCGGCCTTGAAAGAGGATGGCCGTGTGGCCGAAGCTGAACCGACGCCGGAGAAGGGCTTCTATTACCGGTCCGATCATTTCAGCTTTGCCAAGCTTGGCGTGCCGATGATTTATTTCGAAGGCGGTGAAGATATGGTCGACGGCGGCCGGGAAGCGGGCGAGGCCGCTGCCAAGGATTATACCGATAATCGCTATCATGGACCGAAGGATGAATATGATCCGAACTGGGACTGGACCGGCGTAATGGGTGATCTCAAGGTCTATTATACCGTCGGCCGGATGATGGCGATGACCGAAGACTGGCCGAACTGGAATGAAGGCGACGAATTCCGGGCGATCCGGGACAAAAGCCGGGCCGGTAGCTAATCCCAGCTGAAAGAGGCCGATATGAGATGGCCAGCAGAATGGGAGCCGCATCAGGCGGTCTGGATCGGCTTTCCCGGTGATCCGGCGGAATGGCCGGTCGGACTCGCTGAAGCGCAGCGCGAGGTAGCAGCATTTGCAAATGCTGTCGCTGACGAAGGGGCGGGAGAGACAGTCGTTCTGGTCTGCCGGACAAGTGCTGACGCCGAGGCCGCGCGCCTGCTTGTCCGGCCCCCCGTCGAAATCATTTTCGAGCCGTTCGGGGATATCTGGCTGCGCGACTCTGCGCCTATTTTTTGTGCGGGTTCAAATGGCCTTCTGGGCCAGAATTTCAGCTTTAACGGCTGGGGCGGAAAATATGCGATGGCTGGTGATCAGGATATCGGCCTGCGGTTGGCCGAGCGCTTTGATCTGAAAGTGCGCGATCAGGATTGGGTTTTGGAAGGCGGTGCGATCGATGGAGACGGAGCGGGCCGTCTGGTCACCACGGCGCAATGCGTGCTCAATGGCAATCGCAACGACGGGCTCACCATCGATGAGGCCGAAGCCCGCCTACGAGCAGCATTGGCGGTAGCGGATATTTGCTGGCTCGGTGACGGGCTGGTCGCCGATCATACCGACGGGCATGTTGATAATCTCGCTCGCTTTGTTGCGCCAGGCAAAGTCGTTGTTCCGGAGGCCGATACTGCCGATGATCCCAACGCCCAGATTTTTGCCGACGCTGCGGAGCGGGCCAAATCGTTCGGATTAGAGGTGGCCCGCTTGCCATCCGCAGGGCTGTACAAGATCGACGGAGAGATTGCTCCGGCCAGCTATATGAACTTCTATATCGGCAATAGCGTGGTCGCGGTTCCGCAATATGCGGCGGCGAACGATATCAAGGCCGTTGATGGAATTTCCGCTCTGTTCCCCGATCGCAAGGTTGTCGGACTATCCAGCCAGGCGCTGTTGCGCGGCGGTGGCAGTTTTCACTGCATTTCACAGCAGATTCCGGCGCTTTCTTAACCCGCGCCGCAGTGCAGGCGTGTGTTGGTCACAGCGGCGTAAGCTGATAAATGCCTATCAAGCCAGTAGAGAGGATATCGATGACGGACAGCCTGTTGAGCGTATTAAGTGCGCTGACCTATATATTCATCGTGCTGCTGGGACTCGGGCTGGCTGTTATCGTCCTTCTTTTTTTGATCGATATAACGCAGAAACAGGATGCCGTGCGGCGCAATTATCCGGTCATCGGCCGGTTTCGTCATATTTTTTCAACGCTTGGAGAGTTTTTCCGGCAATATTTTTTCGCCATGGACCGCGAGGAAATGCCTTTCAACCGGGCCGAGCGCGAATGGGTAAAAAGAGCCGGGAAGGGTATGGACAATACCATCGCTTTCGGGTCGACGAAGAATCTCGATCCGCCCGGCACCGCGATATTTGTCAATTGTCCGTTTCCGACGCTGAAGACCGATGCAGCGGAAACGACCAGTCGAGTGGTCGGACCCTATTCGAAACATCCCTATGAAGCGCATTCATTCTTCAACATTTCCGCGATGAGCTTCGGCGCCTTGTCGGTGCCGGCGATCCGGGCACTGTCGCACGGCGCAAAACTGGCAGGTTGCTGGCTGAACACCGGGGAAGGAGGCTTGTCTCCTTATCATCTCGAAGGTGGCTGCGACATTATTTTCCAGCTCGGCACGGCCAAATATGGTGTTCGCCACAGCGACGGGAGCTTGAGCGATGACAAGCTGCGAGAGGTGGCTGCGCATGATCAGGTGAGGATGTTTGAAATCAAGCTCTCGCAAGGTGCCAAGCCGGGCAAGGGCGGGATCCTGCCCGGAGAAAAAGTGAATAAAATGATCGCCGAAATCCGGGGAATCGAAGAAGGGAAGCCGAGCATTTCGCCCAACCGCCATCCCGAGATCAACAGCGTCGATGATCTGCTGGACTTCATTCATCATGTGCGTGACGTCACCGGCAAACCGACCGGGATAAAGGCTGTCGTCGGAGCCTATGGCTGGCTGGAGGAATTGTGTGAAGCAATCCACAAGCGCGGCGTTGAAAGTGCACCCGACTTTTTCACGCTGGACGGCGGCGATGGTGGCACTGGTGCTGCGCCGATGCCGTTGATGGATAATGTCGGATTGCAGCTGAAGGAGAGTCTGCCGATGCTGTCCGATATTTTTTCGCGATACGGGCTGCGGGAGCGGATTAAGATCATAGCATCGGGCAAGCGGGTTACGCCTGCCAGCGTCGCGTGGGCGATCTGCGCGGGAGCCGATTTCGTCAATACCGCGCGCGGTTTCATGTTTTCGCTTGGTTGTATCCAGTCGCTAAAGTGCAACAAGAACACCTGTCCGACAGGGATCACGACGCATAATCCGCGCCTGCAGCGCGGCCTGGATCCCCAGGACAAGAAGGTAAAGGTTGCCAATTACTGCCGTAACATTGTTCACGAGGTTGAAGTCATCGCGCATAGCTGCGGCGTCGATGAGCCGCGGCTGCTAGGGCGAAAACATGTGCGGATTGTGCAGGACACGGGAAAATCCGTGCCATTTGATGAACTCTATCCCAGACCCGATCTGCTGCCGCAATATAAGCTGTCTATGGAGAGTGCCCGATAATACATATTGTGCCCCCAAGCGTCGCCGTTAGTGATGCGGTGAGAGAATTGGTGCCAAAAAATATGAGAGGAAAAATGTCATGAAGAAATTGCTTATGGCCAGTGCGGCGCTGGCGATGCTGACCGCTGGAGCTCCTGCGGTTGCCAACCATCACGAAAAGGATGGTGCCTCGATGCATTCAGCAGACATGAAGGCTGTTCTCGATCACGAGCGACGCGCTGATGACAAGGCTCGTGATGTCTATCGCCATCCGGCAGAGACGCTGATGTTTTTCGGGGTAAAGCCCGACCAAACGGTGGTGGAATATGGACCGGGCGGCGGCTGGTATACGCGCATATTGGTGCCCTATCTTGCCGGCAGCGGGACATATATTGCGATCAATGGAGACAGTTCGGCTACCAATTTTCCGGACCGGGCGCGAGAAGCACGGGCCAAGGGCTGGCCGGAAAGCTTTCCGGTTGCAGCGGCTAAATGGACCGGGATGGACGCAAAAAAGATAATGGCTTTTGAAAGCGACGAATTGCCCGACACTATGAAGGGAAAGGTTGACCGGATCTTTATTTTCCGATCGCTGCACGGTATGCTCAACGGCAATCGCGCGGATTCCGAGCTGAGGGCCTTGCGTGAAATGCTTGCCGATGACGGCATGGTTGGGGTGGTCCAGCATCGAGCCAAGCCTGACGCATCCTACGCCATGTCCAACGGCAGCAAGGGATATATTAAGCAGGAATCGGTCGTGGATCTGTTCGAGCTGAACGGTTTTGAGTTGGTTGATGAATCGGAGATCAATGCCAATCCGAAAGATATGTCCGATTATGAAGGCGGCGTGTGGACATTGCCGCCGGTTCTGGGGTCAGGGGATGCCGACAAAGCCAAATATCAGGCGATCGGCGAATCCGACCGGATGACATTATTGTTTAAGAAGCGCCCCTAAGCCGCTAACAGGGCCGCTATGACCAATATATGCGTAGCGGCCCTGCAATTGGCCTTGGCCGATGATGAAGAGCCAAATATTGAGGCGGTAAGCGGCCTTGTCGCGGAAGCCGCAGAGCAGGGCGCGCAGATCATTCTGCCGCCGGAGCTGTTTGCAGGTCCCTATTTTTGCAAGACCGAGGATGAAGCGCTGTTCGCGCTGGCGCAACCGGTCGGGGAGAGCCGTCCGGTATTGGCTATGCAAAAGCTCGCCAAACAATATGGCGTCGCAATTCCGGCCAGCTTTTTTGAGCAGGACGGGCCGCATCATTACAACAGTCTGGCGATGATCGGTCCGGACGGCGAGATCATGGGCGTATATCGGAAAAGTCATATCCCCGATGGGCCGGGTTACGAGGAAAAATTCTATTTCCGCCCGGGCAATACCGGTTTCAAGGTCTGGGATATTTTCGGTACTCGGATCGGAGTCGGGATATGCTGGGATCAGTGGTACCCGGAAACAGCGCGGGCGATGGCTCTTATGGGCGCAGAAATATTATTCTATCCAACCGCGATCGGGTCAGAGCCATATGATGCCGAGTTTGACACCAGCCGGATGTGGCGTCGTGCGATGCAGGGACATGCGGTTAGCAACTGTATGCCGATTGTTGCCAGCAACCGCATTGGCATCGAGCAAGGGCAGGCATTTTACGGGCACAGCTTTATCGCCAACCAATGGGGTGATCTGATCCGGCAATATGGATCGGATGAAACCGGCGTGCTGATCGCATCTTTCGACCTTGCCGAGGCGCGCAAGCACCGGGCGGGCATGGGATTCTTCCGGGATCGGCGACCGGAGCTTTACGGCCGGTTAGTGGAAGACAGATAGACCGTCTGCTCAAACACACGCTCAAACATCGCCGCCGTCAAACGGCCCGTATTCACATTATATCGGCTGCAATGGTAGCTATCGATGAGGATGCGGCCATCCGGTAACTGGTGATCGGCGCCATGGCTGAATTTATGGTCCGCCAGTCTCAGGCCTTCCATCCGGATCAAATTATCATGGGCGATTTTACCAAGAGCCAGGATGACCCGCAAATTGGGCAGGGCGCGGATTGCCTTTTTCAGAAAATCGCGACAGTTATTCGCCTCGGCTCCGGTTGGCTTGTTTTCCGGTGGCAGGCATTTGACTGCGTTCAGAATGATCGCGCCATCGAGCGCAATCCCGTCGCTTGGGTCATTTGCGAATTCGCCTTGTACGAAACCGAATTTGGTAAGGGTCGCGAACAGCATTTCGCCGGAGGCGTCGCCGGTGAACGGCCGTCCTGTCCGGTTTGCGCCTTCCTTGCCCGGTGCCAGGCCAACGACGGCCAGCCAGGCCTCTGGATCGCCAAAAGCGGGAACCGGTCCGTTCCACCAGTCAGGCTTTGTCTTGCGTAGCGATTTGCGCAGAGTGACCAAACGCGGACACCGCCGACAGCCATATGGGGGTTCGGCAAAAGGAAGGGGGCCATGATCGCTCACAGCCCCCGCCTATGTTCAATTGGACCTGTGGTCCAGATGATTAATCTTTCAGTTCGGCCGGAACGATACCGCCCGCTTCAGCGATCTTGTTCATCACCTGCTTGTGCAGCAGGATATTGTCTTCAGCCGATCCGCTATAATCGGCATTGCCAAGTTCCTGCGCCAGTTCTTTGCGATTTTCGTAGCTCGCGTCGATCTGAACGAGCTTCATCAGGTCGACAATCGACGTCCGCCAGTTAAGCTTGTCGGAGCCAGGAATATTGTCGAGCCTTTCGGCGACATCAACTTCGCTGATTGCCGCGCGATGGGCAGGGGCAGCCGTTACAGGGGTTACTGCGACTTTGGGTTCCTCGGCCTTGGCTTCCTTGCCAAAGATTGCGTTTTTGATTTTTCCAAAAATACTCATATTCTGCTCCTCTACAAATTGGGGAAATCGCTGATCAGCTTTTGCATTGCTACGCCTTCATGTAATCATCTCGGTGTTCGTGGCCCCGGAGTCAATTGCTGTTGTCGTTTCTAAACGAACGGATGCCGTGATTTCTCTGTAAACACTTGTAACTCTGCCGATTAGTGGCTTTTTTTGCAAAGATTGTGCTAGAGCGCGAGAAAGTAACGGAATCAGTACATGCCATGATGATGGCGAGGAGAGTGACAATGAATATCATCAACATATTACAGCAGTCGGGCGGGATCGGCACGATGGCAAAGGAACTCGGCGTCAGCGAAAGCGTGGCGGAAGCTGGTACTGCTGCCCTGTTGCCGGCCATATTGGGCGGTTTCAAGAAAACCACACAAGCGCAGCCGGGCGGCCTGGATGGATTGGGCGGCTTGCTTGTGCAACTGGGCGGAGGCGGCCTGCTCGACAGTGTGCTGGGAACGGAGCCAACGCCAGTCGCCAAGGGCAATGATGTGCTGGGGCAGATTTTCGGTTCGAAGGAAGTAAGCCGGACCGTTGCTGCCGGTGCGGAACAGCAAACCGGGATCAGCAGTGATCTGCTCAAGAAAATGCTGCCGATGGTAGCGATGATGGTCGCTGGATATATGGCTAAACAGGCTGGTGACAGTGCTGGCAACGGGGGCGGGCTTGGCGGCCTGATCGGCGGACTGCTGGGCGGAGGCAAGGCATCTGCCGGCGGTCTGGGATCGCTGCTTGACCTGAATGGCGACGGCAATCCGCTTGACGACATCATTGGCATGGCCGGGAAGCTGGCGCGCTAGATTTGGCGAGCAGAGGCTGCGGCGGATCCCTTCAACTAGTGGCGGCAGCTGTTACCTGATCGGGATCGTCGACCGCCTCCAGACAGAGAATTCCGTTTTCCACCGCTGCGATTTTCGCGATTGTTCCTTTGGCCATTTTCGGGCCTTTGGCAGGCCATTCTCCGTCGCCGACTTTGACGCGGCCGCCATTCGCTGAAACCGTCTCGACGACGGTGACCGTTTTTCCGATCAATTGCGCCGAACGGTTGTTCAGCAGCGGATTATCGCTCTCGACAACATGCGTGAGATACCAGCGCCGGCCGCCCAGCACCGCGATTATTGTCGAGAGGCCAAACGCGGTGAGCTGTCCGGCAAAGGTCAGGTCGATGAACAGGGACAGAATGCCGGTTACGGCCGCAGCAGCCGCAACCCAAATCAGAAAGACGCCTGGAACGAATAGCTCGGCCAGCGCCAATAACGCGGCGAGGCCGAGCCAGACATATTCCGGATTGCTGATAGTGAAATCATCCATGGCTATGCCTTGCTAGCTTTCGAGATTATTTGTCCTGATTGTCGAACGGCCCCCGGCGCGGCGGCGGTGCGAATATCTCGCTATTCTCGCCCAGCGCTTCTTTGGTCAACGCTCCGATTCCACCCAATGTTCCAATGAGCTGGGTCGCTTCAACCGGGAACAATATGGTCTTGGCATTGGGCGATGTGGCGAATTTCCCGACTGCCTTCACATAGTCTTGAGCAACAAAATAGTTGATTGCCTGAGCATTGCCGCCGGCAATGGCCTCGGACACCATCTGCGTGGCCTTCGCTTCAGCCTGTGCTTCGCGTTCGCGGGCTTCGGCATCCAGAAATGCAGCTTCCTTCCGGCCTTCGGCTTGTAATATCTGGCCCTGCTTTTCACCTTCGGACCGGAGAATTTCAGAAGCGCGCGCGCCTTCCGCATCCAGGATATTGGCGCGTTTTTCGCGCTCCGCCTTCATTTGTCGGGCCATCGCGTTGATAATATCCTGCGGTGGACGGATGTCTTTGATCTCGACGCGGTTAATCTTGATCCCCCAAGGCGTTGTGGCATCATCGATTACAACCAGAAGCCGGCCGTTGATTTCGTCGCGCTTGGACAATGTTTCGTCCAGATCCATGGAGCCCATAACGGTGCGAAGATTGGTGGTCACAAGATTGAGAATTGCGTTGTACAGATCGTTGACTTCATAGGCGGCCTTCGCCGCATCCAGGACTTGAAAGAACACCACGCCGTCGGTGGAGATCATCGCATTGTCCCTGGTGATGATTTCCTGACCCGGAATATCCAGAACCTGCTCCATCATGTTGACCCTGCGGCCGACGCGATAGAGAAATGCGGGATAAAAGTTGAACCCCGGCTGCGCTGTCGTTGTGAAGCGGCCGAAATATTCTATGGTATATTGATGGCCCTGGCGGACTATCTTGATACTCGCAAAAAGATAGATGATGATGACCAAAAGCACCAACAATAGCAGCGAAACGCCCATTTTCATTCTCCTCTGCGACCCGTCTCATAAGCATTGATTATTTGCCGCATAATGCCAAGAGAAAAGCGAAGTTTCTGTGCTGAGTAAGAGGTTGTAAGGGTGATGCGTTTGTCTGCCGGGTTGTTCGTTTTTGGTCTGATGTTGTCGGGAGCGGCGCGTTCCCAGGACATTAGCGAAGCAGATTTGCGCCGGCATATCGAAATTCTCGCCAGCGATGAATTTGAGGGACGCGAACCTGGCACCGCTGGTGAAAATAAGACCGTCAACTATATCGCCACGCAATGGTCGAAGGCTGGCTTCAGACCCGCCGGAACGGATGGTTCGTGGTATGCTCCGGTAACTCTGACGGTGCGGACGCCGCAATCCTATCGGCTAGCGCTGACTGATAGCAATAGTCACCAGAGAGTGCGGGTTGAGCAGGACGATATTGTCTTGCGGAGCAGAGAGTCCAGTTACCATCAATCCGCTATCCCGGTCGTTTTTGTCGGTTATGCCGAGCACGGTCAGTATGAACCGGCGGTGACCGGTAAGCTCGTGTTGCTGCCGCGGAAGCCGCGCGACGATAGCGGCCGGGTTCCGGATTTTCGCAATCGCAAGGCAAAGCTGCTTCAGGATGGAGCGGTTGGCGTGATTACGGTTCTGGATGATCAGGACCGGTGGACCAGATTTCAGCGATTTTTCCAGCGCGCGTCCACCGCCCTCGCTGATCCTGAAAATCATGCGGAGCTGGAAGGAGTCATCAGCTTCGATCAATTCCAGAAGCTGATGCGGAAATCGGGCCAGGATCCAGAGCGCCTGCTCGCTGACAGAGATGAGCTGGCGGTGATCGAGCTTGGCCTGAACGCCGCCGCCAAAGCTGAGACGCAGGTCCGGTCTTATATTTCGCACAATGTGATCGGGAAAATTCCCGGCACTGACCCGAAAAGCGGCGCCTTGTTGTTCCTGGGGCACTGGGATCATTTCGGTATCTGCCGGTCCGAAGACCCCCTTGATCCTGACAAAGACAGGATCTGCAATGGCGCGGTCGACAATGCCAGCGGCATCTCGCTCCTCATAGAAACAGCCAAGCGGCTATCGGCCGATCAGCACGATCGCGACATATTTTTCCTGGCCACTACTGCTGAGGAAAAAGGCCTGCTCGGGGCGGAAGCCTTCGCGAACCATCCGCCTGTTCCGCTGCAAACATTCAAGGCTGTATTCAATGCGGATACGGTCGCGCTCTCTGGCAGTGGTCAGGAGATTGCGGTCGTCGGAATGGGCAGGTCATCATTGGACAGCGATATCGCGCTCGTCGCCGAGGAGGAGGGACGGGACATTGATCAAAGCGGAAAAGGGAATGCGTATGTGAAACGCCAGGACGGCTATGTGTTTCTCGAGCGGGGCGTGCCCGCCTATATGATCACCAGTGCATTTGCCGATGAGGAGTCGCTCCAAGCCTTTCTTGATGGCGCCTATCACGACGTCACCGACGAAGCGAATGATAGTCTGGTTCTGACCGGAGCTGCGGCTGACGCGAATTTTCACGTCGCGCTGGGCAATTATTTTTCTTCCACGACGACTTATCCGGGAATAGCCACTAGCGGTTCCGCCGATAACTGATTACATGGGCCGCCACAGAATCACATTCACGATATCGGAAAGTGGCGATCATGAGCAGGCCGGGCATACAAAAAGAAATTCGATTGGGACTGACTTTTGACGATGTCCTTTTGCAGCCGGCTGCATCCGAGATTGTGCCGAGCCAGGCCAACACAAAAACCCGTCTGACCAAACTGATCGGTCTGAATATTCCGGTTCTTTCCTCGGCCATGGATACGGTGACCGAGTCCGACATGGCGATCGTGATGGCGCAAATGGGCGGGATTGGCGTGCTGCACCGGAACCTGACGATCGAGCAGCAGACGGCTGCGGTGCGGCAGGTGAAGCGCTTTGAGTCAGGCATGGTGGTCAACCCAATCACAATTGCCCCGGAAGCAACGCTTGCCGAAGCGCAGGCGACGATGCAGCAAAACCGGATATCCGGCATTCCTGTGGTCGAGAAATCGGGCAAGCTGGTTGGCATTCTGACCAATCGCGATGTCCGTTTCGCGGAAAATCCGAAACAGCAGATCTCCGAGCTGATGACCAAGGATAATCTCGCTACGGTTCCTGCCGGTGTGAGCCAGGAGGAAGCGCGGCGCACCTTGCACCAGCGGCGGATCGAGAAATTGCTGGTGGTGGACGAGCATTATCGTTGCGTCGGCCTGATCACGGTCAAGGATATCGAGAAAGCGGTTACCTATCCCAACGCCACCAAGGATGAATCCGGGCGGTTACGGGTGGCTGCTGCTTCGACGGTCGGCGACAGTGGTCTGGAGCGAACCCAGGCGCTGATTGATGCTGAGTGCGATTTGATCGTTATCGACACGGCACACGGCCACAGCGCGATGGTGTCGCGGGCGGTGGAAGAGGTCAAAAAGCGGTCGAACGGCGTTCAGGTCATTGCTGGCAATGTCGCGACAGCCGCTGCCACCCGGGCCCTGATTGATGCTGGCGCAGACGGAATCAAGGTGGGTATCGGTCCTGGCTCGATCTGCACGACCCGCGTTGTTGCTGGCGTCGGTGTACCCCAACTGACCGCAATCATGGACTGCGCCGAAGAAGCCGAAAAATCGGGTATCCCGGTCATAGCCGATGGCGGATTGCGAACATCGGGTGACGTGGCCAAAGCGTTGGCTGCCGGCGCATCTGCGGTGATGATCGGATCGTTGCTGGCTGGTACGGAAGAGGCGCCGGGCGAAACGTTTCTCTATCAGGGGCGAGCCTATAAAAGCTATCGCGGCATGGGTTCGGTCGGCGCCATGGCGCGTGGATCGGCGGATCGTTATTTCCAGCAGGATATCACCGACCAGATGAAACTGGTACCGGAAGGGATTGAAGGGCAGGTCCCGTTCAAGGGACCGGCGCGCGACGTAATTCATCAACTGGTTGGCGGCGTGAAGGCGGCGATGGGCTACACCGGTTCTGCAACACTCGAAGATTTGCGCGATCGTGCTGAGTTTGTCCGGATTACCAACGCCGGATTGCAGGAAAGCCATGTACATGACGTTTCGATCACCAGAGAGGCACCCAATTATCCTACGCGATAAGGCCCCGAGAGGCCGCGCGTGATCGAAGCCAAGATATTCCTGCCAATGTTTGTCTGGCCGGTCGGCCAGGCCGAAGATCGGATTGATCGATGACCCCTGCAGCGAGACTTCAGGCTGCAATCGAGCTGCTCGACTGGATCATCGCCGCTGCTCGCGACAATGGCGCGTCTGCGGACAATATTGCCAAAAAGTTTTTCAAGGAACGGCGTTACGCAGGGTCCGGAGATCGTCGGGCCATTCGTGAGCATGTCTATACGGCGATCAGGCGCTGGGGCGACCGACCTGAAAGCGGCAGGCAAGCCATGCTGGGACTGGTGGCAGAACAGCCGGAACTGCAGGAGCTTTTTTCGGGCGCGAACTATGGCCCTGCTGCCATCGGAGGCGATGAGCCAGTTGCGACCGGTCCGCAAATTCCGGATTGGCTGACGGCCAAGTTCGCCAGCCTCATTGACGAGACAGAGCGCAAAGCGCTGTTTGACAGAGCGCCTCTGCATATCCGGGTGAATGGTCGCCGTTCCACGGATATAGATGTCAAGTCGGCTTGGCCGGATGCTGTCACACTGACGCTTCCAAATGCTTACGAGCTGGCGGCTGGCACCAAGCTGGAAGACACGGCGCTGTTCCGTGAGGGCGCTTTGGAAATTCAGGATCTGGGGAGTCAGGCGATCGCGGCGGCCAGCGCAGCCGCGAAGCCCAAACTGGCTCTGGATCTATGCGCCGGGGCAGGCGGCAAGACACTTGCTTTGTCAGCAATGCTTCCGCCCGATAGCAAAATAATCGCAGCGGACACGGATCGCGGGCGGCTAAGCCGGATCGAGCCTCGCAAGCGGAGAGCGGATGCCCGGAATATCGAGACGGTTTTGCTTGCTCCGGGTGAGGAAATGGAAGCCGTTAGCCACCTGCGTTCGCGGTGTGACCTCGTTCTGATTGACGCGCCTTGCAGCGGCACGGGCACCTGGCGCCGGAACCCTGAACTGCGTTGGCGGATGACCCCGAAACGGCTGGATCATACTACCGAATTGCAGCAAAGATTGATGGTTCTCGGGAGCGAACTGGTGAAGCCGGGAGGACGTCTCGTCTATGCAGTGTGTTCACTACTCGATGCCGAGGGCGGTGACCAGGCTGTCCGGTTTCTGGCAGATCATCCCGAGTGGCAGGAAATATCGATTGATTTGCCGATTGGCCGTCAATATCGTAAAGGTATGCTTCTTTCACCGCACCACGATGGAACGGATGGCTTTTATTTTACCTGTCTCGAAAAACTGTGATAGCAAAACATGTTAAGCCAGCATGCAGCTGAGTCTGGCTATGATCGCGAGAGCTTATTGGAGTTGATTATGCGTTTTTCACCGGCTGTTGTCGCCTTGTCCCTTGTTTTTGCTACCGTTTCCAGCGCCGGTTTCGGCCAGTCTGCCGATATCGAGATCAAGCAGCGCTCGGTTGAATATATGCAAATGGGCGAAGCGGCACAAAAACGTGGTGAACTCGATCTCGCAGCAGATCTCTATGAAACATCTCTCGCCGTGGACCCGCGCAACGGCTCGGCCTTCATAGCCCTGGCCCAAATCGCCCGGGTGCAGGACCTGCCGGGCAAGGCGATCCGCCTCTATCGGGAAGCGCTCATTCTTGATCCGAATAATCTCGATGCGCTGGCCGGGCAGGGTGAGGCTCTCATCCAGCGAGGCGCCGTCGAGAAGGCCAGAGTGAACCTGTCGCGGATTGAAACCCTGTGCCGGTCGCGCTGCGCGCAGACCGAACAGCTTGCATCAGCAATCAAGGTAGCGGCAGAAAAACCCGTGCTCTCGGCCGCGGCAGTGACGCCAAAGCCCAAAGTTGGCGATGAAGAGCCGGTTACCGAAACGCCCTGACAAATCGGCTTTCGCCCATAATATCAGAAATCATAAACCAGGGTAGCACGGTTGATCGTGTCTGTCTTGGCACGGCCGACCGGCGGATTTGTCTCATGTTCGATGGTATAGGAAATCCGTGCTGAAAGTGCACCAATCAGCTTGGCATCCAGTGCCGATGTCGCATTCAGAGTGGTGTTGCCGCTTTCGAAGACCGCAACGGCTGAGGTGAATCCCTGAGCATCACTCGCCCAGGTGCCGCCTGCGTCTTGCGAGAATTTCACATTGTCCGAGATTTTCCAGTCGAAATCAACTCCCACCAGACCGGCCAGGCTGCTTCGGGAGTCTCCGTTGACAAAATCGGTGATCCGCAGCGCAGGGCCGGCCTTCACCGCCAGACGCAGGTCCTTGGTTTTGACGACCTCATAACCCAGCCCGCCCGATACAGTGTAGCGAGCCGTAAATCCCTGAAATCTGTCACGCTCAAATTGTGCCAGGCCATAGGCGTAAAGGCCCTTGTTGAACTTGTAATTCGGCTCGATCGTGGCGCTGAGTTGATCGCGTGTTGTTTTGCCATTGTTGCGTTCATAATCGGCGCGCGCCTGGAAATTGAGCCGCCATTTTACCGCATCTTTGACCAGTTTCAGGCCACCCGAAAGACCAAGATTCCTGGTATTGCCGGTAGAACGAGACCCACCAAGCTCGCCTTGCCCCTTCCAGTTTTCAAAAAAACCAGCCTCCTGCTTTTCGCGCAGTGAGGCAGCGGCCTGTGCTGCGAGCTTGCGATTATAGTCGGCAACGATCGAGTCGATCTCCGCAACATCCTCCGGATTTGTTGCTTTGGCGACTTTCGCTACTGCCGCCACATCCTGCTTGTTTCCGGATGCGATCGCGGCATCGAGCATGGCCCGGACAGGGTCCGGCAGGGCCGCCGCGGCGGGCGCAGATAGGCCTGCCGCGACCAATATGGCGGTGGTGAACGCTGGTCTGAACATAAAAATCCTGCTTACTACTACTAGATCAGCGGCAGAAATTCTTTCAATACTGCCCGGTACAGGTCCCTTTTGAAGGGAACGATCAAGTCTGGCAAGTCTGCGGGATCGACCCACTTCCAGTCAACAAACTCCGGGTGCTCGGTTTGTATGTCGATGTGATCGTCTTGCGCGGTGAACCGCATCAGGAACCAGCTTTGGCGCTGGCCCCGATATTTGCCCTTCCAGATTTTGCCGAGCAATTCGTCAGGCAGGTCGTAGAGATATTCTTCTGTGCTGCGGCCAATGATGTGAACATGCTCGGGAGCGACGCCGGTTTCCTCCTGAAGCTCGCGTAAAGCAGCAGTCTCGGCATCTTCGCCTTCGTCAATTCCGCCTTGCGGCATCTGCCATGCATCCGGATAGTTGCTGTCAGCAGCATCCAGCCTTTGGCCGACAAATACGCGGCCATCACGGTTGGCGAGCATGATACCGGCACAGGGGCGATATGGGAGTGCACTATAGTCGATTGTACTATGCCTTTCTGAAA
Organism: Parasphingorhabdus sp.; assembly: GCF_048269865.1. Lineage (GTDB taxonomy): Bacteria > Pseudomonadota > Alphaproteobacteria > Sphingomonadales > Sphingomonadaceae > Parasphingorhabdus. The sequence continues at coordinate 249,788 of NZ_JBLWUA010000002.1, read as the reverse complement.
TTCTCGGCGGGGTTGAAATTCATGATTACAGCGAGTTGATCAAAGTCTTCCAGGCGGCAATCATCTTGTCGACATCCTGCGCGGCAGAAGGCACGGCTTTGCGGATATTGATGAAACCATGCACGTTGCCGGGCATTTCCAGAAAATGGGTATTCACGCCGTGGCGGATCAAGTCAGCCGCATATTCGCGGCCCTGGTCGCGAAGCGGGTCGAGGCCAGCGGTTACCAATACGGTCGGTGGCGACAGCGAAAGATCGCCGAGATACGGCGACACCCGAATATCATCGTCTTTCGGTGCATATTGGCGATCAAAATAGTCCATGCTTTCCTTTGTCAGCAGAAAGCCCTCGGCAAATTCGTCCATCGATCCGCCTTCCGCATCCATCCGGGTTGCGGGATAGATCGGAAATTGTGCGGTCAAGGGCACTGTAGCGGGCTGCGTTGCCAGTACATGGCCGACCACCAGTGCCAGATTTCCGCCGGCGCTGTCGCCGCAAGGAATCAGACCGCTGATTTTGAGTTGGAGCTGTTCCTGATTGTCCGCGATCCACCGGGTCGCGGCCAGACAGTCCTCTGGCGCCGCAGGGAAGGGCGCTTCCGGAGCCAGCCGATAATCGACGGCGATCACTGGCACGTCCATCTCACGCGCAACATAGGTGCAGAAACTATGGTGCGATTCGAGGTCGCCAATCACAAAACCGCCGCCATGATAGAAGACGATGACCGGCGTTTCCGCGTCCCGCTCTGCCTGATTGTCATATAGCCGGAGCGGAATATCGCCTGCCGGACCGGGACAAGACATGTTCTCGATGCGCGCGAGATCGACGGCGTCTGCCTCCAGCATCGCTGCCATCACATTGTACATTTCGCGGGCAGCTGCCGGTTCGACTTCCGACATCAGTGGCTGGTCCGATTGCTCCATCATGGTCAAAATCATTTGCACATCGGGGCGTACGTAAGCGTCAGTCATCTGTCATCTCCAGCCGTTTAACCGGTCGATTAGATCAGGCCACGTTCACTAGGCAAGCGCTAATCGGAATCGGATGGGCAAACAAATGCTTTATCCCTATTAGTTTTTGTGGTTTGAAGCCCCTCGCATTGCTGCTCTACAGCGGCGTGCATAATAACATAAGGCACGGAAGTTTAATCATGGCCACCGCGTTGAAGCAGGAAGAACCCAATAACCCCAGTCCCGACGGCGCTGAAAACGTCGTTGTGCGTTTCGCCGGCGATAGCGGCGACGGGATGCAGTTGACCGGAGGGCAGTTCACACTCTCGACAGCGCTGGCCGGCAATGACCTTGCCACATTCCCCGATTTCCCGGCAGAAATCCGCGCGCCGCAAGGCACGTTATTCGGCGTTTCCGCCTTTCAGATCAATTTCGGATCGCGGGCGATCGAAACCGCTGGTGATGAGCCAGATGTATTGATCGCGATGAACCCGGCCGCTCTGAAGACCAATGTCCAGGCGGTTCGGCCCGGTGGTCTGGTGATCGCGGACGAAGGCGAATTCGGGAAACGGAATCTCGACAAGGCGCATTATGACAGCAATCCGCTGGAAGACGGCTCGCTCGCAAAGTGGCAATTGCTCAAACTCAATATTTCGCAGCTGACTTTGGATGCGGTAAAGCCATTCGGGCTCGGCAACAAGGAAGCGCTGCGCTGCAAGAATATGTGGACGCTTGGCCTGGCGCTTTGGATGTTCGAGCGCGACCGCGAACCGATCGTAGAGTGGCTGAACAGCAAATTTGCCAAGCTGCCGGATGTTGCGGCTGCCAATATCGCGGCGCTCAATGCTGGCCATGCCTATGGCGAAACCGCCGAAATTTCCGGCGACGGTTTGGGCGGCGGTCACCTGCAACATCACAAGGTTGCTGCAGCGCCAGCGGCAGCGGGTACCTATCGAACGGTAACGGGAGCAGAATCCCTGTCACTCGGGCTCGTCGCCGGTGCGCGGCTTGCTGCATTGCCGATGTTTTTTGGCGGCTATCCGATCACGCCGGCGTCTGCGATCCTGCATCATCTTTCGCGGCTTAAGGAATTTGGCGTCACCACGTTTCAGGCGGAAGACGAGATTGCCGCGATCACGGCCGCCATCGGTGCCAGCTATGCTGGCAGCCTCGGCATCACCTCGTCGTCCGGTCCCGGTATCGCCCTGAAAGGCGAGGCAATGGGCCTGGCGATCATGACCGAATTGCCGCTGGTGATCGTCAATTCGCAGCGCGGTGGACCATCCACTGGCCTGCCGACCAAGACCGAACAGTCCGACCTCTATCAGGCCGTCTATGGCCGGAACGGTGATGCACCAATGCCGGTGATTGCTGCCCGTTCGCCGGAAGATGCCTTTTACTGCGCTATCGAAGCGGTCCGTATTGCCGTGCAATATATGACCCCGGTAATGCTACTCACCGACGGCTATATCGCCAATGCTGCGGAGCCATGGAGAATTCCGGATATCGATACGCTCGAGCGTTTTCCGGTCAGCTTCATGACCGAGAAACCGGAAGGCACGCTGATGCCTTATGGTCGCGATGACAAGCTGGCACGGCCCTGGATCAAGCCCGGTACGCCGGGTCTGATGCACCGCATTGGCGGCATCGAAAAGGGTGTGGGCACCGGTCATATCGAATATGGTCCGGCGAACCACCAGACGATGACCGATATCCGGCGCGACAAGGTTCTTGGCGTTGCCGACAGTGTGCCGGAACAGGAAATCGCCCTTGGCAAGGCCGGAGCGAAATTGTGCGTTGTCGGTTGGGGTTCGACCTTTGGCCCCATTCATCAGGCGGTGTTGCGGGCTGAGCGGGCTGGCAAGGACGTTGCCCACATCCACATTCGCAACATCTGGCCGCTTCCGAAAAATCTTGGGGAACTGCTCAAGAGCTTTGATCGGATCATTGTGCCGGAAATGAATGCCGGACAGTTGAAAACGATCTTGCGGGATCAATATCTGGTCGACGCAAAGCCGGTAAACAAGGTTTCCGGTCAGCCGTTCACTATCACCGAAATTGAAGCCGCGATCGAGGAGAATCTGTCATGAACGAGATGACCAAAATCACGACGACGCTGAAAGACTGGGAAACCGATCAGGAAGTGCGTTGGTGTCCGGGTTGCGGCGACTATGCGATCCTCAAGGCGGTCCAGCGGACCATGCCTGATCTGGGGGCCGACCCTTCGAACACCGTGTTCATCAGCGGCATCGGCTGCTCTTCGCGTTTTCCTTATTATATGGAGACCTATGGTTTCCACACGATCCACGGTCGCGCTCCGGCGATTGCGACAGGCGTCAAGCTGGCCAATCCGGAGCTGGACGTTTGGATCATCACCGGCGACGGCGACGCGCTGTCGATCGGCGGCAACCATACGATGCACCTGCTGCGTCGCAATCTCGACTGCCAGCTGATGCTGTTCAACAACGAGATTTACGGCCTGACGAAGGGCCAATATTCGCCGACCAGCCGGCAGGGCACGCATAGTCCGTCCACGCCTTATGGCTCGGTTGACCGGCCCGCTTCGCCCTGTGCGTTTGCATTGGGCGCTGGCGCGCGCTTCGTTGCCCGCGGGATCGATGTTCACAAAGGACTGCCGGATGTGCTGAAAGCGGCGCATGCGCACAAGGGCGCTTCGTTCATCGAGATTTTCCAGAACTGCATCGTCTATAACAAGGATGTGTTCGAGGAGTTTGCGGCGAAGAAGACCGCGGCTGATACCCAGCTGCATCTCGTTGACGGAGAGCCGATGCTGTTCGCCAAAGGGGCGAAAGGCATTACGCTCAACCACAAGACTCTGCAGCTGGAAGTCGTCGACGTTGTTGATGGCGACTGGGAAGCGGCTGGTGTGATCGTGCACGACGTCACCAATCGTTCGGTCGCCCATATGCTGGTTGAGATGCAGTTCGGGGAGTTTCCGATGGCGCTTGGCGTGCTCTATGACGATCCTCGGCCGACGTTTGAAGCGGCGGTTGTGGCGCAGAATGCAGCAGCATCGGTTGGCAAGGAGCCGGATCTGCAGGGCCTGCTGAACAAGGGCCAGACCTGGACGGTGGCGGAGGATGGACCGGGACTGTAAAGTTTCTGGCGCTCGCACGAAGACACGAAGGCGCTAAGATGGCGGCGTGGAACGGCTGGTAAATAGCGATTTGCGTCGCTAGGCATTGTAAATTCTGCCAGTCTTCGTGTGAGGAAATTTTTTGGACAATCTGACCCACAGCCTCGCTGGTGCCGTTCTCGGCCAGATGGGCCTCAAGAAGAAGACCGGGCTTGGCATGGCGACGCTGATTATCGCCGCCAATATTCCCGATATCGACGCGGTGGCGACGCTGCTTGATGGGGTGCAGCATCTGGCGATCCGGCGGGGGATTACGCATGGGCCAATTGCGATGCTGGTGCTGCCGTTGCTGCTCACTGGCATCATGATTGGGTTCGATCGCTGGCAGACGAGGCGCGGCAAGCGGCCTGCGGACCGGTTGCCGATCCACAAGGGCTGGCTGCTGGCGCTGGCCTATATCGGCTGCCTCAGCCATCCGGCGCTGGACTGGCTCAACAGCTATGGGATCCGCTTGCTCGAGCCGTTTTCGTCGCAATGGTTTTATGGCGACAGTATCTTCATCATCGATCTCTGGCTCTGGGTGGCGCTGATTGCGGGCTTGTGGATTTCGCGGCGGCGGGAAAAGCGCGGTGCCAGCGACTGGCGGCGTCCGGCGTGGATCAGCTTTGCTGCGGTTTGTGCCTATATTTTTGCCAATGGGCTGATCACCGGCAAGGCGGAAGCGGAGACGAAACAGGTGCTGGTCGATAGCGCGGCCGGGGCGGGTCGTGCGGAAGTCTTGCAGCGGCGTGATGCGATGGTGGTGGCAAACCCGGTTCCTCTGCTGTTCTGGAAACGTGAGATATTGTGGCGCGATCGCTCTGCTTATGGGTCTGGAGCATTCGACCTGTTCGGCCATGTTGTGCTGGAGCCGGAGCACAAGATTCGGGGCGACGCCGACGTTCTGGCGGCTGAAGTGGCGCGATCGAACAGGGATGGTGCCGCTTTTCTGTTCTGGTCGAGAATGCCGGTGGTGACGGCGGTCGGCGATCGTGTGACGGTTAAGGATCAACGCTTCATGAATCCGCTGATGGGGGACCGGTTTACCGTCCGGGCCAATGTCCACAAAGACAGGTTGGAACGTTCTGTTCCCTGAGTCATTGCAACGGCATGACAAAACCCACCATCATCTGGTTCCGCCGCGACCTGCGTCTGGCCGATCAGGCCGCTGTCGCGGCAGCTGCCTCCAAAGGCCCGGTCATTCCGGTCTATATTCTCGACGATGAAACCCCCAAACACCGCCTTATGGGCGGGGCTTCGCGCTGGTGGCTGCACCGGTCAGTGGAAGAAATGGAAGCATGTTTGAAAAATCTGGGGTCGCGGTTGATCCTGCGCCGGGGCGTGGCGGCCGAGCATTTGGCCGAAATTGTCAAATCGACCGGGGCAGGGGAAGTACATGCTCTGCATCATTATGAGCCGTGGTGGAAAAATGCAGAGCGGGCTTTGACCAAGGCTCTGGGCGATGATGCCGAATTGGTGCTGCATGACGGCAATTATCTGCTGCCGCCAGCAACGGTGACCACCAACGCTGGCGACCCCTATAAAATCTACACGCCGTTCTGGAAGTCTCTGCGTGAATATATGCCGCCATCCGATGCGGTGGCCGCGCCAGACAGTCTTGCTGCGCCCGACAGCTGGCCGGATAGCGATGAGCTGGCCGACTGGAACCTGCTCCCGACCAATCCGGACTGGGCTGTGTCTTTCGGCGACCACTGGCAGCCCGGGTCTGCGGGAGCCGAGGCCAATCTGGAGGATTTCGCGGACAAGGCTGCGCAATATGATGAAGGTCGCAATCTGCCTTCAGAGCCGCTGGTGTCTCGCCTGTCGCCGCATCTGCATTTTGGCGAGATCAGCCCTGCGACGGTCTGGAACCGGCTGGCCGGGCAGGGGAGCAAGGTCGAAACCTATCTCAAGGAGCTGGTCTGGCGCGACTATGCGCAGAACGTGATCGACCAGTTTCCGCAATATGGCAGCGAGAGTTATCGTGAGAAGATGCGCGCCCTGCCGTGGCGGGATATGGACGATGAGGCGGTGCAAAAAGACTTCAAGGCCTGGCGCGGCGGCAAGACCGGTTATCCCATTGTCGATGCCGGAATGCGGGAGCTTTGGGCGACCGGCTGGATGCACAACCGGGTGCGGATGATTGCCGCGAGCTTTCTGATCAAGCATCTGCTGATCGACTGGCGCGAGGGCGAGCTATGGTTCTGGGACACGCTGGTTGACGCCGATTACGGATCCAACAGCGTCAACTGGCAATGGGTGTCGGGGACCGGCGTTGACAGCAATATGTTCGTGCGGATCATGGCGCCACTGACCCAGTCGGAGAAATTCGATGCCGGGGACTATATCCGTCGCTGGGTGCCGGAACTGGCCGATATTGATGATCCTTATATCCACGATCCGGAAGACCATGGCTGCAAGCCGGAGTCCTATCCGGCCAAAATCATCGCGCATAAAGAAGGCCGTCAACGTGCGCTTGATGCCTATGATCAGGTCAAACAGGGCGAGGATTGAAATCCGCCGCGTGAACCGCTAATAAGTACGCAGAGCAAAAGGATATCAGATCGATGAATAAATAGGTCTCCATCAGGCACATCAATGCTGCCATGCGGTCCGTCGGGCCGGATAATATGACACCTATATTCAGGATCTTTTATGCACAGATTATCAGGAAAATTTTGCGTTATCACCGGTGCTGCTCGCGGCATTGGTAAAGCTATTGCCAAGGCCTTTGTCGACGAAGGCGCGACGGTGCTGTTGACCGATTGTGACGCCGAGGCCCTGACGGCCACCGGCGGGGAACTCGGGTGCGAGACGCTCGCTCTGGACGTCGAGCAGGAAGCGGACTGGGAGCGGCTGGCTGCCTTGCACCCGGTTACGGATGTCGTCGTCAACAATGCCGGGGTGACCGGTTTTGAGCGGGGCTTCGCGCCACATGATCCCGAACATGCGTCGCTTGAGGACTGGCGCGCGGTGCATCGAGTCAATCTTGACGGCACCTTTCTGGGTTGCCGCTATGCGATCAGCGCGATGAAGGAAAAAGGCACCGGGTCGATCATCAATATCTCCTCGCGGTCGGGGCTCGTCGGCATACCGGGAGCCGCGGCTTACGCCTCGTCCAAAGCCGCGATTCGCAATCATAGCAAGTCCGTGGCGCTCTATTGCGCGCAGCAGGGCTGGCAAATCCGGTGCAACTCGATCCATCCGGCTGCCATCATGACGCCAATGTGGGAGCCGATGCTGGGTGAGGGCGAAGCACGCGCTGCTACGGAGGCCGCCCTGGTCAAGGACACGCCGCTGCAACGCTTCGGCGAGGCCAGCGAAGTCGCGGCTATTGCGGTTCTCCTGGCGTCGGATGAAGCGGGTTATATCACCGGGTCGGAATTGAATATCGATGGCGGAATTCTGGCGGGTTCGGCAGCGGCGCCTGGGCAGGCGGATGAGGGCTGAATCGGGTGCGATTAGGGGATAGTTCCGCATTGCCAAGCACTTGCCGCTGGTCCATTATGGCGCCATGAATGCACAGGCACCCAAAAGAGGCAAACATCTGCTTGATGCACGCAAGCGCTTCGGAACCGGCGGCGGCTTGTTCGCGCGCCTGACAGCGCCCGGTTTCCACCGGATATTGGACCGGATCGACGAGGGGCTGGATCACGGAACATTCGAGGGGCAATTGCCCGACGGAACCACCCGTGTTCTGGGCGGACGCGGCGACGGTCCCACTGCGCGGATCACGCTGCACAGCTGGAACGCGTTGCTCCGGCTGGTCAATTCCGGTTCGATCGGCTGGTATCGGGCGTGGGAAAAGGGCGAATGGGAAAGCCCGGATCTGGTCGAAGTGTTCGACATTTTTACCCGCAATCGCGCCGGCCTGAAAGACACCGGACGGGCGGGAGGCTTTTTCAGGCTGATCGCCAGGATGCGCCACAATCGGAGAAACAACAACAAGCTGCGGGCGCGGCAGAATATCCAGTATCATTACGATCTCGGCAATGATTTCTATGCCCTATGGCTGGACAAAACAATGAGCTACTCCAGTGGCTTATTTGAGAATTCTGAGACTTCACTTGAAGAAGCGCAGGAAGCCAAGGTGGCGGCGATCGCCGAGCGGTTGAACGCCGCGCCAGGCGACACTGCTCTGGAAATTGGCTGCGGCTGGGGCCATTTGTCGGGGACTCTGGTGCGGAAACATGGTCTGAAGGTGACCGGCATTTCGCTTTCCGACGAGCAGACGGCATGGGCACGGGAGCACCATCCGGAAGCCCAGTTCCTGATTCAGGACTACCGCGATGTGGACGGACAATATGATGCGATCGCAAGCGTCGAAATGGTGGAAGCGGTCGGTCAGAAATATTGGCCGGATTTTCTCGATTGTATTGCCCGCAACCTGAAACCCGGCGGCCGGGCGGCGCTGCAATATATCAGCATTGCCGATGATATTTTCGACCAATATGCCGCGAGCGCTGATTTCATCCAGACCTATATCTTTCCCGGCGGCATGCTGCTGTCCGAGAGCCGGTTCCGGGCTCTGGCGGAAGAACGCGGTTTGCAATGGACCGATCAGAATAATTTCGGTCTCGATTATGCGGAAACTCTCAAAATCTGGCGCGAGCGGTTTGACGATGTCGTGGACCGCGGCGAACTGCCCGCCGGTTTCGACAATAAATTCGTCCGCTTGTGGCGCTATTATCTGACCTATTGTGAAGGCGGATTTCGTGGCGGCGGTATCGATGTCGCCCAAGTGACACTGATAAAAGAACGATAAAACGGGAGAGAGTGATGAGACTTTTGGGAAGATGGGCGATGCTGGGCGTTGCCTGCATCAGCCTGACCGCGTGCGAACAGGTTCAGAAGGCGGCTGCCAGCGTGGCTGGTTTGCCGACTGACGAAAATGTGCTTTTCTGGACCCAGGACCAGCGCGACAATGCCTTCCGCCAGATGGAAGTGCTGACCACCACGCGGACGATTGAAGCGGGTGAGAAGGCCCATGCGCTGCCGGCGGGAAAGCCTTTTCCGAAGACGCTGGCCACCGAAAATGGCGAAGTCAGTATCGATGAATATATGGCGGACCAGCGGCTGGCCGGACTGGTCATCCTGCAGGATGGCAAGGTCAGGTTGGAAGAATATCGGATGGACTTTGGTCCGGATGATCGCTGGACCAGTTTCTCGGTCGCCAAGTCGCTGGTTTCCTCTCTGGTCGGAGCGGCGATCAAGGACGGCTATATCAAGTCTTTGGATGACCCGCTGACCAATTATATCCCCGAACTGAAAGGCAGCGGCTATGACGGCGTCACCGTTGAACAGCTACTCACCATGACCTCGGGGGTGAAGTGGAACGAGGATTATGAGGACAAGGACAGCGATGTCGCGCGGTTCAATACGACCAAGTCGAAAGATGGCGTCGATCCGGTCATTCTCTATATGAAAACGCTGGTCAACGAAGCGGAACCGGGCACGCGCTGGCAATATAATACCGGCGAGACCAATTTGATCGGCGTGCTGGTAGCAAAGGCGACGGGCAAGTCGCTCTCCGAATATCTCTCGGAAAAAATCTGGAAGCCTTATGGCATGACCCAGGACGCGGCCTGGGTTTTGAATGACGGTGGCAAAGAGATCGGCGGCTGCTGCCTCTCCGCAACCACTCGCGATTTCGCCCTATTTGGTCAATTTGCGATGAATGGCGGCAAGATCGGGGGCAAATATGTCGTTCCCGAGGACTGGTTTGCCAAGGCTGGCACCAAACAGGCGGATATCGGCCGGCCCGGCGCGGGCTATGGCTACCAGTGGTGGACGTTTGATGACGGCAGCTATGCCGCGCAGGGGATCTTCGGTCAGGGCATCTTCATCGACCCGAAGCGCAAGCTGGTGATTGCCGGCAATGGCAATTGGCCGCGCGCCTCGCCGGATGACAAGAAAGTAACCCGCAACGCCTTTTACAAGGCGGTGCAAAACTATCTGGACAGCGAAGCGGCGCCCGAAAGCTGACCGGAGCTAGCTGATCTCGAAACGCTCGCCGGTGGCAAAGTCGCTGGCGAGTATTTCGACCAGACGGTCTGCGACGACCGATGGCTGTTTGACGGTGGCCGGATCTTCACCGGGATAGGCGCGCGCGCGCATGTCGGTGCGGGTGCGGCCGGGATCGACAATTGCGGTCCGAATCTTGCCCAAATTGCGCATTTCTTCACCATAGCTGGACACAAGTGTCTCCAGCGCGGCTTTTGATGCCCCATAAGCGCCCCAAAAGGCGCGCGGTTTGCGACCGACACTGCTGGTTATCGCCAGCAGCCGCGCGTCCTCACTTTTGCGCAGCATCGGATCAAAACCTGCGATCAACGCTTGCTGTGCAATCAGGTTGAGGGTCAGGATCTTGTTGAATTCCTGACCGTCAATGCCCGGAACCGGGCCCAGTGACCCCAGCATCGCGGCGTTGAGCACCAAGATGTCGAGACCCTCCCAGCGGCTGGCAATCGCCGTCGCCAGACGCCCGATACTGTCGCCATCGGTCAGATCGAGCGGGGCGATTGTGGCATGGCCGCCGGCCTGATGAATCTGTTCTTCGATTTTTTCCAGGCCATCGGCATTGCGCGCGGTAATTACGACATGGGCGCCTTCTTTCGCCAGTGCCAGGGCGGTTGCCGCACCGATGCCGCGGCTCGCGCCCGTAACGAGCGCCAGTTGACCTTCAAATTTCATATTCAATTCGCCGTTTGTTTGAGGCGCGGCAAATCACCGGAAGGCTCATTGTCGCGAGCGGTACCAGAGGAATCAGACCGTTCGTTGAGCATGGTCAGCTGATCAGGCTCTTCTTCACCATCGCGGTCGGTGAGGGCGGTCGGATAGGCGCCCGTGAAGCAGGCGTCGCAATATTGCGGCTGGATGTCATGGCGATTGTCCTCACCGGCGGCCCGGTACAGGCCGTCAATGGACACGAATGCCAGGCTGTCAGCCTGAATGAAGTCCCGCATCTGTTCGACCGATTTCTGGGCCGCGAGCAGTTTTTCCCGCTTCGGTGTATTCACACCATAGAAGCAGCTGTGCATGGTCGGCGGGCTGGCGATCCGCATATGCACTTCGGCCGCGCCTGCCTCGCGCATCATCTGCACAATCTTCATGCTGGTGGTGCCGCGCACGATCGAATCGTCGACCAGCACAATTTTCTTGCCATTGACCAGCGGGCGGTTGGCGTTGTGCTTAAGCTTGACGCCGAGATGGCGGACGCCATCGCCCGGCTGGATGAAGGTTCTGCCGATATAATGCGAACGGATGATGCCCAGCTCGAACGGAATGCCGGATTGTTCGGCAAAACCGAGGGCTGCCGGGGTCCCGCTGTCGGGAACGGGGATCACCAGATCGGCGTCGACCGGGCTTTCTGTCGCCAGTTGCGCGCCAATGCCCTTGCGCACGCCATAGACTGATTTGCCGTCGACGATCGAATCGGGTCTGGAGAAATAAACATGTTCGAAGATGCAGGGGCGGGCCTTGGCATCGGCGAACGGGCGGTGCGAACGCAATTCGCCGTTGGTCACGACGATCAGTTCGCCGGGTTCGACGCTGCGGACATATTCCGCGCCAACCAGATCCAGAGCCACCGTTTCCGAAGAGAAAACATAGGCTTCGCCGATCCGTCCCATGACCAACGGCCGGATGCCGAGGGGATCGCGGCAGGCAATCATGCCTTCGGCGGTCATGCAGATCAGCGAATAGGCGCCCTCGACCTGTTTCAGGGCGTCGATGAACTTGTCGAGCAGGGTGCGATATTTCGAGGTCGCCAGCAGATGGATGATAACCTCTGTGTCGCTGGTTGACTGGAAGATCGAACCATGCCGCACCAGTTCATCGCGCAACGTCATCGCGTTGGAGATATTGCCGTTATGGGCAATAGCAAAACCGCCGGATGCAAGGTCTGCTTCCAGCGGCTGAATATTACGCAAGGTGCCGGCACCGGTCGTCGAATAGCGGACATGGCCGCAGGCCGAATCGCCGCGGAGGCGATGGATTACCTCTTCGCTGTCAAAATTGCCCGCGACCGGACCCAGTGCGCGATGGCTGTAGAATTCCTTGCCGTTCCGGCAGGTGATGCCGGCTGCTTCCTGTCCGCGATGCTGCAGTGCGTGCAGGCCGAGCGCAACCATGGCGGCTGCGTCCTCAATTCCGGCTACTCCGAAAACGCCACACTCTTCCCGTAGCTTGTCGTCATCAAACGGGTGGGTTGTCAGCATATATCACCTGGCTATTCAGTGGTGCGGCGGGGATGTCAGCCATATAGGTTTGAAACCGGGCTTTGTCTGCCCCCAATGTCACAAAATCATAATATTACGCCGAGCAGCAGCAACAGGGGCGAACCATTGCGTCTTTAGCCGTTGCGCGGGACCGGATCGGGCCTTAGTCCACTGCCATGACCAATATTGCCAATGATCGCGAGACCGGAACGGTCCTTCAGCCAAAATATGATTCGAACGGATTGATCACTGCGGTGGTGACTGACGATTCGTCGGGAGAGCTGTTGATGCTGGCGCATATGAATGCCGAGGCCTTGCAACTGACCCAGGATAGCGGTGTGGCGCATTTCTATTCGCGCAGCCGCCAGTGCCTGTGGAAGAAAGGCGAGACATCGGGCAATATCCTGACCGTCACCGAGCTGCGGATTGATTGCGACCAAGACGCCTTGTGGGTCAAGGCGGTCCCGGCAGGTCCGGCGTGCCATACCGGCCAGCGCAGCTGCTTCTACCGGAAAATCGTCGACGGCGGGCTGGAGCCGGTTGCTTGAGTCGCTTGTGGCCATTGGTGCTGGCGCTTGGGCTTGCCGCCTGTGCACAGGAAAAGGCTGATCCGGAAAAACCGGCCGAGGAAATCTCTGCGCTTGAGCAGGCCGCGATCGATGCCGGGGTGATACCCGATGTTCGCAATGTGACGCTGTCCGGTGCCTTTGAAAGACGGAGCGATCTGGGAACCGACCGGTTCTGCGCGGTCGGCAATGACGAAAACGGTTATCAGATCGGAATGATCGCGGTGTTCGGGCCGGGGACCCAATGCGAGGGGCTGGGCGAAGCGGAGCGCGATGGCGAAAAAGTTCGCATCACGCTCAACAGCAAAGAAACATGCAGCTTCACCGCCCGATTTGATGGTGTTGAGCTGGAATTGCCGGGTGAACTGCCCGACGGCTGTGCCAGCTATTGCAGCCGGCGGGCCGGTTTCGAAGGGGTCAGCTTCTACATGATTGGCGAGGGCGACGCGGTTGCACGGTCGACCAGTGGCCGCGATTTCGAAAATCTCTGCCCCGGCGGTTAGCATTGACGTTTACGTTAGCGTAAGCTATATGACGGGCATGTCAAAGCCGCCAAGCCATGCCGAACTTGATACCCCGGATCTGAAGAATCGGGAAACCTACACGATATCCGATCTCTCGGAAGAATTTGGCGTTACCGCCCGCGCTCTGCGTTTCTATGAGGACGAGGGGCTGATCGCTCCGGATCGCAAGGGATTGTCGCGGGTCTATACCAAACGCGACCGGGCCCGTCTTGCGTGGATCATGCGCGCGAAGAATGTCGGGTTCAGTCTGGTCGAGATTCGCGAGATGATCGATCTCTATGATGTGGGTGATGGTCGACAGACGCAGATGCAGGTTACCATCGAAAAATGTCAGGAAAAGGTCGACACGCTGAAGAAACAGCGCGCCGACATCGACAGTTCGATCAAGGAATTGACCGGTTTTATAAAGACTGTGCAGGCCGCCATGGCGGATGCAAAAGCGCAGCAGCAATAGAGGATCAATGCCGGTTCGATCCGGTTCCCCCTTTGAGTAGAAAGTAAAATATCATGCCCAGTTATACCGCTCCGATCGGCGAAGTCCGGTTCATTCTCAACGAAGTTCTCAATCTCGAAAAATATTCCAATGTCAGCGGCTTTGAAAATGCGACGCCGGAAATGGTGGACGCGATCCTCACCGAAGCCGGACGATTCTCGACCGAAGTGCTGCACCCTCTCAACCAGTCGGGCGACGCCGAAGGATGTATCCGTCACCCAGATGGTTCTGTGACCACGCCCAAGGGGTTCAAGGAAGCCTATCAAAAGCTGACAGACGGCGGCTGGACGACCTTGTCGGCACCCGAAGAATTCGGCGGCCAGGGCTTGCCGCGCGTGGTCGGCAATGCGGTGATGGAATTCATGGTGTCTGCCAATCAGGCGCTGGAAATGTATTCCGGCCTGACCCAGGGCGCGATTGCCTCGATCCTGACCGAAGGCAGCGAAGAGCAGAAGCAGAAATATGCCACGCAGATGATTTCCGGCAAGTGGACCGGGACGATGAACCTGACCGAAGCGCATTGCGGCACCGACCTGGGCCTGATCCGCACCAAGGCGGAACCGACGGCGGACGGCAATTATGCGATTACCGGGCAGAAGATCTTCATCTCGGCCGGCGAGCATGATCTGGCAGAAAATATCATCCATCTGGTGCTGGCGAAGACGCCGGGCGCGCCGGACAGTTCAAAAGGCATATCTTTGTTCATCGTCCCCAAATTCCTGGTCAACGATGACGGATCACTGGGCGAGCGCAACAAGGTGAGCTGTGGCTCGATCGAAGAGAAAATGGGCATTCACGGCAACGCCACCTGCGTGATGAACTATGATGGCGCCACCGGCTATATGGTCGGCGAGGAGAACAAAGGCTTGCGCGCGATGTTCATCATGATGAACGCGGCGCGGCTGGGTGTAGGCCTGCAGGGTCTGGCCCAGGGCGAAATCGCCTATCAGAATGCGGTGATCTATGCCGGTGATCGCCGTCAGGGCAGGGCGCTCACTGGCGCCAAGGATCCGGAAGAAAAAGCGGATACGCTGTTCGTCCACCCCGATGTCCGGCGGATGCTGATGGACGGCAAGGCGTTTACCGAGTCGATGCGCGCGCTGGTGCTCTGGGGTGCGTTGCAGGTCGATCTGGCCGACAAGGCGGAGACCGAGGAAGAGCGGCAATTCGCCAATGATCTGGTTAGCCTGCTCACGCCCGTCATCAAGGGCTATGGCACGGCAAAGGGCTATGACATCTGCACGGAATCACAGCAAGTCTATGGTGGCCACGGCTATATCACCGAGTGGGGCATGGAGCAGTTCGTGCGGGATGCCCGGATCGCGATGATTTATGAGGGCACCAACGGCATCCAGGCGATGGATCTGGTCGGGCGCAAGCTGGGCCAGAACGGTGGTCGGGCGATCCAGGCCTTTTTCAAGGTGGTCGCCGACGAGATTGCCAAAGCCAAAGAACATGACAAGCTGTCGAAATTTGCCGAAGCGCTCGAAAAGGCCAATGGTGAACTGCAGAAAGCCACGATGTGGTTCATGCAGCATGGCCTGGCCAATCCGAACAATGCGGGTGCCGGCGCCTTCCATTATATGCATCTGATGGGCATCGTTTCGCTTGGCCTGATGTGGCTGCGGATGAGCGAAGCCGCTCAGGCGGCGCTGGATGCGGGCACCGACAATGCGAAATATTACGAGGCCAAGCTGGTGACGGCGCAATATTTTGCAGAACGCTTCATGCCGGATGCCGGATCCCTCCGCCGCAAGATCGAAGGCGGCAGCGATGCGATGATGGCACTGGATCCGGAAATGTTCGGCGTCGCCTGAACCGGCGCATCAGGCGGTTTCGTTCTGTTCCGCCTGCCGGTAGGCTTCTTCCCACATACCGAGATTTCGCCGGGCATCCTGGACAAAGGGTGACCGGCGAATCGCCCATAAGGCGAGATCGTTGGTGATCCGGCCGAGCCAGCGCATCGGCCTTTTGACCTGCACCAGCAAAATCACGCGCCGTTGATCGGTATTGTTATGTACCTGGTGATACTGACTGTCGTCGAACACCAGCCATCGTCCGGCCTCCCAGAACAGGTCGGTATTTTCGACCTGCATCACGCATTGTTCCGGCTGATCGGGAACCAGCAATCCAAGGTGGCAGGTGATCAGCCCGCGGGTGACGCCGCGATGGCGCGGAATCACGGCACCCGGTTCCAGGATGGAGAAAAATGCGGAGTTGAGATCCGGAATCTGCCTTACCAGCGCAGCGGTTTGCGGCGCACGTGCGCAATTTTCCGAGACTTCATATCCATAGCCGACCAGAAAGAAGGAGCGCCAGTTGCCGTCGCCGGCAATCCGCGCGTGGTCGGGCGATATGTCCTTGAGCGGTGGAACAGCGTCGCGGTGGCGCAAGATTGATGCGGCTTCCTGTGCGATGGTCTGCCACTGTTCGGCCAGGCGAGCGGTCCAAGGAAACACATCGGGAGACATGACTGGCCCGGTCGCGATTTTCGACTGGGCCGTGGCCAGGCGATTGAGCGAACCACGCAGGCGTTTGCCGATCCGGATGACAAGCGGGCGTTTGGATGGAGTGGGCGCCTTTGCGAAGGCGGACCGGGCATCTTGCGTGGTCATGGCAAGCAACCTTCCAGTTGTAACTTTCGCGACCCTTGTCTCTCAATATACACGGAAATGTGACGATATTTCGACCAACTGTTGCCGGGAATCTGCCGAACGCGGCGCAAAGCTGAAGCGTGATGAACGGTGTATATTTGCCGATAAACGGCGGAAAACCGCCGTTTGTCCGCTATCACGCCCGGGCCGACGAAGGACGGTAGACCTTTTGAGGCGAACCTGTCAGACGATCAGGTGACAGGGGAATGAGAAGCATAAGGAGTATATGCAATGCATTCCAATACAAGCGTAACGCGGGCCAGCCGCATGATGCCTTTTCTGATGGTTGTCGGACTGGGTCTATCAGTCTCCGCCCAAGCCGCAGAACCTTCACCATCCGATGAGATGCAACCCGAAATCCCCGCCCCGACCCTCGATACCGATGGTGATGGGGTAATGGATGGCTGGGATCGCAGCGGTGACGGGCAGGCTGATGCCTGGGACAGCGATGGCGACGGTGCGCCGGATTTGCTCGACGATGATGGTGACGGTGAGCCGGACTAGACCCGGCTTATTGTCACCTCTGAAACACCGGGCCTAATATTGGTCCGGTGTTTTTTTAACTTCAAACACCTCATCGAACATGCTGAGCATGGCCGCTTTGCTCTGCCGGTCTGCCGACGCGTTATAGCGGACCGGTTCGACCGACGATGCATTGTTGCTGATATCCGTGAATCCGTGCAGGACGCCAGAATAGATATGCACGTGGCAATCGGCGCCTGCAAAATCCATCTCTTCCAGGAATGCCCGCATCTGTTTTGGCGGAACAAACGGATCAGCCCGACCGTGGCAGACCAGGATCCGCGATTTGATCACGCCGCGTTTCGCCGGGAGGGGGGTAGCAAGCAGTCCGTGAAAGCTCACCACGAGGGCAATATCTTCACCCGAACGCGCCATTTCGAGAACCACTTCCCCGCCCATGCAATAGCCGATGGCGCCGATCCGGTTGTTGGCAAGCCTCGATCGTCTGCGCAGTTCTTCGAGCGCGCAGCGGAATCGCTCGCGATAATATTCCGCATCCGAGCGCAAGGCATCGGCCAGTCGGCGGGCTTCGCGAATGTCCTGGAGCGGACCCGCTCCGTACAGGTCACAGACCATCGCGCTATAGCCGAGCGACGCCAGCCAGCGGGCGCGATCATACATAAGCTTGGTCGGGCCAGCTATCGTTGGCACAATCAATATACCCGCGCGTGGATAGCGACTGGGTTGTGCCATATATCCTGCCAACTCCACATCACCATGATGATAGGTGAACTGCTGGACTTCGATCGAGCTCATTCTTCGGGAAGAAACTCGGGAACTGACAGATAGCGTTCGCCGGTATCATAGTTGAAGCCGAGCACTTTCGCGCCTTCGCCCAGTTCGGGCAGCTTCTGGGCAATGGCCGCCAGAGTTGCACCGGATGAAATGCCGACCAGCATGCCTTCTTCCTTGGCCGCCCGCAGCGCCATCGCCTTGGCGTTGGCAGGCTCGACCTGGATCGCGCCGTCGATGCTTTTGGTGTGCAGGTTACCGGGAATGAAGCCGGCGCCGATGCCCTGAATAGGGTGGGGGCCGGGCTGGCCGCCGCTGATCACCGGAGATGAGGTCGGCTCAACCGCATAGACTTTCAGATGGCTCCAATGCTCCTTGAGCACCTCTGCCACGCCGGTGATATGCCCGCCGGTGCCGACGCCGGTGATGATCGCGTCCAGCGGATTGTCCTTGAAGTCATTCAGGATTTCGATCGCCGTGGTGCGCTTGTGCACTTCGAAATTGGCGGGATTCTCGAATTGTTGTGGCATCCAGGCGCCGGGTGTCTGGTCGACCAGTTCCTGCGCCCGTTCGATCGCGCCCTTCATGCCCTTTTCTTTCGGGCTGAGATCGAAAGTTGCGCCATAGGCGAGCATCAGCCGCCGGCGTTCGAGCGACATCGACTCGGGCATGACCAGCACCAGCGTATAGCCCTTGACCGCGGCCACCATCGCCAGACCGACGCCAGTATTGCCGGAGGTCGGCTCGATGATCGTCCCGCCGGGCTTAAGTTCGCCGGACTTTTCGGCTGCCTCGATCATCGCAAGGCCGATTCGGTCCTTGATGGATCCACCCGGGTTGGAACGCTCTGACTTGATCCAGACATTTGCATCGCCGAACAGGCGCTGCATCTTGATATGCGGTGTATTTCCAATGGTTTCGAGAATAGTATTGGCAATCATTATCCTGCACTCCTGTCTATTTTTTCATTTTTCCGGCTCGAGGTCTTCCGGCGGATCAAAAGTTTTGGCCGCGCCAAGCTCCGGAAACAGCCGTGACCAAAGCCCTGTCACCACTATAGCGCCGGTGCCGCCTGCGACAATGGCGGCAATTGGTCCTACCAAAACGGCGAGGCCACCGGACAGGGCGTCGCCCAGTTCGTTCGATGCGCTGATCGTCATCTGGCTCACGGCTCCCACTCGTCCGCGTTTGGCATCGGGCGTATGCAGCTGGATTAGCGAACCGCGGACATAGACGCCGAACATGTCGGCCGCACCGCAGATGCCGAGGCAGGCCATGGACAGGTAGAGATTTTTGCTAAATCCAAAACCGATCGTGCCCAGTCCGAAAACGGCCATCGCCACCAGCATGCTGTTGCCGACATTCTTGCTGAGCGGGACGAAGGAAAAGATGACCGCAACGATCACAGCGCCAACCGCCGGCGAGGCTGCGAGCAGCGACAGGCCGATTTCACCCGCGTGCAGGACGTCTTTGGCAAAGACCGGGATCATGGCGGTCGCGCCAGCCAGGAACATGACCAGAAGATCCAGCGTTATGGCGCCGAGCACCAGCTTGTTGGTCCAGACGTAGGACAAGCCTTCGCCCACCTGCTGCAAGGGTCCCTTTGTCCGGTCTGTTTCAGGGCGCGGAACTGGCCCGATCAGGAAAATCGCCAGGGTTGCCAGCCCATAGAGGCCAGCACAGACAAAATAGGGCAGCGACGCGTCCACCTTGTACAGGGGGCCGGCCATGCCTGGACCGGCGATGACCCCGACCTGCCAGGCGATGGTGGAGAGAGCAATGGCGCGGGGAATCGATGCTTTCGGTACGAGATTGGGCGCAAGGGACGTGACCGCTGGCCCGAGAAACGCACGGCAGATACCGAGCAGCACGGCAATGACATAAATGTTCCAGAGGGTGATGCCGCCGGTTGCGGTAAGCAAACCGAGAGTGAGCGCGATCAACGCCTGTGCGGCCAGTACAACGCGCGCAATCCAGCGGCGGTCCATATGATCGGCAACCCATCCGACCAGCGGCGTCAAAATGAACAGGGGAACGAACTGCAGCAAGCCGAGTAGGCCCAATATCCCGGCCGATGCGCTGATCCCCATGTCTTCGCGGGCCAGATTATAGGCCTGCCAGCCGACAATCAGCATCATCGCGTAGAGCGCGAACATCGAAGCCAGTCGCGAGAACCAGAGGTAGCGATAATTGGCGATGGAGAAGGGATGTGGAGCAGGATCGATCACGGCATATCTGCTAGCGATTCAGGCAAGTGGCTGCAATCAATTCGTTCTTGGCCTAGTAGATTGGTGGAAAGCGGTTCGTCGAATAATACTGGTCAAGCTGTCGCCGACCATGCAAATTGTGAATGTTAGAAACTATCAATGCAACGGTTCCCCGGGAGAAAATGATGAAGATGCGCAATTTGATGCTGGCGGTTTCGCTGGCCGCCCTGACGGTCAGTGGATGCAAGAAGATCGAGGATGAGCCGAAGGTCGCGATGCAAATTGACAGCAGCAGTGCCTGGGGCGGTTATCTCTCAAATTTTCTGGACGGCTATTTCCCGATCAATCCGACATTTGCGATCTATCAGGGCAAGCATGAATTTGACGGTCAATTGCCGGACTGGAGCGCCGAGGGCCTGACCAAGATGATCGACATGCGCAAAAAGGCGATAGCCGACGCGCAGGCGATCGACGTCGCTGATCTGAGCGAAGCGGAGCAATTTGAGCGGGACTATCTGGTCAATGTGATGGAGGGTGAGCTTTTCTGGCTCGAAACCGCCGACTGGCCGCACAAGAATCCGGAATTCTACATCGGTGCGCTGGATCCCAATGTTTATATCGCGCGGCCCTATGCCGATGCCGAGACGCGGATGAAGGCGTTTATCAAATATGCGAACAACGTTCCGGCTGCGGCTGCCCAGATAAAGGCCAATCTGCAATTGCCGTTGCCCGAAACTTACGTCAAGCTCGGCCAGGCCGGCTTTGGCGGGTTTGCCGATTATTACACTGGCGACGCAAAAGCGGCCTTTGCCGAGGTGAAAGACACCGATTTGCAGCAGCAATTTGATGTTGCGGCTGCCGCTGCCGCTGCGGCGATGAAGGATCTGGCCGGTCATATCGGTTCGGTGCCGGCGACCAAGGACGGCTATGCTCTGGGTGCCGAAAAATTCGCCGCGATGTTGAGCAAGACGGAAGGCGTGAATATTCCGCTCGCCGAACTGGAAGCGATCGGTCGGGCCGATCTGAAGCGCAATCAAGACGCGCTGGCCGAGGCGTGCAGCGAATTTGCGCCGGGTGTGAGCATCGGCGACTGTATGGCAAAAATGGCCAGCGACAAGCCCGCCGACGGACCGGTCGAGGAAGCCCGCCTGCAATTGCCGGGTCTGCGCGCGTTTCTGGTGGAAAAGGATATCGTATCGATCCCCGGCACCGAACAGGCGCAGGTTGAGGAATCGCCACCCTATAACCGGCAGAACAGCGCCTATATCGACATTCCCGGGCCGTATGAAAAAGGCCTGCCGAGCGTCTATTATATCTCGCCGCCCGATCCTTCGTGGGACGAAGCCAAGCGGGAAGCCTATATTCCGGGTACCAAGGACCTGTTGTTCACGTCGGTGCATGAAGTCTGGCCCGGCCATTTCCTCAATTTCCTGCACAGCAACCGCGCCAAGTCGATTTTCGGCAAATTGTTCGTCGGCTATGCCTTTGCCGAGGGCTGGGCGCATTATGGCGAGGAAATGATGTGGGAGGCTGGTCTCAATGAGGGCGACCAGGAAACCCATATCGGGCAGCTTTCCAATGCGTTGCTGCGGGATTGCCGCTTCCTCTCGGCGATTGGCCTGCATTCGCAGGGCATGACCGTTGCCGAGTCGAAGGAAATGTTCCTGGAGCAATGCTATCAGGATGAAGGCAATGCCGACCAGCAGGCGGCGCGCGGGACGTACGATCCTGCCTATCTCAACTATACGATGGGCAAGCTGATGATCCGCAAGCTGCGGGAAGACTGGACCAACGCCCATTTCGCGAAGCAGAAGGCCGAAGAGGGCGGTGAAACGGCTGGCTGGAAGGAATTTCATGACGAGTTCCTCAGCTATGGTGGCCCGCCGATCCCGCTGGTACGCAAGGCGATGATGAAAGAGACCGAGGCAAAAGCGGTTTTCTAGGCATATTCTTGCTGCCCGAGGCGGGAAGCGATCTACTGTAAGGAAGATGGGGCACCTGCCAGCGTGGGTGTCCCATAACGCCTGTTAACGCTGTCTCTTAACGCAGCTGCTTAACATCTCCAGCGCTGCCGTACCGCTGCGGGACGCGGTGAAAATCGGGCGTTCTTTTGCGGGATTCCATGGTAAATATTTCATTAACAGATGGAGTATGATTCATGGTCGAGAAAATAGCCTATCGGTTGAGCGCATCGGTTTTGCTGGTCACGGCACTGGCGATTGTTGCGATGCTGGTGATGGGTTTGACTCGCCCGGCCCCCGATTCCGCTGGTGCGACTGCAACGCCGTCGAAGGTCGCGATTTCCGCTGCCGTTGATCCGGAACCTGTCGTGGAGAATGTTCCGGAAAGCGCCGAACCCGCAGCCGAGTCGTTCGATGTCGCCGAAAAACTGCCGCTCAGCGACACGTTCGTGGTCAAGCGGATCCTGCAGATCGACGAGCCGTTTGTGCATGGCTATTACAAGTGGGACGACGAAGGGGTGCCGGAGGGCGAACTGGTCGTGACCGTGGATCTCAAGGCCGAGAGCATTTCGGTGTTCCGGGCCGGTTATGAAATCGGCGCGGCCGTGATTACCTTTGGTGACTCCCGAAAACCGACGCCGACCGGCGTTTTTCCGATCAGCCAAAAGGATGCGGATCATGTCTCCAACATCTATGATGCGCCGATGCCCTATATGCTGCGGCTGACCAATGACGGGGTGGCGATCCATGCCTCGGACGTCAAATGGGGCTGGGGAACGCACGGCTGCATCGGCGTGCCGATGGAATTTGCGCGGCTTCTGTTCGAGCAGGCCGAGCTGGGCGACCGGGTCATCGTGACCAATGGCAAAATGCTCGAGATGGGCGACGCTATATTGTAGGATATTGTAAGGGAGGGCGCAGTCGCCCGCTTGCGATGTTGCTTATATCTCGACCGGCTTTTGATATTCATTGATCGCTTCGAAAATCGTTGTCAGCGCCTGCCGCTCGTCCGCAGAGATTTCCGGGCGCCAGATTTCGAACAGCAGAATGACACGCCGCTGATTGCTGCGGTTCCAGGCTTCATGCTCGAAACTGTCATCGAAGATCAGCGCTTGCCCTTCTTGCCAGGGGCGCGTCTCGCCACCGACGCGTATCGCGCAATCGGGCGGCAGGATTAGCGGTATATGGCAGATCAGCCGGGTGTTGAGCATCCCATAGTGCGGGGCGATATGGGTGTTCGGTTCGAGCACCGAATAGAGCGCCATCGGCGAGCGTTCCTGAATGACCGGGATTGGCGCGGAAGCGAGCGCCGCCATCGTTTTGGGGCAATGGACCGAATTTTCGGTGACCTCGACGCCGTCTTTCCAGAAATAATGCGCGCCCCAGCTGGGATCATCGAGTAGCGGATTGTTCGGCCGCGGGCGGTCTGGGTGCCCCTGGACATAGGGTTGAAACTCTTGCGTCCGCGCGATCACGCCGCGCAGTTCCTCCTGCATAGCCGGGATTGCTGCTTCCATTTCGCCCAGCCAGGGAAATTCGGACCTCTCATAGAACTCCCGTTGCGGCATGCCGGGATAGTAGAAGACCGATGGTTTCTGGTAGTATATCTCCTTGCGGCCCATCAGCAAATCGATCGCGTGGCGCACGGGTATCGGGGTGTCATCGCCAGACAGGCCAGTCGCATCCAGCTTTTTAAGCAGAAACGCTTCAAAGCGGCCATGCGCGCCGGCGAGAAACTCTTCTGCTTGCTTCAGCTTTGGGCGCAAATCTGCCGAGACCGCCGCGCCGACGCTGACCATGTTGAGCGCCGCTTTGTAAAAGCTGTTTGCCGCCCGGTCATCCCCGGTTCGCGCCTTGAGTTCGCCCATTAGCAGCAGCGCAGGGAGATGGCGTTTGTCGATCATCAGCAGCTTTTGCAGCGCAGATTCCTCTCCGTGATCGTCGCCCAGCATCCGGCACGCATGCGCGAGGAGCAGCCATTGCGGTTCCACACCACTGTCCGGTGCGCAAATCTGCTCCAGCATCGGCCGCGCCTTCGTGGCGTCACCGGCGCGCAAAAGGGTGATTGCGTCTGTGCGCAGTTTTTCGGCTTCGGAAGGGGTCAGGGTCATCCTGTTGCTATATCCCATCCTGATAGCGGTGCAACAGCCTCGACCAGCACAAAAGGATCAGGCCTGAAGACCATGTCTTACAATCGGCTTGTTCGATACCTATATGCAGGGGGACCCACTGCGGTCCCGTTGTTGCGAGAATGACGGGCTCAACTCTGTGTGATCAGTAGTTTTTTGAGCCGATAGTATTTGCAGACTACCGCCGAGTCTTCGCCGACCTGCCTGTTACGCCCATCGCCTTGCCGCGACCCAGATCATCCTTGTCATTCAGTTTGATGGTGTCCCGGCAACCACTGCCGTCATCCGTTTCCATCCAAAAGGACATTATCATGGCCAAATCGCAGAAAAAATCGAACAAGGAAATTCGCAAGCCGAAAGCGGTAAAGGTGAAGACCAATGCGTCCAACCCTTCGGGCAAGGCAGGGGTCGTTGCCGGACTTGAGAATATGAAAACGAACCGCAGCAAATGATGCAGCGGGAAAGGCGATCGTCATGCGTGTAAAAGCATCCACTTGCCGGGAACAGGAAGCACGCCAGCTAGACCTCGCTGCCAATGATCCTTTGCAAAGCAGGCGCAAGGTCGCTGCAGCCGCAGCAAAGGCATGGGGTATCGAAGCGATCCAGGCGGAGAAGCGCGAAGCCGGGCATGAGAGCCCGCGCGACAAGCTCGACGCGGAAATCACCCGGGAATTTGCAGAAGAAGATGTAGCCGACCAGCGAGGGGGCGAGGAATAGAATGGAGCTTCGATTGATAATCGCCTATAGTCTGATTGCGCTCATGGTGGTGGGGATCAGCACCACTTTCATTGTTGTCCGAAAGAATATCCGAAAACGGCGCGGGCAATAGTGAAACCGCCAAGCGGAGCATTGTCACCGAGTATCACATGTTCCGAAATTAAAATGCTCGCATAGGGCATCGTTGGGCGAAGCGGCCTCATTCGTGACAGCATTGCGCTTGTGTTGCGTTCGCATTATTTTGCCGGTTAGCGGCGCAAATGCTTTCCGCCATAGAGATGGCCGACAAATTCTCCGATCTGCATCATTTCTTCAGCGGCAACCGCAGCCGCTTTGGCGGAGCAGGGAAGCGGATCGCGTTCTGCTTCCGCAGCGCGCATCGCAACCCGATCACATAGATCCTCAATATCGGCGCGGCTCAGGATATTTTTTTCGCGCAACATGCAGATTAGTGATTGCAGTATGATCCGGCTGGGATCATCGGTCCGGTCAGCGGGAAAATTGCCCATGTTGGATCCTCTCCTTGTTAGGTTATATCACCTATTTTTGGAGAGAATATCCGTAATCCGGCAAAAATCAAGGAGTCGTCGACATGCCTCCGCCCAGCGTCCGATACAGATTGATCAGATTGAGCGCTCGCGCCAGCCTTGTATTAACCAGTTGTTGCTGCGAACTATAGGCCGTTCGTTGCGCATCCAGCGCCACGAGATAGGAATCAACCCCGGCTTCAAATCTTGCTTCGGATAGGCGCAAGGTCGTTTCCGCAGCCACTGTCCTATCCGATTGCGCCGCCAGCTGTTCGTCAATCGTTCCCCGTTGGGCCAGGGCATCTGCAACTTCACGGAAGGCGGTCTGGATCGCCTTTTCATAGTTGGCGAGCGCGAGTTCGCGGGAGGCTTTGGCAAAATCGAGATTGCCCTTGTTCCGCCCGCCGTCAAAAATCGGCAGGGACAGCGCGCCCTCGGCGGAGGAAGAAAAGCTGCCGCTGCTAAACAAGCCGCCGAGCGCGTTGGACGCCGTTCCGAGCAACCCGGTCAGTGATATGTTCGGGAAGAAAGCTGCACGAGCGGCACCGATATTGGCATTTTCAGCGATCAGTTGATGTTCCGCTTGCAACACATCGGGGCGTTGTAGAAGCACGCGTGAGTCGATTTCGCCTGGCAAGGCCTCCAGGGTATAGCCACCGGTCCCTAGCGCGTCGGGCAGCAGCTCGGCTGGTGCCTGGGTACCGACCAGCAGGTTGATCGCATTGCGATCCTGGGCAATCTGGCTTTGCAAGGCGGCGATATCTGCCCGGGCGCTTTGAAAAGCGGTCTCGGCCTGCCGCGCTTCCAGCTCGGAGGCTACGCCGATGCGGAAACGTGCTTCGGAGAGGCGGAGGCTTTCCTCAAAGGAGGTCAGCGCGTTCCGGCTGATTCTGAGTTGATCCTGATCGGCCGCCAGTTGGAGCCAGGCAGAGGCAATCTCGGCGATCAGGCTGATCCGGGTTGCGCGCTGCGCTTCTTCGCTGGCGAAAAATTGCTCTTGCGCGGCACGTGACAGATTGGCCACGCGACCAAAAAGGTCGAGCTCAAAAGCGGAAAAGCCGCCCTGCAGCGCATAATTTTCGATGGCGACATCCTGACCGGATGTGATTGGTTGCGATCTGGTCGCCGCGCCCGATACGCCAACGGTGGGCACCCGATCGGCGCGCTGGACCCTATATTGTGCCCGTGCCTGCATGACATTGGCTGCCGCGATACGCAAATCGCGGTTGTTTTCGAGCCCGGTATCGATCAGCTGGACGAGCCTTGGGTCGGTGAAGAAATCGCGCCAGCCAATGCGCGTGATATCCGGCGCGTCGCTGGCAGCAGGCAGATATACGCCCCCGGCAGGCAATTCAGTCGGCACCGGCATTTCCGGACGAACATAGGTCGGCGCCAAGCTGCATCCGGCCAGCGCCGTCGAGCAGACAAGAACTAATGGCAGTGAACTACGGGTCAGCATGTTCAATCTTCCGTCGCAATTGTGGTGGAGCCGTCTGTTTCTGGATCCTTTTTGGAATCCTTTTCCTGCACGGTCTCCGGTTCGGTCGTGTCGACGCCTCCGAGGAAGCGGGCGGCAACGATGAAGAAGGTTGGAACCAGGAAGATCGCCAATATGGTTGCTGCGGTCATACCACCGGCAACAGCGCGTCCGATCGCATTCTGTCCGCCTGCACCCGCCCCGGTGGTGATCGCCAGCGGCAGCACGCCGAAGACAAAGGCGAGACTGGTCATCAGGATCGGTCGAAGCCGCTGCGCCGCTGCGTCGACCGTGGCTTCGAAGGCGTTCATCCCGCCAGCGATCTTTTCCTGTGCAAATTCGATAATCAGGATGGCGTTTTTCGCGGCGACCCCCATGGTCGTAATCAGGGCAACCTGGAGATAGATATCATTGTCCAGTCCGCTCATCGCTGCAACAGCCAGCGCGCCAAACACACCCAGCGGCACGACCAGCATGACGGACAGTGGAATCCACCAGCTTTCATAAAGTGCAGCCAGGCAGAGGAACACGATTAGAAGCGAAAGCGAGTATAGCAACGCGCTCTGGCTGCCAGCGGACTGTTCTTCATAGGACAGGCCGGTCCATTCGAGCGATGTTCCTGGTGGCAATTTCGCCTGCAATTCCTCCATCGCGGTGATTGCGTCGCCGCTGCTCAGGCCAGCACCCGGCACGCCCTGAATCTGCATCGCTGGCTGACCATTGTAGCGGGTGAGCTGAACCGGTGCCTTGGCCCAGGTCAGGGTCGAAAATGCTGTGAAAGGCGTCATCTCGCCGTTCTGGCTGCGGACGAACAATTTGCCGATGTCGTCGGGCCGTTGCCGGTATTGTTCGTCAACCTGCAAATACACGCGTTTCACCCGTCCCTTGTCGATGAAATCATTGACGTAGCTGCTGCCCCAGGCCGACGCGATGGTCGTGTTGATCTCGCTGATATTGAGGCCCAAGGCGCGCGCTTTTTCCAGGTCAATATCGACATTGAGCTGAGGCGCATCTTCGAGACTGACCGGACGGACCTGATCGACGCGGGGATCCTGTGCGGCCATGCCCAGCAGTTGGTTGCGTGCGCCTACCAGAGCCTCGTAGCCGATATTGCCGGTGTCGACCAATTGCATGTCAAAGCCGGTCGCATTGCCCAGTTCTGAAACGGCGGGTGGTACAATCGGAATGATCATGCCGTCTTTATATTGTTGAAACTTCGCTGCAGCCCGACCGGCGATCGCCTGCACGTTATTCTCCGACCCCGGGCGCACATCCCAGTCTTTCAGGTCGACAAAAGCAATCCCGGCATTCTGGCCCTGGCCGGCAAAGCTGAAGCCATTGATTGCGAAGACGCCTTCAACATTGTCCTTTTCCTCTTCAAGAAGATAGTTGGTCACCAGATCCAGAGCCTTTGCGGTTCTGGCTTCCGTCGCGCCCGATGGGCCCTGGACCAGAACAAACATTTCTCCCTGATCCTCTTCCGGCAAAAATGACGATGGCAGCCGCAGGAATATCAGGCCGACGCCGATGATGATCACGGCATAGACCAGCATCGACCGCGGCCAGTTGCGCACGGATTTGCGCACACCATGGCCATATTTCACTTTGCCGGATTCAAATTTTCTGTTGAACCACCGGAAGAAAGCCGCCAGCCGTCCCGTTCCGTCAGCCAGATTTGACTCGCGGGTTTTCAGCATGGTCGCACATAGCGCGGGGGTCAAAATAAGGGCTACGAGAACGGAGAGAACCATCGCCGAGATGATGGTGACGGAAAACTGGCGAAAGATAACGCCGGTCGACCCGCCAAAGAAGGCCATCGGCAGGAATACCGCCGAGAGGACGAGGCCGATGCCGATCAGCGCACCACTGATTTCATCCATCGATTTGCGGGCGGCGTCTTTCGGCGACAGCCCTTCCTCTTCCATCAGCCGCTCGACATTTTCGACCACAACAATCGCGTCATCCACCAACAGCCCGATCGCCAGAACCATGCCAAACAGCGTCAGCGTGTTGATGGAAAAGCCGATCACGGCCATGATCGCGAATGAGCCCATTAGGACCACCGGAACCGCGATCGTCGGGATCAGCGTTGCGCGCCAATTCTGCAGGAACAGGAACATCACCAGGAACACCAGCAGAACCGCCTCAAACAGGGTTTCGACGACCTGCTTGATCGATAACCGCACAAAAGGAGTCGTATCGAGGGGATAGTCAACCTTTACGTCGGACGGAAAGTCGCGAGCGATCTCCGCGACCTTCGCCTTTACGCCTTCGACCGTATCAAGCGCGTTCGCCCCGGGGGCCAGATTGATCGCGAAAGCGGCCGCGGGTTTTCCATTGTAGAGGGCGGTGACGGAATAGATTTCCGCTCCCAGTTCCACACGGGCAACATCGCCCAATGTAACCTTTGCGCCATCCGAAGACGATTTAAGCACGATTCCGCGAAACTGCTCTGGCGTCTGCAACCGGGATTGAACCGAGACGGCTGCATTGAGCATCTGATCGTCCGGTGCCGGCAGGGCTCCGAGCTGACCGGCCGAAACCTGAGCATTCTGTGCTCGGATCGCAGCGGTTACGTCAGGGATTGTGAGCTGGAATGAGGACAATTTTATCGGGTCGACCCATATCCGCATCGAATATGGGCTGCCGAACACCTGGGTATCACCCACTCCGTTCACGCGGCTGATCGGGTCCAGAAGCTTGGATGTGATCAGGTCGCCGAGATCGGTGCCGTTATGGCTTCCATCTTCCGATACGATACCGATCACCAGCAGGAAACTGTCCGTTGTCTTGTTCACTCTCACGCCCTGCTGCTGGACCTCTTGCGGCAGCAGCGGGGTTGCGGCCTGCAGCTTGTTCTGAACCTGTACCTGGGCGGTATCGGGATCCGTACCCTGCTCGAAGGTCAGGGTAATGGTGACGGTCCCAGCGGATGAGGAACTGGACGAGAAATAGCGCAAATTATCGATGCCCTTGAGCTGTTGCTCGATAATCTGGGTGGTCGTGTTTTCAAGCGTTTTCGCATCGGCGCCGGGATAGCTGGCGGTGATCGATACAGCGGGCGGGGCAATCGCAGGGAACTGCGACACCGGCAGGTTGTTGATGGCTAGGGCCCCCGCGATGATCATGGCCACCGCGATCACCCATGCAAAGATGGGGCGGTCAATAAAAAAGCGTGACATGATTATCTACTTCTTCGACTGGGCTGTTGAGGGAGCGGAGGAGGCGCCTGCTAGCGGTTTTTTTGACGGGTCTTTCCATGGAACGGCCTTCACAGGCATTCCGGGGCGCAGCATCATTGCCCCCTCGATGACAACCTTGTCGCCCGGTTTCAGGCCGGATTTGACCAGCCAGTCCTGACCGATCACCTGACCCAGGACAAGCGTCCGGGGCATCAGCTTGCCACCCGGGCCGACGACCATGACGACGGCAGCGCCGGTGTCGTCCCGGCTGACCGCGCGCTGCGGAACCAATATGCCATCGGATTGCGATCCTTCAATCAGCCGCGCCCTAGCGAACATGCCCGGCAGCAGGAGATTGGACTTGTTTGGAAAAAGCGCCCGGATAGTCTGGGAGCCGGTTTCCGGATCGACGCTGACATCGGTAAACTGCAGGCGGCCCTCTGCGGGGTAAATGCTGCCGTCTTCCAATATCAGTTCAACCGCCGCCGCGCCATCGCCGCGGGTCAGGTCGCCTTCGGCAATCCGCTGCCGCAGCTTGAGGATTTCGGCGCTGGTCTGGGAAATGTCCACGAACACGGGGTCGATCTTCTGGATGGTGGTCAGCGCGGTCGCTTGCGAAGCGGAGACCAGTGCGCCGGTGGTGACCAAAGAACGGCCGATCCTGCCCGATATCGGCGCGCGGATGGTCGTGCGGGCCAGGTCGATTTCAGCCGATTGTAAGGCGGCTCGCTGGGCAGCGACATCGGCGCGCGCCTGACCGGCGGCAGCAACCGCATCATCATAATCCTGCCGCGAAACGGCGTTGATCTCGACCAGTTCGCCATAGCGTTTGGCCAAAGCCTCGCTGGCGGCGATCGAGGCACGGGCGCGGGCGAGCGCTGCCTTGGCACTGGCGACCTGCGCGCGCTGCGGCTGGGCATCGATGCGATACAGGGGTTGACCGCGCTTGACCGACTGCCCTTCCGTGAATAATCGCCGCGTGATCAAACCGCTCACCTGCGGCCGGACTTCCGACACTTCATAGGCTGTAATCCGCCCGGGAAGTTCGGTGGTCAGCGTCACTGGCTGTTCCGCAATGGTGATAACGCTAACCTCAGGTGGTCCTTGCGCGCTCCCTTCGTCAGCTTGGTCGTTGCTGCAGGCAGCCAGCATTGCACAAGCGGCAAGCAGCAAGGCTGATATTGCGGGGCGGAAAAAAGGCATAGATATTTTTCTCTGTGCTGTTATGTGAGTGAACACTCATTCACACCGCAAATAGGGATGGGTAGTTTTTGGGTCAAGAGGAAAAAGGGTAAACACTATGGTGGCGGAAGCGGATCACAAAAAAGAGCTGGATTTACAGACACAAAGAACGCTGGAACGCCGCAGCAAAATCACCGACGCTGCCCGGAAGCTGTTTATTGAAAATGGTTTCCACAACACCGGCATGGCGCAACTGTCGAAGGAATCGGGGGTTCTGGTCGGCCAGATTTACCGCGATTTTTGCAGCAAGGAAGAAATCGTCTCGGCAATCGTGGAGTGGGATCTGCAGGAATCCCTCGCTGTTGAAGACTTGCGGGCTGCGATTGCGATCAAGGACCGCGACGCGGTGAAAGAGTGGATCCGTCAATATGTCCGCGGCCCTGAAGATGACAGCGGCGTGCTGTTTGCGGAGATAGTTGCCGAGTCCTCTCGCAATCCGAAGATTGCTGGGATTACCCGCGAAGCCTTGGAACAGATGCGGACGGCTATCGTCGATGCGCTGATGCTATTGGCCCCCGATCCGGCCAAGGCCGAAACGCGCGAGCGTCTGGCAAGGGCAATCCTGTCGATATCCGGCGGCATGTTGATGCAACAATCGATCCCGCTTGGCCAATATGACAAGAAACTGAGTGACCATATCGTCGCGATGATTGATCGCGAAGTTTCCGAATTGGAGCGGTGAGGCGGCGGGGGCCGAAGCGGTCGGGCAGGGGAAATGGCGAACAATCTATGCGTGCGATAAAGCCACTCACCTGCATCGAGCCGGCTCGCGACTATTCCGCCCCTTGATCCCCTCCCTTGAAAGGGAGAGGTTGGGGATGTGGCCGTTAGTGGTGAGCTTGTCGAACCATGCATTGCGTCGATAGCCGCCCTTCGACAGGCTTAGGGCTAACGGCAGGGGGCTCAAGCCACCTCGACAAACGAGTCCAAAACCCGTTTATCCCCGCTCTTCTCGAACGCGATTTCCAGCTTGTTGCCTTCTTTCACCTTGACCTCGCCATAGCCGAATTTGGTGTGGAAGACGCGCATGCCGACGGTGACGTCGTCTCTGCCCTTGTTGCCGAGAGAGACGGCGCTGCGGCGGGCTTCCTTAATGACGCGCGGGTTTGTGTCGAAGCCGCCCGAGGATGCTGCGGCGCGCTGCCAGCCGGGGCCGCGTTTGCCGGCTCTGGTGGCGTTGGCGGCGGCGAGATGGGCGAACGGATCGCTGTGCTCGCTCCAGTTGGCGCGCCACAGGCTTTCGCCGCCGCTCATGCTGCTCTCATGCTCGATATGGTCGTCGGGCAGTTCGCCGATGAAGCGGGAGGGGATCGAGCTGTTCCACTGGCCGTAGATGCGGCGATTGGCGGCGTGGAAAATCGAGCATTTCTTTTTGGCGCGGGTGATCGCGACATAGGCGAGGCGGCGTTCTTCCTCGAGACTGGCGTTGCCGCCTTCATCGATGCTGCGCTGCGAGGGGAAGACGCCTTCCTCCCAGCCGACGCAGAAAACGTGATCATATTCCAGACCCTTGGCGCCGTGCATCGTCATGATCGTGACCTTGGCCTCGTCGTCGCGGGCGTCATTGTCCATCACCAGCGAGACATGCTCCAGAAATTCGCCGAGCGTTTCATATTCTTCCATCGCGCGGGCAAGTTCGGTGAGGTTCTCCAGCCGGCCGGCGGCTTCCGTCGAACGGTCGGCCCGCAGCATCGTGGTGTAGCCGGATTCATCGAGCACGATCCGGGCGAGCTCGGCCTGATCGGTGTTGGTAGCCATCTCGCGCCAGCGAGCGAAATTGCGCATCAGCTCGAGCAAGGTGTTGCGCGCCCGGGGCGGCAGTTCGTCCGTGTCGCAGATCGTATAGGCAGCGGCGGCCAGCGCGATGCCCTGTGACCGGGCGAGGCGGTGGACTTTCTCGATGGTCTTGTCGCCGAGGCCGCGCTTGGGAGTGTTGACGATGCGCTCGAACGCCAGATCGTCGGCGGGCTGGGCAATGACGCGCAGATAGGCGAGGGCATCGCGAATTTCCGCGCGCTCGTAGAAGCGGAAGCCGCCAATGATCTTGTAGGGCATGCCGATCGAGATGAAGCGGTCTTCGAACTCGCGGGTCTGGAACTGGGCGCGGACCAAGATCGCGACATCGTTGAGTGACACTTGTTTTAGCTGCTGCAGCGCCTCTATTTCGTCGCCGATCCGCCGGGCTTCCTCGGGGCCGTCCCAGACGCCGATCACCTGCACCTTGTCGCCGTCGGTTTCTTCGGTCCACAGCGTCTTGCCGAGGCGGCCGCTATTGTGGTCGATCAGCGCAGATGCAGCGGCAAGAATATGCGGGGTGGAGCGGTAGTTCTGCTCCAGCTTGACCACCGTCGCGTCCGGGAAATCCTTTTCGAAGCGCAGGATATTGGCGACTTCTGCGCCGCGCCACGAATAGATCGACTGGTCGTCGTCGCCGACGCAGCAGATATTCTTGTGACTCTGGGCGAGCAGGCGCAGCCAGAGATATTGCGAGCTGTTAGTGTCCTGATATTCGTCGACCAGAATATATTTGAAGCGTTGCTGGTAGCGCTGCAGGATTTCGCGATTGGTCTTCAGCAGGTTAAGGATATGCAGCAGCAGGTCGCCGAAGTCGCAGGCGTTGAGCGCCAGCAGACGCGCCTGATAGGCGGCGTAAAATTCCTGGCCCCGGCCATTGGCATAGCGTTCATTCTCGTTGGCATCGAGATCGGCGGGGTTGAGGCCACGGTTCTTCCACTGGTCGATCAGGCCGGCCAGCATGCGCGGCGGCCAGCGCTTCTCGTCGATCTCGGCCGCCTGAATCAGCTGCTTGAGCAGGCGGAGCTGATCATCGGTGTCGAGAATGGTGAAATTGCTCTGCAGGCCGACCAGTTCGGCGTGCTGGCGGAGCATTTTGGCGCCGATGCTGTGGAAGGTCCCGAGCCAGGGCATGCCTTCGAAGCTCTCGCCGACGATTCCGGCAATCCGCTCCTTCATCTCGCGGGCGGCCTTGTTGGTGAAGGTCACGGCGAGAATCTCGCTTGGCCAGGCCTTGCGCGAGAAGACGATATGGGCGAGCCGCCGGGTGAGAGCGGCGGTCTTGCCAGTGCCGGCCCCGGCCAGAACCAGTACCGGCCCTTCGGTGGTCAGCACGGCTTCGCGCTGCGGTGCGTTCAGCCCGCGGACGTAGGGCGGGTCGCTCTCGTGGGGTATATTGACTGTATCGGACACAGGTGAACAGTTAGGGAACATCTGCGAGCGGAGCAAGGCCCCAATCGTGTCTTTATGTTTCTGCGCCTTCATGTTCATGCGCCCGGTATGCGGAACGGAACGATGTGGCTGCTGAAGAGTAATATTAGCAGGACTAATCGAATTGGAGACCCAACATGCGTAAGATTGCGATTTTGAGCGTTGTAACCGCAGCATCAATGGCTTTTTCAGGAGCCGCATATGCCAGCCAGCAGGATATGCCGGATGGCGCGAAAATGGATCAGAAGGCAACGGTGATTGCAAAAGGCAAAAATGGCCGTGCCGACAAGGTTATGCTGAACGGCAAGGAATATGCGGTGTGCGGTGGTGATGTAACCGACGACTGCATCAATCCGCGCGAAGCTGGACTGAATTTTGGTAACCGGGCACTGGATTATTGGCCGGGCAAGCCAGCCAGCGAAATGTAATTTTGGGCGTCCTGAACTCGTGAACGATGTCTAAATATTACCTTCTCCCGCGAGGGAGAAGGATACAGAGCCTTATGAGCGCAGCGAATTAGGCGGCGTTGGATGAGGGTGTTCTGCTCTCTTAAGCGCAGAACACCCTCATCCAGCTGCGACTAGGCAATAAATTGCCAAGTCTTCGCATCCTTCTCCCTGACGGGAGAAGGATCACAGGAAAAAGCGAGGCAGTTCTAGGGACTGCCCCGCTTTTTTTATGTTTTTTGAGGATTGCCCGAAGGGACAGGTTGAAGATTTTGTTGCAATGCACCATTTATCAATCAATGGACATTAAACCTTCCCCCAAGGAACACGAGATGAGCAAGAGACTGACCACGAGCGCGATTATCGCAACCCTGTTGATGGCCGCGACGACCTTCTACAGCACGGCGCAGCAGGACCAGCAGGAAACCGCTTCCAAAACGGTGTTGATGGGCGGCTAATTGCCTGCGGGGCGCAGGATATGCAGGCGCGCCTTGCCGCTGTCGCGGACGCAATCCAGATCAAATCCTTTTACTTCGACAGTTTCATGCCGCGCCGTTTCGACAGCAATCCAGCTGGATGGCGCAAACCAGCCATGGCGGGCCAGCTTGTCCAGCGCCACCGCGCCGGCACCCGAATCGTAGGGCGGATCCATAAGCACCAAGTCATAGGTCTGACGGGCTTGGCCCAGATGCAGGACCGAACCGACCCTGACGTCGGCGCCTGCCCCCAAAACCTCAATATTCTTTTCCAGCGCGCCGAGCGCATTCTTGTCCTGTTCGACAAAGGTGCAGTGAGCGGCGCCGCGCGATAGCGCTTCGAGCCCCAGCGCGCCGGAACCGGAGAACAGGTCGAGGACCTGCAAATCCTCAAAATCGCCTAACCGGCTTGTCAGCATCGAAAACAGCCGTTCGCGGGTGCGGTCTGCGGTCGGGCGGGTTGTGTCGCCCTTGGGAGCGACAATCTTTCTGCCGCGCCAGTTGCCTGCGATTATGCGCATTTTATGCCATTGGTCTTGAGTTTAACGAGGTCGAGATGTCCTTCGACACGCTCAGGACGAATGGACTTCAAACCGAAAATGCGTCTCTTCATTTCAGCGACTTGCGGAATTGGACCAGGTCATGCTGGCGGACCTGTTCGATCTCGCCCTTTTGCAGGTCGCCGAGCACGAACGGTCCGTAGCGAGTGCGGATCAGGCGGGAGACTTCGAGGCCGAAATGTTCCAGGACCTTCCGCACTTCGCGGTTCTTGCCCTCGGTCAGGGTCATTTCGATCCACTGGTTGCGGCCTGTGCGACGTTCGAGATTGGCGGTGATCGGGCTGTAGTGCATCCCGTCGATGGTGATTCCGCGATAGAGTTCTTCCAGCTGGTTCTGCGAAATTTCGCCGAAGGTGCGAGCGCGATAGGTGCGTTCGATGCCGTTTTTCGGCAATTCCATCTGGCGCTTGAACTCGCCGTCGGTGGTCATCAGCAGCAGGCCCTCGGTGTTCATGTCGAGTCGGCCGATCGGCATGATCCGTTCCATATCGGCGGGCAGCACGTCGTAGATCGTCTTCTTGCCCGAAAAATCCCGTTCCGCGGTCAGATAGCCGTTGGGCTTGTGAAAGCGGAACAGTTTGGCGGGCGAGGGTTCGGCGACCGGTTTGCCGTCGACGGTGATGCCGGTGAGGTTCTTGAGTAGCAGCGAGGGATGTTCAACCAGATCACCGTTCAGTGCGATCCGTCCTGCCTCGATCATCCGCTCGATCTCGCGGCGCGAGGCGACGCCGGCGCGGGCCAGCAATTTGGCGATGCGCTGGCCTTCGCGGGTCTCGCCAGCGGGGGCCTTGGGCGCAGCGGGCGCTTTCGCCCCCGGGGTCGGTTTGGCGCGATAGATTTTGGCTGGTTTTTCTTCGGTCATGGGCGGGATCCATGGCGGAAAAACCGCGCCGCTGCAATCTGTAACCTTTGGTTTGGCGGGCGCGAACGGCTAGTGTCACCCCGGTGGAGTCCCGAATGCGCAAGATCATCCCCTGTCTGTTGTTCGCCGGAGCGGTATTGGCCGCTTTTCTCGGCGTGCAATCCGCGCCATCGGCCCAGGCCGGCTCCACCGGGGTGACCACTGGTCGGCAAGCGCCCGATGATCCCACCCGGTCTGCGCATCCGGTGGTGATCGAATTGTTCACCAGCCAGGGCTGTTCGTCCTGTCCGCCCGCAGATTTGCTGGCCAGTCGGCTGGCGAAAGACCAATCCCTGCTGGTGATCACGCGGCCGGTGACCTACTGGGACCGGCTTGGCTGGAAAGATACGCTGGCGCGGGAAGCCAATACGCGGTTGCAGCGGGCCTATGCGGCGAAGGGGAATGAAGGTGCAGGCGTGTACACGCCGCAAATCGTCGTCAATGGTGGTGACGGAGCGGTGGGGTCGCGGGAAGGCGATATACGGTCGCTGGTGCGGCGAGCGGACCGGAGAGGGCCGCTGATCACGGCGTCCACCGATCCCAGCGGCCGGATCATGGTCGCGATTAGCGGCACGTCCGACTTTATGGCCAGCGTTTCCCTGATTGCGCTGAGTTCCGCCGAAACCGTGCGCATCGGGCGGGGCGAGAATGGTGGACGAACCATGCATTATACCAATGTCGTGAAGGATGAGCGGGTTTTGGGCAGCTGGCGCGGGAAGTCCGAGATCTATGCCGTTCCCGCGCGATATTTGAAGACGAGCGGTGCCGACCGATATGCGATTATCGTACAGCGGCCCGGTGCAGGGACGATTGTTGCGGCGAAGCTGCTGGATATGTGAAGTGGCACCAAAATCAAGCTGGCATTAAGGTGAATAGGCGCTAAAGATTCCAATAGTTTCAGGGAGAATTTGGCGTGAGTGAGCAAGCAGTATCGGGATGGCGTGGTTATCTTCCGGCAGGAGTGCGACCCTATAGCGAGGCCGCCCCTCTGGCTGCGCTGTTCCTTGGCGTATCCTCTGCATTGCCGCTGACGATGATCGCTGCCACTTTGACGACCCGTCTGGCGCAGGCGGGAATCGAGAAGTCGACGGTGACTGCTTTTGCACTGACTTTCCTTGCCTATAATTTCAAATGGCTGTGGGCGCCGATTATCGACGTCATCAAACTGCCGATCATCGGGCGTGTCGGGCAAAGATTGTCCTGGCTGATCGTGACGGCGCTCCTCGCGATGCTGGCGATCATCTATCTGGGATCGCTGGATCCGGCGAAGGATATTGCCGCCGTTGCGATTGCCGCGATCATGGTCGGGATTGCCGGGGCGACATTTGACGTGGTGATCGATGCCTATCGTATCGAATTGCTCGAGCCCGAACAGCTGGGGGTCGGGTCCGGCATGTCGCAATATGGCTGGCGGATCGGTGCAGCGACCGCCGGTGCAGTGGCGCTGGTTGTAGCAGCGCGGACCAACTGGTCGATCGCTTATTATGTTTGTTCGCTGTTTGCGTTGTTTGCCGTGATTGTCGGTCTGATCATGCGCGAGCCGAGCCGGCGGCAGGAGCCGATGGCGCTGAAAGGCCCGCTGGAAGCCGCCAAGGCTTATGTGAGCCCGCTGATGGAATTTTTCAAACGGTCGGGCGCGCTGTTGGTGCTGTTGTTCGTGCTGGTCCATAAAATCGGCGACACGCTGGCCAATCTGACCTTCCGGCTGCTGTTCGAAGACCTCGGCTTCACCAATGACGAGATTGCCTTTTACGATGTCAGCCTGGGCTTTTTCGCCTTTCTGATCGGCATTTTTATCGGTGGTATCGTCTATTCGCGGCTTGGCATGAAAAAGGCGGTGATGCTGAGCCTGATCCTGATGGCGGTGAGCAATCTGTCCTTTGCGGGTCTTGCCGCTGCGGGCCACAGCAACTGGGGCATGGCCGGGGCGATTGGTTTTGAGAATTTCGCCAGCGGTGTCGGCGGTGTGGCGGTGGTCGCCTATCTGTCCGCGCTTTGCAATCTGCAGTTTACGGGTACGCAATTTGCGTTGCTGTCAGCCGCTGCCAGCATTCTCGGTCGTTTTTTGACGGGAACCACGGCGGGGTCGCTGATCGAAGCAATGGGCTATGTGAATTTCTATCTGCTGACCACCGTGGCGGCGTTGCCGGGTGTCATCATGTTCTGGCTGATGATCCGCTATGGTCTGGTTGACCGGTCTTTGGGGACGGCGGGATCGGTGCATAGTGACGAGACGGAAGCGGGAACGCCGGGGTGATTGGGGCTTTCTTCGGTCAGTGTCGGAGGTGATGTGTATCCGCTGTCATGGTGTGCGGGCTTGATATCGGGACTGTTCTGGGCCCCGGCCTGCGCCGGGGCACGGTAGCGTCTAGTCCGGCACTTGCTCGTTGAGCCTTAGCACTTCGCCGGCGAGATAGAGCGATCCGGCAATCAGTACGGTGTTACCCTCACTCGGTGTCAGTGCGCGCAGGGCGGCTTCAATATCGGCCGCTTCGGCTATCGGCGCGTCGGCTGAGGGATAGTCGCTCGCGATATGCGATTCATGGCCGGGAACCGGGATCACGGTCACACTGGCCAGCTTTTCGTGCAGCGGGTTGATGATCGCAGCCGGGTCCTTGTTGGCCAGCATGCCGATCACCAGATCGATCGAGCCCGCGCCATAGTCGGCAAAATATTTGGCCAGCGCCAGGCCGGCGCTGACATTATGGCCGCCATCGACCCAGACTTCGGCGTCGGTTGGCAGCAGATGGGTCAGGGGGCCGGCGATCAGGAAATGCATCCGCCCCGGCCACTGCGCCCAGCCCATCGCGGCTTTTAACGCGGCATCCGAAATTTTGACCGCATCCTGATGGCGCAGCATCGCGATGGCGAGCGCTGCATTATCCGCCTGATGCGCACCGACCAGCGCGGGCAGGGGCAGGTTGAGCTTTCCGGCTTCGTCTTTGTAGTGCAACTGGCCTTCGTAAATTGCCGCGTCCCATTCCTCGCCGCGCGGAAAATGCTGCGCTCCGATATCTGCAGCATGGTCGGCGATGGCGTGCAGCATTTCCTCAGCATATTTTTGTGTGAGCAAGGGCGCGTTCTTCTTGGCGATACCGGCTTTTTCCCAGGCGATGCGGACCAGCGGATCGGCCGGCGTGCCGTCCTCGGGGCTGAGCAAAAACGCCTCGTGATCAATACCGAGTTCGGCAATGCCGGTGGCAGCCGGGCGGGCAATGACATTGGTCGCATCGAGCCTGCCGCCCAGGCCGACTTCCAAGATACAGGCATCGGCCGGGGTTTCGGCAAAGGCGAGAAGGGCAGCAGCGGTCGTTGCTTCAAAGAAGCTCGGATTGATATCGGCACTGATATCGAGAACCCGGGCGAGCAGCTCTGCCAGATAATCATCCTCGATCAGCTTGCCGGCCAGCCGGATTCGCTCGTTGAAACGGACCAGATGCGGGCTGGTATAGACATGGGTTTTGAGACCTTCCGCTTCGATCGCGGCGCGCAGAAAGGCGCAGGTGGAGCCCTTGCCGTTGGTGCCTGCGACATGGAAGACCGGGGGGAGCTTGTCCTGCGGATTGCCGAGGCGGCCAAGGACCTCGCGGATGCGATCCAGCCCCAATATGTCGCGGCCGGGAGAGAGCAGTTCCAGCCGGTCCAGCTGGGCTTGCACCGCCGGATGATCGGATTTTGCGCCGTCTGCCATTATAAAAAGCCCCTCCCGCTTGCGGGAGGGGTTGGGGTGGGTCGCGAGCGAAGCGAGCGCATTGCGCAGCCCCACCCCCGGCCCCTCCCCTTCAGGGGAGGGGAGGATTGCATCAAGCCGCTTCTTTCCATGCCATCAGATAGCTCATGACCTGGGCCAGTGTATCACGTAGTTCCTTGCGGTGCACGACCATGTCGACCATGCCGTGATCCAGCAGATATTCGGCGGTCTGGAAACCCTCGGGCAGCTTCTCGCGGATGGTGTTCTCGATCACCCTCTGACCGGCGAAACCGATCATCGCGCCGGGTTCGGAAATATGGATATCGCCGAGCATTGCATAGCTGGCGGTAACGCCGCCGGTGGTAGGGTCGGTCAACACGACGATGAACGGGATGCCTGCCTCGCGCAGCATTGAGATAGCCACCGTCGTTTTGGGCATTTGCATGAGCGACAAGATGCCTTCCTGCATCCGGGCTCCGCCTGCCGCGGTGAAAATGATATAGGGGCACTGGTCCTTGAGTGCGCGTTTGGCGCCGTCAACAAAAGCCTGACCGACCGCAAGCCCCATGGATCCGCCCATGAAGGAAAAATCCTGTACGCCGACGACGCAGGGAATGGTCTTGATCGTGCCCTTGACGTTGATCAATGCATCCTGCTCACCGGTTTTGGTGCGCGCGTCTTTCAGGCGATCAGCATATTTCTTCTGATCCTTGAACTTCAGGGGATCTTCCTGGACCTTGGCCCATGGAATCAGCTTCCAGCTGTCGTCATCCATGATCTGGGCGAAACGGACCATCGGCCCGATGCGGCCATGATGCTCGCATTTCGGGCAGATATACATATTGTCTTGATATTCCTTGAGGAACACCATCGCTTCGCATTTCTTGCATTTGTGCCAGAGATTTTCGGGCGTCTCGCGCTTGGTAATCGACGCGATCTTGTTGCGGACATTGCTTAGCCAACTCATAGCATCATTCCTCTATTCCGTTCGCATCGAGCGAAGT
Source organism: Parasphingorhabdus sp. (assembly GCF_048269865.1). GTDB lineage: Bacteria > Pseudomonadota > Alphaproteobacteria > Sphingomonadales > Sphingomonadaceae > Parasphingorhabdus. The sequence continues at coordinate 208,248 of NZ_JBLWUA010000002.1, read as the reverse complement.
CGAGATGCCGGTTTGTGCGGCCTGTGTCTCGACTTCGCTCGACACGAACGGGGTTCGAATTCAAGTCTTTCTAGCTGCCCTGATAGCATCAGAAAGCGACTTTACATAGTCCCGGACATGCGGCGCGGCATCCTTGCCATATTCGCCGACAATCTCGACGATCGCCGAGCCGACGACGACCCCATCAGCAACGCGGGCAATATCGGCGGCCTGTTCGGGCGTGCGCACGCCGAAGCCGACGGCGACGGGCAGGTCGGTGCCGGCTTTCAGGCGGGTGACAGCCTCTTCGATGCTGGCCTGTGCCGCCTGTTGCTGGCCGGTGATACCGGCGACTGAGACATAATAGAGAAAGCCGCTGGCGTTGTTCAATATGGTGGGCAGGCGCTCGGCATCGGTGGTTGGCGTAGCAAGCCGGATAACCGCAACATCCCTGGCGCGCAGGGCGTCGCCGAGGCTTTCGTCTTCCTCGACCGGGATATCGACGCAGATCACGGCGTCGACGCCAGCATCGACGCAGGCATTGGCGAACCATTCGGAGCCTCTGATCGTCATCGGATTGGCATAGCCCATCAGCACCAGCGGCGTGTCGGGATGACGCTGGCGAAATTCCTTGGCCATGTTGAAGATGTCGGCGGTCTTGGTGCCGGCGGTGAGGCTGCGGATATCCGCTTCCTGGATCGACGGGCCGTCGGCCATTGGATCGGTGAACGGCATGCCGAGCTCGATAATATCGGCTCCGCCATCGACGAGCGCATCGAGGATGGTGCCGGTGTCGGCGGGGGTCGGATCGCCTGCGGTGACGAAGGCGACGAGGGCTGCGCGGTCGGCGGGGAAGGATTGGGATAGGCGGGTCATAGGACCTTCTCCTTTAAGGGAGAGGGGTGCGCAAATTTGGCAGTTTGCGGGCCAGTTGTCGCTGGGTGAGGGTGTACCAAATCTCGGTTGCAGAGCACCCTCATCCAACGGCGCCTAGCTTCGTTCCTCAGCAAGGCTTCGTATCCTTCTCCCTGAAGGGAGAAGGTCTGTGCATCCGCTCTCATATCTCGGTCCCCAGCGCCTCAGCCACCGTAAAAATATCCTTGTCGCCGCGCCCGCACAGGTTCGCCAATATGATCTGGTCGCGGTCCATCTTTTTCGCTTCGCGGGTTACTGCGGCGATCGCGTGGGCCGGTTCGAGCGCGGGAATGATGCCTTCGGTGCGGCAGAGCAACTGGAAGGCGTCGAGGGCTTCGCTGTCGGTGGCGCTGTCATAGTCGACGCGGCCGGATTCCTTCAGCCAGCTATGCTCGGGGCCGATGCCGGGATAGTCGAGGCCGGCGCTGATCGAATGGGCTTCGGTGATCTGGCCGTCCTCGTCCTGCAGCAGATAGGTCTTGTTGCCGTGGAGAATGCCGGGGCCGCCGCCGGCGAGGCTCGCGGCATGTTCCTTGTCGAGGCCATGGCCAGCGGCCTCGATGCCGAGCATTTTCACATCCGGGTCATCGAGAAATGGATGGAACAGGCCAATGGCGTTGGAGCCGCCGCCAATCGCCGCGACCAGCAGGTCGGGCAGGCGGTTGATCCGCGCGAGCATCTGGGCGCGGGCTTCCTTGCCGATCACGCTCTGGAAATCGCGGACCAGTTCGGGATAGGGATGGGGGCCGGCGGCGGTGCCGATGATGTAGAAGGTGTCGTGGACATTGGCGACCCAGTCGCGCAGCGCCTCGTTCATCGCATCCTTCAGCGTCGCCGAGCCGCTGGTCACCGAGACGACTTCCGCGCCGAGCAGTTTCATCCGGAAGATATTCGGTTTCTGCCGTTCGATATCGGTGGCGCCCATGAAGATGGTGCAGGGCAGATTGAAGCGGGCGCAGACGGTTGCGGTGGCGACGCCATGCTGTCCGGCGCCGGTCTCGGCGATGATGCGGGTCTTGCCCATGCGCATCGCGAGCAGGATCTGGCCGATGCAATTGTTGATCTTGTGCGCGCCGGTATGGTTGAGCTCGTCGCGCTTGAACCAGATTTGCGCGCCTTTTCCTTCGGGCGCATCCTTGCGGACTTCCTCGGTCAGCCGTTCGGCAAAATAGAGCGGGCTGGGGCGGCCGACATAATGTTCGAGCAGGTCGTTGAATTCTTCCTCGAACGCCGGATCGGCTTGCGCCGCGCGATAGTGTTTTTCCAGATCAAGGATCAGCGGCATCAGCGTTTCGGCGACATAGCGGCCGCCAAATTCGCCAAAATGGCCGCGATCGTCGGGCTGGTTGCGGAAGCTGTTGGGTTGGTCGGTCATGGGTTCGAAATTTCCGTTCGCATCGAGCGAAGTCGAGATGCATCTGTGTTCGGCCTGTGTCTCGACTACGCTCGACACGAACGGATGCTATCCGGCTTCATCAAATTCCCGCACCGCTTGGCAAAAGGCGGCGATTCTGTCCACCTGTTTGACGCCGGGTGCGGATTCGACGCCGGAGGAGACATCGACCAGCGGCGCATGGGTGGCGGTCAGGGCGTCCTGCACATTGTCCGGATCGAGACCGCCAGCGAGACCCCAGTCGACCTCGTGCTGGTGTCCGGCGAGCAGGGACCAGTCGAAGGATGTTCCGGTGCCGCCGGGCAAGGCTCTGGCCGGTGCGTCGAACAGCAGGCGATCGACCGAGCCAACATAGCGGCTGGTTTTGGCCAGGCCCGCGCGGTCGCGTACCCCGACGGCCTTCCAGATTTCCAGTTCCGATTTGGCCCGTACCAGTTTCACCCATTCCGGCGTCTCGCTGCCGTGGAATTGCAGGACGTCGGGTTGGATATCGCCGATCGCCTTGCCGGTCAGCTTTGGGTCTGCATTGACCAGCAATAACACCGTCTTGATGCGATTGCCCGCATGGGCGCGGAGCTGCTTTGCCCGTTCCAATGAAACATGGCGCGGGCTTTTTTCGAAATGGACGAGGCCGATATGGGTGGCGCCAGAGTCGATTGCGGCATCGATACAGGCTTCGGTGGACAGGCCGCAGATTTTGATTTGGGTTTTCATGGGAGGGCTAATAGCGGGACAAACAATATTCGTCATCCTGAACTTGTTTCAGGATCTCGTCCTGCACAGCATAATCGGCCGGGGTCCTGAAACAAGTTCAGGGTGACGACTCTGTTACCGTGCTGGTGCCTTAAAGCGTCGCCTCTATAGCTCGCGCTGCCTCGCCAGGATTCTCCGCTCCGGTAATCGGCCGGCCAATCACCAATATGCTCGCACCGTTGTTGCGCGCTTGCGCAGGCGTGACCGCGCGTTTCTGGTCACCGAGAGCGCCGCCTTTGGGGCGGAGACCGGGGACGACGAAAAATCCGTCTTTCCAGATCTTGTGCGCCGCCTTCACTTCGTTGCCCGAGCAGACGATGCCATCTAGGCCGGCTTCCTGTGCCAGTCCTGCCAGGCGCTCGACCTGGTCATGCGGGGTGCCGGTATAGCCGATCCGGCCCATGTCGCGTTCATCGAGCGAGGTTAGCAACGTGACCCCGACAATCTTGGTATGGCCATTGGCCGCGGCCTTGGCATCTTCCATCATCGCGCGTCCGCCGGACGCATGGATCGTGACGATCGCTGGTTCCAGCACGTTGATCGCCTGCATCGCTTTGGCGACAGTATTGGGAATATCGTGGAGCTTGAGGTCGAGAAAGATCGGCAATCCGAGTTTCTGAATCTCGTGCACGCCATGATGGCCGTGGGCGCAGAAAAATTCGAGTCCGAGTTTCAGGCCGCCGACATGGCCTTTGACGGATTTGGCAATTTCAATCGCCCGGTCGAGATCGGGCGTGTCGAGCGCGACGAAGATCGGGTTGCTCATAGGTCAGATGCCTTGGTGCTGTCGACCGATGAGACGGCCGGTTCGGGCTCTGAAGCGGCTGCGGGCGGCGGCGTAGGCGAACGGGTTGTTGCGGCGGCAGACACCGGAGCCGGTTTTGCCGCTTCTTCCAGTGTCCTGATCCGGCGTCTGAGCCGCCATCCGGTTCCCCGGAACAGCAGCCAGGTGGGGATGAAACCGATCAGAAAGGCACCGACAACGAAGGTGGAAACCCGTGCTTCAACCACAGCTGCACCAAGGTCCAGCGACGACCGCGCTTCATTGGTCCACCAGAAGATGAAGGTCGCGACCAGCAGGAGAACCCAGAACAGGATTTTGATAAATTGCATGCGTCACCTTTTTTCGTGTGGCGATCACCCTTAGTCCCAAAAAAGCCGGGTGACCAGATGCTATGAAACCACGGCCGAGTGCGGTCTATTCTCCAAAGACGCGAGCGAAAATCGTGTCGACATGCTTGAAGTGATAATCCAGGTTGAAGCGCTCTTCGAGTTCTGCATCGGATAGTTTCGCGCTGACATCGGGATCGGCCTTGAGCAGGTCGAGCAGAGCGATCTCGCCGTCTGATTCCCACACTTTCATCGCGTTGCGCTGAACGATGCGGTAGCTGTCCTCGCGGCTGATGCCGGCCTGGGTGAGGGCAAGCAGCACGCGCTGCGAATGGACCAGGCCGCCCATGCGGTCGAGATTTTTCTGCATGCGTTCTGGGTAGATCAGCAGTTTTTCAATCACGCCGGTCAGCCGCGCCAGCGAGAAGTCGAGTGTGATCGTCGCATCCGGTCCGATCATCCGTTCGACCGAGCTGTGCGAGATATCGCGCTCGTGCCACAGCGCGACATTTTCCATCGCGGGCAGGGCATAGCTGCGCACCATCCGCGACAGACCAGTGAGGTTTTCAGTGAGGATCGGGTTGCGCTTGTGCGGCATCGCGCTCGAGCCCTTCTGGCCCGGCGAGAAATATTCCTCCGCTTCCAGAACCTCGGTGCGCTGCAGATGGCGGACTTCAACAGCGAGTCGTTCCACCGAGGATGCGATCACGCCGAGCGTGGCGAAAAATTGCGCATGGCGGTCGCGCGGGATGACCTGGGTCGAGACGGGTTCTACGGCAAGGCCGAGCTTCTCCGCGACATGTTCCTCAACCCTGGGGTCGATATTGGCAAAGGTTCCGACCGCGCCGGAGATGGCACAGGTGGCGATTTCCTTGCGCGCGGCGACCAGCCGTTCGCGGTTACGCTCGAATTCGGCATAGGCCTGCGCCAGTTTGAGGCCGAAAGTGACCGGCTCACCGTGGATGCCGTGGCTGCGACCGATGGTCGGCGTGAACTTGTGCTCATAGGCACGTTTCTTGATCGCGGCGAGCAGGGCATCGATATCGGCCAGCAATATGTCGGATGCGCGCGCCAGCTGCACCGCGAGGCAGGTGTCGAGCACATCGCTGGAGGTCATGCCCTGATGCATGAAGCGGGCTTCCTCGCCGACATTTTCCGCAACGTTAGTCAGGAAGGCGATTACGTCATGTTTCACTTCGCGTTCGATCTCGTCGATCCGCTCGACATCGAACTTGCCCTTGGCCCAGATCGCTTCCGCCGCTTCCTTTGGCACCACACCCAGTTCGGCCAGCGCATCGGTGGCGTGCGCCTCGATCTCGAACCAGATCTGGAATTTGGATTCGGGTTCCCAGATGGCGGTCATTTCGGGGCGGGAATAGCGTGGGATCATGATCGGTCCTTGGACAAAGAGGATGATTGCGGCAATGAATTGCCTTGATTTGCCGCCCCGCTAGCACCTACGAAATGAGTCGGCAATGCAGCGGCCGAAACAGGGAGAATAAAATGCGTCTGGCTATACTCACTGGCGGCGGAGACGTGCCGGGACTCAATCCCTGCATCCAGTCGATCGCGACATCGGCCTGGCAGCGCGGCTGGGACGTCATCGGGCTGCGTCGCGGCTGGGAAGGGGTGCTGGAAATCGATCCCGCCAATCCCTGGGCCCGGGAAAATAGCGTGATGATGCTGGACCGGGACCGGGTGCGCGGTATTGACCGCCAGGGCGGCACGATCTTGCACAGTTCGCGCTGTGATCCACGAACAACGGAGCAGGGAGACCAGACGCAAAAGGTGCTGGATGTTCTGGATGCGCTGGAGGTCGATGCGCTGATCACCATGGGCGGTGACGGCACGCTGCGTTTCTCGGCGCATCTGTCGAGCTTGGGCTGCAACGTGATTTCAATTCCCAAGACGATGGACAATGATGTCTATGGCACGGATTATTGTATCGGATTTTCGACCGCCGTCACGCGTTCGGTGCAGGCGATCAACTCGCTGCGCACCACGGCAGCTAGCCATGAACGCATCGCTGTAATCGAATTGTTCGGACGCCGGTCGGGCGAGACCGCTCTGGTCTCTGGATTTCTCTCGCAGGCAGACCGGACGGTTATCGCCGAAGTGCCAGCCGATATGGAGATTTTGTTGCCGCTCCTGCTGCAGGACAAGGAAGCGAACCCGGAATCCTACGCCATCTGTCTGGTGTCCGAGGGTGCCCGGCTGTCGGGCGCGACGGACTATGCCGATGAGATCAACAAATCCAACACCAACCGCGACGGCCTGAATATCGGTACCCAGCTGGCGCGTGAAATCGAAGCGCGCAGTGACCAGCGGACGATCGTGCAGGAGCTTGCCTATCTGATGCGCGCCGGGGAGCCGGACGCGATGGACCGGATGGTCGGCTTTGCCTTTGGCGCGCTGGCGGTGCAGCTGATCGAGCAGGACCGCATGGCCAATATGGTGTGCCTGACCGACGGCAATTATGGTACGGTGCCGATCGGCACTTTACTGGAAGACAGCAAGGGGGTGAATGTCTCCGGTCTTTACGATGCGAACCAGTATCGCGCCAATCTGATCCAAGTCGAAGGTATGCCGATGTTCCTCTATTGAAGAGCTGGCGACTGGGGGATATCTGGGCTTGTGTCTCGCTCTGCTGATGGCGGTCGAGGCCGCTGTCTAGATCAAACCCTTCGACCGGAACGATGTATGGCCGTCGCGGCCGACGATGATATGGTCGTGTACCGCAATGCCGAGCATGCGGCCGGCGGCACAAATGTCCTTGGTGATCGCGATATCCTGTCGGCTGGGGGTACTGTCGCCACTGGGATGGTTATGGACCAGGATGATTGCGGCCGATCCCAAGACCAGTGCCCGTCTGACGACTTCACGGGTATAGATCGGCGCTTGATCGATTGAGCCTTCGCTGACCAGTTCATCGCGGATGAGCCGATTTCTGCTGTCGAGATGCAGAACTCTCACGCGCTCATGGCCAAGGTGCGCCATGTCCGCCCGCAAATAGTCGAGCAATGCCTGCCAGCTTGACAAAATGGGTTGGGTGCGGAGCGGTTCGGAGATCAGGCGCAGAGCCGCCAGCCGGACAATCTTCAGCGCTGCCACACTGGTTTCGCCCATGCCCGGAAAATTTTTCAGGGCATCGGGATCGGAAACCACGAGGCGTGAAAATCCGCCGAATTCCTCTATCAGCCGATTGGCCAGCGCTGTTGTGTCACGGCGCGGAATGGCGAGCGCGAGCAGATATTCAACCAGTTCGTGATCAAGCAGTGCATCGCCCCGATCGGTCAATATCCGGTGCCGCAGCCTGGCGCGACGGCCACTGATGCTGTTGGGCAAGCCCGCCGGAATATCGCGACGCTCGGTCATGTCCTGTCTATAGTGAGAACAAATAAAGAACGAACGGATAATTTGGCGAAAGGCCGGTTTTGTCTAACCCACCGCCTCAGCGGAAAACTCGGTCCCGCTATCACTTGTACATTGCAACTTCAGGAAGACTTCTGCATTTCAATCGCGATGGAAGACGAAATCGCCAATGACCCCGTCGGTCGCCATTCCCGGTTTCGACTGTTCGGGGGGATATTGCTTGTTCTGGTCCTGCTCGGACTGATTGCGCTGTGGGTGAGTCGAACGTCATTGGCAGACAATGCCGTCCAGTCCCAGCTCGAACAAATGGATGTCGACGCGAGCTATGACATTGACGAGATCGGGCTTCGCCGACAGGTCATTCGGAATCTGGTTATCGGTCATCCGGACCGTCCCGATTTGACTGCGGATCTGGTCGAGGTGGGCAATAGCCTGAGCCTCGGCGGTCTCGGAATCAACTGGGTTCGGGCGAGCGGCGTAAAGCTGTTCGGGCGGCTTGAGAATGGCAAGCTCAGTTTTGGCGAACTCGACAAATTCACCGATCCCAGTGATGACAGTCCGCTGGCGCTGCCAGACATGTGGTTGGGATTGTCCGATGCCAGGCTGCGGATCGACAGCGACTATGGAGCTATCGGGCTTGTGCTCAATGGCGAAGGCGAATTGCATGGTGGTTTCAGCGGAGAAATGGCGGCGATCAGCCGCAACCTGGATGTCAGTGGCTGTACTCTGAAAAATCCGAGTTTTTTCTGGAAGGTGGCGATGCGCGGCAAGAAGCCACATTTGCAGGGGCCGCTGCGGTTGCCCACTGTCAGCTGCGGCGATCTGGATGCCGCCGCTGAAGATGTCGCAGCGCAAGTCTCTGTTGACCTTGGTGCCGATCTGGTGAGCTGGGCTGGCACAATCGGGCTTTCCGGCGGGCCGTTCCGCTATGCCGATTATTCCAGCCGTTCCGTTAAAGCGTCTTTTGATATGGCCGGTGATTTGAGCCAGAGCAGCGGCGATATCGATCTGACCGCAAGCGGGCTACGATCACCTTATGGAATGGCCGATGAATCGCAGATCAACGGCGCCTTCAAGCTGGGCTATGCCGGACCCGAGATGACCGCGAGCTTTGCCGGTACTCCGGAAATCAGTGGTGCACGGGTTGAGAAAAACTTGCTGCGCCAAGCGAGCGGTTGGTCGGACTCAGTCGCCGCGACGCCGGCCGGACCACTTGCGGAGCGCTTCGCAAAAGCGATCCAGCGGGCTGGCAATGCGTTTGATATGTCCAGCGATGTCAAATTCAGCAAGGGTACGGGCAGAACCACTCTTTCGCTCAACACTCTTGGTTTGCGTTCGCGATCCGGGGCAACGGTGAGTCTGAGCGACCCGATGCTATTCGCGTTTACGGACAAGAATATCCGAATGCTGGCTGACGGTCATATCGGTCTGGAAGGCGGGGGTTTGCCGAGCGCGAAGCTGCTGATCTACGATGGCAGCCTGTCCCGCGGATTTTCAGGACGGCTTGAAATGGCCAATTATCAGGCGGGTGAAGCGCAGCTGAAAATTCCGGCACTGGCATTTTCGCCCACGCGTCAAGGCGGGACCAACATTGATGGGCGGATCATTCTGACCGGCCCGCTCGGTGACGGGAATATCACCGGGCTGCAGATTCCGATTAGCGGCTTTGTAGCCCGTAACGGAAACTTCTCCCTTTTCCGCCAATGCGTCAACTTGCAATTCGCCAGCCTGCGTACGGCATCTTTGCGCGCCGGACCGACCAGCACCCGCCTGTGTCCGCAGGGCAGTGCCATCATCAACGGTAACGGTTCCGCTGTGAATTTTGCGGCCAGTGCGCCATCGCTCAATCTGAAGGGTTTTGTTGGCAGTACGCCTCTTGCGATTTCCAGCGGGGCACTGGGGTTTTCGCTTGCGCGGGGTCTGGCAGCGCAAAATGTCGGAATTCGGCTGGGAACGGCTGACAGCATGACGGTGCTCGATATGGCTCAGCTCAGCGCCAAATTCGGGTCCGCGATTCACGGAAACATCGAAGGCGGGTCCGGAAAAGTCGCCAATGTTCCGCTGTTGATGGAAAAGGTAGAAGGCGATTGGCGATATGAAAAGGGCCAATTTATCGCGGATGCGACTTTACTGGTCCGCGATGAGCAGCCGGTAGAACGGTTTCGTCCACTGGTCAGCAATAACGTCCTGTTCCGTTTTGACGGCAGTGATCTCTCGGCGACAGGACTGCTGCGCGAGCCGGAGACGCAGACTGGGGTAGCGGCGATTGATATCGTGCACAGGCTGAACGATAGTACGGGCCGGGCGCTGATCGATGTTCCGTCCCTGGCATTCAATGACAAGCTTCAGCCGGAACAATTGACGCCGCTCACGCTTGGTGTGATCGCCAATGTAAAGGGAGAGATATCTGGGGCCGGCCGGATTGACTGGGACGGATCCAACAATGGTATCAAGAGCAGCGGCCGTTTCCGCACCAATGGTCTGAATCTGGCGGCGGCCTTCGGTCCGGTCACCGGATTGGCCGGCGAGATCAACTTCTCCGACTTGCTTGCTCTTGAAACCGGGCCGGGTCAGATTGTCACATTGTCCGAAGTCAATCCGGGGGTCGCGGTGTTCAACGGTCAGATCCGCTATCGCCTGTTGCCCGACTACAAGGTTCAGGTCGAGGGCGGTGAGTGGCCTTTTGCCGGTGGGAAACTGTATCTTGAGCCGACCATATTGGATCTTGGTGAAGACGCCGAGCGGCGGCTGCAATTTACGGTGGAAGGCGTTGACGCGTCCCAGTTCCTCACCCAGTTTGATTTTGAAAATATGACCGCTACCGGCGTATTCGATGGCAAGCTGCCGATGGTTTTTGACCAGGACGGCGGCCAGGTGGTTGGCGGCTATCTGGTGGCGAGGGAAGGCGGCGGCACGCTCGCCTATGTTGGTGAGCTGACCTATGAAGATATGGGAGCCATGGCAAATTTCGCCTTCAATGCGCTGAAATCAATCAAATATCGTAACCTGACCATCGGGATGGACGGCGATATTGACGGTGAAATCATTACTGAGGTGAAATTTGACGGGCTGCAACAAGGCGACGACGCAAGCCGGAACTTCATTACCAAACAGCTCGCGCGGATTCCGATCCAGTTCAACGTCCGTATCCAGGCACCGTTCATGCAGTTGATGAGCAGTGCCAAATCCTACTATGAGCCAGAACTACTGGTCGGACAGAATTTGCCGGCGCTTTTGCGAGCGCAAGAGGCGCGGGCCAAAGAAGCTGAGAAGGTTCTTAAAGATGAATAGTCCATTCAGCCGGGGGAAAGCGATGATGCTTTATGAGACAAGGCAATTGACGGATCGTGTATATGGTGCGATTCGTCGTAAAATGAGGAGCTTAGCCACCAGCGCTGTGATTTTGGGGACATTGGCAGGATTGTCTGCCTGCGTGCAGGTCACTGCACCGGACAAGCCGATTGTCATCAACCTCAATATCAACATCAAGCAGGAAGTGGTGTATCGCCTCGATGGCGATGCAAAAGATTTGATCAACCAGGAAGCGGATATTTTCTAATGTTTGAATATGCAAAGAAAAACAAGGCTCTGGCCGTCATCGGCGGACTGATTTTGACGGCCGTCGTTGTGTCGCCCGTCATGGCGCAGCGTGATCCCGCCTATGAAGCCGCTCGATCTTCGGGCGTTATCGGTGAAAAGCCGGATGGATATCTGGGCTATGTTACGGCCCCGTCACCGGCGATCAAGGCGCTGGTCGAGGATATCAATATCAAGCGCAAGGCGGCTTATACCCGCAAGGCACAGGAAACCAACTCTACGGTAGAGCAATTTGCGTTCACCTCGGGCTGTAACCTGATCATGCGCACGGTGCCGGGCGAGAAATACCAGACGCCAAGCGGCACCTGGAACACGCGGGACAGTTCTGCTCCGGTGCGGGACTCGCGTTGCCCCTGAGCGGACAGCGACACATATGATTTTGAAAGGCGCGCCCATAAGGTTGGTGCGCCTTTCTTATTTGTGCTGCCTTCCCTCGCCGTCAGGCGGCGGCTCCAAACTCATTTCTCCGGCGGCAATGGCGGGGGCGCATGCTGCAGTCACCAGCTTTGGGATGCTTGTCGGCGCTTTCCGATTTTCTAATCGTCAAACTCTCCGTGGCGGCCGCGGCCCTTCGCAAATTCGGTGGCGCCGTCCCTGGTTTCGCCGGATTTTATGGTTTTCAGCCCCAGCTGGATTTCGTGCCTGATCGCATCGGCTTCACTCAGATCCCATTGATCCAGCATCGACCGGCGATCACTCCGCAGGCAGCGCTGGGGAAAGGCGGCGATGGCAGCAGCGAGCTTTCGGGCTTCGGCCAGCGCCTCGCCATCGGGCGCCAGCCGGTTGACGAGACCGAAAGAAAGCGCTTCTTCCGCTTTTACCTCGCGGCCGGTGAGGATCATGTCAGCAGCGCGCGACTGGCCGATAAGCCGGGGCAGGCGGATGGTTCCGAGATCGATCAGCGGCACACCCCAGCGACGGCAGAAGACGCCGAACGAGGCGGATTGCGCTGCCACCCTGAGGTCGCACCACAGGGCGAGTTCGAGGCCGCCGGCGACAGCAAAGCCCTCGACCGCCGCAATCACCGGCTTTGACAGTTGAAGCCGGCCCGGACCCATCGGTGCCATGTCGCCATCCGCCAACACCGGGTTGCCGTTGCCCTGTGATACCGCTTTCAGGTCGGCACCCGCGCAGAAATTGCCGCCGGCGCCGGTCAGAATGGCGACGCTGAGGCTGTCGTCCCGATCAAAATCGGTGAACGTGTCATACAGGGTCTTGGCGGTGTCGGCATCGACGGCGTTTCTGCGCTCGGGCCGGTCTATGGTAACGGTCAATATATTCTGGCTGCGGTCGAGCTGGAGCGTCAATGGCTGGTCCTTTGCATGGCATATCGTCGAAATCTGCGGCGATGGTGCCAGGAAGAGAAGGGGCCTGGTACCGACCGGATGACAGTCGATTGCACAGGTAAAGAGACGGTGAGTCAATCCAATGCAGATAATATATCCGGGGTTGCACCGAATCCGGCAGACGCGATGCGACCTGCCGGGCGAATGTAGGTCTGAATCCGGCCCATTTTCCGCGTTGCAGCATTGCTGTTGACTTGGGCACGTTGCTTTCCTAAACGGGCCGCGCCTTGGCGGGTCAGCCTGCTGTTGTTTGTGGCTCTTTTTGGCGCTCTTCGGGGCTTTTATGGGGGCTATAATGGCGGCAAGCGAATCTGATCGGGATCCCCTCGAAGAGGATGTGCGGGTTTCGTCGCTGGAAGAGCGGCTGGGATCGGCACAAAATCGGGAGAGGATCAAAGCGGCGCACCGAAACAAGGGGCCAGACGAAAGTCAGCGGCTCGGCGGGAGGGTGCTAAGCTATTTGATCGGGGGCGTGGCTGGCGGTTTCATTCTCGGGTGGCTATTTGACACCTGGTTGGGAACGACGCCTTTGTTCCTGTTGCTATTCTTTTTCCTTGGGGCGGGAGTAGCGTTCAGGAAAATTTATGTGATTTCGAGCCAGCCGGTGAAAGACATCGGTACGGCGCTACCAGATGATGACGATTGACGATCAGGGGTTTAACTAGTGGCTACCGAAGGCAAAATTGATCCTATGCACCAGTTTGAAGTGCAACCCATCTTCGATGGATTCACTTTATTTGGCCAGCAGATCAATTTCACTAACAGCGCGCTATGGATGTTCGTCGTCCTTGCGCTGCTTTATGTATTCATGATCGGTGGAATGAAGCGTGAGCTTGTTCCCGGTCGTTGGCAGGTAATGGTTGAGGGTATTGTTGGTTTTATCGACAATCTCATCCTCAACAGCATCGGTCCGAATGGCAAGAAATACACGCCCTGGATCTTCACCCTGTTCATGTTCATTCTGTTTTCCAACCTGCTTGGCATGATGCCGTTCGGTATTGTTCCCGGAATTCACCCATTCACCGTCACCAGCCAATTCACGGTCACGGGCTTGCTGGCAGCGATCAGTTTCTCAATCGTTCTGATTGTCGGTTTCTGGAAGCACGGGTTTAAATTTTTCAGCCTGTTCATCCCGCATGGTACGCCGCTGCCGATGATTCCGCTGATCTTCATGGTCGAAGTGCTCTCGTTCCTCGTACGCCCATTCAGCCTGGCATTGCGGCTGTTCGTGGCGATGATCGCCGGTCATATTCTGATCAAGGTGTTCGCAAGTTTCGTCATCCAGGCTATTGATGCCGGGGGCGCAAGCTGGGCCATTGCACTGCTCAGCATTATCTTCATCGCCTTTGTAAGCGCGCTGGAGCTTCTCGTCTGTGCTATCCAAGCCTATGTTTTTGCGCTTCTCACAACATTGTACATAAACGATGCGGAAAATCTTCACTAAGTCACTTTCAATCCTAATTTTACAATACGGAGTTAAAAAATGAATCTCGCTTCTGCACAAGTAATCGGCGCTGGCCTTGCTGCCATTGGTATCGGCGTTTCTGCTGCCGGTGTTGGTAATGTTTTCGCATCCTTCCTCGAAGGCGCTCTGCGCAACCCATCTGCCGCTGACGGCCAGCAGGGTCGTCTGTTCATCGGCTTTGCTGCTGCTGAATTGCTCGGTCTGATCGCTTTTGCTGTCGCCATGATGATCCTCTATGCTCCACCGGCTGATGAGGCTGTTGAAGTTGTTGCTGTTGAAGCGGCTGCAGTTGATGCGCCAGCAACAATGGAAGCGCCTGAAGCTGCACCAGAAGCAGCGCCAGCTGAATAAATATCAGAGCGGGTTGGCAATGCCAGCCCGCCCTCGATTTTCGATTTTGCGTTTTGAACTATCAGGTGAATAATGCCTCAAATTAGCCAGCTCATGGAAGTCTATCTCGGCCAGTTTTTCTGGTTGTTGATCGTCATCGGCATCATCTATTTCGGCATAGCCAAAAATATGGTGCCCAAGATCAGCAAGACTGTCGATGATCGTCAAAAGCGAATCTCTGACGATCTCGCGGCGGCGCAGGCTGGGCAGGACAAGGCCGAGCAGATTGAAGCCGATTATCGCGCCAGCATTAATGATGCCCGGGCCGAGGCGGTTAATCTGGTCAATGACGCCAAAGCCAAGGTGGCACTGAAGAACGAAGCTGCGATCAAGCGCGCAGAGACTGCGATCGGGAAAAAAGCTGACGAGGCGGATGCCGCGCTCAAGGAAGCCCAGAGCAGTGCGATGAAAGAAATCGAAGCAGTGGCTGCTGAAGCAGCCCAGGCAATCGTGAAAACAGTGTCTGGTGCCAAGGTTACGGCCACTGAAGCCAAAAAGGCAGTGAAGGCTGCTTTCTAAGCGCCTGCTGAAGGAGATAGACCATGCTATTGACGATTTTAGCAGAAGGCGCTGAAGCCAGCGCGCTCGGACTGACCGCCACCGGATGGGTCGCGGTTGGCGTACTGATCGTGTTCGCGATCATGTTGTGGACCAAGGTTCCAAAGATCATTGCCGAGATACTCGACAAGCAGATTGCGGAAATAAAGCACAATCTCGACGAAGCCGCCAATTTGCGGAAAGAGGCGGAAGCTCTGAAAGCGGAGTATGAAGCGAAGACCGCTGGTGCGCAGGCTGAGATAGAAGCTTTGATGTTCAGTGCCGAGAAAGAAGCCGCAACCTTGGTTGAACAGGCTCAGGCCGATACCAAAGCGCTGATTGCTCGCCGCAAGAAAATGGCGGAAGAAAAAATTGGCGCGGCCGAACGGTCGGCGATCGCAGCGGTTCGTGCGAAAGCTGCCTCTGCGGCAACCAAGGCCGCCGAAGATTTGATCGCTGCGCGCCATGACGCCGCTGCCGACAAGGCGCTGGTCGACAAGGCCATTGGCGATATCGGCAAAACGCTGAATTAAACGGCCGTTGGCGTTTCCCAACCGCCGCAGCGCTCACTAAATCGTAATTTTCGGATCATTGTGCCGGCTTGCTGCTTTTGCAGCAAGGCCGGCGCGATTGATTCTGGCATTGCGCGCGTAGCGCGCTTAGATACGCCTCATGTCAAAGGCAGACCGCCCCGATCAACCCAATGCCGCTTCCCGTTTCAACGAGGATAAGGCGACCTACGCTGTGCGGGGGGAGGGCGATACGCCGGATCTCGAGGCCGGAATGGCGGCGATCCGGGAAGTGCTGAAGACGCTGCCGACCAGACCCGGCGTTTACCGTATGCAGGACAAGCGTGGTGATGTGCTCTATGTCGGCAAGGCGCGGTCGCTCAAGAGCCGGGTCGGTGCCTATGTGCAGATGAACCGCTTGCCGCACCGCTTGATGCGGATGGTGGCCCAGACCCGGTCAATGACCATCGTAACGACTGGCAGCGAAGCGGAAGCGCTGTTGCTGGAAGCGCAGCTGATCAAAAAATTCCGCCCTGCATACAATGTGTTGCTGCGCGATGATAAGAGTTTCCCTTTCATCCTGCTCCGCGAAGGGCATGATTTTCCGCGCATCACCAAGCATCGCGGTGCGCAGCGGGTCAAAGGGCAATATTACGGGCCTTTTGCCAGTGCCGGCTCGGTAAACCGGACGATCAATGCGCTGCAAAAGCTGTTTCTGCTGCGATCCTGTACCGACAGTTTCTTCAACAATCGCTCGCGGCCCTGTCTACTGTATCAAATCAAGCGTTGTTCGGCGCCGTGCGTCGAGCGGATCGACAAGCAGGCCTATGCCGAACTGGTCGACGACGCGCGGGATTTCCTGTCGGGAAAATCAACCGAGGTGCAGCAGAAGCTGGGCGAAGCGATGGAAAAGGCCTCCGAAGCGCTCGATTTCGAAATGGCCGCGGTCTATCGCGACCGGCTAAAGGCGCTCACCTTCATTCAGGGCAATCAGGCGATCAATGCAGCCGGGCTGCCGGACGCGGATATTTTTGCGCTGGCGGCGCAGGGATCGACGGTCTGCATCCAGGCGTTCTTCATCCGCGGCGGCCAGAATTGGGGACATCGCAGCTTCTTTCCCGCCCACACCAGTAATGTCGAGATTGACGAGGTCTTCTCGAGCTTTCTGATGCAGTTTTACGATCAGATGCCGCCGCCCAAGCTGGTGCTGCTTGACCGGGAATTGCCCGATGCGGACTTGCTGGCTGAGGCGCTGGGCACCAAGGCCGATTATCGAGTCAGCGTGTCGAAGCCGCAGCGGGGCGATCGCCGGAAGCTGCTCACACAAGCCAGCCGCAATGCCGAAGAGGCGCTGCAACGGCGGCTGGCGGAAACCTCCACGCAGGCGAAGATCATGCGGGAGATGGTCGAACTGCTGGAACTGGAGGCGGTGCCGGATCGCATTGAAATCTATGACAATAGCCATATTCAGGGCACGAATATGGTTGGGGGAATGGTTGTCGCCGGACCCGAAGGGTTCCGCAAAAATGCCTATCGCAAGTTCAATATCAAAAATCCTGATATCGCGCCGGGTGACGATTTCGCGATGATGCGTGAAGTGCTGGAGCGGCGTTTCTCTCGTGCCCAGAAAGAGGACCCGGACCGCGACAAGGGCGAATGGCCGGATCTGGTGCTGATCGACGGCGGCAAGGGGCAGATGAGCGCGGCGCGCGATGCGCTGGCGGAAATTGGCGTCGAGGATGTGGTGATGATCGGGGTCTCGAAAGGCCCGGATCGCAATGCCGGACGGGAAACCTTTCACCTGCCGGATGGCCGGATGGTCAATCTGCCGCCTAACAGTCCCGTGCTTTTCTATCTCCAGCGCCTGCGCGATGAGGCGCATCGCTTCGCCATCGGTGCGCACCGGACCAGACGCGCCAAAGCGGTAGGGCACAGTTCGCTGGATGACGTGCCGGGCATCGGACCAGCGCGCAAAAAGGCGCTGCTGCTGCATTTCGGCACGGCACGGGCGGTGAAAAATGCCTCGCTGGATGATTTGCAGGCTGCGCCGGGCGTATCGGCGACGGTAGCGCAGAAAATCTACGATTTTTTCCATGCCTAGCCTCCGTACATCGGCGATTATCTGTTCGGTCAAGTCGCATGGCGAGCATGGTGCGGTGGTGCGCTCATTGACGCCTGAAAACGGGCTGGTGTCGGGCTATGTGCGCGGCGCTCGCTCGCGAATGATGCGGCCGATCCTGATCCCGTCGAATATTGTTCAAGCCGATTACCGGGCGCGGACCGAGGATCAGCTGGCATCGATGACGGCGGAGCTCGAGTTAAGCAGAGGCCCGTTTCTGGGCGAACCGCTGGCCAGCGCAGCGCTCGACTGGGTTACCGCGCTGACCGCAGCCGTATTACCGGAAGAGCAGAGCTATCCGCCGCTTCATTCGGCTTTGTCTGCCTTGCTGGAGGCGATCTGCAGCGCTCCGTCCGCCAAGGGCTGGGCGGTTGCACTGGTGCGCTATGAGCTGTTGCTGCTCTCGGAACTGGGATTCGGACTGGCGCTGGACAGATGTGCGGTGACCGGATTGGAGGAAGATCTGGTCTATGTCAGTCCGAAGAGCGCCAAAGCGGTCAGCGCCGCTGTCGGGGCCCTCTATAAGGAGCGCCTGTTGCCGCTCCCTGCGTTTCTGAAAGAACAGGTCACTCCCGAATGGCATGACATATTTGACGGGTTGCGCCTCACCGGATTTTTCCTGAAGCGCCATTTCTTTGAAGATCACCGCCGGGACGTGATGGCCACGCGTTCGGTTTTGGTCGATCGCCTGAAAAGGGTGGTTGCGTAACGCGCAAAGGCGCGGCAGGAACGGCGCGCTTAATAGAAGGAACTCTCATGCATATTGCGGTGCTCGCCGGCGACGGCATTGGTCAGGAAATCATGGTCGAGGCGCTGCGCGTACTGGAAGCGCTGGACTTGCCGGATCTGCGTCTGGAGCATGCGGATGTCGGCGGTACCGCCTATCGCAACCATGGCCATCCGCTGCCGCCGGAAACCATCGCGCTGGCAAAGTCGGCCGACGCTGTGCTGTTCGGTGCGGTCGGCGATCCCGCCTGCGATAATCTCGAGCGTCATCTGCGTCCGGAGCAGGCGGTGCTGGGGCTGCGTCAGGAAATGCAGACCTTTGCCAATTTGCGGCCTGCCAAGATGTTCCCCGGCATGGAGGATGCGTCCGGGCTGAAACCGGAGATCGCGCGAACGATAGACGTTGTCATCGTCCGTGAACTGAACGGTGATGTCTATTTCGGCGAAAAGGGCATGCGCAAGACCGCCGATGGTCTCCGTGAAGGCTATGACATCATGTCCTACGACGAAAGCGAAGTACGGCGCATTGCCCATGTCGCTTTCCGAACCGCGATGGTACGCGGCAAGCGGCTGTGCTCGGTGGACAAGGCGAATGTGCTGGAAACCTCGCAATTGTGGCGCGACGTCATGATCGAGGTGGCAGCCGACTATCCCGAGGTCGAACTGACCCATATGTATGTCGATAACGCGGCAATGCAGCTGGTCCGTAATCCGGGCCAGTTTGATGTCGTGGTCACCGGCAATCTGTTCGGGGATATTCTTTCCGATCAGGCGAGCATGTGCGTCGGTTCGATCGGCCTGCTGGCGTCCGCGTCGCTGGGGGAAGGCACCAAAGGGCTCTACGAACCAATTCACGGCAGCGCGCCGGATATTGCCGGGCAGGGCATTGCCAATCCCTCTGCGATGATTCTGTCTGCCGCGATGATGCTGCGGCACAGCTTTGCCATGGAGGCGGAAGCCAGCAAGGTCGAAGCAGCGGTTGCCGCTGTGCTGGCGCAGGGCGTGCTCGGCCATGATCTGGGCGGCAAGGCTTCCACCACGGAAATCGGCGACGCTGTCGTCGCTCAGCTCTCATGAGCAGCGCCTTATATTCCCTCGCAGAATTGCGAAGCGCGGCGGAGCGGGTTTATCAGGAAATGCCGCCGACACCGCAATATGCTTGGCCCCTGCTTGGCGACAGGTTGGGTGCGGAGGTCTGGTTGAAGCATGAAAATCACACCCCAACAGGTGCGTTCAAAATTCGCGGCGGGATTACCTTCATGGACTGGCTGGTTCGCGAACATCCGGACGTGTCAGGGATCGTGACCGCAACCCGTGGCAATCATGGCCAGGCACAGGCCCGTGCCGCCCGCGCGGCAGGCTTGCAGGCGGTAATCGTCGTTCCGCACCGGAATTCGATTGAGAAAAATACGGCGATGCGGGGGTTCGGCGCCGAACTGATCGAATATGGGGAGGATTATAAGGAAGCGGCTGATTATGCCGCCCGACTGGCCAATGAGCGGAACCTGAAACTTGTTGCGGCATTCCACCCGGCGATCATGTTGGGTGTCGCCAGCTATGGCCTGGAACTGTTCGATGCGGCGGGCGCTCTTGATGCTGTCTATGTTCCGATCGGTAATGGATCGGGCATTTGCGGGACCATTGCCGCGCGCAATGCCCTGGGGCTGTCCACCAAAGTTATCGGCGTGGTATCCGACCGGGCACCAGCCGCGAAACTGGGGCTTGAAATGGGCAAGATTGATGCGGCGGGCAAGGCAGATACGTTTGCAGACGGAGTCGCTGTCCGCGCGCCGGATGAGGAAGCCTTTGCCCTGTACAGCCAGCATGTCGATCATATCGTCACAGTTGACGACGAGGCTGTTGCCGACGCCATCCGTATCATCTGGCAGGATACGCACAATCTTGCCGAAGGCGCGGGAGCGGTGGCTTTGGCAGGGATGATCAGCGAAAAAGAGCGGATTAGCGGCAAGCGGGTGGCCGCGATCCTGAGCGGGGGCAATATGGATCAACCCATGGTTGCCACTGTTCTGTCAGGACAAACCCCACTAAGCTGAAAACAGACGAAAATTGGAACCGATCGAATGAAAAGAAACACCGGCCAGAACCGCGAAATTACCAAGCAATGGCGCTCGGCCACCCAGGCGGTCCGCAGCGGCACTATGCGCAGTGAATTTGGTGAAACGTCCGAAGCGCTGTTCTTGACTTCGGGCTATAGCTACGACTGCGCCGAGGACGCCGCCGCCCGTTTTGCCGGTGAGCAGGACGGGATGACCTACAGCCGTTTGCAAAATCCGACGGTGCAGATGCTGGAAGAGCGGATTGCGGTGATGGAAGGCGCGGAGGCTTGCCGCGCCACTGCTTCGGGCATGGCAGCGATGACGGCGGCCTTGCTGTGCCAGCTGCAGGCGGGTGATCATGTTGTCGCCAGCCGCGCGCTGTTTGGGTCCTGCCGTTGGCTGACCGACACACTATTGCCGAAATTCGGGATCGAAACCACTGTGGTCGACGGCCGCGAGATCGAGAATTGGGAACGGGCGATGACGCCGAAGACCAAGGTCTTCTTCTTCGAGACGCCGGCCAATCCGACGATGGATGTGATCGATATCCGTTCCGTATGCGATCTGGCGCGCGCCAACGGCATCACCAGCGTTGTCGATAATGCGTTCGCCACGAATGTGCTGCAGCGACCCATGGAACATGGTGCCGATGTGGTCGCCTATAGCGCCACCAAGATGATGGACGGGCAGGGTCGGGTCCTGGCCGGTGCGGTGTGCGGGACAGAAGAATTTATTGAGGAGACGCTCCTCTCCTTCACTCGCAACACGGGGCCGACGCTCAGTGCCTTCAATGCCTGGGTTGTGCTCAAGGGACTGGAGACGCTTGACCTTCGCATCCGGCGGCAAAGCAATAATGCCGTCGAAGTCGGCAAGTTTTTAGAGCAGCGGGTAGAGAAAATCTTGCACCCCGGCCTTCCGAGTCACCCGCAGCATATGCTCGCGATGAGCCAGATGGAAGCGGCCGGACCGATCTTCTCGCTCTACGTCGGCGGCGGGCGCAAGCAAGCGCATGGGCTGCTCAACGCATTGAAATTGATAGATATTTCTAACAATATCGGCGACAGTCGTTCGCTCATGTGTCATCCATCGTCGACCACCCATCACGGGCTGGGAGAAGAAGCGCGAGTCGAGATCGGGATCACGGAAGACATGCTGCGGATCAATGTCGGACTGGAAGATCCCATCGACCTGATCGAAGACCTGGATCAGGCCCTTTCGTCTGTCGGTCTTTAACTCTATATCGTGCTGATGGAGTCATTCTTTCCCTATGCCGAGACCACCGAGGGGGTCACCGTGCGTGTCTCGGTGACCTTTTTGCCCGAACAATCGGATATTGGCGGGCATCGCTGGTTCTGGGCCTATCATATCCGCATCGAGAACCACCGGGATACTCCGGTGCAGTTGCTGACCCGGCACTGGCGGATCCATGACGAGCGCGGCGGCCTGCAAATGGTCGATGGGGAAGGCGTGATCGGCGAACAGCCCGTCATTCAACCGGGCAAATCCCACGACTATGTCTCGGGCTGCCCCCTCAATACACCAAGCGGCTCGATGGAAGGCCATTTCACCATGGTGGGCAGCGCGCCTCCGGCCTTTCAGGTCCGCATACCATTTTTCCCTCTGTCTGAACCGACTGTCGGACAATGAAGCGGACCCATTTGCCGCTAAACGGCCTTCGGGTTCTCGATGCGGCCGCCCGGCATCTCAGTTTCACCAAGGCAGCGGACGAACTGGCGGTAACGCCGGCTGCGGTCGGGCAGCAGATACGCGCGCTTGAAGATATGCTGGGTGTGGTGATGTTTCGCCGTACCCCCAAAGGTCTCGAGCTGACGGACGAAGCATCGGCGGGTCTGGATGCACTGCGCTCCGGATTCCTGCAATTTGAAGAAGCCGTGCGGGCGATGCAGTCGGGGCAATCTTCGCACAAACTGACTATCGCCGCACCGCGGGATTTCACCCAGAAATGGCTGAACGAGAGGCTGTCGCGCTTTTCCGCCGACAATCCGGACACCAGCTTCGCTCTGGTGGCCGCCGATGACGAGATCGACTTTACCGAAGCCAATCTTGACGTGGCGATCTGGCTTGGTGACGGCCCCGGTCAGCATGAAGGCAAAATGCTTGGTGATACGGTATTCGTCAAAGTTGCTGCTCCCGGACAGAAGGGGGGCAATAAAATCGACTGGCCGGGCTGCCCGATTTCCGAAGGTGAGGAAACGCTGATGCGGGTCGCCGATGGGGGGCTGGCGATCGAAGCGGCAGCCAATGGCTTTGGCTATGCATGGGTGCCAAAAATGCTCGTCCAGCGAGATCTTGCCGCCGGCAGGGTCGAGATCATTGGCGAGGACAGCGTGTCGTCACGCGGCTACTGGCTGATGGCACCGCTGCCGCAATGGCGACAGCAGAAGGTGAAGGCGCTGGTTGCTGCCCTGGCCAGGCTTTAGTTTATTTTTCAGCCAACAGATTGACGAGGCGGGTGGTCAGGGTCAGCAATTCGCTCTCCTGCAGCGATTGGTCTGCATCGTTCCAGTTGACCGAAACACCATAGCTTTTGCCGGATTTGGACCGCAGCAGAAAATTATAGGAGAGTACGCCGGGCTCCGAGCCACCCTTGTAGCCGAAATAGTCCCATTTTTGCGCCGCATCCGGACCCATACCGGGATTGATCGCGAGCAGAGCCTTGGCCTCGTCGCTTGCATAGCGGTGCAGATAGCCGAGCAGGCCAAGCATGTCGCTCGGTGTGGCAAACCATTCCAGCTGATCGATATAATTGGGCTTGTTGGTCAAGAGGCGGAAGTCGAGGCTGTCGAGCGTCAGAGCGTCGTCAAAACCCTCTAGCAGCCGCTCGCGTTCGGCGGGGCTGGCGGTAAGAAACTTTGCCCTGCGATCAGCATGCACGGGCATTTTGAGCGCGGAGGCCTGACGGGTCATCAGAAACGGCCGCAGATCTTCCGGGTTGTGGTGGCCGGTGGCCGCGACAATGGCGGCCAGTTCATTGCGCCCCAAAACCCGGATCAGCGTGTCCGTGGCGCTATTGTCGCTGACCGAAATCATAAGAGTGGCCAAGGTGTGAAGGGTGACCGGCGATCGATCCGGCCAGTTTTGAGTGATTCCAGAGGGATGGGACTTCGGTCCCAGTGGAACGACATCAGACCATTGCCGTTCGCCCGCCTGGATCGAACGGTCCAGTTCCGCCAATATATACAGCTTGACGGCTGATGCGATCGCATAGCGGCCGTCGGGATCGAGGGCTGCGATTGTCTCCCGTTCAGGGCTATCAAGGTCGCGGATCAGCACCCCCTGGCGACCGGGCAGCGCATCGATCTTGGCGAGCACCTCATCAACGGAACCGCCAGCGGCTGCGAAACCGGTCAGGAAGAGGCCGGAAATACGGTGAGGTTGATCGGCCTCAAGGTCGATGTTGACCGTACCGACCGATTTTTCAAAGCTGATCTTGATCGTTCCGGAATTTGCACTTCGCGGGTCTATCGTTAATATTGCCAGAGCTTGGCCGTGCTGTGCTGTCACCTGTTGGACGAGGGTGCGGAACTGGACAGGGGGCACGGCATTCAGAAAATTTTCGTCAAAAACTTCCGCTTCAATCGGCTCACCGCGCATCAGGCGCATCACATCATCGGCACGCTGCGACAGTTGAGCGGAAACGGCAACCGCGGTCTGGGCATGGGCGGAACTCAGCAATGGTCCGGTCGAAAAGGACAAAAGGCAAAGCGCAAAAGCGAATAGAAAGCGCACAGAAGTCTCCAGTAAAGAACGAACGGCTTGCCGCAGCTTACTAGGCGTCGATCACATCTTCATCAAGGCTCGCGGCATTTTGCTGGATGAAGTTGAACCGGTGCTCGGGATTCTTGCCCATCAGACGATCGACCAGATCCTTCACGCCGGCGCGCTGTTCATATTCCTGCGGCAATGTCACCTTGAACAGCGACCGCGTATCCGGATCCATGGTCGTTTCCTTGAGCTGGTTCGGGTTCATTTCACCAAGCCCCTTAAACCGGCTGACTTCGACCTTCTTGCCTTTGAACGGGCCATTTTCGATGGCGGCACGGGCGTCTTCGTCCTGCGCGTAATGGCTCTTGCCGCCAGCGCTGATCCGATAGAGCGGCGGGCGTGCGAGAAAGAGATGACCCTGGCGAACCAGTTCCGGCATCTCCTGAAAGAAGAAGGTCATCAGCAAGGTTGCGATATGGGCACCGTCGACATCGGCGTCGGTCATGATGATCACCCGTTCATAACGCAGATTGTCAGGATCGCAGTCCTTGCGCGTGCCGCAGCCGAGCGCGAGGATCAGGTCAGCAATTTCGCTATTGCCGAATATCTTGGCGCTGTTCGCCGAGGCAACATTCAGGATCTTGCCGCGGATTGGCAGGATGGCCTGTGTCGTGCGGTCCCGGGCCTGCTTGGCCGAGCCGCCGGCGCTGTCGCCTTCAACGATGAATATTTCGGTGCCGGCCGGATCATTGCCGGAACAGTCGGTCAGCTTGCCGGGCAGGCGCACCTTGCGGCCCGAGGTCGCGGTCTTGCGCTTGACCTCTCGCTCGGCCTTGCGTTTCAGCCGCTCGTCCATCTTTTCCATGACGAAGCCGAGCAGCGCCTTGCCGCGGTCCATATTGTCGGTCAGGAAATGGTCGAAATGGTCGCGTATCGCGTTTTCGACGAACTTGGTCGCTTCCGGTGAGGTCAGGCGATCCTTGGTCTGGCTCTGAAACTGCGGATCGCGGATAAATACCGACAGCAGCATTTCGCCCCCGGAGATGATGTCATCGGCGGTCAGCTGTGCCGCCTTCTTGACCTGGACCAGCTCGCCAAAAGCGCGCAGGCCGCGGACGAGGGCGTTGCGCAAGCCAGCCTCGTGAGTTCCGCCATTGGGGGTCGGGATGGTGTTGCAATACCAGCTGTAGCTGCCATCGGTCCAGATTGGCCAGGTGACCGCCCATTCGACCCGCCCCTGTTCGTCGGGGAAGTCCTGATTGCCGGAAAAGAACTCGGTGGTGACGCATTCGCGTCCAGCCAGCTGTTCGCGCAGATGGTCGGACAGGCCGCCTGGGAACTGGAAGGTTGCTTCAGCCGGGACGTCGTCGCTGGCCTGGCTCTCGTCACATTTCCAGCGGATCTCGACGCCGGCATAGAGGTAGGCCTTGGAGCGGGCGAGCTTGAACAGGCGCGCCGGTTTAAATTTGTTGCCCTCGCCGAAAATCTCGACATCGGGGATGAAGGATATGCTGGTGCCGCGGCGGTTCGGCGTGGTGCCCACCTCTTCAAGTTTTGAGGTGGCCAGACCCTGCGAGAAGGACTGGCGATAAAGCGTCTTGTTGCGCGCCACTTCGACCACGGTATCGGAGGACAGGGCGTTGACCACGGAGACGCCGACGCCGTGCAGGCCGCCAGACGTGGCGTAAGCCTTGTCGGAGAATTTGCCGCCCGAGTGGAGCGTCGTCATGATCACTTCGAGGGCCGATTTTCCGGGAAATTTCGGGTGCGGGTCGACCGGAATGCCGCGGCCATTATCGCTGACGGTCAGGCGGTTGTCGGCATTTAGCGTGATCTCGATCCGGCTGGCATGGCCAGCGACCGCTTCGTCCATGCTGTTGTCGATGACTTCTGCCGCGAGATGATGGAGCGCGCGTTCATCGACGCCGCCGATGTACATCCCGGGCCGCTTGCGGACGGGCTCCAGCCCTTCCAGAACCTCGATCGCCGAGGCATCATAGTCACCGGGTTTGGATTGGTTTGGCGGGTTGGAACCGAACAGATCATCAGACATGATCGACCCTATAAGAGCGCAGGAGTCACACTGGCAAGAGACTTATGAAGTCTCTTGCCAGAGCATTGAAAATTCTTGCAATTTGGTCTGTCGCCTAGCGAACCCGCGGGCCACCAAAGGGCAGCGGTGGCGGTGCCCGACGGGCACCACGCGGCAATTGCGCCTGAAACGCCCGACCGCAATGTTCGACGCAATAGGGAAAGCCCGGGTTCACTTCTTCGCCACAGAAATGGAAATCCGGTTCGCCGGGGTGATTGATCGGCCAGCGGCAGATCTTGTCATTGAGATCAAGCAGGCTGGTCTTGTCGGCAATCTCGTCGCTCGGCTTGGCCGGCACCAGACGGCGCGGCGGAGCTGGCGGAATCGGAGCCTGCTGATCGCCGGGACCCTGACGCAAGAAGCCGCCAGGACCGACAGAGACGATCTTCGGGCCATCATGCTTGGGCTGACGCGCCTGCTGGGCGGCGTGAGTGCGTGCGGCCGGTGTTGGTGGTGGCATCGCACGGCGGGCAACATGCTCTTCCTTGGGCTTGGCAGGAGTGCTGCTTTTGGCCGCCGCCTTTTTCGGCTTGGCTGCCGGTTTCGCACCCTTTTTGGCCTGTGGCTTGGCTTTTACCGGAGAGGGACGTGACTTGAGGCCGAGGCGATGCGCCTTGCCGATCACGGCATTGCGGCTCACGCCGCCCAATTCTTCCGCGATCTGGCTGGCCGTCAGACCCTTTTCCCACATATTTTTAAGCGAATCTATCCGTTCATCCGTCCAAGCCATGCAAAGTCCTAATCATTTCCGAGTAGGGGCGATATAGGGTTGCGGAGGTGATTATACAACCACATACTGGGCAGGATAATGGTCTTCCACTGCGCGATAGAGGGTTGTGATTGACGACAGGAGCCGATAGGCGGAACGACTATGCTCGACCAGACCAACAAAGATCAGACAAACCAACCGCCGCTCGGTGAGACCCGTTTTGCCGAACCTGGCGTAGCGGTCATTCGCGGAGTCAATTGGGCAGGATTTCTGGCGTTATACTGGAAAGAGGTCAGGCGGTTTTTCAAGGTCCAGTTGCAAACTGTATGGGCTCCGTCGATCACGACGTTACTGTTTCTTGTCATTTTCACGGTTGCCATGGGGCGTGGCGACCGCAGCGTATTGGGCGTTCCCTTTGCCGACTTTATCGCGCCCGGGCTGATCTGCATGGGCATGTTGCAAAATGCCTTCGCCAACAGCAGTTTCTCGATGCTGGTCGGCAAGATCCAGGGTACGATTATTGATTATCTGACACCGCCGCTGTCGGTCGGAGAACTGCTGGCAGCGCTGGTTGCGGCTTCCATGACAAGGGCGGCGCTGGTCGGTTTTGCGGTCTGGCTGGCAATGTTCTTCTGGCCTGGTGTCGATGTCAGCGTGGCGCACTGGTGGGCGGTGCTCTGGTTCGGCATCATGGGTTCTGCGATGCTGTCATTCCTGGGCGTTCTTACTTCGATCTGGGCGGAAAAATTCGACCATGCGGCGGCGGTGACCAATTTCGTGGTGGCACCGCTAGCGCTTCTGTCCGGTACGTTTTATGCGATCGACCGCCTGTCGCCAGTGTTTCAGGCGGTTAGCCATGCCAATCCGTTCTTTTATGCGATTTCCGGCTTCCGCTACGGGTTTCTTGGCGTCGCTGATTCACCGATCATGCAGGGTGCCATCATTCTGCTGGCAATCAACGTCGGACTGGCCGCGATTTGCTATTTTCTGCTGCAATCAGGGTGGAAAATCAAATCCTGACCGCGTGCTGCGGCTAGTGGCGGTAAATACTGTTCAGTTTATATTGGCCGTTGTCGGTCGCCTGAAACAGCCGCGCGACATCAGGATGGCCAACCGGTTCGCCGCTATCATCAGGCAACAGATTCTGCTGGCTTACATAGGCGACATAGCTGCCGTCGGAATTTTCTGCGAACAGATGATAAAAAGGCTGATTTTTTGGCGGCTGCAAGTCTTTCGGAATGGCTTCATACCATTCTTCGCTATTTGCGAACACCGGGTCGATATCATAGATCACACCGCGAAAATCAAAAATGCGATGGCGCACGACGTCACCGATCGCAAAGCGTGCGTCGAGGATGTCCGGGGTGTTTGCCGGCAACGGATTGCCGGACTTGAAGGGATCTGCTGAAATCATACAAACAATTTAAGCGCTTTTGGACGAGATGCAAGCGCGGCATTGGATTTCGGCAGGCGAGATGAAGGCCTTGGGAAAGTGAGTGCTAGGCGGTGGCTTGTGCTCCCGAAAGGCCTCCCTGTCAGGATTGCTCCCTGTCAGCGAGCACTTCGGTTTCCGGTGTCGATGTTCGCGCCAGTGGAATCGCTTGAAAGAGCGCTTTTGCGTCCGATGTTGCCGACACTCGCTGGCTGATCCGCCAGATGGAGAAAAGGACGATCAGAACATGGGCGCAGATCATCGTCCAGAACAGCGCAAGCGGGCCGACGATAGACAGTGCCGCGCCGCCGAAAAAGGGTCCTGCAACGGAACCAAAGCCGAAAAACATCAGCAGCCCGCCGCTGATTTGGACAGATTGGCCGGCTTCCGCATAATCATTGGCATGGGCCAGAACGATGGGATACATGGCGAAGATGGCCGCGCCCAGCAGCGAGCCGATCAAGATGTTCTGGATACCGCTTTCAGGGGCGGTGATCAGAAACGCAGTTTCCGCCGATATCGCGACCAGCGCCAGAAAAACCAGAACCTTTCTGCGGTCGAACCGGTCGGATGCCTTGCCGACCGGAATCTGGCACAAGGCCCCAGCGAGAACGGGCACGCTGCAAAACAGGACGATGCTGGTCGTGCCCAGTCCGATCTTGTTTCCGTACACGGCCGCCAGCGTGGCGAACGTTCCGTTGGAAACGCCGATCATCAAGGCGGCAAAGACCGCTACCGGAGAATTCTGCCAGAGCCGGGGGATGTTGAGTTTGACCTCAAACAGCGGGGCAGGGGCGCGGTTCGCGCTTATCGCCGTCGGAATGAGCGCCAGGCAATAGAAGATGGCGGCCAGCATGAAATACCAGTGACCGGATACGTCGGCGCCGATCAGGATCATCTGCCCGCCCGTTGAGCCGATAAGATTGATCATGGCATAGGTCCCGAACACTTGCCCGCGAATGGACGCATCGACCTCTTCACTCAGCCAGCTTTCCACGATCATCGCCGCGCCAGCAAAGCAGAACCCCGATATCGCGCGCAAGGGTATCCAGGCCCAGGGGTTGGGGAACATCGATGACAGCAGTACAACGATTGCCGCCGTGGCGGCGAGGGTCCCGAAAGCGCGAATATGTCCCACTCCCGAGACCATTCGCGGCGTAAACAAGCAGCCAAGAACATATCCGGTCGCCCAGCCGGTGCCCAGCAGACCGAGCGAAAACGCACTAAACCCTTCGTTGGAGCCACGGATCGGCAATACCAGACCATTTATTCCTCCCGCCGTCAGCAAGAATAAGGAGCCGAGCAGGAGCGCGCTGAGCGGGAGGAGTCTGGTGGTCATGATTACGGATCAACTGTTCGGCATGCCGACTTTGGCACAGGCTTTTATCAAATCTGCGCAATGACCGTGGAGATTATCGTCTATGATCGCTCAATCGGTCGTATTCTGCACAAAAAAGCCCCGTGCCGGTGCACGGGGCTTTTTGCAACATTCAAAATGTCTGAGAAAATTTTCGGATCAGTATGTCCGTTCAAATTCCTCGATTTCGCGTTCGGCAGCGTCTTGCGCATGTCCATATTTTTCCTGGAGCTTCCCGGCAAGAATTTTGCGGTTTCCGTTGATCTGGTCAAGTTCATCGTCGGTCAGTTCGCCCCATTTTTTCTGGACGTTGCCTTTGATTTGTTCCCAGTTTCCTTTGATTGTATTCTCGTTCATGAATTATCTCCTTGTTTATGTTATTGTTTGCATTCGCTCTACTCTACCAACGGATGGTCGGTAGTATTGGTTCCACGATCACCAGAATTTTCTTCCAATCATTTTGCAAATTTGCAGTTCAATGTCGGGATGTTAGCAATAGTAGTGTTATATAGCTTCGTGCCATATCCTACCATAGGGGAACTTACTGCACAGTTTCGCGTAAATATTGAAATAGAAGGTGAATGAGGAGAGTGGACATGAAGAAGAATATTGCAATTGTGGCAGGTATTTCTTTGCTGGCTGGTTGTCAGGCTGCCGAGCGCGGTGCAGATGGTTCTGGCGAACCTATGGCCGAAGACACAAGCGGCGGGATGTCCGACGGCAGCGGTCAGGCTGATGACGTTTTGGCCGAAAAATCGTTGTCGGGTGTAGATGAAGTCGGGGTGGATATTGATCCGGCCGATGGCAAGGACGACGAGCTCAATCAGGATATTTCACTGCCCGCCAAGACCCGCTATGCGACCTATTATCTTGGCAGCTACGCTCCCAAAGGACAATGTTCGGGCTCTGATCAATATCTTGAGCTCGACCAGGCAAAAGTCACCTATGGCGAGACGACATGCATGATTGAAAAGGTTGAGGGCTCGGGTTCGACCGTGATCGTCAGCCTCAATCAGTGCAAGGCTGAGGGCGAGAAGGCTGCAGACCGGTCGTATCAACTGGATCTCCCTAAAATGGATTCACTCAAGCTCTCTGGTTCGGCGAATGCCAATCTTGTCCGCTGTGGTTCAGACGGCTAGCGAATGGATGGTTGCACGAGCTCTGCCTAGTTTGCAGTACGGGTAGCCGCGAAATTTGAATTTTTCCGATCCAGATGCGACGTCTGTTGCGACTGGAGCAGTTGGCGCAGCAATGGCTGTGAGCCATTAAATATTCGCAATGCTAACACAGATTAGTTGTGATTTGCCGGGAAGGTTGTAATTCCCCGGCAAATGCCATTGCACGAACATAACATAGCCGCGTCTTTCAAGGCGATATGCGAGAACGCGACTGCGGCGCTGTTTGTTATAGATGCCAGCCAAAACTGTATTTATGCGAATCCCGCAGCGGAAATTCTGACAGGCTTCAACGCGAGTGATTTGATCGGTCGTCGGCTTCATGACGTAATCCACCACACGTACCCGGACGGCACCAATTTCCCCATTGCAGAATGTCGTCTGGACAGGGCGCTTCCTACCGGCGTGCGCGAACAAGGAGAGGATGTTTTTGTCCACGCCGACGGCAGTTTCTATCCCGTTGCCTATAGTGCCAGTCCGATCGTAGAAGATGGTGAGGCTGTTGGTACGGTCGTTGAAGTAAGAGGGCTGGCAAAGAAAAAAGCGATCGAGTTCGAACGCGAACGTGAAAAGGCTTTGCTGGCGAAAACCTTCGATACTGCCGCGGTGGGGATTGCCCATGTCGGCAATGACGGTCGCTGGCTCAGGATCAACGGGAAATTGTGCGAAATTTTCCGCTATGACCGGGAGGAACTGCTCAGCCTGACGTTCCAGGAGATCACGCATCCGGATGACCTGAGCGATGATCTTGAATTGTTCGAAAAATTAAAGTCGGGCGCAATCGGCGGCTATAATCTTGAGAAGCGATATTATCGCAAAGATGGATCGGTCATCTGGGCAAGACTCACCACTTCATCCCAAAAAAATGCGTCGGGCACGATGGAATTCTGCATCGCGGTGTTAGAAGACATCACCAGCGAGAAAGAACATCAGCAGCATCTCGACATCATGGCGGGAGAGCTCCAGCACCGGGTCAAAAATACCCTCGCTATGGTGCAGGCGATTGCGCGCATGTCATTGCCCGAGGATACTGCCGGAAAAGACGCCTTTCTATCCCGGATACTGGCACTCAGCAGGTCCCACGACTTGCTGCTTGCAGACAACTGGTCTGGGTCGGGCATCGCAGATATCGTCGAACAGGCGATCCATCCGTTTGGCGGAACGGATAGCGGAAGGATTAATGTTTCCGGTCCGCACTGCAGGCTATCGTCCCGTACTTCGCTCGCTCTGTCGATGGCGATCAACGAGCTCGGGACGAATGCGATGAAATATGGCGCGTTGAGCGGCGACGAAGGGACGGTCAACATTGACTGGCATTTCCAATCGGCCGATGAAAAATCGCATCTGGAATTCATGTGGCAGGAGACTGGTGGACCCGAAGTTTCGCCGCCGGAACGAAAAGGTTTTGGAACCACATTGATAGAACGTGCGTTGGCCTCTGAGATGAAGGGGGAAACAGCAGTGGAATATCTTCCGTCAGGTGTGACGTTCAAATGCTCGTTTCCTGTTGACTGAAACCAGAGCCGAAAGCCGTGCCGTGTCCGAATTTTCCATCTTGGTCGTTGAAGACGATGCCATGCTGTCTCTGGCCATGGAAGATATCCTGCGAAAGCTTGGTTGGACAAATTTAGAGTTCGCTTTTGATCTTTCCAGCGCGCTGGAAATTACCCAGAATACACTTTTCTCGCTCGCGTTTCTTGATGTTGATCTGAACGGCAAGCCTTCGTTGCCCGTCGCCCGTCAGCTCAGACAGAACAACGTTCCCTGGTTTTTCACAACGGGATTTGGTTCGCGCTTCGATTTTGAGGAGCTGCAGGACGCGCCAATCATTCGCAAGCCCTATTCCGAACAGGACATAGAGCAGGCTGTATTGAAAGTTCAGGCGCAGAACTCCTGAACTCTTCGCGCGAAACGATTGGCTGATCCTTATCCGCTAGCATTTACACCCTATCGGCCCCAAGGCGCGACTTGTAGGTACAATTGGGCTTCGCTGTTTCAGCTACGATACATCTATTGACAACCTTAATCTTATGGAAACCCTAGGATGATACCTTGGCAATTCTGGACAGGTTGTCGGATTTCTATGAATATGCACGTAATCAAATCATCTGAGTCACGCTCAGTCAGCAGTTCAAACATTTTATATATCGCTGCTCTTTGCGGCTCCCTGGCTGTATTTGTCGGGTTGAGCAGTGCGCTTCTGCCAAGCGCGGTATCCAATATTTTCGGTGGCGCGACCGTTCTGGATGAGACTTTAACGGCTGCTCTCCTGCTCAATACGGCGCTCATTCTGCTTATTTGGCGAGGTTCGATAGAGATTTGGCGCAAGTCGCAAATAGCAGACGACGCCAAGCGTGAAGCCGATATGTTTGCGATCAAGGACTATGCCACCGGTCTATTAAATCGGCCGGGGATCGCTGCAAAAATTGAAGAGAAATTGCGGGCTAGAGAGAATTTCTCTTTGATCAATCTGGATCTCGATAATTTTAAGAAAATTAACGATGTATATGGCCATCAGGCCGGTGATGACATGCTCAAGGAAGTGGCAAATCGTCTCGTTTCGGTTTTGCCCAGCAACGCGGACTGTGCTCGACTGGGCGGCGACGAGTTTGCAATATTGCTTTTCGGAGAGGCGTCGGGCGAAGGCGTTCCAGTTGCTATAGCCAAGCAGATTCAGGGAGCGTTCGAGGATCCTGCGTCGGTCGGGGGATCTGTTTCCAAAATCAGTGCGTCAATCGGAATCTATTTGAATGCTGATCCCGATTCAAGCGTCGCTGATGTTCTGCGGCGCAGCGACATTGCTATGTATGACGCTAAAAAGGCTGGCGGCGACAGGATTGCCTGCTTTGAGGATTCGATGGAACTGGAAGTGCAGCAACGATACCAGTTCGAGTCGGAAATGCGTGAAGGGATCCCCAAAGGCGAGTTCGTCCCATTCTATCAGCCGCAATATGGTATTCGCGGGTCCAATCTCCTCGGGTTTGAAGTGCTGGCTCGCTGGCATCATCCCAGCGGCCAATTGATAGAGCCTACGGAATTTATTCCCGTCGCCGAACGCACGGGTTTGATTTCGTCGCTGTCCTTTTCTGTGATGCGTCAAGCGTTTACAGATGCAAAGAATTGGGATCATTCGCTTGTTTTAGCAGTCAACATTTCGCCGGTGCAGTTGACCGATCCCGATCTCGATAAGCAGATCATGCAAATTCTGGCTGAAACGGGCTTCCCGGCCCAGCGGCTGGAATTGGAGATTACCGAAAGCAGTCTCCTTGAGGATACGCCGCTGGTGCTCAACACCATCACAAGTCTGAAGGCGTTGGGAATAAGAATATCTCTCGACGACTTTGGGACCGGATATTCGTCCATGACGCAGCTGAAGGCGTTCCCTTTTGACCGGATCAAAATTGACCGCAGCTTCGTAAATTCGATGCTTGAGAATGATGAAAGCGCTGCCATCGTCAAATCAATTGCCTCGCTTGCGTCGTCGCTGAACGTACCGATCACGGCCGAAGGGATCGAGTCTGATGAAATGCGAGGATATCTGGACGATATCGGAAGCATGGATGGGCAGGGCTGGCTCTACGGGCGGGCATCTTCCAAAGATGAGCTTATGAAGTTGCTGCCCCAGATCAATCTGGCTGATTCAGACAATAAAATCCAGATCGTGGAAGGTGGTGATCACGCTGCTGAAGCTGAACATGAGGAAGAAGTGGAATATAAGCGTTCCGGTGGAGCTGTCCAATAGCTTACGACTGAGCAGGGTAGGGTAGGCGTATACAGGTCGAAACCGCTTCCAGTGTCCAAGCCTGGCGCAAGAAGATATTATCATCGATGATTGAGAAGGCTCGTTATCTGCAATTTGTCCGCTGGCGTATCCCAAGACGATATCTTCGCAGTGCTCGCCCGCAGATATTGAGGCAGGGTGTAACTTCCAGGAATTACCATTTTTGCCGGTGACCGGTCGACGCGTATGTCGGTGGCATCGTTTTTGACCTATGGACGCCTTCTGTCTGTGGAGGTGCGTTAGGGATTCGAACCCTAGATACCATTGCTGGCATACCGCATTTCGAGTGCGGCGCTTTCGACCACTCAGCCAACGCACCTCATAGACGGGGCAGCGTGTAGCGATCATCATGCGGCCCTGCAACCCATATTGGTGGATCGGTAAAATTGATCGCGCCGAAAGCGGTGAGGCTGCGCTGCTATCGCAACAGAACTGCCGTATAATGCGGTTGATTCGAGGCAGTTCCTGTCCGTCTCAACGGACGGTGGCGCTGGTAACAAGGGTATTTTCTGACTGGCAAGGAATCAAAAAGCGGTTCTAGCGAAACCTTCGCTCTCTGAATCGATGGTTTCGCGAATATTAACTGGGAAATGCCCGTATTTTTTGGCACGATGGGTGTGAGCCAAAGGACATCCGGATGACCAAGAAAAAAATCGCTGACTATCAATCGCATCTGCAAGACGTTCTTGATGCCCCGGAAGGTGCCCATATTGCTGCGCTGTTCGATTTCGATGGTACGATAATCGCCGGCTATTCTGCGACCGCGATGCTGTGGGAAAAGATCAAACGGCGGGAAATGACCGCTGAAGAGGTCGTCGAAACGGTCAATGTGATGGCGCAATATAGCACTGGCGCGATGGGTTTTTCGGGTCTGATGACCGGGGCCGCAAAATTCATGAAAGGCGTTACCGAAGACAGCTATTTCGAATTCGGCGAGGAACTGTACGAAAAACATATCGCGCGGAAAGTCTATCCGGAAGCGCGGGCCTTGATCGAGGCGCATCGCGCCAAGGGACACACGATCGCCATTGTTTCGTCCGCCACGATCTATCAGATCGAGCCTACCGCTCGTGATCTCGATATCGAGCATGTGCTTTGCTCGCAATATGAAGTCGAGAATGGCGAGTTTACCGGTAATATCATCCGGCCGCTATGCTTTGGCGAAGGCAAGGTCATGGCAGCGGAAAATCTGGCGGCCAGCTACAGTCTCGATCTCGACCAAAGCTATTTCTATTCGGACAGCTATGACGATATCGAATTGCTCGAAAGGGTTGGCAAGCCGCGACCCTTGAACCCCAATACCAAATTGCGAGAAGCCGCCCGGGAACATGGCTGGCCGCTGGAAAAATATGAAAGCCGCGGGCAGGGCAAGCCGGTGGACTATGTCAGGACGATCTACGCCACCGGATCGCTGATCGGATCCGCCATCGCTTCGTTGCCGATCTGGGCACTGACCGGCTCGCAGCGCGAGGCGATGAATTTTTCAACCGGATTATTCGGCGATATTGCGACCGCGCTGACCGGATGTGAACTGGAAGTGACCGGCGAAGAGAATCTGTGGACATCACGGCCCTGTATTTTCGTCTTCAACCATCAGAGCAAGGCTGATGTGATGATCCTGGCGAAGCTGATCCGCCGGGATATGGGCGGCGTGGCCAAGAAGGAGGTGCGCGATACACCGGTGATCGGCAAGCTGATGGAACTGGCGGGCACGGTGTTTATTGACCGAGCGAACGCCGGCAGTGCGATCAAGGCGATGGCGCCGCTGATTGATGCGGTGAAAAATGACGGTAAATCGATCGTTATTGCGCCTGAAGGAACCCGCACCCTTTCGCCGAAATTGGGACCATTCAAGAAGGGTGCGTTTCACATGGCGATCCAGGCTGGTGTGCCGATGGTGCCTATCGTTATTCACAATGCCGGGGATGTCGCTCCCAAGAATGAATTTCTGATGCGTCCAGCCAGGGTGAGAATTGATGTTTTGCCGGCCGTCGACACGAGCAAATGGTCGGCAGCGACGATGAACGAGCATGTCGCGGAAGTGCGCGGGATGTTCCTGGAAACTCTGGGCCAGGCTGAGGAAGAGGACGCGCTGGACACGCTGGTCAATGAACCAAAGGCGCCCGTAAAAAAAGCAGCCGGGACCAGGCGAGCCACCAAAGCTGGCGCGCCATCGAAGCGTCCGGCCGCAAAAAAGACAACCGCGCGAAAGAAGCCTGCCAGTCGAAAAACCGGTACCAAGAAAGTGGTATCAAAAAAATCTTTTGCAAAGCAGCCGGTTAATCGATCTACCCGAACGAAGAAAACAGCCGCCGACCAGTCGACGAAGACCGAAGCGGCCGAATAGACCGAGACCAAGGGGCGGGGATGGACGAAGCAACACAGATAGCGAATTCCGGGGCGCTCCTTTCGCGAGGCCCGAAGCTATTTGTGATCGATGCGCGCAATCGCGTTGAGCGTCGGCACTTGCTCGATTGGCTGCACGCTTCGATGGCCGAAGGTGGCCCCGGCGGGAAACTCAATTGGGTCAGTTTGCCGATATCCGACGAACGGGCGAAAATGCGCCTTGGGGCTCTCGCTGAAAAGCTAAAGGGAAACCCGGAGACTCTTGTGGTACCGGTTCGCATTGCTTGGCGTATTCCCGATTTCGAAAAAAGCCGGGCCGTCAAAATGCGCCACGTCATATTTGGCGATCCCAGGAATCCGGGGAGTCTTCGTGCGCGATCGATACTGCTGCGCAACAAGCGCCGGGCTCATTGCCTGACCGGACAACCGGCCACGATCGGTGAGCTGGAGCAGAGATTCGCCGAACTCAGCAAGGATTACGACCAGACCGACAATACGGAATTTGCCGCTTTTGTCGTGCGTCAGGCCGGACTGGTTCTCGATATCGCGGAGCGCGGATTGCGCGGGCGCCGGTACAAGGTTCCCCGGCATGTCGCCGACGGACTGCGCAGCGATGCGCGGTTCCGCGCCGCAATGAGCCAGCTTGCGTCTGAAACGGGCCAGGAGGAAGCCGCGCTCTACGAGCAGGCCGCGAAATATATGCGGGAGCTGATCGCGCGTCCGAGTCCGTTGTTCATTGACATGAAGGCCAAGCTCGACCGGTTCATGCTGTCGCAAGGCTATGAAGATGAAGTGGTGTTTGACCGCAAGGAACTGACCCGGTTGCGTAAGACCATGCGAGAGCATCCCACGCTGCTGCTGTTCACGCACAAGACCTATATTGACGGTGTGACCGCCACCGATCTTGGCTATCAAAATGACCTTCCGCTGATTCACGTCTTTGGCGGGATCAATCTGGACTTTTTCGGGCTTGGCTTCATGCTGCGGCGCGCCGGCACCATTTTCATCCGCCGCAGTTTCGAGAATAATCCCGTCTACAAACTCGTTTTGCGGCATTATGTCAGCTATTTGCTCGAGAAACGCTTCCCGATGACCTGGGCCTTCGAGGGCACCCGGTCGCGGCTCGGCAAGCTGATGCCGCCTCGCTACGGACTGCTGAAATATGTCATGGATAGCGCGCACAGCAATGACATCGAGAATGTTCATATCATTCCCGTCGTCACCAGTTTTGACCTGATCCGCGATGTCGAGGAATATGCCAGCGAACAGAAGGGCCGGATCAAGAAACCGGAGTCGCTAAGCTGGTTCTTTGGCTATCTGCGTAGTCTGCGAGAGCCAATGGGTAAGGTCTATGTCGATTTCGGCGAACCGGTGGTGGTCAAAAAGGCCCCCAATCCTAATGACCGGCTTGGCTTGTCAAAGATGGCCTTTGAAGTCGCTGTGCAGGCAAACCGGGCGACGCCGCTGACCTTGACCTCACTGATGTGCCTCTGTCTGCTCGGGACCGCTCCGCGCGCGATGACCGAAGTGGAACTGCGCGCGGTGATAAACTTTCTCGTCGGCTGGGCCAGAGACCGGGACATCCGGATGAGTGAAGACCTAACGGACGAGAATCTGGACGGGGTTCAGCGGGTGATCGAGACGCTGGTGAACAACGGTTTGCTGGTGCGCTACGACAAGGGATCGACGCTGGTCTACGCCATCGAACCGGACCAGCATCCGATTGCAAGCTACTATCGCAACTCCATCATCCACCATTTTCTCGACAAGGCCATTATTGAACTGTCGATCCTGAAGGCCCGGGAAGTCACTGACCGCAGTGCAGCAGAAGTGTTCTGGGAGGAAACAGACCGCCTGCGCGATCTGTTCAAGTTCGAGTTTTTCTATCCAGAAAAGCAGCAATATCGCGAGAATTTGAAAGCAGAACTGGAGCGAGCCGATCCGGAATGGGAGGCCAAGCTGGATGAGGGCGGCGTCAAGCTGGCCAGTCTGACCAATCGCTTTCAGCCGCTGATCGGGCATGCCGTGTTCTTGCCGTTTGTCGAAGCCTATACCGTTATTCTGGATATTTTATCGCGGTTGGAGCCCGGCAATGCGATCGACAAGAAGACGTGCGTCGAAATGGCCCTGAAAGAGGGGCGCCAGGCCTATTTGCTCCGCCGCATCACCAGCGAAGCCTCGATTGGCAAGATCCTGTTCGAAAATGGCTTCAGAATGGCTGCCGGCCTTGGCTTGACCGGCGAAACCACCCCGGAGACGATTGCTGAACGCAAGGCATTGCTCCGAAAATTCCGGGCGCTATCACGCCGCATGGAAAAATCCCGACTTGAACTGTTGGCCCTGGCCGACCGCATTTTTGAATGATTACGCTGTGGAAAGGACATAGTGGATGACCGAGCAGAGCAATATAAGCCAGCTGAGCGCACAGGATGCGCAGTTTCTCTATATCCAATCTGCCACCAATCTTACCCATGTGATGGCTGTCTATATCTATGATCCATCGACCGCTCCTGGCGGTAAGGTGCGGTTCAAAGATATTATCGAACATATGCGCAAGCGGCTCGACGTTACGCCTATGTTCAAGCGCAAATTATACCGGTTGCCGTTTGATATCGACCATCCTTACTGGGTCGAAGACGAGCATTTTGATCTTGAGGCGCATATCTCCCACAGCCGTTTGCCGGAGCCAGGCGACTGGCGGCAATTTTGCATTCATGTTGCTCGCCACCACAGCAAGCCTCTGGATATGACGCGGCCGCTGTGGGACATGTATGTCGTTGAGGGACTCGACAATATTCCGGGCTATGCCAAGGGCAGCTATGCCATTTTGACCCGTATCCATCATTCGACCATTGATGGCGTTTCAGGGGCGCATTTCTTCGCCGCCATTTCGGACAAGGATGTCGAAGGAACGCCTGCAATCCCGCTACCGGAGGGAAATGGGGCATCCAATAAGCTGCCAACAATATCCGAGATATTGAGCCGCGCGATTAACAGCACGGTTTCTTCGCCGGTAAAATTGACCCAGGCGCTGCTCAAGTTCACACCGGCCCTTCTATTGACGGCGCAAAAAAGCCTTAAGGGCGCGGACGAGAAGACCGATACCGGTGTGCCCGAAACCCGGTTCAACGGTCCTGTTACCCCCAATAAAATGTTCGATGCGATCACATTTGATCTCGAAGAGCTGAAAAAAATGCGGCTCAAGGTGAGCGACGCCACGATTAATGACGTGGTGCTGGCGATTTGCAGCGGTGCTCTGCGTCATTACCTGACCAAACATAAGGAGCTGCCGAAAGAATCGCTGGTGGCGGTGGCTCCCGTTAATGCGCGCAGCCGTTCGGGTGATGAAGCCAATCCTGGCAATAATATTTCTGCGATGACGATCAAAATCTGGTCGAATATCGCCGATCCCATCAAGCGGCTCGAAGCTATCAAGGATACAACACGCGAAACCAAAGCCGCAAAATCCGGCCTCAGCGCGCGGATCATGACGGATTTGACCAAGCATATTCCGGGCGTAACCATGGCTGGAGTCGCTCGGATCATGACGGACGAACGCTTTGCTCCTAAAATGAGCAATCTGATGGTTTCAAATGTTCCAGGACCGCAGATCCAGCTGTATATGAATGGGGCAAAGCTGACGCATCAATATGGCCTGGCGCCGTTGGCGCACGGCATGGGCCTTTTTATTGCCACTCCGAGCTATAATGGAACCATATCGTTCAGTATCATTTCCGACCGCAAGATGATGCCCGATGTTGAGTTTTTCCGGGAATGCCTGCAAAGAGCATTTAATGAACTGAAAGATGCCAAACCAAGCGCTGTTGTGAACCGGACCAAAAAAACAGCGGCCGCATCAAAAAAACCGGCATCCTCCAAGGATGGATCGGTGATGTATCGACGGGTTGCGAAAAAACCGAGAACGACTGCATCAAAAACAACCGGCGGAAACAAGCCGAAAGCGAAATAAGGAGTGGATCGATAGTCTGCCGTTCGACAGTCGGGCGGCTTTTGCTACCATATGCAATATTGGCGAAAGAGTGAATCGAATATGATCCTGAACACGACTTTGAAGATGGAAAAAGCGATGGCCCAGGCCAAAAGCTATTCCGAGTGGTCGAAGGCCGCGAAAGCGCACGACAAATCAACCGGAGTCGATATCTGGAAGGCCTCCGACGAGAGCAAACATTTCGACTATACGTCCATCCGCCGGCGCCTGAAGCGCCTGTCCAAACTCTGGAAGTCTCAGGACAATGCGGGCCTTCTCTATGCACTCAACGAAGGCATTCACGGAAATATGGACGGGATGGGGCATGCGCGCCTCCACCAGAAAGCAAAATTCGGTACGAAACAGCTTATTCAGGACTATGTTGACGCGATCGTGAATTCGCTGGAGTATCTGGCTAGCGAGAAAGTGACTGACATTCCGTTTGAGGAAAAGCTCGATTTCTTCCGTCGCGCCCAACATTGCTACGGCCGATCCGCATTCCTGATGAGCGGCTCTGGTGCTTTTCTCTATTTTCACGTCGGCGTTGCCAAGGCCCTTTGGGAGGAAGGGGTGCTCCCGCACATCATGTCTGGCTCCAGCGGCGGGTCGGTCGTCGGAGCTTTGATAAGCACGCATGTCGACGATGATATACCACCCTTCTTCAAACCCGAGAATCTGGTGATCGATCCCGAGCATGGCGACAATGGCCACGGCGGATTGCTGGGCGGAGCAAGGAAAATGCGTGCGGATGAAATTCGCCAGCGGTTGTCGGATTTGCTCCCTGACCTTACTTTTCAAGAGGCGTACGAGCTGACTGGTCGGCACCTTAACGTGTCCATTGCGCCGGCTGAAAAGCACCAGACGTCGCGCCTGTTGAATGCGATCGCTTCTCCCAATGTGTTTATCCGCGAAGCGGTCCTGGCTTCCTGTGCGGTGCCCGGTATTTATCCGCCAGTGACGCTGGCTGCGAAAGACCATCGTGGTGAGCGCGTCCCATATTTGCCAAACCGGAAATGGGTGGATGGTTCCGTGACCCACGATTTGCCAGTCAAGCGGCTAGCCAGGCTCTACGGCGTCAACCATCACATCGTCAGCCAGGCCAACCCCCTGATCACCCCCTTTGCCACGGATTTCAGCCAGTCGCGCAATCCGCTCTCTTCCATCCGCAACGCCACTTCCGCTACGATGAAGGCCTGGCTCAACGCCAATGTCGAAATCATGCAGAAGCCGCTGTCATTTTTTCCGCGGTTGAACAGTATGGCCAACATGGCGTTGTCTGTGATCAACCAGGATTATACCGGCGACATCAATATCATCCGCCCGACAATGTTCTGGGGGCCTTCCAAGATTTTAAGCAACCTGCCGATCGAGGATATTGCCGAGTTGATCCAGCTGGGTGAGCGTACCACCTGGCCAAAAATCGAGATGGTTCGCACGCAAACGAAGATCAGC
Source organism: Parasphingorhabdus sp. (assembly GCF_048269865.1). Lineage (GTDB taxonomy): Bacteria > Pseudomonadota > Alphaproteobacteria > Sphingomonadales > Sphingomonadaceae > Parasphingorhabdus. The sequence goes on along the minus strand of NZ_JBLWUA010000002.1, from coordinate 165,922 downwards.
CAGACTCTAGACCGGATATTGTTTGAATATGAGAATGAGCTGGCGCAGGATCATGATATGGCCATGACAAGGAAGATCGCTTGATACATCAGGAGGGGAGCTTGTCGCTTCCGGCGACGTCTAAGGCAGCCGGCGCAAAATTGCATATGCAAAAGTGGCTCCCGGATGATGCCCCGAAAGCTATAATCCTGTTGGTACACGGCTATGCCGAACATGCCGGGCGTTATCGTTATTTTGCTCAATATTGTGTCTCGAAAGGCTATGCGGTGTTCGCCGTCGACCACTGGGGGCATGGCAAATCGGATGGAACACCGGGCTATGTGCCCGACTTCTCTGTGTTTCATGACGGTGTCGACGAATTGTTTGCCTGCGCAAAGCTGGAGTTTCCCAAGCTGCCTGTTGTCTTGGTGGGGCACAGTATGGGCGGCTTGATCAGTGCCACCTATCTGCTCGCCAACCAGGACTCCTTTACCGCGTGTGTCCTTTCCGGTCCGGCGATAAAGGCAGCGGAGGAGCCATCGGCCGTTTTGAAAGGGATAAGCGGCTTCTTGTCTCGGTTTTTTCCCAAGCTCGGAGTGCTGGAACTCGATCCGAACGGAGTCAGCCGCGATCCACAGGTGGTGGTTGACTATCTTGCCGATCCGCTTGTTTACAATGGTAAAATGGGTGCGCGGCTGGCTGCCGAGATGTTGGCGAATATGTCGACCATTCAGGAGCATGCCGGCCAGATTACGCTGCCGATGCTCATGCTACATGGGGGGCAGGACAGCCTGGCTGCCGCTGAAGGATCCAGATTTCTTGACGATCGCATTGCCTCGAGCGAGAAGAAGTTGATCGTCTATCCCGAGTTGTTTCACGAAATTTTTAACGAACCGGAAAAAGAAACCGTCCTGTCCGATATGACCGATTGGTTGGATATGCAGTTGATGACGCAAGGGGCCTGAGATGGACGCAATCCAAATATTCCTGACTATATTGGGCATCCTGGTCCTGGCGCTATTTGCCGTCTACGCGTTTTTCCCGCGCGGCCTGTACCGGTTTTTGCGCAACGCGTTGCGCCGTAGGGGTAAGTTGGTCGAAAAGTCGATCAAGGTGGGCGATCTGGTCTGGCCCTATCTGGAAGGTGGTCCGGCCGACGGCGAGCCACTGGTGCTGTTGCACGGATTTGGCGGCGACAAAGACAATTGGGCGATGTACGCCCCAGAAATGGTCGGCAAATATCGCCTGATCGCACCGGATCTACCCGGCTTCGGCGACAATGTCCGGGATATGGGCCGTGACTATGACATGATCACCCAGGCCGCGCGGGTTCGCGAGTTTCTCGATGCGATGGGCATAAAGAAATGTCATATGGGCGGAAACAGCATGGGCGGCTTTATAGCGCTGCGCTTCGCTCTGGATTTTCCGGAATATCTGCTGTCGATGACCTTGTTCAACAATGCGGGCGTTGTCGGCAGCAATGAAAGCGAGCTTCAGAAAGACGCAGTGGCCGGTAAAAATCCACTGGAGATCCACAGCGCTGACGACGTGAAACGGATGCTGGCGTTTGTCGCTTACAAGCCGATGAAAGTGCCCGGGCAGTTCCGCAAGATTTTCTACGAGGATTTTGCTGCCCATCGTGATCTTCTCGACAAGATTTTCTGGACGCTGGTCGAGGATGGCACTGTGAAACCGCTGAATGACCAACTGGGAAGGGTGAAGACCCCGACGCTGATCATCTGGGGGCGGCACGACCAATTGATCGATGTCAGTTGCGTCGATGTTCTGGAAAGTGGCATACCGAATGCGGAGTCGGTGATTTTTGAGAATGTCGGACATGTTCCGATGATCGAAAATCCTAAGGGCACCGCCAGCCGGCATCTCGAGTTCCTTGCAAAATACTGAAATTCCCGTCACTCTGAACAGGATCGACTCCCGATAGAGGAGTGTTCGGCGGAGGGAATTATATGGAATTGAAGGTGGGATTGCTGGGCGGTGGCTCGTGGGGGACTACGGTCGCGTCCATAGTGTCGCGGAATGCGCCGATAAAACTGTGGGCACGGGATATTGAAACCGTGAACGACATTAATAACAATCATCACAACAGCAAATATCTGCCGGACATAAAATTGCCAGATGCCCTGACCGCAACGGCCGAAATCGGAGAGGCCGTATCAGGTGCCGACGTGCTGGTCATGGGTATACCCTCGAACAATTTTCGCAGTGTCCTGGAAGAAGCCAAACAATATCTGCGGCCGTGGGTTCCGGTCATCAGCCTGACCAAGGGGCTTGAACTGACCACCAGCAAAAGGATGACAGAGGTCATTGAAGAAGTGCTCCCTGGTCATCCGGTCGGTGTCTTGACCGGCCCCAATCTGGCGCGCGAAATCATGGCGGGGCAGGCGGCCGCCAGCGTAATCTCCATGGAAGACGAGATTATCGTGAAGCAGCTACAGCGGCTTTTTCACTCCGGGCTCTTCCGGGTATATACCAATACCGATCTTCTTGGCTGTGAACTGGGCGGAGTGCTCAAAAATATCATCGCGATCGCCGTGGGCATGGGCGATGGTCTGGGCGCTGGCGACAACACCCGATCGGCCCTGATCACCAGAGGGCTGGCAGAGATTACGCGTCTGGGTGTTGCGATGGGCGGCAAGCCCGAAACATTTGCCGGGCTCACCGGGATGGGAGATATGATTGCGACCTGCACCAGTCCCCTGAGCCGCAATCGTCACGTCGGCGTTGAGCTCGGCAAGGGGCGATCCATTGATGAAATTATCGAGGAGATGCATATGGTGGCCGAGGGCGTAAAAAGTGCTCCGACGGTTATCGCCCTGGCAAAAAAATATGGCGTCGCGATGCCAATTGCCGAGGATGTTTTCGAGGTCACCAAAGGTAATCGGTCGGCCGTGCGGGCGTTTCGCGGCCTGGTAAACCAATCCGCAGGCGCGGAATCGGATGCTGGCTGAATGATCGATTTCGGGCGTTATCAGCCGCTTGAAATCAGAGGAAAAAAGTAGCCGAACGCAAGATTTTTGCCGATATTCGGTCAGATATTAACCATATTTGGACGGTTATTTTTGCTCAAACGACGCAAAGATAAGAAAAATTTGGAATCAATTAAGTATGTTACAAATTCTTCTCGGTTTTACTTGCATTGAAATGGGGCATATCTTAAAATTTCACCCATAGGCAGAGGAACTTGTTAGGTGCAGTAACGCCAAACCCTTTGCCAAAAATGGAGTATCATATGGACTTTCGTGGCCGCGCTTCCAACGATCTGGATCGAGGTTCATCGATCGACCCGAATGATACCTTAGACCATTCATTAACCAACCCCGATCCCGATATTTTCTCAAAAAAGTTCAGCGAAATAGAGCTGCGCTTTGATCGGTCTGACGAGATCTTCTGGTGCTACATGAACCAGAAGTCGCGTCCGAGTTACACCTATGAGCTGGGAGACGAGATCCAGCAGGTGCAAGACTGGATCCACTCCAATTACGCGCGGGAGAGAGCAAAAGATGCTGATCCGATGCGCTATTTTGTTTGCGGCTCACGAACGCCGGGAATTTACAATCTGGGCGGTGATCTGAAACATTTTGCAGATTGCATCCGTCGCCGTGATCTTGGCGGATTAAAAAAATACGCCCGGACATGCGTTCATATGCAATATGAGAATAGTACCGCGTTCGGGGCGCCGATCATCACAATGGCGCTGGTGCAGGGCGATGCACTGGGGGGTGGTTTCGAGCACGCACTGGCTTTCGATATTCTGGTCGCCGAAAAGAGTGCGCGACTGGGATTGCCGGAAATCCTGTTCAATCTTTTCCCCGGTATGGGGGCTTACAGCTTTTTGCGGCAGCGGCTCAGTCGCAAAGAAACCGAACGGTTCATTCTGGAAGGAAAATTATTCTCCGCCAGCGAACTGTACGACATGGGCGTCGTCGATATCCTGGCGGAAGACGGGATGGGCGAGGCCGCTATCGTAGAATATACGCGCCAAAACCGCAGGAGATTCCACGCGGAACGGGCTGTCTATCGCGCCCGGAAAATCGCTAATCCGGTGAGTCTGGAAGAATTGCTGGAAATCACCGACACTTGGGCAGAGACGGCGCTGTATCTTGAAGAGTCGGATGTACGAAAGATGGAACGGCTGGCTGCCGCGCAGGACCGCCGTATCATTCGGTCGCTGAAGGCTGTCTAGCTGCGGCTCACGCCAAGGCTGCATTCTCGGTTTCGGCTTCGCTATGGCTGGAGTCTGAAATTGCTTTCAGGCAAGCGCGGATTTCCTCCAGCTGTTGTTCAACCTTCGCCAGATACTCAAACCGCCGCTCGCTGAACTCGGCTTCACCAATCACTTCCAGTTTGGAGCAGGTCTGCACCAGGATGTTTGCACCGACATTTGCGGCACCGCTCTTGAATGCATGCGCATGGAAGCGGAAATCATCGACCGACTGATCAGTGACGGATTTGCGGAACGCCGCAAGAATGTCGTTGGCATCTTCCAGATAGGCCTCGACGATAGAATCGACGAAAGCTGCGTCCCCGATCGACAAAAGATAGTCCAGCTGCGTTCGATCGACTGCAGGAGGATCATTCTTGCGTTTTCTTCCGGCAATATTGCTGACGACACCCAAAGGATCCGTCGCGACGTCGCTTTCGGCCCGGACCTGTCTGTTTGTCGTCTGGGTAGCGATGACGTTGATGAGTTCCGCCGCTTCAACCGGCTTGGTCATCCGCAAATCCATGCCGGCATCAAGGCATCTCGTCTCGGTCTCGTCGGTAGAATCAGCCGTCAAGCCGATGATAGGAACATGATTACGCGGGTCTTCCATTTGCCGCCAAAGTTTGCAACATTCTATGCCGCCCATGATCGGCATGTTCACATCGAGGAATACAATGTCGTATGGACCGCGTTCGAGCTCTTCAAGCGCTTTCTCGCCGTCCGCCACTAAGGTTACGGCGTGACCAGCGTTCAACAATATGGTTTCCAAAACCATCTGGTTTGTCCGGTTGTCATCCGCGACCAGCACCCGGGCCGGTGCAATTTCCAGGGGTTGATCCTGGTCAGTTGAATCCGTGTCTTCCTTCGCCGTTAAACCGACGAAGGAACAGCCTATCTGAACAGCGCTGCGGATTGCGCTGAAGTCGGAACCGGCCGGCAATGTGGTTGCAAAAGCGGCCCGCAACTGCAGATCTTTAAGGCTTTTCTGTTTTCCTTCCGCCAATAGAACGGGAGGAAGTTGCGCTTCGCGGAATGCGGTCCATAGCGGCGATTGATCATCGTGAGCGCTTGCGATTGCCTGATCCAGGAGGGCGATATCGTAAAGCTTCAGATTGCGATGTTCGAGAATCGTGTTGACGTCGTCCGCCGTCTCACATTGGACGTGGTCGATTTTGACCGGTTGCTTGTCATCGCTACAGATGACCGGTGCATCGATACCGCGAGTGAGAGACAGAATTCTGACGACTTCCTGTTCGCCGCTGCTTTCTTCAGGTTTCAAAATCTCGGCTGGAAAAGACAGGGTGAAGCTGCTGCCTACCTCAACTTCGCTCTCCAAAGAAATTTGCCCGCCCATCAAGCTGGCCTGTTTCCGACAGATTGCCAGTCCCAACCCGGTTCCGCCGAACTCGCTCGCGATCGTGTCATTGGCTTGTTGGAAGACCTCGAAGATTTTCTGCTGCGCGTCTTTCGGGATGCCAGGTCCGGTATCGGTGACCGAAATCCACATTTCGCCATCTTCGTTTTTTTGCCGGAAGCCGCATTGTAGCGTGATTGATCCCGATTCCGTGAATTTTATCGCATTGCTGGTCAGATTGATCAGAATGTTGCGGACATAGTCGAGTTGGCCGGCAATCATCTGGTCGCTGTTGGGCTCGGCTTGCAGGATGATGTGGAGATTCTTCTTTGCGGCTGCGATCTGCATTATATCCCGCACTTCAGAGAGGACGTCGACCATTGAAAATGGCCTTGGTTCAGGCAGTTCGTCGCGTGAATCAGAATGAGCAAAGTTCAGCAGTTGGTTGATCAGATGCAGCAAATGACGGCCAGCGGAGACGCTGGTATTGATCATCTGATGCTGCGTATCCGGCAGTTTCATTTCAAGCAAATGCGTCCCATAGCCGATGATGGCGTTCAGCGGTGTCCGCAGTTCGTGGCTGATGCTGGCCAGGAACAGACTTTTCGCTTTATTCGCAGCCTCAGCTTCTTCCTTCGCTTGAGAGATTTTCGTGATCAGTGTCGAGCAGTAGGCAGGTATCACGATCAGCGCGACGAGCAGGCCGATCGAAAGCGATGGGCTGTTGCGCCAATAGTCGACGGTATAGATTGTAAAGCCGAAAGCGATGGCGGCCATGGCCGAGGCGAGATAGAGCCAGTTTACTCCAAAACGGAACCCGTTGCCCAGAATGACCCAAAGCAGCGCAGGATAGACCGCCGCGAAGCTTTCCCCGCCAATGTGAAACAGAAAAGCAGCCGCGCCGAAATCGATGCAAAGACCCAGAAAACGCCGCAGGTTCGAAGCGTATGGATGTAGGTGATAGGCAATGGCAACAGCTATGCTGACAATGAAATAGATACCAAAGCCAATGACCAGTCCCGGAGAATCGCCAGCAAAAGCAAAGGCAGACCACGCAAGAATGATCAAAATGATCCGGTTCTTGATCATTTCGTGCTCACGGTCGCTTACTTGACCGTCCATCCCGCTTTTCGGATGTCGGTGGTGCTTATGCGACTTGGCCGGAGCGCTCGATGTAGAGGAGAGCAATCTCCTTACCCTTCTGCTGCAAAGGTAGCCGGGTCGTCTTTCCGACCGTCAAAGAGTTTGTCCAGATTTTCAGCCCGCTGGGGGCGCGCGATCTTGAAGCCTTGTATCTCGTCGCACCCTGATACGCGCAGTAACTCAAGCTGCGCATCATTTTCAACGCCTTCGGCGACAACGCGCATATCGAGCGCATGTGCCAGATGCGCAATTGTGCCGATGATGGCGCGATCTGCAGCGCTATGTTCTATGCGCGAAATGAACGTGCGATCAATTTTGAGGCAATTGGCTGGCAAGTCTCTGAGATATTGCAGGGACGAATAGCCGGTGCCAAAATCGTCAATGGAGATGCCCACGCCATGGCTTCGAATGCGCTGAAGGGCGGCTCTGACCTCTTCATTATTGTCGATCAGCAGTTCTTCGGTGATTTCGATCGTAATCTTCGATGGTTCAATTCCATTTGATTCGATGTTTGAAAGCAATTCATCACAAAGATTTTGATTTTGGAACTGTCTCGGCGAAACGTTGATCGCGACCCTTGGCAGATCAATGCCCCGGTCTGCGTAGGATTTTATTTCCCGACATACTTCACCGATGACCCAGTTGCCGAGTACGTCCATCAGCCCGCTTTCATCGGCAACCCGAATGAACTGGATTGGGAGCAGACGTCCTCGAGTTGGATGATCCCATCTGATCAGTGCTTCCAAACCGACATATTCCAGTGATTGAGCATCAACAATCGGTTGATATTCGAGCGCAAACTGGTTTTCCCTGAACGCGTCTCGCAGTTCATTTTCGAGCGCTGCATCGGCCTGTGCAATCTGGTTCATCTCTTCTGAGAAGAAGCGATGACAATTGCGGCCGTTCGCTTTGGCATCATACATGGCAAGGTCCGCCATGCGGAGAACTTCCTCATATTCATCGCCGTCACCGGGGATCAGGCTGACCCCGATCGATGCGCTGATCACCTGACCGATACCGCTGATAGCGTAGGGTTCACTAATCGCTTTCAGGAGGTTGGCACAGCGGGAATTTATTGAGTCAATATTTTTGACCTCGCTGAAAATAATCGCGAACTCATCGCCGCCGATACGCGCAGCAAAATCGGAGGGGCCGATGATCTTGGAAATACGCTCCGCCACTTCGCGCAAAAGTGCGTCACCGCTGTGGTGGCCTCGCGTGTCGTTGATGATTTTGAAGCGATCAAGGTCCAGAAGCAAAAGCGCCGCTTCGCTATTTGTTTTCTTGCAATTGTCGATGGCCGCTTTCACATTTTCGGCCAGCAATACACGATTGGGAAGCCCCGTCAGCATGTCGTGCAACGCCAAATGCGTTCTATGTTCTTCCGCAAATTTCCGGGCAGTAATATCGACGGCCGTCGTCAAAACGCCAATCGTTTCACCGTCATGATTGAGTAGCGGTGATTTGTTGCAATGAAAAACAAGGTCTACCCCATCGCTAGTGATTTTCTCTTCGTAATGGGGAATGGCCAAGCTGGATTTGAGAACCAGCGCATCCCGCCGACGGGTGTTTGCCGCCAAAGTCGGTTCAAAATTGTCGGCGAAATCCGTGCCGACCATTTCATCAGGGTCTTTGTCAAACAGCGCTGACTGGTAGGCGTTCGTAAACAGACATTTCCCCGAACGATCCGTCGCGTTGATCATGATCGGAATTGTATCGATAATTTGCTCCAGCATGCTTTTGCCGGAGTGGCCGTCAGAGGAGCTTGTAGAACCGACAGCAGCATGCTTGCGTTCTATTTCCGACGCGCGCTGGCGCAAGGTCGCGCTTTTCTTTCTTTTGGTGAGCAACGACATGGCGCGGCTGCAGAATTCGACGTGCGATACCGGGCTCTGCAGGAAATCGGTGGCTCCAGCATCAAGCGCCGCCAGTCGACATTCGCGGTCCTGATGGGCTGTTATTACGATCGCGGGAATTTCATTGGCGCCAGGCATCATCCTGACTTTTCGGATAAACTCCGCCCCGTTCATTTGCGGCATCCGATAGTCGACGACCATCAAATCCGCTTTGTTATCTTGCATCCAAGCCAGGGCCTCCACCGGGTCTGCATAGGTGACGGCGGAATATTTCTCCCCCATCAACGTCACAAACTGGGCGTAGATCCTCAGGTTTGTCGGTCGATCATCGACTATTAAAACGCGCGTGCTCATGAAAGGAGGAATTACAGGCGTATACTCAATATAAGGTTAACGCCGACTTAGAAGATTATTTTCGGCACTTTTCATGCAATGTGAGCGGGAGCTGCGACCAACCAACCGCTATCGACCTTTGGTCAAGGAAGCTATGGGCGACAAGAAAAGGCATTGCTGGAGACCGCAGCTGGCAGCGCTGTTTTCTCTCAACTTTTCGAAAGCAAAGATTTGGTCGGGAAGAGAGGATTCGAACCTCCGGCCCCGGCGTCCCGAACGCCGTACTCTACCAGGCTGAGCTACTTCCCGAACCGATTGCTTGGTCGTGCATTACCGAACGACTAAGCAATTTATATGATAACGACAATGAGTGTTCAAGTCATTGGGGCTGTTCTGCCTACGAAATTTCAATAAAATTTTAGGTGATTTGCTGGGAAATGAAACAGGCCGGTTGAGCATAGCATGGTAGAGGTCTAGCATCAGGCATACGCCAGAGGAGGTATGTCGCTTGATTCCCGACCAGCATTACGAGCAGCAATATCTTGACCTGATGCGCAGGATCTGGACGCTGGGGGATGAACGGGTTGACCGTACCGGGGTTGGCACGCGCGCCGTTTTTGGTGTGACCATGCGCTTTGATCTGGCCAATGATGCGATCCCGCTGCTCACGACCAAGCGTGTTTTCTGGAAAACTGCGGCGCGGGAAATGCTGTGGTTCCTCACGGGCGATACCAATATTCGCGAGCTGGTTAAGCAGAAGGTCCATATCTGGACCGACTGGCCGCTCGACAAATATCGCACGGAAACCGGGGAAGATATCGACCGGGACATATTTGAGCAGCGGATCATTGAGGATGATGCATTCGCCGCGCGCTGGGGGGATCTGGGGCCGGTATATGGCAAGCAGTGGGTCGATTGGCCGCGCTACACGCCGGCGGGCGAGGGGCTTTTCCGGCGCGAGGACAAGGGCATTAACCAGATTGCCGCGCTGATCGACGGGATCAAAAACAACCCTGGTTCCCGGCGTCATATTTTTACCGGCTGGAACGTCGCCGAGCTGGATCAAATGGCTTTGCCGCCATGCCACAAGACCTATCAATTCTATGTTTCTAACGGCAAACTGTCCGGACTGCTCTATCAGCGCAGCTGTGACCTGGGGCTCGGTTTTGCGTTCAATGTATTTTCAGCGGCATTGCTGATCCGGATGATCGCGCAGCAGTGCGATCTGGAACCCGGCGAGTTGGTCTGGAACGGTGGTGATGTGCATCTCTATCTTAACCACTCCGAGTTGGTAGAAGAGCAGCTGTCCCGGAAGCCGAGCGGGGACCCGAAGCTCAAAATCCTCCGAAAACCGGATTCGATCTTCCAATATGAAATCAGCGATTTCGAAGTTCAAGATTATGACCCGCAAGCCCATATTTCTGCGCCTGTGGCGGTATGAACCAAAAAATAGGGCAGCGAGATTGACCTAAGTCGACAATAGTAATATTGTAACAGCCGGTTGAACGAATATTGCAGCGCAATGATTGCGCAACTTCTGCTGGAGAGACCTGATGGCTGATGACAGAAAAAAGAGCAATCTGCCGCCGCTGAGCCTGCATGTCCCGGAGCCCAAATATCGGCCTGGCGATGTAGTGGACTATGGTGAGCTGGATATACCGGAGGCGGGCGAGCTGGCTCGTCCGGACATAAATGTCGCCCCGACAGATATGCGGGACATGGCGTACAGCATGATTCGCGTGCTCGACGATGACGACGCAGCGGTCGGCCCCTGGGATCCCAAGCTGGATGATGAGACCCTGCTGAAGATGCTGCGCACAATGGTGCAGGTACGCACTTTTGACGACCGCCTGCATCGGCAGCAGCGTCAGGGCAAAACCAGTTTCTACATGAAATGTACCGGCGAGGAAGCGACGTCGGTTGCCTCGACGATGGCGTTGCACGCGGACGATATGTGTTTTCCCAGCTATCGCCAGCAGGGCATATTATTTGCCCGTGGTTATCCGATGATCGAAATGGTCAACCAGATTTTTTCGAACAAGGCGGACAAGCTGAAAGGCCGGCAGTTGCCAATCATGTACAGTTCGCGCGAGCTGAATTTCTTTACGGTATCGGGCAATCTGACAACGCAATATCCGCAAGCTGTGGGCTGGGCCATGGCCAGCGCCAGCAAGGGTGATAGCCGGATCGCTGCCGTATGGTGCGGCGAAGGATCGACCGCGGAGGGCGATTTTCACGCGGGGATGACCTTTGCGGCTGTCTACAACGCGCCGGTCATCATGAATATTGTCAACAATCAGTGGGCGATTTCGTCTTTCTCCGGATTTGCCGGTGCGGAGCGGACCACCTTTGCTGCGCGGGGTGTCGGCTATGGGATTGCTGCGCTGCGCGTCGATGGCAATGATCCGCTGGCGGTCTATGCCGCAACCCGATGGGCGGCAGAGCGGGCCCGGACCAATCAGGGGCCAACCCTGATCGAACATTTTACCTACCGGGCCGATGCGCACAGCACCTCCGATGATCCGACCGCTTACCGCAGCGCGCAGGAACGCGAGGAATGGCCGCTCGGCGATCCGATCATGCGGCTCAACAAACACCTGATCAAACGGGGCATCTGGAGCGTCGAGCAGCAGGAGCAACTGGACGCGGAATCTTTGGCGGCGGTCAAGGAGGCGGTCACCGAAGCGGCCAAGAACGGCATATTGGGCCACGGTCTGCATCAGCCATTTGAAACCATGTTTCAGGACGTGTTTGAGGACATGCCCTGGCATCTTAGGGAACAGGCCGCGCAGGCGAATAAAGAGCGGGAGATCAAATGGCCGTCATGAACATGATAGAGGCCATCAACAGCGGCCTCGAGACGATGATGAAGCGCGACGAAAATGTCGTGATCATGGGCGAAGACGTCGGCTATTTCGGCGGTGTGTTTCGCGCGACGGCAGGTCTTCAGGAAAAATTCGGCAAGACCCGCTGCTTTGATACGCCGATCTCCGAATGCGGGATTATCGGAGCGGCGGTCGGGATGTGTGCCTACGGTCTACGACCGGTGCCGGAGATCCAGTTTGCCGACTATATCTATCCGGGCATGGACCAGCTGATTTCCGAAGCGGCGCGGCTGCGCTATCGTTCCGCAGGAGAATTCACCGCTCCGCTGACCGTGCGGTCGCCGGTCGGTGGCGGCATTTTCGGTGGCCAGACGCACAGCCAGTCGCCCGAAGCGATGTTCACTCATGTTTCCGGTTTGAAAACCGTCATTCCGTCAACGCCCCATGACGCAAAGGGACTTTTGATTGCCTCCATTGAGGACAATGACCCGGTGCTGTTTCTGGAGCCAAAGCGTATCTACAATGGCCCGTTTACCGGCTATTATGACAATCCGGTGGAGCCCTGGTCCAAATTTTCCGAGGCTGAGGTGCCGGAGGGGCACTATACCGTGCCGCTCGGCAAGGCCAATATTGTTCGGGAGGGCGATGCCGTGACGGTGCTCGCTTACGGGACGATGGTTCACGTCGCCAAGGCAGTGGTCGAAGAGCATGAAATTAATGCCGAGGTCATTGATCTGCGGACGCTGGTGCCGGTCGATATCGAGACGATCGAAAAATCGGTCAAGAAAACCGGTCGTTGCCTGATCGTGCATGAAGCGACGCGGACCAGCGGTTTCGGGGCGGAGTTGTCTGCTCTGGTGCAGGAACGCTGTTTCTATCATCTTGAGGCGCCGATTGAGCGGGTTACCGGTTTTGACACACCCTATCCGCACAGTCTGGAATGGGCCTATTTCCCGGGACCGGTCCGGATTGGTGAGGCGCTGGAGAAAATTGTCGGGGATTTGCAATCATGACCAAATTTATATTCAACCTGCCTGACATTGGCGAGGGCATTGCCGAGGCGGAAATCGTCAAGTGGCATATTAAAGTTGGCGATGTTGTCGCGGAAGACGACCAGTTGGCCGATGTCATGACCGACAAGGCGACGGTGGAGATGGAAGCACCGGTTTCCGGCAAGATTACTGCGATTGCCGGAGAAGAAGGGGATATTGTTTCGATCGGTTCGATGCTGGTCGAGATTGAGGTTGAGGGGGATGTCGACCTTGAGGAACTGGAAGATCTGGAAGTAGCAGACGACAGCGGCGAAAAAGTTCAAGATACTGAAATAAAAGAAGAAGATTCTGATCCGGACGACCATGCCGAAGCTGAGAAAAAGTCTGAAGAGGCACCGGTAAGCGATGAGGAAGCCAGTGACGTCAAGCCGTCACATGAGGCTAGCCAGAAGGTGCTCGCTACCCCGGCGGTGCGGAAACGCGCTCGCGATCTCGGAGTCGACCTTAGCCAGGTGAAAGCCCAGGGCGATCATATCCGGCACAGCGATCTGGATGCCTATCTGAACTACGGATCGGGAGAAGGCTATCGGCCTTCCGGGGTCTCGCACAAGCGCGAGGACGAGACCATCAAGGTTATCGGAATGCGGCGCAAAATTGCGCAGAATATGGCCGAATCGAAACGCAATATTCCGCATTTCTCCTATGTCGATGAAATCGACATGACCGAACTGGAGGACATGCGCGCGGACCTGAATGCCAATCGCGGTGAGCGGCCCAAACTGACAATGTTGCCACTTATGATTGTCGCGATCTGCAAGTCGCTGCCGCAATATCCGATGCTCAACGCGATCTATGATGATGAAGCCGGCGTGGTGACCCGCCACGGTGCGGTGCATCTTGGCATGGCCACACAGACGGATCAGGGACTTATGGTGCCAGTTCTGCGTAACGCGCAGGATATGAACATATGGCAGCTGGCGTCCGAAATCAGCCGCTTGGCTGCGTCGGCCCGCGATGGCACGGCGAAAGCGTCGGAGCTTTCGGGATCAACGCTCACCTTGACGTCATTGGGGCCTTTGGGCGGGATCGCGACGACCCCGGTCATCAATCGCCCCGAAGTGGCGATTATCGGTCCGAACAAGATCGTCGAGCGGCCGATGATCATCGACGGAGAGCTTCAGGCGCGCAAGTTGATGAATCTCTCCATCTCATGCGATCACCGGGTGGTCGATGGCTATGACGCTGCCAGCTATGTGCAGGCTTTGAAACATTTCCTCGAGACACCCGTCCTGTTGTTCGCTGACTGATTATCTGCAGTTAGAACGGATTATTGGCCGCAGCAGGGTTACTTTACGGTGCCGCGAAATACCAGCTTGCCGCCGGAACCAGCGGACAGGGTGCGGTTGAATGTCCATTTCACATGCGTCACATCGGTCATCAGCGCCGGACGAACATTTCCGTTGCTGCTGACATAGGTGAGGGCGCCCAGCGGTCCCCAACTTTTGCCCCCGTCGACGGACACCAGCTCGGTGCCATCGGCAGTGCCGTTAAACGCCACCGCTTTGGGCAGCGGATTGGTAACCGAGAAATCGGAAGCTGGCGCATTGCCAACATTTTTATATTTTACCACGAACACCAGCTTGTCGCCCGCCGTGACGGTTGTCGGTTCTTCGAGTACCAGCGCGGTGGTTCCGTTCGGCTTTGCGACCTTGCGTTCGACATAGACGTCGCTCGACAGGCTCACGTTATTGGCTGCCATGGCGACACCCGGCAGGGCCAGTGCGAGAGCGAAAAGAAACCGTTTTACCATTCTGCTATACCCCGATTGAATTCAGTCGCCGGTGCTGGGAAAATTGAGCGGGCCTCTCGCCGCTGCAGGGCGACGTGAGAGCGCGATGACGGGAACTCGCCATGGTTCCCCATGGTCGGCACGCGTGCGGCCAGTGAGCTGCTGTGGTCCGTCATTCTGTATCCATGCATCAGACATGCGGGTGCTATGACGGGCAAAGCAAAATATTTGGTAAACGCAAAATAAACTAAGCCAGGTTGTCGACCGGCCCAGACGTCGGGAAAGAATCGCACGCCGAGTTATCGCCAATGGCATGATTCCGATTCTCCAGGCGCTTTGATCGCGTTTGCGGTCAAAATGGCTTGTCCGGACCGGCGCTGTAAGATTCGGAAAATCGTGCCATTTAGGTCACCCGTAGCCGCTGAAAAGCGGGGGAAATTGACAATCAATCGGGACGGAATCTGAATTATGCAGAATAATCGAAAGAGTGTTGTTGACAGAAATGCAGAGCTCTTCTACTTGCGCTGCTCCACCGCCCAATGCAGGTGCATAAGCGGGTGTAGCTCAGTTGGTTAGAGCGCCGGCCTGTCACGCCGGAGGTCGCGAGTTCAAGTCTCGTCACTCGCGCCATTTCCCGAAAAAGCGGGGAATGGCGCCTCAGGAGCGGAATTTTCCCGTATTCATCCAGATCAGCAATGGCTTCACTGGAAATATCCAGGCAATCCCCGCGAATATGTAGATTGGCAGCTGCAGCCAGAAGTTCAGCCCGCTGATCCAGTCGATCATATTGAGGGCCAGTCCGCTCCACAGCAGAATTACAATCAGAATGAGCACCATCCCGAAAGGCTGGCGCCAGTTCGGTGGATCCGGTGGGTTGTAGGGTGGTTTCTCGTCTGGCTCTGCTGTCATGACGTCAATTCCACTGTTTGGATGATTTCCGATTCTGTGACGATCATGTGCAGGGGCTTGTCATGCTTTTCTGCAGGAATGTCTTCCGTTTCCTGTACTGACCAAGCCAGACCAATGCGGAGCGCGTCGGGATAACGTTCAAACGTGCGGTCATAATGGCCACCGCCTTGTCCAAGGCGCTGCATGGACCGGTCAAAGGCCAGCATCGGCGCGATAATCAAATCGGGGCTGACTGACGGGCAATCCTCGCCGGGTTCAGCGATATCGCGGAATCCCGCTTCGAGCAGATCAAGATTGTCCACCTTGCGAAACTCCAGTGGCGCGTCGGCCGTGCAGACCGGAAATGCGACGGTTTTTCCGATTTCAGCCAGATAGTCTGCCAGCCGTTCCGTTGGTGCCTCCGATCCGATGGCGCTGTATAGCGCAACGCATTCGCTTCGCTCGATGAGTTCCGCCAGAGGCGTGGGCGGACGCCGGAAAGCAAGGCCCCGCGTCGCCATGTCCAATTGACCGTAAAACGCATCCCGGCGCCTGCGATATTCTTCACGCAGCTTCTTCTTTTTAGCGCTTAAACTACTCAAAAAATTATTCTTTCTGTAGGGTAGTGACGGGACCATCTTGGTCGTTTGCCGGAAAATCCTCTGACGCCTATTACGTCAGGTGGGCGCCATATGCATCGGACCCGACTGCCAAACAGTCCGCAATCCGGGCAGGGACAGCTCCCTAGGAAGTTATATCGCCTCAGGGATGTTCGTATCAAGCTCGTGCCAGACAGTACCCGTCAAAACCTATCTAGGCATGAAAGGGGCGTTACTCAAGGCTGCTCGCCAATTGTTCGGCACGATCCGCCAGTTTTTCGAGCGCGATAATCGCCTGTTCGTCTTTCGGATCGGGTTTGGCGGGCTCTTTTGCCGTTTCCGGTTCTGGCTTCTTGTTTCGGGCGGCGTGCAATTCATCCGCCAGCAGCAGCGAGGTGAACAGCAACATACGGCTTTCGGTTAATCCTGCCGGGTCGCCGGCTTCCCGGGCCTTGCGATCGACCATGGCCGCTAATCTGGTAAGATGCTCTTCCTCGCCATCCTGGCAGGTTACCATGAACGAACGACCGGCTATTTCCAGTTTCATCTGCGCCATGTCAGTTTTCCTGTCGCTCAATCAGACCATCTATGGTCCGGATCGCCTGCTTCATTTCTTCTTTCAGCGCCTCGTGGCGCGCCGCCAGCGCGGGATCAAGATCGGTCTTTTCGGTGCTGGTTGCGGTTTCGATACGGCTTAGCGCGCGTTCCAAGCGACCGATCGCCAGGATGACCCGTTCATTGTCCATGAGCATTTTCCATAGCTTGTTTCCAACAGGTAAGGTCCTGTCTTTCCTTGCTATCAATCTATTCCAGCGCCGTAAACACTGGATCGTGAAAAGCGGTCCTTGACGGCGCGTTGCTGGATCATCAAAGGAGGGGGCAAAATAACGAATCGCGGTATTTTGTCGCGCGTTTATGTTGCCAGTCCGGGAGATCAGATCCGTCATGACCGTTACCGAAAAGAACATGGCAAACGCCATCAGAGCGCTCGCCATGGATGCGGTCCAGGCAGCCAATAGCGGCCACCCCGGCATGCCCATGGGTATGGCCGATGTCGCTACCGTGCTATTCAGCGATTTTTTGAAATATGATCCGAAGGCCCCGAAATGGGCCGATCGCGACCGGTTTGTGCTGTCTGCCGGCCATGGTTCGATGCTGATCTATTCGCTTTTGCACCTGACCGGCTATGCCCGCCCGACGATGCAGGACATCAAGGATTTTCGCCAGCTCAGTTCGCCATGCGCTGGCCATCCTGAAAATTTCAAGCTGGAAGGTGTCGAAACGACAACCGGGCCGCTTGGGCAGGGCTTTGCGACGGCGGTCGGAATGGCGGTCGCCGAACGCCACTTGAACGCGCTGTTTGGTGACGATCTGGTCGACCATAAAACCTGGGTGATCGCCGGTGACGGCTGCCTGATGGAAGGCATCAACCACGAAGCGGTGGGTCTGGCCGGTCATCTAGGGCTGGGAAGGCTCAATGTCCTGTGGGATGACAACGGGATAACGATCGATGGCGGAACAGAGCTATCGACATGTGAGGACATTCCGGCCCGTTATCGTGCTTCTGGCTGGCATGTCGTTTCCTGCGACGGCCATGACTTTGATGATATCCGCAGGGCGCTGAGCGAAGCGGAAGCCGATCCGCGGCCCTCGCTGGTCGCTTGCAAGACGGTCATTGGTTTTGGCGCTCCGACCAAACAGGGCACGTCGGCCACACACGGCGCACCGCTCGGCGACGAGGAAATTGCCCGCGCCCGCGAGGCTCTGGACTGGAATCATGATCCTTTTGAGATTCCGGATGATGTCCTGAGTTCATGGCGTCAATTGGGCGAAAAGGGCGCTGCCGCGCGGGCTGACTGGAACGCGCGTCTCGATGGCCATAAGGACGCAGCCGAATTCACGCGCCGCATGGCGGGTGAGCTGCCGGACGGGAAGGCGATGCAGGACTATATGGAAGGTCTCGCCAAAGATCCGCCGAAATGGGCGACCCGCAAGGCTTCCGAAATGGCGTTGGGTGCGATCACTGCGGCCTTGCCGGAGATGATTGGCGGTAGTGCCGATCTGACAGGTTCAAACAATACCAAAACTCCTTCTACCAAGCCTCTGACAAAAGACGATTATTCCGGTCGCTATATCTATTATGGCATCCGTGAATTCGGCATGGCAGCGGCGATGAACGGAATGGCGTTGCACGGCGGTATCATTCCCTATGGCGGAACGTTCCTGGTGTTCACCGACTATTGCCGCGGCGCGATGCGGCTCTCGGCGATCCAGAACGCCCGGGCCATCTATGTGATGACCCATGACAGTATCGGTCTCGGCGAAGACGGTCCGACCCACCAGCCTATCGAGCATGTTCAGAGCCTTCGCCTGATGCCTAACATGCATGTTTTCCGGCCGGCGGACGCGATTGAAACCGCCGAATGCTGGGCGCTGGCGATCAAGCGGGACACAGGGCCATCGACTCTGGCGCTGACTCGCCAGGGGCTTGCGCCGCTGCGTCAGGACGTCAGTGCAAATCTTTGCGAGCAGGGCGCTTATCGTCTGAAAGCCGCAGACGGCACGAAACGGGTCGTCCTGGTCGCGACCGGTTCGGAAGTGTCACTGGCGATGGATGTCGCGGCACAGCTGGAAGCGGCCGGGCATGGGACTGATGTGATTTCTATGCCTTGTGCAGAATTGTTCGATGCGCAGAGCGATGCCTATAAGATGGACCTGCTTGGCGGCGATGGCATCTTGCGGGTGTCGATCGAGGCCGGGACCACCATTGGTTGGGAGCGCTATACGGGCCTGGATGGACTGCGCTTCGGCATCGACAGCTTCGGGGCTTCGGCACCGATTGACGATCTTTACACGCATTTCGGGTTGACCGCAGACGCTATCGTCCCGCAAATCATCGAAAAAATTGGCTGAACAAGGCCGCATAGTTAAAACTCAAAGGAGCAACACCGATGACCAAAGTAGCAATTAACGGATTTGGCCGGATCGGCCGGCTGGTCGCCCGCGCGATTCTCGAGCGGGATGATGACGCTTTCGAACTGGTTGCGATCAACGATCTCGCCGACGCCGAATCCAATGCATTGCTATTTGCCTATGACAGTGTCCATGGCCGTTTTCCGGGTGAAGTGACCGCCCATGGCGATCATATCAAGGTTAATGGCAAGAAAATTGCCGTGACGTCCGAACGCAATCCTGGCGATTTGCCACACGGCGACATGGGTGTGGACATTGTGCTCGAATGCACCGGTTTCTTCCAGTCGAAGGATGCTGCTCAGCCGCATATCGATGCCGGCGCGAAGCGGGTGCTGATCTCGGCACCGGCAAAGGGCGACTTGAAAACCGTGGTTTTCGGCGTCAATCACGACGTTCTGACGTCCGATGATATCATCGTTTCCAACGCCTCTTGCACCACCAACTGCCTGGCGCCTGTTGCCAAGGTGCTGAACGACAGCGTGGGTATCGAGCGCGGGTTCATGACCACGATCCACAGCTACACCAACGACCAGCGGATGCTCGACCAGATGCACAGCGACATGCGCCGGGCACGGGCCGGTGCGGTCAACATGATCCCGACCACCACCGGTGCAGCGCGCGCCGTCGGACTGGTATTGCCGGAACTGAACGGCAAGCTGGACGGTTCTTCGATCCGCGTCCCGACCCCGAATGTTAGCCTGGTTGATCTGGTGTTCACACCTGGTCGCGACACCAGTGTCGAGGAAATCAATGGCGCGCTGAAAGCCGCTGCAGAAGGGCCGATGAAGGGCGTGCTGGTGTTTGAAGACAAGCCGCTGGTTTCAACCGACTTCAATCATCAACCGGCAAGCAGCTCGGTCGACAGCCTCGAAACCACCGTGATGGACGGCAAACTGGTCCGCGTTGTCAGCTGGTATGACAATGAATGGGGCTTCTCCAACCGCATGATCGATACCGCGAAGGTCATGGCGGGCCTGCTTTAATTCATAAAGGTTCTCAATAATGTCGGCTAACAGTTTTAAAACACTTGATGATATCGGTGATGTTCGGGGAAAGTGCGGACTGGTCCGTGTCGATCTGAATGTCCCGATGGCCGACGGTGAGGTCACCGACGACACGCGCCTCAAGGCGGTGATGCCGACGGTGACCGAGCTTGCGGACAAGGGTGCAAAGCTGCTGCTGCTGGCGCATTTTGGTCGTCCCAAGGGCGAGTATAAGCCCGAATTTTCGCTGCAGCCGGTGGTCGCGCCGCTGGCTGCGGTGCTCGGCCGCGATGTGCAGTTCATGGAGAAGCCGGATCAGGCGGCGATCGACGCCTTGCCGGATGGCGCGGTTGTCGTGCTGGAAAACAGCCGCTTTGCGCGGGGCGAGGAGAAAAATGACCCCGCGATGGCCGAGGCACTGGCGGGATATGGCGATTTCTACGTCAATGATGCCTTTTCCGCCGCGCATCGCGCGCATGTCACCACCGAAGGGCTCGCCCATCATCTGCCGTCTTATGCCGGCCGGTCGATGGAGCGCGAGCTGACGGCGCTCGACAAGGCGCTGGGCAATCCGGAGCATCCGGTTGCTGCCGTGGTCGGCGGCGCGAAAGTGTCGAGCAAGCTCGATGTACTGCGGCAGATGGTGGAGAAAGTCGACCATCTGATCATTGGCGGCGGCATGGCCAATACCTTTCTGGCGGCGCGCGGCGTCGATGTCGGCAAGTCGCTGTGCGAGCATGAACTGGCCGATACCGCGAATGACATTCTGGCCGCTGCCGACCGGGCCGATTGCACCGTGCACCTGCCGTATGATGTCGTCGTGGCGAAGGAATTCCGGGCCGATCCGCCGACCCGGACGGTCAATGTCCATGAAGTGGCGGATGACGAGATGATTCTCGATGTCGGGCCAGCGGCGGTGGAAGCGCTGTCGGATGTTTTGAAGACCTGCAAGACGCTGGTTTGGAACGGTCCGCTGGGGGCTTTTGAAACATCGCCTTTCGACCATGCCACGGTGGCGCTGGCGCGGACCGCTGCGGCGCTGACCAAAGAGGGGCAGCTGTTGTCGGTAGCCGGCGGCGGCGACACGGTTGCGGCGCTCAATCACGCGGGCGTGGCCGACGATTTCAGCTTTGTATCGACTGCAGGGGGCGCTTTCCTGGAATGGATGGAGGGCAAGCCCTTGCCCGGCGTCGAAGCGCTAACCAAATAATTGAAAAAATATCAGGGAACAGAAAATGGCGAATAATGAAATGTTGAGCAAGATCGAAAATGGCCAGGGCTTTATCGCCGCGCTGGACCAGAGCGGCGGCTCGACGCCGAAGGCGCTGGCCGGCTACGGGATCGGCGCGGATTCGTTCAATAATGATGACGAGATGTTCGGGCTGATCCACAAGATGCGCAGCCGCATCATCACCTCGCCAAGCTTCGGCAATGGCAAGGTGATCGGCGCGATCCTGTTCGAGAAGACGATGAACGGTGATGCTGGCGGCAAGCCGGTGCCGGAAGCGCTCTGGGACCGCGGTGTGGTGCCGTTTCTGAAGGTCGACAAGGGGCTGCAGGACGAAGAGAATGGCGTGCAGCTGATGAAGCCGATCGATGATCTCGACGAGCAGTGCAAACATGCGGTGTCGAAAGGCGTGTTCGGCACCAAGATGCGGTCGGTGATCAACAAGGCCAATGCCAAGGGCATCGCCGATATCGTCGAGCAGCAGTTCGCCTTTGGCAAACAGATCCTCGGTCACGGCCTGGTGCCGATCATCGAGCCGGAAGTGAATATCAAGAGCGACGAACGCGCCGAATGCGATGCGCTGCTGTTGGCAGAGCTGACAAAGCATCTGGACGCACTGGCGGATGACCAGCGAGTGATGCTGAAATTGTCGATTCCGGTCGAGGCGAACCTCTACAAGCCGCTGGTCGATCACCCGAAGGTAATCCGTCTGGTAGCATTGTCCGGTGGGTATTCGACCGACGATGCCTGCGCGGAACTGGCGAAGAATGAAGGCATGATCGCCAGCTTCAGCCGTGGCTTGCTGCAGGATCTGCGGGTTTCGCTGAGCGACGAGGAATTTGATGCCGTGCTGGGCCGTGCGATCGACCAGATCTATCGCGCCTCGATTGCCTAGAGCGGTACAGCGGCAGGTCGGCTGGTGATGGTTGCCCGGATGGTCTCGCGCATGGCGGCGGCGTTGCTGGCGACCGCGACGGTTGCGGCGAGCCCCGGCCATGCCTGTTCGGTCGTGCCATCCTACAAGGTACCGACCAATCTGGAGTTGGCCGAAGTGGCCGATGTGATCGTCATCGCTGAGGTGACGGGTGAGCGTGCCGGTGCCGACGAATATGACAACAGGGTTGTCGCCCGGCCGACCGTGCTGCTCAAGGGCGCACCACTGCCGCCTGCGGTCGAACTTGCCGGCGCGTGGCTGGAAAAGGGTGCGCAGATGCAGGCGACGGTCAGCTCGCCGCAGGAATTGCGGGCGCCTAATCCGGATGCCTTACTCGGCGGCTGCGTCCGCTATGTCTTCGCGCCGGGCATGAACTTGGTGCTGTTCCTGGAGCGCGATGACAGCGGCGCGCTTGTGCCGTTTCGCAGCGCATTTTCGCGTGATGCCGAAGACGTGGCCGGCGAGGACGCCCTGTGGGTGAAGGCTGTGAAGGAATATGCCGCGATCAGCCTGTTGCCCGCGAAACAGCGCAAGGCGCAATTGCGCAAGCGCATCGCCGCGTTGCAGGCGGAGACCGACGACCCGGACTCGCTGGCGATTGCCGCGGATATGCAGGTCGAACTCGAAGGCAGGCGGGGACCGGCCTATGACTGAAATTGCGCCCTGCCAGCTTTACCTGATTTCGCCGCTGGAAACGGGCGGCGATTTTCCTCTGCGGTTGCGCCACGCGCTGGAAGCCGGGCCGATCGCGGCCTTCCAGTTTCGGGTGAAAGATGTCGAGCGCGAGAAGGCTGCCCGACTGGCGGAGCCGTTGAAAGCGATATGCGACGAATTTGATGTCGCCTTCGTCGTCAACGATGATGTGGCGCTAGCCCAGCAACTGGGTGCGGATGGCGTACATCTGGGGCAGAGCGACGAGAGTCTGAAAAATGCCCGTGCGGTGCTGGGGACCGATGTTCAAATCGGGATAACCTGCCACGACAGTCGCCACCTCGCGATGGAAGCGGGCGAGGGCGGGGCGAACTATGTCGCCTTTGGCGCATTTTTCCCGACCGATACCAAGGAAACGCATCATCAGCCGGAGCTGGATATCTTGCGCTGGTGGGACGAAATGATGGAAATACCCAGCGTCGCAATTGGCGGCATCACGCCAGACAATTGCCGACCGCTGATCGACGCAGGGACAGATTTTCTGGCGGTATCCGGTGGTGTCTGGAATGATCCAGCGGGGCCGGCAGAAGCCGTCCGGAAATTCTCCGATATATTGAGCGCCGCTTCGGGCGATTAGGACAGTTTGCCGCGCCCGCCGATATTGGATGCGAGATATTGCGCGACGAAATTGCTGACGGACGGCGGCGCAAAATTGGGCATCTGTTCGATATCGCGCAAATAGCCTTCGGTTGGCTTGAACGATTGCATTTGCCCTTCGCCGATCGAATATCCGAACAGGCCAGCAGCTAGCGCGGTTTTGCTGTCTGGGGCTATCTCCAGATAGTCGTGTTGATGCCTGATGAGGTCTGTCTCTGCCATGACCCTTTATTAGCCGCCGAGCGATTCGCGGTATTGTATGAAAAAGACCTGTGCG
The DNA here is from genome assembly GCF_048269865.1 of Parasphingorhabdus sp. GTDB lineage: Bacteria > Pseudomonadota > Alphaproteobacteria > Sphingomonadales > Sphingomonadaceae > Parasphingorhabdus. The sequence goes on along the minus strand of NZ_JBLWUA010000002.1, from coordinate 142,236 downwards.
CCACCGCACAGCTTGTTATCGCGCAGCAGCATTCCGCGTTACCGGGCTTGCCTATTGTTCGCTGGCGGATTACAGCGCCGCTCAATCAAACAATCCATCAAGCGAGACAAGCGATGAAGATCAGCGGCGTAGATATCCGTCCGGGCAATATATTGGAATATGAAGGCGGCCTGTGGAAGGTTGCCAAGATCCAGCATACCCAGCCGGGCAAGGGCGGGGCTTATATGCAGGTCGAGATGAAAAATCTCGTCGACGGGCGCAAGACCAATGTCCGTTTCCGCAGCGCCGATACGCTTGAGAAGGTGCGTCTCGACACCAAGACCTTCCAGTATCTGTTCGCCGATGGCGACATGCTGACCTTCATGGACAAGGAAAATTACGAGCAGATCACGCTGCCGGCCGACCTGCTTGGCGATGCAGCTGAATTTTTGCAGGATGGCATGGATGTGCAGCTCGAACTCTATGAGGAAAAGCCGATCTCCGTGCAGCTTCCGGACCAGATTGAGGCAGAAATTGTCGAGGCCGATGCAGTGGTCAAGGGGCAGACGGCTTCGTCCAGCTACAAGCCAGCCATTCTTGACAATGGCGTCCGCGTCATGGTGCCGCCCTTCATTTCGGCCGGTACGCGGATCATCGTTGATGTCTATGCCCGCGAATATGTCGGTAAGGCCTGACTGAAAAAACTTTCCCCTTCCGCTTGCGGGAGGGTTGGGCAGGCAGGAATATGTTGCTCGCCTGCTCTTTGAAAACCCTATAGACCCACCCCCAGCCCCTCCCGTAAACGGGAGGGGGGAGATATAAGATGCCAGCACATTCCGCCCTTATTACCGTCATGGAACGCGCCGCGCGCAAGGCGGGATCGCGCCTGCGTCGTGATTTTGGCGAAGTCGAGCATTTGCAAGTCTCGAAAAAGGGGCCGGCGGACTTTGTCTCGAAGGCCGATATGCGGGCTGAACGGATTCTCTACGATGAATTGCTGAAGGTTCGTCCGGGCTGGGGATTTGTGCTGGAAGAAGGCGGTATGATCGACGGCGAGGAAGGCAAGCCGCGCTGGATCATCGATCCACTCGACGGCACCACCAACTTCCTCCACGGCATTCCGCATTTTGCGATTTCGATCGCCGTGCAGGAGCCGTCGCTCGACGGCCGCGGCTGGGGCAAGATTACCAGCGGACTGATCTATGAACCGCTGACCGACCTGACCTGGTGGGCGGAAATGGACAAGGGGGCCTGGCTCGGCGAACGCCGTTTGCGCGTGTCGGCCCGGCGTGATCTGTCGGAATCGCTGATTGCTACCGGCATCCCGTTCAAGGGGCATGGCGACCTCAGTGAATGGGCGCGGATTTTTGGTGCCGTGGCACCGCAGGTTGCCGGCATAAGGCGCAATGGTTCGGCTGCGCTTGATCTGGCGTGGCTTGCGGCCGGTCGCTATGACGGCTTCTGGGAAGCCGGTCTTAAGGTCTGGGACGTCGCAGCGGGCATTTTGATGGTCCGCGAAGCGGGCGGTTTTGTTACCGACTATACGGGCGGCGATCAGCCTATCGGCCAGGGCGAAATCCTGGCAGCCAACGAAGCGCTGCACAGCAAGCTTCACCGGATATTGGCAAAGTCGCTGTTGTAACTGCGAATGCCTCGCAAAAGGTCGGTAAATTAACCGACTTCGCCCTTGCAGCATGGGGAGCCACTGCCTAAAAGCGGCCCCGAATATTAGTGAAACGAGTCATCTGTGGTCGATCTTTCCGAATATGCGCCAATATTATTGTTTCTGTTTGTAGCCGTAGGTCTGTCCGCAGCCTTCGTGTTCCTGCCGATGGGAGTCTCCCGCTTGACCGGGACTCATAATCCGAACGCCGAAAAGCTCTCGGAATATGAATGCGGCTTTCCCGCCTTTGAAGACTCGCGCAGTCAGTTTGACGTGCGTTTCTATCTGGTTGCGATCCTGTTCATCATCTTTGATCTGGAAGCAGCGTTCCTGTTCCCGTGGGCGGTGTCGCTGGAGTTGACCGGCTGGGTCGGCTGGACGACGATGATGGTATTTCTTGCGGAACTGATCATCGGTTTCGCTTATGCCTGGAAGGTAGGAGCGCTGGAATGGGATTAGAAACCGACAACAGCGGATCAGCGATCCTGAATGCTGACGGCACGCCGATGCGTCCCGATACACAGCCCGACGACGGATTTTTCAAGGATCTGAATTCGGAAGTGAATGACAAGGGTTTTCTGGTCACTTCTACCGAAGAACTGTTTCAATGGGCGCGCACCGGATCGCTGTGGTGGATGACCTTTGGTCTCGCCTGCTGCGCGGTCGAGATGATCCACGTCAACATGCCGCGCTACGATATGGAGCGTTTTGGCGCCGCGCCACGCGCCAGCCCGCGCCAGTCGGATGTGATGATTGTTGCGGGCACGCTCTGCAACAAGATGGCTCCGGCGTTGCGCAAGGTCTATGACCAGATGTCCGATCCGAAATATGTGATCTCGATGGGCAGCTGCGCCAATGGTGGCGGCTATTATCATTACAGCTATTCCGTCGTTCGCGGTTGTGACCGGATCGTACCGGTAGATATTTACGTGCCGGGCTGCCCGCCAACGGCCGAAGCCCTGCTGTATGGCGTTATGCAGTTGCAGCGGAAGATTCGGCGGATCGGGACGTTTGAACGGTGAGCGGGATGGTTCGATATAATCCGTTAGCATTGAGCTTGTCGAAGGACGCCTCCAGTCTTGAACTGTGGTTCGACAAGCTCGCCACGAACGGTCTCTCGACTTCGCTCGAGACGAACGGAGAGATCTGATGGCCCATAGTGCACCAGCTATCTCGAGCAACGAAGGCGTTGCCGCCAAGCTTGGCAAGGCGATTGGCGCTGCGCTGATCGACACCGTCGAAGCCTATGGCGAAATCAGCTTCACGGTTGAGCGCGCCAAGCTGGCCACGGTGCTGGAAAAGCTGCGCGACAAGCATGAATATCAGCAGCTGGTGGAAATCGCCGGTGTCGACTATCCGGATCGGCCGGAACGGTTCGAGGTCTGCTATCATCTGCTCAGCCTGACCCAGAACCATCGCATCCGGGTCAAGGTCACGACCGACGAAGATTCTGCGGTGCCAAGCGTCACCCATATCTGGGAAGTGGCCGGCTGGCTCGAGCGCGAAGTGTTCGACATGTATGGCGTCTTGTTCGACGGTAATACCGATCTGCGGCGGATCCTGACCGATTACGGTTTTCAGGGCCATCCGTTCCGCAAGGATTTTCCGCTGACCGGCTATGTCGAGATGCGCTATTCGGAAGAAGCCAAGCGCGTGGTTTACGAGCCAGTGAAGCTGGCGCAGGATTTCCGCAGCTTCGACTTCATGTCGCCCTGGGAAGGGGCAGACTATATTCTGCCCGGTGACGAGAAGGTCGGTGGGGAATCGCCGCCGCCCACTCCGAAGGCGACCGAAGACAAGAAGGACACTGGCGCAGGCAAGAAAGCCACCAAGAAGGCCGCCAAGCCATCGAAGCGTGACGAGGCCAAGGTCAAGAAGCCTGCTCCCAAGCGGACCAAGTCGGGGACCAATAAGTCGGGGGAGGGCAAGTGATGGCTAGCAATGTTGCCGTTCGTGTCGAGTGTAGTCGAGACACCTCTATCCGTCACAACCGGCTTCTCGACTTCGCTCGAAGCGAACGGGAGGGTGGGCCTCTGGCTCACGGCTTCTCGACTTCGCTCGAAGCGAACGGAAAGGTGGGCATCTGATGTCTGAGTATCTTGAAGAAATGGACCATCTCGCTGACGAGGCCGATCCGACGACCGGCGATCTGGAGATCCAGAATTTTACGATCAACTTCGGACCCCAGCATCCCGCGGCCCACGGCGTTTTGCGTATGGTGATGGAGCTGGATGGCGAGATCGTTGAGCGGGTTGATCCGCATGTCGGGCTGCTGCATCGCGGCACCGAGAAATTGATCGAGCACAAGACCTATTTGCAGGCTTTGCCCTATTTTGACCGGCTCGATTACTGTTCGCCGCTGGCGATGGAATATAGTTACGTGCTGGCGATCGAGAAATTGCTCGATCTGGAAGTGCCGCTGCGCGGTCAATATCTGCGGGTCTTGTTCGCCGAGTTGACCCGGATCTGCAACCATATGCTCAATCTCGGTGCGCATGTCATGGATGTCGGCGCGATGACGCCAAATATCTGGGTATTCGAAATTCGCGAGCAGTGCCTGGAATTTTTCGAACGCGCCAGTGGCGCCCGCATGCACAGCGCCTGGTTCCGGCCCGGCGGCGTGCACCAGGACGTGCCGCTGAAGCTGCTCACCGATATCGCCGACTGGCTCGACGAATTCCCGACCCTGTTCGAGGATGCAATGAGCCTGGTCGTCGATAACCGCATCTTCAAGCAGCGCAATGTCAATATTGCCACCGTCTCCAAGGATGACGCGGTGCGCTGGGGCTTTTCCGGTCCGGTGCTGCGCGGCAGCGGCGTCGCCTGGGACCTGCGCAAGTCGCAGCCTTATGATGTCTATGACCGGATGGAATTTGACGTGCCGGTCGGCACCAGCGGCGACTGCTATGACCGGTTCATGGTCCGGGTCGAGGAAGTCCGCCAGAGCGCGCGCATCATGCGCCAGTGCCTGAATGAAATGCCCGATGGGCCGGTATCGTCCACTGACCGCAAGATCGTCCCGCCAAAGCGCGGCGAGATGAAGCAGTCGATGGAAGCGCTGATCCATCATTTCAAACTCTACACCGAAGGTTTTCACGTTCCGGCCGGTGAAGTCTATGTCGCGACCGAAAGCCCGAAGGGTGAATTCGGCGTCTATCTGGTCAGCGACGGCACCAACAAGCCCTATCGCTGCAAGATCCGGCCGACCGCTTTCAGCCATCTGCAGGCGATGGACTTCATGACCAAGGGCCATATGCTGCCGGACGCCACCGCCATTTTGGGCGCGATTGATGTCGTATTTGGAGAGTGTGACCGATAATGGCTGAAGCATCCAATATCCCCGACGAACTCGAAACCCGCGCCAAATGGGGCGATTTTGCGTTTACGCCGGAAAATGAAAAACTCGCCAAGTGGCAGATCGCGAAATATCCGGCTGGCCGCCAGAAATCGGCGGTTATGGCGCTGCTTGATATCGCCCAGCGGCAGGTTGGGGCGGATACCAAGACGCAGGGCTGGCTGCCGGTTCCGGTAATCGAATATGTCGCTGCCTATCTCGATATGCCCTATATGCGGGCCTATGAGGTCGCGACCTTCTACACCATGTATAATCTGGCGCCGGTTGGCCGCTATCATGTGCAGGTCTGCGGCACCACGCCGTGCATGCTGCGCGGCAGCGACGACGTCATGGCCGCCTGCAAGAACAAGGGCATGGCCAAGGGCAAGACCACACCGGACGGGCTGTTCACGCTGACCGAGGTCGAGTGCATGGGCAATTGCTCGAACGCGCCGATGGTCCAGATCAACGACGACAATTACGAAGATCTTGATTATGACATCATGACCCGGATCCTCGAGGATCTGGCGGCTGGCAAGGATATCAAGGTCGGCTCGCAAATCGGCCGCAACACCAGCGAGGCTGAGGGCGGTCCGACCAATCTGCAGGCGATGGTCGAGGAAAATCACGACTATCGGGACGAGTGGTGATGGGGCTGCTGATCACCCTGGCGCTCGCCTTTCTGGCGATCGTGATTGTCTGGAAGGTGCTGACCGGCATCGTGCGGACGGTTGGTCTGGCTATCGTGGCGATTGTCGTGGCCGTGCTCGTGCTGATGAACGGGGGCCTGTAATGGCCCTGGACGGATATGCGGGCTGGATCGCGCTGGCGGTTGTTGCGGTTGGAATTATCGGCGGTCTTCTGGGCCGCAGGAGCAAGAAATGAGTTTTGATTTTCTGCAGGACAAGGACCGGATCTTCACCAATGTCTACGGCTTCCAGTCGTGGGATCTGAAGGCAGCGCAGAAGCGCGGTGACTGGGACAAGACCGCTGACATCATCAAGCGCGGCAATGACAAGATCATCGAGGAAATGAAGGCCAGCGGCCTGCGCGGACGCGGCGGGGCGGGTTTTCCGACCGGGCTGAAATGGTCGTTCATGCCCAAGGAAGCGCCGAAGGACAGCGAGGGCAATCCGCGGCCGAGCTTTCTGGTGATCAACGCCGATGAATCCGAGCCGGGTTCGTGCAAGGACCGCGAAATCCTGCGCAACGATCCGCACAAGCTGATCGAGGGCGCGCTGATCGCCGGTTTCGCGATGCGCGCACGGGCCGCCTATATCTACATTCGCGGCGAATATATCATGGAAGCCAAGGTCATGGAGGCGGCCGTCAAGGAAGCTTATGACGCGGGGTTGCTCGGCAAGAATGCGGCCAAGTCCGGCTATGATTTCGACGTCTTCATCCACCGCGGTGCCGGCGCCTATATTTGTGGCGAAGAAACCGCGATGATCGAGAGCCTTGAGGGCAAGAAGGGCCAGCCGCGGCTGAAACCGCCATTTCCTGCGGGGGCCGGTCTCTATGGCTGCCCCACGACGGTTAACAATGTCGAGAGTATCGCGGTAGTGCCGACGATCATGCGGCGCGGTGCGGCCTGGTTTGCGAGCTTTGGCCGCGAAAATAATCACGGTACCAAGCTGTTCCAGGTGTCCGGCCACGTCGAGAAACCGGCGGTGTTCGAGGAAGCGATGTCGATCCCGTTCAAGGATATGATCGAGAAACATTGCGGAGGCATCACCGGCGGCTGGGACAATCTGCTGGCGGTCATTCCGGGCGGGTCTTCGGTGCCGCTGGTGCCGGCTGCGCAGATCATGGATGCGCCGATGGACTTTGACGGGCTCAAGGATCTGGGATCGGGTCTGGGCACCGCTGCGGTGATCGTGATGGACAAGTCGACCGATATCGTCCGCGCGATTTCGCGGCTCAGCTATTTCTACAAGCACGAAAGCTGCGGCCAGTGCACGCCGTGCCGCGAAGGCACCGGCTGGATGTGGCGGGTGATGGAAAAGATGCGCGACGGCGATGCCGATATCGAGGATATCGATACGCTGTTCGAGGTTACCAAGCAGGTCGAGGGGCACACTATCTGTGCGCTCGGCGATGCTGCGGCCTGGCCGATTCAGGGACTGATCCGGCATTTCCGGCCGGAGATGGAGCGGCGGATTCGCGAGCATAAGGGCGAAGGCGTTCTGGAGGCGGCGGAATGAAGGTTGTATCCGGACTTTTTCTCTCTGCCGTGATTTTTCTTGCGGCTATTCCTGCGGCGGTATCTGCCGAACCGGAAATCGGTTCGCGGATCGACCGGAGTCGAGAAGGCATGACCGGTTTTCATGATCCCATGGTTCAGGACTCAGCCAGAGCTGGAATCAACGCGATCGGCCGGTGCAAGGCTGAGAACAACCGGTTCAGGGCGGCGAAAACCCTGGATTACAAATATTTGAGCGCCGAGCAGGCCAAGTCGCTCAACTATATCTACAAAAAAGTCGATTATGATGATCCCTGCTATATAGCCAAGAATATTCGCTACGGCTTCTCGACGGCACCGGCAGTAGGGGCCTTCGCCGAGTTTTTTCTGCTGCGGAAATATGGCGAGGATGATGTCGCATCACTGGCATCGCTGACCGATCTGGACTGGCGGCAGGACATCATGAAGCCGCGCAACGCTGAAGAACTGTTCAGCCTGTGCGTTGTCCAGTCCGGGCGCGAAAAAATATATGCGCTGATCAACACGGTTCCGGATACGGCCGCGGAAGGAGAGGCGATCAGTACGATCGTGCCGCTGCTTGGCCCATGTATCCGTGATGGCGCAGAAATCTCCTTTGACAAAACCTCGCTGCGCGCGATGCTGGCATTCGGCCTGTACCGGGCGGTGAGCCAGCATGCGGAAATGATGGAGGCGGCAGAGTGAAATATTTGCCTTTCTCCCGTCAGCATGATGAAATACGTTCGGAGTCAATCCATGCCTAAAGTCACCGTAGATGGCATCGAAATTGAAGTGCCGCAGGGCGCGACCGTGCTGCAGGCGGCTGAGCTTGCCGGCAAGGAAATCCCGCGTTTCTGCTATCATGAGCGGTTGAGCATTGCCGGCAATTGCCGGATGTGCCTGGTCGAAGTGAAGCCGGGACCACCGAAGCCACAGGCGAGCTGTGCGTTGCCGGCTGCTGAGGGTCAGGAAATCCGTACCGACAGCGAAATGGTCAAAAAGGCCCGCGAAGGGGTGATGGAGTTTCTCCTGATCAACCATCCGCTGGATTGCCCGATTTGCGACCAGGGCGGCGAGTGCGATCTGCAGGATCAGGCGATGGCCTACGGCAAGGGCGGATCGCGCTATGAAGAGAATAAGCGCGCGGTCACCGAGAAATATATGGGGCCGATCGTCAAGACCGCGATGACCCGCTGCATCCACTGTACGCGCTGCGTGCGGTTCAGCGAGGAAGTTGCCGGCGTAGAGGAAATCGGTGCGATTGGCCGCGGCGAGGGGATGGAGATCACTTCCTATCTCGAAGGCGCAGTGCACAGCGAACTCAGCGGCAATGTCGTCGATCTCTGCCCGGTCGGCGCGCTGACCAGCAAGCCCTATGCGTTTGAAGCACGTCCATGGGAGCTGACCAAGACACTCGGCATCGATGTGATGGACGGTGTCGGCACCAATATCCGGATCGACAGTCGTGGTCGTGAAGTGCTGCGCGCCCTGCCGCGCGTCAATGACGACGTGAATGAGGAATGGGCGACCGACAAGACCCGCCACGCGATCGATGGCCTGATGAAGCGGCGGCTCGACAAGCCTTATGTGCGCAAGAACGGCAAGCTGGAAGCAGCGACCTGGAACGAAGCCTTTCAGGCGATTGCCGATGTCAAGGCAGGCAGTTCGGTGGCCGCTATCGCTGGTGATCTGGTTGATTGCGAAACCATGTATGCGGCCAAAAAGCTGCTGAAATCGATGAAATCCGAGATGCTCGAAGGCCGTCAGACCGGGCTTTCCTACGACGTGTCCAGTCTCGCTGCGGTGAACTTCAACACGACGATTGCCGGTATCGAAGATGCAGATGTTATCCTGCTGGTCTCGACCAATCCGCGCTGGGAGGCCTCGCTGGTCAATACCCGGATCCGCAAGGCGGTGCGCAAGGGCGGGGCGAAGGTATTCGGTATCGGGCCGGAAGCGGACCAGACCTATCCGGTCGAATGGCTCGGCGATGATATGGGCCTGCTCACCAAGCTGCCAAAAGCCGCGGCTGACGCGCTGAAAGGCGCAGAGAAGCCTGCGATTATACTTGGCGGCGGCGCGCTCAGCGTGGAAGGTGTGCATGGCGCCGCGCTGAAATTCGCGACCAAATATAAGCTCGTCAAGGATGGCTGGAACGGCTTCAATGTCCTGCATGTCGGTGCCTCTCGCACCGGCGGCCTGATGCTCGGCTATGCGTTTGAAGGCGGCATCAAGGCGATTGCGGAGAAAAAACCGAAATTGCTGTTCGCGCTGGGTGCCGATGAAATGGATTACGGATTGTTCAAGGACAGTTTCAAGGTCTTCATCGGTCATCATGGCGATGCCGGTGCCCATGCGGCAGATGTGATTCTGCCGGGTGCCGCTTATACCGAGAAAAACGGCACTTATGTGAATCTGGAAGGCCGGGTTCAGCGTTCGAACAAGGCGATTTTCGCGCCGGGTGATGCGCGCGAGGACTGGAGCATCTTGCGGGCGCTGTCCGATGTGTTGGGCAAGACCTTGCCGTTTGACAGTTTCGAGGAATTACGGGCCAAAATGGCCAAGGATCATCCCGAATTGGGCAACGAAGGTCTGGTGACGTTCGACTGGGCACCGCCAAAAGACCTGCCGAGCGCACCAAAGGGGCAGGGCGTCCATCCGATCAAGGATTTCTATCTGACCAACAGCATCGCCCGTGCCAGCGGCACGATGCAGCGCTGTTCCGCGGAATTGCTGCACGCCGATGACGAGATTTTGGAGGCGGCGGAATGAGCGAGACCAAGATGCCGTTCGTCCTGAGCCTGTCGAAGGACAGCCTGCGCACACACCGTTCATACTTCGACAAGCTCAGCACGAACGGTGCTCCTGTCTTTTTTCCTCCTTGTGCGAAGCACGGGGAGGGGGACCGCACGAAGCGTGGTGGAGGGGCCTTGGCCTCGACCAGTCGCCCCTCCGTCACGCCTTCGGCGCGCCACCTCCCCATTGCTGCGCAACAGGGAGGATATTAGATGACCGAATATCTCCAATCCGTACTCGGCTATGAAGCCGGATGGTTCGTTGGCACGCTGGCGCTGGTGCTGCTGATCGCTTTTCCGCTGATGCTCGCTGTCGCAATGATCATTTATGCGGATCGCAAGATCTGGGCGGCGATGGCGCTGCGCAAAGGGCCCAATGTTGTTGGTCCTTTTGGTCTGCTGCAAAGCTTTGCCGATGGTTTGAAGGTGTTCCTGCAGGAAACGATCATTCCATCGGGCGCCAACAAGGGGCTTTTCCTGCTCGCGCCGATCATCACCTTCTCGGTGGCGCTGCTTGCCTGGGCCGTGGTCCCATTTGGTGAGAATATGGTGCTGGCCAATATCAATATCGGGCTGCTCTATATTTTGGCGGTCAGTTCGCTGGGCGTCTATGGCGTGGTGATCGCCGGTTGGGCGAGTAACTCGAAATATCCGTTCTTCTCGGCAATGCGTGCTGCGGCGCAGATGATTTCCTATGAAGTGTCGATTGGCTTCATCATCATCTCGGTGGTGCTGTTTGCCGGCAGCTTCAATCTGCAGGATATCATCGTCGGCCAGAAATCGCATATTCTCGGCATCAATGCCTATGGCATCAATCCGCTGCTGTTCCCGATGGCCGTGATGTTCCTGATCTCCTCGCTCGCCGAAACCGCGCGTACCCCGTTCGATTTGACCGAAGCGGAAAGCGAGCTGGTTGCCGGTTACCAGACCGAATATTCGTCGATGGCCTTCGCGCTGTTCTGGCTCGGTGAATATGCCAATGTCATTCTGATGTGCACGCTTAACGCGATCCTGTTCTGGGGTGGCTGGCTGCCGCCAATCGACTGGGAACCGCTGTATATGGTGCCAGGGATTATCTGGCTGTTTGCCAAGATATTCTTCTTCTTCTTCATCTTCAGCTGGGTGAAGGCGACGGTGCCGCGCTACCGCTATGACCAGCTGATGCGTCTGGGCTGGAAGATATTCCTGCCGGTCTCGCTGTTCTGGGTGTTTCTGGTCAGCGGCTTTCTAATGCTAACAAGGTACGCTGCATGAGTATCGCACAAACCATCAAGGCCTTCACCCTGTTCGAGTTTATCGGGGCGCATGTGCTGACGCTGAAATATTTCTTCAAGAAGAAGAAAACGATCAACTATCCCTATGAAAAGAACCCGATTTCACCGCGGTTCCGGGGCGAGCATGCGCTGCGTCGCTATCCAAATGGCGAAGAACGCTGCATTGCCTGCAAGCTGTGCGAAGCGGTCTGTCCGGCGCAGGCGATCACAATCGAGGCCGAGCCGCGCGAAGACGGCTCGCGCCGTACCACGCGCTATGACATCGACATGACCAAATGCATCTACTGTGGTTTCTGTCAGGAAGCCTGCCCGGTTGATGCGATCGTCGAGGGGCCGAATTTTGAATATGCGACGGAAACCCGCGAAGAGCTGATTTACAACAAGTCGAAGCTGCTCGAAAATGGCGACAAATGGGAGCGGGCAATCGCGGCAAACCTTGCCGCCGATGCGCCCTATCGGTAATGGGCGTGCGAATTGATAATCGAATCCTGACTCCGTTCGTCTCGAGCGAAGTCGAGACACAGGGAAATTCCGCAGGCGTCTCTCGACTTCGCTCGAGACGAACGGGACATGTGGACAGGGGCTAAGACAGAATAATATGCAAATCTTCGCTTTCTATCTTTTCGCCGCCATTGTGCTGGCCAGCGGTGCGTTCTGTATCTTTGCGCGCAACCCTGTGCACAGCGTGTTATGGCTGATCCTGGCCTTTTTTAACGCTGCCGGTCTGATGGTCCTGGTCGGTGCCGAATTTATCGCGGCGCTGCTGGTGATCGTCTATGTCGGCGCCGTCGCGGTGTTGTTCCTGTTTGTCGTGATGATGCTGGACATCGATTTCGCCGAGCTTCGGGCAGGCTTCATGAAGAATCTGCCGCTTGGCCTGTTGCTGGCGCTGGTGCTGGTCGTGGAAATCATCTTCGGCGTCGGAGCGTGGCAGTCGTCTGGCATGGGCGAGGCGACCGCAGCGGTCGGACCACCGGCTGGCGCGCCATCCAATATCGAGCAGCTTGGCGCGTTACTCTACACCAAATATGTTTTCCTGTTCGAGGCTGCAGGCATGATCCTGCTGGTCGCCATGGTCGGGGCGATCGTACTGACGCACCGGGCCCGTGGTGGCGTCCGCAGGCAGGATATCGCCGACCAGGTCGCGCGCCGGCCCGAGGATTCGACCCGCAACACGCAGCCGGAAGTCGGCAAAGGGGTTGAACTGTGATGCGACATTGCTTGCCTTCAATCACCGTCCGCTCTGAGCCTGCCGACGAATGTGCTTCGATGGGCGCAGCAGGAACGGACAAAATCTCGGACATCCATTCAACATGGGGGGAAAGGTCATGATCGGCCTTGAACATTATCTGGTGGTCAGCTCGATCCTGTTTGTGATGGGCATGCTGGGCATTTTCCTGAACCGGAAAAATATCATCATCATTCTGATGGCGATCGAACTGATCCTGCTCGCGGTGAACCTGAATTTTGTCGCGTTTAGCGCCTTTCTCGGCGACATGACCGGGCAGGTCTTTGCCATGTTCATCCTGACCGTGGCCGCAGGCGAGGCCGCGATCGGGCTGGCCATTCTCGTGATTTACTTCCGTCAGCGCGGCACCATTGCCGTCGATGATGTCAACCGGATGAAGGGCTAGGAAATTGGCGATTCAGCTTATCGTTTTTCTGCCCTTGCTGGCAGCGATTGTCGCGGGTTTCGGCAATCGGATCATCGGCAATGTGCCGGCGAAGATCATTACCACGGGCGCGCTATTTGCTGCCTGTGCGCTTAGCTGGCCGGTGTTCATCGGCTTTCTGAACGGGACCAGCAGCGCTGAAGTCGTACCGGTGCTGACATGGATCGTCTCCGGCGATCTCAATTTCGACTGGGCGTTGCGCGTCGATGCGCTGACCGCTGTGATGCTGGTCGTTGTGACCACCGTGTCTGCGCTCGTGCATCTCTACAGCTGGGGCTATATGGATGAAGATCCAGACCAGCCGCGTTTCTTTGCCTATCTGTCGCTGTTCACCTTCGCCATGCTGATGCTGGTGACGGCCAATAATCTGGTACAGATGTTCTTTGGCTGGGAAGGCGTGGGCCTTGCCTCCTATCTGCTGATCGGTTTCTGGTTCAAGAAGCCCAGCGCCAATGCCGCCGCGATCAAGGCCTTTGTTGTCAACCGCGTCGGTGACCTTGGTTTCATGCTCGGTATCTTCGGCACCTTCCTCGTATTCGGCACCGTCTCGATCCCGGAAATTCTGGAAGCGGCGCCAGGCATGGCCGGTTCGACGATCACCTTTGCCGGTATGCGTCTGGATACGATGACCATCCTCTGCCTGCTGTTGTTCGTCGGCGCGATGGGTAAATCCGCACAGCTTGGCCTTCACACCTGGTTGCCTGACGCGATGGAAGGCCCGACCCCAGTGTCGGCGCTGATCCATGCGGCTACCATGGTGACCGCAGGCGTGTTCATGGTCTGCCGTCTGTCGCCGATGTTCGAAACCAGCCCGGTCGCGCTGACTGTCGTCACCATCGTTGGTGCGTCGACCGCGATATTTGCCGCGACCGTCGGTCTGGTCCAGCATGATATCAAGCGGGTGATCGCCTATTCGACCTGTTCGCAGCTTGGCTATATGTTCTTCGCCGCCGGCGTCGGTGCCTATAGCGCAGCGATGTTCCACCTGTTCACCCACGCTTTCTTCAAGGCGCTTTTGTTCCTTGGTGCCGGTTCGGTGATCCATGCGATGCATCACGAGCAGGACATGCGCTATTATGGCGGCCTCAGGAAACATATCCCGCTGACCTTCTGGGCGATGATGGCCGGAACGCTGGCGATTACCGGCGTCGGAATCATTGGGCTGGGCGGCTTTGCCGGTTTCTATTCCAAGGACGCGATCATCGAGGTCGCCTTTGCCAGCGGCACCGAAGTCGGGCAGTTCGCCTTCTTCATCGGCGTGCTCGCGGCCTTGCTGACCAGCTTCTACAGCTGGCGGCTGATGTTCCTGACCTTCTGGGGCACGCCGCGCTGGACCGACAGCGAGCATATCCAGCACGCGCTGCACGGGCATCACGACGATGCACTGCATGACACCCATGGCCACGAAGAAGCGGGCGCGGACAATCCGCCGGCGCAGGAAGATGCGGGGCATAGCCCATCTACTCATGCGCCCGGCGCCGAACAGCTGCCCGCCGGCACCGGCGGCTATCATCCGCACGAAAGTCCGCTGACCATGCTGATCCCGCTGATCGTTCTTTCGATGGGTGCCGTGTTTGCCGGTTTCCTGTTCCACGACAAATTTGTCGAAGCTGCGGAAGGCGCCAGCTTCTGGGCTGGAAGCCTGGCGTTTAACGAGCATTTGATGCACGAAATTCATGAAGTGCCGCTGTGGGTCAAGCTGGCGTCGTCGGTTGCGATGCTGATCGGTCTGGGCACCGCTATCTTCCTCTATTTCTTTGGCAAGGATCGCCCGGCGCGCCTGGCCGAGACGTTCAGCCCGCTGTACCAGTTCTTCTTCAACAAATGGTATTTTGACGAGCTGTACAATCTGATCTTCATCCGGCCTGCGTTCTGGCTGGGACGACTGTTCTGGAAGAAGGGGGATGAAGGGACGATCGACCGGTTCGGTCCGAACGGCATCGCTTCGGTGATCGCCAGCGGTTCGGGCGTGATGAAGCGCTTCCAGAGCGGCTATCTTTATTCTTATGCCCTGGTCATGCTGCTCGGCCTTGCCGCTGCCGCGACCTGGATAATCGTGCAGGGAGCCAGCTAAATGAACCAGCTTGATTTCCCGATCCTGTCCTTGATGATGGGGCTGCCCATGCTGGCGGCGATCATTTGCCTGTTCCTCAATGCGCAGGCGGCACGCTGGCTGGCGCTGGTGACGACACTGGTGCTGTTTGTACTCGGTGTGGTGCTGTGGGCCAATTACGATATTGGCGGGGCGCAGTGGCAATATGTCGAGCGCGCCGAGCTGTTCGGCAATTTTGCCTGGGCGCTGGGCATCGACGGCATCTCGATGATGCTGATCATGCTGACGGTCTTCCTGATGCCGATCTGTATCGGTGCGAGCTGGGAATCCGTGCAGACGCGGGTGGGCGAATATATGGCGGCCTTCCTGTTCATGGAAGTGCTGATGATCGGCGTGTTTGCGGCGCAGGATATCTTCCTGTTCTACATCCTGTTCGAGGCCGGCCTGATCCCGATGTATCTGATTATCGGTATCTGGGGCGGGGCGAACCGGATCTACGCCAGCTACAAATTCTTCCTCTATACTTTGCTCGGCTCGGTGGTGATGCTGATCGCGATGCTGTGGATGGTGCAGGATGCCGGGACCAGCGATATCCCGACCTTGCTCAACTATGATTTTGCCCCCGAGGCGCAGACATGGCTGTGGCTGGCCTTCTTTGCCAGCTTCGCGGTGAAGATGCCGATGTGGCCGGTCCATACCTGGCTGCCGGATGCGCACGTTCAGGCGCCAACCGCCGGTTCCGTGATCCTGGCGGGCGTGCTGCTGAAGATGGGTGGCTACGGCTTCCTGCGCTTCTCGCTGCCGATGTTCCCGGAAGCGTCGGAGCAGTTTATCTGGCTGATCTTTGCGCTGTCGATGGTGGCGGTAGTCTATACGTCGCTGGTGGCGCTGGTGCAGCAGGACATGAAGAAGCTGATCGCTTATTCGTCGGTCGCCCATATGGCGATCGTGACGCTTGGCCTGTTCGCCTTCAACCGCCAAGGGATCGAAGGTTCGGTCATTGTGATGCTGAGCCACGGACTGGTATCGGGCGCTTTGTTCCTGTGCGTCGGTGTGATCTACGACCGCTTGCACACGCGCGAAATCGACCGCTACGGCGGGCTGGCGATCAGCATGCCGAAATATGCAATCCTGTTCCTGCTGTTCACCATGGCCTCGATCGGCCTGCCGGGCACCAGCGGTTTTGTCGGTGAGTTCCTGTCGCTGATCGGCCTGTACAAGGTCAATAGCTGGGTCACGCTTGTCGCGACCACGGGTATCATTCTCGGGGCAGGTTATATGCTCTATCTCTATCGCCGGGTCGCTTTTGGCGAGCTGGTCCACGAGGACGTCAAGGCGATGCCTGACCTGTCTATGCGGGAAATCGCTCTCTTGGCACCGATCGCCGCTGCGGTGATGTGGATGGGTGTTTATCCGGAAAGCTTCATGGCACCCATTCGCGGTGACGTTGGCGCGCTGGTCGCACGGATTGACCGGGCCGCTCCGGAAGGCGACGCGCATCTGAAAATGGGTGAGGCGAAGCCGGCAATCAAAGATGAAGCCCATGGGGAGGCGCACTAATGAACCTTGCATCTTCTCTCTGGCTGGTATCGCCTGAAGTCTTTCTGACCGTCTCAGGCCTGATCCTGCTGCTGGTCTCCG
This sequence comes from Parasphingorhabdus sp., assembly GCF_048269865.1. Taxonomy (GTDB): domain Bacteria; phylum Pseudomonadota; class Alphaproteobacteria; order Sphingomonadales; family Sphingomonadaceae; genus Parasphingorhabdus. The sequence goes on along the minus strand of NZ_JBLWUA010000002.1, from coordinate 125,624 downwards.
CGTGGAGCCAGGAAAAGGCTGCTCGCCTTGTCACGATATTGTCTGTGGCGGCGTTGTTCGGTGCGTCGACGCTGTTGATGGTGCTGGCGCATAACCCGGATTTCAAGGGCGGCGCTGATGCTTTTGATGGCCTTTACCGAATGGATGCATTCGGCAGTTCGGCGAAATTCCTGATCTATCTGGCAGCGATCATCTCGCTGATTGTTGCTCCGCGCTTCTTCCAGGCGGGCGGCAAATATCGTTCGGAATATCCGGTTCTGATCCTGTTTGCGACGATCGGCATGGGCATGATGGTTTCGGCGACGGATATGATGACCCTGTATATCGGGCTCGAACTCAACAGTCTGGCCGCTTATGTGTTGGCCAGCTTCATCCGCACCGACATTCGGTCTTCGGAAGCCGGCCTGAAATATTTCGTGCTCGGCGCTCTCGCCAGCGGGATGCTGCTGTTCGGTATTTCGCTGGTCTACGGCTTTGCTGGTTCGACCAGTTTCGCCATGATTGGCGAAGCGCTGACCGGTGATCTGGCAACGGGACCGTTGATCGGTCTGGTGCTGGTGCTCTCCGGGCTGGCGTTCAAGATCAGTGCGGTGCCGTTCCACATGTGGACGCCTGACGTTTACGAAGGCGCGCCGACTCCGGTCAGTGCCTTCTTTGCCAGCGCTCCGAAAGTGGCCGCTGTCGCCCTGACAGCACGGGTCATCATCGAGGCTTTTGGTGGCCAGACCTCGGCTTGGCAGCAAATCATCGTCTTCGTCGCACTGGCGTCGATCATTCTCGGTGCAGTTGCCGCAATCGGCCAGCAGAATATCAAGCGTCTGCTCGCCTATAGCTCGATCAACAATGTCGGCTTCCTGCTGATCGGTCTGGCCGCTGGTACGCCAGCCGGTATTTCGGCGATGATGTTCTATCTGGTGATCTATGTCGCGATGACCCTGGGCAGCTTTATCTGCGTGCTGGAAATGCGGGACAAGGATGGCAAGCCTCTGGAAAGTCTGTCCAGTCTCGCCGGATTGTCGCAAACCCGTCCCGGCCTGGCAGCAGCTTTTGCCGTATTTATGTTCTCGCTGGCCGGCATCCCGCCGCTCTTCGGTTTCTGGGGTAAGTTCCTGGTATTTGATGCCGCAGTGGCGGCCGGCATGTTGCCGCTGGCGGTTATCGGTATTGCCGCCTCGGTGATCGGTGCCTTCTATTATATCAAGGTTGTCAAGATCATCTATTTCGATGATCCTGCTGACCAGATTGCCAAGACCAGCGACAAGGCGGAAAATATACTGATCGCGCTGCTGGCGCTATTTGTCTCGCCGTTGGGCTATCTGACAATTCCGTTCATTGCGCCGCTTACCGCCTCTGCGGCCGTGGCGCTCTTCTGACCATTGTCATAGAGACCGTCGCCGAAACCGCATCGACCAATGCGGATCTGAAGGCCCTGTGTCTGAAAGACGGCGTGCCGGAAGGGTTCTGGCTGCGAGCGGAGATCCAGACCGGCGGAATTGGGCGGCGAGGGCGCAAATGGGAGAGTCCGAAGGGCAATCTCTATTGCAGCACGGCTGTGGATATCCGGCCTGCTGATCCTGCGCCTTCCTCGCTGTCTTTTGTCGCAGGTCTGGCGGTTTACAGTGCTATTCGCGGCTGTCTGCCCGACGTCCCGATGCTGCTGAAATGGCCGAATGACGTTCTGGTATCAGACGCCAAGATTTGTGGAATCCTGCTGGAGCGGGTCAAGGATCAGGTGGTCGTTGGCATCGGTGTGAATGTCGCGGTTGCACCAGAAGTCGAGGGGCGCATTGTGAACAGCCTCGCAGCGGAAGGCGCGACAATCGACGCCGCCGGGTTTCTGGAGCAATTGGCTCGTGAGTTTGAAACCTATGTTGCTATTTGGCGCGAGGATGGCCTGGCTGAAATATTGAAGCAATGGCAGAATCTGGCGCATCCCGTCGGAATGGCCATCACTACCAGCGACGATGGCGGCGAGAAAATTACCGGCGAATTTGCGGGGCTCCAGGCTGACGGAGCGCTGCGCTTGAGAAAAACCGACGGAACGCTTATCGAAATACACGCTGGTGACATTTCCATCGGATAGAAAGACGATTCGCCCATGCTTTTGGCCATTGATGCCGGAAATACCAATGTTGTCTTCGCCCTCTTTGACGGCGATGATATTCGTGCGCGCTGGCGGATCGCAACCGATGCGCGGCGGACTGCGGATGAATATGTTGTCTGGCTACGACAGCTTCTGGAGCTGGAAGGCCTGGAACTGGACGCGGTTGAAGCCGTTATCATCGGCACCGTCGTTCCGCGAGCGCTGCATAACCTGACCGTATTGTCGGAGAAATATTTCGGCGTGGTGCCGCTGGTTGCGGGTCGCGGTGCCGCGGAATGGGGCATTGCCCTCGATGTCGAACAACCGGACAGTGTCGGTGCCGATCGCGCGCTCAATGTTATCGCGGCGCATGAGAAATATCGGCAGGATATCGTGATCATCGATTTCGGGACAGCGACGACTTTCGATGTCGCCGATTATGAAGGTGCCTATAAAGGCGGTGTCATCGCGCCGGGCATCAATCTGTCGCTCGATGCTCTGGTCGGCAAAACGGCCCAATTGCCGCGTATCGCTCTGGAATCTCCGGAAGACGACAATGTGATTGGGACCACCACGGAAAGCCAGATGCTGATTGGCATTTTCTGGGGCTATGTGGCGATGATCGAAGGGCTGGTTGCCCGCACTAAAGCACAGATCGGACGTCCCACCAAAATCATTGCTACCGGCGGATTAGCCGTATTATTTGACGAACATACAGATGTATTCGATCATCTGGAAGCAGACCTGACTCTTCAGGGACTGCATATCCTCTATCAGCGAGCAACAAACGCTTCATGACAAAACCAAAAAAAGAACTGCTTTTCCTGGCCCTTGGCGGATCCGGCGAAATCGGCATGAATGTTAATCTCTACGGCTGCGATGGCAAATGGGTGATGGTCGATCTCGGCATGACCTTTGCCGATCCCAGCTATCCAGGCATTGACCTGATTCTGCCTGACCTCGAATTTATCGAGAAGAACCGCAAGGACTTGCTTGGCATTGTTTTGACCCACGGTCATGAGGATCATATTGGCGCGGTGCCCTATTTCGCCGCTGATCTGGATGTGCCGCTCTTTGCAACGCCTTTCACCGCCGGTCTGATCCGGCGCAAGCTGGAAGAGGTCGGTCTGGAGAATGAGGTCGAGCTCAATATCATTCCCAATGAAGGCAGTTTCGATCTCGGGCCGTTTGGTTTCCGCTATCTGCCGATTGCCCACTCGATTGCCGAAGGCAATGCGATGCTGATCGACACGCCCTATGGCCGGGTTTTCCACACCGGTGACTGGAAGCTGGATGACGAACCGGTTCTGGGCGTTCCGTCGACACCGGAAGAGCTTCAGAAAATCGGTGACGAAGGCGTTCTCGCCATGGTCTGCGATTCGACCAATGTGTTCAATGACAAGGCGTCCGGATCGGAAGGCGAAGTGCGTCGTAACCTGATGCGGGTTGTCGAAGATATCGACACCCGAATCGTAGTCACGACCTTTGCCTCCAACGCGGCTCGCCTGCAGACGCTGGGTGAGGTTGCTGTCCATGCCGGTCGCAAATTGTGCGTTGCAGGCCGGTCGCTCGACCGCATTATCGAAAATTGCCGTGAAAATGGCTATCTCAAGAATTTTCCGCCAACCGTGGATTTTCAGGAAGCGATGAGCCTGCCGCGCGGTGAGGTGATGATCATTGCCACCGGCGGACAAGGCGAGGCGAGGGCGGCTCTCGGAAGGATCGCAAGCGACAGCCATCAGATCAAGCTGTCCGAAGGCGATCATGTTCTGTTTTCGTCGAAGCAGATTCCAGGCAATGAAATCGCTATCGGCCGTATTCAGAATCAGCTCGCGGCCAAAGGTGTGATCATGATTACCGAGCGCCAGGAACATATTCATGTGTCGGGTCATCCCGGCCGTCCCGAACTTGCGCAGATGTACGAATGGATCAAACCCGAGATATTGGTGCCGGTCCATGGCGAAATCCGCCATATGAAAAACCAGGTTGCTTTCGGTCTGGAGCAGGGCATTCCCAAAGCCATTTTCCAGCAGAATGGCGATGTTGTTCGGCTTGCACCCAAGGGACCGAAGATATTGGGGCAGGAGCGGACCGGACGGCTTGTCGTCGATGGCGATGTGATCATCCCGGCTGACGGGAAAACGCTGAACGACCGGCGCAAGACCGCACATAACGGGTTGATTTCGGTGGCGATTGGCCTGGACCAGAAAGGCAAGATCTTCGGCGAGCCTGTGCTCAAAATGCACGGCGTTCCGCTGGAGGAAGACGAAGAAGATTTCCTGGATGAGGTTGTCGACAAGATTGTCAGCAAATATTCCAAGCCGGTTGGTGATATCGACAAGTTCAACGAAGCGATCCGTTTGCTTGTCCGTCGCAGTGCGACCGAGTGGACGGGAAAGAAACCGGTTGTTTCGGTGCTCACTGTGGAGGCTTAACCGGCCATGCAGCTCTATTCGGTCTTCGCGATTTATGTGCTGTTCTGGGTGACAGCTCTGTTCATCATCCTGCCGATCGGCATCCGCAGCCATCATGAGACCGGAGAAGAAATGATCAAGGGTCAGGCGGATGGCGCGCCGGTCAATTTTCGCCCGTGGCGGATACTGTTGCGGACGACCCTACTGGCGACAGCCGCCTTTGGTATTTTCTATCTGAATTATATCTATGGCTGGATCGATATGGATACGATCGACTTCTTCAACAGCCGCGACCGGATGCAAGGCATCTGATCCTAGCTGCGCAAGCGCTCAATCGCCTGCGCCAGAGCGACGTAAAGCTTGCCGACGTCGGATGACAGCAAGGTCACACTCACCGCGCTGCCATCGCGCGTGGCGAGAACGCCGCGCAGCATGGCTTCAAAATCATGGATGTAGCGGTTCACGTGTTCCCGGAATTCGTCATTGCCGGAATATTGGGCGAGGATTTCGCGTACTTCACTGCTGTCCAGCAGTCGAACCGCCCGCCGGGTGAAAATGCCGCGGTCGCCCTTCAGATAGGCCGCCCATTCCATATCGGTCACGTCGTTCGACAGGATTTTCCCGACATCGATCGAGATTGAATTCAGCGATTCTGTCAGCTGTGCCACGCGCCGCGTGAAATTCTCATCGCTGCTCTGCTCGGCCTTTTCCCTGGCGAACAGGATACGCTGTTCCAGCTTGACGGTCATATCCTCGATCGCTGCCAGTTGTTCGGTGAGATGGGCAGCGGTCGTTTCGGTTGTTGCTACCGCGCTGGACACGGCCTTTTCCAGTTTCGGCGCGATCGAGGCGATTTTGTCATCGATGATGCGGTTCAAGGCATCTTCGCTCATTTTTTCGAAGGCTTCGCTAGAACTGGCGATCGAGTTTTCCAACGCCTGACGGGAATGCTCGGATGCCTGCTTCGCGGTTTCCTTAACCCGCAGCAGAGCGCTGATCATTTTTTCGCCAGCGCTTTCGGCGAGCGCTTCATTTTCGGTTCGGACCGTCTGGATAGCTTCCGAAATATCGGCGATCTGCTGGACAATGGACTGGCTGGCCTCATCGCCGGTTTCGCGCAGCTTGCGCATATGTTGCTGCTGTTCGCTGATTGAATGGTCGGTTTGAGCGACTTGCTGGGCGACGCGCCCCGCATCTTCCTGGGCCTTGCGGGCTTCGCGGGCGATCTGGCTGTATAGTGCCAGGCTTTCCTGCGATTTTTCCGAAACCCGTTCAAAGGCAGCGGGCAGGGTCTCGTCCATTTCACGGGCACTGCTGTCGAGGGCGACGAGCAGGCTCTCCATGCGTTCGATCATGCCATCCGCCACGCCATAGCCATTTTCGAGTGACTGCTGCAGAGCGGCGCTATTCTGTTCCATCGCGTTCATCGCAAAGGCCAGCTTGGCGGTTTTTTCGCCGCTCTCATTGTCCAGATTTTTGATATTTTCGACGATGTCGGAAATATTCCGGTTCAGATTGTCCGCCAGTGCTTTCAGGCGGGCTTCCTCGCCGTCCGCAACCGTGCCCGCATTGGCCAGCGCAGCTTCCAGCTCGTCGAGTTCGGCCCGCATCGCGGTTGCCGATTCCGATGCATCGGTAGCGAGCTGTGCGCGTGTTTTGTGGATGGCTTCGACGGTTTCGGCAGTGGTGGTTTGCAACAGGGCTGCCAGCTGGGTTGATCCGGCCTCCGCTTCGTTCAGCTGTTCCGCCAGGCTGATCTTGATGCGCTCTGCTTCGACCGCCAGTTTTTCCGCCGAGAGAACGGATTTGCTGGTCAGGGACTCGATGCTTTCCTCTGCACTGGTGCCGGCTTTGGCGATTTTCTTGAGGGTCGCAACCATGGCCGTCATCTCGGTCTGGGCGGAGCGTCCGGCATTGCCGATCTGGTTGGTCACGTCCTTGGCGGTGTTGATCACGACCGGCAGATGCTCGCGCAGCTGCTCGAGATTGTTGAAGGCGGTGCCGCCGACTTCGTCGAGTTTCTGCATCTTGCCGAGACCATCGTCGAGCGACTTTTTTATCATGCCGGCCGCGGTAGTCAGCTTGCTGGCAGACTGCTGACCCAGCGATTCCAGTTCGCGGCTTTCCTGACTGAGAAATTCGCGGGCGACGCTGAGTTCGTTATTGACGGTCTTCAGGCGGGTTTCGAGTAATTCGGACTCGGTGCGCAGCGACTGTCCGACTTCGGCGAAACGGCCCGCTTCCCTTGTGCTGTTCCGCATATAGAGCAGATATGCGATGCCTATCGTGATGATCGGCAGGCACCATTGGGTGAAAAGGTCAATGCCCGCCTTGGGCGTTGGCATTGTGGCAAAAATGTCGCGATTGGCCCACAGGAAAAATCCGGTCCAGCAGGCGGCGGCGAGGGCTGACAGCAGCAGCGGCATGCGACGGGAGCGGGATGGATCCAGCCCGGCATCGTCGGCATAATGATCCCAGTCATCGTCCGCATAGTCGTCGCTATTTTCCTGATTTTCTGAGGAAAAATCGGTCTGTGCGGCTTCGGTATCTGGCGCCTCAAGCTCCGCGTTCGCGGTTGCTTCTGCCTGGTCGTCGTCCGGACTTTCATCCCGGTCGCGCCACATCCCGATTATCTTAGAGTTACCTGCCATAGTCTTAGTCTACCACAATCTCGGACCATGGAAACCATAAGTTAACCACATGAAATGTAAACGGCCGATATGTCATTTGATTATGGGGCTCTGGATGCCGCTCTGACGGCTGCAGTGGGGGACGACCAGTCGCTTATAGCAGAATTGCGTGAGGCGTTTCTGGAAAGTGCGAGGCGGCAAGTCGATTTACTCGGCAGAGCGCGCTGCGATGCCAACTGGGAATATGCCGCATGGCGCCTGAAAGGCCTCGCTGCCAGTTTCTCTGCGACGAAGATTTTGGCGCTTGCCGATGAAGCCGCCCACTCTGCGCCGGGTGATCCGGTTATCTTGCGGAAATTGCAGCGCGCGGTTTCAGCGGTCGAGGCCCACCGCGACTGATAAGCGGGTTCTGCACCGCTGAACCCGCCCGTTTCACCAGAATATCGCTTGGCATGACCGGACGCCACCATCTATGGACGGGAGCATATTTCCTTTCCATTGTTCGGGACCGCAACATTCGTGAAACTGGCACTGATTTCTCTGGCAAAAGATGATCTCGACGGGAACGGGCCGATTGCGCTGCTGCCGTTGTTCGGGGGTACGTTGCTGGATCTGCAAGTCGATGCCGCGCAGCGCTTTGGCTGCGAGAAATTTATCTTTCTCTGCCCGGTCACCCATGGTGCCTTGCTGCAGAAAATCGATGCCATGAAACAGCAGGGGCTCGACGCGGAATATGTCCGCAGCCCCAGTGACCTGGTGCAATATGCCAGCGATCAGGATCATCTGGTCTATATCGCGGATGGTATCCTGCCGAATGACGCCATTGTCGAGCAGCTGAGTGCTGCGCCGCAGGAATTGCTGTTCACGGTTCTGCACGCCAACGAATATCAGGAGTTCGAGCGGATCGACCTGAACCAGCGCTGGCTGGGCATTGTTTCGCTGAAGGCGTCGCGACTGGTCGCCATGATCGATATCCCGGATGACTGGGAGATCGGATCGGCGCTGCTCAGGACTGCGGTGCAGGCCGATTGTCCGCGCGCGATCATTTCGGATCGGCGGATGGGGGCAGGCGCGATCGCGCATATCCAGAGCGAAATCAGCGCGGGGCAATTCACGCGGCGCAAATTGAAAGAAATGCCGGCGCACAGGGATAATTTTCTCAACCGCTTTCTGCTGCGACCGCTGATCAAGCGTAGTCTTCCAAGGCTCTGGGCAAAACCAGCCGCCCCGCAATATCTTCAGATATTTACGATTATTTCCGGGCTGATTGCAGTCGTTACGGCGGTGTTCGGTTATGCCATTCCTGCACTGGTGCTGTTCCTGCTGGGCAGTGTGGCGCAATTGACCCGCGCGTCCCTGATGCAGTTTGACAGCCGGGTGAGCCGTCGCGACTGGGCCGGGATGACGCTGGATTTGCTCGCTGCAAGCGGTGTCGCCATTCTGCTGGTGCAAGCCTCGGATGTGATGACTTTGGCGCCAAATCTGGTGGTTTTTGCGCTGTTGCTTGCGCATCTTTTGCTGCTGAAAACGGGACCGGACAAGAGCTCGCTTGTGCTGTTGCAGCCGGACCTGCGACTGGTGCTGCTGATCCTGCTGCTGGCAACGATTTTTGGGCCGATCAGCTACGGCATTTATGCGGCTGCACTTTACTCCGGCCTGTCGCTCGTTCTAGACCGCTATTTAACCATAAAACCGCCGAAAAGACCGGACTTTCAGGACCTGTAGTGAAATGTTCAACTTAGCGGCTTGTTAACCACCTTGGGGTACGGCCTAGGCATGGCAGAGCAAGTTTTTCCTTTGGACCGGACCAAGCAGGTGGATATCATCCGGCAAGCGACAGCGATCGCGGCCAGAGCCGCTTTCGTTGCCGATGATTTTGCCCAGGCGCTGTTTCCCCGAACAGAGGTGGTGTTTAACGACCGCATGCTGTCGAATGCGCGGCAATATCTGCGCAGCGCGGTCGGTCAGGTTGAAACCCGTATTTGCCAGATTGCGACCGACGATCTAGACGTCCACCACGAAAAGTTGCAGGCTATCGGTCAGGGCGCAGAGGGCGAAAGCTTTGCGATGCTTGAAAACTCGGGCTTGTTGAAGACCGTCGAAATCGTTCAGCATCTGTTTCTCAAAACCCAGCGCAGCGAACTTGCCGCCCGTCTGCTGCAAAAAATTTCCCAGGAAGACCTGGAATCGACACTGACCCGCAATCTCGACCATCAGGATCCGGCGGTGGCAGAAGCGGCGATGGGCTTGCTGGTTGCACAATCCAAGACCTCTGGCGCACCGGGCGAAATGAAGGCGAGTCTTGAAGATCTTCCCCCGGAAATCGTCTATGCATTTGCCTGGCCGGTGACTGCCGCGCTCGCGCGCCTCACGGGCTATGCCGGTGCGCAGTTGAAACAAGCGGCGGAGCGGCTGCTTTCTGCGCATGATGAGAGCGCAGGCGTGGCGCGCAAGGCAGAACGCCTTGCCCAGTTGCTGGATCAATCGAAGATGGACGAGGACGGATTGCCCCACCCGATGAAAGACGGGCTAACCCTGTTCATCGCGCGCCTGGCGCGCCTATCCGGATTGACCAGTGACCAGATCGTTGCCTTCACTGCGGAACCGAACATGGCGCGCCTCGTGGTCGTAATGCGAGCAGCCAATTTCCCGGTTGAGGATGCTCTGTCGATTTTTGCGGCTTTGGGTGGTGGAGATCATATTCTGACCGCCGCGACCTATCGAGAGACGGATCGGGACCGGTCTTCGGCACTGGTGTCCCGATGGGCTTTGCCGCATGCTTTTCAAGATGCGGAACGTATTCTCTCCAGCGACCTGCTGAGCGATCAGGGAAAATGACCGCTGCCCGCAAGACTCCTGAACCCGTCCTGGGACAGGTTGATGTGGACGGGTTGCTGCTATCGGCTGACCCACCGCTCATGCAGTTGCACCTGCATTGTGGTGGCACCGAGGGCGGGCCGCTGGCTGTTCCTGAACTCGCAGAGCTTTGCCGGTTAAGCAGACGGTTGGGAATGAACCTGTCGCGCCCAGTGCAGGCGTCGGACAATGACCGCCGGATCGAAATGTGGGTCGAAACGCGTTTTGCGGACAAGGATCAGCCGCTTGGCCTGTCGATCATCGACTGGAAAGAATATGCCGACGAAGAAAGCGAGAAAAGCGATTCGGCGCGCGGCCGTGATTTTGACAGGCTGGAGGGCCGCGGCGGGATCAGGACCGACGCGGCGTTGCGGATCATTGCCCAGCAAATGCCTGGAGATACAGCGCTGAATGCCGAGGCCATCGGCAAGTCGCTGCTCGATATCTATAACGTAATTCCCCCTTCGGCACATGCCAGATTGCTGGAAGCTGTGGCCGAGCGTCAGCCGATCCGGAACCAGCGAATGCGTGCAAAAAAAGGCGCACAGCGTCTCTTCATGCTGAATGGATATCCGCTGATCGACAAGCGGGGGATGTTCGCTGGCTATCGCTTTACAGCGGAGCCCGACGATGCGGCAAATGATCAGGATGTCGGCGAGGAAGAAAGCAACGACGAAGAGGTCAAAAGCGTCAGCCGTAAGCTGGTAAGCGACAGCCTGTTCGGCCTGCAACTGGGGCCTGCCTTGCGTCAGCCGCTGGGTAAAATCATCGCCAATGCAGAAACCATCAGCAGCAAATTGGAAGGCCCGCTGCGTGGGGACTATGCGACCTATGCCAAGGATATCGCGTCTGCAGGAAGGCATTTGCTTGACCTGGTCAACGACCTTTCCGATCTGGAGGCGATCGAGCGTCCGGAATTCACGGTTGCCGGGGATGATATTGACCTTGTCGATCTGGCGCACCGTGCCGCGGGTTTGCTGGCGGTCAAGGCTGCGGATCATCAGATGCACATCGACCTGCCGGACGAGGATGAGAAATTGCCGGCTGTTGGTGAATTTCGCCGGTCACTGCAAATTCTGGTCAATCTGATCGGTAACGCTATCCGCTATTCGCCCGATGGCTCGGTTATCAAGCTGCGCGTTTCTGCCGAAGAGGGAATCGCCCGGATTGCCGTCACCGACCAGGGCGATGGTATTGCCGCTGAAGACCAGCAGCGGATCTTCGAGAAATTTGAACGTCTGGGGCGGTCCGGGGATGGCGGTAGCGGACTGGGCTTATTCATCTCTCGCCGTCTGGCCCGGGCGATGGGCGGCAGCCTCACCGTGGAGAGCAGTCAAGGCGAAGGCTCGACTTTCACGCTGTCGCTTCCGACCAAACAAAAGCCATAAAAAAAGGGGGGCAAAATCGCCCCCCAATTTCTAATGTTCGTCGATCCTAGCGCTTGTCGATCGGCACATAGTCGCGCTTGGTCGGGCCCGTGTACAGCTGACGCGGACGACCGATACGCTGGCCTGGATCGGAAATCATCTCGTTCCACTGAGCCACCCAGCCGACGGTGCGAGCGAGGGCAAAGAGCACGGTGAACATGGAGGTCGGGAAGCCGATCGCCGAAAGGATGATGCCGGAATAGAAATCGACGTTCGGGAAGAGCTTCTTGTCGATGAAATAGGGATCATTGAGCGCCATTTCCTCGAGCTGCAACGCAACGTCGAAAACCGGATCCTTGACCTTCAATGTGTCGAAGACTTCGCGGACGGTTTCCTGCATCACCGATGCGCGCGGATCGTAATTTTTATACACGCGGTGACCAAAGCCCATCAGGCGGAACGGATCGTCCTTGTCCTTGGCGCGCGCGATATATTCCGGAATGCGATCGGGATGACCGATTTCGTGCAGCATGTTGAGCGCTGCTTCGTTTGCGCCACCGTGGGCAGGGCCCCAGAGGCAGGCAATGCCGGCGGCGATGCAGGCAAACGGATTGGCTCCGGAGGAACCGGCGAGCCGGACGGTCGAGGTCGACGCATTTTGCTCATGGTCGGCGTGAAGGATGAAGATCCGGTCCATCGCCTTTTCAATCGCGGGATTGACTTCATATTTTTCGGCCGGAACGCCAAAGGTCATGCGCAAGAAATTGCCGGTGTAGGACAGATCATTGTCCGGGTAGAGAAACGGCTGACCGATCGAATATTTGTAGGCCATGGCAGCAATGGTCGGCATTTTTGCGACCAGACGATGGCTGGCGATCATCCGTTGGGCCGGATCGTTGATGTCGGTGCTGTCATGGTAGAAAGCCGACAGAGCGCCGACTACGCCGCACATGATAGCCATTGGATGGGCATCCCGGCGGAAGCCCTGATAAAAGCCGCGCAACTGTTCGTGCACCATGGTGTGACGGGTAATGGTATTGGTGAAATCGGCATATTCATCCGCCGTTGGCAATTCGCCGCGCAGCAGCAGATGCGCAACTTCCATGAAGCTGCTGTTCTCGGCGAGCTGTTCGATCGGATAGCCGCGGTGCAGCAAGATGCCTTCGCCGCCGTCGATGAAGGTCAGCTCGGATTCGCAGCTTGCCGTAGACGTAAAGCCGGGATCGTAGGTGAATGCACCGGTCTGGCCATATAGTTTGCGGATATCGACGACATCGGGTCCTTCGGTGCCCGTCAGAACCGGATATTCGTAATCTTCCCCACTGATGCTGAATTTTGCGTTATCGCCCACGATATTGTCCTTTCTGCTCCTGATGTTCAGGCTTCTTCTATTTGATCTGCAAGACGCCCTAATGATTCTTCCTTGCGAAGAAGGATCAGGACGTCAAAAATTCCGGGTGAACTGGTGCTTCCAGTCAGTGCCGCGCGCATAGGTTGTGCGAGCTTTCCCAACCCCAATTCGGCGGACTCTGCGATCGCTTTAATAGTTTCTTCCGTTGCCTCAAGCGTCCAGTTTTCCAGATCGGTCAAGGCGAGGTGAATCGATTTAAGCAGCGTCCGTGCGTCAGTGTCTAGCAGATTTTCTGCCCGCTCGTCGAGCACAAGTGGGCGTTTTTTAAAGAGAAAAAGACTGCTTTCGGCCAATTCGAGCAAATTTTTCGCCCGGCTCTTCAAAACCGGCATCGCCTGACCGAGCAATTGGATGTCGGCAGACGACAGCGAGTGGCCCAGCTCCTGTTCAATCCAGGGTGTGGCAAGGTCGACGAGCGCTGCATCGTCGGCGTTGCGCATATAATGGCCATTGAGATTTTGCAGCTTCTTGGTGTCGAACCGCGACGGCGACTTTCCGACGCCGTCCAGCGCGAACCAGTCTATCGCCTGAGTCCGCGAGATGAACTCGTCATCGCCGTGGCCCCAGCCCAGGCGCAACAGATAGTTGAACATCGCGTCTGAGAGAATGCCCATGTCGCGATAGGCGTCAACACCCAGTGCGCCGTGCCGCTTGGACAATTTGGCGCCGTCATTGCCATGGATCAGCGGAATATGGGCATAGACCGGTTCGGCCCAGCCCAGAGCGCGGATCAGCGCCAGTTGCCGGAAGGCGTTGTTCAGATGGTCATCGCCCCGGATAAGATGAGTGACGCCCATATCATGATCGTCGACCACGACGGCCAGCATATAGGTTGGCGAGCCGTCGGAGCGCAGCAGGATGAAGTCATCAATCTCGCTATTCTGTACCGATACATCGCCCTGTACCTGGTCGGCGATGGTCACCTTGCCAGCCATTTCGGTTTTGACGCGGATCGCATAGGGCGCGCCCTCGGGCGCTTCCGACGGATCGCGGTCGCGCCAGCGTCCATCGTAGCGCATCGGCTTTTTCTCCGCCCGTTGCTGCTCGCGCATCGCAGCCAGTTCCTCGGGCGTGGCGAAACATTTATAGGCGTTGCCGGACGCCAGCAGCTGATGCGCGACTTCGGCGTGGCGGGCGGCGCGTTCCGACTGGAAAACCGGCTCGTCGTCCCAGTCGAGACCCAGCCAGTCCAGACCTTCGAGGATTGCGTCGATTGCTTCCTGAGTCGAGCGGGCCTTGTCGGTATCCTCGATCCGGAGCAGTGCCTTGCCGCCATGGTGGCGGGCAAACAGCCAGTTGAACATTGCGGTCCGGGCACCGCCGATATGGAGAAATCCGGTGGGCGAGGGGGCAAAGCGGGTTACAACCGCGTTTGTCTGTTTCGGCTGATCGGCATCTTTTGAATTCACGCTGGCTTTGTCCCTGTGATAGGTTTTGGAAATGCGGGATGAATTGAGCCCGAAGAGCGCCAAAGGCACCGGTTCCGGACCGATTGCTGTCGCCCTTAGCATGCCCTTTCCGCCGCGACAATTGTCTGATTTCCGGCTTCAGAAATGGTCTGCCGAGAAGCTCGAAAGGCTGCTGGAGCGGGAGCGCGATCAGCTGCCATTGTGGGTGCCGGTGGCGCTGGGGTGCGGGATCGCTGCGTGGTTCAGCCTCGCCAATGCTGCCTGGTCGCTGGGATTTATCTGCCTATGTGCTTTGGTCGCTCTGGCGGCGGTAACAACGATGCGCGGGTCACGAGCGGGCAAGGCCTTGTTCTGCTTTGCGCTGTTTGCCGCGATCGGTTGTGCGCTGATCTGGTTTCGGTCTTGGAGCGTCGCGGCACCGGTGCTGGAGCGACCGCTTGTCACGGTCTTCAACGCCGAGATCGAGCGGGTGGAACCGGTGTTGGCCCGCGACATGGTGCGACTGACGCTGCGAACCGGGGACAATCCGGAGCTGCCATCACGGGTGCGAGTCAATGTGCCGCTGGCAAAGGCGCATGAAGATTTGCAAGACGGGGCGGTGATCCAGCTCCGTGCGCGGCTGATGCCGCCGGCGATGCCGGCGCTGCCGGGTGCCTATGATTTTTCCAAGCGCGCGTGGTTTCAGGGGCTCGGAGCAACGGGGCAGGCGCTGGGGGCCATCACGGTCTTGCGGCCGGCTGATCCGCTGTTCGCGATGGCGGGATATCGGCAACGGCTGTCCAACCATGTCCAGTCGCAGATGGCGGGTGCCGCTGGCGCGATCGGGGCGACTCTGGCGACCGGCGATCGCGGGGCCATCGACGAAGCCGACGCCGAAGCGATGCGGCGCAGCGGTCTGGCGCATTTGCTGTCGATCAGCGGTCTGCATGTCACGGCGGTCGTAGGCGCGGTCTATTTGCTGATGCTCAAGCTGCTGGCGCTGTCGCAGACGCTGGCGCTGCGGTTCCGGCTGCCGGTTTTTGCGGCTGGCTGTGCGGCGCTGGCAGCGGTGGCCTATACGCTGCTGACCGGAGCGCAGGTGCCGACGATCCGCGCCTGCGTGGCGGCCTTGCTGGTGATGATTGCCCTGATCATGGGACGCAGCGCGATCACTCTGCGGATGGTCGCGGCCGGTGCGCTGTTCGTGCTGTTCTTCTGGCCGGAGTCGCTGGTCGGGCCCAGCTTCCAGCTCAGTTTTGCGGCGGTCACGGCGATTATTGCGCTGCACGAACATCCGCGGATCAAGGCTCTGTTCATGCTGCGCGAAGAGCGTTGGCTGCGCCGGACAGGGCGCTTCTTTCTTTCGCTGTTTTTGACCGGGCTGGTGGTAGAGATCGCGCTGATGCCGATTGCGCTCTATCATTTTCACAAGGCCGGGCTCTATGGCGCGCTGGCCAATATCATCGCCATTCCGCTGACCACGTTCGTCATCATGCCGCTCGAGGCGCTGGCCTTGGTGCTGGATAGCGCCGGCCTGGGCGCACCGGTCTGGTGGCTTTGCGAACAGGCACTAAACGGTCTAATCGGGCTGGCGCATTTCGTTTCCGCGAGACCCGGAGCGGTAACGATGGTGCCGACGATGCCGGTCGCTGCCTTTGGCCTGGCGCTGCTCGGCGGACTGTGGCTTTGTCTGTGGCGAGAGCGCTGGCGCTATTGGGGGCTGGTCCCGATGCTGACCGGCGCGGTGATCATCGTCAGCACCCGCGCGCCCGACATTTATATCACCGGCGATGGCCGTCATGTCGCGATCCGCGATGATCGCGGCGATCTGGCGATGCTCCGCACCCGCAGCGGCGATTATATCCGTGACATGATCCGCGAAAATGCCGGGGTGGACCGGGAGGCGCAAGCGCTGGAGGATTGGCCCAATGCCGATTGCAACGCCGACGCCTGCCTGCTCACGGTGCACAAAGACGGACGCGACTGGCAGATCCTGGCGACCCGCAGTTCGCACCATATTCCGGTTATAGCGCTATCCGCCGCCTGCCGCCGGGCCGATATTGTGGTCAGCGAGCGGTGGTTGCCGTCAGGCTGTCAGCCGCGCTGGCTCAAGGCCGATCGGGCCCTGCTGTCGCAGGTCGGCGGCATGACGATCGATCTGGAACATCAGAAAATTTTCACCGCTCTGGCCTGGACCGGCCGGCATCCGTGGACGCGCTATCGCTCCGCAGCTGCGGGAAGGGATCGAGGGCGCGAGCGCGATTAGTAGCGGCGCAGCAATCCGGCCATCTTGCCCTGAATACGCACTTCGCCTTCGCCGTAGATTTGCGGTTCATAGGCAGCATTGGCGGGGTCCAGCCGGATGCTTCGGCCATCCTTGCGCAGATATTTCAGGGTCGCTTCTTCCTCGTGGATCAGCGCCACGACAATCTCGCCATCGCGGGCCACCTCGGTCTTCTGGATCAGCGCATAATCGCCATCGAGAATGCCGGCGTCGATCATCGAATCGCCCGAGACTTCCAGCGCATAATGTTCGCCGGGGCCGAGCAGGGCCGCCGGTACGCTGAGCGCCGACTGGCCTTCCAGCGCCTCGATCGGAGCGCCAGCGGCAATCCGGCCGTGCAGCGGAATTTCCAGAACGTCATTATTGGCCGCGGAAGCGGGATTGGAAATCACCTCGCGCACCGTGGTCTCGGGGTGCAGCGCGATGACGTTGCTATGGTCGGTTTCGCTGACGCCGCCTTCCGGCAGCTTCAACACTTCCAGCGCCCGTGCCCGGTTGGGCAGGCGGCGAATGAAGTCGCGCTCCTCAAGCGCACTGATCAGCCGGTGAATGCCGGACTTCGACTTCAGCCCAAGCGCCTCCTTCATCTCCTCAAACGACGGTGAAACACCGCTGTGCTTGAGCTTTTCATCGATGAAGCAGAGCAATTCATGTTGCTTTTGCGTGAGCATGTACAGTGTCCTGTTCTGGGAACGAATACGGAACAATTAAGAAACAAAACGGGCCAAGTCAAGCGGGAAGTGGTTATCCCCTACGGTATAAAACCACCCGCCACGGCGGCGCTGTCAACAAAGACGGTAAGACAGTTAGTCACGGTGAATAACTATGGGGCAGCCCCAGTGGAACTGCCATTCAAGGAATTGAAGGTTTCTGGTCACAATTGAAGCGCGGTATCTTTGGCACTCCCATTCACGTTTCGCCGCAACACCTTTGGAAATATGCCAAGGAAGCTGAATATCGCTTCAATCGTCGTCACCGTCCTCATACGATCTTTTCGGAACTGGTTTCGACTTTCCAACCATTGATTTGAGCGTGGCCTAAATGGCGGCTTCGTCGCCGTCATTGTCGGTCGCGTGTTCCCTGATGAACTCTTTGAGTTTGCCCTTTTCTCGGGCTTCTTTAAGTGTGTTCATTTAACGAATCTAACATTTAAGGTTGAATATCGCAATGTTGGGGTGGCTGAAGGCATCTATTGTTCGCTATCGAACCCCGTTAATTAGTACTCTCATTGGTATAATCGTCTTATCAGCGGCTATCTCGTATTTAGTTGATCTAAATACCGTCCAGCAGTTCTACAAGGAAACTGCCATACAAAATGCTGATAAATATGCCGACGATGCTGAGACTACCATAAAGAGCAGCTGCATTGATCCTGCGTCCCTCAAACGCAATCCAGATTGCATAAAGGAAGCCGAATATACTGCCCGCCAAAACGAGCGTGACGAATATGATCTTTATTCGCAGCGCTCCATGTCTTTGTGGAATGAGACCATGGGAAAAACCGCTGTGCTTGGGGTAGCTATAGGATTTGTAAGTGTTTGGCTTATTTTTGTTACTTTTCAAGCGACTAGGCAAGCTGCGAAAGCTGGCTTGAACTCCAACGAAATTGCTGAACGCTCTCAACGCCCCTGGATAGTGTTTAAGCCACTGCTGATTGAGCCTCTCTTGATCAACGATAAAAAAATTCAGATTTATTTTGACTTGGAAATTGAAAATATCGGTAAAAGACCTGCGAATGGTATCGTGATAGAAAGCTTTTTGTTCGTTCCTGATGGAGATGGGGATGAACCTCTTCGATTGTTGGATTTTTTTAGGAATAATCAAACCCCCAATAAACGCGGATTTATGCTCTTTCCCGGAGACGATAATACCCAACGAATTAATTCCAGTGGACCGATCAATGAATTTGATAACTGGAAGGTCAGAAATAAAATTGAAGATATCAACCCCGCCATGCTTAAGACGGCCCAAATCGCAATGGGGATCTGCATTTGGTATCGAGATGGAGACAATCTTGATTGGCTCTCCACGTGCCAATGTTACCATTTTTGGTATGATTATGTGGCGGGGAAAAACAACCTCTTCAATAAAGAGCAACCCAAGCTCGGCCCAGCTGGCCTGACGCTGGAAATTTGTAGCGGGGGCTTCACTCAATAGGAACAGCGCCAAAATAAGCTCAATCACCGCCCATCTCCCCGCTTAGGGAATGGGAGGCTTTGCTTACTCGTGGGCTTACGTATGCTTGGGGGAATCATCACTAAGCGGGAAGTGATTATACCTTTGGTAGAAGGGCAAGTGATCCGGGCCGATTGATCCGCAGCCTAGTCGGATGCAAATATTTTTCGGTTCTTGGAGCAGTAAAGCGCTTCGTCGGCGGTGTTGAACAGGGTTTGAGGATTATATTTGCCGCCCCTGGAAGCGAAAGCGAAGCCCACCGATACTTGCATTGTCAGCAAACAGTCGTTCCACCGTATTGGCCTGAGAAGACGGGCCATAAGAGACTGTAATTCAGCCTTTGTTTGCGCGCGCGATACCGACGATGGCAGCAACACGGCAAATTCGTCACCGCCAATTCGGGACACCGAGTGAGCGTTGACAAACGCCTTGCGAAGGTGGTCCGCAAGATTGACTAGACAGGCGTCGCCAGCGGCGTGACCCCAGCGGTCGTTGATTTGCTTGAAATCATCAATGTCAAACAGGATTAACGTGCCGATGTCATCCAGCACCGGCCCACTGGCCGGCTGGTCCAAAAAGCGTTGAAAGCGATACCGGTTGGCGACGCCGGTGAGCGGGTCGCACTCGGCTTGCGCCCGGAGAAGGTCCCATCGCCGACGATCGTCTGTTATATCCTGCTTCATGCCGAACAGCATCTCGGTCCGCCCGTTCGAACCTCGCGTCGCTGCCGTAATTCGGATCCAGCGCTCGGTTCCGTCGGGGCGCAAGATGCTTGCGTCCAGTGTGAAGCCATTGCGATTCTCAATGGCCTGCGATCGTTTCCGTTCCAGCAATTCGCGTGATTCTTCACTATACCGTTCGATTGCGGCTTCACGCTCGGGGGCGTCGTCACGGGTCAGGCCGAACATGTCAAAGACACCATCGGTCCAGTCAAGTCGGTCATTCGCCAGATCGCATGACCATGCCCCAATGGGAACCAGGGGAGCGGCCCGGTCAAACAGGTCCAAAGACCCCAGCCGATGAGCCAAATTTGCCGATGTTGCGGCATTAAAATTCGCTGAATTCAGTTGCTTCATTGGCTCCATCATTCGCTGCGGCCTGAAGCTGAAGTTCAGGAAGGACAAGAGGTATGGCGTAGCGCTGCCAAGTGAAGATTTCGTTTAACGCGGTCCGGGAAGTTTGACCCAATGTCTGCTATGGGCGCAAAAATTCGCATCGAGGCTATGATCGTTCAGGCAGTCTGGTTCTGCTCCAGTCTGTATCATTCGATCACTATGGCTGTCGGCTGCATCAGTTGTTCGCTACCTGCCGCCCGGTCGCTGTCCGATATCTCGAAGAGCCGACTGATGACGAGATTCATTTATAAATATCTGTCCGACCGTTTAGACAGAAAATCGCGTGATTGTGCTCACGGTGTTGACACTATCCATCTGATTGGCAATGATATTTTCTTGAATGGGCTATGGCCTTGAGAGGAGGCTGTGGATGCCGAATTATGTTATCGCGAGTTTTTCTCTGGCAATTGTTGCAGCTCTGGCCGGGGTGCCGAGTGATGCTTTTGGGCAATCGGTCGATCGCTGTGAAGGAGCGAGGGCAATTTTAGGTGACTCCGGCCTGACCGCGGAGGAAATCGGCTATTTCAAAAAAATACTGCAAAGTGCCGAATGCAAGAGCCAGAAAGCCAAGGCGACGCCGTCAGCTCCAAAAGCGCCAGTACGGGCTCAGCCCAAGAAGGCTGCGGTAATATTACCCAAAGGCCCATTCTCTGTTGCCCAGTGTGACGCCTCGGTAACCAAGCTGGCAGAGTTGCAGGAAGCACGGCAGTCAGAGACGATTGAAGGTCAGCGCCAATACGCGATCTGGTCGAGCAGCGACTGCTCAAGCAGGCGAAAAAAAGGCGCAATGAACGTATCACCGGACATCCAATATATGGCTGCCCGGCTGAAGGCGAACAATATCGATCTTGACCAGCGGACGGAGCTGGAACGCCAAAAATGCTCCCTCTTGCCGGACGAACGCAAAAAGGGAAGCTGTATCCTCAATAGCAGGCTCGTTGCCTATTCCAAGGCACTCAACGAGTTGAACGCCAACAGCAGGAACGCGTATCAGTCGGGCGTTCGCGACTACCAATCGAAACTTGCCGATGTGGAGCGGAGAAAGCGGGAGCGCCTCGCCAAAATCGAGGCCGACAAGGCAGCCTATAACGAGTCAATCCGCAAATGGCGTGAAGGCGTCGCGCTGTGCAAAAAAGGCAGGCGGGAATATTGCGCGAAATAATCTGACTTGAAAACCGCCAATAGAAAAAAAGGTAGGCAAATTGACAATATCCAAAGTTGTGATTGGTTTGGCTGTTGGCTGGTTCAGCGTTTCAACCGCGTTGGCGAACGAATTGATAAATACTTCGGCATATAATCCGGTGGCGGACGCGACCAAAAACGGCACGCGCTTTGTAGCAGATATTTCATCTACCGATGGTCCAAGCATTGATATCCCAACCGGCGGTTTTATCGATTCAATCTATCTGCACGTCGAATGGGACCGGCTGATCGGACAGCCGACGGAATTTTACGGGCTGAAATGGACGATGGGCGATCGGGTCGACATTCCGACAAATGACGGCGGGATAGTGCGGCAGTTTCCGCTCTCCCAACTCAATAAATATCCCGACTTGAAAGCTCGCTTCCTGGATTTGCGACCCGTGGATCTGAAACTGTCCTTCAAATTCGGACTAGGTTTCAATGACTCGATGAACGGTCTGGTCAATATGACGGATGGACTGAAAGAGCCGCATTTCTACACGGGGCAGAACCACGCCGATGGGACCAAGATTGTTTCGCGAACGCCGCATCTGATCATCGTGGGGGCGGGGAAACAGGGCGCGGACTTTATTCCGTCCAGTCCGCGGGACTGGGCAAGTTTTGCCAACTGGGAATATGGGCTCGCGACAAAAGCAGGGCAGGATACCAATCTCGCGGCGCGAAATACGTTTGAGCAGGCCAGCCGGATGTGGCTATCCGGTCTGACGGTGGAATCAGTGGAATTGCCTGCTTCTCAGATGAGCGCGATTTATGCCGAATTTCAAAAGCGCGAGAAGGCGGAGGGCGACAAAGCGGAGGCAGAGGCTGAAGCGAAGAGGGCAGAAGCCGAAGCCAAAAGAGAGGAGCAGATTGCGAAGTCTGCCGAAGCAAAGCTGGCCGCCAAGATAAAGCGGATTGAAGCGAAAAAGGCGGCGGAGGCGCAAAGGCAGAGAGAACTGGCGTTGAAACAATCAGCAGAAGCGAAGCTGGCAGCGAAGATGAAGGAGCTTTCGAGGAAAAATGCAGGTGCGCAGACCGTAGCGAAGAAAGCACGGTCAGCTAATCTCGCAGCTGAGGGGTTTATACGCAAAGATTCTGCCAAGAGGACGATGGGTGTTGTTGATGAAAACAATGGCGTCTTGATACCATTCAAACAATGGGTTGTGACATCTTATGCAAACGGAATCGCAGATGTTGTCATGGGCGTTTATCCTTATTTGTCACTCGATAAAACTGTCTGCGGTCGTGCGAACAACGGGAGGAGGCTACCCGTCCGCCTGAAACAATATTTCTACAAAAAAGGCAGGGTGGATCAGTCAGGTAACTGGACCGAGCCGCCTCTCGTTATTGGGAGAGTTCATTATGGTGGCCCAAAAGATATCTGGTTGGCATGCCAGTCGCTTGAAAAGAGACTGAATCGGCAACTTGAACAACAGGGCGTCGAAATTATGAACTCTGGTGATGTATATAGTTACTGGTATTCCTATGGAAAAATCGAGAAAAATGCAAAAGAGCGGGAACGCCAATAATGCCGTTGGCATTGTTTTAGCTGCCGTTCAGATTCCGATCCAGTTGCGGGCATCCAAATGCGCTTTACGTCGGCGTAGATGGCTATACGCGGTCGCACAAATATCAGATATTGTTTGATAGAAATCCCAATTCTTCCTTTCCCTTCTCACCCTTTTTCAGCCTTTTAGCGCGTTCCATCAGGGGGGCGATAGCGGCCGGTTATTGGGTTTCGCCTCTGTCAGAGCACTGCCTTTGATATCTCGTCGAATCCGTCGGGTCTTGCTCAATGACGTGTTTTACTGCTTGAGCTTTTGCGGTCCTTGCCTCAACATCGGTCCCGATGATCGCGCCTGAAGCGGGCGCGGAAGCCGGCATGGGGAATCTATGAAAACAATGCGCCACATACGTCTGGGGACGCTGTTGCTTGCGCTTTCCCTGCCACTCGCACCGCTTGCTGCGCAGGTTGGACCGCAGCAAGTCGCGGCGCCAACCGGCAAAAGCGGGCTGGTAATGGTGCGCACCGAACCCGCAGAAGGGCGCATCCTGCTGACCCTGCCGCGGCCGGCAGACGACGGTGTCGCGCTGCGCCTTCTGTATAGCACTGCGCTGAAGACCGGGCTTGGTTCTGCACCGCTCGTGCTCGACCGCGGACGGACTGGCAATACCCAGCTGCTCGCGTTCCGGCGGATCGGTGGGAAAATAGCGGTTCAGTTTGAAAATCCCCGTTTCCGGGCCGGCGCAGGAGACAGTGCCCAACAGAAGGCGGTGGCGAGTGATTTCGGAATCTCGACGGTCTGGATGACGGATATTGCAGACACGCTCGCCGATGGCCGGCTGGTGATCGATATCGCGCCCTTTCTGACACTCGACACGCTGGGTATCGCCGCTTCGCTCAACCAGGATCAGGATAATTTCGGTATTGGCACGGCGACGTCGATCGCTGGCAAGGGTTTCAAGCGCGAGGACAAGCTCAGCCTTGCCGATCCGGCCTCGGTTCGGCTGTTTCCCGACAATCTGGAGATTGATGCCATCCAGACCTATGTTTCCGACAAGCCGGGCGCTGAGATCGAGAATATCGTGCCCGATCCGCAAAAGGTCACTTTGACGGTTCACCACAGCTTTGTACGACTGCCCGAACCGGGTTTTGTGCCGAAACGCTTTGATCCGCGGCTAGGCGGTTTTTCGACGCAGGTGGTCGACTATTCTGCGCCGCTGGGCGCGCCGGTGGTCTATGATCTGGCCAACCGGTTCCGGCTGGAGAAGATCGACCAGGCCGCACCGCGTTCGCCGGTGAAAGAGCCGATCGTCTATTATCTCGACCGCAACACGCCCGAGCCGATCCGCACGGCGCTGCTCGAAGGGATCGGCTGGTGGGGCGATGCCTTTGACAAGGCCGGCTTTGTCGATGCTTTCCGGGTGCAGATACTGCCCGAAGGGGCCGATCCGCTCGATGTACGCTACAATATGGTCAACTGGGTCGACCGGGCGACGCGCGGCTGGGCCTATGGCCAGCAAATTGTCGATCCGCGCACTGGAGAGATCGTCAAGGGCATGGTGGTGCTTGGATCGCTGCGCGCACGACAGGACATCCAGATCTTTCAGGCGCTGGTCGGTGCCGATCAGCTGAACAGTGGCGGGCCGAATGATCCGGTGCAGGTTGCGCTCGATCGCCTGCGCCAGCTCGGCGCGCACGAGGTGGGTCATACGCTCGGCTTTGCCCATAATTTTGCTGCCAGCACGCAAGACCGCGCCTCGGTCATGGATTATCCGCCGCCCCGCATTGGTCTGGTGGATGGCAAGCCCGATCTTTCGGACGCCTATGCCGAGGGGATCGGTGGGTGGGACGTCGCAACGGCGCGCTGGCTCTACACCGATATGGACGAGCGTGAGACAGCGGAAGCAGCGGCGCGCTACCGCTATGTTCAGGATGACGATGCCCGCGCAGCCGACACGGCCTATGCCTGGGGCGGCCTGTGGGATGATGGCGCTGATCCGGTGGCCGAGCTGAACCGGCTGATGGAGGTTCGCGCCGCAGCGCTCTCCGGCTTTGGCCTGGGTGCGTTGAGCCCGGGTGAGCCGGTGGCAAATCTGCGCCGCCGGTTCGTGCCGCTGTGGCTGTTGCACCGCTATCAACTGGTCGCAGCGGCCAAGCAGATTGGCGGAGTCGATTTTGTCTATGCCGTCAATGGTGGCGGACGCGAAGCGGCTGAGCCGGTTGGCCCGGACCGGCAGCGTGCAGCGCTCGACGCCGTTCTGGCCACGCTTCGGCCCCAGGCGTTGCGGGTACCGTCTGCGCTGATACCGCTGCTTTCGGCGGCGCAGAATGCCAGCCGCGACCGGCAGTACGAGACCGAAGTCTTCGCCACTGCAGGAGGGCCGGTGTTCGACCCGCTGGTTGCCGCTGACGCTGCGGCGCAACTGACCGCGCAGACGTTGCTGGCTCCGAGCCGGCTGGCGCGGCTGGTCGTGCAGCAGCAGAGCGACGCGTCGGCACTGGGCGTCGGCGAGTTACTTGACCGGCTGACCAAGACCGTATTGGCGTCCACCGATAATGATCTTGGCCGCCGCATTGCCTATCGCACATTGGTCACCATGGCCCAGTCTGCCCGCCGGCCGGATGCCAGCCCGGAAGTGGCCGCCGCGCTCGAGCAGAAGCTGATCGATGTCGGCGAGGCACTGGCCAAGCGCCGGGCAAGCGGCAACGAGCGCGCGTGGGCGCTCAGCCTGTCGCGCCGACTGCTCGATCCCGAACAGCGCGAGAAGCTGGCTGGGACCCTGCCGCGCACCGTCAATGTGCCGCCCGGAGACCCGATTGGTGAGGACGACTGGATGGATTTGTCCAGCCTTTTGACCATCAGCCAGTGAGTGGCTGCAATGGGCGGCGTGCTCGAAGGTACCCCGGTCAGTCTCAGACTTTTGCGGCGTTCTGGTCGCTATATCGCAATATAGGGGACCATCGCACCAGCATCAGCGGCCTCTGCATGGGGCGGGCGACAGAGCAAGGCGTTTGACGCAGCGAGGACCGAGAGCTTGGCGCTGTCCTGACTGGTGAATGGTGTAATCCCGGCCTGATCGACTTTGGCCCGCAGAAATTGCGCGCGGGCTCCGTTGGCGGGCAGGGCTTCGGTGGTTGGCGCGCTTTTATGGTCCGGCAGATAGCGGGCGGCACCAGCCATGAAGCGGACCAGCGGCAGCAGAAACAGGGTCGCCGAGACGAACGCAGACGCCGGATTACCGGGGAGTGCCAGGATCACCGTTTTGCCGAGTTTTCCGGCCATCACCGGTTTGCCCGGCTTCATCGCGATCTTGTAAAAGTCGATATCCGCGCCGAGCTTGCGAAAGGCCGGGCCGACCAGATCATGATCGCCGACCGAGGCGCCGCCGATGGTGACGATGATATCGCAGTCTTTGGCGCTCTCCAGCGCGGCGCACAGTGTGTCCATATCGTCGGGAATCCGGCTTAGGCTGCGGGTTTCGGCGGTCAGGCCGGCCAGCATGGCTGACAGCATGACATCATTGCTGGCGGGGATCTGGTGGGGCAGGGTGTCTTGGCCGGGAGCGACCAGCTCGTCGCCGGTCGAGACCACTGCGACCCGGGGCACTTTGCCGACCTCGAGTTCGCCATAGCCCGCAATCACCGCTTCGCCGAGCGCTGCCGGGTTGAGCAGACTGCCCGCAGACAAGCCAATGCTGCCCTGCGCAAAGTCACCGCCCTGATGGCGAACATGCCGGCCTTTTTCGGGCGAAGGCTCGGCGGTCAGCCGGATCGTATTGCCATCCGCTTCCACATTTTCCTGCATGACCACCGTATCGGCGCCTTCGGGCAGCAAGGCTCCGGTAAAAATCCGCGCGGTTTCCCCAAGTTTGAGCGCCCGGCAGGGCGGATTGCCAGCCGCGCATTCGCCCATCAGGGTCCAAGGACCATGACGATCTTCAAAGCGGATCGCATAGCCATCCATCGCCGACATATCGGCGGCCGGTTGCTCGCGCTTGGCGATCAGATCGTCAGAGAGATAGCGGCCAAGCGCAGAGTGAACGGAAAGCATTTCAGAGGGCAGGCGGGACGCCAGCGCAATCAGTCGTTGCTGGGCTTGCTCGAGAGGCAGCAGAGCGCTCATTCCGCGACCCAATCTCCCGATTTTCCGCCGCTTTTGGAGAGCAGGCGGATATCGCTGATCACCATATCCTTCTGCATCGCCTTGGACATATCATAAATTGTAAGCAGAGCGACGGAACAGGCTGTTAATGCTTCCATTTCCACGCCCGTCTTGCCGGTCAGCCGGGCCATGGACGAGACCCTGATACCATCGTCCAGAAAGTCGAAATCGACCGCCACCTTGGTCAGCGCCAGCGGGTGGCACAGCGGGATCAGGTCGCTGGTCTTTTTGGCTGCCATGATCCCGGCGATGCGCGCGGTGGCCAGTACATCGCCCTTCTTCATCGCATTGGCCTTGATCGCTTCCAAAACGTCCCGCTGCATTGTGATCCGGCCCTCTGCATGGGCTTCGCGCACCGTATCGGCCTTGCCGCCGACATCGACCATATGGGCTGCGCCATCGCCGTCGATATGGGTCAGTTTGCTCATGCGGTTCCTGTCAGCAGCGCGCGGGTTGCGCTCTCGACATTATCCTGTCGCATGAGGGATTCACCTACCAAAAAGGCGCGGGCACCCGATTGCGAAAGCCGCTGGCAGTCCGCGTGGGTGAAGATGCCGCTTTCCGACACAATGATCCGGTCTGCGGGCACCAGCTTGGACAGGCGTTCGGTCTGCTCAATACTGGTTTCAAAGGTTTTCAGGTTGCGGTTGTTGATTCCAAGCAGGGGCGACTGAAGCCGGATCGCCCGTTCCAGCTCCTCTTCATCGTGCACCTCGATCAGCGCGTCCATGCCAAGCGACAGCGCTTCCGCCTCTATTTCGGCCGCCAGACTATCGTCCAGAGCCGCCATGATGATCAGGATCGCATCGGCACCCAGCGCCCGGGATTCCACAACCTGCCACGGATCGACCATGAAGTCCTTGCGCAGGCAGGGCAGATTGACCGCGGCGCGGGCGGCTACCAGATATTCATCGGCACCCTGAAAATAGGGAGCATCGGTCAGTACCGAAAGACAGGCAGCCCCGCCGGCCTGATAGGCGCGGGCATGGGCAGGGGGATCGAAGCCCTCCCGGATCAGGCCCTTGGACGGGCTGGCCTTCTTGATTTCCGCGATCAGCGCAAAGTCGGTCGCCGATTTGGTCCGGATCGCGGCAGCAAAGCCGCGCGGCACGGATTGCTGGCTGATATCGTCTTGCAGGCTGTTGATCGACCGTTTGGCCTTGCGTTGTCGCACGTGCTCCCACTTGGCCGCGCAGATTTCGTCCAGTTTGTTCATTGGTTGGCAATCCAGCAGTTCAGCATGGCATTGGCAAGACCCTTGTCGAGCGCTTCGCCGGCTTCCTCGACCCCGGATTCCCAGCTGTCGACTTCGCCAGCGACCATCAGCGCAGCCGCGCTGTTGAGCAGCACGGCATCGCGATAGGCGGATTTTTCGCCGCGCAGCAGCGCCTGCAGCGCAGCGGCATTATAGGCGGGATCGCCACCTTTTATTGCTTCCGCCGGGTGGCGGGTCAGGCCGACGTCTTCGGGCGTGATGCGGCTGATGGTGACTGCGCCATCGCTGATTGTGGCGACCATGCTTGGGCCGGAAATGCTGAGCTCGTCTAGCCCTTCCTCGCCGGAGACGATCATCGCCTTGTCATAGCCCAGCTGCGCAGCCGCTTCGGCATAGGTTTCGACGAGATCTGGCGAAGCCACGCCGATCAGCTGGTGCTTGACCCGCGCTGGATTGCACAGCGGACCGAGCAGATTGAAAATTGTGCGGCGGCCGATGGCCTTGCGGATCGGTGCCAACGGCCCGAGCGCCGGATGGTGATTGGGGGCGAAGAAAAAGGCTATGCCGATTTCGTGCAGATTCTGCTCGGCCTTGTTGGCGGCTTTCGCGAGATCGAGGCCTAGCGCCTCCAGTGTATCCGCCGCGCCCGCTTTGCTGGAGGCGGCGCGGTTGCCGTGTTTCGCCATCGGAATATCGCAGGCGGCTACGACCAGGGAAGTCGCGGTGGAAATATTCAGGCTGTGGCTGCCATCGCCGCCAGTGCCGCAGACATCAATCGCATTGGCGGGCGCTTCGACACCGATCATCCGGGCGCGCATCTCGGTGGCGGCAGCAGCGATTTCGATGGCTGTCTCACCTCGGTCGGCCAGGTCGACGAGAAAAGCCGTGATTTCCGCCTCCGAACAGGAGCCGTCGAAAATGGCGGAAAACGCCGCGCGCGCGGCTGCTTCGGAAAGCGGGCTCGCGGGGTCCGGCAGGGTCATGCCGCTTCCTTCGCTTCGATGCCGGCGATCGCCAGAAAATTGGCCAGCAGCTTGTGGCCATGTTCGGTGGCGATGCTCTCCGGATGGAACTGCACGCCGTGGATCGGCAGGCTTTCATGGCGAAAGCCCATTACCGAGCCGTCATCGGCGGTCGCGTTGACTGGCAGGCAGGCGGGAATATCCTCAACGATCAGCGAGTGATAGCGAGTCGCGATATAAGGCGAGGGGAGTCCGGCAAAGACGCCGCTGCTGTCATGGGTTACCGGCGATGTCTTGCCGTGCATCAGGCCGCCACGGACAACCTTGCCGCCGAAATGCTGGCCGATGCTCTGATGGCCGAGACAGACGCCGAGCAATGGTTTGCCGGCATCGGCGCATGCAGCGACCAGATCGAGCGATATGCCCGCTTCATTCGGGGTGCAGGGGCCAGGCGAAATCAGAAAGGCCTGCGCACCGGTACGCAGCGCTTCGGCGGCGGTCAGCGCGTCATTGCGCTCCACCTGCACCTCCGCGCCCAGTTCCATCAGATAATGGACCAGGTTGAAGGTGAAGCTGTCATAATTGTCGATAACCAGAATCATGGGCGGGGTCTAACGGCGCGAAGATAAGCGGCCAAGTGGAATTTCGTCCTTGCCGCAGTTTGGTGCTGGTAATCAGCGAGACACACAGCGCAATTTTTTGGCCAATGGTAATTGAAATTTCCACGCTGAATGCCCACAATATTATCAATCGAAACCAAAGGATTTCCCGATGAAAACCAGCCACATTCTTTTGTCCGCCGCCGCCTCTCTCCTCGCTATCTCGGTCAGCGCGCCGGGTTTGGCACAGGACAAAGCCTCTGAGGCGAAGGCAGAGGAAGCGGTTGCACCGGCAGACAAAGCGGAGATTGGAACTTGGGGAATAGACCTTTCGGCGCGGGACACGGCGGTGGCACCCGGCGCTGATTTCTTTCGCTATGCCAACGGACATTGGCTGGACACGGTAGAAATCCCTGCGGACCGTTCGCGCTATGGTTCGTTCGACATGCTGCGAGAGCGATCCGATGACCAGGTTCACGCGATCCTTGACGATCTGGCGGCACAAGGCGACGAAGGTGACGCGCTGGATCAGAAGGTTGGCGCCTTTTATGGCGCGTGGATGGATCAGGCTGCGCTCGAAAAGCTGGGGACCAAGCCGCTTGAGCCCTATCTCGCGAAGATAGAGGCGGTCGATGACCGGGATGGATTGCTGAAATTGTTCGGCACCGTCGGCTATGCTTCGCCAGTCGGCGTTGGCATTCTACCCGACCCGGCCAACCCGACGCGCTATGTGGTCGCTGCCGGACAAGGTGGTCTGGGCATGCCGAACCGCGATTATTATCTGAAGGAAGGTGCGGAATATGACAAGTTTCGCGCGGCCTATCGGGATTATCTGATCAAAATCCAGGAACTGGCGGGCATCAAGGATGCTGCAGCGAAAGCAGACCGGATCATTGCTCTGGAAACCGCTCTCGCCGAGGTGCAATGGGCGCCCGAGCGGCAGCGCGATATCAAGCAGATATACAATCCGATGAACCGCGAGCAGTTGATGGAACTGGCACCCGAATTCGACTGGACCGTCTGGCTCGAGGAAAGCGGTTTTGGCAAGGTCGATACGATCATCGCCGCCGAGACCACCGCCATTGCGGCCAGCGGCGACCTGCTGGAGAGTGTTCCGGTCAGCACCTGGAAAGACTATCTGACGGCGCATTTCATCAGCGACAATGCGTCCTATCTACCGAAAGCATTTGACGAGGCAAAATTCAATTTCTTCAGCAAGACGCTGCGCGACATTCCGGTCCAGAAAGAGCGCTGGAAACGCGGCGTTGATCTGGTGAACAACAATATCGGCGAGGCCATTGGCCAGAAATATGTCGATCGCCATTATCCCGCTGAAAGCCAGCAGCAGATGACCGAACTGGTCAATAATCTGGTGGCGGCGCTGGGCGAGCGGATCAGCAAGAGTGACTGGATGGATGAAGCCACCCGCGCCGAGGCACAGAAGAAGCTCGACGCCTTTGAACCGCGGATCGGTTATCCGTCGAAGTGGATTGACTATTCTCCCCTGGTTGTGAAGCGGGATGATCTGCTCGGCAATGTGCAGCGGGCGGCGCAATTTGCGTTTGATATCGAATTGGCCCGGCTGCCCCATCCGGTTGATCGCGAGCTGTGGGCGATGAATCCGCAAACCGTGAATGCCTATTATAATCCGCTGCTCAACCAGATCACCTTCCCCGCCGCGATATTGCAGCCGCCCTTTTTCGACCCCAATGCCGATCCGGCTGTCAATTATGGCGCGATCGGTGCCGTCATCGGGCACGAAATCGGCCACGGCTTCGACGATCAGGGCCGCCAGTTTGATGGCTCCGGCAAGCTTCGCGACTGGTGGACCAAGGAATCGGCGGAGAAATTCGAGGCACGGACCAAACAGCTTGGAGAGGCTTATGACAAATTTGAACCGGTTCCCGGCGTTCACGTGAACGGCAAGCTGACGATGGGCGAGAACATCGGCGATCTGGGCGGATTGGAAATGGCCTATTCCGCCTATCGTCGCTATGTGGCGAGCCATGGAGAGCCGCCGGTGCTCAATGGGCTGACCGGCGATCAGCGCTTCTTCCTGGCCTGGGCGCAGGTCTGGCGCGGCAAGTCCCGCGAGAACGCGCTGCGCGAGCAATTGCTCACCGATCCGCACAGCCCGCCGGAATATCGAGTCGATGGCGTGGTCCCGAATATCGACGCCTGGTACGAGGCGTTCAATATCACTCCGGACAGCGCGATGTATATTTCCCCTGATAAGCGCGTGAAAATCTGGTAAGCGGACATATGAACGAGCCAGTCACCGTCAATATCCCGCACAAGCTGGGCGTGGAAGAAGCCAAAAGCCGGATCGGCAGCGGCGTCCATACGCTGAGCGATATCATACCGGGCGCGAGCCTGACCGATCATCGATGGGAAGGGGATCATCTCCATTTCACTCTGGAGGCGGTCGGTCAGCGGATTATCAGCGATATGCATGTGCGCGAAGACGAGGTGTACGCCGTTCTGGAATTGCCGCCGATGCTGGCGATGTTCGCGAACAAGATTAAGGCGAAGCTGCAGAAGGAAGCGCCGAAGATGTTGGAATAGGGTCTCCGTCGTGAAAATTTGCAGCTCATTGCGGGACATGCGAAATGATACCATATCTGACCATCGATCACTTCTCGGCCTTGGCGGATTTAGGGATAGCTTGTGCGGCTGGCTTCGCAGCATGGCAGGGTGTCAAAAGTTTGAAAGTTTGGCGAAGTGAAAGGATCGGAGGGAGGCATATTGAACTCGCTGAAGAGTCTTTGATCCAGTTCTATGAGGTCGAGAATGCGCTAAACGTTATTCGCTCGCCAATGTCATGGAGTTCCGAAACGGATCCGAGGGAGGTGGATGAAGGCGAATCAAGGGCACAGAAGTACGCGAAGGACATAGCCTTCACTACGTTTAAGCGAATGGAACTAAGCCAGGAAACATTTAGCAAATTTTATGCCACAAGTTTGAAAGTAAAGGCCGTTCTGGGTCCAGAGTATCATGAACCATTTACTGTCATTAGAAAGTGCTACGGCGAGGTGCGAGTTTCGGCGCAAATGTTATTTCAAACCCCGTTCGAGGGTTACGAAGATTCAGAATTCAGGCAAAAGCTGGAGCAAGATGTTTGGAACATGGAAAGGACTGATCCTCAATCCATAGAGCAAAGGGTCAAACTGTCAGTAGAGGCAGCTGAGGCTAACTTCACCAAAATCCTAAAGCATCACTGACCAAACCCCACATCGCGCGCCCGCTTCACCGCCTCTTTCGCCGCCGCCAGCAACGCGCCCGCCTTAGCCCGGCATTCGGCTAACTCATAGGCCGGATCGCTATCCGCCACGATGCCGGCACCAGCCTGTACATGCAGCATGCCGTCTTTCACAATCCCGGTCCGCAGCACGATGCAGCTGTCCATGCTGCCATCGGGGGAGAAATAGCCGACGCCGCCGGCATAGGCGCCGCGGGTTTCGGGCTCGAGTTCGGCGATGATTTCGCAGGCGCGGACTTTCGGGGCGCCGCTGACCGTGCCGGCGGGGAAGCCGGCGAACAGGGCGTCGAGCGCGTCTTTTTCCGGGGCGAGCCGGCCGACGACATTGGACACGATATGCATGACGTGGCTGTAGAACTCGACGGTATAGCTGTCGGTGACTTCGACGCTGTGCGCGCTGGCCACGCGGCCGACGTCGTTGCGGCCAAGATCGAGCAGCATCAGATGTTCGGCCCGTTCCTTGGGGTCGGCGAGCAGGCTTTCTTTATTGGCTTTGTCCTCGGCGGCATTGGCACCGCGGGGGCGGGTGCCGGCGATTGGCCGGATGGTGACGTCACCATCGCGCGCGCGGACGAGGATTTCCGGGCTGGAGCCGGTGAGGGCAAAGCCGGGCAGGTCGAGAAAGAACAGGAAGGGCGAGGGGTTGATCCGGCGCAGCGCGCGATAAAGCTCGATCGGGGGCAAGGTGAACGGGGTGGTGAAGCGCTGGGCAAGCACCACCTGAAAGATGTCACCGGCCTCGATATAGTCCTTGGCGCGCAATACCATCTGACTATATTTGTCGGGGTCGAGCTGCGGTTTGAACTGCGGCTCATCCGCGGGGGTTGGTTGATATTGGCCTTCGACAAGTTCAGCACGAACGGGGCTGGAGAGGCCGCGCTGTGCTTCGTCCAGCCGTTCTTCCGCAGCGGCAATCTTGGTGTCGCTGGCGCCATCGGTCTCCGGCCATACCGGTGCTACCAGAAACAGTTCATCGGCCAGACGGTCAAAGATCAAGATTACGGTCGGGCGGACGAACAGCATGTCCGGCAGATCCAGATCGGATTGCGGCGCGCGGGGCAGTTTCTCGACCAGACCAATGGTCTCATAGCCAAAATAGCCGACCAGACAGGCTAGCGCCCTGGGCAGTTCTTCCGGCACCTCCATCTGGCAGGCCTTGACCAGAGCACGCAAGGCGGCGAGGCTGTCACCGCTTTCGTCGATGAAGCGGTTGCGATCGGCGAGCCAGCTGCGATTGATAGCCGCTTTCTCGCCATTGGCCCGGAAGACCAGATCGGGCGCAAGGCCGATCATGCTGTGGCGGCCTCTGGTTTCCCCGCCTTCAACCGATTCGAGCAGATAATCGCCGCGACCGTCTTCCATCAGCTTCAAAGCTGCAGAAACCGGCGTTTCCGTGTCTGCAACTTGCCGTCGCCAGATCAGTGCTGGCTTGCCGTTTGCCAGCGCTGAGCGAGCGGCTTCCGTTCCGAAACTGCCCGCCATGGATATTAGTTTCCGCCGAGCAGCTGATTTTTCAGCGCCGTGAGAGCGTCGTCGTTGCGCTTGACGCCGATATCCGCCTTCATCGCGTCGATGAACTGTGCGGTATATTCGTTGCCCAATACCTGCTTGAACTGACTCTTGGTTGCAGCGAGCAAATCTTCGCGTTTCGATGCATCGCCGCGATTGAGCTTGTCGAGCACGACCACGAACCAGCCCTGATCACGCGGCGCTGCGAGCGATTTGGCGGTGCCTTCAGCCATGCTGAACATCAGGCTGATCGGTGGTGGAACCTGTCCTTGCTGGCTGCGCCGGGCCAGATCGGCACGGGTTGAACGTATCCGTTCGGGGCTCGGCAGCTTGACACCGGCATCGGCAATGGCTTTCGACAGGGACGCGCCGCCACTGACCGCCTTCACAATCTTGTCGGCGACGACCTTGGCTTTTTTCGATCCCTGATCGAGCATATAGTCGCGGGTTACCAGCTTTTCGATTTCAGCCAGAGGTGGCGGCGCGGACTCGGTTATTTCGCTCACATCGACCGCGGCATATTGCTGGCCGGGAATGATTTCGACGATTTGCGGATCCGAATCTTCCTCGACCGCGAATGCAATCGGCAAGATCCGCTGCATTTCGGGGATTGGCTTGTAATTGCGGTCATTGGGGTTTTGACCGTTAGCGAGAAGCGCGGGGGTCGACTCCACTTTCAGCTCTTCGGCCTTGGCAATATCACCCAGCGTCGCTCCGTCGGCGAATTCATCTTCGAGCCGGACGGTCAACTCTGCCATCGCTTCCTCAATTTTGGAGCGCGTCAGTTCATTGACGATCTCGGTGCGGACCTGAGCCAGCGTGCGGGCCGGGATCTGCTTGATGCCTTCGACCTTGACGATGTGCCATCCGAGCGCGCTTTGCGCTGGTCCGGCAATCGCGCCGGAAGCAGCAGAAAATGCAGCGTTGGCGACGGCTTGCGACGCGTTATTGGCAAAGTCGTCCTTGCTGATCGATCCGACTTCGGCAGCCGAGAGGCCCACCGACTGCGCCGCTTCCTCCAGCGACATTCCACCCTTGACCTTGTCGGCCAAGGCTTTTGCCGCGGCTTCGGTCGGTACGATAACCTGTTTCAGATTGCGGGTTTCGCTGGCCGAATAGCGACTCTTGTTCAGATTATAATAGCCGGCGATTTCCTTTTCGGTCGGCTTGATCTTGTCGTTGAAACGGGACTTGTCAAACAGCGCATAGCGGATCGTACGGCGCTCCGGGATCGTGTAGCGGGACGCGTTTTTCGCATAGAAGGCTTCGACGGCGGCCTTGGCCGGTTTGATATTCTCAATGAAAGCGACCGAGGGGACCGTTGCGATCTGGCCGTCCCGCGATTCCAGCAGCAAAGAGGCATAAGGCATCACCAGTTGCTGCGGCACGGCAGCGCCAAAACCAGCGGTAGTCAACAGCTGATCCGCGAGCAGGTTGCGCGTAAAGTCGTCGCGCAACTGGGTTTCGTTTATACCCTGCTGCTGCAAGGCCCGCCGGAAATTTTCTTCGCTAAACTGGCCATCGGCGCCCTGGAAAGCACCAATGTTGGCGATTTCACCATCGACCAGACGCTTGCCCGCGGCCATGCCATATTTGTTCCCGAAATCGGCGATGGCAAAGCTGTTGATCAGCCGCTCCAGGACGTCATCAAACCCGCCGCCGTTGATATAGGTCTTGAGATCGAGTCCGGTATTTTCGCGCTGTTCGCTGCGGAAGGCGTTGTTCACGGACTGGCTGAGTTCTGCAGTGGTCAGCTTGCTGTCGCCCACTGTCGCAGCTGTTCCCGAACCGGTTACCCCACCGAACGTGCCGCTGCTCGACACATCTGCCGTGGCAAAGGCCAAGGCGATCAACCCGATAAAACAAAAGGTCAGGAAAAGCCCCAGTTTCGATGAAAAAATACGGCGGAAAAAACTGATCATGAAAGAGAGGTTCCATTGCGGGAGTTGGATTTGCGCCTGCTTTAGGCGGCTTGGCGATGTGGTTCAAGCAAAAGACTGCGGAAGGAAATTGGCAAGCGAAAGGATATTTGTTAGCGGGCGGACATCACAAATATAAAAAAGATCGAGGGCATCATGGCAAACCGGAAATATATCGTCGGCAACTGGAAAATGAACGGCCTGCGCGCGCAACTGTCGGATATCGCAGACATTGCTGCCATCGCCGCCAATCATGAAGCGGTCGATGTCGGGATTTGTCCGCCAGCAACATTGATTGCCGCTGCTGCACAGGCCAACCCGGGCTTCGCGATCGGGGCTCAGGATTGCCATTTTGCGGAAAGCGGCGCGCACACTGGCTGTCTGTCAGCAGCCATGCTGAAGGAAGCGGGCGCCAGCTATTCGATCATTGGCCATAGCGAGCGCCGGGCCGATCAGCAGGAAGGCGATAGTGAAGTGAAAGCCAAAGGTGAGGCGATTCACGCTGCTGGCATGGGGGCTATCCTGTGTGTTGGCGAGACCGAAGAGGAACGTGACGCCGGGCAGGCGATAGAAATTGTCACGGTACAGCTCGCGCGGTCGTTTCCGGCGGCTGCCAGCGCCGATTGGCTGACCATCGCCTACGAACCGGTATGGGCGATCGGTACCGGCCGTGTTCCCGACGCCAGCGACGTCGCCGAAATGCACGCCGAGATCCGGAAAAAACTTGGCGAGCTGATGGGGCAGGGCAGCGATGCGGTGCGGATCCTCTATGGTGGGTCGATGAATGGCAGCAATGCCGCAGAGTTGCTGGCGGTGCCCAACGTCGACGGCGGGCTGGTCGGCGGTGCAAGCCTGACGGCTGCGAAATTCGGACCGATTATCGAGGCGGCTGCAGCTGCCTGAGGCCCGGTCGATAGTCCGGGCCACAAAACAGTTTTTGCCGATCGGGTAACGGCGTAGCGGAATCGGAGAATGTGCCTGATCTGTCCGGCATTACCATCTTTCAGCGATCCCGGGACTGAATGGCGGCGGAATTTGGCTTTTTGCGATTGGCAGATCACCGCTTGAACTCCGACGGGGCAATCGCTATGTGCGCTGCACGTCGGAGCGCACGCTCGTCTTACTAGTTCGGAAAACTCATGTTTCTTTTTCTCACCGTCGTTCAAGCCATTGTTGCCGCCATGCTGGTCGGCGTCATTTTGATGCAGAAATCCGAGGGTGGTGGACTGGGTGTTGGCGGTTCGCCTTCGGGGATGATGACGGCGCGCGGCGCTGCCGATCTGCTGACGCGAACGACATCGATCCTGGCGGTCCTGTTCGTGACCTTGTCGATTGTGCTGGCGGTTCTCGCCGCCGCCGAAGGGAAAGTTGAGACGATCGACCAAAGCCTGCAACGCGACACTGCGGCTCCGATTTCCGCGCCCGCTGATGATGTACCACTGGTCGGCGACGATCCGCTGGCTGCCGCAGCGGCTGCCGCAGGGGACGATGAGGCGCCTGCAACCCAATCGGACAATTCGGTTCCGCTTGCTCAATAATCCGGTTTAGATTTACTGTTCATGCTGACTCTCGCTGCATAGCGGCGGTCAGTGATCTGCCGTTCATCGGTTGAGCAGCCGTGCGCGGTGAATCGCCCGGACCAAAATAATATTTATTTCACTTTTCCGGATTCGCGGGATTGCCATTTGCGGCAATTACGCCTTAAGCCTTTCCTCCCATGGCGCGATATATTTTCATTACCGGCGGTGTGGTTTCCTCTCTTGGCAAAGGTCTGATGGCGGCAAGCCTCGGTGCGCTTCTGCAGGCTCGCGGATATTCCGTGCGAATCCGGAAACTTGACCCCTATCTCAACGTTGATCCGGGCACGATGTCGCCCTATCAGCATGGCGAAGTCTATGTGACCGATGATGGCGCAGAGACCGACCTCGATCTTGGCCACTATGAGCGGTTTACTGGCGTTCCGTCGCTGCAATCCGATAATGTCACCTCCGGGCGAATCTATCAGTCGATTATCACCAAGGAACGCCGCGGCGATTATCTCGGTGCGACGGTGCAGGTTATTCCGCACGTTACCGACGCAATTCAGGAATTTGCCCAGGACAAGCTGGACGGCATCGATTTCGTTCTGTGCGAAATCGGGGGCACAGTTGGCGATATCGAAAGTCTGCCATTCATTGAGGCCATTCGGCAATTGCGCAACAAGGTAGGCCGGGAAAACTCGCTTTCCGTGCACGTCACTCTGGTGCCCTATATTGCTGCTGCCGGGGAACTGAAGACCAAACCGACCCAGCATAGTGTCAGGGAACTGACCTCGCTGGGCATTCAGCCGGACATATTGCTCTGTCGATGTGAACATCCCTTGCCAGATACCGAGCGCGCGAAAATCGCCCAGTTCTGCAACGTCAGCAAGGAATCGGTAATTCCGGCGCTCGATGCAAGCAATATCTATAATGTACCGCTGCAATATCATGAGGAAGGTCTGGATAGCCAAGTGCTGCGGGCCTTCAACATTACGGATGCGCAGGAGCCGGATCTGTCGCGCTGGTATGATGTGATGGAACGGATTGAGCATCCTGAAGGTGAAGTGATTGTTGGAGTGGTGGGCAAATATGTCGGCTTGCAAGACGCCTATAAGTCGCTGCAGGAAGCGCTTTTTCACGGCGGTTTGGCCAATCGGGTGAAGGTGCAGGTGCGCTGGCTGGATGCCGAGATGTTTGAGGATGAGGAGGATCTCGCGACGAAACTGGAGCCGCTGCACGCGATATTGGTGCCGGGCGGCTTTGGCGAACGTGGCAGCGAAGGCAAGATCGGGTCGGTGAAGTTTGCCCGGGAGAATAATATTCCCTTCTTTGGCATCTGTCTCGGCATGCAAATGGCCTGTGTCGAAGCCGCACGCAATCTCGCGGGAATCGAAACCGCATCGACAACCGAATTTGGTGAAACCACAGAGCCGGTCGTTGGCCTGATCACGGAATGGATGACCGAGGAAGGGCTGCAAAAACGCGAGGCTGGCGGCGACCTGGGTGGTACGATGCGACTCGGTGCTTATGATGCGGTTTTGCAGCCGGGGTCCAAAATCAGCGAAATTTATGGCAGCCGCGAGATCAGCGAACGCCATCGTCACCGCTATGAAGTGAACAAGGGCTATGTCGAACGGCTGGAAAAAACCGGACTGATTTTCTCGGGGATGTCACCGGATGGGGAGTTGCCCGAAACCGTGGAACGGCCCGATCACAGCTGGTTTGTGGGCGTTCAGTTCCACCCGGAACTGAAAAGCAAACCGTTTGACCCGCACCCTCTGTTTGCGTCATTCATTGCTGCCGCCTTGCAGCAAAGTCGGCTTGTCTGAGCCCTAGACCTATCTAAATCGACGGAATTTGGCAGATGTCGAATCTGTGCAATCTATTTTACAGGATGTGACTATTGTCACACGCGTGCCGCAGAAAAGGTGTTTAAAGCAAACCCAAGGACGCGGTGGAGGAACGGGTGCAGTGAAGGCTGAAGAACTGGCAGAGATATTGGCTGAACACAGCCTGTTTGCTGACTGTGATGAAGCGGAGCTGGCGGACCTGATATTGCGCGGGCATTTTGTGCAATATAAAAAGGGGGAAGATTTGATCATGCAAGGCGATCCTGGAAACTCGCTCCTGATATTGTTGTCAGGCAATGCGCGTACCAGCATGATCGCCAGCAATGGTCACGAGATTGTCCTTGATTACGCGGAAGCAGGGCAGGTCCTGGGTGAGATCGCGCTGCTCGATGGCGGCGAACGAACCGCCACTGTAACGGCTATTGAGCCGACCACCGCGCTTTCCATCACTCGCGCCGCCTTTGAAGATATATTGGCGAAGCACAAGAATATGGCGCTGCGGCTATTAAAAGTCATGGCGACACGTATTCGGTCGGCCAACAGCATGATCGAGGGTGATCGCGCCTATACGTCCGGGCCGCGTCTGGCCCGCTATTTGCTGCGGCTTTCGGTAGTCGGTGCAGATGAGGGACGACTGAAACTGGACTTGAGCCAGAGCGAACTCGGTAACTATGCCGGGATGTCGCGTGAACATATCAATCGGCAGCTGTCGGCCTGGTCGGAAAGCCAGATCGTGGCAGTAGAGAGCGGGAAGGTGCGGATACTCGATCACGCCATGCTCTCTCAAATCGCCGAAACAGATTCTTGACGACAATTGGCCTTTTGCGACCCGGGCTAGTTATCGTTGAGAGTGACACCAAGCGGGTGTCAGGGGTGGTCGGATCCTCATCCGGCCACCCCAACTCATTCAGACCATAAAAAAGGCAGCCAGATCACTCTGGCTGCCTCTGGTTAATGGTCAAAAAAGCAGCTTAAGCAGCTTTGTCTTCTTTTTTCTTCCGCTCGTCCGCAATCTTAGTGACATTGTCTACCTTGTTGATCGCGATTGTTTGCGGCCGCATCGCTTCCGGAATTTCCCGGACCAGGTCGATTACCAGCAAGCCATCGGCCAGCGCGGCATTCTCGACGCGGACGAAATCGGCGAGTTCGAAACGCCGTTCAAAGTTGCGGTTGGCGATGCCCATGTGCAGGAACTGCTTTGCTTCATTGTCTTCGGCCTGTTTGTTGCCGGCGACGAGCAGCAGATTCTGCTGAGCGGTAATTTCGATTTCGTCATCCTTGAAGCCGGCGACGGCAAGCGTGATCCGATATTGATCTTCGCCGCTGCGTTCGATGTTGAACGGCGGGTAGTTCTCGGATTGCTGCGCGCGGGCATTGTTTTCAAGAAGATCGAACAGCCGGTCAAAACCAACGGTTGAGCGGCGGTAAGGGGTAAAGTCTAAACGATTCATATCTATATCCTCTGCAATTGAGCAATGTAAATTTGGACCCGCACATGCGGCATCCGGTTCGTTGATGTGAAACCCAAATGGCGTCTCACAGGAACAAGATATGATCGGGATGTGAAATTTCAAGAGCAAGAAAAGCATGAAACTTCAGTAGTTTGAAAAAATTCTTGGCAAAAAAAACGCCCGGATGCCGATAAGCACCCGGGCGAAAAATGGTGACGAACTAATCCGTCCCCTGTTTTCCTGTCCTATTCAACGCCGCTTGTCCCCCAACAATTGGCGGAACCGGACAAGGATCCCTGAACCATGGCCCGTTAACCGAGACGATTGATTCTGGAACTATGTCTGATCTAATGACATATATTTGTCATGATAAATATGCGGCTTCGTCAAGATTAGTCCCGACTTGTGTCATATCGGCAACAGAAGATTAACCACCATGCCACTTGCTTGCCAGAACCAGCGCCCGTAAAGGCAGAGAAACCCGATTGAAGGAAGTTTTCGCAAGTCATGCTGCTATCCCGTTATGAATGGGTCATCGCAAAACGCTATCTGTTACCGGGCAAGGGGGAGGGGTTTATCTTCCTCGTGGCCAGTATCAGTCTGGTTGCCGTTATGCTCGGTGTCGCTGCGCTAATCGTGGTGATGAGCGTCATGAATGGCTTTCGGGCAGAGCTGTTTGATAAGATCGTCGGATTGAATGGCCATGCCGTGATTCAGGGCTATGGCGGGCGGATTCCTGACTGGCGGGATCTGCTGGAAGAAACGCGCGAGACCAAGGGTGTGGTGTCCGCGTCGCCCTTGATCGAGCAGCCGCTGCTGACCACCTTCAATGGGCGTGTCGAGGCAATTTTGGTGCGCGGAATGCTGGTTCCCGACATCCTGAGTAACGAAACACTGGACGGCAAAACCGTGGCCGGCGACCTTGCTCGTCTGGAGCCGGGAGCGGGTCGCGTCGGGATTGGCAGCCGGCTGGCGACTACGCTGGGTGCCCAGGTGGGCAGCCGGATTACCATCATTAATCCCCAGGGGCGCTCCACACCGTTCGGAACCGTACCCCGGGAAATCTCCTATGAGGTGGCCGCGATCTTTGAGGTCGGTGTCTATGATTACGACAAGGCGTTCGTGATCATGCCGATGGAAGACGCGCAAACATTGCTGTTGCTGGGCGACCAGATTGGCATGATCGAAATCAAGACCGATGATGCCGATAACGTCCGTAATATCATCGATCCGCTGATACCAAAAGTTGCGGATCGCGGGATAATCACCGACTGGCAGACGATGAATGCCTCGCTGTTCGAGACGCTGCAGGTCGAACGGGTGGTTATGTTCGTGATTCTTTCGATCATCATCCTGGTGGCTGTTTTCAACATCTTGTCGTCGCTGATCATGCTGGTCCGCGCCAAAACGAGGGATATCGCGATTCTGCGGACAATGGGGGCATCGCGCGCGTCGCTGCTCCGGATATTTGTCACCGTCGGAACTGCGATCGGGACGCTCGGCATTGTTGCAGGGATCATCCTCGGGCTGATCGCCATATATTTCCGCCAGAATGTGATCAATTTTGTCCAGATGATAACCGGGCAGAATCTCTGGGATCCATCGATCCGCTTTCTGACCGAACTGCCGGCCCGCACCGATCCGATGGAAGTGGTCGGGATTGCTGGACTGGCGCTGTTGTTCAGCTTCCTGGCGACTCTCTATCCGGCCTATAAGGCGGCGAGTACCGATCCGGTTCAGGTGCTTCGCTATGAATGATCAGGGCACAACAAAAACCGTCGAGTTGCGCGATGTGAAGCGCAGCTTTGTGCAGGGCGATGTCGTGATCGAGGTGCTTCGCGGCGTCAATCTCGATATCAACGCGAATGAAATCGTCGCGCTTCTCGGGCCGTCCGGTTCAGGGAAATCGACGCTGTTGCAGGCGGTCGGGCTGCTTGAAGGCGGCTTTGACGGATCGATCAAGCTGGCCGGCGAAGAAACCGCGCAATTGTCGGCTAGCGGTCATACGCGGATACGGCGCGACCTGCTCGGCTTCGTTTACCAGTTTCACCATCTGTTGCCGGATTTTTCTGCACTGGAAAATGTCGTCATGCCGCAACTGATTTCGGGCGCGACGCAAAAGGCGGCTGAGGAAAGAGCGGAATCGCTGTTGCGCAGCCTTGGCCTGGGCGAGCGGCTCCATCATAATCCAAGCAAATTGTCCGGCGGCGAGCAACAGCGCGTTGCGGTTGCCCGTGCCTTGGCCAATGCGCCAAAACTGGTGCTTGCCGATGAACCGACTGGCAATCTGGATGAGGCCACGGCCGATCTGGTGCTCGCCGAGTTCATCGGGCTGGTGCGGCAGGAAGGCAGTTCCGCACTCATCGCAACACACAATGAACGTCTGGCCGCAAAGATGGATCGTGTTGTTCGGCTCCATGAAGGCGTATTAACCTAGGTTTTTCAAACCGAAACTAGTTTGGCTTTGACTTTTCTCGTGCGAGTATCAAACTGTTGGCTGATTGAACCTAGAAAACAAACATTGCGGGGCGCATATGAAGGTTACAGAATTTCACGTTAAGCAAGCGGACGGTTCCGATCTCGATTTGGCCAAGCACAAGGGTAAAGTGCTGTTGATCGTGAATACTGCGTCGAAATGTGGCTTTACACCGCAATATGAGGGCCTGGAAAAGCTGCACAAGGAATATGGAGACAAGGGCCTCGAAATACTGGCCTTTCCCTGCAATCAATTCGGCAATCAGGAACCTGGCGACGCCGACGAAATCCGGAATTTCTGTTCGCTCAACTATGATGTCAGCTTTCCCTTGATGGCCAAGATCGAAGTCAACGGCAATGGTGCCGACCCGCTGTGGAAATATCTGAAATCTGAAAAATCGGGTCTTCTGGGTTCGAGGATCAAGTGGAATTTTACCAAATTTCTGGTCGATCGCGATGGCAATGTGGTTTCCCGTTTCGGCCCTGCGGTTAAGCCGGAACAGCTCAAGGCCGAGATTGAAGCCCTGCTTTAGGCAATATCGTTGCTGGAAAATATTGCATGGCGTCACGGTTTGTAGGCCTCCGATGGCCACCGTCTTCGGCAATGTCCAAAATATGCTGTGGACAAATAGTCGATAGTCAGCGCCGCGATCACCGGGGCCATATGCAAAGCCTGTTTGTCCCGCTAGTCTGAAATCATGGCCCAGACTCCTTTCGTCCATCTTCGCACCTTTTCAGCCTACACGATTCTTGACGGCGCGATGGAACCGGCGGCGATTGGCCCAGCCGCAAAAGAGCGCGGTTTTCCAGCGGTGGCGCTGTGCGACCGGATCGGCCTGTTCGCTTCCATGGCCTTTGACGATGGCTGCCGCGCCAACGGCGTACAGCCCATAACCGGTTGCTTTCTGAGAGTTGCCCGGCCCGGCAGCGCCGATTCCGGCAAGCCGGTACTGGACTGGCTGGCGCTCTATGCGCAGGATGCCGAGGGCTATGAAAATCTCTGTAAGCTGGTTTCGGCATCGCATCTTGATCGGCCCATTGATCTGGAAGCGCATGTCGGTATGGATATGCTGGAGGATCACAGCACCGGCCTGATCGCCTTGACCGGAGGTGGCGAGGGGGCGCTGGCGCGATTGATCGCGGAAGAACAGCAAGCCGAGGCTGAGGCCTATCTGTCCTTGTTGCAGCAATATTTCCCAGGACGGCTGTATATCGAACTGTCCCGCCGTGAGGACCCGATCGAAATGGCGGCGGAGGCAGGGCTGATCACCCTGGCGATGGACCGTGATATCCCGCTGGTGGCGACCAATCCGAGCTGCTTTTCCGAACCCGACTTTCATGAAGCGCATGATG
The DNA here is from genome assembly GCF_048269865.1 of Parasphingorhabdus sp. GTDB lineage: Bacteria > Pseudomonadota > Alphaproteobacteria > Sphingomonadales > Sphingomonadaceae > Parasphingorhabdus. The sequence continues at coordinate 80,940 of NZ_JBLWUA010000002.1, read as the reverse complement.
CGATGAAATGTATCGCGCAGTCCGCTTATGTTGAAAATAACGACCGCGAGAAACCGTCCAAACATCTCTGGATGAAAAGCGCGCTGGTGATGGAAGACCTGTTCTCCGACATCCCGGAAGCCTTGCTGAACACGCTGGTGATCGCTCAGAGATGCGCCTTCTCGCCACCGAAAAGGGATCCGATTCTGCCCAGTCTGGCCGGCGATTTGGCGGGTGAAATAGAACAATTGCGCAGTGACGCAGCGGCCGGGCTTGAACGGCGTCTGGCGGTTCTGGAGGTGACGGACGAGGCAGAGCGGAAAATCTATTTCGACCGGCTCGCTTTCGAGCTCGATGTGATCGTCAGCATGGGATTTCCGGGCTATTTTCTGATCGTTGCCGACTTTATCAAATGGGCGAAAGATCAGGATATACCGGTTGGGCCCGGTCGTGGATCGGGAGCGGGCTCGGTGGTCGCCTGGGCACTGACCATCACCGATCTGGATCCGATCAAATTGGGTTTGCTGTTCGAACGTTTCCTCAACCCGGAACGTGTCTCGATGCCGGATTTCGATATCGATTTCTGCGAAACGCGGCGCGGTGAAGTCATCCGCTATGTCCAGGAAAAATACGGCGACCGGCAAGTGGCCCAGATCATCACCTTCGGAAAGCTGAAAGCCCGCGCGGTTCTGCGCGACGTGGGCCGGGTGTTGCAAATGCCGTACGGGCAGGTTGACCGACTGACCAAATTGATCCCCAATCATCCCACCGATCCGTGGGATCTGAAGCGCTCGCTCAACGGTATTTCCGAACTGGCGCAGGAATATAAGCAGGCGGATGTCAAGCGGCTGTTCGATCTGGCGATGAAACTGGAAGGCCTGCCGCGTCACAGCTCAACCCATGCTGCCGGCGTCGTGATTGGCGACCGGCCACTCGATCATCTGGTGCCGCTTTACCGCGATCCGCGTTCGGACTTGCCGGTCACCCAATTCGACATGAAATTTGTCGAGAAAGCCGGACTGGTCAAGTTCGACTTTCTGGGTCTGAAGACGCTGTCTGTGTTGAAAAAAGCCGTCGAATTGTTGGCCGAACGCGGTATCACCGTCGACCTCGATGGATTGAGCTGGGAAGACGAGAAGGTGTTCGAGCTGCTTCAGCGCGGCGAGACCGTCGGTGTGTTCCAGCTGGAATCGGAAGGTATGCGGCGGACGCTGGCGGCGGTGAAGCCGACCAATTTCGGTGACATTATCGCGCTGGTGTCGCTCTACCGGCCGGGTCCGATGGACAATATCCCGCTGTTTGGCGACCGCAAAAATGGCCGCGCCGAAATCGCCTATCCGCATCCGTTGCTGGAGGATATCCTGAAGGAGACCTATGGGATCTTTGTCTATCAGGAACAGGTGATGCAGGCCGCGCAGATCATTGCCGGCTATTCGCTCGGCGAAGCAGATTTGCTGCGCCGCGCGATGGGCAAGAAAATTCAGGCGGAAATGGACACGCAGCGCAGCCGGTTCGTATCGGGGGCTGCGGAAAAGGGCTTGAACAGCGAGCAGGCCAATGAGCTGTTCGACTTGATCGACAAATTTGCCGGCTATGGTTTCAACAAGAGCCATGCCGCGGCCTATGCGCTGCTCGCCTACCAGACCGCTTGGTTAAAGGCTCATCATCCGCATGAATTTTATGCAGCTTCGATGTGCTTTGATATGCACCAGTCGGACAAGCTCAGTATTTTCGTGGATGACATGAAACGGCTGGGCGTGCAGGTTCAGGGACCGACGATCAACAAGAGCCGGCCGAATTTCTCCGTCGAGGAACAGGCCGATGCACTGCTTGTCGTTCGTTATGCATTGGCAGGATTGAAGAATGTCGGCGAGAAGGCGATGCAGTCGCTGGTCGCCGAGCGATCGGCGAAAGGGCCATTCTCGTCGATCGAGGATCTGGCCAACCGCATCGATCCGCACGGACTGAATAAGCGGCAGCTGGAAAGTCTGGCTTCGGCCGGTGCGTTTGATGAACTGGAGCCCAATCGCGCTGCAGTCTATGACGGCGCGGACATGATCCTGTCCGTCGCCAACAGCGCCGCTGACGCAAGGGAAAGCGGGCAGGGTGGCCTTTTTGGCGAAGGGAGCGCCGGCGGCGACATGCAGGCGATCAGACTACCAGAAAACAGCAAATGGTCGCTCAGCGAAATCATGGTCCATGAGCGCGATGCGTTTGGGTTCTATTTTGCTGCACATCCGGTTTCTCAATTCCAGGCAGTGACCGCGTCGCTCGGCGCGCTGACCTATGCGGCCTTGTGCAGCGAAGGTCCGATCGGCGAAGGAGTGCGCAAACCATCGGTGATGGCGGCCCTGATCGAAAAGGTGCGCTGGCGCGACAGTCGTCGTGGCAAGCGTTTTGTTCTCGCGGATTTGTCCGACAGCAGTGGCCAGTTTTCGGCCAGCTGTTTCGAAGAAGAACAGTGTAAAATTCTGGAAGAGATCGCGGAGCAGGGCGGCTGTGCGTTGCTCAATGTCGAACTGGATCAGCGTTCTGATGACGAGAGCCCACGGGTCGCGATTCGGCGGGTCCAGGCGCTTGAGGGACTGGAAAAAACCACGCGCACCCGGATGGAACTGGAGATCCACGATATTACCGGATTGCAGGAGCTGACCAATCTGGTGGCGCCGTTGATCGGCGGCCAAAGCGAATTGGTCGCTATTATGCCGGGGCCTGACGGTGATCTGGTCAAGGTCTGTTTGGGACGATCGTTCCGCCTGGATGCGGAAACCGTTGAGTCGCTGGAGCGGGTGAATGGCATTTCCGGGGTTCGCCTGGGTCCGGCAAGGCCCATGCGGGTGGCAAAACCCAAATTAAGGCTTGTCAGCTAGCGTGAAACCTACCAGAAACCGGCCAAATATAACTTATCTGGAGAGATAATATGGCCGGTGCAATGCAAGCGAGCGCGCTCAAGATTACCAATTTGATCGATCATGCCGCAAGGGAACATGGTCCTCGCGAGATTGTCAGCTACTGGGCGGACGGGAACGTCACCCGCAGCAACTGGGCCGAGATCGGTCAGGATTCGCGCAAATTCTCTCAGGCCATGCAACGCCTCGGCATGAAGAAGGGCGACCGGATCGCTACCATCGCGATGAACCATGCGCATCACCTGATCAGCTGGTATGGCACCGCTGGTATTGGCGGTATCCTGCACACGGTCAATCCGCGATTGTTCGAGGAGCAGCTGGTCTATATCCTCAACCATGCCGAAGATCGTGTGCTATTGTTCGACAAGATGTTCACGCCGATCATCGAAATGTTGAAACCGCAGCTGAAAACGATCGAACATTATATCCAGTTCGACGGCGAGAAAGGCGATTATCCGACGTTTCGGGAATTGGTCGACGCGGAAGACGGCAACTTTGACTGGGTCGAGGTTGATGAAAATGACCCCTGCGGCCTCTGCTATACCAGCGGGACCACCGGCAATCCGAAGGGCGTTTTGTACGAGCATCGTTCAAACGTCTTGCACGCGATCACCGAAGTACAGCCCGATGTGATGGATCTGTCGACCCGCTCGGTAATGTTGCCGGTTGTTCCGATGTTCCACGCCAATGCGTGGGGCTTGCCCTATGCTTGCGCTGCCGTCGGCGCAAAAATGGTGTTTTCGGCCAGCAATGAAGCGCAAGTTTTGTGGAAACTGATCCGTGAAGAGGGTGTTACGCATAGCGCCGGTGTGCCGACAGTCTGGCTTTCGATGTTTGCAGACATGGATGCCAATGGCGGTGATTATGGTAAGCTGGCCGTTGTTGTGATTGGCGGCTCCGCCTGTCCGCGCTCAATGATCGAGCGGCTGATGAAAAATGATATCCGGGTGGCTCATGCCTGGGGGATGACCGAGACATCGCCGATTGGAACGACCGGAGCGCTGCCGGCGAATTGGGATGATCTGAATTTCGAGCAGAAAGTCGATGTCATCTGCAAGCAGGGGCGTCCTCCTTTCGGTGTGGAACTGCGGGTGATCGATGAAGATGGCAATGTTGCGCCGCGCGATGGCAAAACCAGCGGTACGCTGGAAATCCGCGGCCCTTGGATCATCCAGCGCTATTATCGGGCAGACGAGGATGCGGTTGAAGATGATGGCTGGTTCGATACCGGCGATGTCGCGGTATTGCATCCCGATGGCACCATGCAGATCACCGACCGGGCCAAGGATGTGATCAAATCAGGCGGCGAATGGATCAGTTCGATCGAACTGGAAAATGCGGCTGTCGGTTGTCCCGGCGTCGCCGAAGCCGCGGCCGTCGGCGTTTATCATCCGAAATGGGATGAACGGCCATTGCTGCTGGTCGTGCGCAAACCGGCAAGCGACGTCTCCGCAAATGATATCATTGCCTATCTGAGCGACAAGGTTGCCAAATGGTGGCTGCCGGATGAAGTGAAATTTGTCGATGAACTGCCGCATACCGCAACCGGCAAAATTCTGAAGCGCGCCCTGCGTGATGAATATAAGGATTATCAGCTGAAGAGCCTGGTCGACGCCTAGAATAATTCCAGTTGGCTGCCAGCGATCTGCGGTCGTTCGAACAGATCGGTCCGGAGCGTAATCTTCGCTTTCCCCAGTCCCGCTTTGCGTGAGGCAATGGCCAGTCGGGTGCGGATCAGGTCGGCCCATGGGCCTTGCCCGCGCATACGGCTGTGGAAAGCGGGATCATTGCGTCTGCCGCCGCGCATCTGGCGGACGATGCTCATCACCTTCGATTTGCGGTCCGGATAATGTGTCTCGAGCCATTGTTCGAACAGCGGTGCCACTTCATGCGGCAAGCGTAACGGAATGAACGAGACGCTCCGTGCCCCGGAGCCGGCCGCAGCAGACACGATCGATTCAATTTCGTGATCGGTGATGCCGGGCACTACCGGCGCAATATTGACGTGGACATGGATGCCCGCCTGGCTGAGCTGCTGGACTGCTTCCAGTCGCCGTGCAGGTGTCGGGGCCCTGGGTTCCAGAAGGCGTGCCGTTACCGGATCCAGCGTCGTCACTGAAATCGCGACTGCGGTTAGCTGTTGAAGGGCGAGTTGGGTCAGCACATCGAGATCGTTGATGACCCGATTGGATTTGGTGGTGATGACAACCGGATGCCGTGTTTCCAGCATGACTTCCAGTATCTGCCGCGTGATCCGGTAGCGCTTTTCGATCGGCTGATAGGGATCGGTATTGGTTCCGATAGCAATACTCGCTGGCCGATAATTGGGTTTAGCAAAGGTTTGGCGGAGCAGGTCGGCGGCATTGGGCTTGGCGAACAGCTTGCTTTCAAAATCGAGACCTGGCGACAGATCGTGATAAGCGTGAGTCGGCCTTGCAAAACAGTAAACACAGCCATGTTCGCAGCCGCGATAGGCGTTGATGGAGCGGTCGAATGGCAGATCGGGTGATGTGTTGTAATTAATGATCGATTTGGGAAATTCGATCGTGACATCTGTCCGTCGTTTTGGAGCGCTTTCACCGATTTGGCCTTTTTCGTCCAGCCAGTCGCCGTCTACCTGCCGATCTTGCAGATTGAATCGTTGCGACACCGCATTGGATGGCGCCCCTCGGCCTTTTTCGGTTTCATGATGTAGCGGCTTTCTGGCATCCATATGCTCATCATACAATGAGAACATAAAAAGAACAAATGGATTGAATCGCTATTTTTCAAGCAGCCGGGGAATTAGTTCGACGAAATTGCAGGGGCGATGGCGGCTGTCCAGCTGGGTATCCAATATGCCATCCCAGCCGTCTTTCACCGCGCCGTTAGAGCCTGGCAGAGCGAAAATATAGGTCCCGCGCGCGACGACCGCGCAGGCGCGAGACTGCACGGTGGAGGTGCCTATCTTCTCGATGCTGAGATAGCGAAACAGTTCACCGAAACCCGGAATATCCTTGTCCTTGACGGCGGCCAGCGCTTCCGGTGTGATATCGCGACCGGTCAGGCCGGTTCCGCCCGTGGTGATGATGACATCGACCTGCTCGTCATCAATCCATTGGTGCAACTGGGCGACAAGGGCCGACTTGTCGTCTCTCAGCAAGTGGCGGTAGATCAATATATGACCCTTTTGGACGATCCGCTCGGCCAGAATATCTCCCGAGGTGTCTTCTTTCGCGGTGCGGGTATCGGAAACGGTTAGCAGCGCGATATTGATCGGCTTGAAGGTCCGGCTTTCATCAATCGGCATGGTCGCTCTCCGCATTTATTGCGACGCTGGGAATAGCCTAGTCCGAGCTGCTTTTCCAAGTCATAAAGAATAGGGGTTTTCGGAGGTTCACTATCCGTCTAATCGATTGGGTCAATGTCGAACGTCCCAGATCTTACTGTGGTCATTTTGGGCCTCATCCTTGCTGCCTGGTTGGGCGCGGCAGCCTGGGCGATATGGTCGGGTCTTGCCATGAAAGCGAAGGCTGAATCGACCTTGCGGCAATCCGGCAGGCTGGGACGGCTGCTCGAAACGTCGCCTGCTTTGCCTTTGCTCGTACGATCCAATGGCAAGCTTGAGGCCTCGCAGCGCCTGATGCATTGGTTGGGCTTTGACCACCTTCCGGCCCATATTTCCGAATTGCACGAGGCAAGTCGCGGAATTGTAAGAGAGGATCTGGAAGCGCTGATCGAGGACGTCAATCTGGCGCAGAAAACCGGCAGCAGTTTTATACGCTCAATCAAAGTCGACGGTTCGGACAAAGCGTTGCTGATAAAAGGGGGCTTGGCCGATCAGAAAATTGCACCCAATGGCAGCGCTCTTTTGTGGATCTTCGACGCCACCGAAAGCGAACAGCAGATCGCGGAGCTGCGCGACGAGAACGAGGCGGCGCGCGCGGCCTTTGACGCGCTCTCGGCCTTGATTGAGGCAGCGCCGGTGCCGATGTGGCACCGTGCACCGGATATGAAGCTGACGCTGGTCAACAGCGCTTATGTTGCTGCCGTCGATGCCAAAAGTGGTGAGCAGGTGGTCACCGAAGGCATTGAACTTATCGAGACGATCAATGGAGTAAGCCCGGTCGATGCTGCTGCCCGCGCGCGCGAGAAAGGCGGACCCTTTGAACGGATAGTGGCGACGACCGTTGGCGGTGAAAGACGGATGACTCAGGTGGTCGATGTGCCGCTCGGGAAGTCCGGTGTCGCTGGTTATGCCATCGACATCCAGGATCTGGAAGATGCGCGCCGGGAGCAGACACGCTTCAGTGAGTCGCAGCGCGATATGCTCGACCAGATCTCCGCCGGGGTGGCGCAATTTGGTCCCGACAAGTCGCTGAAGTTCTGCAACCTTCCATTCCAGCGCATTTTTTCCATGCGGCAGCAATGGGTCGCCGAGCGGCCCGAGTTTCCGCGTGTTCTCGACCGGATGCGTGAAATGAACCGGACCCCGGAAGTGCGGGATTTCCCGGAATGGCGCGAACAAAGAACCAGCTGGTTTCAATCCACCAAAGCGATTGAAGAAAATTGGCTGCTGGCGGACGGTACCCATTTGCGGGTGCTTGCCAATCCGACGCCGGACGGCGGGATGCTGGTCATTTTTGAAGATCGCACCGAACAGGTTCAACTGGCGAGCGCCCGCGATACGCTGTTGCGGGTGAGGACGGCGACCTTTGACAATCTGTTTGAATCGCTGGCGGTGTTTGCTGCTGATGGAAGACTGAATATCTGGAACCATCAATTTGCCAACAATTGGGGTCTCGACGAAAAGTATCTGGGCAAACATCCGCGCGTCGATTCCCTGATGCAGAAAATGGCGGGCCATTTGCGCCATCCTGCGCATATCTCGGAAGTCCGTGAAATGGTGCGCAGTGCGACGACCGAGCGCGAACAGAAGAGTGGGAGCTTGAACTTTGCTGACGGACGGCGGTTTGAATTTGCCGCGATTCCGCTGCCTGATGGCAATGCGCTGTTCACGATGCTGGATATTTCCGACAGCTACCGGATCGAACAGGCGCTGCGCGACCGCAATGAAGCGTTGGTCGAAGCGGACTCGATCAAGGGCCGCTTCCTGTCCAACATGAGCTACGAATTCCGAACCCCGCTGACTTCGATCGGCGGTTTTGCCGAACTTCTGGATCAGGGAATAGCCGGCCCCCTGACCGATCAAGGGCACGAATATGTGCGTGCGATATTGCAGTCCGTCAAACGGCTGAGCAGCCAGATCGAAAATGTCCTCGACTTGAGCCAAAGCGAAGCCGGCGCGTTGCCGATTGCCAAGGACAAGGTGAATTTGCAAAAGTTGATCGAGGACATAGCGGGCCAGTTCGGCGATGATGTCAAAGCGAAGTCGATCGAGTTGGAGTTGCAACTGGACGAAAAGCTGGGATCAGCGATGGCGGACAGGAAGCGGCTGGGCCAGGCCATCAGCCAGATCGTCGATAATGCGGTTAAATATACCGGTGACGGCGGACGGGTACTGATCCACGGATCCGGCGACGTGAAGCAGGCGCTGATCCATATTTCCGATGATGGTCCTGGCATGACCGCGGGGGAACAATCCAAGGTGTTTGACAGTTTCGCGCGCTCGCGTGATCAAAAAGTGAATGAGAAATCAGGTGGCCTTGGTCTGCCCTTGGCCCGTCAGCTCGTCCGTGCACATGGCGGGGATCTGACTTTGGCTTCCGAGCCGGGGCAGGGCACGCTGGTAACGGTGCAACTGCCGAGGCAATGATCGCATGGTAATTCTGGAAAATGAGGAAGCGACTTTAGACCTTGGGAGAAAACTGGGCACATTGCTGCGGGCAGGGGACAAGATCGCGATGACCGGGACACTTGGTGTCGGCAAGACGACTTTGGCGCGCGGAATATTGGAAGGCCTCGGCTACCACGGAGAAGTGCCCAGTCCGACCTTTGCCATTGTTCAGCAATATGAACCGCCGGAAACCAGAATAGCCGCTGCGCATATTGATCTGTACCGGATTGAAGACCCGGATGAAATCCCGGAACTCGGCCTCGAGGATACGCTGATTGACGGTGCGATGATCGTCGAATGGCCGGACCGGATGCCGCAGAGTTTCTGGAAGGATGCGCTCAATATTGAGCTGGAAATAACCGGGGAAGACAATCGTCGGTTGACTTGGGCCGCCGGGAACGCTTGGAACAATCGATGGCCACTGACATGAAACCGCCCGCGGCAGCGGCAGATTTTTTGACGCAAAACGGATGGGATAACGCGGTTCTATTGCCGGTCGCCGGCGACGCGTCGTTTCGCCGCTATTTTCGCGTCCGCGACGGCGATCGGCGAGCCATCCTGATGGATGCGCCACCACCGCATGAGGACCCCAGGCCGTTTATCAATATCGCCGAATATCTGACGTCTTCCGGCTTTAATGCGCCAGAGATTTACGCCCGGGATCTGGCCCACGGCCTGGTCCTCCTGGAAGATTTCGGCGATCAGAGGATGCGCGAGCATCTCGACTATCATCCGGAGGATGAGGACGGCATCTATCGTCAGGCTGTGGATTTGCTGCGGGAGTTGCATGACGTGCCGGCGGCCTCTTTGCCGGCCTATGATCAGGCGCAATATTTGCGGGAAACGAGCTTGCTGACCGAATGGTATTGCCCGGCGCAAAAACTCGATGTCGACGCAGAAAGTTTTGACGCGATCTGGAGGAGCATTTTGGAGCCGGTCATCGCCGCGCAAAGCCCGCCAGTCACGGTGATGCGCGACTATCATGCCGAGAATATCATGCTGCTCGAAGATGGCGGGTTCGGCCTGCTTGACTTCCAGGACGCCTTGAACGGGCATCGGGCCTATGATCTGGTGTCGATGTTGCAGGATGCCCGGCGCGATGTCTCGGATGATCTCGAGCAACGAATGCTGACCTATTATCTGGCCGAGTACAGCGAAGCGGCAGCCGACACGTTCCGCAGTCACTATGCCATTCTGGGCGCGCAGCGAAACACGAAAATCATTGGCATTTTCACGCGTCTATCCGTCCGCGACGGCAAGCAGCGCTATCTCGATTTCATGCCGAGAATGTGGCGGCTGCTGGAAAAGGATTTGCAGCATCCCGCGCTGAAACCGATTGCCGACTGGTTTGACGAGCATATTCCAACCGATGTGCGGCACCGGCCACTTCCGGCAGCGAAAGTGACCCCATGACCAAGGTCGAAACGGCGATGATCATGGCGGCCGGTCTGGGCCAACGCATGCGCCCGTTGACCGAAAACCGTCCGAAGCCGTTGGTCGAAGTGGCGGGCAAGGCGATGATCGATCATTGTTTTGACAAGCTGGCCGAAGCGGGAATCGGCAAAGCGGTCGTCAATGTGCATTATCTGGCCGACATGATGGAAGCGCATCTGGCGGCGTCGTCCTATCCGATCCAGGTCAAAGTTTCAGACGAGCGGAAAGAGCTGCTGGAAACGGGCGGTGGCTTGGTCCAGGCGGAGCGCTTGATCGAGGAAGAGAATTTCTTTTGTATCAACAGCGACAATCTGTGGACCGATGGCTCCACCAACAGCCTGCACCGACTGGCACAGGCGTGGGACGAGGAACGCATGGATGCCTTGCTGCTCCTCGTGCCCCGGGAAGTAGCGCATAATTACAAGGGCTCTGGTGACTTTCACCTCGATGACGAGAGGCGGATTTCGCGCAAGCGTCCCGGCCAGCAGGCACCGCTGATTTTCTCGGGTATACAGCTGATTTCCAAGCGTTTGCTGCGTGATCCGCCCGAGGGGCCCTTTTCGACCAATATTTTCTGGGAAAGGGCGATCGGGGAAGGGCGGCTATTTGGGCTGGTCCACGAAGGTGATTGGTTTGAGGTCGGCTCGCCAGAAGCAATAGCGCCGACGGAAGCCGCGCTGGCGCGTGTCTGACCGCCGCCGGCCATCGATCTACAATATCGCCGCGCATGGCGGCTTTGCCGATGCCCTGGCACAGGGACTGATCGACCGTTTTGCGAAAGACGCATTCGGGCTGGCTCGCGGTCTGGTTATTCTGCCCAACAATCGCGCTCAGCGTGCGCTGCAGGAAGCGTTTGTCCGGCTCAGCGAGGATGGGCTGTTGCTGCCGCAAATGGCGGTTATTGGCGATCTTGATCTGGATGAATCAATTGGTGTCGCGCTTGATTCCGGAGAGTTGGCACTCGATGTTCCGCCAGCGGTTGACCCTATGGACCGTCTGCTCACGCTGGCGCAGCTGATCCAGAAAGAGATCCGGCTCCGTGACGATGCGATATTGGCGAAGGACGCCCTGCGGCTGGCGCGCGAATTCGCACGGACCATCGATCAGTTGAATGTCGAAGAAATCACGCTGGCTGATCTCAAGAAAACAGAGCCGGAGAGTCTCGACCTGTCCAGTCACTGGCAGGACTCGTACCGTTTCTTCCTGATCATCGCCGAGAAATGGCAGCAGCAGCTGGAGCAGTGGCAGCGGGTTGATCAGGCTGTGCGCCGCAATGCCCTGTTCGATCATATCGCAGCGCGCTGGAAAGTGTCGCCGCCGGACCATTTTGTCGTTGCTGCCGGGATTACCACATCGGCACCCGCTATCGCCCGCTTTCTGGAGACCATATCCTTCATGCCGCTGGGGTTGGTGGTGCTGCCCGATCTCGATTTGATCATGCCCGATCAGGAGTGGGATTTGCTCGGGCCGTTCCAGCCGGACCCACAGACCGGGTTCGCAGATCGCGCGCAAGAAACGCACCCGCAATATCATATCAAATTGCTGCTCGACCGGATGTCGATTGCGCGGGGCGAGGTCATGCGCTGGCCCCGGACGGGCGAAAGCGGCGCAGCAGCAAAACGCAGCCGGGCTCTGAGCCATGCCTTCGCCATTCCGAAACTGACGGTGCGTTGGCAGACGCTGGAGAGCAGCGAACGCAGCCTGGCCGGGGTGCAGACGGTGGAGGCAAGCAATAGCGCGGAAGAAGCCCAGATCATCGCTCTGCTGGCGAGGCAGGCGCTCGGGGATCCCAATCAACGGGTTGCCATCGTCACACCGGACAGGTCGTTGGCGACGCGGGTGTCTGCTCATCTGAAACGCTGGGATATTCAGGTTGATGATACCGCGGGACAGCCCTTGGCGAAGCTGCCGGAAGGCGTATTTTTCCTGAATCTGCTGGCAGCAGTTGCCAACGGTTTTCCGCCGGCCGAGCTCCTCGCCTTGCTCAAACATCCGCTGGTGCAGAGTCGAGAAGAGCGGCTTGTGTGGCTGGATAATGTGCGCAAGCTCGACTTGCTGATGCGGGGTCCGCGTCCGGCACCAGGACTGGCCGGGATTGACGCGTTGCTGAAAGCCGAAAACTATCGGACCAAAAAATTGCGGGACGCGCTTGCGCCCTGGTGGCAGTCGGTCCGTACGATGTTCGCGCCGATCGAAACGCTGCTTGCTGGGCCGCTGGACTGGGCGCATCTTCTGGATCAATTGCGACAATTGGCAGAGACGCTGACCGGGGGAGCAATTTGGGCCGGACCCGCTGGCCGGGAACTGGCCGATCTGCTGACGAAATTGCAGGTGCGGGCGGAGATGGGGCCAATCCGCATCGCGGCGGATGAATTGGCCGGCTATTTTGAGACATTGATGTCCGAAATATCGGTGCGTCCTCCCTATGGCGGTCATCCCCGGATTGCGCTTTACGGTCTTTTGGAAGCGCGCTTGCAACAGTCGGAACTGGTGATCTGCTGTGGTCTGAACGAGGGCAGCTGGCCGCAGGCGATTACGCCCGATCCCTGGCTGGCACCGATGATTCGCAAATCGCTTGGCCTGCCGGCGCAGGAAAGGCAGATCGGTCTGTCTGCCCACGATCTGGTCGGAGCGATGGGCGCAAAGCGTGTGGTCCTCTCGCGGGCGCGGCGCGACGATTCTGGCCCGGCGATTGCCTCGCGCTTCCTGCTTCGTCTGAAAGGCATGTGCGGCGACAATCTGAAAGAACATCCGGACGCCCGTTCGTGGTTGTCGCTGATCGACCAGCCGCAGGCGGAGCCCGTGCCCTATCCACGGCCCGGTCCGATGCCGAGCGCAGAGCAGCGGGACATCCCGATATCGGTAACGCAGGTCGACCGTCTGATCGCCGATCCCTATGCATTTTACGCAAACAAGATCATGGGTTTTGCCTCGCTCGACAGGATCGACGCCGATCCGAGCGCGGCATGGCGCGGAACCATCATTCACGACATTCTCGAGCAGTGGGCGAAGCAGAACAATTACGCTCCAGGCGCGCTGCGAGAAAGGGCCTTGGTATTTCTGAACGACCCTGGCCTGCATCCATTGATGCGCAGCCTTTGGGCGCCGCGCTTGCTGGAGGGGCTGGACTGGATCGCGGCGACCGTCGCAGAAAATCAAAAGGGTGGGCGGCAGCCGCTCGCATCGGAGATATACGGCAAAGCAGAGGTCGCCGGTGTTGAGCTGTCCGGGATCGCCGATCGCATCGACCGGATGCCCGACGGGCGTCTGGCGATTGTCGATTATAAAACCGGCGGTGCGCCAAGTAACAGGGCTGTGATCGAAGGCTATAATCTGCAACTGGGCCTGCTGGCCGCCATTGCCGAGATTGGCGGTTTCAAGGATATTGAAGGGGAGGCAGCGGCTTTCGAGTATTGGTCTTTGGCAAAAAAAGGAGGCACCGACAGTTTCGGCCACGTTCGCTCTCCGACGCAGGGGCGCGGGGACAATGTGATCGCGGCAGATGCGATGGTCGACCATGCTGTCGCCCGCTTCAACGAGGCAGCCGATAGCTATCTGAAGGGTGCGGAACCGATGATCGCCAAGCTGCATCCGGAATATGCGCGCTACGCCGACTATGATCAGCTGATGCGGCTTGAAGAATGGTACGGTCGCGCACCGGCGGAGGCACCGGATCATGAGTAGCGGCAAGCCAAAGATCTTCCCGCTTAAGGACCGGCAGATTGACGCGGTTGAGCCGGATAGCAATATCTGGCTCAGCGCGTCTGCCGGAACCGGCAAGACCCAGGTCCTGACCGCGCGGGTGTTTCGCCTGTTGCTGACGGAAAAGGTGGATCCGGAGCATATCCTTTGTCTCACCTTTACGAAGGCCGGCGCCGCCGAGATGGCGGAGCGGATCAACCGTCAGCTAGCGGCGTGGGTGCGGATGGACGATACGCTGCTGGCCAATGACTTGGAGGCCATTGGCGCATCAACCCGGCCAGAAACCAGAGCCCGGGCACGGACTTTGTTTGCGCGCGTTCTGGATGCGCAGGGTGGAGGTCTGCGGATCATGACGATCCACGGCTTTTGCCAGTCCCTGCTCGCTTCCTTTCCGGAAGAGGCGGGTATTGCATCGATGTTCAAGCCGATCGAAGCACGCGACCAGAAAATTCTGACGCGCGAGGTTCTGGGCGATCTGCTGCTCGAAGAAGAGCGGGCAGGGCGTTCGCAGATCATCGAGGCGATCCAGCAGCTAAGCGTCCGCATGGGCGAGGAGGCGACCGAACAATTTCTGATGGCTTGCGCGGCCAAAGCCGACGCGATGGAGCAACTGGCCACCGGCGTTTTGCCCTTTGTCCGGCAACTGCTCGGCCTGCCGATCGACGGCGACCGGCAGTCGTGGCTGGCGGAGCGCTGCCGTGACGAAGCGATAGATCTCCGCTCGATGACACTGTTGCGCGATGCGATGGCGGAGTTTGGCGGGAAGAAGGAGCAGGAACGGCAGCTTGCGATCCGCCTCTGGTTGACGCTCAGTCCGCAGGAGCGCGCCGCCGCCTTGCCGGATGTGCATCTGGCCTGGGCGACCAAGACCACCGGTGCGCCGCCGAAGCCTACGAAAGGCCTGCTGAAAGCGCTGCCGGACTATGATTTTATTGCCGGTTCTCTGTTTGAGTGGAGCAGCAGTTTGCTCGAAAAAGCAGTGTTGTTTGACTATGCCGATCTGTTCGCTGGCGCGCTGGAAGCGGGGCGCGCTTTCTATCATCGCTATGCTGACGCCAAGAAACTGCATGGCGTGGTCGATTTCGACGATATGATCCGGATGACGGCCCGGCTGTTGCAGAAGAGCGATATGGCGGCCTGGATCCGCTACAAGCTGGACCAGCGGACCGACCATATATTGATCGACGAAGCGCAGGATACCAATCGCGCGCAATGGGATATTGTCCGCGCGCTGGCCGGTGAGTTTTTCGCTGGTATCGGAGCCGATCCGGAGCGGCTCCGGACCCTGTTCACGGTGGGTGACTTCAAGCAGGCGATTTTCGGCTTTCAGGGCACCAGTCCGCACAATTATGCCAGCGCGCGCACCGAGTTTTTCGCTCTGGCCGAGGCTTCAGAACAGCCATTTGGCGATCTGTCGCTCGACCGCAGTTTCCGGTCGACACCGCCGATTCTGGAAGTGGTCGATGCGACGCTTGAACAGATCAGCCACGAGCAGTTGGGCCTGGATCACCGGGTCCCGGACCATCGCAGCAATTATCAGGGCGCTAGCGGCAGTGTCACCCTGTGGAAGCCGATCGCAGACACCAGCGATGCCGATGACGAGGATGAGGAATCCTGGGCGAGCGAAGAGAAGAGGGTGTTTGCCCAGAAGCTTGCCATGCAGATCAAGCAATGGCTGTCGCCGGAAAAGCCGCTGTGGCTGGATCGGGAAAACCGGGCGCTGCAACCCAAAGACATTCTCATTCTGGTCAGCAAGCGCGATGAGCTCAGCGCCTTAATTGTCGCGAGGCTGTTTGCCGAGAAAGTGCCGGTGGCCGGGATCGACCGGATTCGGCTGAACCAGCCGCTGGTGGTACAGGATCTGCTAGCGGCGATCCGCTTCGTGCTGCAGCCAAATGACGATCTCAATCTTGCCAGTCTGGTTGTGTCACCTTTGCTTGGCTGGTCGCAGGATGAGCTTCTCGCGCGGGGCTATCGGGACGCAAAAAACGCAGACAAGAGTCTCTGGGAATATTTGCGTCGTCAGGATGAACTGGGCGAGGAAATCAAGCCGCTGCTGCAATTGCTGGCGATGGCCGATTTCAACACGCCCTATCAGTTTCTCGAGACCATTTTGTCCGGGCCGATGCAGGGCAGGCGCAAATTGCTGTCCCGGCTTAGCCACGCGGCGGTCGATCCGCTGGATGAATTACTGGCGACGGCGCTCGCGTTTGAGCGGGATCATATTCCAACCTTGCAGGGTTTTCTTGATTGGTTCGACCGGGGCGACGTCGAGATAAAGCGCGAACAGGTGGAAGGCGGCAACGAAGTGCGCCTGATGACCGTTCATGGCGCCAAGGGGCTGCAGGCGCCGCTGGTGATCCTCGCCAACGCGACTTTTGATCCGGCCAGCAAGAAAAGCGGTGGCTTTTCGATCAAACTCGGTGAGGGGACTGACCGGGAGCTAGAATATCCCGTTGTTCCGGTTCGCAAGGCGGAGCGGGTTGGTATCCTTGCGGAACATGCTGCCTATGCCGACAAGATCGCGATGGAAGAGCATTGGCGGTTGCTCTACGTCGCGATGACCCGTGCGGAAGAACATCTGGTGGTTGCGGGTGTGCTCGGACCGCGAGCGAAAGGCGAGGTGCCGGAACTGAGCTGGTATGGCGCGATCGAACGCGGCCTCACAGCCCTGGGCAGCGCGTGGCGCGACGATCCGGACTGGTTTGCGGTGCGTGAATATCGGACAGAGAGCCGGCACCAGCCTGCGAAATCATCTGCCATTGAGGGTGCTAGCGATCAGGATGTCGGTCAAATCCCGACGCCTGAATGGCTGTTCCGGTCGGCCCCGGAAGAATCCCGGCCACCGCGCCCTTTGACCCCTTCGCATCTCGGGCCCGATCAGGCCAGCAATCCGCCCCCCGATCTGACGATGCGCGACGCTGCCGAGCGGGGTATCCTGCTGCACAGCCTGTTCCAGCGTTTGCCGAATATCGCGCCGGAACGCCGCAGGGATGTTGCCGACGGATGGCTTGCTAAACAGAAGCAGATATCGGATCCGGCACGCCGTTCGGAGATTATCGCAACCGTTCTTTCGGTCATGGATAATCCGCAATGGTCAGCGCTGTTTGCGCCCGAAAGTCTGGCCGAAGCACCGATCGCTGCTGTGGTAGGGGAGCATGTGATTTCCGGTACGGTTGATCGCCTGCTGATCACCGACGAACAGATTTTTGTCGTCGATTTCAAAACCGGCCGCGGCGTTCCCGCCAATGCCGCGCAGGCGCCGGTTGCCTATCTGCGGCAGATGGCGGCCTATGTCGCTGCGCTGGAAAAGATATTTCCTGGCCGTCCGATCAAGGCGGGACTGCTCTACTCTCATGGGCCGGTGATGCTGGAACTTTCCCCTGATCTGATCGAACGCCACAAGCCCGACTATGAGCCGACATGAAAATCCTTTCTGCCACAGAGGTTGAGCGCAGACCCCAGCATACCTAAATAGGGTTCAAACAATTGGAGATTCGTTATGGCTACCAAAGCAATTACCGACGCTAGTTTCGAAGGCGACGTTCTTAAGGCAGACGGCCCGGTTCTGGTCGATTTCTGGGCAGAATGGTGCGGTCCGTGCAAAATGATCGGTCCCGCGCTGGAAGAAATCAGCGATGAATTGAGCGGCCAGGTAACGATTGCCAAGCTCAATATCGATGACAGTCCGGATGCGCCCGCCAAATATGGCGTCCGTGGTATTCCGACGATGATCCTGTTCAACAACGGTGAACCGGTGGAAACCAAGGTCGGTGCGGCTCCGAAAAGTCAGTTGAAATCCTGGCTTGAGTCCAGCCTGCCTGCTTAAAGCCTGAAGATTTTCCCCAGCTGCTCGGCAGCTTCGTCCCAGAGTTTCGGTGACGAGGCGCCGAGCAGTCCTTTTGTGCGATCAGCAGGGCGATAATGCGATCCATCCCAGCGCGCGCATTTGCCGCCAGCTTCATTCAGAAACAATACGCCCGAAGCATGGTCCCACGGCAGAGTCCGATGGAATATCGAAAGATGGTTGGTGCCCTCCACCAGTCGCGGATATTGCTCCGCAGCACAGCGGGGAATATCGACAATTTCATAATGTGGTGAGGCAGCAGCCACCAGTGCATCGCGCTCTTCGCCTGTCATGAAACCGGTAGCCAGTGCCGCAATCGGTCGTTCGGGGAAGTTCTCGGGTACCGCTATCCTTTGGCCATTCATCCAGGCCCCACCATTTTTTGCGGCGTGGCAGGTGCGCCCGGTCAGCGGATCGAACAGCCAGCCCGCAACGGTTTCATTCTGCTCGGCCAGGGCAATCATGATGCCGAATGGCGGGTTGCCAGAGGCGTAATTTCCGGTGCCGTCGATCGGATCAATGATCCACACGCGGCCGTCCACCAGTTGATCGAGAACGGTTTCGTCCGCAGCAAAAGCCTCTTCTCCAACAATTTTTGCATCCGGGAGCAGTGCCGCCAGCGCCCCTGCGATAAATTCCTCACTGAGCTTGTCGGCTACGGTCACAAGATCGCCCGGGGTCTTCTCGTTGATCTGGTGGGATTTCAGATTCTGGTAGTAAGGCAGCACGATATCGCGTGATGCTTTTTCAATTATGTCGAGAACGGGCTGATAGAGCGCGTGCAAGGACCTAGCTCCTATAGTCGGCGTTGATGTTGATATAACCGTGGGTCAGATCGCAGGTCCAGACCTTGGCCTTGCCCTCGCCGAGACCGATATCGACCGCGATGTCGATCTCGCTCCCTTTAAGATGCGCGGCGACCGGTGCTTCGTCATAATCCGGCACCACCAGTCCGTCGCGGGCGACGGTCACGCCGCCAAAGCTGATCGCCAGCGAGTCGCGATCCGCAGGCTCGCCGGCCTTGCCGACCGCCATGACCACGCGGCCCCAGTTGGCGTCTTCTCCGGCAATCGCGGTTTTGACCAGCGGCGAATTGGCGATGGAGAGAGCGATCCGTTTGGCGCTGTCATCGCTGTCCGCTCCGGTGACCGCGATTTCGATAAATTTGCTCGCGCCTTCGCCGTCGCGCACCACCAGATGGGCCAGTTGCATGCACAGATCGCTCAGTGCCGCCTGGAACGCGTCGGCACCGTCGTCATCAAAAGATGTCAGGGCAGGGGCTGTGTTCTTTCCGGTAGCAAAGGCCAGTACGGTGTCGCTGGTCGATGTATCACTGTCGACGGTGATGCAATTAAAGCTTCTGGCCGTCGCTGCGCTCAGCATCTGTTGCAGAAAGCGCGCATCGACGGTGGCATCGGTGAAAATATAGCCGAGCATCGTCGCCATATCCGGGGCTATCATGCCGGAACCCTTTACGATGCCGTTGAGATGGATGGTCTCGCCGCCGACCACAGCAGTCGCGCTCGCCAGTTTCGGAAAGGTGTCCGTCGTCATGATGGTTGCTGCTGCATCTTCCCAGCCGCAGGGCTGTGCTTCAAACACAGACTTCAGGCCTGCTTCCGCCTTGTCCTGTGGCAGAGGAACGCCAATGACACCGGTCGAGGAAACGAATATTTCTGTCTCGGAGCAACCTAGGTGTGTGGATGCCAGGGACACTATCTTCTCGACCGCTGCCATGCCCCTTGCACCGGTAAAGGCATTGGCATTCCCCGCATTTACCACCAGTCCGCGCGCCTTGCCGCCGTTCAGGGCTTCCCGGCAATATTCTACTTCGGGTGACGGGCATTTGCTTTTGGTCAGGACGCCGGCAACCGCCGTGTTCTCGGCCAGCTCCACAAAGGTCAGATCGCAGCGGTCCCACTCCTTGTACCGAGCTCTGGCGATACGGCAGGTAACGCCATCAATATCTGGTAATATTGGTGATTGGGATGGCGCCAGAGGCGAAAGATTGTCCGACACTTAACTTGCCTTTATCTAATGTTTTGATAGAACGCGCTGATATTGACGGGGCCTTGTCCATGAACGCATATATTGCAAGTTTTATGTTGCTGCTATTCAACGCTGTCGGCCTTGCCGTGCCTGCGTCTGCGGCAACCGAAGAACGCATGATGCCGGAACTGGGCAGCGCTGCGAACCTAGCCGAAATTGCCGAGGCCCAGCAGTGTACCGATACCGAGACTGCGAGCATCGCATCCCCCTACCGCCAGTTCTGCGTCATCGCAACTGTCCAGGCCGTCAATGCATCCGCTATCATCCAAGCCGGCAAAAATCAGCCTGTCTGGCCTGTATTTGCGATGCTTTCGGAAGCGGGCGACAAGCTGGAACATGAAGAAGGCGCACCTTAGCGCCACTACACTTCTGTGCCGATATTGATCGGCAAACGTTTCACCCTAAATTCATTCTATTGTCCGGCACCTGATTTGCCGGAAAAATCTATAAACTGGAAAATGTCATGTTCGGCGATTTAGCCAAATCCATCTTCGGGTCAGCCAATGACCGCTATGTCAAATCGATGCAAAAAGTGGTCGACGCAATCAACGCGTTCGAACCGTCGGTCGAGGGTCTTTCCGACGAAGAACTCGCCGCCAAAACGCCCTATTTCAAGGAACGTGTGGCCAATGGCGAAACGCTGGACGATATCTTGCCAGAAGCCTTTGCGGTCGTTCGGGAAGCGGCAAAACGGACTTTGGGTCAACGGCATTATGACGTTCAGCTGATCGGCGGCATCGTGTTGCATCGCGGTGAAATCGCGGAAATGCGCACTGGTGAAGGTAAGACCCTGGTGGCAACCCTTGCCTGCTATCTCAACGCGATCGGTGGCAAGGGCGTTCATGTCGTCACGGTCAACGACTATCTCGCCCGTCGCGACGCGGAATGGATGAGCCAGGTGTATAATTTCCTCGGCCTCGAAGTCGGGGTCATCGTTCCCAACCTCGGCGAGGAAAAGCGTCGGGCTGCCTATGCGGCGGACATTACCTACGGCACCAATAACGAATTCGGTTTCGATTATCTCCGCGACAATATGAAGCACGAACGCTCCCAGATGGTGCAGCGGCCATTCAATTTCGCGATCGTCGATGAAGTGGACTCGATCCTCATCGATGAAGCACGGACACCGCTGATCATCTCCGGGCCAACCGACGACAAGTCTGATCTTTATCTGAAGGTCAACGACGTGGTCCAGAATATCACCGAAGAGGATTATGAAAAGGACGAGAAAAGCCGGAATATTTCGCTGACCGAAGACGGCACGGAAAAAGCCGAGCGTTTGCTCGAGGAGGCCGGTCTGCTGATTGGCAGCAATCTCTACGACTTTGAGAATACCCAGGTTGTCCATCACCTCAATCAGGCGCTGATGGCCAATGTCATGCGCAAGCGCGATACCGACTATATCGTCAAGGATGGCAAGGTCATCATCATCGACGAGTTTACTGGCCGAATGATGGACGGGCGGCGCTGGTCCAACGGCCTGCATCAGGCGGTCGAGGCCAAGGAAGGGGTTCAGATCGAACCGGAAAACCAGACGATGGCGTCGATCACCTTCCAGAATTATTTCCGCATGTATCCGAAGCTGTCCGGCATGACCGGCACCGCAGAAACCGAAGCGGCGGAATTTTTCGAAATCTACAAGATGAACGTCGTTACGATCCCGACCAACAAGCCGGTCCAGCGGATTGACGAGAATGACGAGTTTTACAAGAATACGCTGGATAAGTTTGCGGCGATTGCAAAGACGGTCAAGGAGCATAGCGACAAGGGGCAACCGGTTCTGGTTGGTACCGTTTCGATTGAAAAATCGGAATTGCTTTCGGACTTTCTCAACAAGGAAGGCGTGAAACACAGCGTCCTGAACGCCCGTTTCCACGAACAGGAAGCACATATCGTGGCGCAGGCCGGCTCACCCGGCGCGGTGACCATCGCCACCAATATGGCCGGTCGCGGTACCGATATCCAACTCGGCGGCAATATCGATTTCCGGATCGAAGATGAGCTGTCCGAGATGGAAGACGGTCTGGAAAAGGACAAGGCGATCGCCAAGATTGAAGAAGAAGTGCGGGCCCTGCGGCAGACCGTGCGGGAGGCCGGCGGCCTGTTCGTGCTCGGTACGGAGCGGCACGAAAGCCGCCGTATCGATAACCAGCTGCGCGGTCGTTCCGGCCGTCAGGGCGATCCTGGCCTCAGCCGTTTTTACCTCTGCCTTGAGGACGATTTGCTGCGCATCTTTGGTACCGAGACGATGTTCGCCAAGATGATGAACAAAAATCTCGAGGACGGTGAAGCTATCGGCGGGAAATGGCTGTCCAAGGCTATTGAAACGGCCCAGAAAAAGGTCGAGGCGCGCAACTATGAGGCGCGCAAGCAGGTCGTCGAATATGATGACGTGATGAACGATCAGCGCAAGGTGATTTACGAGCAACGCTCCGAAATCATGGATGCCGATACGGTTGGTGATGTGGTCGAAGACATGCGTCATGAAACTGTGAACGGCATGGTTGCCGATGCCTGTCCGCCGGGCAGCTATCCCGAGCAGTGGGACATCGAAGGGTTGAAGACCCGCGTGAAGGACGTGCTCAACCTTGAGCCCGATTTCGATGCATGGATGCAGGAAGATGCACTCGAGCCTGAAATGATTGAAACGCGCATTGCCGACATGGCTGATGCCGATTTTGAAGCAAAGATGGCGGCGGTCGAAGCCGAGAACCCCGGCGTCTGGCAACAGATTGAAAAATCGATTCTGCTCGAATTGCTTGACCATCACTGGAAAGAACATCTGGCGACGCTGGACGCGCTCCGGCAGGTGGTGTTCCTGCGCGCCTATGCACAGAAAAAACCGCTCGACGAATATAAGCAGGAAGCGTTCGGCCTGTTCGAGCGGATGCTGGAGATCATTCGCGAAGGCGTGACCAAGACGATTGCGATCAGCCAGTTCCAAAGCCAGGAAGAGCTTGAAGTGCCGGACTTGCCGGAACTGCCGGACTTCTTGACGACGCATATCGATCCGCTGACCGGAGAAGATAACAGCAATGATATTGATGGCGGCACTTTGGGAACGGTTTCCTCGTCGCTTCCGCCGCGGCAATCCGGACAGATGAACAATCCGAAAGATCCGTTCGATGGCAGCAAGGTCAGCCGCAACGCGCCTTGCCCTTGTGGGTCAGGCCGCAAGTATAAGCATTGTCACGGCAAGTTTTGATCTGAGTCGCCGACGGCGCGGCGGGATCTGAGATGGCTTTTGGCATCTTCGGCCTGGCGCTGCTATTTGCGCTGACTGCAACGCTGTACGCCAGCGTCGGTTTTGGCGGCGGTTCGACCTATATTGCCTTGCTGGCGCTGGCGGCGCTTGATTATCGGGCGCTGCCGGTGATTGCGCTGCTGTGCAATATCATTGTCGTGACCGGCGGAACGCTCCGTTTTCAGGCGCGCGGGCTCATCGAGTGGCAAAAAATATGGCCGATTCTGCTGCTGTCAGTCCCGGCCGCGTGGCTGGGCGGACGCATGGTCCTGGCCCAAGACAGTTTCATGCTGTTGCTCGGTCTGTCGCTGGCCGCAGCCGGCCTGTTGCTGATTATCGAACCGTTTATCAAGCGGGCAGGGGGCGGACCCCGTGCTCCCTCCTGGACAAGCCACCTTCTGTTTGCGCCCGTTGTCGGTACCGGCATTGGTTTTCTCTCGGGAATGGTCGGTATCGGCGGCGGGATCTTTCTCGCCCCAATCCTTTTGCTCACCCGCTGGTCCGACAGCCGCCGCATCGCGGCAACCGCCAGTGTGTTCATCCTGGTCAATTCGATCGGCGGGCTGGCCGGCCAGTTGATGAAGTCAGGTCTGGCCAGCGGTGGCGAAGCGGTGCTTGCCTATTGGCCCTTGTTTGTCGGCGTACTGCTGGGCGGGCAGATCGGTAGCATTCTGGCCAGCAAGGCTTTGCCGGAGATATGGATCCGGCGGTTGACCGCTTTGCTGATACTCTATGTGGCGATCCGGATTTTATGGGTTTGACACCGCGGCGGGAACGGGCAGAAAAACAGCGTTTTCGACTGTGTAAGAAACTTGTGTTGTAATGGGGGCGGCGACTTGACCTCAGCGCGCTATCCTGCGTCTATGGTGACTAAGTATCTGGTCCAAATCAGGGGTTCGTCATGACGCTATCACGCATCGGTTTTTCTTTGTGTCTCGGGGCCGCAAGTGTGGTTCCGGCAACCCCGGCTTTCGCTCAGGAGGCCGAAGTTCAGGCAGCTGCTGCTGAGGAAGCCGGGCCACTCGACGCAAAATTGCGCGCGCTCTACGAGGCGGAAACCGAATGGCGGCACAAGGAATTTCATCTGGTGAAGGATGAAGGGCGCTGGGTGCAAGGCGATCGCTTTCCCAGTGAAACAGCGGAAACGCAGGCAAGGCGGCTGGCTTATTGGCAGGACGTATTGCGCCAGCTTGATGACATTCCCGTCGATCAGCTTTCAGATGAGGAACAGGTAAATGCGGCGGTTTTCCGCCAGATGATCTGGGAGCAGGTCAACAGTCTCGAGTATAAGACCTATGAGGCACCGTTTAACAGCGACACGTTTTTCTGGGGCGGTCTCAATCCGCGAACGGGCTTTTCCACCGCTGCCCGCTACCGGGACTATCTCGGCCGGATGAAAGATATCCCCCGCTATTTTGCCGAGAATATCGCCAACATGCGGGCCGGACTGGCGCGCGGCTATACCGTGCCGCGGGTCGGTATCGAGGGTCGTGACACGACGATCGAAGCGTACACGGTGACGGGCGAAGACAATCCCTTTTACGATGCCTTTCGCACGATGCCCGATTCCATCCCTGAGGCCGAGCAGGCCGCGATGCGGACGGAGGCCCTGCAGATCATCGAGGCTGAGGTCGCCCCAGCCTATGCTGCGCTGCTCCGCTTCATGCGCAAAGATTATATGCCGCGCGCGCGAACGTCCATCGACGCCTATTCGCTGCCGGATGGTGAACGCTTCTATCAGGACCAGATTCGCCTTTACACCACACTGGACCTGACCCCGGATCAGATCCATCAGATCGGTCTGGAGGAAGTGGCCCGGATCGATGCCGACATGCAGGCGACGATGAAGGCCACCGGCTTTACCGGAACGTTTCCCGAATTTCTGGCTTTCCTGCGTTCTGACCCGCAATTTTATGCGAAGACCCCGCGCGAACTGCTGTCCTATGCCGCCTATGTCACAAAGAAAATGGATGGCAAGCTCAAGGACAGTTTCAACTTTCTGCCGCGCTATCGTTTTACTATTCGGCCCGTGCCAGATGCGATCGCTCCGATCTACACGTCAGGCCGCGGCGGGCTGGAGAGCTGCCTGTTCAACACTTATGATCTGCCATCGAGGCCGCTCTATAACCTGACCGCATTGGCGCTGCATGAATGTATTCCGGGCCACAGTTTTCAGGCAGCGGTGGCGCTGGAAGCGCCCGACCGGCCGGAGTTCCGCCGGGGCATTTATTTCTCCGGCTATGGCGAGGGGTGGGGGCTGTACACGGAATGGCTGGGCACCAAGCTTGGCATGTACGAAACCCCCTATGAGGAATTTGGGCGGCAAACTTTTGAAATGTGGCGGGCTGTGAGACTGGTGATCGATACCGGGATCCATAGCAAAGGCTGGAGCCGGCAGAAGGCGATAGACTATCTGGCCAGCCATACCGCGCTGGCGCAGCGCGATGTTGAGACCGAAGTCGACCGCTATATTTCCTGGCCCGCGCAGGCTCTGGCCTACAAGCTTGGCGAGATGAGCATTCGCAAGCTCCGCGCCAAGGCAGAAGCGGAACTCGGTACCGCCTTTGACCAGCGGCCATTTCACGACACTTATCTTGCGTTGGGTGCCGTGCCGCTACCCGTGATGGAGGCAAAGATGGAGGAATTCATCGCTGCCGAAAAGGCAAAGCTGGAGACAAGTAGCGACGCCCCTAAATAGGCTGAAACGGCAGTTTCCTAACGCGGCAATTTTTGCACCGGCGTCAGCTCCCATGTCCCTTGCATCATCTCCCGCCGAGGCCCCTGGGCGCGCAAGGCAAGATAGAAGCCGCCATCGGGAATCGGGATGGCGTTGGGGCCCTTCGCATCGCGCGAGAATGTGATGGTAATGGAACCGTCCTCGCCGATGACCAGCCCCTCTGTATTGTCGCTGACCAGATATTTGTTCCGGTCATTGGGCACCAGTTCCTGAGTGTTGCGGTCATAGACGGTGACCGACCAGAAAAAGTCGGCGGGCGGCGGCGATGCCAGGCGCAGCACATAGTCATGCTTGGCGCCGTCGAGCGCTTCGCCCTCGGCATCCTCGAACGTGGTGAAGGCAAAATTTTCGAGCCGTACATTGGCTCCGGTGCCCAGCGTGTTGACGCTGGCCCGGTAAATATAATTGAAGCCGTAGCGCCCGATATCAAGCGGCTCGCGCCAGCCGTTGATGCTGACTCCGTTCTGGGCGAGACTGTTAGTGATGACCGTTCGCGCATCTGCGAATCCGGCTTCCACGCCCCGCTTCACCGCTTCGTCGTCCAAAACTTGCTCAACCGTGCGCGGGCCGCCCACGCCGAGACTGCGGAAGCCTTGGACGTGCCCCAGTTCCTCGTTTCGTACCCCGGCCTGTTCGACCACCCAGTCGAGGATCTTGAGAAAGGCCGCCGGATCATCAATCGTCCCCGGAGCCGGGAATTCGCGCTGGGCAGGCGACGAAGCCGTCGGCTCCAGCGTGAAGCCGTCCTGCAGGCGCCGGACCTCCGGCAGAACCGCGGGCGTCTCCGCCTCGATCCGCATCAGGATCCACATAAAGGGCTGTGTTACGCGGAACAGCGTGACGCCTTCCGGCACCTCGCCGCCCCAATCGGTGGTCGCGAGCAGATAGCGGCCGCCGGTCGTACCATGGGTGCGCGCGCTGATATTGGTGGCATTGCCATAGAGGTCGAGCAGATTGACGGTATAATAGCGCCCTTCGGTGGGCGGCACGGTCAGCAGAACCGGTCCTGCCGTCAGATCCAGATAGGCATTGGAATATAAGGTGTCGGCATTGGGCGACTTGAAGGTCGCATAGCCCGGCCCTGCGAGGTCACGGCCGTGGGCGAAGCGGTTGAAGCCGACATAGAGCTCTGAGTCCTTGTCGATCGCCTGGGCGTAGATCTGGTTGTAGGTCAGTATCGCGACCTGCCCGAATATGGCTGCATCATAGGCCGTGTGGCGCATGTGCAGTTCGCGCGACACGGGATCCTCCGGGACAATATCTTCGGCCAGCGGCTCCAGGAACTGGTTCGCCTTGGCGGCGTCATAGCTGCGCGGCTCAGCCTGTGCCGTCGTGGGCAAGCCGAGCGCCGATGTCATTGCAAGAGCAGGAATTATTCGTTTCATGTTTGGATCCGTAGTATTCGTGAACGCTCGGTGGAAGCGCGCGTCGCTTCCATTTGCCAGATACCGTTGCGCGTCTCCTGAAATTTATCGGGTTCGAAAACACCTCACATTAAAGGGAGTGGATCGCTGCTTGGGCCGACGAGAGTAGCGTGTCGCCGCCCAGCTTTTCTAACCGGTTTCGGCGAAATGAAGATTTGCCTGAAGGGCGCTTCGCCTTCGGATTGCTCCGGTTTTCTCAAATCATCGATTTTCCGGAAATCAAACCACGAAATGGCTCCCCGAGTTGGATTCGAACCAACGGCCATTCGATTAACAGTCGAATGCTCTACCACTGAGCTATCGGGGAACATGCTCGATTCTGGACCGAGCCTTTCGTGGTGAAGCGCGCCTATAGCAACGACATTTGCGGCCTGCAAGCCATCAAACGACAAATTGTTCCATTGCGATGCGTTCGTCCAGCGCATGTTCCGGATCGAACAGCATGGTCAGCGACTGACTGCGGTCGACAGCAACCTTTACGCAGCTTACATCGCGCACTTCCTGCTGGTCGCCAACCGCGCTAACTGGCCGTTTTTCGGGGTTTAGGACGCGGATGGTGATCTCCATCTTGTCCGGCAGGATCGCACCTTTCCATCGCCGCGGGCGGAATGGGCTGATCGGGGTCAGCGCCAAAAGATTGCAGGTCAGCGGCAAAATCGGTCCGTTGGCGGAAAGATTATAGGCGGTGGATCCGGCAGGAGTGGCAATCAGCACCCCGTCGCAAACCAGTTCTTCCATCATCACCCGTCCGTTGATCTCGATTTCCAGCTTTGCGGTTTGCCGGGTCTCGCGCAGCAGCGACACTTCATTTATCGCCGGCAGGGTGAAGCTGGCCCCGGAAATCGTCTCGACATGCATCTTGAGCGGCTTGACCTTGAACGCACGGGCCTTGATCAGCCGCTCGTGGAGGTCTTCCAGATGCCAGTTGTTCATTAGAAAGCCCACGGTGCCGAGGTTCATGCCGTAGACCGGCATTATTGCACCGCGATTGAGCATCTGGTGCAGTGTCTGGAGCATGAAACCGTCGCCGCCCAGAACCACGGCCTTGTCGGCTTCTTCCACCGGGACCCAGTCGATCATCGGTTTCAGCTTTTCAGCAGCTTCCTGTGCTGGCTGCGTAGGGGACACGATCAGTGCCCATTTCTTCTTGGTCATCCGCCTGTGACGTTCATATGACGCTCCAATATCTCTGCGGACCCATCGAGCTGTGCATTGAAATCATGCCGCCGTGGTTTGAGCTTTAGAGCCTGTTGAAGCAGTTGGTCAACGGCAGGGATGCCATCCTTGCGGACGGCAGCCCGCAAGTCGACATGAGCGTTGTGACCGAGGCACATGAATATCTTGCCATCGGTAGTGAGGCGGAGCCGGTTGCAGTCATCACAAAAATTGTTGCTGAGCGGTGTGATCAGTCCCAGCCGGAGGCCGAGCGGTTCGACCGCAACATAGCGCGCCGGACCGGCGCTGCGATGGGCAATCGGAGTGATCGCATATCGCTTGCTCAGCGGCTCTAAAAATTCGTCTGCAGAAATATGGGCCAGATTGCGATCGGCACCGACATCGCCCAGTGGCATGGTTTCGATGACCGTCAGATCATGGCCGTTGGCTGCGCAATATTCGGCCATTGGCAGGAGATCGGATTCGTTGAAATTGCGCAGGGCAACCATGTTGATCTTGACCTGGATTCCGGCCGATTGGGCGGCTCTGATTCCATCGAGGACGACGTTCACATCGGCACCGCGGGTGATTTCGGCAAAGCGCTCTGGATCCAGCGTATCCATGCTGACGTTGATCCGCCGCACGCCATGAGCGGCGAGATGGTCGGCATATTCGGTTAGCAGCGAGCCGTTGGTCGTCAGGGTCAGCTCTTCCAGCTCACCGGACGCGACCTTTCGACCGAGACGGGTGATAACGTCTTTCATGTCGCGCCGAACCAGTGGTTCTCCGCCGGTCAGACGAATTTTGCGGATGCCATGGCCGATGAACCGTTCCGCTATCAGAGTGATTTCTTCCAGCGTCAGCAGTTCGGATTTCGGCATGAACGTCATCTTCTCGGACATGCAATATTGGCAGCGGAAATTGCATCGGTCAGTGACCGAAATCCGCAGATAATCAATTTTGCGTCCGAACCCGTCTTGCATTGGTCGCCTCACATTGGTCCAATTGTATAAAGCTAGCCTGTTCCGGATGGGCAGGCAACGGCATATAAAGGTTTTGCTGCTACGGAAAAAGATAGTAGTTCCTCAGAAAATCGCGGTGGCGACCGACAAGGATTAGGAGTTTTGAAGTCTTAGAATCATCCGTCTCTAACGGTCATCCGATCGGATTAAGAAATCTTTTTCTGCTGTCGTTTCACCAGCGCGATCCCCTGGCGGCAGAAATTGCCTCTTTCGGATGGCGGGTGCATTCGGCTCGCCGGTCCGACAATCTTCGCGCTCGTTTTTTTTCAGCCGGTGCAATGATTGCCGTGATTGATGTGCGACATTCAGAAAATACGGGTCTGGAAGCGATCGAAGCGCTTTCTGCCAATGCAGTGGAGGGTGGCATAGCCTTGTTGGCACTGGTTGACAGTAACCACAGCCAGGAAATTGTTGCGCGCTGCTTTGATGCAGGAGCCACCCATTATCTGGATTTCGCCGCCAGCGGTGCCGATTTGGAGCAGGCGATCAAATATGCCTTTCGCTACGTCGAAAATTTTCGCGGCGGTGCGGAGCGGGCAAGAGATGAGCAATCCTTGCTGACCTATGCAGATTTGCAGTGGTCCATGACAATAGGATCGATGAGCGATTATTGGATAAGCGACAGCCTCTTGGCGGCCGCTGGTGATATTGATTTTGCGACTTATCCTGTGAGCGGTATCTATCGCTCTCTGTCTCGGGAGGAAAAGAAGCGTGTCCGGGGAGCGATGGGACGCTTACGCGATGGCTCCAGACAGGCGGCCGTTCCTCACCAGTTTAACGGCCGAAAAGTGATCCACCATTTGTACAAAGCGGACGGAAAGATCGTTGGCCGGATTGAATTTCTTGCGGGTAACGGCGACGGGGCTGACTGGACCGGGCGGGATTTGCTGTCCGGGTTGCGGAACACGGCATCGGCCAGCACCTGGATAGAGCAAGCCCTGGAAGCCGGCAGCCAAATGACGCTGATCGCTATCGGCATCAAAAACTTCCGGATGATCAACGCTGCATTTGGGCGCCATGCGGGCGACCAATTGCTCAGGATAGTCGGTCACAAGCTGATGGATCAAACGCGGCGCCAATATGTAGGACCGCATCTGGTTGCTCGTCTGGACGGTCAGAACTTTCTGATAGCGCTGGCGGATATTCCCGATGGTGATGTTTCTGACTTCGCCAATAAATTGATAGCCAGCGTCTTTAGCGACCTGGGGCTGGAGGGGCGGCCGATCAATGCGGTGGCGCGGGCAGGGGTCGCGATTGGAACCAGCGGTTCCAGTGCGAAGACTCTGATCAGGAAAGCCGTGCTGGCTCTCGCTGAAGCGACCTCTGCAGATGCTCTCCCCATCAATTTCAGCACGATGCCAGAAGCGGACGTCCATCTGGAAGAACTGCTGGAAGAGCAGTTGGCAGGAGCGATGGCTCGCGGTGAAATCGTTATCGCTTTTCAACCCCAGATAAAGGTCGATACCGGACAACTGGTCGGAGTGGAGGCCCTGGCGCGTTGGGAGCACCCGGAATATGGTCTATTGGGCGCGCCAACGCTTTTTGCGGTCGCGGAACGGGCAGGGATGATGGAGTCTCTTTCTGCGCAAATCCATAAACAGGCGCTTACACTGGCCGCAAGCTGGCCAGCCAGCCTCAGTTTTTTGCGCCTTTCCATCAATGTGACGGCCAGCGATTTGGCGATTGCGACCTTCGACGATGATATGCTGCAGCAGATCGATATTGCAGGTTTCGAACCGGATCGTCTGACGCTGGAAATCACCGAATCCGAATTGATCGGCAACCTGTCGGTTTCAGCCAAGAAACTGGACCGCCTGCGAGAGGGAAATATATCTATCGCGATTGACGATTTTGGAACCGGCTACAGCAGTCTGTCCTATCTCAAGGAACTGCCGGTCGACTATATCAAAATCGACAGCGGCCTGACGGGTGACATCAGTGGGTCAGCAAAGGATCAGGTTGTCGTGCGATCGATCATCGACATGGCCCACAGCCTAGGTTTGAGTGTCATCGCCGAAGGCGTGGAAACAGAAGCCCAACTGAACACGCTGGCAGAGCAGGGCTGCGAATATTTCCAGGGGTTTTTGAGGTCAGGACCCCTTTCACCGGACGAATTTGAAGCCTTCGCGCTGCGTAGCAACTAGCCGGTCGTTCGCTGCGCCAGTTTTGACAGGCCTGTGGTCAGCTGGGTCAGCCCGTGCAAGCGAGACTTGGGGTCACGCCACTTGCGCTCGATGAAGAGTTTGTTGTCCGGCCGAATGCGCGCGGTTCCCTTGAGCCGGTCGACATAGTCCAGAAGTCCCGGGACGTTGGGGAACGTGTCGTTCTGAAATGTCACCAGAGCACCGCGTGGACCCATCTCTATTTTCGCGATGTGTGCCTTCACGCAATTCATCTTGATATGCATGAGCTTCAGCAGATTGTCGGTCTGGATCGGCAGGTCGCCGAACCGGTCGATCATTTCTGCCGCGAAGGATTCGATTTCCTGCAGCGTCTTGAGGCCGTTCATCCGGCGATAAAGACCCATGCGCAGAGACAGGTCCGGGACATATTCTTCGGGGATCAGAATCGGTGCGTCGACGGTGATCTGCGGGGAAAAGCCGTCGGTCTGAACGGGCATGCCGGAGCCCTTGGCCTTCGCTTCAAGAATGGCGTCTTCCAGCATCGACTGGTATAATTCGAAGCCGACTTCCTTGATATGGCCGGATTGCTCGTCGCCCAGCAGGTTGCCGGCACCGCGGATGTCGAGATCATGGCTCGCGAGTTCAAAGCCGGCTCCGAGACTGTCGAGATCGCCCAGAATTTTCAGGCGTTTCTCTGCCTTTTCGGTGATCACTCGGTCTTTGGGCGTGATCATATAGGCGTAAGCGCGGGTTTTCGAGCGGCCGACGCGTCCTCTGAGTTGATAAAGCTGGGCCAGTCCGAATCGATCCGCGCGATGGATGACCAGCGTGTTGGCACTTGGAATGTCCAAACCGCTTTCGACAATCGTGGTCGAGAGCAACACATCATATTTGCGGTCATAAAAGGCAGACATCCGCTCTTCGACGGTTGCGGGACTCATCTGGCCATGGGCGACAACATAGGTCAATTCCGGAGCATGTTTCTTGAGGAAATCTTCGATGTCCGGGAGGTCGGCGATACGCGGAACCACTATGAAGGACTGGCCGCCGCGATAATGTTCACGCAGCAATGCCTCGCGCAAGGGCACCGGGTCCCATGGCATGACATAAGTACGGACCGCTAGCCGGTCGACCGGCGGCGTCTGGATGACCGAAAGCTCGCGCATCCCGGTCATTGCCATCTGCAAGGTGCGCGGGATCGGCGTGGCGGTGAGCGTCAATACATGGACATCGGCCTTCATCGCCTTGAGGCGTTCCTTGTGGGTCACGCCAAAGCGCTGCTCTTCATCAATGATGATCAAGCCGAGGCGCTCGAATTCGATGGATTTGGCAAGCAGCGCATGGGTGCCGATGACAATATCGACTTCGCCACTGGCCAGACCTTCTTTGGTCTTCTTGGCTTCTGCAGGTGGTACCAGACGTGAAAGGCGGCCAATTTTTACCGGGAACGGACGGAAACGTTCTTCGAAATTGTTGAAATGCTGCCGAGCAAGCAGCGTGGTCGGGGCGATGATCGCGACCTGCATCCCGGCCATAGCCGCTGCAAAAGCGGCGCGCATGGCGACCTCCGTCTTGCCAAAACCGACATCCCCGCAGACCAGCCGATCCATAGCCTTGCCGGATGCCATGTCGCCAAGAACCTCTTCGATCGCCTGCTGCTGATCGTCGGTTTCCTGATAGGGGAAGCGATCGACAAAACCGGCCATTTCGGAGGCCTCGACGCGCGCTGGAGTCGCCGGTTGCAATGCCCGTGCCGCTGCCGTGCGAAGCAGTTCATGCGCAATCGCCCGAATGCGTTCTTTCAGCTTCGATTTGCGTCTTTGCCAGCCTTCACCGCCGAGCCGGTCGAGGACAACGCTGTCTCCGCCTTCACCATAGCGGCTGAGCACATCGATATTCTCGACCGGCACGTAAAGCTTGTCGCCACCGGCATATTTCAGGTGCACACAGTCGTGCGGGCTGGTGCCGACCGGGATCGAAACTATGCCTTCATACAGCCCGATACCATGCTCGAGATGGACAACCAGATCGCCTTGGCTGAGCGCCGACAATTCTTCGATGAAGGCATCGCTGCTCTTGCGCCGCTTGGATTTGCGCACCAAGCGATCTCCGAAAATATCCTGTTCGGTAAGGAGGGACAGCCTTTCTGTCCGAAAGCCCGATGAAAGCGGCAAGATGGTCAGAGCGATAGCCGGACCGGCCGACAGACAGGCGTTCCAGTCATCACAGAGTGCTACCGCCGTAACGCCGTGGTCTTTGAGAAGGTCAAAAATGCGCGCCCGCGATCCCTTGCTGTAGCTCGCGACGATCGCTGTTGTTCCAGATTTTGTCAGGCTGGCCAGATGAGCGCTCAGCGCCTGATAAATATTCTCATTGCGGGCGCGCTCGGGAGAAAAGTCGCGGGGAGATGAAACCGACATCGACAATGTGGTTTCCGATTCAGGCTCGTCAAATTCACTTAGAATATGAACCGGCGTATCATTCTCGATCGAGCGCCATTCGTCCGGCGTCAGATATAGCATCTCCGGAGGGAGCGGCCGGTAACTGGAAAGATTGCTCTGGTCAGCCTCGACCCGGTTTTTGTGGTAATCTGCGATCGACGCAAATTGCGCCTCAGCGGCAGCCGATCCCGCAACATCCCGCAAGATGACGCAATCGTCTCCCATATAGTCGAAAATTGTCGCCAGTCGGTCTTCGAGCAGCGGTAGCCAATGCTCCATCCCGGCCAGACGACGACCCTCCGAGATTGACTGATAGAGCGCATCGCTTGTTGAAACGGCGCCAAAAAGATCGCGATAGCGCGTGCGAAAGCGGGTGATACTGTCGGCGTCCAGCAGAAATTCCGAAACCGGCAGCAGGTCCAGTTCATCGATGTTCCCCACGGTGCGCTGGTCAGCGGGATCGAACTCGCGCAGCGTTTCAATCTCGTCGCCGAAAAGATCGATGCGGATTGGTAGCCGTGCGCCTGGCGGAAACAGGTCAATAAGACCGCCGCGCGCTGCGAATTCACCGCTGTCTGCGACCGTGTCGACGCGAACGAAGCCGTTGGCGTAGAGGAAAGAGATCAGATTTTCCTGCTCGACGGTCGTGCCGGGTGCCAGGTGGGTGACAAAGTCCTTGATTCGGGCCGGCTCGAGCACGCGCTGGGTCACCGCGTTAACGGTTGTCACGACCAGTTGAGGACCCGTGAATGGCTCGGCAAGCTTCGCCAGTGCGGCAAGCCGGTCGGATGTGGTGTGGAGAGCGGGGGATGCCCGATCATAGGGCAGGCAATCCCATGCTGGGAACTCGATAATATCCAGATCGGGGGCGAAGAAATGCGCGGCTTCGACCACGGCGCTCATCGCTGCATCATCGGTGGCGACAAACATCGTCCGCTTGCCCGACTGCACCGCTGTTTCGCACAGGAAAAGCGGCCGATAGCCCACCGGCACCGCAGCCAGAGTCATGCCCTTTTCGGACGACAATAATCTATCTAGATAAGACACTCAGGATCGCTTTTGGCTACAGGACAGGAATATTATTTGGTCGCGTCAATATAGTCGAGCCGCTGCATCGCGGCCATTTGTGGTCCATCAAACGCAGGAGGCACGGGCAGCGTTCCGATCGCCCAGGCCATGACATGGACATCGTCTTCGACGAGCAGGCTCTCGAACCAGTCCAACTCTTTTTCTGACCACGCATGACTGTAGCGATTAAAAAAACCACCGATCAGGAAATCGGCTTCGCGCGTGCCGCGATGCCATGCGCGAAATTGCAGGCGTTTCAGCCTTGTCTCGCGGTCCATATTTGCTGCTCCAACTTGGCTGGCATAATGCGCCAGCGGGGGTATAAAGGCGGATAGACATGCGGCCCGAGATACTCAATCCATTATTTGGTGAAACCCAGTCGCTCAAGGGCGTCGGCAAGGTGCTGGCCAAGCCGCTTGAGAAGCTGCGGCTGACGCGGGTGAAAGACCTGCTGTATCATCAACCCAGTTACTGGATGCACCGAAAACGGGTCGATGTGTTGGATGAAATCGATGTCGGCGAGACGATCATTATCGAGGTTACCCCGGTTGACTATCGCACGGGAGGGCCGCGCAGCCCGCTACGGGTACACGCGACGGACAAGCTCGGCAATTATATCAGCCTGACTTTTTTCGGGCGCAATCCGGGATGGCCGAAGAAGTTGCTCCCGCTGGGTGAGCGAAAAGTGATTTCGGGGAAGCTGGAGCGTTACGGAGACGAACTTCAGATGGTCCATCCGGACCAGGTGCTCGATCCTGACCAAAAAAATGCCATTGCCTTGCTGGAGCCCATTTATCCATTGGCCGACGGGCTTGGCAACGCGCGGATGCGGCAATTGATCGAGCAATCGCTGGCACTGGCTCCGGATCTGCCGGAATGGATCGAGCCAAGCCAGCTCGCCACCAAAAGCTGGAAAAGCTGGAAGCATAGTGTGCTCGCACTTCACAGTGCGGAAAGCACGGACGCCGATGACCGGCTGGCTTATGACGAAGTTTTTGCCAACCAGTTGGCGTTCATGCTGGTGCGCGCAAATAACCGGACGAAGAAGGGGACGCCGATTCAGGGCGACGGCAGGCTTCGTAAGCAGATGGCGCTGCCCTTCCAACTCACCAATGCGCAGCAGCGGTGCATTGCCGAAATAGAAGGTGATCTCGCGCAAAGTGCACCGATGTTGCGCTTGCTCCAGGGCGATGTCGGCTCCGGTAAGACACTCGTCGCGCTGATGGCACTGCTATCTGCGGTGGAAGCAGGATATCAGGGCGCATTCCTTGCACCGACGGAAATTTTGGCGCGTCAGCATTTCAACAGTTTGCAAAAGACGCTGGCAGGTGTGCCCGTCAATCTCGCAATATTGACCGGGCGCGACAAGGGCAAAGTGCGGGAAGCCACGCTCATGGGACTAATGGATGGGTCGATCGATATATTGATCGGTACCCACGCAATCTTCCAAGAGCATGTCCGCTACAAAAATCTCGCGGTGGCTGTGATCGACGAGCAGCATAAATTCGGCGTCTCTCAGCGCCTGATGCTGACCCAGAAAGCAGAGCGTACGCCTCATCTGCTGGCGATGACCGCAACGCCTATTCCGCGGACTCTGACGCTTAGTCAATATGGCGAGATGGATGTTTCGCGCATCGATGAATTGCCTCCCGGTCGGCAATCGATCGATACCAGCGTGATTTCCAATTCCCGCATATCCGATGTGGTGGACGGATTGGCCCGGCATATAGCTGCGGGCGGACAGGCCTACTGGGTATGCCCGCTGATCGACGAAAGCGAGAAAAGCGATCTCGCAGCAGCGGAAGACCGGGCAGCCAGCCTGCAAGCGCGATTTGGCGATCAGGTCGGGATGGTGCATGGCCGGATGAAAGGCCCCGAAAAAGACTCGGTCATGGATCGTTTTCAACGCAATGAGATCAAAGTTCTGGTTGCCACGACCGTGATCGAAGTCGGCGTGGATGTGCCGAATGCCAGCCTGATGATTATTGAGGCCGCCGACCGTTTCGGCCTCGCTCAATTGCATCAGCTTCGCGGCAGAGTCGGGCGCGGCAGTGTCAAATCCAATTGTTTGCTGATTCGCAGCGATACGCTTAGCGAAACGGCGCGCGCCAGACTCACCCTGATGCGTGAGACGAACGATGGTTTCCGGATCGCGGAAGAGGATCTTCGTTTGCGCGGGGCAGGGGAGTTGTTGGGCACAAGACAATCCGGAGACGCCGGTTTCCGCGTCGCTTCGCCAGCGCAAGTCAACGATCTGATCGGGCCGGCCACCGACGATGCCCGACTTTTGCTGGACCGCGATGGCGGGCTAGACAGCGAAAGGGGGCAGGCGGCGCGGATAGCGCTGTACCTGTTCGAGCGTGACTGGGGTGTCAGTCTGTTGCGCAGCGGTTAGTTCTGCTGGCTCTTGATCTTGTCCAGCATGGCAACGAAATCAGGCTCCCGAATGACCCGTTCGAATTTGAAGCCATGACGCCCCTGATGAGACCAGACCAAAAAGGCTTCGATGCGGCCGGCCACTGGCAAGCGGACCATAAGCCGGTCTCCTTTTTCCATGTCGATCGGATCTGCGAGCATCATTCCGTTTGCCGAGATATTGGCGATACGCACGCGAATCTCGCTGCCTTGATGCAGATCGCAGATGGTTTCAAAATCGACCGAAAATCTAGTCGCGCGGCGCAGATCGGGCGCTGTCTCAGGCGAAATACTCGTCATGTCACAAAACTCCGTGAAAGGTGTATTGCGAAACTAGACGCTGATTAAGAAGAAATGGTAAATAGCTGTAAATTCTCTATCACAGATGGAGCTACGCCCTGCGCAAAAGCCCGTGTTTCTTTTTGCCGGCAGAAATTTTTATATCCTTCTCAGCCGTCTGAATAACAGCGCCGGCGTCTTTCACCCGTTCATCATCAATTCGGGCACCGCCGCCCGCGACCAGTCGCTTGGCTTCGCCTTTCGACGCGCAGAACCCGATAGCGACCAGAGCATCGAGAATGGATATCTCACCCTCTGCTAGTTCGAGCACGGGCAAGTCGCCGCCTGCAGCGCCTTGTTCAAATGTTTGCTGCGCGGTTTTTGCAGCGTCTTCTGCAGCGCTTTGGCCATGGGCCATTGCCGTGGCGGCATCAGCAAGGATTTTTTTTGCCTCGTTGATTTCGGCTCCCTCCAGAGCTTCCAGCCGGGCGATTTCTTCCAGATCGATATCGGTGAACAGGCGCATGAACTTGCCCACATCCCGGTCGTCGGTATTGCGCCAGAATTGCCAGTAATCGTAAGGCGAGAGCCGGTCTGCATTCAGCCAGATGGCACCGTCAACAGACTTGCCCATCTTCGAACCATCTGCCTTCGTAATCAAAGGTGTGGTGACGCCAAATAGCTCGGCCCCATCCATTCGGCGGGCGAGTTCAACCCCATTTACGATATTGCCCCATTGATCGGAGCCGCCCATTTGCAACCGGCAGCCATATGTGCGCGACAACTCGAGATAGTCATAGGCCTGCAGGATCATGTAGTTGAATTCCAGAAACGTAAGCGGCTGTTCGCGCTCAAGCCGGAGTTTTACAGAATCGAAGGTCAGCATGCGATTGATCGTGAAATGGCGGCCGACTTCGCGCAGAAACGGAATATATTCCAGATCGCTGAGCCAGTCATCATTGTTGACCATGATCGCATCGGTCGGGCCATCGCCGAACGTCAGAAAATTCTCGAAGCAACCACGGATTTTGGCAAAATTCGCCGCGATGCCGTCATCGCCGAGTATTTTACGGATTTCATCCTTGCCGGACGGGTCGCCAATTTTGGTCGTCCCTCCGCCCATCAGAACAATCGGCTTATGCCCAGCTTGTTGCAGCCGCCGCAGCAACATGATCTGGACGAGGTTGCCAACGTGGAGAGAGTCGGCTGTGACATCAAAGCCGATATAGCCGGGGATAACGCTTTCGGCTGCGAGCGAATCCAGTAAATCGGCATCGGTTAATTGGTGGATGTAGCCGCGATCATTCAGTAGACGCAGGAAATCGGATTGATATTGGGTCATGGATGGGTGCGTTACATGGGGATGATGAAAGTCGCAATATGCGTTTGAATCTGCACTGTCATCCGCTGACTGGTGCATTGGCCGTTGATCAGATCATCGTCGAATGGTCGTTGTCCGATAGCGGTACGATTTGGCTGAGATATCATGTCGACGGGACCGTTTCTGAGGTCAAGCTGCCGGGCCATGCCGATCCGTCGCAGCGCATGGACTGTCTCTGGCAGCACAGTTGCTTTGAACTGTTTTTGAAGAAGCCTGGGAGCAAGCATTATTGCGAGTTCAATTTCTCGCCCTCAGGCCACTGGGCAGCCTATAGTTTTTCGGACTATCGCCAGGGCATGGAGCAGCTCAGCATGGCGCAACGACCTGAAATATTGATGGATTTCAGCGATACCCATATCGGGCTTGAAGCGACAGTCCGATTGCCAGGCATCTTG
This sequence comes from Parasphingorhabdus sp., assembly GCF_048269865.1. Taxonomy (GTDB): domain Bacteria; phylum Pseudomonadota; class Alphaproteobacteria; order Sphingomonadales; family Sphingomonadaceae; genus Parasphingorhabdus. The sequence goes on along the minus strand of NZ_JBLWUA010000002.1, from coordinate 41,560 downwards.
CAGGGGAGCGCCCTTGACGCCGGATTATCGGCCGTCATTGAAATGCACAATGGCGAGAAATCTCTCTGGGCTTTGGCCCATCCGGCGGGTAAGCCCGATTTCCATCATCAGGATTGCTTTAAGCTCAAAATCGAGGCAGCAGAACGTTCATGAAATTTGGAATAGACCGGCTGATTGAAGACGCAGAATTGCGGAAGCCCTTGATCGGAAAACGGGTCGCTTTGCTTGCGCACCCGGCTTCGGTAACGCACAATCTTACACATAGCCTGGATGCGCTGGCGAGCCTGGATGAGATTGACCTGACGGCTGCTTTCGGCCCGCAACATGGTCTTCGTGGTGACAAGCAGGACAATATGATCGAGTCGCCAGATTTTGATGATCCGGTTCACGGCATTCCCGTATTCAGTCTGTACGGTGAGGTGCGTCGGCCGACCGGGCAATCGATGAGCACATTCGACGTGATCCTGATCGACCTTCAGGATCTGGGATGCCGAATCTATACGTTCATTACGACATTGCGATATATGCTTGAGGCCGCGGCCGAACATGGCAAGACCGTATGGGTGCTGGATCGCCCCAATCCGGCTGGCAGGCCAATTGAAGGAACGATCCTTGAAGATGGCTGGGAAAGCTTTGTCGGCGCGGGGCCAATGCCGATGCGGCACGGGCTGACAATGGGCGAGATGGGGCATTGGCTAATCCGTCATTTCAATCTCGACGTCGATTACAAGGTCATTGAGATGGATGGTTGGCAGCCCGAAGGACCGGGATTTGGCTGGCCGGAGGACCGTATCTGGATCAATCCGAGTCCCAATGCGCCCAACGTCAACATGGCCCGCGCCTATGCCGGGACGGTGATGTTGGAAGGAACGATGCTTTCGGAAGGGCGGGGGACGACGAGACCGTTGGAACTGTTCGGCGCGCCCGATATCGATGCGCGCGCGATCATTGCAGAAATGCAGCGAGTTGCGCCGCAATGGCTCGAAGGATGCCTGTTGCGAGAAATCTGGTTTGAGCCGACCTTTCACAAGCATCATGGGAAATTGTGCAACGGGGTGCAGATTCACGCCGAAGGGCAGGCCTATGATCACCATGCTTTCCGTCCCTGGCGTCTCCAGGCGCTGGCGCTAAAGGCGATCGCGGCGCTTAAACCGGGATATGAGCTGTGGCGTGATTTTCCTTATGAATATGAGGAAGATAAGCTGGCCTTCGACGTGATCAACGGTGGTCCGTCACTGCGGGAGTGGATCGAAAACCCGTCCTCGAGCCGGGATGATCTCGACGCCATTGCGACACCAGACGAGCAGATTTGGGGCGAAATGGTCCGGGAACTCTACCTTTATTGATATGTTGCGCTGCAACATATTTGTTGCAATCGGCCGCGAATCTGATAATTTGTATACATGTTACCGAGTAAAGAAATTTTCGAAGGCGTCGCACTCAAAAAATGTGTGGCAGCTACCTATAACAACACGATTTTCAAGCTGGCGCCGCATATTCTGTATACGCGCCATGACGAGATGTATGTCGATGCTGTTCCTCTGGAAAAGGACGGTCAGCCACCCCGGGAGGTCAAGCTCGGGACATTCAAACTGTCCGGCCTTAAAGATGTCCGGGTCGAGGACTTGCATTTCGAACGGTCAGAGATTTTTGAACCGGCTGCCGAGAAATATGAGGGCACGACCTTGCTAGCGGTCGAAGGCTGAACGCCTAACCCTGCTTTCGCGTCAATTCCTTCATCGCGTCGCTGAGTCCGTCCACGGTCAGCGGGTACATCCGGTCGTTCATTAGCTCGCGGATGATTTTCACGCTTTGTGAATAGCCCCATTGCTTTTCCGGAACGGGATTGAGCCAAGCCGCGGCTGGATAGGTATTTGTCAGCCGCTGCATCCAGGTTACGCCGGCTTCTTCGTTGAAATGTTCGACGGAGCCGCCTGGATGCGTGATTTCATAGGGGCTCATCGATGCATCGCCTACGAAGATCAGTTTATAATCATGGCCATATTTGTGCAGAACGTCCCAGGTGTTGGTGCGCTCCGAGAAACGGCGACGATTGTCCTTCCACAGGCCTTCGTAGGGGCAGTTGTGGAAATAGAAAAACTCGAGATTCTTGAACTCTGACGTTGCTGCGCTGAACAGTTCCTCGCAGAGCTTGATAAAAGGGTCCATCGAGCCGCCGACATCGAGAAACAGCAGTAATTTTACCGCATTGTGCCGCTCCGGGCGCATATGGATATCGAGCCAGCCCTGTTTCGCGGTGCCGCTGATGGTGCGGTCGATATCAAGCTCATCCGCAGCCCCTTCGCGGGCAAATTTGCGCAGGCGCCGGAGCGCGACCTTGATATTGCGCGTTCCCAGCAACTTGGTGTTGTCGAGATTCTGAAATTCACGCTTGTCCCAGACTTTGATCGCCTTTTTCTGGCCGCCTTCGCCGCCAATGCGGACGCCTTCCGGGTTATAGCCGGAATTGCCGTAAGGGGATGTGCCCCCGGTACCGACCCACTTGCTGCCGCCTTCGTGCCGTTTCTGCTGTTCTTCAAGACGCTCTTTGAGCGTCTGCATGATTTCTTCCCAGCTGCCGAGTGACTTGATCTTTTCCATTTCCTCTTCGGAAAGATATTTCTCTGCGACCGCTTTCAGCCAGTCGAGCGGGATCTCTTCTTCCTGCGTGCCGTAAGAGGTCTCTATCCCTTTGAAGACTTTTGAAAAAACCTGGTCAAAGCGGTCGAGCAGGCCCTCATCTTTTACGAACGTAGCGCGGGAGAGATAGTAGAATTCTTCCGGGCTTTGCCGGATGACATCCTTCTCCAGAGCCTCAAGCAGGACCAGATGTTCCTTGAGCGACGCCGAAATACCGGCGGCTCTGAGTTCGTCCATGAAGTTAAAGAACATCGTCAGTGCCTTTGTTTAGCGCGCTTCGCGTTTCGCCATGAAAGCGAGGCGTTCGAACAGCATCACGTCCTGCTCGTTCTTGAGCAACGCGCCGTGCAGTGGCGGGATTGCCTTGCTGGAATCCTTGGACTGCAGCACTTCCAGCGGCATATCTTCGTTGAGGATCAGTTTCAGCCAGTCGAGCAGCTCGCTGGTGCTGGGCTTTTTCTTGAGGCCCGGGACATCGCGAACGTCGTAGAAGATATCCATCGCTTTTTTGACCAACAGGCCCTGAATGTCGGGGAAATGGACGTTGATGATGTCCTGCATCGTCTCGCGATCCGGGAATTTGATATAGTGGAAGAAACAGCGGCGCAGGAAGGCGTCCGGCAGCTCTTTTTCGTTATTGGAGGTGATGATCACGATCGGCCGTTCCGTCGCCTTGACCGTCTCTTTCGTCTCGTAGACATGGAACTCCATGCGGTCGAGTTCCTGCAGCAGGTCGTTCGGAAATTCGATATCCGCTTTGTCGATTTCGTCGATCAGCAGCACGGGCAGTTCGGGAGCGGTAAAGGCCTCCCACAGTTTTCCTTTGCGGATATAGTTGGAAATATCATGGACGCGCTCATCGCCGAGCTGACCGTCGCGCAGACGCGCTACCGCGTCATATTCGTAAAGGCCCTGATGGGCTTTGGTCGTCGATTTGACGTTCCACTCGATCAGCGGTGTTCCCATCGCCTTGGCAATTTCATACGCCAAGACCGTTTTGCCGGTGCCCGGTTCGCCCTTGACGAGGAGCGGGCGGCGGAGGGTCATGGCGGCGTTGACAGCAACCTTCAGATCGTCTGTTGCAACATAGTCCTTGGTACCGTCAAAACGCATGATTTTCTATTCCTTGCCGTGAAACTCAAAGCAAAGGCGATAGGGAAAACTCGCATTCTAGGCAAGTTAATCATTTAGTTAAGACGGCTGAACGCTGATCAGAACCTAGCAGGAAAGGCGCATTTTTCGACGGGCTTCGAGGAGCTGCCAAAGGCCGCGATGTTGATTGAGCAGCTGTTCTGCGCCAAAATTCAACGCGCGTTCCAAAGCTGGGGTTTCTGCCAAGCGTGCTTTGAGATCAGAGCTGGCGTTGATTGATGGCAGGATTGAAGAGCGGGCTTCGACACCGATACGCAAGGCAATCTGCTCCAGAATATTGCGGATCAAATGCCAGTCTACGACCAGTGCGATAGCGGCGCCAATAGCGCATCCCGCGCGATCGGACTGGGACAGCATATCGAGCGCCTTGCGCTGGCCCAGCACAGCAGCATTGCTCTGATCATCGCCGCTGACGCCAGAGATCGGGCCCGCAGCGACGGTCAATTTGGTCAAAAACGCGCGTTCGGCGGCGAATCCCCCGGTTGCCTCGAGCAGCCAGTCCCTGGCGGCGTCATCGGCAGTCTTGGCCGCCGCATTGTCGACCACGCCGGGATGACGGCCGTGCAAAACACAAATAAAATGGGCGATGTCGGCGATATCAGCGCCGGAGAGCACTGAAAAATCCTCGGCGATCAGCCGGACATAGGGCGTCGCATCACTGCCGTGGTTGCTGACAAATGCCGCCAACCCTGCCTGTGTTTCCAACTGAGCATTCTGTCCTAGCATCGCGTCTCCGATATCCCGAGATTGCCTGTGAAAATGCAATGCACATCTTCATCTTCATCTGGCTCAGGATATAGAGACGATACCTAAAGACTAGGTTTACCGACTGTTAGGGATTTACAAACCATAGCGGCCAGCCGCTGATCTGCAGATTATTGATCCAGGAAACTCCGCATTTTGCGACTGCGGCTTGGATGCTTCAGCTTTCTGAGTGCCTTCGCTTCAATCTGCCGGATACGCTCGCGGGTCACGCTGAATTGCTGGCCGACTTCCTCGAGTGTGTGATCGGTGTTCATACCGATGCCGAAGCGCATACGCAGCACGCGTTCCTCACGCGGGGTGAGGCTGGCGAGTACGCGCGTGACCGTTTCCTTGAGGTTGGCCTGAATGGCCGCGTCAACCGGGATGATCGCATTCTTGTCCTCGATGAAATCGCCCAAGTGCGAATCTTCCTCGTCGCCGATCGGCGTTTCGAGGCTGATCGGCTCCTTGGCGATCTTCATCACCTTGCGCACTTTTTCGAGCGGCATGGAAAGGCGCTCGGCCATTTCTTCAGGCGTGGGCTCGCGGCCCTGCTCGTGGAGGAACTGGCGGCTGGTGCGGACCAGCTTGTTGATCGTCTCGATCATATGGACCGGGATACGGATCGTACGCGCCTGATCGGCAATCGAGCGGGTGATCGCCTGCCTGATCCACCATGTGGCGTAGGTGGAGAACTTGTAGCCGCGACGATATTCGAACTTGTCGACCGCCTTCATCAGGCCGATATTGCCTTCCTGAATGAGATCAAGGAATTGCAGGCCGCGATTGGTGTATTTCTTGGCGATGGAAATCACCAGGCGCAGGTTGGCCTCGACCATTTCCTTCTTGGCAATACGTGCTTCGCGCTCGCCCTTCTGCACCATGTTGACGATGCGGCGGAATTCCACCAGCGAGGTGCCAGTGGCATTGGCTATATCGGAAATTTCAGCCCGGATGCGATCCACCGCGTCGGCTTCTTTCTCGACAAAGGCAGCCCATTTCTTGTCGGTCTTGGCCATGCTGGCGAGCCAGTTGTCGTCCAGTTCGTTGCCAACATAGCTTTCCAGGAAAGCGCGGCGGGGAACTTTGTGGCGCTCTGCGAGGCGCAGCATCTGGCCACCCAAAGTGGTCAGACGGCGGTTGAACGAATAGAGCTGGTCGACCAGAAATTCGATCTTGTTGGCATGAAATTGCACACTTTCGACCAAAGCGGTCAGTTCTTCGCGCAAATCGTGATATTTCTTTTCGGAAGCGGCCGGGAAATCCTTACCCGCCGCCAGCGATTCCAGCCGCGTCGTTTGCAATTTCGAGAATTTCTTGAAGACCGAGGTGATCAGGGCGAATTTTTCCAGCGCGCCTGGCTTCAGGGTTTCTTCCATCTGCGCGAGGGAAAGCGTATTGTCTTCCTCTTCCTCTTCGACGACCCGCTTGGTCCGTCGTTCGGTCAGTTCGGATTCGTCATCATCCTCGCCGTCGGCCGGTTCTTCGTCCTCGACTTCGTCATCGTCCTTGAACGACGGGCCAGCGGTTTTTTCGCTGATTTCGCCGTCATCATCATCTTCATCGTCGAGGTTTTCGGGGACCGGGTCCTTTGAAAGCATGGCGTCGAGATCTAGGATCTCGCGCAACTGCATTTCGCCGTCGTTGAGAGCGGTCGACCATTCGATAATCGCGTTGAAGGTGGTCGGGCTTTCGCACAGACCCCAGATCATGGTGTCGCGGCCGGCTTCGATACGCTTGGCAATGGCGATCTCGCCTTCGCGGCTGAGCAATTCGACGGCACCCATTTCGCGCAGATACATGCGGACCGGGTCGTCGGTGCGATCGGCAGCGGTCTTCTTGGGAGCGGCGGCAGCTGTTTTCTTTTCCTTATCCTTGCCGTCGATCGATTCGACTTCATCGCCGCCCATTTCTTCGGCAGCTTCCTCGTCATTCTCGACGATCCGCACACCCATTTCAGAGATGGCGGACATAACGTCCTCGATCTGTTCGTTCTGGTCCTGGGGCAGGGCTTCGTTCAACTCGTCGATCGTCAGGTAACCGCGCTTCTTGCCTTTGGCGATCAGCTTTTTGATCGCGCTGTCGTTGAGATCGATCAATGGTTCGTCTTCGGCTTTGGAATTTTTTGCTTTACTTGCCAATGGCTCAGGCCCCTAATTTAAAACTACACTGTGTCGTCGATCTGGGTCAGGTCGACCAACCGCTCATGAAATAACTGCTTTGCTTTGCGAAGGCGCTGCTGCTCGGCATAACTTTCTTCCGTAAGATCGTCCTGCACTCGCCGTGTTGCTTCCGCGAGAGCCGCTTCCAGTCCGGGGCGCGCCGTCACCACCTTAATCGCTTCTGCCAAATCCCGATGCGCCCGTTCGATCAAAAGCGAAGGGGCATCGTCTGGCAGCTTGCGGTTGAAAGTGAAATTCAGCGCATCGGCCCGTAACAGCCCTTTTGCGACATTATAACAATCTGTCTTCTCCAATATGGTAAGAAGGCCCTGCATATCAAGCGTTTCTTTGGTCATCGCGATATTGATCAATTCGCCGAGCAAGGCCTGCAATTGCGAGTCGGCAAGTTTGAACGCGCTGAGCTCTTCGAAATGCCCGGAAATCCGGTTGGGATGTCGGATCAGGCCGCCCAAAATGCCTTTGGCAATCTGCAGGTCATAGCCTTCGAGCAAAAAGCTCTTGGTGTCGTCCATCGGCGTGTATGAGACAAATTTTGACGGGAATTTACGATTGCTGTTCTGGAAATTCTGACGCTGCGGACGATTGTCCTTCCTGGCGAAAAAGGCCTCTTGATAGCGTTCGTCGAATGCCTGACGATAGTGCCGGGCAATGTCCTGGTCGGCTATCGCGGTGACATGATCGGCAAGACGTTTCTTGAGTCCGGCCTTGGCTTCCGGCGTGTTGAGCGGTTCGGCAGCATATTCCACCTGCCAGATCTTCTCGTCGAGCATCTGTGGTTTCTCGATCAGCGCGGCGAAGGCGTGGGCGCCGTCGGAGCGGATCAGGTCATCGGGATCCTGTCCGGCGGGTAGCGCAATGAAGTTCAGGCTGTGCGCCGGGCGCAATATCGGCAGCGCGCGCAGGGCGGCGCGCATCGCGGCCTTCTGGCCGGCGCTGTCGCCGTCGAAGCAGAGGATCGGGGCCTCTACCATCTTCCAGATACGCTCGATCTGATTCTCTGTAAGAGCGGTGCCGAGCGGCGCGACGACGTCGGCAAAACCGGCCTGGGCCAGAGCGATGGCATCCATATAGCCTTCGACCACCAAAATTCGTCCGGTCTTCCGCGAGGCGGGGGAGGCCTTGTCGAGATTGTAGAGCGTGCGGCCCTTGTCGAACAGGGGCGTGTCGGGAGAATTGAGATATTTCGGCTCGCCATCGCCCAATATCCGGCCACCGAAGGCAATCACCCGGCCGCGCGGATCGCGGATCGGGATCATCAGGCGGCCGCGGAACCGGTCATAGGGCTCCTTGTCATCGACCTTGATCAGCAGACCGGCTTCGATCAGCTGGTCGACCCCGTGGACCGAGAGCGCTTCCTTTAGCCGGCCGCGGGAATCGGGCGCAAAGCCGAAGCCGAACTCGTGGATGGTTTTCTCAGATATGCCGCGGTTCTTCAGATAATCTCTGGCCGCCGCTCCCTCAATGCCGTTGAACTGCGTGACAAACCAGTCCTGCGCCGCCGCCATTACGTCGTGCAGGGTGGCGCGGACTTCCTGCCGCTGGGCCGCTCGCGGATCGGGGGCGGGGACGTCCATCTGCGCTTCGGCGGCAAGATCCTTTACGGCGTCCATGAAGCCAAGACCGCGCTGCTCGGTCATCCAGCTGATCGCATCGCCATGGGCGCCGCAACCGAAGCAGTGGTAAAAGCCCTTTTCGTCGTTGATAGTGAAGCTGGGGGTCTTCTCATTGTGGAACGGGCAGCAGGCCTTATATTCGCGGCCTGCTTTCTGGACCTTTACCGTGCGGCCGATCAGAGTCGACAGGGTGATACGGGAGCGTAACTGTTCGAGCCATTGGGGGGAGAGGGTCATTGCGTGATCCCGGTGTCTCGACTTCGCTCGACACGAACGGTTTTTCGCTCGGTACGAACGGCTTCTGGCCCGCCATTCTCGCCGTTCGTCTCGAGCGAAGTCGAGAGACGTTCTTTCGGTGGCTTCGCGAAATAAGACAATTTTTTCCAGTCACCTGCAACAAGAGCGCGTTTTTTGGCCTGGGACCATTTCTTGACGCTTAACTCCGCTGCCAATGCTTCTGCTCGAGTGGGAAAGGTCTCGGACCAGACCAATTCTACAGGTCGTCGTTGGCTCGTGAACTTACAATATCCACCGCTGTCATGTTCCGCTATCCGGCGTTCCAGATCATCCGTATGACCGGTGTAGAACTTGCCATCTGCGCATAACAGCATGTAGGTCCAGAAAGCCAATTACGCGCCTCCCGGGTGTCTCGACTTCGCTCGACACGAACGGACTGAAGTCGCTCGACACGAACGGTGGAGGCCGCCAGTCAGGCCACCGCCGCCAGTCACGCCAGCGCCGCCTTTACCATCGCGCTGGCCTTGCTCATGTCGATTTCGGTGCCGTGGCGTTTTTTCAGTTCGCCCATGACGCGGCCCATGTCCTTCATGCCGTCGGCGCCGAGTTCGGTCTTGATGCCGTCGATCAGTGCGGCGGTTTCTGCTTCGCCGAGCTGGGCGGGGAGGAATTCCTCGATTACCGCCAGTTCCTGTTTTTCGGCTGCGGCCAGTTCGGTGCGGCCGCCGCTTTCGAACATGTCGATGGATTCGCGGCGCTGTTTGGCCATTTTCTGCAGAACGTCGATCAGGATCGCGTCCTCGTCGCGCGCATCATCCTTGTTGCGCAGCTCGATGTCCTTGTCCTTGAACTTTGCCAGGATGCTGCGCGTGGCGGCGGTGCGTTCCTTGTCTCCGGCCTTCATGGCGGCAATTTGCGCGGCTTTCACGGTGTCGCGAATCATGGCGTTCCTCATATTTTTGGAGTAAGCGATCACCATAGCGGGAAGATAATATTTTTCATAGATTGTGACGCCAGAAATCTGGTCCTAGGTCCCATGAAATTTTGCGCCCACGCCAGACCAAAGGAACAGCCCATGACCAATGCCCATCATCCCGACGCTCCCGAGGGTGCAACAGGGATATTGGTATTGGCCGATGGCACGATTGTCTGGGGCAGGGGCTTTGGTGCGACCGGTTCGGCGGTCGGTGAAGTTTGCTTCAACACCGCGATGACCGGCTATCAGGAAGTGATGACCGACCCCAGCTATGCCGGGCAGATCGTCACCTTCACCTTTCCCCATATCGGCAATGTCGGGACCAATGACGAAGATGTCGAGGCGGACAGCCCGCATGCGCTGGGCTGCATCGTCCGCGAGGATGTCACCGTGCCGTCCAATTTCCGCGACCAGAAGCCGTTTGATCAGTGGATGGCGGATAATGGCCGGATCGGCATTTCCGGTGTTGATACGAGGGCTCTGACGCGGCGGATCCGCGAAGCCGGCGCGCCCAATGCGGTGATTGCGCATGATCCGGATGGCCAGTTCGATATCGACGATCTGCTCGCCAAGGCGCGGGCCTGGGCGGGACTGGAAGGCATGGATCTGGCCAAGGTTGTGACCGGCCATCAGACGCAGCTCTGGGACAAGGGCGGCGCCTGGCGGATGGGTCATGGCTATGCGCCGGTGGAAGAAATGGAAGCATCTTTTGATCGTCCGCATGTGGTGGCGATCGACTATGGTGCGAAGCGCAATATCTTCAGAAACCTTGTTAAGGCTGGCGCAAAAGTTACTGTCGTTCCTGCAAAAACCTCCTTTGATGAAATCATGGCGCTGAAGCCGGCGGGCGTGTTTTTGTCCAATGGCCCCGGCGATCCGGCGGCCACCGGCGCATATGCGGTTCCGGTGATCCAGCAGTTGCTGGAGGCTGATATTCCGCTGTTCGGCATCTGCCTTGGCCATCAGATGCTGGCGCTCGCGGCGGGAGCCAAGACGGTCAAGATGCACCAGGGCCACCGCGGCGCCAATCATCCGGTGCAGCGGATCGGCGGCGGCTGGGATGCGACCGAGGGGCTGGTCGAGATCACCAGCATGAACCACGGCTTTGCGGTGGATGGCGACACATTGCCCGACAATGTGCGCGAGACCCACAAGAGCCTGTTCGACGGCAGCAATTGCGGCATCGAGATTATCGGCAAGCGGGCTTTTGGCGTGCAATATCATCCGGAAGCGAGTCCGGGGCCGCAGGACAGTTTTTATCTGTTTGAGAAATTTGTCGGGGGGTTGGCGTGAGCGAACTACTCACATCGTTTCAATATGAAGTCCTCACAACGATGGCGGAGAATTCGGAATCAGCAATAATTCCGAGTTGGCAGTCGTTAAACTCGTTGACACTTCTACTATCTCCTGCCCACTCAATTCCATCAGATAGCCACATTGGTTCCATCCCGGCAAAGTTTCTTGAGACAGTCGAACGTTCTTTGAAAAGTCTCCATTCGCTTCATCTGGTCGACAAACAAGAAGACAGAGATTTTTTTGAAACTGACATCAGGCTGTCGCCGTTATTTTTGCTGATAAAGTTTGTGGATGGCTTCTCACAGTGGCAATCGCAAGCGGTTTCTAAGGTTTTAACCGACCCATCCAACATTATGATAAATTTGAATTCAGATCAGCAACTTACTGATATTAATACCAAATTGATCGATTGTACAGAAGCATTACGGAAATCAAATTTTCTTAGCAGTGCAATGAAGGAAGAGTTATCAAAGACAATCTCTAGTGGATTAGAAAAGCTCAATTCCAAGAAAATTTCACTCTTGACGGTTTGCGGTCTGCTATTGATGCCTCTGTTTGACGCTTATTGTTCAACAGTAGAAAATGTAGTGAAGCCATATTTTGAGATCGCTGCACAAAGTGTAGTTTCCATGATCGCTCCATTGATCGGGACGGCTCTCTAATGCCCAAAACAACTTACATCCCCCCCACCCAAACTACCGGCCCAAACCAATGAGCGTACCGATTGATCCTGCACATCTTGCCGAAGAGTGGGCCATTGATGACGAAATCCTGCAGAATATGGCAGCGGGCGGCGATTTGTCGCATGTTGTGCGCGAGATTAATGTGCAGTTTGTCGGGGCGGTTGCCGATCTCAACAAGCTGAAAAATGACGCGGCGAAATGGGGTTTTCGTTCGGCGACGGTCGCCAATGAGGATGACGAGTGGGTGATCGAGTTGCAGACCGATCTGGACACGAAGCGTGACACGATCCGCGAACTGACCCGCAAATGCCTCGAGATCGAAAGTGAATATGATATCGACCATGATGGCTGGGGCTGTTTTGCGTGTAATGAGAATGGCGAGATTTCCGACGAGAATCCGGCGTGATTGACGAGATTGAACTTCTCGACCAGCTAGAAATTGGGATATTGTCGGCTTTGGATAGCGTTTATGATGATTGTGGTGAGCCAGGTTGGATAAAATTCGAGGATTTGCTGCTTAAACTTGATGACTCGATCATTGAAGCTTCAGATGAACAAAGAGAATTATCTTCTGGGAGTTTGACAGAAAAAGTCGAAAAAGCCGTAGAGAAACTGATTCAAGATGACTTCATCGAAGCATTTGAAGGCCAGCGCCTCCTTGGTAACGGCATTCGACTTACTGGTCACGGAAGCTACTCATTACACGGACCAAATATTCTTGTATCTGACGAACTTGCGATTCAGTCGGCTGAAGCGCCGCTAACCGACTCAGAATTAGACAGCATGGATTGGACAGGTTTGTCCAAATCGGTGTCTTCAGAAGATATAAAGCGAATCCGTGGGGCAGCTAGACAACTAAGAAGTGTCATTGCTCAATCGGACGTTGATAGTTCAACGAGGGATGATGCTTTGAGGCGGGTAGATGCTGTTGTTCATCTTCTTGAAGCGCCTAACGTTCCCTGGAAACAAATTGTTGAAATTCTGAGATCCCCATACCTCAACGCTTTTCTGATCTCGTATGAACTGATCAAATTGATTGTAGGACTTTATAAATAAATGCCCAAAAGAACTGACATAAAATCCATCCTTATCATCGGCGCTGGCCCGATCATTATCGGGCAGGCCTGCGAGTTTGATTACTCGGGTACGCAGGCGTGCAAGGCGCTCAAGGAGGAGGGTTACCGGATCATTCTCGTCAACTCCAACCCGGCGACGATCATGACCGATCCGGAAATGGCGGATGCGACCTATATCGAGCCGATTACGCCGGAAATTGTCGAGAAGATCATCGAGAAGGAACGGCCCGATGCGATCCTGCCGACGATGGGCGGGCAGACGGCGCTGAATACGGCGCTGACGCTGAACAAGCGCGGCGTGCTCGAAAAATATGGCGTGCAGATGATCGGTGCCGATGCCGAGGCGATCGACAAGGCCGAGGATCGCGAGAAGTTCAAGGCGGCGATGGACAAGATCGGGCTCGACAGTCCCCGCAGCGCGGTGGCGCACAGCGAGGAACAGGCGCTGGAGATTCTCGAGGAAATCGGCCTGCCGGCGATCATGCGGCCGAGCTTCACGATGGGCGGGACCGGCGGCGGCGTCGCCTATAACCGCGAGGAATTCGTTCATTATGTGCGGACTTCGCTGGAGGCCTCGCCGACCAACGAGGTGCTGATCGACGAAAGCCTGATCGGCTGGAAGGAATATGAGATGGAGGTTGTTCGCGACAAGGCGGACAATTGCATCATCATCTGCTCGATCGAGAATGTCGACCCGATGGGCGTGCATACCGGCGACAGCATCACCGTCGCGCCGGCGCTGACCCTGACCGACAAGGAATATCAGGTCATGCGCAATGCCAGCATCGCGGTGCTGCGCGAAATCGGCGTGGAGACGGGCGGGTCGAACGTGCAGTTCGCGGTCAATCCGAAGGATGGCCGGCTGGTCGTGATCGAGATGAATCCGCGGGTATCGCGCTCCTCGGCGCTCGCTTCCAAGGCAACCGGCTTTCCGATTGCCAGCGTCGCGGCCCGGCTGGCGGTCGGCTATACGCTCGACGAGATCGACAATGACATCACCGGTGCCACCCCGGCCTCGTTCGAGCCGACGATCGACTATATCGTCACCAAGATTCCGCGCTTTGCCTTTGAGAAGTTCAAGGGCGCCGAGCCGCTCCTGTCCACCGCGATGAAGTCGGTTGGCGAAGTCATGGCGATTGGCCGCAATATCCATGAATCGCTGCAGAAAGCGCTGCGCGGTCTGGAAACCGGGCTCGACGGTTTCAACCGGGTGCACGAGTTGATCGGTGCGCCGCGGGACGAAATCGCCGCCGAACTGGCGCGGGCGACCCCGGAGCGGTTGCTGGTCGCTGCGCAGGCGATGCGCGAAGGCTTTACCGATGCCGAGATCCACGCGATCGCCGGTTTTGATCCCTGGTTCCTGGCGCGGATCCGGGAAATTATCGACGCCGAGCAAGACGTTCTGGACAATGGCTTGCCCAATGGTGCGCAGGCGCTGCGCAAGCTGAAATCGATGGGCTTTTCCGATCAGCGGCTGGCCAAGCTGGCGATTGACTCGGTCCATGTCGCAGGCGGGGCAGGGCGCGCGGTCGCGGAAAGCCACGGTCTGGTGCATGACGCGCTGGCTGCGATGGCGGGGGCGACGACTGAAGCCGATGTTCGCGCGCTGCGCCACAAGCTGGGCGTGCGGCCGGTGTTCAAGCGGATCGATACCTGTGCGGCTGAATTTGAAGCGAAGACGCCCTATATGTATTCGACCTATGAAGCGCCGATCTTTGGTGCGCCGGAATGCGAGGCGCAGCCGTCGGATCGCAAGAAGATCGTCATTCTGGGCGGTGGGCCGAACCGGATTGGGCAGGGGATCGAATTTGACTATTGCTGCTGCCACGCCTGTTTCGCGCTGTCGGATGCGGGCTATGAAACGATCATGGTCAACTGCAACCCGGAAACCGTGTCGACTGATTATGACACGTCCGACCGGCTCTATTTCGAACCGCTGACCGCAGAAGATGTGCTCGAAATCCTACACGTCGAGCAGCAGTCGGGCGAACTGGTCGGCGTCGTCGTGCAATTTGGCGGGCAGACGCCACTGAAGCTGGCGCAGGCGCTGGAAGACGCCGGGATTCCGATCCTCGGCACCTCGCCGGACGCAATCGATCTGGCCGAGGACCGCGAGCGCTTTGCCAAGCTGGTCCACAAGCTGAAACTGAAGCAGCCGGACAATGGCATGGCCCGGACCCGCGACGAAGCGGTGAAGATCGCCGAACGGATCGGCTATCCGGTGCTGCTGCGGCCAAGCTTCGTGCTCGGCGGTCGGGCGATGGAAATTGTCGACGGACCGGCGCAGCTGGAAGATTATATCAATACCGCAGTGCAGGTGTCGGGCGACAGTCCGGTGCTGGTCGACCAATATCTGCGCGATGCGATCGAGGTCGATGTCGACGCGATCTGCGACGGCGACGAGGCGGTGGTCTGCGGCGTGCTGCAGCATATCGAGGAAGCCGGAGTCCATTCGGGCGACAGCGCCTGCTCGATTCCGCCTTATAATCTTAGCGACGAGATCATCGCGGAAATGGAGCGGCAGACCGAGGCGCTGGCCTTTGGTCTGAAAGTGCGCGGCCTGATGAACATCCAGTTCGCGGTCAAGGATGGCGAGGTCTATCTGATCGAGGTCAATCCTAGGGCGAGCCGGACGGTGCCGTTCGTCGCCAAGGCGATCGGTGTACCGATTGCCAAGATCGCCTCGCGGGTGATGGCGGGCGAGAAGCTGAAGGACCTGCCCGTGATCGACCGGCATATCGACTATATCGCGGTCAAGGAAGCGGTGTTCCCGTTCGCCCGTTTCCCCGGCATCGACCCGATCCTGTCTCCGGAAATGAAATCGACCGGCGAAGTGATGGGCATCGACCAGAGCTTCCCGATTGCCTTTGCCAAGGCGCAAATGGGGGCAAGCAACATGCTGCCCGACAGTGGCACGATCTTCATATCGGTCAAGGAAACCGACAAGAAGGTCATCGAACCGGCGGCTCGTCTGGCCGAGAAGCTGGGCTTCCGCCTGATCGCCACTTCCGGCACCGCACAATATCTGGCGGACAAGGGGATCAAGGTGGAGACGGTGAACAAGGTTGCCGAAGGGCGTCCGCATATTGTCGACCGGATCAAGGATGGCGACATCAACCTGATCTTCAACACCACCGAAGGCTGGCAGTCGCTGAAAGACTCCAAATCGATCCGGGCGGCGGCGCTGATTGGCAAAATTCCGATCTATACAACCGCTACTGCGAGCAACGCGGCGATGCAGGCGATTGAGGCGCTGCGCGATCAGAGTCTTGAAGTTCGCGCGTTACAGTCCTATTATAGGGCTTCGCAGACGTAATTTTCCGACATTTTGTCACACTGCGGGCGACCTTGGAGAACGGGGTCGTCGGAAAACGGTATTTGACGCCGCACGGCAGAAATCGGCGGCGTATAAGTAAGGAAAGGCCAAATAAATGGCTGTTGAAAAAGTACCAATGCTCGTCGAAGGCCATCTGCAAATGGAGGCCGAACTCAAGGCGCTGAAGGCAGAACGGCCGATCATCGTCGACGCGATCGAAACCGCGCGGGCGCATGGCGACCTTTCGGAAAATGCCGAATATCATGCCGCCAAGGAACGGCAGGGCCAGGTCGAGGCAACGATTAGCGATCTTGAGGACAAATTGTCGCGCGCGCAGGTCATTGATCCCAAGACTCTGTCGGGTGACAAGGCCGTGTTCGGCGCAACGCTGACCTTGCTCGATGAAGATGACAAGCCGGTCAAATATCAGCTGGTCGGGCAGGCGGAAGCCGATGCCAAGGCCGGCAAAATCAGCTATAATTCGCCGATTGGCCGGGCCCTGATCGGCCGCAGCGTCGGTGACGAGATCGAAGTGACGGTGCCGTCTGGCGACAAATATTTCCTGCTAGACAAGATCGAGTTCATCTAAACCCGATGCATATGCCGCCGGGAAAGCTTACCAACGGGCTGATCATCGCCAATGTGGTGATTTACCTGGTGATCTGGATTTTCGGTTGGGAGCAGGACGCATTGTTGCGCGGCGGCATGTTTCCGATCCGGCTGAGCGATCCTTCGCTAGACCTGTCGGTGCATGGCTGGCTGGTGCCGGCCTGGTTGACGCCGCTTTCATCGGCGTTCCTGCACAGCGGGTTGCTCCATATCAGTTTTAACATGCTGATGCTGTTATTCTGTGGCCGCTTTGTCGAGCAGGCGCTGGGGCCAG
Source organism: Parasphingorhabdus sp. (assembly GCF_048269865.1). Taxonomy (GTDB): domain Bacteria; phylum Pseudomonadota; class Alphaproteobacteria; order Sphingomonadales; family Sphingomonadaceae; genus Parasphingorhabdus. Next base: position 24,761 of record NZ_JBLWUA010000002.1, on the reverse strand, counting down.
GCCTGATGGCCATTCTCTATGTCGCGGGTGCCTATGCCGCAGCGTTCGCGCAAAGCGCCGCCGACAGCAGTTCGATGGTGCCGATGGTTGGTGCCAGTGGCGCCATATCGGCGATATTGGGCGCCTATGCGCTGCTGTTTGCGCGCAACCGTGTTGATGCGGTGGGACCGATCCCCGGCCATGTCGTGCGCATCATCTGGCTGACGCTGGCATGGATCGGCATTCAGCTGATGATCGGGGTGGCGAGCAGCGGCAGCCTGCAGGGCATTGCCATTTTTGCGCATATCGGGGGATTTGTCGCTGGTCTGCTGCTTACCAGACCGCTACTCGAATGGCGGTTTCGCAGCGCCTAGAGGTCTTCCGGCAGGTCGGGCTCAAGCAGCTTGTGCAAGTGGACAACGACATATTTCATTTCAGCGTCGTCGACCGTCTGCTGGGCTTTGGAACGCCAGGCTTCCTCGGCTTCCTCATAGTCCGGATAGACGCCGACCAGATCCAGCTGGTCGAGATTGACAAACTCGATCCCGCGGGGGTCTTTGACCCGTCCGCCCATGACCAGATGAATTTTGCTGCGTTGTTCGCTCATTTTTTGCCCTGATTATCTTCTTTCACCGCATCCTGTGCTGCGGCCATCGCTGTCTTAGCAGCGTCGATTGCTTTCCCAAACAAATCTTTGAACTGTGAGCGCATATTGTCATTGCTGAAGCCCAGCTGGTCAATCTGTTCGCGGCTGGCGTCTTTTGCGGCCTGATACGCGGTTCGCGCTGTTTCGTTGATTTTGCGGCCCGCGTTGCTGACATATTTGCCTTCTGTTTTGCTTTTCGGCAGCATCATCCCGATCAGGATGCCCAGAGCCGCGCCACCCGCTACGATCGTCAGCGGGCTGTTGGAAATTGTCTCTTCCGATTTGCTGATGGCTTTTTTGGCCGCGTCCCTGGTTGCGGCAACGCTTTCGGTCGCCTTGTCGCGCCCATCGCCGAGCAGCGCCGCGGCCCGCGCCTTGCTTTCCGACATCTTCTCACGTGCCACGACCGACGTCTGCGTCGCTTTTTCTCTGGCCGTTTCGAGACGCTCCCGCGATGCGGCGCGTGCTTTATCGATATTGTCCGTGAGCTTGTTCATAGTCTATTCCTCGATTGCATCTGGCTCGGATGGGTTGCGGTTGGCGATCAGTCTGGCAATGGGTTTGCGCATTGCGATCAGCATGGCCGTCGCCGCCACGGTCGCGCTGAGAACGGGGTTGGCCTTGATCTCGTCGATCGCTTTGCCGCCGGCCTGGCGCACGCTTTTGGAGGCCTTGGTTTTCGCCTCTTCCACCAGATTGGACGGTTTGAACCGTTCTTTGGCGGCGGCGGTTTCGCGCTTCAGATTGGTACGGGCGAGGTCGCGCTCAATGGCGAGGGTGCGCAGATTGAAAATCTCGTCATTATTGGGTGGCATTGTCATTCTCACGCATCATTTTCGTCCAGCGGCAGTTTCTTGGCGGCGTTGACTGCCTTTTTCATCAGGATCGCGGCGATCAGCAGCGCGGTTCCGGTTACGATGGCGGTTGCTGCCACCGGTCCCAGATATTCCGCGATAATCAGCAGCAGGCCCAAAATCAGCGCGATGATCGCCATCGTGCCGCAGATGAGACCGATGCCAAACATGGTCAAAATCCGCTTGGTCGCCGCCATGTTGACCGAAAGCTTGGTCTTGTAATATTCAACCTCGACCAGAGCCAGATTGCGAGCGTCGTCGATCAGGTCGGTGACCTGCTTCGTCAGCGTTTTCGCTTCTTCCTCTTCCGCAATCGAGGCGGCGATTTCATCCGCAAGACGCTCTTCATCCAAAACTGGTGTTTCCTTGTCCTGCAACATCCGTCACCCGTCTGCCTGGTGACGCCCTGTCACATTCATGCGTCGTTATCATCCATGCCCGATTTGATCAGACGCGACACGAGAAAGCCGACCACGGCGGCCGCACCAATCGCGACGGCCGGACTTTTGCGCACGAAGCCGCGAGCGTCTTCAACTATGTCATCAATCTCTTTGGCGTTGAGCTTGTCCGCGAATGAGGAGACGGCGTCCGCAGCGGAACGGGCATAATTGCCATATTTTTCGCCGACATTGTCATCAATGGTTCTGGCGCTGTCCTCGATCATCCGGCTCAGATTTTCGATCGCGTTGCCGGTCCGTTCCTTGCCTTGCGTGGCGGCGGATTTCGCTTTCGTCACGGCGCGCTCTTTGAAATCGGAGCTGGTGTCCGGCGTCGTCGCAGCCGCTTTCGTTGCGCCGGCTTTCAGCGGAGCCGCTTTCTGGGCCTTGGTTGTGCGGACTTCCGAAGTGTCTTTGTTTGCAGCACTTTTCTTGGCGGCGGGTTTTTTCGCCGCGGCCTTAGCCGGTGCCTTTGCGGTTGGTTTCTTGATATCTGCCATGATCACTATTCCCTCTTCTACCTTCTCTTGCCAACGGTCATTAGCAGAAAATGTTCCATTTGTGCCTCTAATCCTATAAAAATGATAGCATCTGCCGGAAAATCAAGGGGAAAGCCGCGACAAAATCGGTGCAATGGATTGCCAGAAGCCGAGCGTCGCGATAAGGCCGTCGCCATCATCTATCTTGTTTCGGAGCCTATTCCATGACTGCAATAATCGATCTTCACGCCCGCCAGATTCTGGACAGCAGGGGAAACCCTACGGTGGAAGTCGATGTCTTGCTGGAAGACGGCAGTTTCGGTCGCGCAGCGGTGCCTTCGGGTGCTTCGACGGGTGCCTATGAGGCGGTTGAATTGCGCGATGGCGACAAGAGCAAATATCTCGGCAAGGGCGTGCTCAAAGCAATTGCAGCGGTCAACGGCGAGATCAAGGATGCGCTGACCGATCTGGACGCCGAAGACCAGGAAGAGCTGGATGCGGCGATGATCACGCTCGACGGAACGGCGAACAAAAGCCGCATCGGCGCGAACGCGATATTGGGTGTCAGCCTCGCGGCGGCGAAGGCCGCAGCCGATGCGCGGGGCCTGCCTTTATACCGCTATGTCGGCGGCGTTTCGGCGCACGTTCTGCCGGTGCCGATGATGAATATCATCAATGGCGGCGAACATGCCGATAATCCAATCGACTTCCAGGAATTCATGGTCATGCCGGTCGGTGCTGACAGCTTGTCAGAGGCGGTCCGCTGGGGTTCGGAAATCTTTCACACGCTGAAGAAGGGGCTGTCCGAAAAAGGACTGGCCACTGCGGTTGGTGACGAAGGCGGGTTCGCGCCCAATCTTGGATCGACCCGCGAAGCGCTCGACTTCATCATGGCATCGATCGAAAAGGCCGGGTTCAAGGTTGGCGACGAAGTGGTGCTGGCGCTCGATTGCGCTGCCACGGAATTTTTCAGGGACGGCAAATATCATATCTCCGGCGAGGACAAGGTGCTGAGCCCGGCGGAAATGTCCGACTATCTGGCTGACCTGTGCCGCGACTATCCGATCAAGTCGATTGAGGACGGCATGTCGGAAGATGATTTTGAAGGCTGGAAGCTGATCACCGACGCGGTCGGTGACAAGGTTCAGCTGGTCGGCGACGATCTGTTCGTGACCAACCCGGAACGCCTGTCGATGGGGATCAAGGACGGTCTGGCCAATTCGCTGCTGGTGAAGGTCAACCAGATCGGAACCTTGTCCGAGACGCTGGCGGCCGTGCGGATGGCGCACAATGCTTCCTATACTGCGGTGATGTCGCACCGGTCTGGCGAGACCGAGGATTCGACCATCGCTGATTTGGCGGTTGCCACCAATTGCGGTCAGATCAAAACAGGAAGTCTGGCGCGGTCGGACCGTCTCGCGAAATATAACCAGCTGATCCGGATTGAAGAAGAGCTGGGTAGCGTTGCCCACTATGCCGGGCGCTCAATTTTCAGCTGATCGCCGGTTGCTCGCTATTGTGAGGCGCTTTGGCGCTGTTACCGCGTAATTATGGTTAAGCCTCTTGCCAGCGAATCACTTTTCTGATTCAAGACCATTATATGGCGCAACGCGGAAAAATAGCAGATCTGGTAAAAGCGGCCCTGGCCCCGGGATTTGCGCTGATGACCTTGCTGGCGATCGCTGGCTATGCTGTGCTTGGCCCTACCGGAATTTTGGCCTGGGGCGACTATCAGGCCCAGCTGGAAATGCGCGGTGTCGAACTGGCCAAGCTGGAAGCCGAACGCGACGCCTTGAAAAACCGGGTGGACCTGCTTGATCCAAAAGGTGCGGACCCTGATTTAATTGGTGAATTGCTGCGCAAGAAGGTGAATGTCGTTCATCCTGACGAGATTATCGTACCTTTGAAATAGCACGTGGCAATGTCGGCAACGCTATTACGATTTGCCGCTATTCGCTGAGTCTAAGTGCTTGGGTAATGGAACTGTTTTGGCTATGCTGGCCGCTCGTCAGAAAAAGGATTCCGCTCGCGTGGCAAAAGCTCCCAGTAAAACCGCACCAGCCAAAAAAACCGCGTCGCCCAAGCGCGCGCCAGCCAAACCAAAGGCCACTGTGCATTCGACCGGTGGATTAAAGGCCCCGATTTACAAAGCGACCAAGGAAGAAATGCTCGATTTCTACGAGCAGATGCTGCTGATCCGGCGCTTCGAAGAGAAGGCGGGCCAGCTATATGGCCTCGGCCTGATTGGTGGATTCTGCCATCTCTATATCGGTCAGGAAGCGGTGGTTACCGGCCTGCAGTCAGCGATCGATCCCGGCAAGGACAGTGTCATTACCGGGTATCGTGACCATGGCCATATGCTGGCCTGCGGAATCGACCCGAATATTGTTATGGCAGAGCTGACCGGTCGTGCGTCCGGCATTTCGAAAGGCAAGGGCGGCTCGATGCACATGTTCTCGGTCGACCATGGTTTCTATGGTGGTCACGGGATCGTTGGCGCGCAGGTCTCGCTCGGCACCGGACTCGCTTTTGCCCATAAATATAAGGAAGATGGCGGCGTCTGCCTGGCGTATTTCGGGGATGGCGCTTCCAATCAGGGGCAGGTCTACGAGAGCTTCAACATGGCGGAGCTCTGGCAGTTGCCGGTGATCTTCGTAATCGAGAATAACCAATATGCGATGGGCACCAGCGTCAACCGGTCTTCTGCCGAGGATCAACTATACCGGCGCGGGGAAAGCTTTCGCATACCCGGCGTGCAGGTCGACGGTATGGACGTGATGGCCGTTCGGGGTGCCGTGGAAGAAGTGCTGAAGGATGTCCGCGGCGGCGGTGGTCCGGTATTGATGGAGCTGAAAACCTATCGCTATCGTGGCCACTCGATGTCCGATCCGGCCAAATATCGCAGCCGGGACGAGGTCCAGGATGTGCGCGAAAAATCCGACCCGATTGAACGGTTGAAGGCGGCCTTGCTGAAAAAGGGCGTCAAGGAAGAAGATTTGAAGGCGCTGGACAAGAAGGTCCGCAAGACTGTGATGGAGGCGGCTGACTTCGCCGAGGAATCGCCGGAGCCGGATCTGTCCGAACTCTATACCAACGTCCTGGTGGAGCAATATTGATGGCTATCGAGATCAAAATGCCCGCCCTGTCGCCGACCATGGAAGAAGGCACGGTGGCCAAATGGTTCGTCAAGGAAGGCGACGAAGTCACGTCCGGTGATATTTTGGCGGAAATCGAAACCGACAAGGCGACGATGGAATTTGAGGCGATTGACGACGGGGTCATTTCGAAGATCCTGGTGGCTGCGGGAACCGACGATGTTGCGGTCGGCACTGTCATTGCCGAAATGGCAGGAGAGGACGAAGAAGCCGAACCCGCGTCCGGCGAAGAACCGGTTTCCGAGACCGGGGACAAGAAGGAATCGAGCGAAAAGGCCGCTGAGCCTGAGAAAAAGGAAGACGCCAAGCCCGAGATCATGGAGGAGGCGCCGCCTCTGCCAGTCTCTCGGGCCGAGGACCCAGCGGTGCCCGATGGCACAAGCATGGTTTCGCTGTCGGTTCGCGAAGCGTTGCGCGATGCCATGGCCGAGGAAATGCGCAAGGACGACACGGTCTTTGTGATGGGCGAAGAAGTTGCGGAATATCAGGGTGCCTACAAGGTTACCCAGGGACTGCTGGAAGAATTTGGTGCGAAACGGGTCATCGACACGCCGATTACCGAACATGGTTTCGCCGGTATCGGTGCTGGCGCCGCGATGGGCGGCCTCAAGCCGATCGTAGAATTCATGACGTTCAATTTCGCCATGCAGGCGATCGACCAGATCATCAATTCTGCGGCCAAGACCAATTATATGTCCGGCGGCCAGATGCGCTGTCCCGTTGTATTCCGCGGCCCCAATGGCGCGGCCTCACGGGTCGGGGCGCAGCATAGCCAGAACTATGGTCCCTGGTATGCATCGGTTCCCGGTCTGGTGGTGATTGCACCCTATGACGCTGCCGATGCGAAGGGCCTGTTGAAAGCGGCCATCCAGACACCCGATCCGGTTGTGTTTCTGGAAAATGAGCTGCTCTATGGCCGCTCGTTCGAAGTGCCGGAGCTAGAGGATTATACCCTGCCGATCGGCAAGGCGCGGATCATCCGTGAGGGCAGCGATGTGACGATTGTCAGCTATTCCATCGGTGTCGGTCTGGCGCTTGAGGCGGCCGACAGTCTGGCGGGTGAGGGCATTGAAGCAGAAGTTATCGATCTGCGGACGCTGCGCCCGCTGGATACGGAGACGGTGCTGAAGAGCCTCGCCAAAACAAACCGGATGGTGGTGGCCGAGGAAGGCTGGCCGACCTGTTCGATCGCAAGCGAAATCATCGCTGTGTGCATGGAGCAGGGCTTTGATGATCTGGATGCTCCGGTGACGCGCGTGACCAACGAAGATGTGCCATTGCCCTATGCGGCGAATCTGGAAAAAGCGGCGCTGGTCGACAGCGCCCGCATCATCGAAGCCGCAAAAAAAGTCTGTTATCGGTGATATAGCGGCATTCAGGTGATGCCGTCATAGGTGGCGCAATCCGAAACCGGCTCGCTGGAACTATGTTTGTATATTTGCGTCAAATCCCGGCGATCGCGCACGTTGAACGCGCTGCGCGAGGTTATTGTGCGGATACTCGTAAATTTGTCCGATATAAGCGGCTTGTAGTCATATGATATTTCCACGAAAATCACAGCCTGGCCGTCTGGTGCGGTGATTTTCGCGCCAGCGGGCCCCATGCCGTCGATCGGGCGCGACGAAGAGTACACCCCGGCCGTCCCGTAGGTAGAAGGATGCACCTTTTTGCCCTTGCATCGCTGCCAATGGATATACTGGCCACCATCACTGTGTTTTTCGAGGCTGCTGATGATGACCCGGCCGCGTTCAAAAATATCGACATAGTTTCCGGCTTGCAGATGCGCGCCCATGAACAGGTCGTTGATTTCACTTTCATAGATTTTCTTGGTCGACAGCAGTGAGCCTTCGCCGATCCGCGACGCGTTATCAGCGACGTGCATCGAGACCTGGTTTACCCGCATCTTGACCATCGCGACATTCGCCACTTCGGCCCCATACATGCCAACGCCCATCAAGATCGGCAGGGCATAGGCGAACTCGATCAGCGCCAGGCCGCTGGTATTGCCCGCGAGCTGGGATAATGTTTCTTTCAGGCGTTTGAATCCGTTCATCATGTACAAGTCTTCGCCTCTCCACGTTCCGATTGCGCACCAAATGGCTGGTTACGGAGCACCGTGCTGGCTTCAATGACTTCCTCTTCCGGCAGCCCGATCATACTGGCCATCGGGAACAGCCGCGGATAGGTCACTCTGACGGTGTACAGGACGGCGTCCTTGGCTTCACCCTGGCCAGCGATGCCTCTGTCTTCGTCCCAGCTGTCATTGCCGTTGGAGTCGTCATAGGGCTCGCCATTGTTGCAGACACCGTCATTGTTGCTGTCGATAAAATCTTCCGGCTGCCCGACCTCGGAGAAACTGCTGTAATTCCGGCGATCAAAGTCGAAACTCGAAATCGGTTCGGCCTGCAGGACGGGGAGCATGAGTTCTTTCACGTGATCGTCGATTGCATTGGCATTGGCAGCGCCGTCATCAAGGCTGGCGTCGCGCGCGGCCTTCTGAACCGAGCCCTGCAAAATGGCGGTTGCGTAAATACGATGGCCGACATCCATCATGCCCATGATCAACAGCAGCAGAACCGGCGATACGAGCGCAAATTCCACCAGTGCCGCGCCAAGCTCATTCTTTTGAAGACCGCGCAATTTCCGGATCAGTCTTGGCATCAGTCGGTCAGTCGCAATTGTGAGATATCATTGGCGATCGTGCGGAAATTATTCAGCAATTCTGCGCTGTTGGCCGCGCTGTAGAATTTTCCGGGGGTGGCGCAATTCTCCAGGTTGGTGATCGAGCTGGAACTGACGCCGTTGCCAAAGGAAACGACCCACAATGTAATATTCTTGTTTTTGATAGCGGAGCACATCGCCAGAAAACGCTTGTTTACCTGCGTGGTAAGATCGCTGCTGGATGGTGCGCTGCTGCTTGAGGTCCGGCGGCGATCATACCACTCAACCCCATAAGAGCTATATTGCGAGTTGCTGGTCACGGTATCGCCATCGGTCATGAAGATCAGATGGCGATCGATCGCCCCCCCGTTATCCGTCGTCGCATTCTCGGACGCGAAGATGCCCGTGGGCGAAAGCAGGCGCGCGCCCCAGATCAAGCCGATATCGTGATAAGTGCTACCGATCGCATCCAGACTGTCGAGATAGCTGTCGAAATCGGCAGGCGTATCCCATCGCTGCAACTTGCGGGCTTCATTGGCACAGAAATAACTGAAATTTCTGCTCAAATTATAAGAGGAGGAGACGGTGCTCGTTGTCCGGCTGTTGTTGTAACCTTCATATCGGCCCCAAACCGCTTCTTCAAGGACAGGCCCCCATTGCGTGTCCGGATCGGCGGAGGTTGGCATGCGGTCGATATCCAGATCGTACGCATTGGTGGGTATCGGGTCGAAATCGTTGGTTCTGACGGTTTTCCGTTCTTCGATACAGCCATCCCACGAAACCCCGGTGTCCAGTCCCTGATCGCCGACCGGAAGGTCTACCGAATCGTTCCAGGTGGATCCGCCGGCCTTCAGACCGCTGATATCGAATGTCACCGGCTTGTAGTCGTAATGGGAAAACACCTGTTGCTGTTCATAGACCGGCGTATTGACCTGCCGGTATTCCCGCCTTTGAAGAAGCGAACGCGTTCTTAGCTTGATGCGGCACCGATCCCGACGGCTGCTATATTGGATGCTGTAGTCATAACGGGTGCCCGTTTCATCGGTGTACCAGCGCAATATTTGTTCGCCGCCAGACATCCATGAGTCTTCCCAGAATCGGCCGCTTTCATTGCCCGACATTTCATCATAATCGTCCGGTTGAAGCGAGTTACACGCATTTTTGTTCCGGACGTTGTAATGCGTTTCTACGGTGCTTCTGCCGCTCCAACCGCCGTCATAGTAAAAGGTGCTGTCATAGACGTAGGGCGTCCCGGCTTGATAATCGACGAGGACATTTTCCAGTCTCGTCATGGCCTCGCGTGACTGGTAGGTCCAGTTGTCCGCCAGAAAATCGTTGGGCAGAAGTTTGCCCACGTTCACGTTGGTGCTGTAGGGGACAAAGCCAAAGCGAAGATGCGCAGTGTTTTCACTGCCTGGCGCCGGGGTTGAACCGCAATCTTCATCGCTGTCCCGTTTTGCCAATGTTTCATAAAAACATTTTACGGCAGAGCGCAGGCCGCGAATGCGGGCGTTTGATGCTTCAACATTGCCATTATTGCCGCAATAGTTTGAGCCGGTATCGGGACAATTCATGGACCCGGTGGTGTCGAGTACGAACATCACGTCGGTATTCGGGATCGCCATGGAGGCATCGCAAACGACGGTGACATCTTTTGTTCCATAGCCGAACATCTGCATCACAGCCATGTCCAGTTTGACCGTCGCGGTGCCCGTTACCGTGCCGGCATTCTCCGAAAAAGCGACCGTATTGTCATAGGAGCTATAGGCGTTGGTATCGAAATTGGCTCTGAACATGTTCAGGGCAGCGGTGTTGGCGGCGTTGTTGTTGGCCGCCCAATAGCCGCCCGCCATCTGGCGTCTGCCAGCGAGCGCGCCGGCATCGCAGGCTTGCTGCAAGCGTGTCTGTACCAGATAAATACGGCTGACATCGACACCGCCACCGATCATTGCGGCCAGAGGGAAAAGCGCCATCGCTGCCATTGCCAGGGTGTTACCGGCCGTGTTCGAACGCAGCTCCTGCAAGAAGGATCTTGCGGATTTGGTTCTGGTTCTGTCAAACATGCTTATGGCCCTTGATCCGTGCGTGCTTTGACGCACTGTTCAATCTGAATTCAGCGTGCCTGATAGCCAGAAAAGGGTTAGCGCCAGACCAATGGCCATGGTTAAAAAGATCTTTACCTTGATTTCGCGCGGAAAAGCATCGACGAGCGCCTGATGCGAGACACAGTTTTACAACTCGATCCGTTTCACAGGCTCGTTCTTGCTTATGCAAAAACGCCTGATCGGTCTCGATATGCACTGTTGTTCGCGCTCGATTCCAGATTTGCTGACGTTATCCGCTCAACAAATGAAATATTGATTGGACAGATGCGGTTAACATGGTGGCGGGACATTTTAACCAAGCCTGCGGCTGAGAGACCGGCGGGGGAGCCACTGGTGGAGCGGATCAATGCGCTGGAAGGGCAGGAGGTGAGTCTCGGCCCGCTGTTGACCTTGCGCGACGGCTGGGAAGTGATGCTTGACGATTTTCCGTGGGATGATCGTCAATTTGACAATTATGCGGACGCGCGGGGCGGCGGATTTTTTGCCATGGCGTTGGGCGAGGACGAACTGCCGGCAGGGGCGTCCTTTGACTATGGCCGCGCCTGGGCGCTGTGGGATTTCGCGCGCCACTGTTCTGATGGCGGGATGCGACAGTCGGCCTTTGGCCGCTGCTCGGAACTGGTCAATCGTCTGCCATCTCCCGATTTTGACAGAAGCGGACGACCGCTCTCAATCCTCTGCAAACTGATGGTCCGGGATGTTAGCAAAGGTCAACTGACTGCCGATCTTTACAATCCGGCCAGCGCTGGGCGCATCATCTGGCACGGGATAACCGGTCGCTAGATCGACGGTCGCATGGTTGCGGATTTCGCCTATGAAGAGATTTGCCGCCGGTGCTGCCGGCATATTGCTGTTGATGACTGCGGGCCTTTTTCTGTGGATCGGCGCGCAGGGGCAGGACGTTCCGATCCCCGAAGCGCCCCCGCCACCACAATCGGCTGAACCCGACAGCCTGCCCGAAGCGGATCTCGATGAGCAGACGGTCGGGCCAGCGCCGCCGACGCCGCCCGAGGCCTATAAGGCATCCCGGGAAGAATTGCGGTTCAACCGCTATGACCGCAATCGCGACGAAATTATCACCCGGCTGGAAATGATGAGCAGCCGCACGGACGCCTTCCGCAAGCTCGACAAGGACGGCAACAATCTGCTGACGTTTGAGGAGTGGGCGGTGGCGACCAGTGACAAATTTGCCGGAGCCGACGGTGACAACAATGGTCAGCTGACCCGTACCGAGTTCCGTACCACGCGGCCCAAGCGCAAACGCTCCAAGCCGCGCTGCAAATGCTAGCGCTTTGCTTCAGGCGAGTTGCAGCCCCTTGGTCGACAGCGGTTGCAACCAATGCGCGAAATCGGCGCGCGCGCGGGCCGTGTACGCTTCCTTGCGCTCTTTCTTTTTCACGCGCTGTTCGAACGGCGGAAAGAGGCCAAAGTTGACGTTCATCGGCTGATAATCGCGGGCATCGGCACCGCCGGTGATATGCGAGAGTAGCGCGCCGAACGCGGTTGTCTGCGGGGGCAGAGTGAAGGGTTCACCGCGGACCTCTGCAGCGACCATACGGCCAACCATCAGGCCGACCGCTGCACTTTCGACATAGCCTTCGCAACCGGTGATCTGACCGGCAAAACGAATGTGCGGTGCCTTTTTCAGGCGTAGTTGCTGGTCGAGCAATTTGGGCGCGTTGATGAACGTGTTGCGATGCAGACCGCCCATGCGCGCGAACTCCGCCTTTTCCAGGCCGGGTATGGTGCGCAGCAATTCAGCCTGGGCGCCATATTTGAGCTTGGTCTGGAAACCGACCATGTTCCAAAGGGTTCCGAGCGCATTGTCCTGCCGCAGCTGGACCACGGCATAGGCGCTTTCGCCGGTATGGGCATTGGTCAGTCCGACTGGTTTCATTGGTCCAAAGCGCAATGTTTCCGGGCCGCGTGAGGCCATGACCTCGATCGGCATGCAGCCTTCGAAATAGGGGGTGTCCTTTTCCCATTGCTTGAAGTCGGTCTTTTCGCCGTCGAGCAATCCCTGAATGAAGGCTTCATATTGTTCGCGGGTCATCGGGCAGTTGATATAGTCCTTGCCGTCACCTTCCGGCCCGACCTTGTCCCAGCGCGACTGCATCCAGGCGATATCCATGTCGATGCTGTCCTTGTAGACAATCGGCGCGATGGCATCGAAAAAGGCGAGGGAATCTTCGCCCGTCGCTGCGCCGATGCTTTCCGCAAGAGTCATGGCGGTCAGAGGACCCGTGGCGACGATGGTCAGTCCGCTCTCGGGCAACTGATCGACCCGCTCGCGTATAATTTCAATATTGGGATGTTCGGTCAGGCGTTTGGTTACGCCGTCGGAGAAGTGGTCCCGGTCGACCGCCAGCGCCGAGCCAGCGGGCAGACGATGCTGGTCGCCTTCACCGATGATGATCGAATTCAGGTCGCGCATTTCCTGGTGCAGAAGACCGACCGCATTTTTCTCGGCATCGTCCGAACGGAAACTGTTCGAGCATACCAGTTCCGCCAGACCCTCGGTCTGGTGCGCAGGAGTCATTTCGCCGCTGCCGCGCATCTCGGACAGGCGTACTTTTACGCCCTGTTCCGCAAGTTGCCAGGCTGCTTCCGATCCGGCGAGGCCGCCGCCAATGATATGTACATCTGTCATGCGCGCCTTAGTGTTGTGGTAAGACCTCAATGTCAATCTGGCAGTCGCACTTGTTGCGTGATAGGGGCCAAGCAGAAGAGGGGCGATAATAATCCGATGAAAAATGCATTTGCCGAATCCCGGCCTTTTCTGATGCTGAGCCTGTTGTTTGGGATCAGCTATTTTTTCGTCAAGGACAGCAATATTCCCGGCGTCTTCCTGATTGCGTGGAAGGGAGCCGGTGTCGGCTGGCTAGCTGTCTATGCTCTCACGCGGCTGCACCGCCTAGACGGAAAGATTGTCGGTGCGATCATGGCGCTGGGTGCGATCGGCGATATGGCTCTGGAGTTCGATCTGGTGCTGGGCGCCGGCGCTTTCATGATTGGCCATTTGGTGGCGATCCTGTTCTATTCCCGCTATCGTCGGCACAGGCTGGGCTTCAGTCAGAAGATGCTGGCAATTATCATGGTGCCTTTATCTGTCTTCATCGCCTGGACCTTGCCCTCTGACCGGTCGGAAGCGATCGGCGTTGGCATTTATTGTCTTTCGGTTGCGGCGATGGCGGCAATGGCCTGGACCAGTCGCTTTTCCCGCTATCAGGTCGGCACCGGAGCAATGATGTTCCTGATTTCCGACCTGCTGATCTTTGCCCGGATGGGGCCGCTGGAGACCAGCGTGATCCCCGATCTGCTCGTCTGGCCACTCTATTATTTCGGCCAGTTCATGATCGCGACCGGCATCGTGCGAACCTTGCGCCACGAGATGGCTGCGGACAGCGCCGACCCGGTTCAGGGCTGATAGGCGGCGATTGTTGTGCGGTGGAGCAAGCGGTCATGACCGTCATAGCCGCCGGTCGCACGGTGCAGAACCGAGCGATTGTCCCACATGACCAGCATATCGGGCTGCCACTGGTGGCGATAGACAAATTCTTCGCGGCTTTGCCAGGCGTATAGCTGCTGCAGCAAGGGCAGGGCTTCCTCCTGCGCGATGCCATCAAAGCCGATGATATAGCCCATGCAGCTGAACAGGCCGAGGCGTCCGGTTTCGCGATGTTCGCGGATCAGGGGATGGGTCTGCGTTTCGCGGGCCGATTCGTGTGGGCGGATGGCCATGCTGCGGCCCTCGTCCTTTTCGCCATAAGCGCCATCCGGTGCATAAGCCATTTGCGCACTGTGGATCGCGGTCAGGCCTTCATATTGTTTGCGCATGTCGGGCGGCATCGCCTCGAGCGCCTTGTGCTGATCGGCGAACAAAGTGTCGCCGCCCACTGGCGGGATGGTGATCCCGAGCAAGCAGGTGCCGGCTGGCGGATGCGCCTGAAAGCTCCAGTCGCTGTGCCAGTTTTCGGCAAATAGCGGGCTTTTCTCATCGGCATCGCGGCGGATTGCGGCGATATGTTGGCGGCCTTCTATCGGATCGAAAAACGGATCGTTGCCGAAGTCGCCAAAATATCGGGTGAAGCGTTCCAGATCATCGTCTGTCATGGCCTGATCCGGGAAGGACAGGACATGATGGTCCAGCCATGCGGTCCGAATGGCATCAACGGTTTTATCGGGCAGTGGTTCGGTGAGATCCACTCCCGTCACAATCGCACCGCAGGCTTGACCAGATGGGGTAATATGGATCGTCATCGAACGTTCCTTCCGAATTCAGGTGCGCTGGGACATTTCACCAGGGCAGTCCGCAGAGGTCTATATCGGCAGTTCGTTTCGCCTGTTCTGCCAGCGGCAAGACCATCACATTGCGAAACACAAACGGCCCGGTTTTGCCATGCTGCTCCACCACCATATCGCCCTCGAACAGCGACCAGCCCAATTTGCTGTAGAAGCCGACGTTGTGATCTTCACAGAACAGCAGGGCGAAGGCACACTTGGCCTCGGTCCGCAGCAATTGCATCACATGCAACATCACCTGTTTGCCATATCCCTGTCCCTGATGATCGGGATCGGTCATTACCCCGCCAATGCCGGCGACGCGCATCATTGTTCCGTCGCACGATATTTCGCGTTCGTGAATGCCTGCTACTGCGACGACCTGGTCATCAACATAAAGCAAGACCCGGCGCTGGGCAGCCGACCACTCAATCCCGTGCATCGGCGTATTGACGAGCTTTTCCGGCGGATAGATCCGCTCCCGCATGGCAGCTATTTCAGGCCAGCTCTGCGCGCCATCTTTCACCAGGAAGAGGGGCGCGCTGTTCGTCATGTTTCTGAATCATCGCTCCGCATGTCGCTCGCACCCTGATCCTGAGAAGGTTCTTCGGCTGCCAATTCCTCAGCGATCATCGCTTCGGCCTCGTTTTCCGGTTCTTCTTCCTCGTCAATCTTGGCAGCGCCGACGACATGTTCGCCCTTGGCGACATCGAACAGTTTGACGCCCGAGCTGTTCCGTCCGATCACCCGCATATCTGCGACCTTCATCCGGATCAGTTTGGCCTGATCGGTGACCAGCATGACCTGTTCATCGTCGCTTGCCCGGAAACTGGCGACGACGGTGCCATTGCGCTTGATATTATCGATATTCAGAATGCCCTGACCGCCGCGGCCCGACTGCCGATATTCATAAGCGCTGGAGCGTTTGCCGTAGCCATTGGCGCAGACGGTGAGAATGAAATCTTCGGTTTCACTGAATTCCGCCATCCGTTCCGGTGAAAGCTCGGGTTCGTTTTCATTATCTTTCCACGGCGCGGCTCTGAGATATTGATCCCGTTCCTCGGTCGACGCTTCAAAACTGCGCAGGACCGACAGCGAAATGACCTCGTCATCGCCTTTCAGCGCGATACCGCGGACACCGGTGGAGGTACGGCTCTGGAAAGAACGCACCGCATCGCCGGCGAAGCGGATCGCCTTGCCATTCCTGGTGGCGAGCAGGACATCATCATTATCAGTCAGCAGTTCGACGCCGATCAGGCGGTCGTCGCTGTCCTCGTCAAATTTCATCGCGAATTTGCCGTTCGACGGTACATTGGTGAAGCTGTCCATGCTGTTGCGACGGACGCCGCCTTTGGCCGTGGCAAACATGACGTGCAGGTCCGCCCATTCCGCCTCGTCTTCCGGCAGTGGCAAGACCGTCGAAATGACTTCACCATCGGCCAGCGGCAACAGGTTGACCATTGGGCGGCCCTTGGTCTGTGGGCCGCCTTCCGGCAGTTTCCAGACCTTGAGCCGATAGACTTTCCCGTGAGAGGAGAAGAACAGCACCGGCGTGTGGGTCGAGGTGACGAACAATTCGGTGATCGCATCCTCGTCCTTGGTCGCCATGCCGGCGCGTCCCTTGCCGCCGCGGCGCTGGGCCCGGAATGTGTCGAGCGGCGTCCGCTTGATATAGCCGCCATGGGTGACGGTCACGACCATCTCAGACCGTTCCATCAGATCTTCGTCTTCCAGACCGTCCCAGGCAGCGGTGATTTCAGACAGGCGCGGGGTCGCGAATTCATCGCGCACCTGTTCCAGCTCTTCGCGCATCACTGCATAGAGTTTCGCGCGGTCCGCCAAAATCGCAAGATATTCCTCGATCGCGGCAGCCAGTTCCTTCAGCTCGTCACCGATTTCTTCGCGGCCAAGGGCGGTCAGTTTCTGCAGGCGGAGATCGAGGATCGCTTTTACCTGCACCTGAGACAATTTGTAGGTGTCGCCTTCGATGTCCGTTTCCGTCGCCTCGACCAGCCTGATATAGGGCGCGATCTCGGCAATGGGCCATTCGCGCCGCAACAGGGATTCGCGCGCCTCAACCGGGGTTGCCGACCCCCTGATGATCCGGACAACCTCGTCCATATTGGTGACCGCAACGACCAGACCGAGCAAGATATGGGCCCGCTCGCGCGCCTTGGTCAGCTCAAATTTGGTGCGACGGGTGATGACCTCTTCGCGAAATTTGATAAAGGCTTCGATGATGTCGCGCAGCGTCAGCACCTCTGGTCGTCCGCCGCGA
Organism: Parasphingorhabdus sp.; assembly: GCF_048269865.1. GTDB lineage: Bacteria > Pseudomonadota > Alphaproteobacteria > Sphingomonadales > Sphingomonadaceae > Parasphingorhabdus. Next base: position 7,886 of record NZ_JBLWUA010000002.1, on the reverse strand, counting down.
ATGGCGAGCATATTGGCCGGGAAGCTGGCCTGGGCAGGGGTGAAGCGCCAGATCTGGTTCAGTACCACCTCGGCGGTTGCGTCGCGTTTCAGTTCGATCACAACGCGTACACCGGCCCGGCTGGATTCATCGCGAATGTCGGAGACACCCTCGATCCGCTTGTCCTTGGCCGCTTCCGCGATTTTTTCGACCAGACTGGACTTGCCGACCTGGAACGGAATCGAGGTCAGCACGATCGAACGCTTGTCGCCGCGGCCTTCCTCGATCTCGTGCCGTGCGCGCATGATGATGGAGCCGCGGCCATCCTTATAGGCTGCGCGGGCGCCGGATTGTCCCAGGATCAGCGGTGCCGTCGGGAAATCGGGGCCGGGCACGATTTCGATCAGCTCGTCGGTGGTGATGCCGGGATTGTCGATATAGGCAAGGCTGGCGTTGATTACTTCGCCGAGATTGTGCGGCGGAATGTTGGTGGCCATGCCGACCGCGATGCCGCCTGCGCCATTGACCAGCAGGTTGGGGAAACGGGCAGGGAGCACATTGGGCTCCTGCCGGCTGCCATCATAGTTGGGAATGAAATCGACGGTATCCTTGTCGAGATCGTTGAGCAAGAAATTGGAGACCTTGTTGAGCCGTGCCTCGGTATATCGCATCGATGCCGGCATGTCCGGGTCCATCGAGCCGAAATTGCCCTGGCCGTCGATCAGCGGCACCCGCATCGACCAGTCCTGGGTCATGCGGGCCAGTGCCATGTAGATCGCGCTGTCGCCATGGGGGTGATAATTGCCCATCACGTCACCGACGATCTTCGCGCATTTGCGATAGGGACGTCCGGCGACCATGCCGCCTTCCTGGGCGGCAAACAAAATGCGGCGATGAACCGGCTTCAGGCCGTCGCGCACATCGGGTAGCGCCCGGCTGACAATAACCGACATGGCATAGTCCATGTAGCTGGTTTTCATCTCATCGACGATGTCGATCGATTCGATATTGGACGGCGACGGTGGGGTGGTTTGTTCGTTCACAAACGGGCCTTTTTTATGGTTTTTTTCTTGTCGGCTCTTCTAGGGGAAGGAGGCAGCAAAAGCCAGCCTTTCGGGCCAGTTTTACATTATTATTACAGGGCCGAATTGCGCTCGTGGATCAGGGTTGGATTTCGGTCCCGTCCCAGGCGAACAGTTTGCCGCTATCGGCTGGTTTCAGGCCCTTCAGGACGGTCAGAAGCTGGCGCGCTGCGCGCTGCGAATCAAATAATTGTCCATCGGGGACATTGCTCTGGAACGGTTCGCTCAGCGCCGTGTCCACGGTTCCCGGATGCAGCGCCACGATGATCGAATTTGCGTTCTTGCGAGACCATTCGATCGACAGGTTACGGATCATCATGTTGAGCGCAGCCTTTGATGTGCGATAGCCGTACCAGCCGCCGAGGCGATTGTCCGAAATGCTGCCAACCCGGGCCGAGAGTGCTGCGAATCTTATCCGATCGTTCCGGTCCATAAGCGGCAGAAAATGCTTGGCGACGAGTGCCGGTCCGACTGCATTTATCTGATAGTTTTGCACTAGCCAGTCGGAATCCAGCTGACGAAGGCTCTTTTCAGGCCCTCGCGAGCCGTCGTGCAGCAAGCCCGTGGCCACAAACACCATGGACGGCGAGAGCTTGTTATCCTTCATCCACGCGGCGGCGTCCCGGATGCTGGACTCCGAGGACAGGTCGAGGGAGACGGGACTTTCGGCGGAACGGGAAAATCTGATTACGCGGTCGAAATGGCCATCGGTTTCCAGCGTATCAGCGATGGCTGCGCCGATGCCGCCGGTTGCGCCGATGACGACGGCCGTCTTTCCGCTCATGTGCGAAGAAAGCGGAGACTGTCTTCCGTGCTGCTTTCGGCATCAAATCGGTAGCCGTCGTAGTCAAATCCCTTGAGCATTTCCGGGTCGGTCAGATGGTTCTCGCAGATATAGCGTGCGATCATGCCCCGCGCTCGCTTGGCCTCGAAACTGATGAATTTGGGGCCATCGGGGCTGTCCTTGCGGAAATCCACTTCGATAACCCGTGCCGGCAGTTCTGCCAGATGAGGCTTGACCGATGCCCAATATTCGTTGCTCGCCAGGTTGACTATGGTTTCGCTGCCGATCTGCTCCAGATCGCTGGCCAACGCTTTGGCAATCTTGTCCTTCCAGAAATCGGTCAGCTTCTTATAGCGGGGTGCCCATTTTGTGCCCATTTCGAGCCGATGGGGGCGAATGGGATCCAGCGGGCGCAGCAGCCCGTATAGGCCCGACAATATGCGCAAATGATCCTGGGCGAATGCCATGGTCTCTTCACCCGCGCTGCCCGCTTCGAAGCCGGTATAGACGTCACCATTATAGGCGTAGATCGCGGGGCGTTCCGGCTGATCGAAAAACGCGCTGTACCGCTGCCGGTTCAGGGCGATTAGATTGTCTGAGACCGGCATGATCGATTTCAGCTTTTTGACGGTCAGATTTCCGATCGCTTTGGCCAGTTTCTCTGTTTCGTCGGGAAAGCGATTTTCCGATGGCTGGACAGCCGGAATGGCGGATTCGAAATCCAGCGATTTGGCGGGGGAAATAATTGCAATCACGCGACTCTACCTCTTTATAAGACCCAGAACAGCCTCTGGTGGATCAGGGAGACAGCTGTTCAACCTCTATTCAGCGGATTCACCCTAGAAAAGCGATGAAAGCTTGGTAATAGGGCCAAGACTGTGTGGTGCAACCATATTCCGGGGAACCCGTTTCTCCCAAATAATAATCATCCGGAGGATATTCATGCGTTTTTTATCTCATTTTTCCATGGCCGTAGCGTTGGCAACCGCTGGCACGATAGCGGTCACGGCATTGCCACAGGACGCCCATGCCGCGAAGAAGAAAAAGGACAAGGGCGGCGGCGTTGAGATCAGCAAGGAAGTGAGGCCAAAAGTGGCCGAAATCCAGGCGGCCATGGCGACTGATACGCCAGCCACTGCGAAGCCGCTGGTCGAAGCTCTGCTGGCTGAAAACCTGGCACCCGATGACCGCTTTGTCGCGGGACAGCTGGCCATTCAGCTTGGCGGTGCCCTGAAAGACACGTCTTTGCAGGAAAAAGGCATTCTGGCGTCGCTCGACAGCGGAAAAACTGCCGCTGAGCAATTGCCGGCATTCAACTTCTTTGCCGGTAATTTTGCCTATGGCGCAGAGCGTTGGGCAGACGCTGCCAAATATTTTCAGGCAGCCTATGACCTCGGATATCGTGCAAATAATATCGAACCGCTGCTGGCCGAGACATACTTCAAGCGGAACATGCCTGTAGAAGGCTTGGCAAAATGGGACCAGATTATCAGCAACGCCAATGCCACTGGCACAAAGGCTCCTGAATCCTGGTATCGCCTGGCCCGAGACCGTTCGCTGGCGACCAAGGACAAGAACCTCTACGCGACATGGGCTGCAAAATGGGCTGGTGCCTATCCGAGCGGTGATTCCTGGGGCGACGCGATCGCTGCAAGTCGCTGGACGGCACAGGCTGACAGCATCCAAAATCTTGAAGTGTTGCGCTTCATGAAAGCGACCGACTCTCTCAAAACGACCCGTGACTACAAGGAATTCGCTGAAGAAGCTCAGCGCAAGAACCTGTTTGGGGAAGTTGCTGCCGTGCTCAATGACGGTAAGCAGAAAGGCGTCATCAGCGCCGACAGCCCGCTGATCGCTGAGGTGCTGGTACCGGCAGAGCGGCAGCTGTCTTCTGACCGGGCATCTTTGCCTTCGCAGCCTTCCGGGGTTAGCGGCTCCGGGAGCAGTTCGGTAATGATGAACTTTGCGGATGTGTGGCTTGGTTATAAGGATTATGACAAGGCTGTCGCTTTTTATGAGGCAGGGCTTGCCAAGCCGGGTGCTGACATCAATCGCGGCTATATCGGAATTGGCACCGCACAAGCCTATGCTGGCAATATGACGGCGGCGAAACAGGCCTTTGACAAGGTTTCCGGGGAACGCGCACCGCTGGCGGCGATGTGGGAGACGTGGATTGACCAGCAATCCGCTCCGGCACCGGCACCAGCTCCTGAAGCAGCCGCGACGGACGCTGAACCGGCAAGCTGATCCTGTTGATCTACTGGTTGAGAAAAGGGCGCCTTGGGCGCCCTTTTTTATTCCTGAATGGGCACGCCGGGCAGATGCTTGGCCGACCGAATGGTGAGCGAAGTCTTGACGCTGGCGACATTGGGTGCAGAGGTTAGCTGGCTGGTCAAAAAACTTTGAAATTGTTGAAGGTCTTTTGCTACCACCTTCAGTATGAAATCGATTTCACCGTTCAACATATAGCATTCGCGCACTTCTGGAAGTTTTTGCACATGATCTTCAAACGCTTTCAGATCCGCTTCGGCCTGACTCTTCAAGCTGACCATTGCGAAAACCGTGATGGTGTAACCCATTTTGGCCGGATCGATCGCAGCATGATAGGAGTTGATCACGCCTTCCTCTTCCAGCGCGCGCATCCGGCGAAGACAGGGCGGGGCCGTCAGGCCAACGCTGTTCGCGAGTTCCACATTAGTAACCCGCCCATCATCCTGCAGCCGCTGCAGGATTTTCAGATCGATTTCGTCAAGGTTTGTATCAGCCATAGAGATGTAATATCCGTTCGCGAGTCATTTGATCGTTATAATATAATAAGGGCGGCAAGCAATGCTTTCTCCTTTGTCCCACATTGTGACGAGAGATTTTCACCGCTTCCTGTCACAGACCGAAAGGGTTATCGGCCAGTTAACAATTGGAAAAGCCAACGACTTCCGGGATATCACATTGCGCTTCGATGACCGTCTGACCACCGTGCTCAAGGGGAGCCTGCCGGAAGGCCGAGGAGCCGCAACCCAGTGGCGGCAAGTTATCGATCTGCTGGCACAGAAACCGGGCGATCTGGCTAATCAGGACGTTCAGGCGGGTCTAACAAGACTGCGCGATCTGCATGACCGGGTGTCTGAACAGGACCGTCTGGCTGCCGTGCAATCGCTGAACGGCCGACTGCGCTCGGCTCCGTTGCTGGTCTATTTGACTGCCGATAGTGATGCTATTTGCGATGCGGCGATGGCGGCCGCTGACCTGTCTCCGGAAATCTACGAAGACGCGTTTCCCAGGCTTTCCCGGCGGGCGCAGGAGCGTTTGCTATCGCAAGGTTTCACAGCGTCCGAGCAAGTTGAGGAAGAGGCGCCTGATACGGTTGAGGAGCCAGAACCGACCGACATCAGCCTCCCGGAAGAGGCGGCAGCAAACGATATAGCTGCTGACGATCCCGGTGAACCGGCGGAGCGGGTCGCCGAATCCCAGATCAGTGCGCTGGTGGAAAAAATTGCGGACTATCAGAAAAACCGTTCGGTCGAGGCGCTGAGCGAAACCAGTGACGAGCGCGGCATCCCAGGTCTGTCGCTGGAATCGCTTGAGACCATCCGGTTTGAAACCGATGAAACCGGAACCATCGTTTGGACCGAAGGGCCTCCGAAAGGGGCTATCGTAGGGGTTACCATCGCTCAACCCGCCTTTGATGACGGGCCCGGCCCGGACGCATATGGCGCGGCAGCTTTCCGTCAGCGGATGCCGATGGAAAATGCCCGGATGCGGCTCTGTGGAGCGGCCATTATCGTCGGCAACTGGCGCATGAGCGCGATACCCTATTTCAGCGAAGAAACCGGACGGTTCGAAGGCTATCGGGGCATCATGCGCCGGCCCAACGTGGCAGAAGATGCCCGGCATGACGGTATTGACGTGGAGCGCCGCGAGCAGCTTCAGCAACTGATTCACGAACTGCGGACCCCGCTGAATGCGGTGATCGGTTTTAGCGAGATCATCGAGCAGCAGCTGTTTGGACCGGCGTCCTACGAATATCGGTCTCTGGCGCGCAATATCATGGATGAAGCGCGCCGTTTGCTGGCCGGTTTCGAAGATCTCGACATCGCCGTGAAGGTGGATTCCGGACAATTGCCCGAGTCCAACGGCACGGCGAAGGCGGACTGGCTGTTCGAGCGGATGAGTCAACGCCTGCAAGGGCTGACGCAAAGCAAATCGGTAGAGCTGAACATCAGCAAGGCCGAGCCGGTGCGCCCCTTTGCTCTGGACGGCGAATCGCTCGAGCGGATCTACGCGCGCTTGCTGTCTGCCGCGATTATCTCCTGCGAGAATGGCGAGACCCTGAAGGGGGAACTGAGAACGCGGATCGGATTGCAGCCAACCAACCAGTTCACCTTGTCGCGCCCGTCCCGCATCAAGGGCGTAGCGGAAAATGTCTTGCTCGATCCATCGCAGGGTATCGAAGGGGAGGGCGGCGAATCATCGCTGCTCGGTCTCGGCTTTTCGCTCCGTCTGGTGCGCAATCTGGCGCAGTCGGTGGGCGGCTCCCTGACGATCCACGAAGACAACATTGCCTTGACGCTGCCAGCAGCGACCACTAGCAAAATTCAAATTCGGGAAACGGAATCGGATTAATTTGCGGTTTCTCAAATGGTTTTGAGACATTTGTGGCAAGATAGAGGTGACGGAGATTTCTGCGCAGGATCATCAGCCGATGAAAATCCGAAAACCGGATCGTCATGTCAAATGGCCGGAGCAATTTGGCAGACGCTTTCTTATAACGATCGACACCGAAGAAGAATTTGACTGGAACGCGCCTTTCCAGAGCAGCGGCCACACGACGGTCTCGGCGGCCAAACTGCAGGAATTTCAGACTTTCGCCGAAACATATGGTGTCAAACCGATCTATTTTGTCGACTATGCGATTATCGAGGATGACGCGGCTTCCGCATTTCTAAAGACCGTTACCGAGCAGCAAACCGCTCTGGTCGGTGTTCATTTGCATCCGTGGGTCAATCCGCCTTTCGAAGAAGAGGTCAACGTTCACAACAGCTTTGCCGGTAATTTGCCGAAAGCGCTGGAAGAGCAAAAGCTTGTCATTTTGCGCGATGCGATCCGGGACAAAATCGGTGTTGCCCCGACCATTTTTCGTGCCGGCCGCTATGGCATGGGGCCGCATACGATGGAGCTCCTGATAAAGCACGGCTTTGTGCTGGACAGCAGTATCCGGCCAATGTTCGATTACAGCGAGCAGGGCGGCCCTGATTTCCTCGCGGTCGGATCGGAGCCCTTCTGGTGGAATGATGACAAACGGCTGCTCGAAGTGCCGCTGACCACGGTCTATTCGGGGCTGCTGCGCAAACAGGCGGGACTGGCCGCAGCGATCATGGAAAAATATCCTCTGGCCAACGCCTTATTGTCGCGCAGCAAGATGCTGGAACGAATCCCGCTGACGCCCGAAGGCGTTTCGGCCCGGGAAACGAAAGAAGCGATTGATGTCGCGCTGGACGATGACTTGCAATTGCTGGTTTTTTCCTTCCATTCGCCCTCTTTGTCTCCCGGTTACACGCCCTATGTGCGCACACAGGCGGATCTGGACGAATTTTACGACTGGTGGCGCGACGTGCTTGCGCATCTCCAGACAAGAAACGTCAGGCCGCTGGAAATCGGCGAGTTGATCACCGCTGCGGGCGGCGTTTAGTCGATCATTGCGGCGAATGACACGATTCGCGTTGATCGTTCTTGCCAAATCATCACAGCTTCCGCTATCGGACCATCCCAGTGAGATTTGCCTGAAAAAAGCTGCTCATACGGGCCTGTAGCTCAGTTGGTTAGAGCTGGCCGCTCATAACGGCTAGGTCGGGGGTTCGAGTCCCTCCGGGCCCACCATATCTTTATATTGCCGAGAATAGTGGCCCTTCGGGGCGGCGGCAAAAAGAAGCGTGAAAAACCCTTTGCTTTTCCGAAAAGCACCGCCTAGGGGAAGCGCGCGTCGGGGAGTGGCGCAGCCTGGTAGCGCACCTGTTTTGGGTACAGGGGGTCGCAGGTTCAAATCC
>NZ_JBLWUA010000001.1:0-480248 GCF_048269865.1 Parasphingorhabdus sp. | reverse complement strand
TGGTGGAGCAGCACAGATAATGCCGAACTCGATTGGCGACTTCATGCCGATTGCCGCCGTTGTTCTGCACAATGCGGCATAATCCGGGTTACGGCATTATGACCATTATGCCGATATCGGCATAAGTCGCATTGGACCGGTCACAGCTCGCGGTTGGGCCGCGACCAGACCGGACGGTTCGGCTCTGCGCCCTATGCCCGCGAAGAACTGGTCGCCGAACTGGCCTCGGCCTTTCTGTGCGCCGCGCTCGGCATTGAGCCGACTGTGCGCCACGCCGATTATCTCGGCAGCTGGCTGGAAGTGCTGCGCGCCGACAATCGCGCAATCTTCCGTGCGGCCAGTCAGGCGAGCAAGTCCGCTGAGTTCCTGCTGCATTGTCAGCCGAGCGAACGGGAGCAGGCGGCATGAGCAGGGCACCCGATCGCCGTGCGCCGCAGCGCGCCTTCGAAGCCGAGCAAACCGAGGCCGGTGCGCAGACGCTGGTGCCCGGCGTTGCGCCGGTCACGCTGGGCGAGCGGCTAGGCGTCCTCGCCAATGCGCCGCTGCTGCCGCGCAAGGGTCAGCGCCCTGCCAATCACGGACTGTTCGATACGAACGCCCGCAACCAGCTTGAAATGTTTTGACCGGAGGCGATGCGATGGACCTTCTCACCCGACATCTGCGCGAGCGCCTGCTGGCCCATGGAGGCAGCGAGACAGACCATGTGCCGCTCGTCAAATTCTTCAATCCTGTGGGCGCTGCGACCTGGCTGTTCAGCGAACTCGATAGCGATGGCGATACTTTGTTCGGCCTGTGCGATCTCGGTTTCGGTTTTCCCGAACTGGGCTGCGCAAGCCTGTCGGAAATCGCCTCGGTGCGCCTGCCGCTAGGTTTGCGGATTGAGCGCGATGTGCATTTTGCCGCCGAGCATCCGCTCTCGGTCTATGCCGAGGCGGCGCGGCTTTGCGGCCAGATCACCGAGCACCCCGACCATTTGACCCGCGCGGCAGCGGCGCTGGCGCGCGCCGGAGAGTCGGGGCGCAGCCGTTCACCGCCGTAGCCCCAAACGGCGGATGATGCCCGCATCGGACTCGTCCCTTCGATGCGGGACACACCGGCCCCGCCTTCCGCCTCCCAACCCCCCCGACCGGAGGGCGGGGCCACCCTTTCCAAGAGATTATTCAAGGAGTCACTATCATGCAGATCGACCATATACCGCTGGGCCGTCTTTCGGTTTCCCCCATCAATATGCGGCGCGGGCGCAAGGCTCCCGATGTCCGCGACATACTGCCTTCGGTGAAGGCGCGCGGCGTATTGTCGCCGCTGTTCGTGCGCGCAAATGGCAAACCCGATCATTTCGAGATATTGGCAGGCAAGCGCCGCTATTTCGCCAGTCTCGAAGCCGCCAAGGAATGCGGCGAGGAGCGCAGCCTCCCCTGTATCGTGATCGGCGAGGGTGACGATGCCGAAGCGCTCGAAATCTCGATGATCGAGAACCTTCTGCGGCAGGACCCTGACGAGGTCACCCAGTGGGAAAGCTTCACCCGCCTTGTGAAGGAAGGCCGCAGCGTCGAGGACATCGCCGCAACCTTCGCGCTCACCGAATTGCAGGTGAAGCGCATCCTCGCGCTCGGCAATCTCTTGCCCCGCATCCGCGAAGCCTACCGCGCCGAGGAAGTGGATGCCGCGACCGTCCGCCATTTGACGCTCGCCAGCAAGGCGCAGCAAAAGGCATGGCTGGCATTGTTCGAGGATGCGGAGGCCTATGCTCCGCACGGCAGTCAATTGAAGGGCTGGCTGTTTGGCGGCGCATCGATTGCGACCGGTGTCGCGCTGTTCGACCTTGAGACCTATTCCGGCCAGATCGTTGCCGACCTGTTCGGCGAGGACGGCTATTTTGCCGACAGCGATGCCTTCTGGGCCGCTCAGATGGCCGCAGTCGATGCGCGCAAGGCCGCATATCTCGAAGCAGGCTGGGCCGATGTCGTGATCGTCCCGCCGAGCGAGCATTTTGCCAGTTGGGAGTATGAACACGCTTCCAAGCGCAAGGGCGGCCGCGTCTATATCCAGTGCCGCGCCAATGGCGAGGCGGTGTTCCACGAAGGCTTTATCAGTCGCCGCGAAGCGCAGGCGGCGGAGCGCCGTGCGCGCGGCGAGGACGGGGACACCAAGCCCGCGCGGCCCGAACTGACCTCGACGCTGGCAAGCTATATCGACCTCCACCGCCATGCGGCGGTGAGCGAGCGGCTCTCGACCGCGCCGTCGCTGGCGCTGCGCGTCATGGTCGCCCATGCCATTGCCGGTTCGCCGCTGTGGAGCATCCGCCCTGCCGATACAGCAAGCCGCAACGAGAATATTGCGAAGAGCCTTGCCGCCAGCCCCGCGACCAAGGCTTTGGCCGAACGCCGCCGTACGATACTTGATCTACTGGGCTTCGAGGAAAGCCGCGAGGCGCTGTGTCAGGACCGCTACGGCAGCGACCTTGTTCCGATCCTGCACCGGCTGCTCAAGCTGGAAGATGGCGAGGTCATGCAGGTGCTCGCACTGGTCGTGGCCGAAACGCTCGCCATCGGCAGCGAGGCCGCCGAATATTGCGGCCAGCACATGGGCGTGGACATGGCCGATTGCTGGCAGGCCGACGAAGCCTTCTTCGGCCTGCTGCGCGACAAGGAGGTGATGGTCGCGCTGCTTGGCGAGGTCGGCGGCGAGGCGGTTGCCAGCGCCAATGCGACCGAGAAAGGCGCGACGCTCAAAGGCCTTATCTCCGATCATCTGACCGGCGCGAACGAGCGGCCCAAGGTCGAGCGCTGGGTGCCGCGCTGGATGGCCTTCCCGCCTGCTGCCTATACATCGCGTGGCGGCGTACCGAGCGTAGCCGCTGCGAAGCGCGCGGAGTGGCTGGTCGAAGGCGAGGAGGATGAACCGGAAGGCGCGGACCTCGCTTCGGACGACCATCAAGACACGCCGGAGGCCGAGCCGCTCGCGGCCTGACCCAGCGCTTTTCATAATGCGGGCAGCGGGACGATCCCCCTGCCCGCATTGTGCATCGGGGCGCATGGCTGTATTGCTTGGCCATCGAAAAAAGCACCGTGGAGGAGGTCGGGAGGTGCGTCCGGCGAATGTTCGCCATGAAAGGACGCCCCATGATTGTCATTGCCGCCCTCACCGTGCTCGTCGCTGCCGTGCTGGCAGCGCGCCTGCTCTATTCGCTCTCACTCTATGCCCTGCCGCTCTGGTGCGGCGGGACCTTTGCGTGGTGGGCAATCGCCAGCGGGGCGGGTTGGACGCTTGCTGCCTGTGCCGGACTGGCAGCTGCTACATTGCTGCTGGTTGCCGCCCATCTGCTCGCCGGTGCGCGCTCCCCTGTTTTGCGACTCGTGCCGGTTGCAGGCTTCGGCCTTTGCGGCGGAGTGGCGGGCTATCATGCGGCGCATGGTCTTGCGCTTGCTTTCCTCCCCGATGGTCTGATCATCCAATGGCTGAGCCTCGCAGCAGCCATGCTGATCGGGAGCGCTGCGGCCTTGCGCTGGCTCGCCGTTCGTGGTGGCGCTACCGCATCGCCGAACCCGCCATCATGGGTGTAAGTCGTTTGCCGGACTGGGCGATTGTCGAAATCGGCTCGTCCTCGATCAAGCGCTGACATGGTCCCGCTCGCTTTCAGCACCGATGGTCACTGATCCGAAACGCGTGCGGGCAGCTTGCGAGCCTGAAGTTCGCTGACAGCAATGCCGGGATCCTGCGGCACCCCACATGGCGATCACTTCTCGACCAATGTGAGCCCGATAAAAGGCAAGCAAGCCGATTGGTGTTCTGATCTGCCGTTTTCGCATGGCATCACCTGCCCCACCTGCTGCCTCGTGCATGGCCTTTCTGGCGGCGGACGGGCTTCGCCCTTGCGGGGCTTCGGGGCGCAACGGCGCGGGAACGGCTATTTTCCGCCGGGCACTGGGGTGCCCTTTGCATCGCGAAACAAAATAGCCGCTCCCGCTGCCGTCCTTCGCTGTCGCTGCGGTCCCTGACGGGATGCGCCCGCCCCGCACAACCGCCCTCGTCTGGCCATCGAGGCTGCGATGGGCGCAGGTTCGAACCAAAGCGAAAGGAATTTCATCATGGCCAATATCGGCAACTTCACCACCACGGGCACCGGCTACAAGGGCGAGATCGTCACCATGAGCGTGCAGCAGAAGAATGTGCGCATCGTCGCTGAAACCGAACAGGCAAGTGAGAACGCTCCCTCGCACCGCGTCTTCGTCGGCCGCGCCGAAATCGGTGCCGCCTGGAGCAAGCAGAGCCAGGAAGGCCGCGACTACCTCTCGGTCAAGCTGGACGATCCGAGCTTCGTCGCTCCGATCTACGCGAACCTCTTCGCCGAAGATGATGGCGAGAATTACAGCCTGATCTGGACCCGCAGCCGCAAGGTCAATGGCGAGTAACCGCCGCAAGGCTGCCCCGCCCGGCACATGCCGGGCGGGGCTTCATTCGTGAAAGGCCTGCTTTTGATCCTGCAGGGCAGAAAGGCGACATTCGGCTTGCGACCCTGATTGGCGACACTCCCCACAGCAAGTTCGTTTGCCGAAAGCTGTCATTCGATCGAGCATAGCATTAGGGCTCGAATAGGGGCCGTTAGCGGAAGGTCCGGTCCCGGCGATCTGAACTTAGAAAGCCGACATTGCACCTGCGACCCAATTGCGGCCACGCGGAAATATTTCTCAATTCGGATGCTTTATTGGAACCTCAATGACACCATCATTCGATTGAATATGTGCTCTGCTGAAAAGACGAGGCGTTTACGGAGCCTCAGCGGCAATCGTCCGAACTAAATTGCTGATTTCAAGTTGCTAGAATTTCGGCGTCGTTGTCGCCGGACTTGGTTGAGACTCCTCGACCTATCCTGCCCGGATATGAGCTAGAAATCCGTTAGCTTTCTCGCGCAGGTCTACCGCCTGAGTATCAAGACGCTCTGCCGAACCAGAAACTTCGTTCGCCGCTTGCTCGGTCGTCTCGCTCGTCTTGCGAACTTCACCGAGAACCTCCGAAGCGGTGTTAGACGCCCGCGCCGCCATGTCGATGCTTCGTGCCAATTCTTTTCCGGCAACGCTTTGTTGATCCACCGCAGCTGCAATGGCCGTGGCGCCTTTTTCGAGATCCACGATTTTGTCTGCAATCATCTCCAGTGCAGCGACACTGGCATCGGTTGAACTGCGCATACCTTGTACCTGAGCGGTGACTCGCTCGGTCGCTGCGGCTGTTTGGGTTGCCAATTCTTTCACCTCACTGGCAACAACCGCGAAACCGCGCCCCGCCTCTCCGCCCCGGGCCGCCTCGATAGAGGCGTTCAAGGCGAGGAGATTGGTCCGCTGGGCAATGCTGCTGATCAGGTCGATAATCTCTTCTACGTGCGCTGCCGATGATGAAAGACCTTTGATTGTTTCATCGGCCTTTTCTGCGGATCGGCTCGCATCGCGTGCGAATTCAGCCGACGTTTCAGCCTGACGGCTGATTTCTCCCATCGACATTGCAAATTCATCAGATGCGGCGGCAGCGGTGGTTGCGCCTTGCATACCCTCGTCCATCGACTTGGTAGCGGAATCGACCTGCGTAAGGGTTTGATCGGCGGACGCTGCCATTTCATTAGCGGTTTGCTGCAATTCTCCTGATGCGACAGCGACAACATCGACAACACCGCCAATCGACTCCTCAAACTGATCCGCAAGCCTGAGAAGTTCCTCTTTGCGCGTATCCTCCGCAGCCTTTCGAGCGGCTTCCTGTTCTGCTCTTGCCGCTTCTTTTTCGGCGTTGAGCGTTTCAACCTTCATTTCAGCGGCGACGAAGGATTCAAGCGCGCGGGCCATCTGGCCAATCTCGTCTTCGCGGCTTGTCTCTCTGACGTTTATATTGCGCTCGCCGAACGATACGCTTTCCATATCCTCTGCCATACTGACGAACGGGTATACGATCCGGCTCAGAATGAATGAAACCGCGCTTAGACACGAGAAGGCGAAAGCCACTGTAACGATAACAATCGCGACCGCAAAATATGTTGAATATTGCGGGTTCATGAGGCCGATTACAGCGATCAAAGCGACCAAAACAAGGCCCCCAACACCAAGCGCCGTGGCAATTTTGGTTTTGATCGCAAACGGTTTGGACATGTACCATTGGTCGACCCGCGCGACCCATCCTGTCGCAGTGAATTCGCTTTCCGCAGCAGAAGTATCTCTGCTTTGTGCAGATAACTCCGATTGCGGCGTCATATCCATCTTGCCCTCCAGCACACCCGTCTCAAACTCGCTCCCCTGCAGTATGAGGGGGTTTGGTTAATTTGTCGTTTCCAAAGTAGACAATCGGAGGGCTGTGTTTGGTAATCGGCCCGGGCTCTCTTCTGTCCAATACAGATTGGCTATTTTATCTGCACATTCATCGCACTGCGGACAAATTGCATCGTAAATGTCTTCATCGCGCTTTTGCTAACCTTCGAAAACTGCATCAATGCCAAGGTATGGCCCCCGCCGATATACAGGCGCGCTGCCGCCATCGTGTTCAATTCACGCGGTAAAGTCCCTTCTCGTTTTCCTCGCGCGAACACGGCTTTGGCGTAGAAATGGAATTGGTCCAAGAGTTCCAAATATCGCGGCCAAACGTCTTGCCGGACGCCGGTACTCCAATCCAGCCAAACTCTGATAAGGTCCGGATTGGCAGAGGCCTCGGCGGCAAAGCGTGTGGCAAGGCGATCTAGCGTAACCTCCACCGAATCGCGTCCGGCCAAGCATGATTCAACCAGCTCCAGCAGATGCGCCTCGACAGCATTCAGAACCGCAAGCTGCAGATCTTCCCTTCGGCGAAAATAAGCATGGACCGTGGAAACTGACGTCCCCGCGCGGTCTGCCACATGAGCGTGGGTTGCTCGCGAAATTCCGTGATCAGCAAAGGCAGTTATTGCACATTGCAACAGCTGCTCCTTTCGCTTTTCAGGTGATAGCCGCTTGCTCCTCTTTCGATCGTTCTTGAAATTCGCCTGTGTGCTCTGGTCGTTACCCACCAACTACTCCGGATCAAATTATTTTGGGACAGTACGTTACTGTGCCCGAAGATAGCAAGGCACCCTTAGGCCAATGCTCGCTGAGCCTACGTCTTATTGACATTTTACTCATTAACGCTGACAAGTTCCTCAACACAGTCGGCACCCGGGATAATTTCCCGACTTTAGGATCGAGGAAAGCCAATGTTACAGACCGCCCAACAAAACCCAGTCGAAGATGTGCCGCTGCCGTCTATCGACGTGAGCAATCCCGACCTGTTTCGCGCTGATACGGTTGGCGAATATTTTAAGCGCCTGCGCGCAGAGGATCCGGTTCACTACTGCGCTGACAGCGCGTTTGGCCCCTATTGGTCGATCACAAAATATAAAGACATTATGCATGTTGATACCCACCATGACATCTTTTCGTCTGCCGCGGGCCTTGGTGGCATCATCATCGATGACAATATTCAGAAAGGTGGTGATGAGGGGGGGCTTGATCTGCCAAACTTCATCGCGATGGACCGCCCACGTCATGATGAACAACGTAAGGCGGTTAGCCCGATCGTAGCACCCGGCAACCTCGCCCTTTTAGAGGGTACTATTCGTGAGCGCGTTGGGACCGTGCTGGACGGCTTGCCAATTGATGAAGAGTTCGATTGGGTTGATCGAGTCTCAATCGAAATTACCACGCAAATGCTGGCTACTCTGTTTGACTTCCCATTCGATGATCGCCGTAAGCTGACCCGCTGGTCAGACGTAACTACCGCTGCACCTGGCGGGGGCCTGATTGATTCATGGGAGCAGCGCACGACTGAATTAATGGAATGCGCGCAGTATTTTCAAACCCTGTGGAATGAACGAGTAAACGCGGATCCGGGCAATGACCTGATCTCCATGTTGGCCCATTCCCCAGCGACCCGAGATATGACCCCGGAGGAGTATCTTGGAAACGTATTGCTGCTGATCGTAGGTGGTAATGACACAACCCGTAATTCGATGACCGGCGGCGTTCTCGCGCTGCATCAGAACCCAGATCAAATGGCCAAGCTGAAGGCCTCTCCAGGGCTAATCGATAAAATGGTGCCTGAAATTATTCGCTGGCAGACACCCTTGGCGCACATGCGCCGAACAGCGAAAGAGGATTCGGTTGTTGGCGGCAAAACTATCCGCAAAGGTGACAAGGTAGTCATGTGGTATTTCTCTGGGAACCGTGATGACGAAGTAATCGATCAACCCGATGAATTCATCATCGATCGTCCAAATCCTCGTCAGCACTTGTCTTTCGGTTTCGGCATCCACCGCTGCGTTGGCAACCGGTTGGCCGAAATGCAACTTAGAATTTTGTGGGAGGAGATACTCAATCGCTTTGACCGCATTGAAGTGATCGGTGAGCCCGAGCGTGTTCAATCGAATTTCGTCCGAGGTTACGCAAAAATGATGGTCCGCGTTCACGAGCGAAAAGGGTAAAGGAATACCAATGCCAGTAGTGAAGTTTATTACCGCTCAAGGTGACGACCATCTTGTCAATGTAGAAGCTAATTTGTCTGTAATGGAGGCCGCCCGAAACAATGGGGTTCCGGGCATCGATGGTGACTGCGGCGGATGTGCAGCTTGCGGCACCTGCCACGTTCATATCGATGCAGCATGGATTGAAAAAACAGGCCATGCGGCAGAAGGTAGCGAAGCCGACATGCTCGAATTCGTAGAAGAAGCAAACGGTCTCAGCCGTCTGGCTTGCCAAGTGGAAGTTACGGAGGATCTCGACGGCCTTATTGTACGATTACCTCTTGCTCAGCATTGATCTGGAATCAATGGCCGGGCAATCTAAATCTCCAAACCAGTTAACTGATGACCCTTTAGTTCGACTTGTAACTCCTTACCAATTGACGCTGGGTATGGAGGTATTGGAAAGCGAAAATGGGCGTTCGATGAGCCGCATGAAGGCCAATCGACGGATTGCGAAAACACTGGATGATCCGCGCCCTGATCCACTAGCTCTCATGGGCTTTATCGACCAAGGTCTATCTCAATCCCTGCAAGGAATGATTGCCCCCGGGATCGGGCTTTCAACTTTTGATTTGCGGATCGGACTCTCATCAGCGGCGGCGATGGGGGACAAGCTGACGCTGACCGCTGAAACCGTGATGGTAGGTAATGCATCTGCGACTGTCACTGGAACTTTGACCAATTCGGCCAACGATATCGTCGGTGTCTCAACGGGGCTATTTCGATTAGGGAGCTACCCAGGAGGGGCTCCGGCTGACCATAATTTAGCTGGCACCTTCGACCCTCAAGATATGCCTGGACCAATGACGCGTAGTTTGGGACTATCGGGCGCAGCAAATTCTCCGCAGATTACCGCGGGAAACCGAGCTATCTTGGGGTGGGAAAGCGGAAATATTGTGCATGGCGGCGTTGTTGCTGCCGCATTGATGGCGGCATGCCAAGGCCGGGTAGCAGACGGTAAGAATTCAAACGGGCAGCAGCTAGAATCGATAGATATTCGTTACTTGCGCCCTGCAATCGGTTCGCGCGATCTATTGACGAGCAGCCATTTTGAACGTGAAGGCAATGCAGCAAGCTTTGTGCGCGCAACGTGCTTTCACGGGCCTGACAAACCGTTGGCAACTGCCATAGCGACATTTGTCCGTTAGCGTATAAGCATTTGCTCTGAGGCGAGGCAGCGGGTTTTGAAAGCCGACAGGCAGCTAGATAGTGTCAGGAGCCGAAAGCACCGCTTCCGCTAACAACCCAGAAGCATAAGTTCACGTAGGCCAGCCCCGCTGGTGGCCACGAACCCTGCCAACCAACGCCTAATCGATATCAAGGTTATCACGCATCTTTGCTAGGGCTTTACCGAAGCGCTCCAGATCATTGAGACCTAAACCAGAGAGCAGTCGTTCGTAGGTAGCGTCTGCCTCTTTGCGCAATGCTGGCAATAACTCGATTGCAGCAGGCAGCAGGTGTACATGCCACACGCGCCGATCATTCTGCGCACTTCGTCGTTCGACTAGCTCCATTTTCTCAAGCCTATCGATTGCCTGACCAATGCTGGCGCGTTCGAGGTCGAGCCGCTTTGCCAGCTGGGTCTGGGTCATTCCGGGTGTCCGGTAAACATAGGCCAAAGTGCGCCATTGCGTGCGAGTGAGGCCAAACTGCTCGACTGAAAAATCAAAGTTGCGCCGCAATCGCGAGGTTACATCCTCTAGCAGAAATACGAAACGATCTGTGTCAGTCAGGAAGCTTTCTGCGGCTGCGTCGGCGTCTTGGTCCAATTTGATTTCCATGCGGGCGACCATACCACCTCATTTAGAAAAATAAAATTCTTTACTGTAAAGTGCATTACAATATAGCGGCTGGCAGTTATGCTGGACAAAGTGCAAACCATTAGAGGCCATGAGTCGATCAAGCTCGCCGCCGAAGTCTCAGGAAGCGCAAGTGCGCCCCCGGTCTTGCTTGCGCATGGCGGTGGACAAACCCGCCGCGCTTGGAAGCGTGTCACCGGCGAACTTGCCTCTGCTGGTTTCCGGGTCATTGCTATTGATTTGCGCGGTCATGGCGACAGCGATTGGTCTCAAGACGGCTCCTATGACCTGCGCGATTTCGCGTCTGACCTCGTTGCTGTAACGTCCCAGCTTGATTGCAAGCCTGCGGTTGTCGGTGCGTCGCTTGGCGGGCTTGCAGGAATGATTGCTGAGGGTGAACTTGCTTCGGGCAGCTTCGCCTCACTCACTCTTGTGGACATAGCGCCCCGGATGGAGCCAAGCGGGGTCATGCGCGTGGTTGGCTTCATGGAGAAGCATATTGATCGCGGGTTTGCGTCCCCGGAAGAAGCGGCAGAAATTATCGCCAGCTACATGCCGCATCGCCAGAAGCGCGGGGCTGGAGGAAACCTTAAACACTATCTGCGGCAAAAAGCCGATGGCCGTTTTTATTGGCATTGGGACCCGCAGTTCATCCGCAACATAATGAACGAAAAGCGATTGGATCCGGGGCATCAAGAAAGACAATTTGAAGGGTTGAGCAAGGCGGCTGCAAATCTGTCACTTCCGCTCCATCTCGTTCGCGGAGGATCGAGCGACCTCGTCTCCGAGGATTCAGTCGCGCACCTGAGAAAAATGGTTCCCCATGCCGAATACACGGACATTGCCGGCGCAACGCACATGGTTGTCGGAGATTCCAACGATGCGTTTTCGGCTGCAATTGTCGACTTTCTCCAACGCCATCATGGCATGGAGGCAAAGGCGACATGACCAAGGAGCCAGTCATTATCGAGCGCGAACAGCTGGAAGAGATGCTGCGCATCGCACCATTTCACCAATGGCTAGGCGTCGAGATCAAGTCATATTCAGCCGATCAGCTTCAGCTCCTAATGCCATGGCGCAATGAGATTGTTTCCAACCCAGTGTTAGGCGCTGCTCACGGGGGTGTTCTGGCGGCTCTTATCGATCTTACCGGACTTTACACTCTCCTTGCGATGGGGGCGAAGGTCAAAGCCACCGCCGATCTCAGGGTTGATTATCATCGCCCTGCCACATCAGGGCCGCTCATTGCGACCGGACGTGTTGTAAAGATTGGGCGGCAGATATCTGTTGCAGACACACACATTACTGGCCCTGACGGCAAGCTCGTAGCAAGTGGCCGAGGTGCCTATACATGCTGAAGTGCGGAGCCCTGTCTTGGCTGGCAATCTGCGCAGTTGCTTTGGCAGCGTGTTCAGACAACTCGGAAACTGTCGATGTGACCGAACCCGCACAATTAGAGCCACGCCAAGTCGAAACGATCATCGTAAGGCCTGAACTCTTGGCTGAGCCGGTAAAGGCGTTTGGCACCATCGCGGCAAAGCAGCGCAGCGCAATTGGTGCATTGGCCGAGGGGCCTGTCGAACGGATATTCGTCAAAGTCGGCGACCGAGTAACACGCGGGCAACCTCTCTTACGGATTCGTCAGGCTGATTATCAAAGGCGCGTCGCAGAAGCTCAGGCGGCAGTTGATCTAACCGAAGCACAGGCGATTGAGGCAGAGCGCCGATATGACCGCGTGATTGCGTTGGCCCCCAGAGGCTTCGTTTCAAAAGCGCAAGTCGACGCTGCCGAAACCGAACTGGCCGTCGCCCGTGCGCAGAAGACCCAAGCCGAGGCCGTTCTTGGAACGGCAAGGCAGGCGCTTAGCGATACGATCACGCGCGCACCTTATGACGGCGTTGTAACCGCAAGACTGGTGGATGAGGGCGTCTATCTCAACAACCGGTTTTCGATGGGCGGGCAATCGGCGGCGCTTGAATTGCAAGAGCTGGGGACTGTCGCTGCTATCGTAAATGCACCGCAGGAATATGTGGACTCATTCCGTCGTAACATGCCCGCTCGCGTGTTTATCGAAGGGTTCGATGAGCCGTTCGATAGCATCGTTTACATCATCAATGATCGCGTCGATCCGGAGAGCCGAATGGTTGAACTGCGGCTTCCGATCAGCAACCCGAATTATCGGATTAGCTCCGGACTAGCTGCGCGCGCTCAAATTGAGGTCCCGCCCGAGCTGTCGATCATACTGCAAAGAACCGCAATTCAAGGCGATAACGCCTCTGCCAATGTTCTGGTGGTCGAGGATGGAAAGGCGCAGCGCCGCGAGATAACCTACGACAGTATCGACCTCGACAGAGTTCGCGTTCGATCGGGATTGAGCGAGGGAGATGAGGTCATACTCAACCCTCCGGCATCCTTGCGCGCTGGCGAGCCAGTCAAGTCGCGCCGCACCGCGAGCGAAAACTAGTATGTGGTTGGCCGACGTTTCAATCCGGCGGCCCGTCTTTGCGACGATGCTCATCGCATCGCTCGTGGTCCTCGGCATTGTCTCATTTGGCCGTCTAGGCGTCGATCTCTTTCCCGAAGTCGAATTTCCTTATGTGTCTGTTACCACCGCTCTGCCCGGCGCTTCTCCGGGAACGGTTGAGACAGAAGTCACCGACATTATCGAGGAGCAGCTCAACACAATATCCGGCCTCAAACAGATGCGATCCATCAGCGCCGAAGGTGTCAGCATCGTCAATCTTGAGTTCGAACTGGAGGAAGATGCGGACCTGAAAGCGCAGGAAGTTCGCGACAAAATCTCTCGCCTCGGTGGCGACCTGCCCGCCGATGCCGAGCCTCCGGTAATCGAAAAAGTTGATCCTGACGCAGCACCAATCCTTTCTGTTCTCCTTTCGGGGGACTTGCCGATCCGTGATTTGACCACCTTCGCCGACGAGGTGGTCAAAGAGCGATTGCAGCGCGTGCCGGGCGTTGGTTCCGTCGAACTGGTTGGGGGGCGCGAGCGCGAGATGCGCATATGGCTTGATCCATCAGCAATGCGAGCCCGCGGGGTCACGGCGGATGATGTACTGTCTGCAATCCAGCGCGAAAACGCAGAGCTGCCGGGCGGGCGGCTGGTTACCGATGGGCGGACCCGGCAATTCGGTATTCGCACATTGGCCGAGGCGGCAAATGCGGCAGAGTTTGCAGCGATCCCTGTCGCCTATCGGCCCAATGGGCAAACGGTGCGGATTGGCGATATCGGGCGCGTAGAAGACGCGGTCGAAGACGAAAACAGCTACGCCCAGCTCGACGGCGAACTTGGCGTGGTGCTCGAAGTGCGTAAGCAGAGCGGCGAAAACACAGTCGCCGTCGCCGAACAGATACGAGCCGAAATTGAGGACATTCAAACCGACGCATCCGAAGGCGTAAACTTTGTCATCGCGCGGGATACCTCGCGGTTTATCGAACAGGCGATTGGGGATGTTCTGTTCGACCTATTTATCGCAGTGCTGTTGGTCGTGGCAGTTACTTTCCTGTTTCTGCTAAGTTGGCGTGCGACGATCATTGTTCTGCTCGCCATCCCGACTTCAATCGTTGCGACCTTTGTTGCATTTGCAGCGTTCGATTTCACCATCAACATGGTGACACTGCTGGCGCTAACGGTCGCGATCGGCCTGTTGGTCGATGATGCGATTGTTGTGGTCGAGGCGGTACAAAATGACGTCGACGAAGGGGTTGAGCCAACAGAGGCAGCGCATTCAGCGACCAAACGCGTGGCGCTGGCAGTCTTGGCCGGAACATTCGCAACGCTGGCGGTGTTTGTGCCGATCGCGTTCATGGAAGGTATCGTCGGTCGCTTCTTCTTCCAATACGGACTTGCAATCGTCTTTTCGGTCAGCGTGTCGATGCTGGTCGCCTTCACGCTGACACCGGCCATGTCGGCTCGGCTACTGCGTCCCGAACATGCCGATAGTGGCTGGCTGGGTAGGATTGAAAACTTCCATGTCGGGATGCGTAAACGCTATGAACAGCTGGTTGGATGGGCGATAGACCGGCGTTATCTGGTGCTCGGAGGCGCGCTCGCCAGCGTGTTTATCGGCGGCCTGTTCGCCTCCCAAGTTCCCAGCACCTTCATGTCGACAACGGATCGCTCTGAATTTCTTGTAACGGTCAAACTGCCACTCGGAACGGGTATTGCGGGTGCGAAGGAAGCTGCGCAGCAAGTCGACATTGCCTTACGAGAGCACCCAGAGGTCGAACTGGTATTTGTGAGTGCAGGCAGCGGAAGCAACCCGAAGGTGCATGAACTCGATATCTATGTTGGCCTCACGCACAAACGCTCCCGTGATCTGTCACAAGATGATCTGATGACATTTGCACGCGACGCGCTTAGCGAAAATGTGCCGAGCGCGCGCGAGATTGCCGTCGAAGAGGTCCCTTGGGTTTCCGGGGCTGGTGTTGGACAGGTCGCCATTGAGCTTATCATCACGGGACGGGATTCAGCCGCAATCAACGACTATGCACAATTGCTCACAGGCGAACTTGCTGCTCAACCCAATTTTGTCGATGTGCGATCAACCTACGAAGGTGGGCGTCCAGAATTGCAAATTGTGGTCGACCGCGACCGCGCGGCAGATTTAGGCATTTCTGCCCGTAGTTTGGCCGCTGCATCCCGCACCCTTATCGGCGGCAGCGATGCGGGGACATTCAACGATAATGAGCGGCGCTACGACGTGCGGGTCCGTCTTGATGAAAGCGCGAGACAAAGCCTTTCCGATGTCGAAATTTTGCCATTGCGAACGGGGCAAGGAACACTGGTCGACCTTGCATCGGTCGCCACAGTTGAGGTGAACCAGAGCGCAGCAGAAATTGAGCGGATCGATCGGTCTCGCCAGATTTCAGTATTGGCAAACACAGCGCCCGGTGTGCCTTTGAGCGTCGCCGTTTCACAGGTTGAAGATTTGCTGGCGGCTAACCCATCGCCCTCTGGAGTGGCCACCCAAATGGAGGGTACCGCACGCCGCTTAGCCGAAACGAGCGAGGCCATCATCTTTGCCTTCGGACTAGCGCTTGTGGCGCTCTACATTGTATTGGCGAGCCAGTTCAACAGCTTCGGTCAGCCGATAATTATCATGCTAACCGCGCCGCTATCATTCTCCGGCGCTTATTTTCTGATGTGGGCAACGGGCGAAGAGATGAGCCTCTTTGCCCAAATTGGAATGATCGCGCTGATGGGTATCGTGATGAAAAACGGTATCCTGTTGGTCGATCTTGCCAATCAGTATCGCGACCGAGGCGACGAGGCCGGTGCTGCGATGCGCAGCGCTGCCCCAGAGCGGTTGCGGCCCGTGCTGATGACAGCGCTGGCCGCAGTCTTCGGAATGTTACCTGTGGCGCTCGCGCAATCCGATGCCGCCGAATGGCGCAACGCAATGGGGTTCATAATCATCGGAGGCCTAACGACCTCGACTTTCCTCACATTGCTCGTCGTACCAGCAGCGTACGCGGCGGCTTCGGACCTCAGCAGCGGAGCAACCAAGCTACGCGTAAAACTAACGAAGCTTTGGTTCATCAGTTCAAGCAATGGGGCCTAGTCACGGACCGCATTGGTTTGTCCGCCTGTACGATTGCCTGAATTGAGATAGCGAATTTGAATGCCCGCAAATGTTTCAGCGAGGCGAACGGTCGTGAGCACAAAGCGGAATTGTCTGCTTCCCACTCCATTTGCGGACGCCAGCCCGATTTCGACTGGCGTCCAACAGCGGTCAAATTTCCGTCTTCTCCGCTAGCGTGAGCGCGTCTTCGATGTCCACGCCAAGATAGCGAACAGTATTCTCAATTTTCGAATGACCCAACAGTATCTGGATTGCTCGTATATTGCCTGTCGCTTTGTAGATAATCGAAGCCTTAGTTCGCCGCAGTGAGTGCGGGCCGTATTCCTCTGGCCGAAGTCCAATAGTCTCAACCCACTCATCTACTAGTCTGGCATATTGACGGGTGCTCAAATGATTTGAGTGGTCGATCCGACTTGGAAACACATATTCCTCAATAGAACCGCCTCGGCGTTCAAGCCACGCGAAAAGACTGTCACGTGCATCCGCCGCGATTTCAATCTGAACGGGCCGCCCTGTTTTGCACTGTGTGATTGCGGCCCGCGTTCGAACGTCAGGCCCACTGACCAGATCCCCAATCTTGAGCTCAACGAGGTCACACCCCCTCAACTTGCTATCGATTGCTAAATCAAAGAGAGCCCGATCACGAATGCGCTGCTCGCGGGCGAGAAAGAACCGGATGGCCCATATCTGTTTCTGTTTGAACGGCCTCTTAGGCCCGATCTTCGCCCCAAAGTTCCAAGGGACGCGGTTTTGGGTTGCAGGATCGAATTGTGAATAAGTCATCTTCATTCTTCTTGGCCGGAATGGCCGCAAAGAATGTCCGCTTTCGGCAACTAAGACTTGGCATCGCTATGTCTGAAACTGGGGCGCAAAGTTGCCGCGTGACCCAGAACTGACAAAAGTCTGCTTTTGCCGCTTACGTTTCCAAAAGCAGCCTGGCCGCTATCCACCCCAAACATCAACCATCGAGAACGCCATTTGCGCAGCCCCAAAGCTGACACCCTGCTAAGCTGAAAGTTCGTCGACTTCCGCACCTGCAAGCAATTCCGCGGGATCAATACCTAACTCGACTGCCAGCTTTTCGATCACATCCAGCGTTGCGGCATACTGACAACGCTCAAGGCTGCTGACATAGGTCCGGTCGATCTGTGCGCGATGGGCAAGTTCTTCCTGCGACAGGCCGACCGCTTTTCGATAGCGGCGCAAATTGGCAGCAAAGGTCTCGCGCAGGGTCATGCTGGCGAGTGAGCGGGATTGCAGAGTATTTAACCACGGAGTATACTCTGAATGAAAGTAGGTATGTGCTGATTTCGCGAAAAGCTTTGAAACTCAGCAGCTTTTGCGGTGTGCCCCGTTAGCCTCGACTGGAATATCGCATTACCTGCTTGGGGATAAGCGGCATAGCTAAGAGTGGCGAAGGATTTCGTGCTAAAAGCAAGCCCGAAAGCAAGCGAGTCGAAACCGAGCTGACCATGACTGAGACCCCTGCCTTCCAGGCCGTTCCGCCGCTGTCCGAACACGCCACGGATTATGATGAAGCGCATTTCGTCACCTATCTGCGCCTGCTTGATGCCGCTGCGGAAGGCGCGGATTGGCGCGAAGTTGTCCGACTTGTGTTTGGCCTCGATCCCGCTGACGATCCAGACGCAGCGCGCGCGATGCACGCGGCGCATCTCGAGCGCGCACGATGGATGGCGCGTAGTGGTTACAGGCAATTGATCGCGAAGGATTAATTGCGAGCCAATTTCAAATTTGTGCAATTCTAGGTAATTTCACGCGTCTGCTTGTGCCGACGCGAAGAGCAGCAATGAGAAGATTCGGATACTTCCCGATTCTTCAATTCTCTCAAACGTTTCAGTCTGGCCAAGCTGCCCTCTGCCAAAGGAGGTCGCAATGTCGGGAGAAGGCTCCTGGCGCTCAGCCGACTATGCCGAGCGCTTCAAGACCCATGACCATGCGGATTTCGCGCAGGAATTCCTGTGCCGCAACCCCGACTATGCCCGCGAATACAGTCAGGCAGAGCAACGCGCCCTCGACGATCCGGCAAAGGCACAGGAAGAAAGGGAGGGCCTGGCTCGGCGATGGGGCCTGAGCTTTCCCCTGCGATCCGACCAGATCGGCGAAGGATGAACCGGCCCATTGGTCGCCCGAGGTGCTGGGGACGACGATCATCTATGACGGCGCCGAAACTGCCAGACATCTGGTCAACAAACCGCATTGGCACGCTGTTCAAAGCTGCACCTGTTCCGTCGGCCTGCACCACGTCCTGACGGGGCGAAAGGGTCGCTATCGCTTGTGGCAGCCGGGCGTTGCTCAAATGAACCCGCCTGCGTTCCTCATACCCGGCGATGCATTCGCGCCCTTGCGATCCGAGGCACTGTACCGGCTGCAGCTTGCGCTTTGCGGTCGATCGCCGCCGGAGCCGTCACCACACTTTTCGCCAAGCACCTACCAACGCCGCAGGCTGGCCAACATGCTGGCGATGCTCGATGCGCGCGAAGTCGGTGCCACCATTCGTGAGCTTGCCTTCACTCTCGTCTATCCCAATTCCCGCCTTCTTAGAGGCGCTGAATGGAAAGCCTCAGGCGAAAAGCGCCATGTACTGCGTCTGCTGCGATCAGCACTGAGATTGCGCGGCGGCGGCTACCGCACCTTTTACGGATTTGATCGCTCCATCTGACGGGGGTGTCAGCTTTGGCCACCTTCATTTGGTCACTCCCTCCGCCGCGCCGCCCTGCGCCATCTCACTCCGCAACCAGCAGCTCTGCGCTGCAGCAACCTGTCTCAAGCGGAGATTTTCCATGGACGCCGTTCCCGCCCCCATCCGCCCCCGCTATCTGCGTACACCCGATGCCGCCGTGCATCTCGGGCTTTCGCCGCGCACACTCGAAAAGCATCGCTGCTTCGGCACGGGTCCGGTCTATCGCAAGCTTGGTGGCCGGATAGTCTACCACCTCGACGATCTCGACAGCTGGGCCGAGTTAGGCCTGCGCCGCTCGACCAGCGATCCGGGCAAGGGCGTGGTCCATCCCGCCAAGCGGATAGACGGTTATTCCGGTCCCGTCCGGCGCTGAAGGTCAGGCTAATGCCCACCCGCCAAACTTCTGCCCCGTCTCTCTCCAGCGCCACGCAGCAGCTCGATCTGTTCGTCGGGGCCGGAGGCGATATCGCGGCGCGCGATGCGCAGGACCTGATGGCCTGGCCTTTCTTCAGTCTCGCCAAGTCGAAGCGCGTCAAACCGATCGATTTTCGTATGGGCGAGGTCGCGATCCTCGTCGAAGCGACCGCCGAACACGGTATGGCGACGATATGGGATGCCGATGTGCTGATCTGGGTGGCGAGCCAGATCGTCGAGGCGCGCGATGCCGGGAGACCCACCTCGCGGCTGATCTCCGCGACCCCCCATGAAATTCTTGCCTTCACCCGGCGCGGAACCGGCAAGGCGGGCTATGACCGGTTGAAGGCTGCGCTCGACCGGCTCCAATCAACGACCGTCGCCACATCGATCCGCCAACTTGGTGCACGTCGCCGTCACCGCTTCTCCTGGATCAACGAATGGCGCGAGCGCCTCGATGCCAATGGCCGCGCGCTTGGGATCGAGATGATTGTGCCCGACTGGTTCTATGAAGGCGTGCTTGACCGGGCGCTCGTGCTTACTATCGACCCGGCCTATTTCCAGCTGACCGGCGGGCTTGAACGTTGGCTCTACCGCATCGTGCGCAAGCATGGCGGCAGACAAAAGGGCGGATGGAGCTTTGATATTGCGCACCTCCACCTCAAGTCGGGGGCGCTCTCGCCGCTGAAGCGCTTCGCGTTCGAAATGCGCGATATTGTCCGGCGTCAGCCGCTGCCGGGCTACAAACTGACGCTCGAGCATCAGCTGGGCCGCGAGCGACTGAATTTCGTGGCTCTGCCCGTCGATCCTTTCGATGCCGCCATGCGGCGGATCGGCATGACCCCTGTGGACAAGTCGGTATGATGTTCGGACTATCAGGAACCCACGCGCTCGGTCGATCAGGAACCGAAAGTTCGGACTATCGGGAACCGGAATCGAGCCCAAACCCGCGGAAATGCTGGGCTGCTGCGCCCCTTAACTATCCTAACAAGGAATCTTCCAGATTCCTGCTAACGGCGCGGCGCCTGTGCACAGAGGGCGCGGCGGAGCCTCCCTCTACCAATCAGTGCATTCAGGATGGCAATCCGCCGCTCACCCATGTCACGCTGGTGTGGCAGCAAGGCGTGCGCGAAGACTGGCTGCGCTTTGGCAAGCCGGTTGCCGAACGCATTCTGGATCGCCGCACCCGCATCGAGAGCTATGCGCCGGGTCAGGTGTTCGCTTTGGTTCGCTGGGCCTCCAATGATTACGGCACCGTTCGTTCAACGCTCGATATCGTGCGCGCAGTCGCCAGCGGCGAAGCCTTCACCACCGTGCCGCAAGTCAACCCTGGCGGCGAAATCCTGCTGTCGATTCGAGGCTGGCCGAAGGTCCGCCAGACCTTTGAACTGATCGACGCCATCGAACAGGCGGGCCACGATCCGTGCGAGGTGGCACCCGATCACTGGCGGCATATGCACAACAGGCTTGCAGTGGGAATGCTGCCGCGCTGCTATGCAAAGAGCCGCCACCTTGCTTGGCTGCTTCGCCGGAAGCTGCAATCATGAAGCGGCGAACGATCCTTATGGCAGGCACAGTTGCGGCGGCGGCGCTGCTCAGTGCTGCTCTGCCCATGTCGCGCATTCTTCTTTGGAATGCGACCGCCAGCGTGCCGACCGGGCTCTACCATATTCGCGGGACAGCGAGCCTCCATGTCGGCGAGCGGGTGGCCATCGATCCGCCGCCCGGGCTCCGCACCTATCTCGCTGAGCGCGGCTATTTACCCTCCGGTGTCCCGCTGCTGAAGGAGGTCGCGGCGCTGCGCGGCGACAATATTTGCCGCCACGGCCTCACCATCACGATCAATGGCGCACCGGCGGGAGAGGCGCGTGCGCTCGACAGCCGGGCGCGCCCGCTGCCCGACTGGCAGGGCTGCCGCACCATCCGCGCTGATGAAATTTTCGTCATGAACAGGAGCGCGCCCGGCAGTTTTGACGGGCGCTACTTCGGGCCGATCGCTTACGCCCAAGTGATCGGACGCGCAAACCCTGTCTGGACCGACGAAGCGGGAGGCGGCGAGCATGTCTGGTTCGCCCGTCCGCATTTGACCCCATTCCTCAGCACCAACCCCAACGACAACAAGGAGACCAAACCATGACCTGTATCGGCACATTCACAGCGCGCCCCGATGGCTTTGAAGGACGCCTGCAAACGCTGACGATCGACAGTGCCTTGACCATCGTTGCAGCCGCGCCCGGCGACGCCGAGAACGCACCGGACTACCGCATCATGGCTGGCGAGGGCGATACCGCCTTCGAGGTCGGAGCAGGCTGGAAGCGCGTCGGCGACAAGGCAGGCGCTTATGTCGCGATCCTGATCGACGATCCGGCGCTCGTGCAGCCGCTGCGTGCAAATCTGTTCCAGTCGGACCCGCGCACCCATGTGCTGATGTGGTCGCGCACCTCGCGCCGCGAAGCGAGGGACTGAGCCATGCGGGACCATCGACTGCTCTTTGCGGCCTTGGCTGCACTGGCCTGCGCCTACCCGGCTTCCCTTCATGCGCAGACAGGTTCAACCACTTCGCAAACACAGCGCATCGATATTGCCGCGCATGTGCGCGATGCTGCACAGCGCTTTGGTATTCCTGAGCACTGGATCTATGCGGTAATCCGCATCGAAAGCGCGGGCCGGACGCGCGCCGTGTCATCCGCCGGGGCCATGGGTCTGATGCAACTGATGCCCGGAACCTGGGCGCGCCAGCGCGACCGGTTTGCGCTCGGCAGCGATCCCTTCGATCCGCGTGACAACATCATGGCAGGAACATCTTACCTGCGGGAAATGTATGATCGCTATGGCGCACCGGGTTTCCTTGCGGCCTATAATGCTGGACCGGGACGGTATGAAGCATGGCGTGCAGGACGGCGTTCGCTCCCGCTCGAAACGCGCCGCTATGTCGCCAGGATTGCGCCCATGCTGCAGGCGGAACGCATTTTCGTTGCAGCGACCCAGCCACCGATGAGCGAAGCGTTGCCCGCATTTACTGCCCAAACGGCTACACCATTAATCCCAGCAGAAGCGAGCGAACAGCAAGCTCCGACCAATCCGTTCGCGCGTGCCGATCAGCCTTCGCACGACCTCTTCGCACCTGTCTCCACAGTCAGCGATCAATGATGCCCGCAATCATGCTCTCGCGCCCGGCTTCGTCCCTTGGCGAAGCTGGGCGAAGGATGGCGGGAAGCATCAGAAAGGGGAAAGGAGGATGGCGAGATAAAAGCACCGCCGTCGGTCGGGGTGCAGGTGGTTGGTTTTGTTCAGCAATATGCGCCGTCTTGGCCCATCCGCTGCCGTCGCTCTTGGCGAATTCTCTCACAATTTCAACGGCCAATGCGCCGTCGCCCGGTTTCCTTACACATGGCTGATGATGAATTCGACGTGCGCCCGGGCCGCTCGCGCGACAGCGGAGCGGGCTCCTACCGCAAGGCCAACACGCTGGTCGGCCGCGTGCTCCAGGTCTCGCGCCGGGCAGGCTACACGCCGCTTGGGCGAAGCAGGGCCGGCCGCGGCACCGGCCATCTCGGGCGCGGCAAGCGCGCTGCGCTGCAGCGCCGTCGCACTGCCTTCCAGCGGCGCGTCGTCATCAAGGCCCGCGTTGTCCGGCAGAGGGGTACATCGTTTCGTTCCGCACCGCTCGCACGCCATATCGCCTATCTCGAACGTGACGGTGTCACCCGTGATGGATCGGACGGCCAGATGTTCGATGCCCGCTCTGACCAGGCCGATGGGGAGACCTTTGCCGAGCGCTGCGAGGACGACCGGCACCACTTCCGTTTCATCGTGTCGCCTGAGGATGCCAGCGAGATGGCGGACCTGCGGGCTTTCACGCGCGAGATGATGGACGACATGGCGAGCGATCTGGATACGAAGCTAGATTGGGTCGCAGTCGATCACTGGAACACTGACAATCCGCATATCCATGTGCTGGTCCGGGGCGTGGCCAGCGATGGCAAGGATCTGGTGATCGACCGCGCCTATATCAGCGAAGGCCTGCGCGCCCGCGCCGAAGAGCGCGTGACCGTGGAGCTTGGCCCGCGCAGCGAGCGCGACATTCAGAACTCCCTTAGGCGCGAAGTTGATGCCGAACGTTGGACCTCGCTTGACCGCCGATTGCAAAGGCAGCGCGACGATCTTGGCGTGGTCGACCTGCGCCCTGAGGCAGCAGGGACGCGCAAGGATCGCAGTCTGCTGCTAGGTCGTGCGCAGACACTCGAAAGCATGGGCCTGGCCGAGCGCGTTGGTCCGGCCAGTTGGACGCTGGCGGCGGATGTCGAGCCGACCTTGCGCGACCTCGGTGATCGCGGCGACATCATCAAGACCATGCATCGAGCGATGACCAGCCACGGTCTGACCATCGATCCCGAGCGCTTGGCTTTGCATGGACGAACCGCTGGCGAGCGTGTCATCGGCAGGCTCGTCGAACGCGGGTTGCATGATGAACTGACCGGCGAGGCCTATGCGATCGTCGATGGGGTGGATGGCCGCACACATCACTTACGTTTTCCCGACATCGAGCGGACCACTGACGCTGCGCCGGGCGCGATCGTCGAGGCCAGCAGCTGGACCGATCGCAAAGGGCGGCAGCAGACAAGCCTGCTGGTCCGGTCCGACCTTTCGATCGAAGCACAGATTCACGCGCGCGGCGCGACATGGCTCGACCGGCAGCTGGTATCACCGCGACCCGAAACACTGTCGGGCGGGTTTGAGTCAAAGGTTCGCGATGCACTGGATCAGCGGGCGGAGGCTCTGATCAATGACGGCCTCGCCAAACGTCAGGGGCAGCGCGTCGTCTTTGCGCGCGGTTTGCTCAATACGCTGAGGGACCGCGAGCTGGCTGACGCAGGCGAGGCCCTAGCGGCACGCTACGGTGGTATCGCTCAGTCCGTCAATGCCGGCGACCATGTCGCTGGTATCTACCGCGAGCGGGTGACGCTCGCGTCAGGCCGCTTCGCCATGATCGACAATGGCATGGGCTTCCAGCTCGTCCCCTGGCGGCAGGATCTTGAACGCCATCTGGGGCAGGCCGTGACCGGCAAGATCAACCAGCGAGGCGGCGTAGACTGGAGCTTTGCCCGCTCGCGCGGCCCAGCAATCTGAGGAGGTAGGCCAATGACACAAATCTTGACAAAAGCACCATATGATGCTTACAAACGCATCAGGAGAAGCGAGATGGCAAGTGCAGCTTTTGAACACGTCGAAGCCCCGCGCGGCCTTCAAACCTTTGCGGGCGATGATGATCGCCGCCGTCTGACCGGCGCGGCGGTGAAAGCCGTGCTTCGGCTTGTCGAGGCCTGGGGCGGCAGCAACGCCGAGGGCGCGGCGCTGCTCGGTGTTTCCGAGAGTACTTGGGACCGGATGAAGGCGGGGACCTGGGAAGGCATGCTCAGTCAGGACCAGCTGACCCGCGCTTCGGCGCTGATCGGTCTTTTCAAGGGACTGCACCTGCTCTTCGCCAACGATATGGCCGATCGCTGGCCGAAACTTGCAAACAAGGCGCCGGTATTCGACCGGCTCTCGCCCGTGCAAGCGATGATCGCAGGCGGTATCCCGCGCATGTTGGAGACCCGGCAATATATCGACGCGCTTCGTGGCGGGCTCTGAGGCAAGGGCCGACCTGCCACCGGCCAGCCTTCCGACAATACGTGAAGCTTTAGAGCGGACCATAAGGCTCGTGCCGAGCGCGCGTCTGCGCGAAGCGGTCATGTCGGCTCTTGCTGACGATGACGACGATCTTGCCTTGTTGGCTGAGATCGAGGGCGCGACGAGCGGGAGGCTGATTGCTGAAGAACGCGGGCTTGGCGGCCTGACCGCCGATGAGCTGGTTCACGGCGTGCCGCATGCCAAATTCATCAATGCCAGCTTTGCCTATGCCAAGCCGCGTGAGCCGGGTCGATTTAACCCCGCCGATCGCGGTGCCTGGTATGCCGCGCTTGTAATCGAGACCTGTATCGCCGAGGTCGGCCATCACCTGACCAAGGCGCTCGCCGATGCGGGCGATTTCAACGCGATTGTCGAATACGGCGAGATGATCGCCAGCATGTCGGGTGTGTTCATTGATCTGCGCGGCCTTCCCGATCATCCGGGCCTCGATCCCGATTCCGCGAGGGGCTATTCGGCAGGCAATGTTCTGGCGGCTCAGGCACGCGGCGAAGGGCACAACGGGATCATTTATCCCTCGGTGCGCCATCAAGGCGGAACCTGCATTGCCGCACTCTGGCCCAATGTCGTGCAGTCGGTCGTGCAGGGCGCGATGTACCGTCTGACATGGTCCGGCGAACCCGAGTTCGCCTGCGAAGCCATCTAGCCGCCCGTTTCTTTGCCTTCGCCAGACTGCGCTTCCCAAGCGCAGCGCTTGAATTGCAGCCTGCATTCGGCCTGCTGCCTCCCGAAAGGAGGCACCATGTCGGCAACCAAAATCCTGTGGGGCCAGATCCTCGCGGTCTTCGCCCTGACGCTGGCAGGCATCTGGGCCAGCACGCAATGGACAGCGACAGCGCTTGGCTTTCAGCCACAATTGGGGCCGGCCTGGTTCGAGGCCTTCGGTGTGCCCGTCTATCCGCCCTATGCGATCTTCTGGTGGTGGTTCAGCTTTGAAGCCTATGCGCCGCGCATCTTCGAAACCGGCGGCATGATCGCAGCCTCCGGCGGCCTCGCCTCGGTAGTGGTGGCGATCGCCATGTCGGTCTGGCGCGCCCGCGAGATCAGGAATAGCGCCACCTATGGCTCGGCGCGCTGGGCAACCCGGTCCGAGATTTCGAAGGCAGGCCTTCTCGCTGGCAAGGGCGTCGTCATTGGACAGCACTCCAATCTCTACCTGCGCCATGACGGTCCTGAACATGTGCTGTGCTTTGCGCCAACCCGCAGCGGCAAGGGCGTGGGGCTGGTCATCCCGACACTGCTGACCTGGCCGCACTCGGCCATCGTGCACGATATCAAGGGCGAGAACTGGGACCTGACCGCCGGCTTTCGCTCGCATTTCAGCCGCGTGCTGCTGTTCGATCCGACCAATGAGGCCTCTGCTGCCTACAACCCACTGATGGAAGTGCGCCGCGGAATCAATGAGGTGCGCGATGTCCAGAATATCGCCGATGTGCTGGTCGATCCCGAAGGCTCGCTCGAGCGCCGCAACCATTGGGAAAAGACCAGCCATGCCCTGCTGGTCGGGGCCATCCTGCACGTGCTCTATGCCGAAGTCGAGAAGACCTTGGCAGGGGTCGCAGCTTTCCTGTCCGATCCCAAGCGTTCGATTGAAGCAACGCTTGCCGCCATGATGATGACCCCGCATTTGGGTGATCAAGGCGTTCACCCTGTCGTTGCGAGCGCAGCCCGCGAACTCCTCAACAAGTCCGAAAACGAACGCTCGGGGGTTCTCTCAACTGCCATGTCCTTCCTTGGCCTCTACCGCGACCCAGTCATCGCCAAAGTCACAAGGCAATGCGACTGGCGCATCGCCGATCTTGTCGACGTCAGACGCCCGGTCACGCTGTACCTTGTCGTGCCGCCATCCGACATCAGCCGGACCAAGCCGCTCATTCGTCTGATCCTCAATCAGCTCGGGCGGCGACTGACTGAGGATCTTTCTGACGGCGCTCAGCGGCAGCGCCTGCTCCTGATGCTCGACGAGTTCCCCGCACTTGGCCGCCTCGACTTCTTCGAAAGCGCGCTCGCCTTCATGGCCGGATACGGGATCAAATCCTTCCTGATCGCGCAATCCTTGAACCAGATCGAGAAGGCCTACGGCCAGAACAACGCAATCCTCGACAACTGCCATGTACGGGTATGCTTCGCCACCAACGACGAACGCACAGCCAAGCGCGTTTCGGATTCGCTTGGCACCGCCACGGAAATGCGGGCGATGAAGAACTATGCCGGACATCGGCTGTCGCCATGGCTCGGACATCTGATGGTCTCGCGCTCCGAAACCGCTCGCGCCTTGCTGACCCAGGGTGAGATCATGCAACTGCCCGATACTGATGAAATCGTCATGCTAGCTGGAGCGCATCCCATACGCGCGAAGAAGGCGCGCTACTATGCCGATCCCCGGCTCAAAAAGCGGATCGAAGCGCCACCTACGCCGCAGCAGAGCGAGGACAAGGGCGCTGCCGGTGACTGGGAAGGCAGAATTGCGAAAGCTGTGCATCGGAAGGACAGCCCTGTCAGCAAGCCCGAGTGGCAGGAGGATGAAGCCGAAGGCGGAATTCGGCGTGAGCCGGAATTGCCTGAGCACGAAGACATCGCGCCAGCACCTGTACCCGTGCGCAATGAATTCGATTTTGAGGAGAGGAGCGATGCTGACATCGCGAGCACCACTCGCGGATTGACCGATCAGATGCGCGCCAACGCCAGGCGCGCGGCGCTTGATCCAAATGACGGCATCGAACTGTGAGCAAGGGCAATCGTATCAAGCATACCTTTCGGTTGCCTCCAGACCTATCGCGGCAACTTGCGGACTACGCAGGGCGCAGGCGCGTGTCGCAGGCTTCGGTGGTCGAGGCAGCGATTGCATCGTTCCTATCACCGGACGGATCGGAACGAATGGAAGCTGCGTTCAGTCGGCGTCTGGACCGGATTTCGCGGCAGTTGGACAAGCTCGACTATCATGTCGAAGTGGGGAATGAAGCTGTGGCCCTCTTTGTCCGATTCTGGCTCGGCGTAACCCCCTCGTTGCCGGACGATGAACCAAGTTCGGCTAAAGCTGCAGGCGAGCAACGATTCGGAAATTACGTTGAAGCGTTGGCTCGGCGCGTTGAGCAAGGTCAACGACTCTCGAGCTTAGTCGATGAGAAAGTCCGCTAAGCGCCCCATCTCAGTCATAGCGGATCGCTTGACGATCGCCTGAAAGCGGACATGCTTGCCGATAGGTTTCAAAGGCCTGGTCTGGGACAAAGCAGGCGATCATCGTCGCTTGTGGGAAGGTCCGGCTACGCCGAAACCCGTCATCCGTGGACCTGAGCGGATAGGCCTGGTTTTCTCAGGCAGCGACAGCCTTATCGTCTTCAAACGTATAGAAGTGAGGATCCGCAATGGTGTCGCCGGCGAAATTGCGACTGATCTCAACGGTAATCAAACTGTCGCCAGCAAAGGCTGGGCTTAGTTCAAGCGTTAGATATTCGAACAGCGCGCGCTCGTGCACCGCAATCACCACTTGCTTGCTGAGCCCCTTCGACAACGTTCTTAACAGAGCGGCAAACTGGGAGATGTGAACGTCATCCATCGACTGCACGGGGTCGTCGAGCACCAACCATGGCAGCTGCGACGGTACCGACAGATTAAGCGCAAGAAACAGGGTCAGGGCTGCGGTGTTCAAATTGCCCTGGCTTAGCATGGCGCCGGGAGGACCGAACGATTGCCCTGACCTGTCAATCGTTTCCAGCACAGCCTCCACTTTGCCATCACCCTGATCTGGAAGCCGGAATTGTGGAACGAACTGCTCGTTTGGAGCAAGCCGGACGAACAGGTCGCGCCAGACCTTGTTGAGCGACCCGCTGAAAACGTCACGAACGATCCCCGATCGGACATGAGTCGCTGCTGATGCGATGGTCTTCGCCTGCTCCCGCACCTCGCCAATCGACGAAAAGGCCCCCGTCATCGTCGCAACACGCCTTTCCAGCTCAGCGACCCGCGCCTCGCGGTCCGACAGCAGCTGTGCCTCGCGAACATACTGGTCGAGTTCGGTGTCGACCGAGACACGCGACGAAAGTGTAGTCTGGACGACTCTGAGATCGGCCGAAAGCGCTCCGGCAGCCGCATCGAGAGCCTCTCGCAGGCTCGAGAAGTTCGTCGTCTGCTGGCCGGTTGCCCGTTCCACCGCATCGTTTATTTCAGGAAGCAAGGACGCCGACTGCAGCCCCGTCCGTCTCGTGGCGGCGATGCTCCTGCGAGCACCATCCAAGCGCACGAAGAGGCTCTGCCCGTTAGCGGCATCCCCCTGCAAATGTTTAAGCTTAGAGTTGATCAACGCGATCGACGACTGGCGCTGGCGCAGATTGATGAGCGCCTCAGGCTGCAGCACTAGCCGCTCGGCTGTCGCTTCATCCCGCCGCGCCGTCGTCAAGCGCTCGCTCTCCGATGCTCGCTCAGTCGAGAGCGCTTGCAGGCGCCCTGCCTGCGACGTGAGGTTCGCGATCGTGGCTGAGATGTGCGCGGTCAGGGAGCCATTGTTTAGCTCTGCGTAGTCGCGGTTGCAGACCGGGCACATGTCCCCTTCGACATGCGGCGCAATGCCCACAAGTGCATCGGCAAGGGTTCGGGCTTCCTTGCCACCCGCTTCGAGCGCTTGGTTGATCTCACCAATTCGCGTCGTCGCCCTCTGGATTATCGTTCTCGCCGTGGTCAGCTGCTGGCTCGCGGTGCCGTGCTGGTCCAGCAATCGCTGGCAGCGATCGACCTCAGCATCGCTCCATTTCAAAGCATCCCTGACCTGATCCTCGACGCTGGAGCCATCAATTGCCGAAAGCTCGGAATGAAACTCTCTGAGAACGTCCAGGACTTGGGTGATCTGCGCTCCAGAGCCGTTCAGCCACGTCTCGTACTCGGACGAGATGGTGGCAGCATTCCGCTCCAGCGCTGCGATCTCTGCGTCGGGACTTTCTGCCGACGTTAGCTCGAGACGGCTCAACAACGAGCTTACCTCCGAGCCCTGCTGGGTGACGCGAGCGAGTTCGGCCTCGTCACTGGCCCGATTCCCCACCCGGGCTCGCATTGCCGCTACATCGAAACCCGCATCGACCGGCGCCGCGGTAGGGTCCAGAACAGCCAGCAGTTCGTTGAGACGAGCGATGCGCTGGGTTGTCGCCTGCCGAGCGGCCTCAACACTCAAACGTTCACGCTCAAGTTGCTTGGTGAGGAGACCCCCAGCCTCTTCGAGCTGCTTGTAGACCGGAGCGAGCTTTCTAATTCGGGTGACGTTGAACGCATGGTCTAGGCCGTCCACCAACGCGTCGAGCGCATCGAGCCGCAGCAATTCCTTCACGAACTCCGTCAACCGCGAGTTTGTGGTCTTCTTTTGGTCGTAGATGTCCAGCAGACGACCCAGCACTGCCTGCGGCAGGTAGCACCGCTCAGCAAAGAAGCCGGCATCTGCCGCGTTTAGCGCCGGTGTCGCGTCGAACGAACCTGAAGCGAACGTTACCTGGCCAGCCCCGGTCGAACGACCATTCATCCCTTCGATGGCAAGCTGGATCGAACCACCCGCCGTGTCGATATGGGTGAGGAAGTCGTGGTACTTCGACTGGTCTTCGAGATGGTCGATGGAACCGGTAAGGCCAAGTTCGATGGCCGACATCACGGTGGTTTTGCCCATTCCGTTCGTGCCGTGAACCAGCACCACCTGCGCATCGAGCGGAATGATCACGGATCCGCGCATAGAACGGAAGTTCTTGATCGAAAGCGACTTCAAACGCGGGTTCATGACTGCGCCGCTCCACCGTCGAGCACCTTGTCGGCAAGCGTCGAGATTTCGAGGGCGAGCGCCTCCTCCACCGCTTCCTTGCCGGCCTCGGCCAGCTGCAGCAACCGGACGACAGCCGGTTTGTCATCGGCCAGCTGCTTTTCGAGATTGGCCTTCCAGTCGGCCAAGTGCTCGACCGGCGGAGGGCTCCTCAGTGGCAGAAGCACGGCCAACCAGTCCCGCACCATTTCTTCGGCCAACGGGCCGGTCGGTGAGCCGACCGGCAGCACGCGGCAGACGCGACTGATCGAGTTCACTAGGTCGTTGTCCGCCTGACCCGCGGTTAGAACGGCGGTTACTGACCGCTTCGAACCCAGCACATCGAGCGCGCGGGTAAAAGCGAGGACAGACCGCGTAACCTGCGCCTCTTCGGTAGCGCCGGTGAGTTCGATCACTATGACAAGATCGTTGGCCTTTTCGCCGGCCACCAGCACATGAGTGAAATCGAAAGCCTGCGAACCGATCTTGGTCGGTTTGCCTAGGGGTTGGTAGCCGCCTTCCTTCGTCAGGATTTCAAAGACTGTTTCCACTGTCGTCATAGCCCGGCCTCAGAGCTGAACCTGTCCTGGACCTCATCAAACGATGCCGAGCCCTCTAGCACGTCGCTCACGCTAATATAGCGCGGCGCGGCCTTGCCTGTCCTCCAGGACTTGGAAGGGCTTCGCTGCTGCCGGGGCGTGACCTTGCGAGAGCAGATTACGACGACGTCGGCGTCCACCTCTTTGAACGCCCCGGATGCGATGAGCTGATTGATGTTGTCGTCATTGGCGGCGAAAAACACGCGGGCTTCGGCCGCCGAAGCGACAAGCCGCAGCGCCCCGCTCGTCGAATGTTCCGGATTGTCTACTGCAACCGACCATTGTTTGCTCTTAAGACCCTGGCCAATCAGTCCCAGTGCAGCAGCAGCTTCCGGCCTGCCGGAGAACCCTTCCGCTGGATCTTGCTGCATCAGATGCGCCGGGCGCGGACTCAGCGGCATGTAGGGCCGTCGGCCGGCGCTACCCGGCCCTCCGAGAAACTGCTCTGTGACCCGGCCCATCAACGCAGCAATCGTCCGGGCGCACTCGTACCGATTAGCATTGCCGGCCTGCGCTGCCGCATGTTCGAGCGCTTTCAGACCCTCGACGAGGCTCTGCTTGCCCGCCGTCCCAAGGACTGGCGGCGTCAGCAGTCCAGCTAGGGCGGCAAGCTTGCCGAACATCGTTCTCAGTAGCAGCGCCAGCAACAGTGGCTTTCCGAAGGCAGGCAAGGTGGCATCCGCACGGATCTGGTCTCGGTTGTCCTCATAGTCGCCCGGATATGCACCCTCGAGGATAGATTTCTGTCCCTCGGAGAGCTCCTGGGCCGCAATCACAATCGGCGCCGGGACGGAATTCCAGACCCAACCATTCGCACCGAAAAGTTGCTGGATATTGGTGTCCTGCCCAGAGAGGCCGATCATCAGCGTTCTTGAACGGGCAATCAGTGCCCTGAGCTGTTCACGCATTTGTGAGAAGCTCTGGTTCTGCGCCCAATGCGTGATGGCTGCCTCTCTCGCCACAAGCAGCGGCCGGTACTCGACTTCGCTCGCAATTGCCCGGTTCGCGCAGCCATGGAACTTGTACAATGTCCCGATGCCCGGGGGTCCGTGCAGGTCGTCCCCAGTGACGGCGACGCGGAATGTCTCATTCGGCCGTCCAAGTTCAACCATTGCTGCTTCCAGCAGGCCATCCCAGTTGGCCGTCGCAAGATCTGACACCACACCTTCGAGAACAAGCATGGCGATCGCTAGGTGCTCGGCGTCGGCCTTCTGCGCGGCAAATGTCGTAGCGAATTCGAGGACGTCCCACAGCAGGTAGTCGAAGGGTCGGCCATGTACCTCGGTGCCCAGCACTTTCGAGTACTTGTTCCAGAGCCGGTCAATGAGTGAATCGTGGATCGGCCATGACCCAACCGGCTTGGCAAGGTCGACTTGGGCTCTTTCGGCATCAGAAAGATCGGCGAGATCGAGGATAGAGTCGAACGCGCGGTGGTGCTCGCAGTCGGAGCCGGTGATGCGCAATCGCAGGTTCTCGAGAAGCTTGGAAAGCACGCCGTCCAGCCCGACCACGCGGTCCCGCGAAATACCAGATCCCAGCCAGAGGGCATACTGCCCGACCTCGAAGCCCGCGGCAAAACTCTTCTGTGGACCGTCGAGCAAGTCGAGCGTTTCCGCGATCTCAATAGTTGACGCTGTCGGCAAAGCCCACCCCTTTACACAACGCCTAGCGTGACCGAGTGATTGTTTCCACCGACATTTTGAAGAATACTCGAGTTGCGAACATTCTTAGGCGGTTAGTCAATGCAACGAGTATAGCGCCAAGGAATTAGCTTGGTTGACTGCACAATGGAGACAAACGATCGGAGGTCGATATTTGTCCGGGCCGCGAGTTAGATCTGGCAGTGGACCAGTCGGACAAGCTCAGGTGGTCGGAAACGGACACGGACATTGCCACAGTCGAATGGCAGCTTCGCTCGATCAGGCGAACGAGATCGGGCCGTCCGAAACCGGCCCAATTCCCGCCGGTCCGGAATGCGCCCCACTGCAGCCATCGGCGAGTCGTCACCAAATCTCCAAGAGCCGACGTTTCACCTGAACTGCACGATGGCGTCTCTGCGCAAGCGTAGTAAGTCCATTTTCCCTCCCAGGTAGGTCTAATGACGAAAATCCAAGCCAAAAACCGCGACCCTGATCGCATGACCCATTCGGTCGGACAGTTCGTCGGCTTTTTGGCTTAAGAAAGTGAGCAGCTCTTCGAACGACAACATTTTTCCAGTGTCCGGGTGTTTCCATTGCCGGTCCTGTGCCAAGGTGATGAGCAGGCATCCTGCGCGGCAATTGTCATGCTGCATATATTTTCCGACCAGCTGGTCTTCGAGCGCCGAGATCAAATCCTTCACAGAATATCCGTTGTTTCCGAGCTTCACCTCAATGACAGCCTGCTGTTCGCTGCGGACGGACAATAACCGAATATCGGTTTCCTTGGCATCGACAACCATTGCCTCACGATCGATCCGATAGGCGTTGTTGGCGCGTTCCTGCAAACGCTTTGCAAGGTAGACCTGCATTCCCGCCTCCTGATCGATGCCAGCCAACACCGGGCGGTCGGAGAACTCATGCGCAGTCATATCGTGCTCAAGATCGCTCAGGCGATCCATCATCAATGCGAACATCCCGTCGAGGTCAGCAGGCGGCGCCTCGCCATACTTATCCAGATTGGTCAGTTCGCTATCGAGCAGCGGTGGCCCCTCCGCTTCCGCTGCCGCCGTTTCGCGCGCCAGTTGATGGATGCGGTCTCGAAAATGGGTGAACAGCGTATCATCGCGCATGGCGAGCTTGATCTTCCAGGCTGTAGGCCCGTCCTGATTCAGCAGCGAGAGTAAGACCGCATCGCGCCCACGCTGTGCATCGTCGCGGGCGGTCGGGCTGTAAGTGCCACCGCCAACACGATCTATGTCATTCTTACGATCGATTTCGGTATAGGCGAGCCGAAGGAGTTTATGCAGTAGCTCCGGTGAATAGGCATCGCTGTCCAGATTCGGAGCAAATCGCACGTTGCGCTGTTCTCCGATTCCGGCGAACAGGTTTTCGCAAAACTCATACCGCTTTTCGCCGTCCATCTTCGCCAGACCCACTTCGATTGCGTCTATGCCTGATTCCGGCGCTATACGGAGCAGCGCATTTACCCAAAGTAGCGCGAACGGCTGATCCAGACCGGCGTGCAGATGACGAATTACCAGTCCTGCCAATTCGTCATCTGCGTGCCCTTGCCCATGTCGAAGCCGCAGGTCGATCGCCCGGTTGAGGTGCTCATATATGCTGTTCTGCTCGCTTTCATCGGAAAAGGAACAGTCGGTTGTTGAAAGCCAATCCCAGACGCGCGGTGCAAAAAATTGCTGCACGACTTCGTCTGCATTCGCAAAATCAGAGAGCAGATCGGGGAAGGTGAAGCTAGCGGCGTCGTTGAGTTGATCGGTCAGTTCGGTGCCCAAGATGCGATCGACCTCATCCGGCCACCTTTTGACGAGGTCGGTAGTCCAAGGCGGCACGCCGTTGAGTTGAAGTGGGGCATAACGGGCAGCGATCTTGGCTTCTTTGCTGGTCAGCCGCTCGGTCCAGTCTTCTCCGGTTGTAGCCTCGGCGTAAACGCCGGCAAGGCCCATGATCCAGTGCGACCAAATGGTGTTACGCTCATCCTCTTTACGCTCGCTACGCAGCGGGATCGTGAGTGTACGCCAATAGTCGCGAAACGCTTGTTCGACGCGATCAGCTATTTCCGCGCTGAAAATATCGGCGATTGTGGTTTTGTTCCAGTGCGTACGCTGGGTGAGTTCGTGATCGTCGCGTTCCAGGACATACCAAAAATCCCATACCGTCTGCTTGAGCTTATCCGGCGGAAAGGTCGGCTCGGGATCGCGCAATACTTCTTCGCGCCAGTCTTCCCAGCTCGCAATGTCCCTCTGCCGTTTCGCTTCGCGCTCGGCATCCTCTTGCGCCCATTTCGCCTCTCGCGCTTCCTCTTCTCGGTCGCGTTTTGGAGGAGTAATCCTCCTTTCCAGCGCTTGCTGCCGCCACCCATTGTCGGCC
Organism: Parasphingorhabdus sp.; assembly: GCF_048269865.1. Lineage (GTDB taxonomy): Bacteria > Pseudomonadota > Alphaproteobacteria > Sphingomonadales > Sphingomonadaceae > Parasphingorhabdus. The sequence goes on along the minus strand of NZ_JBLWUA010000001.1, from coordinate 445,140 downwards.
ACCAGCTCGCGTAGCTTCTCGACATGGTCCTCGACCGGAATCCCTTTGTCCCAACAGAACTTGAGGGCATCCCAAAACGCCGCATCGGCAGTTAAGGAAGGAAGCGCCTCGTCGCTGGCAAGCTCGACCAGCCACGAGAAATCGTCGGTTTGGAGATTTCCGAGCAAGCGGTCTCGCCATATGTGCATAGCGTGTTTTTCCGGATCATCGGTCGGGAGAACCACCAAGCAAAGCGCGCTCTCGGCTATGAAAACCAGTTTCCGAACCTCCGATCCACTGGTGCGGATCTTGTGCATCAGCTCTTCGGTGGGTTTTTCATCGCCATATTCTGATTGTTTGAATCGCGCCGAGAGCACTATCGAGCGCATCAGATCGGCGGTTGGCAGTTTTCCGGTTTCCAGCTCCTGCTTGCACAGGACCGCCAGACCCGACGACAGGTGCTGAAACTTGCTGGTGTAGTGCGGCCAATGCTCGGTTTGCTCTATCCCGGATTGGATCAGGCTCGCAATGGAACGCCGCAGCTCCGACAGTGCGCCATCGTCCAAACTGACCTCATGGAATAGATTCGGCAATTGCCACTCGAGACCGCCTACTTGGCGTTTCTCGACATCTATCTGGCTCATCAGAGTGCAGAATTGTTCATTCGACATGTGTTTGGGAAACATCGCATCGATCACGCCGCTTTTGACCGATGAGGGCCAATTGGTATCTGGATCAATGAGCGAACCAACTAGTTCTCCGATCGAACCAGGTTCGCTCATGTCCGCGATTGCCCGGATCGCCGTGCAGCGATCCGCGATATAGGCGTCGGAATCATTCGCGACGGCGAGAGCGATATCCCGGCAATCGTTCATCCGTCCGGTCTGAATCAGATCGACCAGCAGTTCCCTCACTTCAGGACTTTCGGTGCCGGCTTGCCATAACTTGCGCACGGTGGGTGACAGTTCCGGTGCCGCAAACCGCATGACCTGCGGATATGGTATCCGAACGCCTCGCCAGTCGCTTTGCTGGTATCGAACAGCGAAAGCGGAAAGGATTGCATTTCGCGCTTCGATCGAAAAGCTCTCCGGATCACCGTCATCCATCAGGGCTTCCGGTTCGCGGGCGATCATTTCGGATCGGACACCATCATTCCACAGCGACAGCCAGGCGGCCACGGCCCGCATGGACGGAAAAACCACTTTCTCGTCATAGAGCTCGCCAAAGATCAGCCGGTACAAGGCGCGGATCGACATCAGGCCTTCGCTAACCAGCTTGTTGAGCCTTTGCGCGGCAAGAAATTCGGTAGCGGAACGATGGTGGAAGCGCACGCGCCCGTAGCTTGCGAAACCGAAAAGAGGACGCATCAGGAGTTCTTCGCGATCGGGCTCGGACCAATCGGGCAAGACCACTGCCGGGTCCAGCGCCGCTTCGTGTTCGATATCATCGAGTGACAAGTCAGAAACGCGAATGGTTTTCTTGCGGGTCAGGATGATTCCTAGCGCCAGTCTTTCCGCGCCCTCCTGGACACGCTCGACCGACAGCTTGGTGTGTCTTTTTCTGTCGCCCCTTTCGTTCAGCTTGCTTCGGATATCCTCGGCAACTTGTTGAGTACGATTACCCAGTTCTCCGTGTTGGCGCCAATAGGAGCATATCTCGATCAGTTCTTGCGGACGGCGGGCGAGATCCCAGGCGCGTTTTGCCTCGATTGCTGCCAACAGCTGTTCTGCATCGGCGATGTGTTGCCCGGATATCAGTTGCGAGATCTGTTCGTTTGATAACGGCATCAATGCGACCGTGCGCTTGCGTTTGCGGGGCTTTCCCAGCCTTTCGTGCTGCTCTGCGTCGCGCTTTGCGCGCCGCTTTTCCCCGCTGATCAACTCCCTGAACCTCTCGCGGGATTCGACTACAACATCGCTGACCGTTGGCGGATCGACGATCGGTAGCTCTGCGGCAAAGGCCTCCAGTTCGACCGGGAGCGGGCGGCTTGTGACGACGACTTTTGCCCGATGAAGGTGGCCGTCGATTGCCTTGCGCAAGCGGCGCAGGGCAATCCGGAAGTCGCCGTGCGAGAGCTTCAGTTCGTCGACGGAATCGAGGAAGAAATAAGCAGTAGAGCTTCCATCCTGCTGCCATCCCTGAAAACGCGCATGTTCGTCGGGGGATTGAAGATATTCGATTTCCTGCTTCGAGAGTGCTTCGAGCGCGAAAAAGAATGCTGCCTCACCGCGCGCGCTCAATTCTCTCACTTGCACTTTGCATTCGTGTGTCTTTCCGGCTCCGGCCTCGGAGAGGATGAGTATGCGTTCAGATTCAAGAAGTTTTTGCCAATCGAATGTGCCGCTCCATCCGAATTCGGCAAGAGTCATCAACATTTCGGGATCTTTGATTTCGTCCGCGTTCAAATCGCGGAATGATCGCGAGATTGGCAAAGGTGACATTGGGTTGTTCGAGTTCATTGTTTAGCGCTTATGACCTAAAATCTTCCTGACAGAGATCATCTTCGCACGCCTCGGGCCTGAATTTGGGTAGAACGGGCCGGGCGGCGAACTTGTGACCGATGTAGTATTCTATCTTGCCGGGTTTACGCACAACATCCGCATCGAGCACTGGCGATGTTGCCGCGTGGCGCTGAATAAGGTCATCATTCGATCTGTCGCCGGCAAACGCGAGGCGATACGCAAAACGCGAAGTAATGCGGTTGATTGCGTGAATCTTCTTCTTGTCCGATATCTTGCGAAATCGAGGGGTCGGCCCGAAGCGCTTGAGCCGGTTTGCACCACGCAGGACATACCTCGGCGATAGCGGAAAATAGAGCTCAACCTTTGTGTTCTCGATATATGGCTGGCGGATGCCGCGATCGTCGGGATCGAAATAGGCGACCGGATTGTCCGAAGTGATGAAGTCAGTTCCGGTATCGTCGCTGAGAATTTCAAATCCCAGCCGCCGGGTCATATCGGCGAACCGGCGCATGTCCTCGCTCATAGTTCCAAGAGTGCGTGGACGGTTGACGGTCACTTCAACCGTATCGAGCTCATCTTGATACCGCTTCAGCTTATCCGGCAGCTTGCCCATTTCGGCGAGTACCTTGATGCCGGTCCTTGTTTCCAGCGCCATCAGCGCCTCATTATAGTCGCGTGCCGCCGGAACCCTCGTCCGCATCATCGTGAGCATGGCGAACAGTCCGTGAAGGGAATTGGGATCTAGCGTCCCGGCATCTACCGCTTCCAGCACCGTCGGCCATTGCGTTTCGACATTGCCGAAAACGTTTTCGAAGCTGTCATTGTCGCGAGAGCCATCCTCGCGAAGCTGGCTGTAATAGTATTTTTCGAAGCCGGTATTTTTGGGAAGGACGTGAAGCGGTTCGGTTGGGTTTTCGCTGCGATAGGCATGCAGCTTGCCCGATGCGGCAGCCCAGCTTTCGAGATATGTCACAGACACGAAATGGTGGCGTTTGCGCTCTGCATTCTGATCCGTTGTCGGTAAAGAAGCCATGTGTTTGAAATGGTGCGGCGTTATCGACGGCGCAATAGTTTCGTCAAAAATGAGAACCGGAACTCGAACTCTTCATACAAGGTACCTACATCTAGCTGATGAAGCACCGCATTATTCTCAAGCTGCGCCGCGTTCACGAAGTCTCGACATTGATCTACATCCCCCCCAGGGCGCGACCATGAATCAGAAGCCGCTGAAGACAGAACTACATCATTGGTGGCCGCGAACGCTCGCCAACCATTGGACGGCAGGTGATGGGATGGTCTCAGTAATCCGGCCAGACGGAACCGTCCACCGCGCGCCGCCGGGAGCATTCGGTGCGATTACAAACGCCCACCATATAAAGATCGGTGGTCCATGGGACTCGACATTCGAACCGATCTTTAACGAACCTGACAATGAAATGGCTGAGTTCGTGCAGTGGCTGGCGACACTCGAGACTGCGCTCGGGGCACCTAATCGGCCGATGGTTGAACGAATTGCGCCGCACCCGCTACCTGAGGAGAGCGCGATGCAGGTAGCTCGCATCGCTGCCTCATTGCTAGCGCGAAGCCCGAGCATTCGCGCGTCGATCAAGCGCACCACTGAATACTATCGCCATAGCTTCGGCCTAGCCAATCCGACCGCCGACAAGAGCCTGATAGCCGCTAACCAGCGTGGGCTGTATGATGCTTATCGCAAGCGCATGATGCACGGCCGCTGGGCAATCCTCTTCAGCGACGAGCTTGAGTTCATCGCCGGCGATGGCTTCCTGCACAATTTCCCCGCATCGCAGGACGCCCTCAACTCCGGGCTCAAGCTGGTGCTGCCGATCCTGCCGACGGCGACAATCATCTACATGTCGCCGATGCAATATCCGACCGAACCGCGGCTCGTGACCCTTCGGCTCGGCGCAGACGAAGTCCAACAGTTTAACGCGATCACGCAGGTCTACGCCAGCAACTTCCTATTCTATCGTGACGATAAGCCACAACTCACTGATGCATTTCGGCATGGCGAACATCGGCAATTCCAATATCATGGCCATGAATGGCTCGATCCGCTGCTTGACGATCTGTCGCAGTACAATCGCTGGGGAAAGGGCGGCGCGGCCGACATTTCCAGTCGTCGTCCCTATAGCGAGTCGCTCGAAGGTAATCGCTGGCTCGACCGTTTAGCAGGCCGAGACAGCTAGGTCGCTTTTTATCCTTGTGGACGCTTGCCTCGAACGCGGCGCGGCATAACGCCTCAATAAAGGTCGTTCTCCGCAATTCGCTGCCTCGCCTTGGCACACAAATTCTTCGAGCAAATGTCAGCTATACGTTTACACTTGCTCAAACCGGACAGTCAGCTCACGGCCCAAGTTGCGCTAATCCTTTCTCTCTTTTCGCTACGCTACGCTCATAACAAATCCCTGTTGCCTAACGGCAATATAATGCCTCTTTGATTTGCCTCGCAAGCGCAGCCGATGGTCGGTTGCCACAATCCGGGGCAGCACATGAGTGTCATTCCAATCCGGTCCGAAGCATCATCGCGCGGCGCGCGCATGTTGCGCACGGCTTTGGGCGTAGAGATTGCTCGCTGGCTCGAAGAACCCGCAGTGATCGAGGTCATGCTCAATCCAGACGGCCGCCTCTGGGTCGACCGTCTGGGTGAGGGCCTCGCCGCAACCGACTGCTTGATGGGTGCCGCCGATGGCGAGCGCATCATCCGTCTGGTCGCGCATCATGTCGGTGCCGAGGTTCATGGCGGGGCGCCGCGCATTTCGGCGGAGCTGCCCGAAGGCGGTGAACGTTTCGAAGGGCTGCTTCCGCCTGTGGTTGCCGCACCCAGCTTTGCCATTCGCAAGCCCGCCGTCGCCGTGTTCACGCTATCCGACTATGTGGCGGCGGGCATCATGGCAGACTGGCAGGCCGATCTGCTGGCCGATGCCGTTGTGTCGCGGAAGAACATTCTGGTCGCTGGCGGCACTTCCACCGGCAAGACGACGCTTACCAATGCGCTGCTGGCCGAAGTTGCTTCCAGCTCTGACCGCGTCGTCCTGATCGAAGATACGCGCGAACTGCAATGCGCTGCTCCCAATCTCGTCTCGCTGCGGACCAAAGATGGCGTTGCCACTCTGTCCGACTTGGTCCGCTCCGCCCTCCGGCTGCGGCCTGACCGAATTCCGATTGGCGAGGTGCGCGGTGCAGAGGCCCTCGACCTGCTCAAGGCCTGGGGCACCGGCCATCCGGGCGGGATCGGCACGATCCATGCCGGGACAGCGCTCGGCACGCTGCGGCGGCTCGAACAGCTGATTCAGGAAAGCGTGGTCACCGTGCCGCGTGCGCTGATCGCCGAAACCATCAACGTTATCGCTGTGCTGGTGCGCGATGGCACCGGACGGCGGCTCGCTGAACTGGCCGAGGTCCGCGGGCTCGATGCAACCGGCGAATATGTCCTTGCACCCCTTTCCCCCACTCAAGGAGACCCTTCGTGATTCACGTTCTATCGCGTGCGCGCTCGCGCCTGCACGCTACAATACTCACTACCTGCGTGGCACTCGTCGTTGCCACGCCCGCCCATGCAGCAGGCTCGTCCATGCCATGGGAAGCGCCGCTGCAGGCCATCCTTGAATCGATCCAAGGGCCAGTTGCCAAGATTGTCGCGGTGATCATCATCATCGCCACCGGCCTGGCGCTGGCTTTTGGTGACACATCGGGCGGGTTCCGGCGGCTGATCCAGATCGTCTTTGGCCTGTCGATCGCCTTTGCCGCATCGTCCTTCTTCCTCTCCTTCTTTTCCTTCGGCGGCGGGGCGCTCGTCTGATGGAGAGCGGCGCATCCAGTTTGCCCAATGGCTTCGTGGTCCCGGTCCACCGCGCGCTGACCGAGCATATCTTGCTGGGCGGCGCACCGCGCGGGCTCGCGATCGCCAATGCAACGCTGGCCGGAGCCATTGGTCTGGGCCTGCAGTTGTGGATCGCTGGGCTCGTTTTCTTCGCGCTCGGTCACATGGTGGCGGTCTGGGCAGCGCGGCGCGATCCGCAATTCGTGGACGTCGCCCGGCGGCATCTGCGCTTTCCTGCCCATTGCGGGGTGTGACGAATGTTCTCGCTGCGCGAATACCGAAATAAGGCCGACCGGCTCGCGGACTTCCTTCCCTGGGCAGCACTCGTTGCGCCCGGAGTGGTGCTCAATAAGGACGGCAGCTTTCAGCGGACGGCGCGCTTTCGTGGGCCAGACCTCGACAGCGCAACGCCTTCCGAACTGATCGCCACTACTGCGCGGCTCAACAGCGCGCTGCGGCGACTGGGGTCAGGCTGGGCGATCTTCGTCGAAGCGGTGCGCCGTCCAGCGCTCGACTATCCAGTCTGTGACTTTCCCGATCGCGCGTCCGCCCTAGTCGAGCGCGAACGCGCTGCGCAGTTTGCCGAGGAAGGCGCGCATTTCGAGAGCCGGTATTTTCTCACTTTCCTGTGGATGTCGCCCGCCGAGGACGCCGCGCGTGCGGAAAGCTGGCTCTACGAGGGCAAGGCCGAGAAAGGCGTCAATCCGCACGAATTGCTGGACGGCTTCGTCGATCGGACTGACCGTCTGCTGCGCCTGTTCGAGGGCTTCTTTCCGGAAGCCCATTGGCTCGATGACGGCGAAACGCTTACCTATCTCCACAGCTGCATCTCGACGCGGGCACAGTCCGTCCGCGTTCATGAAACCCCGATGCATTTGGATGCGCTGCTCGCCGACGAGCCGCTCACTGGCGGGCTCGAACCGCGTCTTGGCACGGCGCATCTGCGCACGCTCACCGTGATCGGGTTTCCGAGCGCGACCTTTCCCGGCCTGCTCGATGAATTGAACGCACAAGGCTTCGCCTATCGCTGGTCGACGCGGGCAATCATGCTCGACAAGAGCGACGCGACACGGCTGCTCTCCAAAATCCGCCGCCAATGGTTTGCCAAGCGCAAATCGGTCGCCGCGATCCTCAAAGAGGTGATGACCAACGAGGCCTCGGTGCTGGTCGACAGCGACGCGGCCAACAAGGCCGAGGATGCCGATACGGCGCTGCAAGAACTCGGCGCCGACCATGTCGGTCTGGCGCTGGTCACAGCGACCGTCACCGTCTGGGACGAGGATGCCGCGCTCGCAGCCGAAAAGCTGCGTCTGGTCGAGAAGGTCATCCAGGGGCGCGATTTCACCTGTGTGACCGAAGGCATGAACGCCATCGAGGCGTGGCTCGGATCGCTGCCGGGTCATGTCTACGCCAATGTCCGCCAGCCTCCGATCTCGACGCTCAATCTGGCGCATATGATGCCGCTCTCGGCGGTCTGGGCTGGGCCGGAAAGCGATGCGCATTTCGCTGCGCCGCCACTCATTTATGCGAAGACCGAAGGCTCGACCCCGTTCCGCTTTTCGCTGCATGTCGGCGATGTCGGACACGGTCTGGTGGTTGGCCCAACCGGAGCGGGCAAATCAGTGCTGCTCGCCATGATGGCGATGCAATTCCGCCGCTATGCTGGCTCGCAAATCTTCGCCTTCGATTTTGGCGGCTCGATCCGCGCGGCAGCGCTCGCTTGCGGCGGTGACTGGCAGGACTTGGGATCAAGCCTTTCAGATGACAGCGATGAAGCCGTGATGCTGCAACCGCTCGCGCGGATCGACGAGCCGGCGCAGCGAGGCTGGGCATCCGAATGGCTGCAGGCAATCCTTGCTTCCGAAGGCGTCACCATCGATCCGGTTACCAAGGACCATCTCTGGTCGGCACTGACCTCGCTGTCGACCGCGCCAATTTCCGAACGCACCCTCACTGGCCTCGCCGTCCTGCTCCAATCGCAGGGCTTGAAGCAGGCACTCGCGCCCTATTGCATCGGCGGTCCTTTTGGTCGGTTGCTCGATGCTGAAAGCGAGCGGCTAGGCGAAGCGAGTTTTCAGGCTTTCGAAACCGAGGGGCTGACCGGATCGGCAGCGGCCCCCGCAGTCCTCTCCTATCTCTTCCACCGGATCGAAGGGCGGCTCGACGGATCGCCTACGATGATCATCATCGATGAGGGCTGGCTGGTGCTCGACAGCCCGGCCTTCGCCGCGCAATTGCGCGAATGGCTCAAAACCCTGCGCAAGAAGAATGCGAGCGTCGTCTTCGCAACGCAGAGCCTTGCCGATATCGAGAGTTCAGCGATTGCGCCCGCGATCATCGAAAGCTGCCCAACCCGTATCTTCCTGCCCAATGAGCGCGCGGTCGAACCGCAAATCCTGAGCATCTATCGCCGCTTCGGGCTCAACGATCGCCAGATCGAAATCCTCAGCCGGGCAACGCCCAAGCGCGATTATTACTGTCAGTCAGCGCGCGGCAACCGTCTGTTCGAACTGGGTCTGGGAGAGGTCGCGCTCGCCTTCACCGCAGCCTCTTCAAAGAGTGACCAGCTCGCTATCGCGAGGATCATCGAGAATTCCGGCCGCGCAGGTTTTGCCGCCGCCTGGCTCAGACATCGCGGCCTCGACTGGGCTGCCGACCTGCTCGGAGCCCCCGAGCGCACATCCCTTACCCCCAGCCCCCAACAAGGAGACCTCCCATGATTCCTCGGAAATACTTTCGCAGCCTTTTGACCGGTGTCGCGCTTGCCTGCGCAGGCTCCGGCGCTCTCGTGTCCGCGCCTGCCCACGCGCAGTTCGGCGGGGTGGTCTATGATCCGACGAACTATGCGCAGAACGTGCTGACCGCTGCGCGCACGCTTGAGCAGATCAACAACCAGATCCGCATGCTGCAGAACCAGGCGAACTCGCTCGTCAACGAGGCGCGCAATTTGCAGAGCCTGCCGCTTACCGTGCTCCAGCCCTTGCAAGACCAGATCCGCCAGACGCAGCAATTGCTGCAGCAAGCCCAGCGCATCGCCTATGATGTGCGCGCTATCGAAACGGCCTTTGATGCGCAGTACAAGAATATCCCGCTGGGTGCCTCGCAGCAGGCGATGGTCAATGGCGCTGAGGCGCGCTGGCAAAACAGCGTCGCCGGGTTCGAGGACGCGCTGAAGGTCCAGGCGGGCGCGGTGGCCAATATCGAAGGCTCACGCGAAGCGGTGGGCAATCTGGTCAGCGCCAGCCAGTCGGCCAGTGGTGCCTTGCAGGCCGCGCAGGCAGGCAACCAGCTCTTGGCGGTGCAAGCAGGCCAATTGGCCGATCTCACTGCCACGCTGGCAGCGATGAGCCGGGCGCAGGCGCTTGATGCTGCCGAAAGCGCGGCAGCCAAGGCTCAGGCGCGCGAACAGCTGCGGCGCTTTTTGGCCAATCGTCCGCGCTATCTGCCCAGCGGGCAAAAGTGACCCGCCATGGATAGCAAGCTCCTCGCGCGCGTAGGTGCCGCCGTCTTCGTCGGCCTCGCCTTCGCCATGACGCTTGTGCAGATGCGCGAGGAGCCTGCCACACGGCCCGACTCCGTGCCAATCGCTTGGGTGCCCGACGGCGACCCGCTGCCCTTACAGATCAAGGCCTGTGCAGAGTTGGGCGAGTTGGCGCTGTCCTCACCCGATTGCCGCGCGGCCTGGGCCGAAAAGCGCCGCCGCTTCCTGGGCGTGGATCATCCAGAGGCCTATTCTGAGCTCGCTGATCCTGCGCCGCCGCTCATAGCGGACATCCCAACGTCAACCCCGGTTGGCGACCAACGAGGGGAGGACTGACATGGGCGGCACGGGCGTCGTCGATCGCTTTCTGGCGATCTTCTCCCAATATATCGACAGCGGCTTCGGCCTGCTTTCGGGCGAGGTCGCTTTCATCGCGACCACGCTAATCGTGATCGATGTGACGCTAGCCGCCCTGTTCTGGAGCTGGGGCGAGAATGACGACATCATCGCGCGGCTCGTCAAGAAGACGCTCTTCGTCGGCATCTTCGCCTATATCATCGGTAACTGGAGCGCGCTCGCCAACATCATCTTCAACAGCTTTGCCGGTCTCGGCCTCAAGGCCAGCGGGTCAGGGCTGGGTGCCGCCGACCTGTTACAGCCCGGGCGTGTGGCCCAGGTCGGGATTGATGCCGCCTGGCCGCTGATCGAATCCATCGCCGATCTGATGGGCTATGTCGGCTTCTTCGAGAATTTCCTGCAGATCATCATTCTGCTGCTTGCCTGGGCGGTGGTGATCATCGCCTTCTTTATCCTCTCGATCCAGCTGTTCGTCACCCTGATCGAGTTCAAGCTGACAACGCTGGCTGGCTTTATCCTTATCCCTTTCGGTCTGTTCGGCAAAACCGCCTTCATGGCTGAGCGCGTGCTCGGCAATGTCGTATCTTCGGGCATCAAGGTGCTGGTGCTGGCCGTGATCATCGGCATCGGCTCGACGCTCTTTGCTGAATTTACCAGCGCAATCCCTGGCGAGCCAACGATCGAGGATGCGCTCGCCATCGTGCTTGCAAGCCTCACGCTGCTCGGTCTGGGCATCTTCGGCCCCGGCATTGCCAACGGCATCGTCGCAGGCGGACCGCAACTGGGAGCGGGCGCAGCAGCAGGCACCGCCTTGCTAGCGGGCGGCGCGGCGGTGGGAGCTGTCGCCGGAGCCAAGCTTGCCGGCGGGGCTGTCGCCAGCGCTGCCTCGTCGGTCGCGCAAGGCACATCGCGCGCCGCGGGCGGAGCAACCATGGCCTACGCCACAGGCTCCGCAGGCAAGAGCGGCGGTGCAGCGGTTGCAGGCGGCATGGCCGGTGTCGGCCGCGCAGCAGGAGGTGCCGCCATGTCGCCGCTGCGCAAAGCGGCAGAAAGCGCCAAAAGCAATTTCCGCGAGGGTGCACGGGCGTCGGTCGGCAATATGGGCGGGCGCATTGTGCCTGCACCAGGCAGCACGCCGTCCGGCCCACAGCCCGAAAACGGCCCGCCCGCCTGGGCCAAATCCATGAAGCAGCGCCAGAGCCTCGGCCACTCGGCATCGCTCGCCGCGCACACTGTGCGCTCCGGCGACGGCCACGGCGCAGGCTTCTCCATCGACACGAAAGAGAAGGACTGACCTCTCATGTTCAAACGCCCCTCGATCCGGTATGGCAAGACACCGCAACCCGAGACGCCCTATCAGCGCGCGGCACAAGTCTGGGACGAGCGCATTGGCTCGGCCCGCATCCAGGCGAAGAGCTGGCGCTATGCCTTCTTCGGCGCGCTCGGCTTGTCGGCAGCGCTGACCGGCGGTCTCATCTGGCAGAATGCGCGCGGCACCATCGTCCCCTGGGTGGTCGAGGTCGACAAGCTTGGCGAAGCGCGCAGCGTCGCGCCTGCCAATGCCGAGTTCGCACCGACCGATCCGCAGGTCGCCTTCCACCTTGCCCGCTTCATCGAGCATGTCCGCGCCATTCCCGACGATGCCATCGTCGTGCGGGAAAACTGGCTCAGAGCCTATGACTTCGCGAGCGACAAGGGCGCGCTGGCGCTCAATGACTATGCGCGCGCCAATGATCCGTTTTCCGTGATTGGACGCGAGCAGGTGGCGGTCGATGTCACCAGCGTGATCCGTGCTTCGCCGAGGAGTTTCCGGGTGGCCTGGGTCGAGCGCCGCTACCGCGACGGCGCGCTCGCCGAGACGAGCCGCTGGACCGCGATCCTCGGCATCACCGTGCAGCCGCCCAATAATCCCGATGCGCTCAGCAAGAACCCGCTCGGCATCTTTGTCACATCCATCAACTGGTCAAAGGAGCTCGGCTGATGTCCCGCTCACATATTCTGTCTCGCAAAATCTATGTCAGCCTGTTTGGTGCGGCGTCGCTGGCGCTGGCCGTTCCGGCCTCGGCGACCCCGGCCCCCTCGGCTGCGGCCATGCAGTCAGCCTTGGCAGCGCTGGTGAAAATGCGCCCGCTCACGGCGATCCAGACACCCGATGATATCTATCTCCTATCGCGGCAGGCCTCCCCCACTGCCGCGCGCCGCTCCCGCCCGCCTGACCCCGAGACGCAAGTGGGAGCGGCAAATGATGCTGCCCGTATCCAGCCCGAGGATGCAGGCTTTCAGAACGCGATTCAGCGCTATGCCTATAGCGAAGGGGCGCTGTTCCAGATTTATGCCAAGCCAGGTCAGGTGACCGATATCGCCTTGCAGGAAGGCGAGCAGCTGGTCGGTCCCGGCCCGGTTGCTGCAGGCGATACGGTACGCTGGATGATCGGCGATACGCTAAGCGGATCGGGCGCCACACAGCGGGTGCATATCCTCGTCAAGCCGACCCGGCCTGACATCACCACCAACCTTGTCATCAACACCGACCGGCGCACCTATCACGTCGAACTGCGCGCCAACGCCCGCGTCTACATGGCGTCGGTCAGCTGGTCCTATCCCGAAGACGAGCTGATCGCATTGCGCCAGGCAGTAGCCGAAGCCGTGCGCACGGCGCCGATTGCGGATGGGTTCACGATCGAAAACCTCAATTTTGATTACAGGGTATCGGGCGACAAACCCGATTGGCGGCCGCTGCGCGTGTTCGATGACGGCCAGCGCACGCTCGTGGAGTTCCCGCCCGACATTGCCCAAGGCGAAATGCCGCCCTTCTTCGTCATGGGCGAGGAGGGCGAGGCCGAACTGGTCAATTACCGGGTGAACGGGCGCTACCTGATCGTCGACCGGCTGTTCCATAAGGCCGAATTGCGGCTCGGCGCAGGACGCAGGCAGGTTCGCGTCAAGATCACCAACCGCGCGCGGAGCGAGTGATGAACAGCGAGCCTGCTCCCGAACGCCCCGGCGACGCCGAATCCATCACCAGCCTGCGCGGCGAGGGCCCGCGCGTTGTGCGACTGTCGCGCAAAGCCATCGGTATCGCCAGCGCCGTCGGACTATCGCTTGTGGGCGGAGCTTTGCTCTATGCGCTGCAGCCTGCCTCGCAAGGGGGCGAGGAGGAGCTGTTCAACACCGATGGTGTCGCGGTCGCCGATGGTCTGACATCGGCCCCGAGCGATTATTCGCAGGTGCCACAGCTCGGGCCGCCGCTTCCCGGCGATCTCGGAAAACCGATCCTCGATGCGCAGGAGCGCGGGGCTGTCGCAGCCTTGCCGCCTGTCGGCGCGCAACCGCCCCCGCCGCCGCCGCAGGGCATCAGCCCAGAGGAAGCGGCGCGTCAGCGGATCGAACAGGAACGCGAAGCCGCACGCGGTAGCCGCCTGTTTTTTGGCGGCGGAACGCCCGCTGCCAGTCTAGCGCAGGGGCTCCCGCCCTCCGATCCAGTGCCTTCATCAGCTCAGACTTCGGTTTCTGCCGCACAGCCTGCCTTTCTCGATCGACCCGCCGAGCGCCGCACGGTTTCATTGCAGCGGCTCGATGCCGCACCATTGGGGGCGCTGTTGCAAGCCGGTTCAGTCATCCCCGCCGCACTCATTACCGGTATCCGCTCCGACCAGCCCGGGCTTGTAACCGCGCAAGTGACTCAAAACGTCTATGACAGCCTGACCGGACGCCGCTTGCTGATCCCGCAGGGCGCGCGCCTTATAGGCGAGTACGAATCCGATGTCGGCTTTGGCCAGCGGCGCGTGCTGCTCGCCTGGAACCGGCTTATCCTGCCCGATGGCCGTTCAATTGTGCTCGAACGCCAGCCTGCAGCCGACCCTTCCGGCTATGCCGGCCTCGAAGACGGGGTCGACTATCACTGGGGCGGCGTGCTCAAGGCCGCGCTGGTCTCGACCTTGCTGGGCGTGGGCAGCGAATTTGGTTCCGGTAGTGACAGTGATTTGGCACGAGCGCTGCGGCGCGGCAGTCAGGACAGCGTCAACCGCGCAGGCGAGCAGATCGTCTCGCGCGAGCTCAATATCCGCCCGACGCTGACTATACGGCCGGGCTATCCAGTGCGGGTGCTGGTCACCCGTGATATCGTACTGGAAAGTGGATCGTGACCAGGCTCAAGCTTTCCGACATCACCGACGAGAAGCCGGTCAAGCTCACCATCGAGATCCCCGCCCGGTTGCACTGCGATCTGGTTACCTATGGCACCGTCCTGAATGGCGGAGAGGAGCTGGGTGCACCAACACCCGAGCAGTTGGTCGCCCCGATGCTGGAGCGGTTTATGGCGACCGATCGCGAGTTCGCGAAAGCGCGGCGGAACATTCAGCCAGTGCCGGTTAGCGGATAGCGTTCATCGAGCAGCTTGAAGAAGCGGGCGAGTGCGGGATTGTCGTTGTCCTCGCGCCACCAGGCTGCAAAATCGAGATGCGCAGCACCGCTTGGGTCGGTTATCTCGCGGAACACGACATCGGGCCGGGTAGCGCCGGTCGCGCTTTCGGGGACCACGGTGATGAACTTGCCGAACGGCACCATAGCGGCGATGGTCTCTGCGCTCGTTTCCTGGGTGATGATATTGGCCTTTAAGCCATTGCTGCCAAGCCGCTGGCGGATCACTTCGGCAATCCTCGGCCCGCTTCGTTCCCGCGGCATCACAAAGACCGACTTGCGCAAATCGGTCCAGAACAGGCTTTCGCTCTTGGCCAGGCGATCTTCCTTGGGCAAGACGACCATCAGTCGTTCGGACCACAGCCAGCGCTTGGTGACTCCGGGTTCCTCGATCTGGCTGGCATGGATGGCGATGTCGACGATGCGGGTTTGCAGCCCAGATAGCATGCGTTCCGGACTGGCTTCGAGCGCATCGAGTTGTACATCGGGAAAGCGTTCTAGCAAATCGCCGAGCAGGAGGCGCAGATTGCCGGTGCTGAGCGAGCCGGAAAAGCCGACCATCAGGCGCCCGACCTCTCCGTATCTCACGGCCTTCGCCGTCGTCAGCAGATTGTCGGCATCGGTGACGATCCGCCGCGCGACCTCGAGGAAGGCCTTGCCGGTCTCTGTCGGCACAACCCCTCGGGTGGAGCGCTCAAACAGAGTGATCCCGAGGCGTTGTTCGAGCGCCGATACCTTCTTGCTCAACGTGGACTGTTTCACATTGAGCTGCTTGGCCGCGCGCAGGAAGCTGGCCGTATCTGCTGCAGTAACAGCGAAGCGAAGCTGGCGAAGGTCGATGGTCAAAGACTTCGCCCCACCTTGCCCTTAGTCATTGTTGTGGCCCCATAATTTGAACGAATGCTCCGTTTTCGGTGCTGCATACGTCATGCCATTTACCGGGGCTGAGTCAATTCACCGCACGCCCAGCACAAGCCGTCGCGCTTACATTCTGCTTACAACAACAAGCGTAATGAGCCGTGTAAGCGCCCTTGATTGGCGCCTACAGGCTATACACACTTGAATATATGAAGAAATAATGGAGCGGGCGAGGCGATTCGAACGCCCGACCCCAACCTTGGCAAGGTTGTGCTCTACCCCTGAGCTACGCCCGCTCGGCGGCTGTGACATGGGTATCGTCATCAGCAGTTGAGGCGCGCGGTTAGCATGGGTTTTTATACCCCGCAAGCCCCAATCATCCCTAAGTTCGCAGCAAATGCAAAAATATGCTTGGCATTGACGGCGCGGACCCCACATAATGCCCTCTAGATGAACGATTTGGGCGCTGGTCCGGGCAACAGGCCCGCGTCACTACAGGAGCATGATGTGGCAACAGCAGGACTGACAGTCGAAGAACAGAAAGCGGTAGAGGTTTTCCAGCGGGAGGTCGTGGCACCGAGCATGGACAAGCTCGTTATCCTCGATTTCTGGGCCGAATGGTGCGGACCATGCAAGGCGCTGACACCAGTGCTTGAGAAGGTTGCCGCAGCCTATGCCGATAAAGGAGTCGTGCTGGCCAAGATCAACGTCGACGAGAATAAATTTATCGCTGCGCAGTTTCAGGTGCAGTCGATTCCTACCGTTTACGCGATTTTTCAGGGCAAGCCGGTCGCCGACCTGACCAGCGCGCGCAGCGAGAGCCAGTTGACCGGCGCACTCGACCAGTTGCTGGCCCAGTTGCCGGTCGGCGGCGGGGAAGAACCAAAGCAGGATATCGCACCGTTGCTGGCAATGGGCGAAGAAGCGCTGGGCGGCGGCGACGCCGAGCGCGCCGCCGGAATTTTCGCGCAAATCGCGGAAATGGCGCCCGATAATGCAGAAGCGGTTGGCGGACTGATTCGTTCGATGGTTGCTGCGGATCATCTGGAGCAAGCGGAAGCGGCACTCGCCGGATTACCGGAAGAATTGCGCGAGGACCCAGCGATCGAGCGGGCACAGACCAGCTTGCAGTTGGCCAAAGACAAGCCCGATGATGCCGAACTGGCTGCTCTGGAAGAAGCGGTAGCCAAGGATGACAAGGATTATCAGGCGCGATTCGATCTGGCCGGGGCGCTGATCGCGACCGGCGAACATGACAAAGCGGCAGAGCATCTGTTGACGATCATCGCCGCGGACAAGGACTGGAATGATGGCGCGGCGCGGCAGAAGCTGCTGTCGCTGTTTGAGATGGTCGGCCTGGAAGATGAATGGGTCGCCGCTACGCGTCGCAAGCTCAGCGCGCTGTTGTTCGGATGAGCGAAACCAAACGCCTTTCCATTTTCCCGCTGTCCGGCGCGTTGCTATTCCCAGGCATGCATTTGCCCTTGCATATCTTCGAGGAACGCTACCGTGCGCTGATCAATGACGCGATGGCCCGGGACCGCCAGATTGG
This sequence comes from Parasphingorhabdus sp., assembly GCF_048269865.1. Lineage (GTDB taxonomy): Bacteria > Pseudomonadota > Alphaproteobacteria > Sphingomonadales > Sphingomonadaceae > Parasphingorhabdus. The sequence goes on along the minus strand of NZ_JBLWUA010000001.1, from coordinate 428,191 downwards.
CATGATCCAGCCGAAAGAAGGGGGTAATCACCCTGCCCTGTTCGACATCGGCTGCCTTGGCAAAATCATCGATATCGAAGCGCTTGATGATGGCCGGTTCAACGTCATCCTTGAAGGTGTGGCCCGGTTCCGGGTGGTCGAGGAGATTGACGCCTCCACAGCGTTTCGACAGGTCCGGGCTGAAATCGAAGACGATCTGGAGATAGACGAGGTCCTGGCCAGCGCCGAGCGCGCCGCGCTGGAGATTGAATCCCGCCGGTTTGCGGATCTGCAGGGCTATCAGGTGGACTGGGAAAGCATAGGTCGGCTTGACGACATGGCCTTTGTCAACGGCATCGCCCAAATTGCGCCTTTCGATGCAGCATCGAAGCAGGCGCTGCTCGAAATCGACGGGCTCGCCAATCGGGCCGAGCTCATCATCCAGCTGTTGCAATTCTTTGGCCGGCAGGATGGTGATGACGATCGGGTCACCCTGCAATGACCGATCGCAGTGGGCGCGACGACAGCCGAAGCATAGATCCTGAATTGCTGTCGATATTGGTTTGTCCAATGACCCGGACAGCACTAGTCCATGATGCGCAGTCCCATGAGCTGATCAGCACGGCCGCCGGCCTTGCTTATCCGATTCGCGATGGCATCCCGATCATGCTGGTCGAAGAGGCCCGTAAATTATAGCAGCCTTTCCAGGGACGACGCTCTCCGGCCAGGATCAAGCCAGAAATATTACCGCGCCGATGGCCACGACGAGGGAACCCCATGTCAACAGGTGCCCCAGAAACAATTCCCTGTCTCTCGGTGAGGATGTCTTATTTTCTGAATCAATCATAATTTTACAATCTTTACGCTACGCAACGACAAAATACTCTCGTCAACTCGGTCTACCAAGGTGCAGGAGATCAGCTCCGGGCCGATCCAATTGTGGGAGAAGAGGGATCGGCCCGGATCTGAATGTCCAAAGAAGCTTAGCGGGTTTTACAGCTTCCGTTGACCAGTCCGGCCGTTCCTTGCCGCGTGAGATACTGACCAGGGTATCTCAATTGCGCCAAGTCGCGACCGCGTTCGGTTCGGCGCTCTTGCATTCAGGTAGACCAGAACCATTTTACTGCCGCTCCGAACGAACCATCGCTTGGGGCAACCGCCGAACCATTTTGGATATCGGGAAAAGGGTCATCCTTTTATAGTTTCAAACCGTGTCACCCGCTCTGCAGACGTCAAAAGTTAACGATATCGGCTGAAAAACGGCTTACGCCGGTAAAATTTAGGGAGTTATTATCGATTTTTATTTACAAATTGTAGCGGTAACATAGGATTTAACTCCATTGTAACAAAAGGAAAATTCATGTTTCGCGTGTCCGGAACAGACAATCGATCCGCCATGACGTCGGTTCTTTTTTGCCAAATGATCGTCCCTGATTTATGATGATATGATGACCAGAGCTTCCTGCGACGATTTGAACGACAAAGAGAAAGAGGTGCTTCACCTGCTCTTGCTCGGCCATGACGCCAAAACCGCAGCGCAGGAAATCGGAGTGACTCCCAATGTGATCAACGAACGGCTGCGGTCAGTCCGGCAAAAACTGCAAGTCACAAGCAGTAAGGCTGCAGCTCGCATGCTGGCAGAGCACGAAGGATTTGAACCCAAATTTTTTGTGCCCAAGAATATTGGGATTGCTCAAAAGCGCAGATCGGATGCAGTTTACCCCTTGCCTGGACAACAGGCAGCGGCGCCAGAAAGGGTCAGGGAAGCACAGTCCGCGTATCAATCATACGCATCTGCATCGAACCCGCTCCTTTCGGTACCGCTTCGCAAACAGGGAGAAGCGGGCAACGATCTGAGCAAGGAGGCGCGAATATGGGCGATCGTCGACCTTTCGGTCAAACTCGCCTGTGCATTTGCCTTTGTCTGTCTCGCCGCGATGCTGGTGAGCCGGTTGATCAGCCCAAATTGATCCCTGCCCTTTTGGTCACTAATCGACGCCCCAAGTGTTTGGCGTCTGGAGAGTAGCATGTTGAACCAACGTATTGAAGCCGCACGCCCCATTGCGCATAAAATCAATGAGGTCGAAAAATCCCTGAACTTGACTATGGTACAGATGGGCGAATTGATGAGCAGCATCGCGGCTGCGCGCCTTGCTCCCGGTACCCGCTTTTCCTTGACCGCAGGAATGGACGCGTCGGAAAAACTGATCTCCGCCGTTGCGCAAACAGCGCGCAGCTATCGGGAAGTGGTCGAAGCCCATGGGCATCTTGCTGAAGACCGGCAAAATGCCGGGCTGCAGGCCGTGAGCTGGGGTGATTATGCCGAATGCCCACCACTGGAAGCGAAAGGCGACGAAGAGCCTGTGAACACGCTGCGGGTGGTTGAAACCGCTTAGCCCGACTGCCGAGACTTGACGGGACTGTTGTTATTTGGTCCGGTCAACCAATGTCTCGCATCGATTTCTTTCTGTCGCTCCTGACCATTGTTTGCCTTTACTCAATGATCAGGGGCGGCGAACCCGAAAGAAGAGTTGTACTGATCTTGATCGGTGGATTCGTGATGTCGATCATTGCGACGACGCCTTCGGATGAAATGTATATGCGCCCCGAAATCGGCGTCTTTATCGTAGACCTGGCAATGCTGTTCGGATTTGCGATTCTGGCGCTGAGCGCAGAAAGGTATTGGACTATATGGATGTGCTCTATGCAAGTGATTCAGGTTATGTCTCATATCCCCAAAATGATAATCCCCGAACTGCTCCCTCAAGCCTATTACATGATAGTGGCGTTCTGGGCTTATCCGATGCTCATCGTGCTGGCCATCGGCACATATCGTCACCAGAAGCGTCTTCGGCTATTCGGGGCCGACAGATCCTGGAGCGACTTTTCATCCTTGCCAAGATAGACAATGCCTCCGAAGTCGCAGCCGCATTGATCGCTGAATTTGGTTCCATTGGTGCCGCCCTGCACGCTGATCCGCGCAAAACCGGCGACCATCCTGCACGAGCCATCTTGTCGTTGGTGCGTGAAGCGATGCTGCTGTCGTCAAGGGACAAGATGCTGGAACGCATCTGCCTGTCCAAGGCCACCGACGTGATCGAATATCTGATCGTCGCAATGGCGCGATTGCCGCTCGAAGAAGTGCGGGTATTGTTTCTCGACAGCAAAAACCGGCTAATCAGCGACGAGGTCGTTAGCAGGGGGACGGTGTCGGAGGCCCCCATCTATCCTCGTGAAATATTGAAACGGTCGCTCGCACTCGACGCGTCAGCATTGATTCTGGCTCACAATCATCCTTCCGGTGATCCTAGCCCCAGCGAGGGAGATATAGAAGCAACGCGCAGGCTGCTCACCGCATCGGAAGAGCTTGGCCTGACCGTTCACGATCATATCATTATCGGCAGAGAAGGCTGGGTCAGCCTGCGTGACTGGGTGACTTTCGCGTGACCTTGCTCCTGCTCCCGCGCCTGCATGCTAACGGAACCAACCGTTCTATCGCCAAGGGGAACCATCGATAATGTCCTCATCGATTTCGGATGAGCTAAGAGTAAAGCTGCTCCGCTCGGAAACCGATGCGCTTTTGCAGTCGCCTGACTTCGTTCGCTCACCGGTCATGTCACAACTGTTGAGCTATCTGGTAGAAGAAGCCATTTCCCATCCGGGCAACCCGCCCAAGGCCTATCAGGTTGCCGTCGACGGGCTGGGCCGCACCGAAGATTTTGACGTTCAGGCTGACAGCTACCCCCGCGTGCAGGTAGGTCGACTGCGCAAAATGCTGGCTGCCCATTATGCGGCTCATGGCGGCGCAACCCGTCTGCATATTCCTATCGGCCATTATGCGGTCGAAGTCGAAGAGCATGACAGCAAACTGGACAGGCGACCGATTGGGTCAGGCCGGCCCGAAATTGCCAGTCCGGCCGCTGTCGACTCCGCTCAATGGTTTACCAACCGCGAAGCCCTGATCGGACTGGCTGCCCTCCTGCTGTTCGGCACAATTGGGCTAATATGGTGGTTCAACACCGCCAATCCGCCGGCCGCAGAGGACGTGGCGGCAGCGTACAATTACACTTTGCCGCCGAAAGTCTATATTGCTACCGATCAAAGCCAACCGTCCACACCAAACGGCACGAACGCCGCTTCCCTCGAACTGTTCTTTGAAGATGCGTTCGCGAGCTCTTCACAAGTGCGCCTTGTAGCCGCAGACGGGGCAGATCTGAATCCGCAAGAGAGTCAAAACGGCTATCTGTTTGATAGCCAATTGGTGACGGGACCCAGTGGACCTGTAATAAGTTTTTCGCTGACTTCTTTGCTGAAGAACGAGAAGATCTGGTCGACGATGATGCCGTTACCCGAGTCCGTTTCCGAATATCCCGAAAAGCTTGGGCCGATAGCTAGCCGAGTCGCCGGTGTCTATGGCGTAATTCCGACCGACCAGCGCAAGCGTCTGCCAGATGATGCGATGATTGGCTATGCCTGCCTGCTGCGCTTTGAAAGCTACCGCGCCAACCGTGATCCGCAACAGTTGCCGACCGTGAAGTCCTGCGTACAAAAATCGCTCGTGGCCGATCCACTGGATAGCAGCATACTTGCGGCCGCCTCATATTTGTCTTTTTTGCGGGAGGAAGCCACTGGCAAGCAGCCCGATCCGGAAGCCGGGTTGGAATATGCCCGCAACGCGATGATTCGTGGCCGGGAAGATGCTTCGGCGAACTTCGCTCTCGCCAGAGCGAGTTTTTTCAATGGCAATTGCGGTCGTGGCAAGGAGTTTGCCGAAAAAGCGGCTGAGCTTGCCCCTTATGAAGCAACCATTCAGGCCGAAACAGGTGCATATCTGTATGGCTGTAACGATCCGGTTGCGATCAAATATCTGAGACGCGCTATCAGCCTGGACCCACGTGGGTCGATTGTCGCCGAAACGGCTCTGGCGCTGACCCTGTTGGCGGAAGGCAAGGACCGGGAAGCACTGGAATTCGCCGAGAAAATCGTGCCGTCGAGTACCGTCGTAGGCCCCTATTACGAGATGACCATGGCCATGGTCTACGCCAAAAATGGGGAAATTGAGAAATCGCGCGCTTCATGGGACCGTCTAGTCGCTGACTATGGAAAGGACACCGACGAAAGCCACGAACAAATGCTTCGGCGGCTGATAACCAATCCCTTGCTGGCTGATCGCGCCATTGATCTGCTCAAAGGCAAAGGCGTGATCAAGGGATGACTGATCGGGCTTGCCCGCTGCTCTCGCTGCTACAAATCCTGTCAAAAACTGGCGATCAACCCGTCGACCACAAATTGCACGGCAAGTGCACCCAGTAGCACGCCGAGGACCCGGGTAATCACCGCCTCGACCTTGTGACCCAATATCCGCATCAGTGGTCCGGCAGCCATCAGTCCGATCAGGGTCAGCAACAGCACCGATCCCAGCGCGCCAAGAATGACCAGCGCATTGTCTATGCCATCATTCTGCGATGTCAGCAGCATGACCGCTGCGATCGATCCCGGTCCGGCGATCATTGGCATTGCCATGGGAAAGATCGACACATCTTCGATTTCGGGATGTTCGATAATCTCCTGCGCCCGATCCTCGCGCCGCTCGGTGCGTTTTTCAAATACCATTTCAAGCGCGATCAGGAACAGCATGATACCACCGGCGATGCGAAAGCTGTCGAGGCTGATGCCCAGCGCAGCCAGCATTTGTTCGCCAAACAGGGCGAACACCAGCAAAATAATCGCGGCGACGAAAATCGCGCGGATCGCCATGATCCGTCGGTCGCGCGGAGGAGCATTACTCGTCAGGCTGGCGTAGATCGGCGCGCAGCCCGGCGGGTCAATCACCACGAAAAAGGTGATGAAAGAGGAGATGAAGAGCTCGATCATGGAGTTGGCACGGGAACGGTATATTCGTGCACCCGCTTGAAGCTGCCATCGTCTTGCGCCAGATCAACGAAGACAACACGCGAACCATCTGCATTGAATGCGGCGCTCCACACCAGGCTTCCATCAGGCGAGGTCGCCGTCATGCCCTTTGCGGTCAGGCCGGTTGGCAAGGTGCCTCGGACAATCTTTGCCTTGCAGGACGCCACATCGGTCTCGACATAATCGGGTTCCGCAAGCGGTGTGTCCAGCGACTGGCCGTCGTCAAACACCCATGTCCATTCGACTTCCCTGTCCAGCCGTCGCTTGCCAAAATCCTGCTGCCGCCAAACGGTCGTGAAATGGCCGGAGTCTCCCTTGGCGTTCTGCCATGCACCGGTGGAAACGGCCGTGCTGCCGTCACAGGACATATAAATATGGTGCGGTTGCCACGTAACCGCCTGAGCCGGGTCAGCCTTGTCTTTCAGCCATTGCTGCGCATTGACGAGATCGGGCGTGAACATAATCGCATCATCCGCCGCCGTTTCGCGAAAAGCGGTCCATTGCCCCTCTTCCTGCGCCAAACGGGCAAAGGCCAGTTCCGCCTGGACAACCGCGCTTGGGTTGGCAACCGGCTTGCCCATCACCCGGTCATAACGTTCGCGGTCACTGGGGCGACCGCTGCCTGCGGCGCAACTGGCCAAAAGCAGCGCGATTCCGATAGCAGCAAATAGTCGCATTAGAGACCCTCTGGTTTATCCAATCCGGCGCGCGCAGATGCGGCGACCAGCGTGTTGCGCAATAGCACCGCAATGGTCATCGGGCCAACCCCTCCCGGGACCGGCGTGATCGCCCGGACGTGATCCAGCGCTTCTGCGGTGGCGACGTCGCCCACCAGACGGCCTTTGTCGCTGCCCGGTTCCGGATCCAGCCGGTTAATCCCGACATCGATCACTACGGCTCCGGGTTTCAGCCAGTCGCCCTTGACCATTTCGGCACGGCCAACCGCAGCGACCACAATGTCCGCGCGGCGCACCACTGCGGGCAGGTCCCGCGTGCGGCTATGCGCCATCGTAACCGTACAATTTTCAGCGAGCAGCAACTGCGCCATTGGCTTGCCGACAAGGATCGAGCGACCAACCACCACAGCATCGAGCCCGGTCAGATCGCCCAGCGTGTCTTTCAGAAGCATCAGGCTGCCCAGCGGGGTGCACGGAGTCAGCGCCTCCTCGCCATTGGCCAGACGACCGGCGTTGATCACATGAAGGCCATCGACATCCTTGTCCGGATCGATCGCCATGACCACTGCCTTTTCGTCGAGGCCCTTGGGTAGCGGAAGCTGCACCAATATGCCATCTACCGCATCATCTGCGTTCAACTGCTCGACCAGCGCGACCAGCTCTTCCTGCGATGTATCGGCAGGCAAGCGGTGTTCGAAGCTTTCCATGCCGGCAGCGATCGTCGCCTTGTGCTTGGATGCGACATAGACCTGACTCGCCGGATCTTCACCAACCAGCACCACGGCCAGACCGGGCGCACGACCGGTTTGCTTCACAAAGGCGGGAACCGATTCCCGGATCCGCTCGCGCAGACCCGCAGCAAAAGCCTTGCCATCAATGATCTGCGCTGTCGTCAACTCAACAAGGCCTGCGCCAGAGGTGGCAGGATCGCGTCCTGGAGGATGATAATGCCGATGATGACAACCATCGGCGTCAGATCAATGGCGCCGAAATCGGGCATGATCTTGCGGATCGGATTGTAAATCGGCGCAGTCAGCGCGTCCAATGTGGTCCAGATCGCGCGGACAATATCATTTTGCAGATTGATCACATTGAACGCCAGCAACCAGCTCATGATCGCCTGCACGATGATGACCGTAATCGCCACGTTAAGCAGGATGGAGATAATCTGAAGAATTGCGAATGCCATGGCGGACCCTTTATCGATGTTCTGGCAGACCGGCCAGAGATTTGTCTCCGGTTCCACCAATAATTTGCTGTATCACCTATATAAGACAGCTGGCAGTTTAATCAACCGACTCAAGATCATCCCGGACCAATGTACCCGCGCCCTTGCTGGTGAAGATTTCAAGCAGCATCGCGTGCGGTATCCGGCCATCCAGGATGACCGCAGCATCAACCCCTTCCTGTACCGCCTTGACGCAGGTTTCGAGCTTCGGGATCATGCCGCCGGAAATCGTACCGTCCTTGACGAGTTCAACAATTGCCCGCGGTGCAAGATCGGTCAGCAGATCGCCCTGCTTGTCGAGTACGCCGGCAACGTCCGTAAGCAGAAACAGGCGCGCCGCGCGTAACGCTGAGGCCACTGCCCCGGCCATCGTGTCGGCGTTGATATTATAGGTATGGCCATCATCGCCCACGCCGATCGGGGCGATTACCGGAATCATGCCGGAAGACGAGATCATGTCCACCACACGGCGGTTCACATTTTTCGGTTCACCGACATAGCCGAGGTCGATGATCCGCTCGATATTGCTGTCAGGGTCGCGTTCGGTGCGGCGCAGCTTAGCCGCCTTGACGAAGCCACCATCCTTGCCGGAGATTCCGATGGCGTGGCCGCCCGCCTTTTCGATCCAGCTGACCAGTTCCTTGTTGATCGCGCCAGACAGCACCATTTCGGCGATCTCGGCGGTTTCCTTGGTGGTCACGCGCAAGCCGTCGACAAATTTGCTTTCCACGCCAATGCGCTGCAGCATCGCGCCGATTTGCGGGCCGCCGCCGTGAACAACAACGGGATTGATGCCTACCGCCTTCAACAGCACGATATCTTCGGCAAAATTGCGCGCCAGCGCCGGATCGCCCATCGCATGACCGCCATATTTGACGACAAATGTCTTGCCGGCGTAGCGCTGCATGTACGGCAGAGCATCGGTGAGTGTTTCCGCTTTCGCGAGCATGGCGGGATCGGGTGAGTGGTCTATCATGGGCGTCTTTCAGTCTAGCCGGATGGCAAAAGCAAGCCTTTAATCAGTTTTTGAAGCGCTCTGTCCCTTTTTTCGAAGGCACCGGTACGGCCAGCAAGAACAATATCCACTTTCCATAGCTTCATTCCTGCTCGAGTTGCGCTTTCAGCGCGTATAGCTGATCCAGTGCTTCGCGTGGTGACAGAGCATCCACGTCCAGAGCTTCCAGGGCGTCCCGCAAGCCATCCGTTTTCTCCTCGACTTCGGCAAGACTGGCGGCGAACAGCGGCAGATCGCCCAGACCAGCAGCCAGTCCGCCGGTTTCGGCTTTTCCCGCTTCCAGCTTGTCGAGCACCGTCTTGGCGCGGTTCAGCACGGGCTTGGGAATACCGGCGAGCTTGGCCACGGCGAGACCATAGCTGCGGTCAGCCGGGCCTTTTGCAAGTTCGTGGAGCAACACCAATTCGCCCTTCCATTCCCGGGCGCGGACATGGTGCAGCGAAAGCGCATCAAGCCGATCCGCCAGCCGGGTCAGCTCATGATAGTGAGTGGCGAAGAGGCATCGGCAGCGATTGGTCTCATGCACCGCCTCGACCACGGCCCAGGCCAGTGCCAGACCGTCATAGGTTGAGGTCCCCCGACCCACCTCATCGAGAATGACAAAGCTTTTCTCGGTGGCCTGCGAAAGAATGGCTGCGGTCTCCACCATCTCCACCATGAAGGTTGAGCGCCCTTGTGCAAGATTGTCCGAAGCGCCGACACGGCTGAACAAGCGGTCAACGAGACTGAGCTTCGCGGTTGAAGCGGGCACGAAACCACCCGCTTGAGCCAGAATAACGATTAATGCATTTTGGCGCAGAAAGGTCGATTTACCGCCCATATTGGGACCTGACACCAGCCATAGCCGCTCGTGATCCGCCAGCGTGCAATCATTGGCGACGAAGGTCTCGCCCTTGGCTGCCAATGATGCTTCGACCACCGGGTGACGACCGGCCTGGATATCGAGAATATTGCCATCGACAAATTCGGGGCGGCACCACTGCCCCTCGGCAGCGCGTTCGGCGAGCGCGGCTGAAACATCGATCCGGGCCAGCGCATCAGCACTTTCGCTGATCGCCTGCTTGCGGTCCAAGACCTTGTTTACCAGGTCCTCGAAATGCCCTGCTTCCGCTGCCAGTGCGTGAGCGCCCGCCTGCGATACGCGCACCGCTTCTTCGTGCAAATCGGTCGAATTAAACCGGACCACGCCAGCGAGAGTCTGGCGGTGGGTAAAGCCGGAATTTTCAGCCATCAGACTGTCGCCATGCCGAGCGGGCACTTCGATGAAATAGCCGAGAACGGCGTTATGCTTGATCTTGAGCGCATTGATCCCGGTCGTCTCGCGATAGCGCGCTTCTAGCGTCGCGATCGCCTGACGGCCGTCGGAGCCAGCGCTGCGCAGTTCGTCGAGAGCCGCATCGTAACCCGCCGCGATATAGCCACCATTGGCCATTTCGGTTGGCGGCGTTTCGATCAGCGCGCGCTGCAGAAGATCGACCAAAGCGCCATGACCGTCGAGCGCGGGCAGCAGATTTTGCAGCAGCTCCGGAAGACCAATCGCCAGCGCCAGCCGTTCGCGCAAGATACGCGCGCCGGCCAGCCCGTCGCGGATCTGCCCAAGGTCGCGCGGGCTACCCCGTCCCGCAGAGACCCGGCCGAGCGCACGACCGATATCCGGCAGCGCCTTCAGTTCGGTGCGGACGTCGTCGCGGATCGCCGAGCCGTCGTGGAACCATTGGACCAGACCCAGCCGCTGATTGATCGGCTGCTCGGCGAACAGGGGAGCGGACAGGTCGCGGGCCAGCAAGCGCGCGCCGGCCGGCGTGACCGTGCGGTCGATCGCATGAAGCAGGCTGCCCTCGCGCCCTCCAGCCAGCGTGCGGTCAATCTCGAGACTCGCTCGCGTCGGTCCGTCGATGGAGAGAAACTCCCGCGCTTCCCGCTTTCTTGGTGGATGCAGATATGGTGTCTGGCCTTGTGAGACGTGGTCGACATAGGCCACAAGGCCCCCAGCTGTTGCCAGTTCGGCGCGCGAAAATTCGCCCATACCGTCGAGCGTCGCCACACCGAAATGGTCGCGCAATCTTTTGTCCGCACGGCTGCTGTCGAAATTCTCCTTCGGCCACGCTGTAGCCTTTGGCAGCCGGAGCAGCAGGGACGGTGGACAGATGATTTCAGAGGGGGCGAGCCGGGCCAGTTCGGCATCAAGAGCATCGTCAGCAATCGTGGCCAGTTCAAAGCTGCCGGTTGAAATATCCGCTGCCGCCAGCCCGATCTCGCCCTGCACTTCAGCGAGCGCGATCAGCATATTGTCGCTGCGGGCATCGAGCAGCGTGTCTTCAGTAAGCGTGCCAGCGGTGACGTACCGGATGATGTCGCGCGCGACCAAGGCCTTGTAACCGCCCCGCGCCTTGGCTTCGGCTGGCGTTTCGGTCTGCTCGGCAATCGCCACCTTGAAACCCGCACGAATCAGCTTTGCCAGATAACCTTCCGCAGAATGAACCGGAACCCCGCACATCGGGATTGCATCTCCCGCATTCTTGCCGCGCGAGGTCAGAGCGATGTCCAGAGCAGCTGCAGCCAGTTTGGCATCCTCGTAGAACAGCTCGAAAAAATCGCCCATCCGGTAAAACAGAAGACAGTCGCCCGCCTTTTCCTTGAGACCGAAATATTGCTCCATCATCGGCGTCGCCTTGCCCACTGCCGCGCTGGACGATTTGGCCGGTTTTCCGGCCCTATTCTGAGTCTGGGTTGCCATGGCTCCGCGATAGCCGAGTGCAGCCTGACATAAAAGAGCAGCGAAGCTATCCTAGGCAATTTACTTGATATTGCGGCTATGCTTCAAAGCGGGTAAGCCGTCCCGCAGGGACATAATCATCCGAGTAGCGCTCAAAAGCCAACCACCTATATGCGGAGACATAATTTGGCCGACAAGAAAGACAACAATCCGGAGTTTTCCGAACGGGAAGCCCTGCTTTTTCACTCCCACGGTCGGCCCGGAAAAATCGAGATTATCGCGTCCAAGCCGATGGCGACGCAGCGCGATCTCAGCCTCGCCTATTCTCCCGGCGTTGCCGTCCCGGTTCGCGCGATCGCTGAAGATCCGTCAAAGGCCTATGACTATACCGCCAAGGGCAATCTGGTTGCGGTGATCTCCAACGGCACCGCGATTCTTGGTCTCGGCAATCTGGGCGCGCTCGCCGCAAAACCGGTGATGGAGGGCAAGGCGGTGCTGTTCAAGCGCTTCGCCGACGTCGATTCCATCGACCTGGAACTCGACACCGAAGATACGGATGCCTTTATCAATGCGGTTCAAATCATGGAACCGAGCTTTGGCGGGATAAATCTGGAAGATATTGCTGCGCCGGATTGTTTCATCATTGAACAGACCTTGCGCGACCGGATGAATATCCCGGTATTCCACGACGACCAGCACGGAACCGCGATCATCGCGGCTGCCGGCCTGATCAACGCCTGCCTGCTGACCAATCGAAAGATTGAGGATATCAAGGTTGTGGTCAATGGCGCAGGCGCCGCTGCCATCGCCTGTGCCTCGCTGATCAAGAGCCTTGGTGTTCCGCACGATAATCTGACGATGTGCGATCGCACGGGAGTGATCTATCGCGGCCGCGACGATGTTGACCAGTGGAAATCCGCTCATGCCATCGATACCGATGCGCGGACGCTCACCGACGCACTCAGCGGCGCAGATGTGTTCCTCGGCCTGTCGGCCGCAGGTGCGCTGAAACCCGAGATGGTCAAGGACATGGCACCGCAACCGATCATTTTCGCGATGGCCAATCCCGATCCCGAAATCACTCCGCCGGATGCCAAGGCGGCGCGGCCGGATGCGATCATCGCCACGGGACGCTCCGATTACCCCAATCAGGTCAACAATGTTCTGGGCTTTCCGTTCATCTTCCGCGGTGCACTTGACGTGCGCGCAACCCGGATCAATGAAGAAATGAAAGTCGCCGCTGCGCAAGCGATTGCAGAGCTCGCGCGTGAGCAAGTGCCAGAAGAAGTCGCCGTTGCCTATGGCGGCCTGGCGCCGAGCTTTGGCGTGGACTATATCATTCCCGCGCCATTCGATCCGCGTTTGATGGATGTCGTCTCGGCCGCAGTTGCAAAAGCGGCCATGGACAGCGGTGTTGCCCAGAAGCCAATCGAAGATATCGACGCTTATCGACAAAATTTGAAAGCCCGCCTCAACCCGACAACCTCTGTGCTGACACAGGCCTATCAGGCCTGCCGTGTGGCACCGAAACGGATCATATTTGCCGAAGCAGAAGAAGATGTCGTGCTGCGCGCGGCGATCCAGTTCCAGGATGGTGGCTATGGTACACCGGTTCTGGTCGGCCGCGACGAACGGGTCCGGGAAAAGCTCAAGGAGCTTGGCGTGAGCGATCCAGACCGGTTTGAAGTTCATAACAGCCGCAACAGTCCGCTGGTGCCTGATATGGTCAAGATGCTCTATGACCGGCTGCACCGTAAGGGCTATATGGAGCGCGATATCAAGCGCATGGTCAATCAGGATCGCAATATCTTCGGGTCGGCTTTGCTTGCCATGGACCAGGGCGAAGCGATGATTACCGGTGTCACTCGCCCATATTCACAGTCGTTCCGCGACGTCGCCAAGGTTATCGATGTCGAACAGGGGCGCACCGCTTTCGGCATTCACGTCATGGTCGGGCAGCATCACACGGTGTTCATGGCCGACACCACGGTGAATGAACGGCCTACCGCTCACGAACTGGCGGACATTGCAGAGCAGACCGCTGCCGTAGCCCGGCAGATGGGCCATGAGCCGCGCGTTGCGTTTCTGAGCTATTCGACTTTTGGCAATCCGGAAGGCCGCTGGCTCGACAATCTGCGCGAAGCAGTGGCTCTGCTCGATGAACGACGGGTCAATTTCGAATATGAAGGCGAAATGGCACCCGATGTGGCGCTGAATCCGAAGCTCATGACAAACTATCCGTTCAGTCGCCTGTCCCAGCCGGCGAATGTGCTGGTCATGCCAGGCCTGCAGTCGGCAAATCTGTCAGCAAAATTGCTGCGCGAACTGGGCGGCGATTCAGTGATCGGCCCGATGCTGGTCGGACTGGAAAAATCGGTGCAGATTGCGACGATGGCGTCCACGGCGTCAGAGCTGGTTACCCTGGCCGTGCTTGCCGCAAGCGGCATTGCCAAATAAGCGGAACGCCTAGGGCCGGGTACGGTCGTTGCTGGGACCTTGCGCGCCGGGAGCACCAACGGCGCCGATATTGCCGAACAGCTCTTCAAAAAAGGAGCGATTGCGGCCCAGCGTAGGCGTTTTGTCGCCGTCCGGGCTGATGTTCGCAACCAGCTCGAGGCCGGTACGGTCCACCGCAGTGACGTTGCCGTCGGCATCAAACTGAACGCGCATCACTTGCTGATCCCGGGGACGCGGGTTGTTAAAGCCATATTGGCGCGTGTCACGCGACAGATAATACCACGTCTGGTCGTCGAACTGGGCAGTGAAGGTAGGCCGGCCGAGTGAGGCCTCGACCGACTGGCGATTGTCTACACCTGGCTGGATCGCCGACATCAGCACTTCATCAGCGATATAGCCCTGATGGCCGCGCACCTGGGTGCAGCCTGCCATCATCATGGTGCCAGCCATTAGCCCGAGCCAAAGACCGTGTTTCTTGATATTGCCGACCATCGAACTCATTCTCCACTATGCCGCCGACACCCTATCAGTGTCTGACCAGCCATCGCCCATTGCATCTCGCGCGATAAATATCAATATGCCCTGTATCCAGACTTAACAAACGATCAGATCACCGATAAACTTACGATTAACCAGCGGAACCAGCAATGTCCTTTTTCAGCAAGATTTTTTCCCGCGACAATCCCAATGCAAAGATGCAGTCTTTGTACAACGCGATTGTCAGCGAAGGTCGCCAGTTGGGCTGGTACGAGGAAGGTCAGGTGCCAGACAGTCTTGATGGCCGTTTTGACATGATCGCAGCGATATTCTCGCTGGTGCTGATCCGTCTGGAGAAGGACGAGGAGCGGGGTCAGGACCTGGCATGGTTGACCGAAATCTTCATCAAGGACATGGACGGACAATTGCGCCAGATCGGTATTGGCGACATGATCGTAGGCAAGCATGTCGGGCGCATGATGGGCGCGCTCGGTGGACGGGTTGGCGCCTATCGCAGCGCCCTTGAGCAAGGAGCGGACCTGCGTGAGGCGATCGTGCGGAATATTTTTCGCGGTAACAAACCGGACGACGCCGCGCTGGACTTCCTTGCCAAGCGGCTGACCGCCTATCATGATGCGCTGCGAGACTATCCGACGGACGCTATTGTCGCCGGTCAGCTGCCGACCAGCCGGACGGTTGCATAATGGACTCCCCGGAATTCTCCTATATCGTCAAGGCATCCGAAATCGGATCGAGTCCGCGTACCGGCAAATTGTCGGCAACCGAAGAAGAACGGCGAAAGCTGGCAGAGCGATTTGACCTGCCGAAAATCAGCGCACTGAAGGCTGATTATAATTTGGTCGCGAGCGACGACAAGATCGCGTTCACGGGCGTGCTGGAAGCCGATTTGCAGCAGATTTGCTCGGTGACCGGAGAAAGCTTTCCGGTCCGGCTGCGTGAGGAATTTGACATTGGCTTTGTCTCGCAGCTCGCAATCGACGAGACCGAAGAAGAAATCGAGCTTACCGAAGAAGATTGCGACGTCATCGAATATGAGAATGGCAAAATCGACCTGGGCGAAGCGATTGCCCAGACCCTCTATCTTGCGCTCCCGCAATTTCCGCGTGGCCCCAATGCCGATGCAGTGGCACGGGAAAAGCTGCAATCGGAAGAAGAGGCCGGGCCGTTTGGCGCGCTAGCCGCCCTGAAAGACAAGCTCCGCTAGGCGGCTTCCTTGTCCGTCTTGCGTTCCGCAGCATTGATCAGGCGCTTCTGGAGACCGTTCAGCCGCTGCTTGCTGGTGATCTTGCCGCCCAACAGGTCGGTGATATAGAATGTGTCGACCGCACGCTCACCATAGGTCGCGATGTGGGCACTGTGCACAGTCACCTTTGATTCGAATAGCGCGTGCGACAGCTCGTTGAGCAGAGCCGGACGGTCCTGCGCATTGACTTCGATCACGGTAAACCGATTGGACGCGTCATTGTCGACCAAGGCAAAGGGTGTGATTGCAAATGCATCGGCGCGGGAATGCGACAAGGGGCGGGCTTCCAGCTTGGTCGACAATTTGGTCCGGTTGGCCAAAGCATCTTCAACGGCCTTTTTAAGCCGGTCCAACTGGCCCTTCTCGGTGAACGGCTTGCCATGAGGATCCTGGACGAGAAAATTGTCCAAGGCCATACCATCACGGGTCGTGTGAATCCGCGCATCAATGATATTGCCGCCCGAAACATGGATGCCGCCTGCGATTCGATAGAATAATCCAGGGTGATCTGCCGCGAAGACCGTGATCAACGTAGCACCGCGTTCTGGATAGACGTCCGCGAAAATCGCAAGGTCTGTGTCACCGGCATCCAGAACGAGCTTGGCATTTTGCGCAATGATATCGTCCGGCTCTGCGATCCAATAGGGATCGGTGAGCCGTTTTGTCAGCTTCTTGAATTCCGCTTCTGGCAGTTTCAATGTTGCGGCCAAAGCCGCTTTCTTCTGGTCAATCCGCTCCTTGCGGCCACGCTGCTTGTGACCGAGCAACAGCATTTCCTGAGCGGCTTCAAACAGGTCGGTCAACAACTGCCTTTTCCAGCTGTTCCACACGCCCGGCCCGACCGCGCGTATGTCGACGACCGTCAGCACGGTCAGTTGACGAAGGCGCTCGACGCTTTTCACCCTGCTGGCAAAATCCTGGATCGTCTTGAAATCCGACAGATCGCGCTTGAACGCCACCGCCGACATCAGCAGATGATTGCGGACCAGCCAGGCGACCAGCTCGGTTTCGTGCGGCTTGAGACCGAGGCGGGGACAAAGTTTCATCGCCACCTCTGCTCCCAATATACTGTGGTCGCCGCCGCGTCCCTTGGCAATGTCGTGCAGCAGCGTGGCGACAAACAACACGCGCCGGTTCTGCAGTTTCTCCATCGTCGCCGTGCTGTTGGGATGGTCGGCTTCGAGATCACCCCGACCGATCTTCGCCAGCAGACCGATGGCCCGTATGCTGTGTTCATCGACGGTGTAATGATGATACATGTCGAACTGCATCTGCCCGACCACCCGGCCAAAATCGGGGATGAAGCGACCGAAAATTGCGGCCTCGTTCATCCAGCGCAGCACCAGTTCGGGATCGCGCGGCGAACAGAGGATATCGAGAAACAGCTTGTTCGCACGCCGATCCTTGCGGACCTTGTTATCCACCAGCTTGGCATCCCGCCGGGCGGAACGCATCGCCAGCGGGTGAACTTCGAGTTCATGCTTGTCTGCCAACCAAAAAATTTCGAGCAGCCGGACCGGATCATCCTCAAAAAAGGATTCATCTGGCAGCGCCAGCCGTCCGCGATCCAGTACGAAGCCCTTGAGTTTCTTCGGCTTGCGGGTCAGCGACGGCAGGAACCGGCGGACCCCGGCGTTATGCGTCTCATCGAGATGGGCGAGAAACACACCAGTGAGGTTGCCGACCACTTTCGCGTTAAGGAAGTAAAAATGCATGAAACGCTCGACCGACGACTTGCCGGGCCGGTCTGCAAACCGCATCCGCCTGGCCACTTCGGGCTGGAGATCGAAGGTCAGCCGGTCTTCGGCGCGACCGGTGATATCGTGCATGTGGCATCTCACAGCCCAGAGAAAATTCGCCGCCTTGCGAAAGCGCTTGAATTCGTCGGCTGTAAGCAGACCGACATCGACCAGTTCCCCGGCGGAAGCCACCCGGTGGATATATTTCCCGATCCAGTAAAGGGTCTGCAGATCCCGCAGCCCGCCCTTGCCTTCCTTGACATTGGGTTCGACAACATAACGGCTGTCGCCCATTTTTTTATGCCGCGCATCGCGTTCGGCAAGCTTTTCAGCAACGAAGCTGCTGTCGGTGCCGGCAACCACGTCAGCGTAGAACCGCTGCTTCGCCTCTTCGTAAACGTCCGTGTCGCCCCAGATATAGCGCCCTTCCAGCAAGGCCGTCCGGATCGACAGGTCGGCCTTGGCCATGCGGACCATCTCATCGATTGACCGGCTGCTCTGGCCGACCTTGAAACCGAGATCCCATAGCCAGTAGAGCATCGCCTCAATCGCCTGCTCGGTCCAGCTATTGGTTTTATGGGGCGTCAGAAAAGCAATATCGACGTCGCTATGCGGTGCCATTTCCCCCCGACCATAGCCACCAACTGCCATGACCGTGATCCGTTCGCCCGAAGACGGGTTGCTCACCGGATATTGGTGATAGACCGCGATGTCGTGAATCAGGCGAACCAGTTGATCGACGAGAAAGGATTGGGCGGCAGCCATTTCATGCCCGGCCGATGGCCGTTTCAGCAACCGCGCGCTGATTTCCGCACGCCCCGTATCGAGAGCGTCTTGTAGCAGCGGCAGGATTTTCGTCCGCGCTTTCGGCATGCCATGTTCGGCAATCAGGCTGTCGATTTCTCCAGCCAGAACCCGGCGATTGATGATATCGCGCTGGCGGCTGATCCGGGTTGCTGGATCAGCCGGCGCAGTGGGGATATTGGCACGAGCGTTCATCCGGTTGCGGCCAGCTCGTCCCGATGCTTTTTCGCCAGCACGATCTTTGCAATTTTTGCGGTACCGAGCTTCGGCAATGGTTTGTCATATTGCCAGATGTGCACCGGCATCTTGAAGGGGGCGAGTTGATGCTTGAGCGTTTCGAGCAGTTCCTCGTCGGTCAGGCTATGCCCCTCCTTGGTATGATAGACCAGAGCCGGGACTTCCCCGAAGCGTTCGTCCGGAACGCCGAAAATGCAGGCTTCCGCTACCGCAGGATTGGCATAGACCGCAGCCTCGACTTCCTGGCAGCTGATATTCTCGCCGCCGCGGATAATGATCTCCTTCTTGCGATCGACAATATAGAGATAGTCTTCCGGATCGAGATAACCGATGTCCCCAGTGCGAAAATAGCCGTCGTCCGTAAAGGCGTCTTTGGTCGCCTCTTCATTGTTCCAGTAGCCGGTGAAATTGGCAGCGGTGCGAATACAGACTTCGCCGCGCTCGCCCTGGGGCAGTTTGTTCCCGTCATCATCGAGAATTGCCACATCGACAATCGGCGGCGTGGCGCGGCCGGTGCTGTCCGGTTTTTCGAGATAATTCTCATTCTGGTTGGAACAGCCGACGCCATTGGTTTCGGTCAGGCCATAGCCGATCACCGGATAGCCATCGCCCATCTTTTCCTTGATGCGCCGGACATGTTCGACCGGACGCGGGGCACCGCCGGCGGCCATGGTGACACAGCTGCTGAGGTCATATTTGTCAAAATGGGGATGAGAATAGATTTCCATGCTCATCAGCGGCACACCGACAAAATAGGTTACGCGCTCCTTCTCGATCAGGCGCATCGCCTCTTCCGCATCCCATTTGTTCAGCATCACCAGCTTGCGGCCGATGGCATAGCTCACCAGCACCAGCGGTACCGATGCCGTGACGTGGAAAAGAGGAACGCAGACCATCGCCGTGGGCTGCCCTTCCGGCATCGTACCGGCTTTGGTCATGATATTGACCAGCACCAGCACCGTGCCGACGAAGCTCATCGCCCCCTGCACCACCGCGCGATGCTCGGCATAGGCGCCTTTCGATCGACCAGTTGAACCCGAGGTAAACAGGATCGTCGCATTGTCCTCCGGTGCCATTTGCGGCAGCGGCGTTTCTGCGCCACCACCCTTTTCCAGCATGACCTTGAGTCCTTCGAGCGGCAATTTGTCATGTTCAAAGATCAACAGCTTGGCACCATGATTGCGCTTGGATTCGACCAGCCGCTGAGCCCGCTGATAGTCGGCGAACACATAAGAGCAGCCGACATCCTCGATCCCGTCCGCCAGTTCATCACCGCGCCACCAGCCGTTCAATTTGGTCGAAACGCCTCCAGCCATCGTAATCGCCATATCGAGAATGATCCAGTTCGCCGAATTGCGCGCAGCGATCCCGATCCGGTCACCTTTCTGAACCCCGTAGCCCTCAACCAATCCGCCCGCCAAGGCCCGCGCCGCGGCATAGGCTTCGCCAAAGGTCAGCCGAATGTCGCCGTCGACCAGAAACTCCTTGTCGGCGTTCTGATGGCAGAAATACGCAAAATAATCGGAAACATTCTGCGGCGCATTTTTGAAGATTGGCATATCGACGCCGTATTTGTTGATCGTGTCGAGTTCCAGCAATTGACCAGGCTGGGTCAGCGCCTCCAGCGTTTGATCAATTACCATATCCAATTCAGAGGTCGCCATTATTGAAGTCTCCCGTTGTTCCCTCTTGGTATAGGGGAATTTCCCTATATATGGACAGGAAACCACACGGGGAAAAGAGTTGATTGATATTATCTTGGCAAACGCGGCGCAATTCACGCGGTTTGAGGAGCTTGGCCTCTCTCCGAATGCGCTCGATCTGGGGTTTTTCCAGCTCAAATGGTATTCGCTGGCCTATCTTGCGGGCATTTTGATTGGCTACTGGTATTTGACCAAGCTGATTGCGCAACCCGGAGCGCCCATGGCCCGCCGCCACGCGGATGACATGATCTTCTGGGCCACGCTCGGCATCATCGTCGGTGGCCGGCTCGGCTATGTGTTTTTCTACAGCCCCGAGATATTGCAGGATCCGATCAGGATATTCCAAGTGTGGAAAGGCGGCATGTCCCTGCACGGAGGGACAATCGGTGTGGTGCTGGCCTTGTGGTGGACGGCGCGCCGGGAAAAGCTCAGTTTTCTTCGGATGTGCGACTATATCGCCTGCGTCATTCCCTTTGGGCTGTTTTTCGGTCGACTGGCCAATTTCGTCAATGGCGAGCTGTGGGGTCGGGCCACCGATGTGCCGTGGGCAATCGTGTTTCCGATGGGCGGCGAAGTCGCCCGCCATCCCAGTCAGCTTTATGAAGCGGGCCTGGAAGGCATTCTCTATTTCACCATATTGTCGCTGCTGTTCTGGAAGACCGATGCCCGCTATCAGCCCGGCAAACTCCTCGGTACCGGATTGCTGGTGTACGGTTTCAGCCGATTCACCGTCGAATTTTTCCGCCAGCCCGACGCCCAACTCACCTGGCTGGTTGAACAATCGGGCTTCAGCATGGGTCAGTGGCTGACCGTACCGATGATCCTTCTCGGTCTCTATCTGGTCGTCACGGCCAAAGGCCGACGGCAACGAGTGGAGCCGGTGGCTGGAGACAAGAGCGTTGCCTGACGGCGGCAAAGCAGACCTGTCCAGCGCAGCCCAGATAATTGCCGACAAGATTGATCGCGAAGGCCCCATTCCGCTCGGCGATTATATGGCGATCGCCAATCACCATTATTATGCCAGCAAGGATCCACTGGGCGAAGCCGGTGATTTTATCACGGCCCCGGAAATCAGCCAGATGTTCGGTGAGATTGTTGGTATCTGGCTGGCTGACTTGTGGCTGCGCAAGGGCTCTCCCGACCATTGCCACTATGTTGAACTGGGTCCCGGGCGTGGGACCCTGGCGCGCGACGCACTGCGCTCGATGCGCAAATTTGGCTGCATTCCTAAGGTCCATTTCGTCGAAAATAGCCCAATATTGAGGGGTAGGCAGAAACAACTCCACCCCGACGCAACATGGCATCAGGACATCGCCGAGTTGCCGCAAGACGGGCCGCTGTTGATCGTCGCCAATGAATTTTTCGACGCTCTGCCGATTGAGCAATTTGTTGCAACATCCGGCGGCTGGCGACAACAGATGGTCGTACGGGATCGCAGCACGTTCGCACCGGTTCCCAGCGCGCATCGTGCGGCGGATCAGATCAGCGGCAGCGCCAGTGGATTTCCGGACGGCACGATATTGGAGCGCTCACCCGTGAGCGTGGAATGGGCCGGAAACCTCGCCAATCGCTTGGCGAAACAGGGCGGCACCCTGCTGATTATCGATTATGGCTATACGAGGCCGGGGACGGGTAGCACCCTGCAGGCAGTGAAGAATCATGTGCCGGTCAGCCCGTTTGACAGTCCGGGTACATCGGACCTCACCGCGCATGTCGATTTCCATACGCTGGCCAACATTGCCCGCACGCGGATGCTGAATGTGAACGGCCCGGTGGGACAGGGACAGTGGCTCAAGGCATTGGGGATTGACCAGCGCGCCACGGCGCTGACGCGAGCGAGTTCGGAGCAGGCCGAGATGATCCAGGCAGCGCATCACCGGCTGACCCATCCGGACGAAATGGGCTCTTTGTTTCAGGTGATGGCGACGACCGCGATCGACTGGCCAGAACCGGAAGGGTTCAGCGACAAAGAAGAATAGCGTTTCGCAACAGGGCTAACCGACCCATTCAGCGACGTCGGCCGCGACCTTGTTGGCGGCCTTGTTCAGTGCTGTTCCGACAGGGCCGGCTTCGGCAGCATAGACGGATTCACTGGCCTCGAAGCGTTTCTTCTCGACCGGCTGGTCACCGCTCATCTTGACCGCATCATAGGTCACGGTCACGGTCAGGCTGGGACCGTCGAGACCGAAGTTTACCAGCTCACCGGTAAGATAGGTTTGTGCAAGCCCGCCAGCCTGCGTTCCGGTCAGCACCAGACGGCCATTTTTTGCGGCGATCGTTTCGCTCAGCAAATCCTGAAACAGGCGTGCCGGTTTGTCGACCCATACGGCGTCCTTCAGATAGGCGATGCCCGTACCACTCGTCTGCACAGGGACCCGGATGGTGTTCAGCTTTTGCGGCGCAGCCGGCAGGCCGACGACCAGCGAACCGGATTGCGGCCCGGTCTGCATCGCTCCCGCAGAAAGTTTTTGATCGGGAGACAGCGACAGCAGCGACGGTGGCGGTTCTGCGCCGCCGAAGCTGACGCAGGCAGCAAGCGCGCCCGTCGCGGCCAGCACGCTGACGGCTTTCAACAGTGGAAATATGCGCATCATATCTGCCCCTTCATTGTCCTGGCTCATAGTCGGGCAACGAAGGTGCCGACAGTAACGAGCCGGCGCCGCCCTGGTCCAGCCGTTCGGTCACGTTGGTCATGGATTTTGTAAGCGCCTGCATGTCTTCGACCAGCTGATCCACTTCCGGCAGCGTCTTGGTGGCCAGATGCTCGGTGGCCGGTTGTGCGTTCTTCAAGACACCTTCCAGAGCCCGAAGGCTCTTGTCGGCGGCGTCCAGGGTGCTCGCCAGATTTTTGGCCAGCGGCTGGCCATTGTTGGTGATAAGCTCGTTGGTGCTGTCAGCCACCAGAGAGAGCTTCTCTGCCGTCTGTCCCGCATTGCGGATGGCGATCCGTGCTTCTGTCATGAGCGCCTCTAGCTCGGGCGCCTGTTTCGCCAGAGTGCCGGTCAACTCGCTGGTATTGGCCAGAATTCCGCTGATCGATTTCTGGTTTTCGTCCGACAATAGCTGGGTCAGCCGATCGGTCAGAGTCGCCAGCCGTTCAACCACCAATGGCGCGCTATTGAGCAATTCTCCCAGCGCACCCGGCTTGGTTGGAATCACTGGCACCCCTTCGGGACCGCGATCGGTGATCGGCGGAGCTCCCTTTTTGGCACCGTCGAGTTGAATATTGGGTGGCGCGGTAAAGCTGACGCTCTGGATGGTCGCGGTGGTGCCCTCCAAAATCGGGGTGTCTTCACTGACCGCAATCCGGACCCGTACAAAATTCGGATCTTTCTTCCAGAGCTCTACCTTCAATACCTGTCCAGAAGGCACACCGGCAAAAGTAACTCCGGTTCCCGCGGCCAATCCGCCAACCGATTGGGAAAAGAAAATATCATATTGTTTGGTCTCGCCATCGCCAAAGCGGACGATCCAGACCAGAAAGGCAGCGACGAGGGCCAGCATCGCCAAAGTCACGGCACCGACAAGGATATGATTAGAGCGGGTTTCCATCTATTTCACCTCTATGACGGGCCGTGCCGTCACCTGCAACAATTCTCTGGCTTGTTTCACTCTTCTCATCCCAGCGACTTTTTGCCGGCGGATGCCATCCGGCCGCGCGGTCCGTTAAAATATTCCTGTATCCAGGGATGATCCAGCGCGAGCAGTTCGTCGATCGTGCCCACGGCGATCACGCGCTGATCCGCCAGCACCGCGACCCGGTCACAAATCGCGTGCAGCGTGTCGAGGTCATGGGTGATCAGGAACACCGTCAGGCCCAGGGTCTGCTGCAATTCCTTGGTCAGATTGTCGAACGCCGCGGCACCGATCGGATCCAGTCCGGCTGTCGGTTCATCGAGAAACAGCAATTCCGGATCAAGTGCCAGGGCACGGGCGATACCGGCTCGCTTGCGCATCCCGCCGGACAGTTCGGACGGATATTTTGGTGCCGCATCCGGCGGCAAGCCGGACAGACACACCTTATATTTGGCAACCTCGCGCCGGAACTCCCGGTCCATATCCGGATAGAACTCACGAATCGGCACCATCACATTTTCGGCGACGGTCAGCGTCGAAAACAGCGCTCCGCCCTGAAACAACACACCCCAGCGCTTGCGAATTTCTATCGTCTCGGATTCCGACTTGCCCAACAGCGGCTGGCCAAAGACCCTAATCTCGCCCTCATCCGGCGTCTGCAGCCCGATGATCGAGCGCATCAGCACCGATTTTCCGGTGCCGGAACCGCCGACCACGCCGATGATTTCGCCGCGGCGCACATCGAGATCGAGACCCTCGTGAACCACCTGCTCACCGAAGCTGTTCCGCAGGCCCTCCACACTGACAATTGGGCCCTCATAGTCGGGTTGATAATCGATCGTTTGCGAATCGGCCATCAGTTCCATCCAATCCAGGTGAAGAAGACGGCAAAAAAGGCGTCGAGCACGATTACGAGAAATATGGCCTGAACCACGGCGGCAGTTGTCCGCTGGCCGACATCCTCGGCATTGCCCTTGACCTGCATCCCCTGATAACAGCCAGTAATGGCGATGATCGCGCCGAATACCGGCGCCTTGACCAGTCCGACGTAGACATCGGTCAGCGGTACAACCTCTCGGATGCGCGAGAAAAAGGTGGCTGGCGGAATATCAAGCTGAGCCCAGCTCAGCAGACCCCCGCCGATGATCGCGACGATTGATGCATAGAAACCCAGCAAAGGCAGCATGAATACGGCAGCGATAAACCGGGGCAGCACCAGCGCTTCGACCGGCGAGACGCCAATCGTGCGCATCGCATCAATTTCCTCGGTGAGTTTCATCGTACCGATCTGCGCGGCAAAGGCCGATCCGGACCGCCCGGCCACCATGATCGCGGTCATCAACACGCCCAGTTCGCGCAACGTCAGCCGGCCAACGAGATTGACCGTGAACACTTCCGCACCGAATTGCCGCAACTGGACTGCGCCCTGCTGTGCAATCACCAGTCCGATCAGAAAGCTCATCAGTCCGACAATGCCCAGCGCTCGCACACCAACAACGTCGAAACGCTGGATCACCGCGTTCCACCGGATCTGCCCAGGATGCCGCAGCAAGCGGAAAAAGGCGACCATGATCGCGCCGAAAAAGCCGACCAGCCCCGACATGGTCTTGAAGGCTATGGTGGTTGCTTCGCCCACTTCGCTGACCACCCGGATGACGGGGTTAAGCGCCTGTGGCCGGATTTCGGTCGGCTGATCCGCTCCGGCAACGGCGGCGATCAGGCGTTCCGCATCGTCATTCGCACCGATAATTTCGGCCTCGGTATCGCGCGCGGTGCGATGGATCAGCCAAGCGCCAACCGTATCGATATAACCCGTTTCGGAAATATCCAGCCGGTCCACGTTGCCGTCATATTCTCTTAATCGCTCGGGCAGTTCGCCGACGCTGGCAATCGACAAGTCGCCGGAAAAGCGCAGCGTAACCGCTCCATCTTCGGCTGTCTCTTCGACAAAATCGCTGGGCATCGACATCACCTGACTAAGTGACCGAAATCGCAGCAAAGCTCAAGCGATTAAACGGCGCAAATATTTGGCGCTTTTGCTGGCATACTGTTAAGTACATGCGCAAACGGGGACTGCGGGACAGCATGCAGAAGATATCACTTTACGACATGGACCGCACGATTACGGTGCGCGGGACCTACACACCCTTCCTGTTTCACATGTTTTTGGCGCGCGAGCCCTGGCGTCTGATCTTGCTCCCGCTCTTGCCATTCGGCTTTATCGCTTATGGTCTCAGGCTGATCAGCCGGGGGCAGCTGAAAACCTTCAACCAGCGGATGTTGCTGGGCAGCGGACCGAAGCTGGCCGACTTGCAACCGGAGATTGAGCAGTTTGCCGACCATGTGCTGCGCTCCAACCGTCACCAGAAAGCGATTGACCAGATCGAAACGGATCGCGTCGCCGGGCGCACTCTGGTGCTGGTAACCGCCTCTTATGAACTCTATGCCGAGGCGATCGGCCGCCGCCTTCGTTTTGACCATGTGATCGGGACGCGCCTGGAAATCGATGACGAAGGCCGAGTACGACCGCGGATCGTCGGCGAAAATTGCTATGATATCGCCAAGATCGAGCGGATTGAGGCGCTGTTCGCCAAAGAGGGGTGGTTGCGCGCGGAAAGCCATGTTCGCGCTTATTCCGATCATGTCAGCGATCAGGCGATGCTGGAATTTGCCGACGAGGCCATTGCTACCACACCAACCCCGAAAATGCGCCTGCTGGCCGGAGAGCGGGGCTGGCCGATCGTCGACTGGCGCTGATCCGTCCGGCAGCGGGTCGTTGACAATGCAGCGGTTTCGTCGCTAGCGGCATGCCATGTCAATCATCGCCACCATCATGAACAGCGCCACCGGGCAGCCGATCCAGAAAATGACCTTTGGCCGGATGCCGAAGCCGTGGTCAGCCTTCACCCTGGAAAGCGGTGAACGGGTGACCGCGGAACGCGTCGATGTGGGCACCCCTGCGCACGGCAAGTTCGTGGCACCGGTATCAATCTGGGTAACCCCCAAAACCGGCGCCTGAGCGATGAGCGCGGCGTTCCGCAGAGAGGGCGACGACGAACATCTCGAGCCCAAATTTGAGCGTCCTATCCCGGTCGGCCCCAACCTGGTGACAGCGCGCGGCTTGCGATTGATCAAGGAGCGGGTCGCGGCGCTGCAGGCCGAGGTGGCAGCGACTGCGTGCGGTCGACCGCAAGCAATCGCTGCGACCGACTATTTTACGCAATATTTGCCCGACGATTTCAAGCCGTTTGCACAGCTGCCGCTTTTGACTTCAGCATAATCGCCCTTGTCACCCACACAGTAGTTGGATGACGATTTGAAACCCGCAGGGCAGGATCCGATTTTTTTGATCGCAACCGCTCCTGAACTCGATTGACAGGAACTGCCCGAGGATTTGAAACCGGTTGGACAGCTGCCATCCTTGGCGACTGTCGTGCTGCTGGACTGGGCAAATGCCGCCGGGACGGCAAGGCTGGAGAGGATAAGAGATGATAAAGCAATGGCGGTACGCATAGTGCGTCTCCTTCTCAAAAATTGGAAAAATAGAACCGGGCCCGTGCCTATCGGGCGGGTGCGCTCAGATATTCGAATGCGACCAGACTTTTGCCCGATCTCTTGTTATAATATTGGCAGTACAGCTTTTCCGTCCTTGCATCGCTGCGCTCGTTGAGGCGTGCCAGAAAACTGATGCCATATTTGCCGCGCTTTTTGCGATCCGCCGAATAGGCTGACGCGCGGGCACCATTGCTGCCGGTGGCGCAATCGCTGACTCCCTGATCGTTGCCGCAATGCAGTTTCATATGGGAATCGCTCAGATATTGATCGCTATTCCACGTCCAGTAGTCGGTCGTACCGGCACCGGGATTATCCGACTGGACGCATTGCCACGTCCAGTCACCGCCCCTGTCGAGAGCCTTGTATTTTTTCTCATCGACTTCGAAATAGAGAATTTCCTGTGGCTGCAATGATGGTGCGATACAGGATCCGGTCACCTTGCCCGACCGCCGGTTGATGAAGCCGGTGCGCTTCTCTTTGCTGAAGCCCTGCTGGAATGTATATTCTCCCAAATTGCCAACGGTAACGTTGGAGAGGGCGAGGCCGGTGCATTGCGTTTGCGATGTGAGGTTTGCCGACGGCGTCCCGAGCGTCGCAGAGCCGCTGCTGCCGCCACTGTTGCTGCCGATCTTTATTCTCTTGCCTTTTTGCCCGCGGAGCGCGTTGTCAATCGCCTGCTCCGCTTCTTCCACAGCCCGTTTCTCGGCCTTGCGCTTGGTTTTCTTTGCCTCTTTCTTGAGCGCGTTGCCCAAGCCGCCAAACTGGGCCTGTGCGGCACCGCTGCTGATCAGCGAAACAGCAAATAGGGCCGCAACAGCCGGTTTCGAAAATTTCATCGTTGATCTCCATTTCAGTCAGCGGGCGACTAATGGAGCGGCGACGGGTTTAGAATATACCATATGGTACAATTTGGCGGATTATATGGAAAAAATATGCGCTAGCCGAGGCGGCAAATCAAGTTGGGTTACAAACGGCGCGGGCTGGCGACTGACTCAAGCTGTCCCGATATTGGCGGCCTCTTTGAATATCTGTTCCGGCACCTGCTGAATCGCCAGGCTTCCGACATCCGGTAACGGCCCAATCAAATTGAAATCATATCGGTCACAAAATTGCTCAACCAGGTGCGGAGGGGCCAGCCGGTCTTCCGCGCCACCGATCAGCGTCACGGGCACTTGCAGATCACGGCACCATTTCGACCAGTCGCTGGCGGTCAGGATCGCCTGCTGCGCGGTGGATTCATAACCATCCTGAAAGGTCCGTTTCATCGATCGCTGCATCAGTTCCGCAACGTCGGGCCGGTTCAGCGTTTTCATATCTGCTGCGCTGTCGCCATAAATGCTCTGGAAATAGGCCATGCTTTTGCCGCGCCGGACCATGGTCGATACCGCCGCAAAATACAGCCGCACGAAGGACGGTGCAATGCGCGCCAGCCGCAGCGGCGCGCGATAGCCGAGCGCCAGATGCGAGAAATCATTGGCATCATCCGCGGGCAAAACCGTACCGGCCATCACCAGCCCGCGAAACCGATCGGGATGCGACCGAACCGCCGCCATGCCATAGGGAGCGGCGACTCTGGCCGAAACGATGGCACAATTCTCGATGCCCAGATGATCGAGCAAACAGACCAGCCGCTCGACAAATTCATCGACCACCGCCAGACCGCTGCTGGCCATCTTGCTGCCCGCGTAAAACGGCAGCCACGGCGCAATGACGCGCAAGTTTTGCTTTGCCGCCGCGTCCTGTTGCCGCGCGGTCAGGTAAGCGCCATCTATCGTTGCATGAAGATACAGCACCGGCTTCGCTGCCGGATCACCATAGACTTCAAACGGCAGATCGCTGCCATCCTGCAACCTCAGTTTCTCACTGGATCCTGCGGGAACGAGTTGTTTGTCCTTCAACTCCGCCGTCGCAAAGGCATTGCTGAACCCGGCATACAGCGCGATGAGCTCGGTTTGCGAACCGATACCGAGCTTGCGAAGCAGCGCCTTGAGCTGATTTCGTGCGGTCCCCAACGCGCGCTTTCGTTGCTCGGCAAATTCAAGGACCGACTGTCCGTTGATCAGATGTTTCGCGAGCTGCTGTTCCGTTGCGGTGAGCTCGAGTGACCGCGCAAACGCGCTGCCGATGACTGCATTCCAGCGCAGCCGCATCACGCGAAATGCCAGTTCCCGACCGCCGGTGCCGGCGACCTGCGCGGCGAACAGCACACCCCTGTCGTCCTGCGGATCCATATAGAGGCGAACGATCGCGGGGTTGGCCTTGCCCTGCCCCTGGACAAGCTTTTCCACCTGGCCATAGGCTTCACCATCCATGCCAAATAACCAGTCGGGTATCGGTTCGCCGACTTTCACTTCCGTGCTTTTGAACAGCTGCTGGTCGACGCTCAGCACCGTCATTGAAATGCTGAGCAAAAGGTCTGGCGGGCCCAAGCGGTCACTCTTCCCTTTGAGGTCGCGGGCATAGGTCGAAAAATCATCGCCGACACTGGGATCTATTTCGGCGAGCAACTCGGTAGCGTTGGCGAAATGCGGCTGAAGAGCGCCCTCGTCTTCCGCAGCCGGATTCTGCAGCAGCGTCAGCAATTTCATTACCCGTTCCGGTTGCGCTGCAATCGCATAGGCATCGCGGATCATGGGATCTAGAGAATCAGACTTCATGGAGTGATGACTATATAAGGATCCAGTGCGCGGAAAGTAACTCGCGATATTTTTATCCGTCTCTCAATTGGTTGTACGACACGAGCCCGCTAGGCGCTTTTGGCGCCCAAGCTTATGTGGTGACGATCCGTGTTGATTCCTGCCGGCAATGCACCGCCAAAGCCGGCACACTTCGCTATTTACGATCAGCCACTCCGGTCATAAAGTGATGGGATGATCCTTTCTTTCGCCCTTGCGATCCTGGCGGCTGGACAAACGCCCCAAGCCTTTACCGCACAGCAGTCGCAAGACATTGGCTGTGCAGCTGTCCTGTCGATCATCGCAGAAGAACAACGACGCAATGCGCCGGGAGCGACCGACTATCCTGACGTCCGGCAAACAGCCGCCCGCTGGACCACTCTTGTCATGGATCGCATTGCCAAGGAAACGAAGCAGTCGACCGAAACGGTCCGTACGGCGATCTGGGACGCGGTGATGGCGGAACAGGAAGCGGTTCGCGACCTTGCCGATCCAAAAGCGTATGTCGACAAACGAATGGCGGCCTGTCTACCGCTGATGAGGGCCGACCTGCTGGCTCAGACGCACGAGCAATAAGCCTGGCGCATTTTGCATCGGCCAAGGATCGGCGGTTTTGGCTAGCCTATCAAGCTGAACGGTGATTCATGGTCGATTTGCAGGCGTTGCTGCAACGTCAGGCGGACCAATATATGCGCGCCCTTAATGAATTCGCTCGGGGTCCTGCCGTTAAACTGCTTGAACTCGCGGATGAAATGGGACTGGTCGGAATAGGCCGTTGTCGCGATGTCCTGCCAGTCGGTCAAATCCTGCCAGGTGAGCCGGTTGGCCGAATGCAGAGCGCGAAATTTTCGATGCAGAAGCTTTGGCGCGCTGCCAAAATATTTTTTGCACAATCGCTCGATCTGGCGGGGGGACCGGCTCATTTCCGACAGCAGGACGGCCAGCTCATTTGGGTCGGGCGACGTAATCCAGGAAGTGACCTGGTCCAGGAAAGCTTCGTCCACGCGTTTTTCGGGATCAACCATGGCAGCAAATAACCGGTCCGCTGCCTTGGCTCGCTGCATTTCCTCGGTCGCGTCAAATATGTCGGTCACAAGCGGCAGGACCGATGGCGCGATATAGGGGGCCAGCGGTACAAGCCTGTTTGCCAGCTGGTCGGCGTCGACGTCAAATAACCGTGCCCAGCCCAAGGGTGTGATCGCCGCGCCAAAGACCTGTGTCCCCGGTTCAAATCCGACATTGCTCCATTGATAGGTAGGACCGCACAACAAGGTATCACCAGCGCCATATTGTTCGTCAACGCCATTGAGGTTGGTTGAGACCCGGCCCCGGATGACGAAGCGCAAGTTGGCGATTTCAGCCCGCATGATATCGGAAACATGCTCATCAACCGTGAGATTATAATAGCTGCTTACCAGCTTGCTGATGTCTGATTGCGGCCGAAAATACTCAAATTGCACCGGGATTATCATCCTCGAAATAATCCGTCAGGATGGCGACTTTATTCAATCCACGGGTGAAAAGCCAGCGCATAAGTATCGACAGAATCCTAACAAAGTTGATCAGACTATTCATAAGCGAGTGTTAGAGCGACCATGACACTATATTACAAGAAACCGCAGTATGGTGATTTGAGGTACGCCAATCCACGGACTGGCCTTGAAATATTGTCCTTCAGATTTCTCCTCACTTTTATCATATGTTCGACTTGGCTTTTCGTAGCCGCCAATCCTGTGCTTGCGAAGGATCACAACGTCCCGCGCGCGGAAGAGGGCTATGCGAATTCCGCGCTGTCCGATGGCAAACAAAACTATCCTATCGAGCTGTACGGGGTTTCGCGCGACTGGGACGCGCAATGCCGCAAGGGAAGTGCAGCCCAGTGTATTCGGCTTGCCGAAGCCTTCGAAGAGGGGCTGGGAGCGCTCGCCCGGGACAACCGGGCCGCGCTCGGCTATTATCTGATGGCATGCGAGAAAGGATCGGCAAGCGGCTGCAGCACGTCCGCGTCGATGCTCTTTGACGGTGATGTCGGCCACCGCAACGACAAGCTGGCGGCGAAGAACGCGCAATATGGCTGCGAAAGCCTGAACGACCAACGCAATTGCGCGATCCTGGGATACGCGCAAAAACGCGGACTTGGCGTTGCCCAAAACGAAGCCGGCGCTTTTGCCCGCTGGGATCGCGCGTGTCAGTCGGGAGCTGACCTGGGATGCGAATTCAAGGCCTATTCGCTGTTCAACGAATATAAGGATGCGGCAACCGGCCAACAGGCAGTCGCCCTGTTTCAGACCGCCTGCGACCAGCAGCTCGCCTGGGGCTGCGCCGGGCTTTCCTTCGCCTATGAACAAGGTCGGGGCGTCGGCAAGGATGATGCGAAATCTTTCACCATGGCGCAGAAAGCCTGTGTTGAGGGCAAGGGTGATACGCATCTCGCCTGCATTCAATATGGCGATGCCTTGTTCGACAGCAGGCAGGCGGACAATGTTGCGAAGGGTGTCAAATTCCTGTTCACCGGATGCCAGGGCGGCAACGCCTATGCCTGCAACAGGCTGGGCCAGTCTGCAGTGTTTAATCCGCGCTCAGGGCAAAATACCAACATGACGGAAGGTCTACATTTTCTGCGCATGGCCTGCGATATGGATTATGCAGTCGCATGCGATGGGCTTGGCCAAGCCCATCTTGACGGCAAGGGGAACCTGGACGGGCATCCCGGCATCACCTTTGCGCTGTGGGAGAAGGCTTGCAAACTTGGCCGTCAGGAGACGTGCAAAGCGTGGCGCGCGCTTGGTGATGAAAATGCATTTCGCGCCACCGTTCCGCCGATCGATCCTGCGCTGCCGGCGAAGGTGCAAATCGCTCAGGCCCTCGCCAAGAAAAAACAGGGCGATGCCAGGACCGCATGGTTCACGCTTCGCGATCTGATGTACGAAGGCAATGATGACGCCGAATGGCTGGTTGGAAGCTGGCTGTATTATGGGGTTCCGGGTCTGGTGGACGCCAACAAGGCTAGCGGCCTGATAGCAATCGAGAATGCCGCTTCGGTCGGCCAGCCTGATGCGATGAAGTGGCTGGCTTATGCCTATTGGGACGGCGTCGCGGTTCCGCAGGATCGGCAAAAAGCGAAAAACTATATGGCCTATCTTGCGGTGCGCGGCGACCGCGAAGCCGAAGCCGTGTGGCGGAGTATGGATGCAGAAGGTGCAAGGAAAGCTTATGCGCGGCGGCAGGCAGAGTTTGCCGCGTTGATGGAACGGCTCGCCAAGATACAGGCGCGGCAATATGCCCGAGCGAGCGCCTATACCAGTTCCTCTTCCGGATCATCCTATTCCAGCCGGTCGTCGAGCAGCTATTCCGGCTCCTCTTCGTCCAGCCTGTCCGACTCTCTCGCCAGAATCCGGTCCAACAACGACTATTATGCAGCGAATGTTTCCCGTGCCCAAGGGCGATCCTGCCCGATCGGCAACAGCTATTGTTAGGAGGAGTACGAGTAATGACCAATAAAATGAAACGGATGGTCCGCAATATCGGCCAGAATGAAAAGGCAAAGGTCACGCGATCGGCAGCGGGCGCGATGCTCGGTCTCGCCTTGGTAGCAATTCCGGTCGCCGCTCAGGCCGAAGAGGCGGCCATGCCTAAGTATAAGCAAGCGATAGCCTGCTCCGGATATTATACGACATTGCACAGCTACATGGCCCGGAAAAACCCGGGAGCCGACCAGACGCTGCAATATAAAGGCTTTGCGTCCGACTGGTTGAAACTTGCCGCGCTGCTGAGAGATCCGAATGACGATCTCGAGAAGGACTTCATTGCGAAGCAGGAAGACGCAAACACACTTATTATGGATGATAACCGCAAATCCGAGCTGGCACAGGTGCAGAACTATTGCATGACCAATGGAATAGCCCGCTTCAAATGGGATCAAAAATAGGGGCCAATGAGCTCCTCGCTCGTACATATCGCGCCGACACCAACCGGCTCGGTTCCGGAGTTAGAAAGACAGTATAGGAATGGACAATATTATGGAAAATCCAGGCAAGGCGATGATCGCAGCCGCATTATTGGTTGGTCTGGCGGGTCCTGCGGTAGCGCAGAACCGCACCACGATACCCGATTTTTCCTATAGTGAAGGCGTCAAGCGGGGCGACTGCAAGATCGCATTTCGGTCCAGGGATGATGAGACCATGGTCGATTTTGGTCTCGGCATCATGGACTCGATATTCAGCGTCGAGGTGCTGCGAAACAGGTGGGATATTGTGGATGACAAGGATACCAATATCACAGACATACCCCTGACCCTGACTTTTCAGAACGGTCAGACGACTTCATCGGAGTTTGGCGGGTATAAAAACGGTTTTTATCAGGGCGTGTGGGCTATGTGGCACGGCAAGGACAGCGATCCGGCGCAGTCGCAGCGCGGTCTGGAACGGTTGATGGAAGCGAGCTCGGCTACAGTTTCCTTCGACAACAAAACTATTGCCGAAGTGAATTTGGGACCGAGCGGCTTCGCCGCCAACAAACTGCTCGACTGCGCTATTGCCGAGCGGAAGAAGCGCGAGAACCCGGCTAACTAGGCCAGATCGCCTCCTCCGGCCCGCTTTCTAACCCCGTGGTATTTCGCGTCTTTCCCTGCGCTCGCTCCGCTCAAACCGCGGCCAGCGCCTGATCGAAATCGGCGATCAGATCGTCCGGATCTTCCACGCCGATCGATATGCGCACCAGATTGTCGGTGATGCCAAGGGCCGCCCTGCGTTCGTCGGGAACCGAGAGATGAGTCATCGCGGCGGGCAGGCTCGCCAGGGTTTCGGTACCGCCAAGACTGACCGCGAGCTTGGCGATCTTCATCGTGTCGAGGAAGCGGAAGGCCTCTGCCTCGCCGCCCTTGATAAAGACCGAGAAGGTCGAACCGGCGCCGCTGCAATGCCGGCGGTATATGTCCTTCTGCCGGTCATCCTCGATGAAGCCGAGATAGCCCAGCCCGTCGACCTTCGGATGGTCGCGCAGAAACGCGCAGACTTTTTCGGCATTTTCACCAGCCCGGGTCATGCGCAGTTCCAGTGTCTCGAGGCTGCGCATCAGCATCCAGGCGGTGTTGGGATCGCAAATCGTACCAATGGTGTTCCGGATCGCACGGATCGGATCCATATGGGCCTTGCTGCCGAGTACACCGCCGGCAACCAGATCGCTGTGGCCGCCGACATATTTGGTCAGGCTGTAGATAACGATATCCGCACCATGTTTGAGCGGTTGCTGCCAGAGCGGCCCGAGAAACGTGTTGTCGATGGCGATTGGCGGCGCGCCTTCATCACCAAAAACCTGTTTACGGGCGTCGGCGACGCCTTCGATATCGACCAGCGCGTTGGTCGGGTTCGCCGGGCTTTCCAGATAGATGATCGCCACCTTGCCGCCATTGGCTGCAGCCTGCGCCTTGGCCTGTTCCAGCATCACCGCAACTTCAGACGGAGCAGCACCAGCAGGAAAATCCATGAAGGTCACGCCGAAGCGGCCCAGTATCTTGTTGATCAGCGTTTCGGTCGCAGCATAGAGTGGGCCGCTGTGCACGACCACGTCGCCCTGATTGACATTGGCGAGCAATACCGTGGTGATCGCCGACATGCCGCTGGAGAAAACAAGCGCGTCTTCCGCCTCGTCCCAGACGCTCAGCCGGTCTTCGAGAATTTCCTGATTGGGACCGTTGAAGCGCGAATAGACCAGTCCGTCGGAGCCGCCCGGCCGTTTGCCGGTGATACCTTCGAAAAAGCGTTTGCCGGCAGCGGCATTTTCAAAAGCGAAGGTCGAGGTGAGAAAAATGGGCGGCTTGAGCGATCCTTCCGAAAGCTCGGGATCATAGCCGTGGCCCATCATCAACGTCGCCGGCTTCAGCTTGCGACCGCCAATTTTCTCGATCGGCGTCTTCGGCATCCGGCGGGTGACTGGAATTCCTGCGACGTCTTCATCACGTTCGGACATAATCTTCTCTCTGCTCTTTCAAATCTCGGTAAAACAATGAACCAAAAGCTATGTGGTTACAACCGCAACCATCCAGATACAGCCGATAATTATCGGAATACCCGCCAGATCGAGCAGGAAACCCGACTTCAGCATTTTGGGTAGCTCGATATGACCGGTCGACCAGGCAATCGCATTCGGTCCGGTTCCGCTCGGCAGCATGAACCCCCAGCTGGCGGCCATGGCGGCGGGCACGGCGAGCAGCACCGGGTCCACGCCAGTCGCCAGGATCAGGCTGGCAACCACCGGCATCACACCGCTGGCGGTCGCGACATTGGACGCGAATTCCGTGATCAGGATAACCAGCGCAACGAGCGCGATGGCGATGATAAGCACCGGCACGGTTTTGAGCGGTTCCAGCATCAACCCGAGCCAGTCGGCCAGACCGGATTCGATGATCCCGGCAGCCAGCGCGAGACCACCACCAAACATCATGATCACACCCCATGGCGCGCGATCCGCCTCGTCCCAGTTCAGCAGCTTCCGCCCGGTACCATCGGGCAGCATGAACAACAGCAAGCCGCCGAAAATCGCGACGCTGCCGTCGTGCAGCGCGCCGTCGGGGAAATAGCCCTTGATCTCCGGCAGCAGCAGCCAGCCGAGCACAACGATCGCTACAACCGGAACCAGTCGCTTTTCCGGTATGCTCCAGGGTCCCGGGGATCCGATCACATCCCGGGCCTTGACCCCGTCAAAGCTGTGCTTTCCGACCTTTTGCACCACGATCAATATCCCGGCCAGGACCGGAATCCCGACGATCACGATCGGCAGACCGAATTTGAGCCAGTCGAGAAAATCAATCTGCATGCCAAGAGTCTTGTTGATCAGGCCAACGGCAATCGCGTTGGTCGGGCTGCCGACCAGCGTGCCCAGGCCGCCAATCGATGCCGCAAAGGCAACGCCCATAATCAGCGCCCCGGCAAAGCCTTCGGTTTCCTTTTCCTGTACGCCGCCAGCGACCAGCACAGCCACCGCGATCGGCACCATGATCAGGGTAGAAGAGGTGTTGGAGATCAGCATGCTGAGCAAGGCCGTCGCGATCATGAAGGCGAACAATATGCCCCAGGCGCTTTTGCCGGCCAGACCGATGATCGCCAGCGCCAGCCGCTTGTGCAACCCGACCCGCTCAATTGCCAGCGCCAGAAAGGCGCCGCCGAGGATCAGGAACAGGATCGGTGAATAATATTCGCTGGCGGTTTCGGCCGCAGTCATCACATTCATCGTCGGCAAGGCCAGAAAGGGCAGCAGGGCGGTCGCAGTGAGCGGAATCGCCTGAGTCATCCACCATATCGCCATCAGGATTGTCAGTGCCGCAACCTTCCAGGCTTCGGGACTCATCGCTTGCGGCGTAGGCAGCAAAAGCATTGTGATGAATATGGCGAGCCCCGCCCATAGTCCGATGCGCTGTGCGTTCATGCCCTCTCCTGCCCCTCTGTCAAACCGGCCGGCCGTTCTGTGAAGCCAGATTGGTTCGGCACCCAGCCTTCGCTGGCGTGCCTGTAGAAATCAACGTTATTCCGCAAGGCCGATGAGCGAAATCTGCCGACCATAGCCCGGTTCATCGCGATGGCAGGACCGGCGATAACTGAAATAGCGGTCTTCGAGCGCATAAGTGTCGAGACCGAGCTTTTCGATTTTGCTCACGCCAGCCGCCGCCAGCCGTGCCGCGACATAGGCTTCGATATCAAACTGAAAATGGCCGGGTTTTCCAGCCGCAAAGAAGCGGTCATTAGCCGCGTCCGCTTGGAGGAATTGACGGCGAAAGCCTGCGTCCACTTCATAGCTGGGTTGCGCAATACAGGGACCGATGGCGCATGCGATATGCTCTCGATGGGCACCAAGGGTTTCCATCGACGTGACCACATTGTCGGTCACCCCTGCAATTGCACCCTTCCAGCCGGCATGGGCGGCACCGATGACATGCGCGACCGGATCGTGGAACAGCACCGGCACACAATCAGCGGTTAATATCCCGAGTAACAGATTCGGCTGATCGGTCACCATTGCATCGGCCTGCGGGCGATCACCCGGCGACTGCGGGCCGGTGACCGTGACCACCTCGGCGCTGTGGATCTGATAGACGGTGACAAGTTCGCTGCCGGGCAGCACACCCTCTTTCGCTCGCCGGCGGTTTTCGATGATGGTATCCCGATCATCATCGCTGCCCAGACCGACATTCAGTCCGGCATATATACCCTCCGACACGCCCCCTGCCCGGCCCAGAAAACCGTGCGCTGCTCCATCGAGCAAGGCAGAGGTCGTGATATCAAGCAAGGCTTTTATGGACCTGTTCCGCAACATCCTTGGACAGATCTGGTTGCGCCGCGATTTTCTCCAGTGCCAGCCGCATCAGTTCCGACCGCCCGCGTTCATAGCGCCGCCAGCGGCCAAGCGCGGGGATGAAACGCGCTGCGGTTTGCGGGTTCTGTTTATCCAGCCTGATCACCATGTCGGCGATGATCTGATAACCCTTGCCCGACGGGTCGTGGAAGCGGACCTGATTGCCGGTGAAGGCACCATAGAGCGCGCGTACGCGATTGGGGTTCGACATGGTAAAGTCGGGATGACGCGACAGGCTGTCGACGCGTTTTAGCGTATCACCGCGCAGCGACATCGCCTGCAAGCTGAACCATTTATCCAGTACCAGCGGATTGCCCTTGAACCGCCTGTAGAAATCTTCAAAGGCGGCCGTCCGCTCTTCGGCCTCGAGATGGGACAAGACGCCGAGCGCGCCCTGCATCGCGGTCATATTGTCGGCTTCACGATATTGGTCAAAGGCGGTCTCGGCGGCAGTCTCGGTGAAAGAGGCAGCCAGATAGCCCAAAGTCACGTTGCGCAATTTGCGCTTTGCCCGCGCTTCGGCGTCGAGCGAAAATTCGCCCGGCGCGCAGGACTTGTAGAGCTTGCGAAATTGCTTTTCGAACTGGACGCCGATTTTGCCGCGCAGCTTTTCGCGCTCATCGTGGATCGCCTGCGGATCGACTTCGGCCATTTGATCGCCCAAAAATGCTTCGCTTGGCAGCAGAATGAGCTCGGCCAGAAATGCGGGATCCAGCGCCGGATCGGCCAATATCTTGGCGATTGCCAGCAGGATGATATCGCGGTCAACCGGCGTGCCCGAGACCTTTGCGGTCAAATAGTTGGTCATCAGCTGCTGCATCGCCTCGAACCGGGCGAAGGGATCGTCGTCATGCGCGGACAGGAACGCCAGTTGATCGGCGCTCTGGTTGCTTTGCAGGATGATCGGTGCGGAGAAGCCGCGGTTGATCGACAGCACCGGATGGTCCGTGTGGCCGTCAAAGGTGAAGCTTTTTTCCGGCTGGTCGAGCAGCAGCAACTGCTCGCCCTCATGATCGCCGGTTGCCGGATCGAGCAACGCCGTGCGCAACGGAATGAGCAGCTCCGATGCTTTTGGCATCTCGCCATTCTGGGCGATTTTCTGCGTCAGGTGCAGCGTCGCGGTGCCGGTTTGCGGGTCATGCGAGAGCTTCGCCGAAACTCTTGGCGTGCCGGGCGTTTCATACCATTTGCGGAACTGGGTCAGATCGATCGAGCCACCGTCTTCCATCGCGGTGACGAAATCCTCGCAGGTCGCGGCTTCACCGTCATGCCGGTCGAAATAAAGGTCGGTGCCCTTGCGGAAATTGTCCGGGCCCATCAGCGTATTCATCATCCGGATCACTTCCGCGCCCTTGTTGTAGACGGTGGCCGTGTAAAAGTTGGAGATTTCCTGATAGCTTTCCGGACGGATCGGATGGGCCAACGGCCCGGCATCTTCGGGGAATTGCGCGGCGCGCAATATGCGCACATCCTCGATCCGCTTGAGCGCGGCAGAGCCCATGTCGGCGGAAAAGCTCTGGTCGCGGTAAACGGTGAAGCCTTCTTTCAGACTGAGCTGGAACCAGTCGCGGCACGTCACACGGTTGCCAGACCAATTGTGAAAATATTCGTGCGCGACGACGCCTTCAATCCCGTCGAAATCGGCATCGGTTGCGACTTCCGGATCAGCGAGAATATAGCGGGAATTGAAAATATTCAGCCCCTTGTTCTCCATCGCTCCCATGTTGAAGTCGCTGACCGCCACGATGTTGAACAGGCCGAGATCATATTCGCGGCCATACGTCTCTTCGTCCCAGCGCATCGAGTCCTTGAGCGCTTTCATCGCATGGCCAGTCCGGTCAAGATCGCCGTCGCGCACCCAGATATTGAGCTCGACCGGCTTGCCGGAACGGGTGGTGAAGCTGTCATTATTGGCGACCAGATCACCGGCGACCAGCGCGAACAGATAACTTGGCTTTAGCCACGGATCATTCCACTGGACCCAGTGACGGCCGTTTTCGCCTTCGCCTTCGGCGATCTTGTCGCCGTTGCACAGCAGCACCGGGAATTTCGCCTTGTTCGCTTCCATACGGACCTGATAGCGGCTCAGTACGTCGGGCCGGTCGGGGGCGAAGGTGATCCGGCGAAAGCCTTCGGCCTCGCACTGGGTGCAGAGCATGTCATTGGAGGCATAGAGGCCCATCAGCTGCGTATTGGTCGAGGGATCCAGCTCGACCTCGATCTCAACCACATGCGATGCGCCGCTCAACGGCAGGACCAGCGCACCATCAACCAATTTCCAGTCGGTCCGGGTTTCGCCGTCCACCTTCACCGAAGCCGGCGTGATATCGTCGCCTTGCAGCACCAGGGGCTCGTCCGGCTTTGCGCTTTTCGAGCGCCGGACATCAAGCTTGGAGCGTACTATAGTCCGGGTTAGATCGAGATCGAAGTCGAGTTCCATTTCCGGAATGAACCAGGCAGGCGGGCGATAATCCTCTCGGCGGATCGTTGCCGGGTCCTGCGGGGCTGGCGCGGCATCGGCCATTTCGTCATTCGGAGCTTTTTGAATATCTAACATGGTCTTGCCATAAGAGCCATTTGCACCCCGCGCAATTGCGTTTATGGATTGGGAAAAGGGAACGGGTCATGTCCAAAATATTGTTTTTCATTTGCGCGCTTCTGTTGATTGCCGGGCTGCCAACAGACATGGCTTTAGCCCAGAATGCCTCATCCGGCTTCGATGTAGAACAGGCGAGCAGGGCCTATATTGATACCCTGCAGGGCGCGCAGCTTGAAAAATCCAACGCTTATTTCGAGGGCGGCTACTGGCTGATCCTGTGGGGCGCGTTGATCGGAGTTCTGG
Organism: Parasphingorhabdus sp.; assembly: GCF_048269865.1. Lineage (GTDB taxonomy): Bacteria > Pseudomonadota > Alphaproteobacteria > Sphingomonadales > Sphingomonadaceae > Parasphingorhabdus. Next base: position 386,988 of record NZ_JBLWUA010000001.1, on the reverse strand, counting down.
TCGACCTGCTGATCCTGCAGTCACGGCTGTCCGCTCGATTCCGGGACTGGGCAGAACGGGTGACCAGCAGAACATGGCTGCAGCCGGCCCTGTACGGACTGCCCTATATCATCGCTGGCTTCCTGATCACCCTGCCCTGGACGATCTACACCGGTTTTTTCCGGGAGCAGCAATATGGCCTGATGAGCCAGAGTTTTGGCGGCTGGTTTGGCGAGCAGCTTATCGGGCTGCTGATCTCGCTGATCACCTTTCCCCTGCTGATCATGGCGATATTTGCCGTCATCCGGCGCGCGCCCAAATTGTGGTGGATTTGGGGAACCGGGGTGATCTCGGTCTTCCTGTTCATCGGACTGTTGCTGGGGCCGGTATTCATTTCACCGCTGTTCAACAACTATACGGAAATGGCGGACGGGCCACTGCGCGACCGGATTGTCGCGATGGCGGCGGAATATGATATTCCAGCCGAAAATATTTATGTTTTCGACCAGTCCAAACAGCACAAGCGTATCTCAGCCAATGTTTCCGGCTTCGGACCGACGATCCGGGTCTCGCTCAACGACAATCTGCTCGAGCGCACCGATCCGGAAGAGGTCGCGGCGGTCATGGGACACGAGATGGGCCATTATGTGCTGGGCCACACCTGGCGGACAGTTCTGATTCTGGCACTGATCGTGGCGGTGGGCCTGTTCATTGTTGCCCGTCTGGCACCGCGGCTGATTGCGCGCCATGGTGAAAAATGGGGCGTCCGGAGCATGGCCGATCCGGCCGCCATCCCCCTGCTCAGCTTGATCCTTACGGTCTATTTCTTTGCCGCAACCCCTGCAATCAACAGCCTGATCCGGATCAATGAAAGCGAGGCCGACCGTTTTGGCCTCGCAACCGCCCAGGAGCCAGATGGTTTCGCTAAAGTGGCGATGCGGTTATCGGAATATCGCAAGATTGAACCCGGCCCGCTGGAAGAAATGCTGTTTTTCGATCATCCCTCGGGCGCGACCCGCGTCCGCATGGCGATACAGTGGAAAGCCGACCACGTCAAAAATCCGGTGATGGTGAAGCCGGGCAAGCTGGAAAAGGAATAGCAGCCAGTGGGCCGCATGCTGATTTTTGGAATAGGCTATACGGCCTCGCGACTGGCGCACCGGCTGCGCGCCAACGGCTGGGAAGTGATTGGCACACGGCGCGAGGCCAAAAATGGCGCGCTGGCTTTCGGTGACCGCAGCTCTGTACTGGCGGCTTTGGAGTCCGCCACCCATGTCCTGTCCTCTGTGCCGCCGTCGCGCGACGGCACCGAGCCCGTGCTCGACGGTTATGGCACGGATATTGGTTCAGCGGCGCTAAAGTGGAGTGGATATCTGTCGTCGACCGGAGTCTATGGCGACGCTGATGGCGCGTGGGTCGACGAGAGTGCACCGATCGGATCCGGTCGGCGCAAAGCGCGCAGCAAAGCCGACCAGAATTGGCAGGATTTGCGCAGCGACATGCGCGTGTTTCGTCTGCCCGGGATCTACGGGCCGGGCCGCAGTCCGCTCGACCGGGTTCGCGAAGGCAAATCCAGCCGCATCGACTTGCCTGGACAAGTGTTTAGCCGCATTCATGCCGATGATATAGTGAGCGCAGTGATTGCCTCGTTCGATGGGCCGCCGGGTGCCTATAATATCTCCGATGACCTGCCCGCACCGCAACATAAGATTGTCGCTCATTCGGCCCGGCTGCTCAATATCGCTGTACCGCCGCTGCAATCCCTGGAAGAAGCCAATCTGTCAAAGGCTGCGCTGGGTTTTTACGAAGAGAACCGCCGGGTTGCCAATGGGAAAGCCAAAAGACTGCTCGGATGGGAACCACAATATCCGGATTACAAGGCGGGGCTGCAGACGCTGCTCGACTGAAACTCAGCCCGTGATACGGGGTGTCTTCGGTTTGCGCGCGCGCAACGCCACCAGCAGGCCAATCATCGCGAGAACCGCACCGCCCGCCGACAAGGCGGTCCAGACATAGCCTTCGAAGATCGTCGAGAGGATCATCGCCACCACCGGTACCAGCACGCTCGTGTAGGCCGCTTTGCCCGGGCCGATCTCGCGGATCATGGAAAAATAGAGCGGGAAGGTCACGACCGATCCGATCACCCCGAGATAGACGATGCCGGCCCAATATGCGGCGCGGGACTCATAGACCGGCGGGCCGACTGTGATCCAGGAGACCGCTATGTTGATCAGCGCCCCGAACAGCATCGCCCAGGCGAGAACGGTGATGATCGGATAGGATTTGAGCCGTCGCCCCGCCTGCATGACATTGGCGACCGAAGCCGACATGATGCCGCCGAAGGTCAGCGCCGCGCCGAGCAACACCTGTTCCAGGCTGGCCGGGGAGGAACGATATTCATGCCAGAATAGCATCGCGATGCCGACTGCGGCAATCGCCGAACCACCGAGAAACGGTGCGGTGACCTTGTGTCCCAGAAAGATCCGGCCCAATATTGCGTTGGGTACCATCAACAGGGCAAACAGAACCGCCACCAGTCCCGAGGTGATGAACAGTTCGGCATTATAGACAAAGTTGAAATTGAAGGTGAACTGGAAGAATCCCAGGATCAGCGCCAACAGATAGCCGATCCGGTCAAGCTGGAAGGACAGGCGTTTGAACGCCGCCAGCACGAACATCGCTGCGGCGGCGATCAGGAAGCGGTAGCTAACCGACCAGCTCGGCGGCACTTCGGAAATCTGGTCCTTGATTACCAGCCAGGTTGATCCCCAGATCAGCGAGACCAGCAGAAACGGGATCAGGATACGGGGAGTGAGCAGGCTGACTTCAGCGCTCTCGTCGCCGCTCATAGAGCGGCAATCGCATCGGCCAGCGGCCGGATCTCTTCCGCCGTCTGGTTCCAGCTCGTCACCAGTCGCGCCTGTCCTTCTCCCCAGTCGTAAAAGTCAAAACCGATACCTCGCAGTTGCGCTGCTTCGTCGGCGGTCAAGCTGATGAAAATCTCGTTTGCCTCTACCGGGTAAATCAACCGGTCAGCGGCAGCAGCTGCTATGATCTGGGCGCCATCATTGGCTGCGCGGGCATTTTCAAGCCACAGATCGTCCTCCAGCATCGCCAGAATCTGAGCCGCCAGAAAGCGCCCCTTGGACTGCAAATGACCGGCGCGCTTGCGGCGATAGTGCGTCTCTGCAGCGAGCTTTCGGTCGAAGAAAATCAGGGCCTCGGCGCTCATTCCGCCATTTTTGACAAATCCGAAACTCAGCGCATCAACCCCGACCTTCCAGGTGATGTCAGCGGGCGAGCAGCCAAGCGTCGCCACGGCATTGGCGAAACGCGCGCCGTCCATGTGCAGCCCTAGCCCTCGGGCCTTGCATTTTCCGGCCAGACCCTCGACTTCATGGGGATGGTAAACCATGCCATATTCGCTGGCGTTGGTGATCGACACAGCCGCCGGCTGGACCTGATGCACATCATCACGGATCGCAGCGCAATGGCTTTCCAAAGCCTCCGGCGAGATCTTTGCCCCCTCCCCTTCAAGCAGCATCAGCTTCGCACCACCGGTAAAAAATGTCGGCGCGCCAGCCTCGTCCTGTTCAATATGCGCTTCCTTGTGACAGATTACGCCCTGATGCGGCGGACACATAGCGGCAAGGGCAAGCGAGTTGGCGGCGGTACCGGTTGAGACCCACATCGCCTCAACCTCGGTCTCGAACAGCTCCGAAAAAACGGCGTTCAGCTTGGCACTGTGGGCATCGCCATCATAAGCGCTATCGGGCGCATTCGCAGCGGCCAGCGCTTCCAGCAGTTTGGGGTGCACAGACGCAGCGTTGTCGGAGAAAAATCGCATAGCCAGCGCATGGCTCAGACCTTGTGGCGCGTCAAGATGGCTAAGACGGCAGCGGAGTGAATAGGCGAACCAGGACTATTATAACAGCCCACCACCGAGCATTGTTCGGATGCTGCCAAAAGAAAAATGGCGGGAACGGTACCAATTGCCGGTGTGGTTTTTCTATTCTGATCAATTCACTAACAATAAATCAATTATTGGTATGAGAAGCCATGACGAAGCCGACCGAAAATTTGGCTCCAAAAGACCTTTCGGCCCTTGTGGAATTGCTGCAGCGTCGACTGGCGCGCAGTGAAGCGGCACGTACAGAGGCGGAACAACTTCTGGAAACGAAAAGCCGGTCGCTGGCGATCGCGCAGGATTTGTTGCGCCAAAAAGAAGAGCAGTTGCTCGAACATCTCAACCGTCAGGCTCTTTCCCTGGTCAGCGCTCAGAATCTCGCCAATGTCGCCACATTCTATCGGGACGAGGATCGGAAATTCACAGGTTCGGATAATTTCGGCGATGTTATCGGGACAAAGAGACTGGTGACGAGCCTGGAAGAATTTGCCGGGATGGTGCATTCGCATGACCATGCTGAAGCAATGGAAATACTGGTTGCTGCCTCAAAGGGACTGTTGATCAACAAGAATGTCGAACGGGATCTTCGCTTTTACGATGACTATGGCCAATTGCGATGGCTGCGTTGGTCGGTTACCCAGCGACGATCGGCGGACGGCGTCAGATTTTTTGGATATGGCGCGGTTCGTAACATCACCAGTGAACGGCAGGCGGAACGGCAAAACCGTGTCCAACGGAAGCTGAGCGAACGCCGGGCGCGACAATTGCAGAATCTCACCGACAAACTGAGCGAAGCCAGAGAAGAGGAAAAAGCCAAAAGCGAGCAGTTGGCACAACGGGTCGCTGAAATGGAGAAAATGGGCGCTGCGCTGGAAGAAGCACGCGCGACGGCGGTATCGGCTGACAGATCAAAATCAAGATTTTTGGCGATGATGAGCCATGACATACGCACGCCAATGAACGCCGTTCTGGCAACCCTGGAATTGCTCAGCATTACCGACTTGAAGCCAGAACAGCTCAAACAGGTCGAACTTGCACGCCATAGCGGCGATCAGCTCTTGTTCCTGCTCGCTGACATCATCGAATATGCGCGCGCCGATGGCTGGCAGATGAACATCGACATTCGCGAGCTAAACCTGCCGGAACTGGTTGAAAAGGCTGCGGACACCTGGCGTCCGCTGGCCCGGAAAAAGAAACTGGAAATTCGCACCTATCTGGCGAGCGATTGTCCGGAGCATATTCTGACCGATCCGACGCGGTCACGCCAGATGATTGACAACTTCATCAGCAACGCGATCAAATATACCAGCGACGGCCAGATCGACCTGCGCGCGGAAATCATCAGCGAAGCCGACAATCTGTTTCTAAAAGTTTCCGTGTCGGATTCCGGAGATGGCATTCCTCAAAATGTACAAAAAAGCCTTTTTGAAGACTTCGACAGAGGCAATGCCCACAATAGCGAAATTGAGGGAACTGGTCTGGGCCTGTCTATTTGCAAGCGGATTGTCAAAGCTATGGACGGTCAAATCGGTGTCGAAAGCGAAGTCGGCGAAGGCAGTATGTTCTGGTTTACCATACCCTTCACCATCAGTGACGGTGCCTCTCTGGCGGCGAAGGATGCACAGGCTGTGGTTCCACAAAAGTTCTTGATCAATGGCCGCCAACCCAAATTGCTCATTGCCGAAGATGTCGAGGCCAACCAGATTGTGATTGGTGCCATGCTGGAAAATATGGGTTGCGAAACGGTGATCGTCGACGATGGCTCCAAAGTCATGGCGGCTCTGGATCGCGAAGAGTTCGACGGCATATTGATGGACGTCTGGATGCCAATGAACGGCATGGAGGCGACCCGCCAGGTCAGAGCGAGCTATAAACATGGCAAAATTCCGATTTTTGGCGTAACTGCATTCGCGGCAGACAGCGAACGGACCGCGGTTTTGAGCTCTGGCATGGACGGGGTCATCTCGAAACCCATCAACCTGGCAGGCCTGCACTACGTGGTCGGTCAGATTTGCGGGCGAGATGTCCAACCTGCGGTGGACCAGTCAGACACTGAAAAAAGCGTTCCGGATTTTGTTGAGGTCAAGTTCCTCAACCAGGCCAAGTTCGAAGAGCAACTCGATGCTGTTCCGGAAGCGCGCCGGACGGCGCTGGTCGAAGCGGTCAGCAACGATATCGAAAAATGGTGCGAACGGTTCGCCAACGCCTGGAAAGCCAAGGATCAGGATGGCATCCAGGCCGCTCATCATGCGTTGCGGGGTATATGCACGGGCTTTGGTGCCTATTCGCTGCTGGAGAAAATTGATTCCATGCGGCAACATGGTCAATTGGGCGCTGAGGCTGAACTTCTGTCGCTTCAGGATGTGCTCGACTACACCTTGACCGCCCTTCGCCGATCGGACCAGGCGGCCGACCAGCGAAGAGGCTTAGACCTAGGCAGCGCCTAATAGGCACCTCTGCCGGTGATAACCGCGGGAACCGTCTTGGTAATCAGCACCAGATCCCGCAGCAGTGACTTCGATGCCAGATATTCTAAGTCCATCTCAACCTGTTTGGCAAAGGGGATGTCTGCGCGTCCGGATACCTGCCAGGTGCAGGTAAGGCCCGGTTTACCCGTCAGTCGGCCACGTTCCTTGGCCTTGTAAGACAGCACTTCACTGGGGAGCGCAGGTCGCGGTCCGACCACCGACATCTCACCGGTCAGAATATTCAGAATCTGAGGCAATTCGTCCAGGGATGTGCGACGGATCCATTTTCCGACGCGCGTGATGCGCGGATCGCTCTTCATCTTGAAACATATCGAATCGCGTTCATTCTGGCTTGCCAGCTGGGCTTTCCGCGCCTCGGCATCTTTGTACATCGACCGGAACTTCCAGATTTTAAACGGCTTGCCATCGGCGCCGATCCGGGTCTGCCGGAAGAACGGCGAGCCTCTATCTTCCAGCGTAATAAACAGGCATATCGCAGCTGCCAGTGGCCCAAGAAGAAGCAGTGCAACCAAGGCAATCGAAAGATCGAGCGTGCGTTTTGTAGCCGCAGCATAGCGTTCTGCGTGCCCCCGGACGACGAAGCCATGGGCCATTGCATGTGCCATGAACTTGAAATTGCCCGCCAGATAGCGACCGGCCAGACGGCGAGGTTCCAGCGCCAGACGCCAGCACCATTCCAGGCCCATCTCACGCAGCAGCGAAGGGGCACGGGCGATATTGCCGGAATAATAGTCAAACAAACCGCCGACTCCCATCACCACCGGAATTTTGATCTGGTCGCGATATTTCGCGATCCATTTTTCCTGGATCGGGACGCCCATTCCAACCATCAGGATTGATGCACCCGAACGGTTGATCTGATCAATGACTTGCTGGTGTTCGCCTTCTGAAAAATAGCCATTCCGTGTGCCCGCGAAATGCAGGCCCGGATAGCGGTTGCGCATATTTTTCGCCGCTGCGGCAGCTACGCCCGGCTTGCCGCCCAGCAGGAAAATGCTCTGATTAGCCTGCGATGCCTTTTCACAAATATGGGGAAAGAGGTCGGTTCCGTTTAGATTGTCGACCGGGCCAATACCAGCCAGTTTTGCGGCTTGCCGGAGACCGGAACCATCCGGAAGCAGTATATCTGCAGACCGCACGCTTGCCAGATAGTCTGCATCCTGCTGCGCAACATTGACACAATGTGCGTTGATAAACTGAATGATGTTCCGCTCCCGGTCCGCTGCCGCGTCGACAATTTTCGAGGCGACATCGGCCAGGGAGCCATTTGCCAAGCCCAGTCCGAAGAGAGAGACCGCCTTTTCATTATATAATGAAATAGCCAACTCAGTGATATTGTTCCGACCGATAATAAGATGTGAGATGCGCCGGCTATCGTTTTTGCGAAGGCTGGCGGCGGATTGATATATGCTCATGTCGTTACTCCAATTGATTTGGCCAGAGCGTCGCATTTCGCGTGCCAAAAATTGGAAGTAGATAATTATCAGATAGTTAGATCGTTAATGAGCTATTGACCGTCCGGTGAGCTCGTTCAAAACGCGATAATCTTCGCAAAATGCAAAGCAATCATCTCACTTTGCAACAGCCTGCTGGTGATTAAATTTGCGGTAAGCATTGTCCCCCTCGGAAAAGCGGGCTTCTTCAAATCTGGCACGGCAATTGAAACGAATGTCCCGAAGCAATTTGGGAATAACATTATGACCGCCGGCACGTTACATAATCAGAACAGTAGCAAGCGCTCCATTGTTCATGGACTGCTGGCCTATGGATCGGCTGAGCTGGTCAATCGAGTGGTTCGGATATTGGTTGTTGTCGTTATTGCCCGACAGCTGGTTCCGGAGCTGGTCGGCGTTGCTGCGCTGACCCTCAGCCTTTTTGAACTGACGCGTGTGATTGCGAATATCGGCGTCGGCCAGAAAATCATTTCGGCGGCCGACGACAAGCTGGATGCGGTGTGTAACTCGGCCCATGGCATATTCTGGTTCTGGTGCTCAATAGTTGCTGCCATTCAGTTCTGTGTCGCTGCCGTACTGTTCACGGTTTTTGGGCAGACCCTCGCGGCGCAAATGCTGGTCGTATTGTGCGGCGTATATTTCTTCATGCCGGGCGGACTGGTTCAGTGCTTCCGTTTGATGCGTGCCAAAAAACTGGCGACCGTCGCAAAAATCGGCGCAGCGCAAACCATTGCAGACCATCTGATCACCGCTGTATTGATCCTGGCCTGGGCGAACCCCTGGGCCATCATCTTGCCGAAGCTGATGACCGCACCCTTGTGGCTGATCATGATGCGGCGCGCCGAACCGTGGTCAGTCACTGCCGAAAACGGTTATGCCAACCGGGCCGATATGCTGAGCTTTGGCACTGCGATTTTGGCGACCGACATATTGCTGGCATTGCGTAACAATCTGGACAAGCTGATCATCAGCGCGATGCTTGGCGTAACCGCTCTCGGCAGCTATTATTTCGCCTTCAACGCCGGCATCGGCATCATTGGCACACTGGCCGCCGCGTTTGGCACCGTCATTTACCCCTATTTGTGCAACCAGGATTCCACAGAGGAAGCCAACAGCTCCCTAAAATTCATCATTGGCGCTGGTTTGCTCATCTTCACCGCCCTTTCAGCCGCGCAGTTTTTCCTGGCACCAATCTACGTGCCTATGATCTTTGGTGAGCAATGGCTGCAGGCGATCCCGCTTATCCAAATTCTGTCGCTCGCGGGTGTTCCGCTTTTGCTGGGCGCCATCGCCTCCGCCTATCTGCGAGCACGCGGCAAAGCGACGCTCGATGCCTTGCTCGGCCTGATCACCTGTGTCGTGGCGCTCTCCGCGATGTTCCTCGGCGCGCAGACCGGACTGGCGCAGGCCGCCGCCGGCTGGGTGATCGGCACGTTCGTTGTGATCATCAGTTATTCGCTAATTTTAACAACCCACTCATTCGAAGCCGAAGAGGAATTTTCAATATGAACAATCCCCATTTTTCCGTCATTCTGCCTGTCTACAATGCGGCAGCGCATCTTTATCCGACGGTACAATCCGTGCTGAGCCAGACCGAGCGTGACCTTGAACTGATCCTGGTCGACGATGGATCCACTGACGACAGCCTGGCCGTGATGTTGTCGATGGCCGGCGAAGATGACCGCATCAAACTGGTTTCCCAGCCCAATAAAGGTGTGTCCGCCGCGCGCAATCTCGGCATCTCTGAAGCCCGGGGATCGCTCATTGCCTTCATGGATGCCGATGATCTTTGGGACGCCGACAAGCTGAAAATGCACCGTTTGTTTCATAGCCAGCGGCCGAAGCTTGCTGCCAGCTATGCCAAGATTGCGTTCATCGATCATAAAGCCCTGGACGCCAGCAAAGCCAAAACCTTTTCGACAGTGAGGTCGAAAGCGCTTTCCATTGAGCAAATCATCTCTGAAAATCCGGTCTGCACGATGTCAAACCTGGTTATCGCGAAACACGCGATTGAAAAGGTCGGCGGTTTTCTGACCGATATGTCTTATGCCGAAGACCAGGAATGGATCGCTCGGATTGTTTCCGCAGGTCACATGATCTGCGGTTTCGACCGGCATCTGGTGAATTATCGCATGAGCCCGAACGGCTTGTCGGTCGACTTGCCAGCGATGTACGCTGGCTGGCGTTTGCTGGCCAGTCAGTATGCAGACCAGTGCACTGTCTCCTCCTCCGAAGCGGTCTACTGTCGCTATCTTGCTCGCCGCGCTTTGCGGTCAGGCGCGCCCGCCAAGGTTGCCTTGTCTTATGCCTTTCAAGGTTTCCGGTCGGACCGGAATGCCTTTCTGGCAGATGCGAAACGGGGCTGGCTGACGCTGGGGTCCGCCTTCGCGGCCTTGCTGATGCCGCGGTGCGCCCGAATCCAGATCTTCTCCTGAATTTCCCGATCTAGAAAAGGAATATATTATGAATAACCCGTCTATCTCCGTCATCATGCCCGTCTATAATGTCGAGCAATATGTACCTGCCGCCGTCGACTCCGTTCTGGCGCAAACATTCACCGACTTCGAGCTGATCATCGTTGACGATGGTGGCACCGATATGAGTGTCGAAATTTGCGCATCCTATGATGATCCGCGCATTCGCATTATCTCTCAGGCCAATCGCGGCCTCGCCGGTGCCCGCAATACCGGGATCTTGGAGGCGCGTGGCGAGTATATCGCTTTACTCGATTCCGACGACAGCTGGGACCGGGATAAGCTGGCGCTGCACAAAATCCATCTGGACAACAATCCACAGGTAGGCGTCAGCTACAGTGGGTCCCGGTTCATCGATGCGGACGGAACGCCGCTTCGTCAGGCGCAGCGGCCGAAACTGAACAATATAAGCGCGAAAGACATTCTGACGCGCAATCCGATCGGCAACGGATCGGCTCCTGTCATTCGCAAGACTGCGCTAGAGAGCATCGCATTTTTGCACCGCGACGAGCCCCGGCGAATCTGCTTCTTTGACGAAACCTTCCGTCAGTCCGAGGATATTGAACTGTGGATCCGGATGGCACTGACCGGCGGCTTCCGCTTCGAAGGGATCGGAGGCTTGCTCACCAATTACCGGGTCGTGTCCGGCGGTCTCTCGGCCAACATTGCTGCCCAATATGACAGCTGGAACCGCATGATGAAAAAAGTGGAAAACAATGCGCCGGAGTTTTTTGCTGAGGTCGGCGACGAAGCGCGCGCCTATCAGCTGCGCTACCTTGCGCGGCGGGCCGTGCAGATGGGCGATGGCGCCTTCGCACTCGCTCTGTTCAAGGACGCTGTTTCAGTCTCCTCGAGGCCGCTTGTCAAGGAGCCGGTCAAGTCGGCCGTAACCTTGCTCGCCGCCGCCGCTGCACGATATCTGCCCACAGATCTTGTCGGCCGTCTTGCGACCGGCTGGACCGGCGGGAGGGCGTTCGCATGACCAACCTGCCAAAAATCGTTCACCTGCTCGATGACCTTTCACTTGGCGGTGTGACGCGCAGCCTGGAATTGTTTCAGCACCCGGCCCTCCAACGGCAGTATGATTTCAGCATGGAAGAGGTTCATCCGGAGTGGAACTTCGCACCAAAAATCGACGCGGCGGTGATCGTCGTGCATTTTTCGGTAAGCTGGAAAACGCTACCATTTCTCTATTCTTTGGCCGCGCGCAATTCGCAAGCCAGTCTTGTGTTGATGGAGCATAGCTATTCGCGCGAATGGGAGGCTCTGTGCGTTGCCGAGCCTGCACGTTTCCGGTCGATGCTGAAACTGGCCCACAAGGTTTTTGACCGGGTGGTGTGCGTTTCAGAAGCGCAGGCCATGTGGCTGGCGGAAGTGGCAGATTTGCACCCGCCAAAGCGCCGGGTCATTTACCCGTGGAGCGATATGCAGGGACTGGCGCAGCTCGCACGGCCTGCCTTTTCACTCAAAGCGCCAATTACCGTCGGTGCCTATGGCCGGTTTGTACAGGAGAAGGGCTTTGAGCGGCTGATTCATGCAATGAATGCCTTGAGCGATGGGACCGAAATCAAACTGCTGCTTGGCGGCTTTGGCCCCGACGAGGAAAAGCTCATACAACTGGCCGCAGGCAATCCCAATATTTCCTTCTATGGACGGGTGAACGACATCAACCATTTCCTCAGCCAGTGCGATATCATCGCAGTTCCGTCGAGATTTGAAGCTTATGGCCTGGTGGCGACCGAGGCACGGCTGGCCGCCCGGCCGATATTGGTGTCGGGTGCTGGCGGCCTGTCGGAGCAGGTCGGCGATGCCGGCTTGATCGTCGACTTCGACGACGAAACAGCGATCGTCAACATGTTGAAGAATCTTCGTCATTTGCCGCTGGTCAACATGTCCGTGGCGGGTCGGGATGATTGTCTGCACGTGACCGAAAAGCGCATCGAGGCCTGGTTGCAAATGCTGGGGGAGCTTAGCCTGAGCCCGGCGCATTTAAAGGCCGCGTGATATCATCGTTCCCTCCCCGGAAATCACCAGAGAATGGCCCTCCCGATTGTGGGGGCCATTTTTTGGTCAGTGGCTTCGGGGAGACCGGATGGCCCATAGTATAACAACCTTCGTTGTTCGCAGCATTGTGATCCCGCGGCACGGCATGTAACTCCGCTCGCAACCTGCGCCGAACGGCACCTTCGGCAGCGGCAACGCAGGATTGACCCAGCGAGGACAGCTGCCCGGATAAAGTCGCCGTAAATTTGCGGCTAGCGTATCGGTAGCGCGAGCCAAAAACTGTTCAAATGCTCTTTGCGGGACCGCGATATTGCAACGCCATGCCGATCAGCAACAGCGCGGGCCAGTAAAGATAGGCTAGCGATTCCAGGTTCTCGCCAAAACTGTACATGAGCAATAGCATGGTCATGGCCAAACCAATCCTACCGATGTCGGATGTCAAGGCAGACCGCAAAAGCAGACCGAGGCTGACTATCATAGGTATAGCCAGAGCAAACAGGCCCAATATTCCTTTGACGAATAGCAAGCCGTACCAGCTGTGGTGGCTGCCGATTGGCATATATTCAACGAGATGCGGGCCGCGTTCAACGACACCATGGCCAAACCAGAACGCTTCTCCTTGCCAGCGCTCGACGGCGATGCGTCCCAACGTCTCGCGTACTCGCGTGGAATCGGCCCTGGCTCCGGAAAATTCCGATTTCGCAAGATTGAGCGCCTCGATGATATCGACCGCAAACCACCCGGCCAGCAAAACAACTGGCAAGATGGCAAACCACATCAAGGGTCTCGTAATCTGGCCAAACAGGAGAGGAATCGGCGCGATCATCACCAACCCGACCAGAGCCAGACGCGATTGCGACAATATGATCATGACAAGCGCGGCAGCGATGCCCCAGTATCGCCAGCCACGGTCCTTTTCCTGAAACGCACAGACCAGATAGATCAGCCCGATCATCCCGGCTGCCGGCGACCATGGCGCAAAAAATTGCCAGCGCGGCGTTCCGGACCCCGGTTCCAGCGTATACAGGATTGTGGCAAAATACTCGGGGCCGGATCCGCCGAATATCTTCAGTGGGGATACCCAGAGAATTTCCGGCAGGCCGACAAAAGGCGCGACCAGAAATAGCGGTAGCAGGATTATCGTATATTTCCCGGTTCGGCAGATTGCCCGGTAGATGATCTCGGCCCGGATCGGGAGCACTGCTCCGGCGAATATGAACAGCGCGATAAGCAACCAACCCTTGGCCCAGCCAATCGTCGATTTGATGATGGCGCCCGTGCCAAGGCTGAAATTCAAATGGCCCGCCACCAATATTACCAGCATCGCCAACATTGCGATCAGCCAGAGCGACACTGACCAGTGCGGCGCTGCAATGCGCTTCGCTACCGGCAAAGATGGCGCGATATAGTATAAATACAGGGCCAGTAACGACAACACGCAACCCAGCACTGGTCCAGCAATATAGAGCCCGCCTACCAACCATAATAGCCACGTCGTGACTATGGTATAATAGACTATAGTTTCAGGGCTATTTTGTGGATGATCGGCTGTCTGAACCAAAGCAATGCCAATCCTATGAGGATGATGATCGTCGCACCGGTGGCACCCAGCAGCGCCAGTACAACGGACGGACTCGACGGCGAATCTGGCAGCGACGGTTGCTCCAGCGTCTGCACCAATGGGTATGACGCGAACGGATCCTGTTTATTGGTGTCGATCCGCGCCAGAGCCGAGGAGAATACGGCTTCTGCAACCCGATGATCGCGCACCAGATCAGCCAGCTGCGAAGCCTGTTTTACGAGCTTGCCGCTGTTCACCGCCTGGTTGGAAATATCGTTGCGAATTTCCGCCAAGCCAGCCCGGGCACCGGCGCTCTGGGAATTGGCAATGATCATGCCCTGCATTAAAGTGGACCGGCCGTCGGCGACCGCAATGTCGATATTCCGCAATATGGCAGCGGAACCGAGGCCCGTCAGGGCCTGCCCACGGCTAACCAGCGCGCTTTTCAGCTCATCGCGCTCTGTGCTGGCCTGAACCATATCGCCGTGATTGTCGCCCAGGGTGGCTTCTTTTTCCTTCGCCGCAACTTCCAGTTTTGCATAACGGTCTGCCAGTTGCTGAAAAACCGGGTCCGAACGGAGCCGCAACGCAGTATTGGCACTGCCAACATTTTTGCCGAGGATCGAGGAAAAGCGGCCGGATTCAGCAGATTTTTGCCGCAGCGTTATTCGCGCTTCCCGTTCCTGTTGGCGCAAGGCGTCCATGTTGGCAATCCGGGTATTGAACTGATCCAGCGAAACCAGGCCTGTTTCGGCTTGAAAATCGAGCAATGCCTTTTGCGTTGACCGCACTTTCTTTTCCAGAGTGACCAGGTTTTTAACGTCGGAACTTTCCCGCATTTTCGCTTCGTCGTTGCGCAATTCCTCCAACTGTTCAAGAAATGTATCTTTCAGAGCGATCGCACGCTGGTTGGCCAGCTCGCCGCTGGGGCCCACCACTTCGACTTGAATCAGATTTGTCTGATCGACCAGTTTCACATCGGGAACCGGAAATTCATTCATCTTGTCACCGGTTTTTTCGGCACTCTGCCGTAATGTTTTATCGGTCATCAACAGACGCTTGTAATTTTCGGTCGGACTCAAGGTTGCGCTGGAGAAAGCTGAAGACACTGATGACTGCGCCTGGCCAATATTCTCGAGATTCAGCGACCCACCAGCGCCGGAACCGGGTAAAATCAGGGTAAACTTGCTCCGATATTGATCGGGCGCCAATGCCAGGAAAAGCGCGGTGAGAACCCATATCACCAAGATCCAGGCCCCCGCCGTCTTGAGATAGCGTTTGTGACGCATCCGCATAGGTCGCCGGTTTTTCATGGCTTCCCAAAGTCGCATGTGCAGCCCTGGGCTTTCGATGACTTCGTGTTTCATGGTCAGTCAATATTCTTGAACAGAAAATAGGGAGATGCGGTTTCGCCGATCACACTGACGACGTCGCGGATATTCATGGCTGTGCTGTCGTAGCACGCCAGGCTGTCGCCCGGCATCAGATAGGGATCGCGGTCGTCGCGATCCTGCTGGCGAACCAGCTTTTCAACCGATCGCTGAATCACCACGGATTTGCCATTCATCGGATTGCGCGACATCAGGACAACTTTTCTCGCTGCATTCATTGCGGAGCCACCAACGCAGTTCGCGGCAACCATCGCTTGCGAAAGGCGCGTCCCATAGGGCAGGCTGGTCGCATCGCGGCCAATGGCAGACGACGCGTTATTGCTCGCTGGGCGCGACAGATTGGACATATAAACACGAATGCCGGGGGCGGTGATCTGCGATGGCTTGACCAGATCACCATTGAAGCATTCCGCCGAACCGACAATGATCTGATCATTGGAGGTCAATGCGACATCGTCAATTGCGTCGCCATATATCGCTCCGCTCAAGTCAATTCGTGACCATTGGCCATCGCGAATAAGATAGACAGCAGACAGGTCAGCATCCGGGCGGATACCGCCGGCGGCCCGCAAGGCGGCGGTAAGCGAGCGACTGACATTCCGGTCACCGGAATCGCCGTTGTTGAGATTTACGCCCCGCGTTTCTGCCGTACGCTCGCCAACGCGGATCATGCCTGGCTCGAACACCGCACCGCGCACTGCGACGCTGACACCGCCCAGCTCAAGGAGTTGTAGCCGGACGCTGTTGCGCAATCCTCTGATAAGCCGTTCTGCGACGAGCTTTTGGTGAATGATCCGCTCGGCCTCGTTGATGGACTTACCGGCGAGATCGACTGCATATCGGCCATCAAGGGCAATCGATCCGTTGGCGGCAATAACATAGACACGAGATAGGCTGTCGGTATCGCCGGCAATGTTCAGACGCACACGGTCACCGGAGGACAGCATATCCGGCCTGGCAGCAAGCACGGAAACCGGCGTTTGCGCATTCGGCAAAAGCCCGGTCGGCGTCCATGATGCTCTGCACTGGCCCAACCTGTCGTTCTCCTCCGCGAACTGCTGGGGCGCATATTGGCTGCCAATGGCGTTCTCGGGGCGCTCCATTGTGGCACACCCTGCCAAGAGCGATGCGATAGTTAAAAGAGGGACGGTCTTATATTTCATATTTCACCTGAAGTTTACATTCAGACTAAACCTCGCAATGGTTGTGCCAACTTTGGTTTATCGTGGGTTAGCAAGGTTAATATTCCGAGAACGCAATAAATCTTCATTGATGTTTGCATTTTGCAAACCTTTCTGTTGCATATTGCGAACAGTTGTTGTTGCGAAATGCAATATAATGCTCATTTGTCCTGGAATTACGCCATTCTTATTTTGGCATAGAAAGTGCTTCAAGCCTTGGGATGTCTGATCAGAAAAGGAATGAAGCGCGATGAAAGGTATTATTTTTACGGAATTGGTCCGATTTATGGAGAAAGCCCAATCCCCGGAATTTGCTGACCAAGTAATTTCCGGTGCTGCCTTGCCCAATGAGGGCGCATTTACGTCAATTGGCAACTATCCATCGGAATATGCTCTTGCGATGGTCGGAGAAGCCTCCAGGCAATCGGGGATTGAAGCCACCGAACTATGTCGCTTGTTCGGAAAATATCTCTACGATCGTTTTCACATTATATATCCGCACATCATGGAATCCTACAGGACGGCTGAATCGCTGCTGACACATGTTGGCAGCCATATTCACACCGAAGTCTGTATTCTGTACCCGGATGCGCGGCCGCCCCAGATCACCGCCGACGTGCAAGACGGCCAAACGCTGATCCGTTATCAATCCCATCGCCCCATGGCTGCAATTGCCCATGGCCTCGTCCAGGGATGTATGGCTCATTACAACGATCCGCGGTCGTTGGATTGGGAATGCGGTGATGACGGAAAATCCGCTCTATTTACAATAAAGGGATAAAATCATGTCCGGCCAGAAAATCCTGATCATTGAAGACATCGCATCTCTGTCTATTGCGTATGCCGGACATCTGGAAACTGCCGGATTTGAATGTGTCATCGTCGACAGTCTGGCGGATGCAAGCGTCGAGTTGGAACAGGGCGATAGTGGTTTTTCCGCGATCTTGCTTGATCTTCAATTGCCGGATGGCAACGGATTGGATTGGCTGAAGAAAAACGCGGGAATTTTATCGGAGCTTGCAGTCATCGTCGCGACCGCAGATGGTTCAATCAATCGCGCGATCGACGCAATGCGCCTCGGCGCTTATGATTTCATGGTCAAACCACTGTCCCCATCACGCCTGGTAACGGCGATGAGAGGGGCAGTTGAAGTGATAAAATCCGTGCGCGCGGACGTAAAGGCCGTCGATAAGAGCGGACCGGAAACTGATGGTCTGGAAGGATTTATCGGCGCGAGCGAGCCGATGCAGGATGTCTATCGCCAGATAAAAAATGTCGCCAATTCCAAAGCGACCGTTTTCATCACCGGCGAAAGCGGGACTGGCAAGGAAGTTTGCGCTGACGCCATCCACAAATCCGGTCCTCGGGCGAAAAAGCCGTTTGTCGCGATAAATTGCGGTGCCATTCCCGAAGACCTTCTGGAATCGGAGCTGTTTGGTCACCTGAAGGGCTCGTTTACCGGTGCCATTTCAGACCGGGTTGGTGCCGTACAGGCCGCCAACGGCGGAACCTTGTTTCTCGACGAAATCTGCGAGATGCAGCTGAAGTTGCAGGTCAAGCTGCTGCGTTTCCTGCAGACGGGAACCGTCCAAAGGGTTGGTGCGACCAAGACCGAAGATGTCGATGTTCGCATCATATGCGCAACCAATCGCAATCCGGCGCTGGAAGTTGAACAGGGGCGCTTTCGTGAAGATCTGTACTACCGGCTTGCCGTCGTCCCGATCAACCTGCCGCCATTGCGCGACCGCGGCAGTGATATCACCTTGCTTGCCAATACATTCCTGAAAAACTTCGCGACAGAAGAGGGCAAAGATTTCTCACCACTGAGCGCCGATCTGGCCACCAGTTTTGAAAACCATAGCTGGCCAGGCAACGTCCGGGAGCTACAAAATCTGATGCGCCGCGCTGCGGTGATGTTTGACGGTCCACAGCTCGATAAAACTATTCTTCCGGAATTTTCCGATCCGGCTGTTCAACGCAAAGAATCCGGCGAGACACCGCCGGTGTCCTCGCAGATAATGAACCAGCAACCAGCGAATTCAGCTTTCGGCCACATAGAAACGCTGAGCCAGTTTGACGGGATGACACTGGATCAAATTGAGCAAGTGGTCATTGAGAGGGCAGTAAAAAACTGCAATGGCAGTCTGACAAAGGCGGCCCATAAACTAGGCGTCAGCCCGTCCACTCTGTACCGGAAAAAAGAGAAATGGGACGCTTCAGCGCTACCAGAATAGGTTGATCAATTTGCCTGTGATACAGGACCAACGTCGGCAGAATCGCGGATCTCCGACTTGGGCGCATGTTTCGCACGCTGGGTGCGCTCCCGCATCGCGCGACTGGCGACGAACCGGTCGGTAAGACCAGATTTCGGTTCAGCTTTCTCGGTCGCCCTGCCCTGTGCGTGATCGATCAGCAACTGCCTGGCTGATTTGTGGGGCACGGCGGCAGAGAACAAATAGCCCTGCCCAAGATTGCACCCGATCTCGGCCAGCAAGTTCGCCTGATCTTCCGTCTCGATGCCTTCCGCGACAACCCGCATGTCGAGCTTGCGAGCGATCTCGAGCAATCCTCCGATGATCGCCATGCTGCGATGATTAGCCTGCAATTCGCTGACAAAGGATCGGTCAATTTTGATGATGTCGACCGGAACCGTCAGAAGATGTCTGAGCGAGGCAAATCCCGTTCCGAAGTCATCCAGCGCGATACGCAGACCTTTTGCCCGCAGAGACTTGATCTCTCCGGCCACAACCGGGTCATTCTGACCGAGATATACCGATTCAGTCACTTCCAGGATCACATGCTTGAGAGGCACATTTTCACGGCCAAAGGCCGCCTCGATCCGGTCAAACAATGTGCCGCTGTGAAAGTCAGCCGACGAGATGTTGATGCCGATATCCTGAAACGGAATGCCCGCCTCCAGCCACGATCTGATGTCTGCAGCGGTCAGCGCGAGCATTCCCTCGGTGAGTCTGGCGGATACTTCGACATCGGTTGTTGCCTGATGAAAAGCCCCTGCCGAAACAATATTGCCTTCCGGCCTCCGGAGACGGCAAAGTGCCTCCATGCCAACGATCTCACGCGTGTCTAGCCGGACGACCGGCTGGTAATAAGCCTCAATCCGCCCATCATCCAGCGCGCTACCAACGTCTTGAATCACTTCCATCCGTTGCTTGATCGTGGTGCCGATGCCGGGCCAGTATCGAACAAAGCCGCCGCGACCAGTCTCTTTCGCATGATAGAGTGCAAAATCGGCGTGCTTGTGCACGGTCGCGTGATCATTGTCGCGAGGAGACGATGCTGCGCCGCCGATCGTCGCCCGTGGTTGAAGCATATGCCCGTCACAACTTGCAACCGCGCTGACCGCTTCAAGAATACGCTCCGCCGTACCGCTCAGGTCGGCAACCGCGTCCGCCTCTTTTAAGATGATCGCAAATTCGTCGCCGCCGAGCCTGAATACATGGTCGGGAAGTACCTTCGCGGCGATCCTTTGGCCTACGGTGCTTAGCAACTCATCGCCGGCCGGATGCCCGAATGTATCGTTGATAGTCTTAAGGTTATCGACATCGAGAATCATCAGCGCCCAGGTGCCCGGCTCTTCGTCCGACAACTGCTCGAGAGCGGCGTCATAGCTTGCCCGGTTTGGCAAGTCGGTGAGAGCATCGATGTAACCCCGCCGCTCCCGCTCGAGAACGCGGTCATGCCGTTCCAGGGCAATCGCCGAGAGATGAATGCTGGCGCTCACCAGATCGCGTTCATGCGCGGTGGGAACCCGCTCTTCCTTGAAATATAAGGCAAAGGTTCCGAACACGGCGCCTTCCGCATTGTAGATTGGAACCGACCAGCAGGCCTTGAATCCGCATTCCACAATGAGCGGTTTGAATTCGCTCCAGCGCGGATCCGTGTTGACATCTGTCACGGCCACCGGTTCGCGCAGAAACGCGGCGCTGCCGCAGGAACCGACATTGGGGCCGATGATCGTCCCTTTGACAAGGTCGGAGAATTCCTCCGGCAAGCTAGGTGCAGCGAGCGGATGCAATATCCCGTTTTTATCTACCCGGAGAACCGAGCAGGCAACGCCTGGCAACAGGGACTCGATTTCGTAACATAATCGTTTCGCCGTTACGTCCAGGGCCACGCCGGTAGCAATCATCTCAAGAATGATGTTTTGAAAACGTAACAAAAATAACTACCTTCCGTACTCACAACCAATTCATTTGACAGTAGCCTATCCAAGTAAACAGAAGATGAAGCGTCGGGAGTTCGTGGTTGCTTCTCGGCACTGTAAATGTTGCAGGAGCACACAGTAGGCAAACGCCAGCAGACATTATTATCCCTAACCCTCTCCAGACCGATAAAAAGAGGTCGTTGGGCAAGCATCGAGAGAAAGAATGCAGACAATGTTGGCGGACGGTTTGCTTTGTCATCGCCCGCATGAATATTGCCGCTTTCGGGCTCAGTCAGGCGCATTCAGAACATCATTCCTGAGTTATGCCGCAATCACTATCGGTCTTTGGCTATTTTGCTCTGGATGATTTTCGCGCGATCCGGTCAGCGCGTCTGCGCTGCTTTTTCTCGAGTATTTGTCGGCTGGCCTGATCGAGCAAAACTGTATCGGCCATCACTGCGCCGCGCTCGCCGAGCGGCCGATCCATGCCGGTCGTTGAATCCTGAAACGTCTGCCGTTCGGTTTCGGCATTTATCTCCGCTCCGATCAGCACAGAATAAGCCGACAGGAACAGCCACATCAGAAAGATGACAACCGCGGCCAGCGATCCGTACGTCGCGTTATAATCGCTGACATTGGCGGCATAATAGCCGAACCCTATCGTGATCCCCAGCCACAGCAACGTCGCCACGACCGATCCAATCGAAAGCCAGCGCCATTTCGCCGGTCGGCGGTCCGGCGCATAGCGGAAAAACAGGCCAAAGGTCAGGCTGACCAGAAACCCTGCCGTGATCCACGTTATGATTTTCAGGAATATCAGTACATTGTCGCCCAGATATCCCTGCAAAAAATTGCTGATATAGGTGAATACAGAGATGGCCGACAGACCGATAATCGCGACTACGGCCATGCCGATCGTAATTTGTAAGCCCACCCAGGTGGTCATCAATATATTGCGCGATTCATGTTCTTCATAAATGATGTTGAGCGCTTTCATCATCGCGTTCGCGGCGCGCATTGCGCCGTAAGTTGAGACCAGCAGAGCGACGGCCAAACCCAACCCCTTGGCAGTCTTGCTGGTGCTGACAATCGACATCAGTTGTTCGCGCAAGATCGTCAGCACCGCGTCGGGCAAAATGCCGGAAACCTGTTCAATACTGGCGGCAACGGTATTGGGATCACCAATCAGACCATAAAGCAGCGCGATCACTGCGATTAACGGGACAAAGGCGAGAAAGGCAAAAAACGCGACCCCGGCGGCCAGCAACGGAAGATTGTGGAAGTCATTCATCACATAGAGGCGTTTCAGGACCGCCCACCATGCCTTGAAGGGGAAATGGAACGGCGAATGGGCGCTCGCTCCCGGCGTGCGCGCCTCGATATCTTCCAGTTCCAGATCTTCAGCGACAGCGTTCGGTGCAGGGGAATCGTTCGTTGAATCAGCGGTCATTTGTTCGTTTCAGCTTCGGTATCGGCCAAGCGCTCTTCCTCTTTCGCGGACTCGGTGATGGTATCGGCCTCGCGCCCCTCGGCCAATTGCTGATCGACGCTCGCTTCAATCTCGCTGGCCGCTTCATTCAATTTCTCAAGATTATCCTGATATTTTTCATCAAAATCCTTCTCGCATCCACTGAGCGAGAGGATCAAGACTGCCAAAACAAATGCCCTCAGGCGCATCAATAATCTTTCCGGTAGCGCACATTCACGTTCGAACCACCAAAGCTACCGACCGAACTGAGCACAGACAAGGCCGGTGTCAGACTGATTTCCAGCTGGGTCGCTGTATATCCCCGGGCATCGGTCACAATTTCCACGTAGACATCATTGGAAATATATTGTCCGGCGGCGATCGATGTGCCGCGACCCGTATCTTTATCCGCACCCAATATCCGCAAGCGGTCGATGCCGACCGACGACTGCAACACGCCAAGCGGATTGAGCCCTCCACCGCCGCCACGCAGCCCGTTCAGCGATGATGCCAGCTGTACCGCCTGGATCGGGGTCAGTTCGCCGATCGAATTGCCGAACAGGATCCGCGCCATAATCTCGTCCTGAGGCAGGCCTGGGGTGGAGCTGAACGCTATTTCGGGATCCTCCGCACTGCCGGTGATATTGACATTGATGTTCACGTCATCCACTTCGCCGCTGGCCACGAGCCGCAACGTCGGGTTCGTCATGGCGCTGCCGTTGAAGCGCAAGCGACCGGTTTCCAGATCGAAGGAACGACCCGCGAAGCCGAGCGTTCCACGGATCAGATCAATACCGCCCGTCAAAATGGGCGCGCCCGTGGTTCCGCGTATCTTGATATTGGCAGACCATTCGGAATCGAGCCCCATCCCGCTGACATAGATTTGATTGTCGGCAATCAGATCAATATCCAGCTTCCAGTTGCTTGGCACGCCGCTGACCGGATCCGCTTCACCGGTTATTTTCTTGCGGCCCAGGGCGGGTTTGCGCCGGACGCCGGTCAATGTCGCAACTTTTGTCGAGCCTTCATAGACTATTTTATAGCGCGTTTCCGGCAGGCTAATCCGACCGCGAATGGTCGCCGGCGTTGTTGCGCTGTTGACGACCTCGATATCGCCCGTCGCCGCCGCAGAGAGGTCGTTCCCCTTCGCCAGAGTCGCGTTGTCCAGATTGAGGGCCAGTTGCAACGGGTAGCCCTTGTCGGAACTGAGCGAGATGAAACCGTCACCACGGATCGTTCCGTTTCCGGCGTTTGCCGTCAATTCCGTCACTTCCAGCCGATCATTGGTAAAGTCACCGCGGATCTTCATATTCGTCAGGCGCGTGCCATAGGTATTATTTTCATAGATCAGATTGTTTGCCCGCACGACACCGGTCAGCACCGGCTTCTGGACCCGGCCCGAGAAATCCGCAGCGACGCCGATCGCGCCCTGCAAATCCTGATCCGGCAAAGCAGCAAGCGAAAATAAGGTCCCCGCAGGGCCATTGTAACGGATCCCACCCGACAAAGGCGCAGCGAACAGTCTTGTCGTCCAGGAGCCAGCACCGGGCGGCAGCGGCGTCAAATTGATCTGCATCCGGCCGATAGCCGCGCCTCTGCGCCGAACAATGGCGCGGGCATTACCCCCGTCAGGCAGCAATCGTCCGACAAAGTGGAGATCGACCGGCTGGGAGACCGATGCCAGGCTGGTGCGGGTAAAATTGTCGACCCGCAAGCGTGCGTCCGCTTCGGGGAAAGCATTGGGCGAACTTTGGGCAAAATCGAGACTGCCGGTCGCGGTTCCGCCCAGACCGAGCCCTGGCACCATCGGATTGAAAATTGCCAGATTCACATCCTTCAATCGGCTTTGGATATTGAGTCCGCGACCGTAATCTCCGGCCAGCTGCACGCTGCCTTTGGACAGATCAATCGTCGTCGGAAGCAATGTATATTTGTTACGATCGGGTATGATCCGGGCGGCTTTACGGGTTTTGAATTCGACACCATTGGCGCGGCCGTCAAGCGCGACACGCCACAACTTCGGGTCCAATATGGCATTGGCGGCAAACCGGAACGGCACCTGGTTGCGGCCCTCTGCCATCACTTTGGCATTGCCCTGACCACCGCGATAATCGATCTTCGCCCGCGCGGCTGCGATCTGCAGCTCCTGCATTTGAAGACCCTGTATCTGGACGTCCGCAACGACCTGCGGCCGATCATAGAGAATGATATCGGCATCGATGATCGCGCGCTGGATCGCCAGACTAGCAGGGCCCGGCAGCACCGTATCAACCGCCGTTGCATCAATCACGGCGCGCTGCTTGCCCTCGAAGGCACTGAGCATGACGTCGCCGTTCACTCCGGACCCATTTGCGGTCAGCTGCCCCGCAAAGGGCCCTGCTCCGGTCTGCCGGATGCGGCCGGTCAGTCCGACGCCAGCAAACTGGGTTCCGGATTTGAGATCGACGGTTATCGGTCCGCTGCCAGCCAGAATATCGACATTGGCATCGAAGGGACCGTAATCGCTATCGCCATCGGCAACCATTGCATAGCCTTTTGCATTGCCCCTGATCGTGGCAACGACATTGGTCATGCCAACACCCAATCCGGGACGGGCTGCCGCGACTCTTGCAACCGGGCGCGCCACTGTACCGCTGACCTTGACGCCGAGCGGCCCATATTGGTCGGACATGCCCTTGGCCGTAAAATTGATGCTGCCCGATGGTGTATAGCGGCCGCTACCCTGGGTAAGCCGGAAGGACGGCGCGGCTACATTAAGGCTCTTGATCCGCCCGACGCCGTCGCTGCCGTACGATATGTCGGCGACGATCAGACTATTGCCGCCCAGAAATTCACGCGCGCCATCGTTGAAAATCTGGCTGGAGCGCGCGCGGATCGTCCCGGTCAGCGCGAACGCGCCGTTGCTGCCCGACACCAGATCGATATTGCTGTCGACATTGAAGATACCGACGCTTTCCACCCGATAGCCGTTGATCCGGCCATTAAATCCGCCGGTGTAGGTGCCCTCATTCAGATCAGCGACCACCACGGCGGTCGCGTCAATCCGGTCGGATCTGATCTTGAGATTATCGGAGAGCAACCGGCCATTGGCGAAGGCGAAATCACCGCCGAGCCGGACGTTGCGCAATAAGGCGCCAACTCCTTCATTGAGGCCAGCGATACGCTGCGCCCGGGCCTGCAGCGGGATCCGCCATTGCTCTTCGTCCATTGTCGCGCTGCCACTCGCCCGCAGACCGATGACCGTGGTTTCGTCAAAGCCAATGCGCGCGGCATTCAGAGCATATTCTATCGTCGGTGAGGCAAAATCGCCGTTCAGAACCACATTGGCGGCGATGCCGGCACCACTGAGATTCGTGGCTATCATGGACGGCTTGAGCACACGGAAATCCACTTTGAGGTCGCGCATGCGGTTATTGGCGAGATCGACAAAACCATCGGTCGCCAATACAAAATTGTCGCTTCCGATTTCGCCGCTGATGTCAAATGTGCGCTTCTTGCCAGCCGCAGTGAAGTCGATATTCGTGACTGGTTCCAGCATGTTGCGGGCGGGTCCGGAGACAAGCAGGCCCGGCCGTGCATCGCCGCGTATCTTGAAGGTGCCGTCGCGCGCCATGATGGCCACATCGGACAGCATATCCTGGCCGCTTTTCCCGGTGAGCGCCCCGTCCCATTTGGTCCAGTCCCCCTTGCCATTGAGAGAAAGGCTGACTGGCTGTTCGGTACCGGTCAGTCCAGCAACAAGGCCATTCGCCGGAGCGTCCAGATCAAGCGCGATATCGAGCGCATTCTGTTCCGGCACAGCGTTAAGCCTGAAGGCAAATTTGTCGCCGCCCGCGACCCCCGGCGCGACCAGCGCCCGAATTTTGCCATTCGCCTTGGCACGCGCGTCGGCGATATTGACATCCGCCATAACGCTGACCAGATGCCGTTCACCGGTTACCGCCTTGGCAATGTCGAGCTCGCCAATTTCCAGTTTGCCCACATCGATATCGAGATCTGGCAGCAACGGCCCTTCGGAAGTCGTTTCCAGAAGTTCGGGCAAGCGCAACAGCTTCGCCTTCGGCACGATCAGCGAACGGATATCAACATGACTGCCGATAAAGGCAAACGGCCGCCAGTCCATCTCCACCGTCTGCGCCGTCGCGAAAACGCCTTTCGGATCGCGAATCTTCAGATCGACAATTTCCATCTGGCCGTAGATTGAGCCCTCGATGCTGCCGACTTCGAACTGCATGCCATTTTCAAGCGAAAAGGCTTCGATCTGCTTCTCGACAAAACGGTGCCCACTGCTGCTGTCCAGCCAGAGATAGACAGCGGTCCCGGCAACCAGCAGGAACGCGATGAACGCCCCCAGTCCGATAACAAATTTATTTTCCCAGAAACTCTGGGTGGTGGATTCGGGCATGGTTTCGGATTCCGTCATCAGAAAGCCTGACCGATCGAGATATAGATCGATACCCGCGATTCCCCGGGCTGGCGGTTGATGGGCGTCGCCACATCAAGCCGAAGCGGGCCAAAATTGGTGTAGAAGCGACCGCCGATGCCGACGCCATAGCGCAAATTGTCAAAGCCCGGTGTCGAGCTGGTATAAACCTGACCGACATCGACAAAGCCAACCACGCCATAATCGCCGAAGCGATAGCGGACTTCGGCCGCTGCCTCGACCAGACTGCGACCGCCGATCGGCCGATCATCGGGGTCTTTCGGGCCAAGCTCCTGATAGCCAAAGCCGCGCACCGATCCGCCGCCACCGGCATAATAGCGCCGCGAAGGCGCAATCAGTTCCCGTTTCGCACCGACGATGGAACCGACCCGCGCCCGTCCAGCGAGGACGATACCGTCATCGACCTGAAAATAGGCCGTCCCTTCGATCAAACCACGCCCATAAATTTGCTGGCCACTCCCCAGCGACGCTTCCGGAGACAGCTTGGCGGACAAACGAAACCCTTCGGTTGGATTGAGCAGACTGTCGGAGGTGTCGAAAGTTACTTGTCCGGGCAGCGCCGCGACATAATAGGTACGCCGATCCCGCATTCCCGTGGCGAAATTGAAATCCTGCTCATTGGTTCCGAGAATTTCGAAACCATAGCTGTAGGTCAGCCGCTTTTGCCAGATCGGCGTGCTGTCATAGGAAATCCGTCCCGACAGCCTTCCGGTAAAGGCTTCATAGGCTTCGAAATCGCTGTGCAGCGCGGATATTCCTAACTCAACCGTCCGATCGCGCCGACCGGCATTGCTGCGGCGAAAAGTCAGCCCCGCGCCCTGCTCTTGAGTGCCGGCGACGGCACTGCCGATCAGCGCGCCCTCCGGCGGGAACAGATTGCGGTGCGTCCAGCTGCCTTCCACGCGAAAACCCTGTCCGGTACCATAACCCGCGCTGCCTGCCAGAGTGCGCGGCGGACCAGCCTCCTGATCGACGTTGATCGTCGCATATTCGGTGCCATCGGGCGCCTGTTCACCGCTCGGCGACGGTTTGACCGAGACAATCGAGAACAGGCCGGTTGCGACCAGCGCCTTGCGCAGATCGTCGACCATGCGGCTGTCATATAGCTCGCCTTTTTCAAAGCGGGTCAGCACTTTGATATGATCGGCATCAAAAGCGGTCGTGCCCGTGGTTACGACATCGCCATAGCTGCTGCGCGGCCCGGTATCGACCGGCAAGGTATAATCGCCGGTGCCAGTTTCCGGATCGAGCAGAATATCGCGCTGTCCGGTTTTGGCGAAGGGATAGCCCTCCTGTGGCAGAACGACCGCAATATTTGCCTCGGCTGCAAGCACTCTCTCCGCGACGATTGGCTCACCGATTGCCGGAACGAAGTTCTTTTCGATCAAATCGTCCGGCACCACCGGCCCGGCATCGAACATGATCGTGGCAAAATCGTACCGCGTGCCAGGTGTAACCTGTAGCACGACGACCAGCTTTTCGCCTTCCGTGTCGGGGAGTTCGACCGTACCATTGACGGTCGCATCAAAAAATCCCTGACCGGACATGATATCCAACAGCAATTGCTGGTCTTCGGTCATCCGCGCAGAGACCATCGCTCCATTGGCGGCCTTGCCATCGCCATCTTCCAGTGCCGAGAGGTCGGAAAATCGCGAACGAATGTCGTCCGCGCTGACCGGTCGGACCTGGGTCTTGCCGCTCTCATCCAAAGCTTCGAGGCCATCGATCCGATAGTCATAGCGCAACGACGCCGCCTGGTCGCTGTCATCGGCTTCGGTATATTGGCTTTCGTCAAATGGCTCGACATCGAAACTGCCAAGAGGCGTCAATGGGTCATCGATTTCGGGGTCGTTGACCGGCGGATCTGCAATCAACTCGTCCGGGTCGCCATCCTGCAAGGCTGGCAATGGGGCGACGCCATCTTCGGCATCTTCCTGCCGCGCTTCTTGCTCAAGCTTTTCCTGCTCGGCTTCCCAATCGGCAACGCTGCCCATTGCTGCATCGGGACTGTCGTCAATCGCCGGAATGGTCGCATCAAATTCCGAATCGTCGATAATGGGTTCGCGCGGATCCTGAACAGCCTGTGCGGCATCCGTATCTTGTGCAAGTGCAGGCGTCAGGCCGATGCTGCCCAGCGAAAAAACTGCCGCGACAGTTCGAAAAATTGGTGTGTTACTCATTCTGGTACAGGATCTACTCGCATGCATTCAGTGGTGATGTACTTTGTATGTGCATTCGACCAGCCCTCAGCGCAGATGTTCAAAAGCCTCAGCTTCGCTAGCTATACCCCCACACGGGTATTTGGTTCCCTTAACGGTAGCAAGCGATGAAATATGCCGAAGGACTAATGCTTTAGCGAGGGGGTGGTGGACAGGATAGGATTCGAACCTATGTACGCTTACACGGGCAGATTTACAGTCTGCTGCCTTTAACCACTCGGCCACCTGTCCATTTGGTACCCAAGGCCGCCATCGGCGACAAGAGCGGCTCAATGACGAAGCGATGGCAAACTGTCAATGCCTGCCCTTGCAAATTTGCAGAAAAAAAGGGCTGTCCGCAGGCTGCTTAGCGTCTAGAGGGTAAAAATGGCACGCAAGAACAGATCTATCAAAAAAACCGGCGGTGGTCTCAAATTCTGGGGACGCCATGCGGTTGAGGCCGCGCTGGCCAATCCTAACCGCGTGATCAAGAAAATCTCGATCACGCGCGAAGCGCTGGCGACGATCGAAATTCCTTCGGATATCGCCGTCGTAATCTGCGACGTCGCCGATCTCGGCCGGGTCATTCCGCGCGACGCCCCGCATCAGGGGATGGTCGCCGATGTCGACCCCCTGCCCGATATCTGGCTCGGCGAAGTGCTGGACAAACAAAGCGATCGACCGCTGCTGCTGCTCGATCAGGTCACTGACCCTCACAATGTCGGTGCAATCTTGCGGTCTGCCGCTGCCTTTGATGCTGCCGCGATCATCACCCAGGACCGGCATGCGCCGCCCGAATCGGGCGTTGTGGCGAAATCGGCGTCGGGAGCGCTGGAAATCGTGCCCTGGATCCGGGTCGTTAACCTGTCGCGTGCGCTCGACGAAATAGCCGAGGCGGGCTATTGGCGGATCGGGCTCGATGGCGATAACGGTGATGAACTGGAAAGCGCGATGGGCACCGGCAAGCTGGCGCTGGTCATGGGGGCGGAAGGCGAAGGCCTGCGACATAATGTCGCGGCTCATTGCGATGCCCTGGCGCGGTTGCCGATGAGTCCGCGGATGGAAAGCCTGAACGTTTCCAATGCCGCTGCCATTGCCCTATATGCGGAGTATACCAGAAAACGGGGAGAATAGTCGTGGGGACATATTACAGGTGGGCGCTGGCCCTGATCGCGCCCTTGCTGCTGGCAGGCTGCCTGCTGATTCCGGGAAAATTCGAATCGCAGTTGCGACTGATGAACGACGGAACCTACAGCTTTACCTATAATGGCGAGATGCAAATGCCCGAAGACGATGACCAGTCGATGTTTTCGCAATCCGCCATGGCTGGAGACAAGCCCGACAGCGAGGATGCCGCCAACAAGGCACAGGCGAATAATCCCCTCAGTGCGATGTTCGGCCGAGCGGTGCCGGGCAATGATGAAAGCATGAAGGAATTCGCTGCCCAGCTCACCAAATATGACGGCTGGAACCGGGTAGAATATATGGGCGATAATGTGTTCGAGGTCGAATATGCCATCAGCGGCCGTTTCGACCAGATGTTCGCCTTTCCGACCGTTCCCGGCGCCACCATGCAATTTCCGTTCGTTCAGATCATCCGCCGCATCGGCGGTGAACTGGAAGTCCTGACTCCGGCAATGGCAGGACCGGGTGGTCTGGCTGGCGCGATGGGGTCGATGCCAATGGGCAGCGCGTCCAAGCAACCGAAAATGCAGCCGATCGATGGCACCTTCACCATTGTCACGGACGGGGAAGTGCTGGGCAACAATAGCGAGGACGGTCTTACCCTCGACGGATCGACCAAGACCGTGCGCTGGAAGGTTGATGGCATGAGCGGCCCGGACGGCAGCCCGCGCGCGATCATCAAATTGGACCGGTAGCGAAGACGTTCACGCGATTTGATCAGACAAAAAAAGGGAGCGTCCAAACAACGCTCCCTTTTTTGTTGAGAAGCTTCAGTCTTCTTCGGCGATCCGGACTTTCAGGCCGTCCAGTTCGTCGGAAACCTCGATCTGGCAGCTGAGCCGGGAAAATTCGTCGCGGTGATCGCTGCTTTCGAGCAGGTCATCTTCGTCTTCACTCATTTCCGGAAGTTTGCTCTTCCAGTCGGCGTCAACATGGACATGGCAAGTCGCGCAAGAGCAGCAACCACCACATAACGCCAGCAGTTCGTCAAAACCATTATCACGAATCGCCTCCATGACGCTGATTCCGCTATCGACGGAGACCGCTTTTTCTTCGCCATCGCGGCCGGTTACGTGAATCGTTGGCATAGCTACCCCTTAGTGGCTGTTTTTTAAAATCCTGCACGCTATGTCTGGACCGTCAAAAAGAATCAAGGGCCGAAACGGGAACGGTAATTCGATGGGCCTATCAAAAGAAATGATCAAAGCGGGGCTGGACCATGTCGGCGCCGTAGAGCCAAGGCTTGCCGCTGCGGTCGCCCAATCCGGCTATCCGGAGCCGCGCATTCGTCCAGAAGGCTATGAAACTTTGCTCCGCACCATTGTCGGGCAGCAGGTCAGCGTCGCTTCGGCAGCGGCGGTCTGGAACAAGCTGGAGGCCCGGCTGGGACAAGGTTGCCCGCCTGAACGCCTGATCGAGACCGAATTTGACGAATTGCGGACCTGCGGACTGTCGCGCCAGAAACAGGGCTATGCCAGAAGCCTGGCAGAGCTGATCCTGTCAGGCGGACTCGATCTGGCCAACCTGCCGGAGCAGGATGATGAAGAAGCAATCGCGCTGCTGACGACTATCAAGGGCATTGGCCGGTGGTCTGCGGAAATCTACCTGCTGTTTGCCGAGGGCCGCGCTGATATCTGGCCGGCGGGTGACCTGGCGATCCAGATTGGTGTTGGCAATTTTCTGGACCTTCCGGAGAGGCCTTCCGAAAAGGAATTGCGCGACATAGCGGAAGCCTGGTCGCCACATCGCGGCGCGGTCGCGATCTTCACCTGGCACCATTATCACGTGATGGTGATGTAATCGCTAGATATCCAGCGGGTGGTTCCACCAGGCTGTGTCGGTGAAGGCGCGCATATCCAGTTCGAACGTCCAGGCCGAGCGATGCTGATGGGCGATATGAAAATAGGTATCGGCGATCGCGGATGGCTCCATGATTTCGTCTTTCCCTTGCGCCTTGCTTTCCAGCAATTTTGCAAAACGCTCCGGTCCGAGCAGCTTGCCAAGCGTGTCCGGTGCGTTGACGGCACTGTCGATCAGGATATGGGCGACATGGATATTCTGGGGCGCGAACTCCGCGTTGAGGGTCTGGCACAGCATGCGCCGCCCGCCCATCGCAGCAGCGTGGCTGTGCTGACCGGCATTACCGCGCATGGCGGAGGTAGCGGAGGTCACGAGCAAAGTTCCACCGCCCCGTTCGACCATTTTCGGGAACAGCTTTTGCGCTACCCGGAATACGCCGAGATTGCCGATTCGCCAGCCGAGCTCAAAGGTCTTGAGCGAGGTATCGGCCAGCGCCCGGTTGCCGATTTGAGCGCCAAGATTATAGACGGCGACCTTGATCGGTCCGAATTCTGCTTCCAGTGTATCGATCAAGCTCTCGATCGCGCCATCCTCGACAGCATTCACAATATGCCCGGAGGCAGAGCCGCCTGCCGCTTCGATCTCGCCGACCATCCGGTCGAGGCCGTCCTGATCGCTGCGGCGACACAGGGCAACATGATATCCATCCTGCGCAAAGCGTTTGCCGACATGCCCACCGATACCGGCACCGGCGCCGATTATCATGCAAACTTCGGTCATATCAGATCCATCCTGTTGATTATTTGAGGGACGGATTGAGCCGCATCACTTCCTCCATGAAAGATCGCGGCTTCTTCCAGTTCGCGGTTTTCATATTGGTCTTGAGGTCCAGCGTCTTGATCGCATCATTGATGAAATGCACGCAATTGCGCTTGTTGAGGCTGTAGCTTTTCTGCGGAATATTCTGCCATTTTTGAACCACTGCCAGCAGCTCACGATATTTCTTGTCGTTGATCTTCATGGTGAAATGCGGGTTGCTGTTCGCAATATAGTCGGCTGAAGGTCCATGCACATGGCCTTTGACCGAACCGAACAATATACCCGGCGACACGTTGACGGCGGTAAAACCAAAGGCGCTATCAACCTTCTTGCCATCCGCCATTTCACCCTTGGCAACAAAGAAAGCATGCGGAAAATTCTTGCCGAAATCATGCGAATAGAATGTGACCGCCACTTCCGCCCGCGCGGCAACCGAGAAAGAGGCCATCAACAGCAACGCGACCAGACCGGCCATTCTCAAAAGATATGCAAAACCTGATTTCACGTTCATTCCCTTAATTTGTCGTTGAGCCAAAGTGCGGCTTCCCGCGGCGTTTTCTTTTCACCTTCGCGATCGACCGTATAATTGGCCTCGCGCATATTTTCCACTGTGATTGCACCGATCAGCGGTTTTAAGGCCGAAACAAACCGATCCTCATCGGCGCGTTTGGGAGAAAGCAGCAGGATCGCCTCATAGGATGGCACCGCTCCCTTGTTGTCCTCCAATATAACGAAATTATTTGCTGCGATCCGGCCGTCAGAGGAAAAGGCGGAAATCACATCCACTTCGCCACTGGCCAGCGCCGGATACATGAAGGTAGGACTGAACGACCGCGCGTCCTTGAAGCGAATCGGATAGGCATCCTGCACCATCCGCCACTCGGGCCGTTCGAGAAACTCGACATCGGTGCCGAAATTAAAGTCGCTCGACACCCGGGCCAGATCATCCAGCGTTTGCAGCGACTTTTGCCTGGCATCATCCGGTCGCACGGCAAAGGCATAGGTATTCTCAAAGCCCAGGGCACCGAGCATTTTCACGCCATCATTGGTCATGGTCCAGCGCCCGATCGCATCCAGCATTTCCGCTTTTGGCTGGCTGTCGGTGCGCTGCATCTGGTTGGTCCAGATCGTGCCGGAATAGTCGACATAGACGTCCACATCACCCTCGGCGAGCGCCTGATATACTACCGCAGAGCCAAGTCCGTCGCGATAACGCACCCGGTATCCGGCCTTCTCCAGCCGCAACCCGATCAGCCGGGCGAGAATGAACTGCTCGGAGAAACTCTTCGCCCCGATGACGACAATATTGTCCCTGGCGATCAGCAACGGCAGCGTGGCCACCAGCAGGCCTGCCGCAATGATTGCCACTCCTGCTCCCGCCAACAGCCGGCGGCGTTCGCGGATGCCGCGCTCGATCAATCCGAGCAGCAGATCGACCGATATCGCAAGCGCGGCAGAAAACAGGCAACCGGCCAGCACCAAGGTCCAGTTTTGCGTCTGCAAGCCAGCAAAAATCAGATCCCCCAGACTGGCTTGGCCTACTGTAGTCGAGAGCGTTGCCGCCCCGATCGTCCAGACCGCAGCGGTGCGGATTCCGGCCATGATCGTCGGCGCGGCCAGCGGCGCTTCGACCAGCCGCAATTTCTGCCTCGCCGTCATGCCGAGACCATCTGCGGCCTGTCGGACTGCAGGATCCACTCCGGTTAGACCTGTCACCGCATTGCGCAGGATCGGCAGCAGCGCATAGAGAGTCAGCGCGAGCAGCGCGGGCAGGAAGCCAAAGGCGGATATGCCGCCGCCAATCAGCGCCGATATGCCGAGCAATAATGGATAGAATAGTGCCAGCAGGGCCAGCCCTGGAATGGTCTGAATGAGGCTTGCGATGGTGAGAGCAATGCCGGCAACCTTGGGAGACCGCGCCGCCCAGATCGCGAGTGGCAGACAGATCAACATCGCCAGCAGCAGGGCCGAGAAACTGAGTTGCACATGTGCAGCCAACAGGTCCGGCACCCGGGCCAGCGCTTGTTGCCAAGCTTCGCTCATCTTTTCTCGCTCAGCGCAATCAGCTGCGCTGCCTGCGCGCGGGGAATTGCGACCAGCGCCTCCGCTTCGGCACCGACATTCCCGGACAGCAACTCTGCTGGTGTCGCATCCGCCTTGATCTGCCCCGCCTCCATCACCAGGATACGATCCGCAAGATAGAGGGCTTCCGCCATATCGTGGGTGACGATGATCGTGGTCAGGCCCAGTCGCTGATGCAGCGCCTTATACTGCTCGGTCAGATTGTCGCGGGTGACCGGATCAAGCGCGCCAAAAGGCTCGTCCATCAACATCAGGCCAGGCCGGGTCGCCAGCGCCCGTGCCACGCCGACGCGCTGCTGCTGACCGCCGCTCAGCTGGTCAGGCATCCGGGTCGCCATGTCCTGTGGCAATTCTACGAGATCGAGCAGTTCCGATACGCGCGCTTCACCTTCCGCCATATCTCCAGCCAGCTCGAGACCGATCGCAATATTGCGCCCCACCGTCATGTGCGGAAAAAGGCCGATATTCTGGAACACATAGCCGATCCGGCGGCGCAAAATGTGCGGATCCACTGAATCAACAGGCTCGCCGTCAATTTTCACGGTGCCGCTGGTTGGTTCGACGAGCCGGTTGATCATCTTGAGCAGCGTCGATTTTCCCGATCCCGACAGACCGACCAGAGCGACCAGGGCCCCGGCCGGGATTTCCAGAGAGACGGAGTCAACGGCCTGAACCGAACCGTAATGGCGGCTCAAATGCTGCAGACTGAGGGAAGGACCGGAAACAGGCATCGGATCATATATTGACGCGCTTTGCCGCCCATGTCCAACCCCACTTGACGCGAACTCGAAAAACGGCTCGAGTGAACATCAATGTTAATAACGAGACGGGAGCCGGATGATGGGCTATCAAAGCGGGCAGAAGACAATATTTATCACCGGCGGTGCGTCCGGTCTGGGCCGTGAGGTCGGCCGCTATTTCGCCGACAAGGGATGGTTTGTCGGCATTGCCGATATCAATGAAAAAGGCATGGCGGAAAGCGCGGCGCTGCTGCCCGATGGCCAGAGCTCGCTCCACCGGCTGGACGTAACCGATCGCGCGCAATGGAAACAGGCTGTTGCCGAATTTGGCGCGATCACAGGCAACCAGATGACGGTCCTGTTCAACAACGCCGGCATTGGTGAAGGCGGTCCGATTCAGGAAATGGAAGATGCAGCGATTGACCGGATGATCGCAATCAATCTGACCGGCGTGATAAGCGGCACCCGCGCCTGCTTCGAGATGCTCAGGAACACGCCGGACAGTTGCGTTCTCTATACTGCCTCGGCAGCGGGCATTTATGGAGTCGCCGACCTCAGCGTCTATAGCGCGACCAAATTCGCAGTGCGCGGCCTCGCCGAATCGCATGATATCGAGTTCCGCAAATATGGCATCAAGTCGCGCTCGCTGATGCCCGGGTTTATCGACACCAATATCATTTCCGAAGTCGTCGAAGGCACCAACCAGAGCGGCAAGGAGCGGCTGGAACAAGCCGGTGTCATGGTCAGCCCGGTTTCGATCATCGGGCCCGCAGCCTGGTCTGCGGTACACGGCGACAAGGTGCACACGCCGGTCAACAAGATGGCCAAGCAACTGGCCTTTGCCGCGCGCTGGCTACCCGGCCGCGTCCGCAAACAATCGGTCAGTCTCGCCGGCAATATGGGCGATGTGCTGGCCGGGTCTGACGACAAATAGCGCTTACAGGCAGCTTTCGATCACATTGGCAAGATCCACATCCCGCTGCGACAGGCCGCCATTTTCGCCAGCGTCATGGGTGGTGAGAGTGATATCGACCTTATTGTAGACATTGAACCATTCGGGATGATGGTCGGCCTTTTCGGCATGCAGTGCGACACGGGTCATAAAAGCAAAGGCTTCGGTAAAATCGTCAAATTTGAAGGAGCGGCTGATCGCGTCGCGCTCGTCATCATATTTCCAGTCAGAGAGCTTGCCGAGCGCTGCCTTGCGTTGGTCGTCGGTCAATTGCGCCACCATAATTATTGCTCCTTGCTTGGCTTTCGCTTCAATTCGTGCCTTAAGTCTGTGCGATGAACGAAGGACAGTCAACCGGAAGCAGCGATCGGCTCCTGACCGAAGGATTATGCTGCGTACGCGGCGAGCGGATATTGTTTCGCGGCCTGACATTCGCGCTGGAGCCCGGACAGGCAGCCCTGCTCACCGGGCCCAATGGGGTCGGCAAATCCAGTCTGCAGCGACTGCTGGCCGGCCTGCTCCAGCCGACCGCAGGATCAGTCCAGGTGCCGGACACTGTCGCGCTGTGCGATGATCGCCTGGCGCTGGACGAACATC
The DNA here is from genome assembly GCF_048269865.1 of Parasphingorhabdus sp. Lineage (GTDB taxonomy): Bacteria > Pseudomonadota > Alphaproteobacteria > Sphingomonadales > Sphingomonadaceae > Parasphingorhabdus. Next base: position 350,098 of record NZ_JBLWUA010000001.1, on the reverse strand, counting down.
TTCCGTTCGAACAGGCGCTGCGCTTTTGGGCAAGGCTTGACGGCAAAGAGAGCGCGGATGTGACGAGCGCCATGACGCGAGCAGAAATGGCGCATCTCGCCGAAGTTCCGGTGCGCTATTTTTCGACCGGCCAGAGACAAAGAGCGCGGCTGGCGCGAACCTATCTGACCGGTGCCAAATTATGGCTGCTCGACGAGCCGGCCAACGGCCTCGATACCGGTTCTGTCGCTCAGCTCGGTGCCGTGCTGCAAAGTCACCTCGATGGCGGCGGCATCATCCTTGCGGCCAGCCATATCCCCTTGCCAGTCAGTTTCGATGTCCATCTGCAGCTCCAGCCGCTGGAAGAATTGGGAGCCTATTCGTGATGAAGGCCATTGCCACCATTATCTGGCGCGATGTGCGGCAAAGCTACGCCAGTGGCGGAACCTGGCTGCCGGTGATCTTCTATCTGTCCGCAGCGACGCTATTCCCCTTCGCTGTCGGACCAGACCGCGAGCTGCTGCTCAGGACCGGCGGCGGCATCTTGTGGATCGCGGCGCTGCTGGCGACCCTGCTGCCTCTCGATCGCCTGATTCAACCCGATTTGGAAAATGGTGTATATGACCAGCTGATTGTGCGCGGCTTTTCCGATGAAATGATAGCGGCCGCGCGGCTTGTTTCGCATTGGCTGGCGTTCGGCCCGCCGCTGCTGTTCGCCGCTTTTCTGGCCAGTGGGCTGATGGGACTGGAAGGCCCGCCGCTTGGCACCCTGCTCGCCAGTCTGGCCATCGCAACCCCTGCCCTGGCCGGTCTGGCGGTGATGATTGCGGCCCTGACCGCTGGCCTCAAAGGCGCAGGCGCGCTTGGCGGATTGCTGCTGGTTCCGCTGGCCATCCCGCTGCTGATTTTCGGTGCGGGCAGCTTGTCGGCACCGGGCAGCGGCGCCTTGCTGTTTCTCGCAGCGATTTCACTGCTGCTGGTCGCGATCACGCCCTTTGCCGCAGGCGCGGCGTTGAGCGCGGTTCGGGAATAGACCAGCCAGACGAAAGCTTGCCGCCAAAAAAATCGCATTAAGCTGGTTTATTGAGGCCAAAAACCTGTATCAGTATGGCTATGTCAAATTCAAACGCACTTTTGGTGGCTCTGCGGCAGATTAACCGGGCGATCGACTTGCACTCCAAAAAACTCGAGAAAGAGACCGGTCAGACGACACCGCAACTTTTGCTTCTGAAAGAACTGGCAAAGCATGGACGAGCAAAGCCGTCGGTTGTCGCGAAATCGGTGCATCTGTCCCATGCGACCGTTACCTCCATCGTGGACAGGCTGGAAAAGTCCGGGATGGTGACACGGGAAAAAAGCGAGGACGATCGCCGGTCCGTCGAAATCGTTCTGACCGAAAAAGGTCGGGAATGCATCGAGAATGCCCCCGAGTTGCTTCAGGAGGATTTTCTGGTTTCGCTGTCCCAACTGGAACCCTGGGAACAGAATCTCCTGATTTCATCGGTGCAGCGCATCGCAGGGATGATGGATGCGAACCAGATCGAAACAGCGCCAATTCTCGATATCGGCGAGATTTAGCTCTGCGGCAGGACTTCGGTCATGACATCGTCCGCTGGCAGTTCCCACTGAAGATGCCGGTCATCAAGCACCACGATATTCTTGTCGGTAATCAGGGTGCCGCCGGTTTTATATCCCAATAACTGCATCGCGCTCATGTTGGGATTGCGGGCGAGAGCCATGGTTTCGTCGGAGGAAAAATTGGTCAGGCCGCGGGCCAGCTCGGTTCCGGATTCGCCGTAGATGTGAATGACATCGCCTTTCACATATGGCCCCTGAATCGAAAGCACGTCCTCCCGTCCAATATGACGAGGACCGGATTTGAACGCAGCCGCCGTCTCTTCATTGACGACGATGCTGCCCGCCATCTGCAAGCGATCCGACAACCAGTTCGCCCAAGCAGATTCGGGGCGTTCATTGGCCAATATTTTCGTGTGGCGTCGTCCGCCGTTGAGTAGCGAGGTGACCGGCTGTTCGTATTCGCCGTGCGCGATCAGAGTATCGCACCCCGCATTTTGCGCCATGTGGGCGGCCTGAATCTTGGTCAACATGCCACCGCTGCCGAGGTCGCTCACGCCTTCCGTTACGGCAAGATAGGGAGAAACATCGCGCAGTTCTTCCACCAGCTTCGCTCCCGGTTCAGCCGGATCTTTATCGTACAGGCCATCGACCTGGGTCAAAATCACCAACAGGTCCGCCTGCACCATCTGCGCGATCTTGGCAGATAGCCGGTCATTGTCACCAACCCGGATTTCCTCGGTGGTGATCGTGTCATTTTCGTTGATGATCGGCATGATATTCGCGGCCAGCAGGCGATCGACCGTATTCTTTGTATTCAGAAACCGTTTGCGATCTTCCAGATCGCGCAGGGTTACGAGCACCTGTGCTATTTCAAAGCTATATTCGTGAGCCACCTGCTTGTAGCCGTTCAGCAGCAGCGGCATGCCGCAAGCGGCGGCGGCTTGCTTGTCGCGCAGACCGGCGGTTTCGGGACGCTCGCCGATCATGTTCAAACCCAGCGCAACAGAGCCGGACGAACACAGGATGACTTTCGCACCGCCCTCTCGCAACCGCGCGATGTCCTCCAGCAAATTGTGCATGAACGCCCAGCGCGGCGTTAACCGTTCTGCATTGGCGAGCAAGCTGGAGCCGACTTTCACCACTATTGTTTTGCCTTGTACCATTGTATCGTGCGCCCTTCTTAACAAGCTTCGGGGGTTAGGGGGGGAAGCGTTCGAGTGCAATAATTTAGTGATCAAACTATATCAATAAACCCGATCGTTTCAAAAAATAGCATTTGTTGACATGTCTGTTTTGTATCCTAAGGATATTGAGAAACCTTTTACTCCAGAAAATATGAGATTAAATTGAAAAAAATATTACTGCTAGGATGCGGAAACATGGGTGGCGCATTGCTGAAAGCATGGGCCAAAAACACCGATCATTCCTTCACCGTGGCGGATCCCGCCAAGCCCGCACTGCCAAAAAATGTCGCACAGGTCAGCTCCGCCGACGAGTTGGACGGGGATATGTTCGATTATCTCATCGTCGCGCTGAAACCGCAACTGATCGATACCGTCCTGCCCGACTACTTGCCATATCTTGCCGACGACGGCGTGATCAGCTCGATTGCGGCCGGATATTCCGCTGGTCGGCTGACCGAGCAAGCGCCGGGCCGTTCCGTAATCCGTATCATGCCCAATCTTCCGGCGATGATCGCCAAGGGCGTCAGCGGCCTCTATGCTCATGGCAGTGTCACAGAAACCGCGTCGCGCGATATAGAAGAACTCGCCTTATGCTCGGGAAAAGTCGTCTGGGTGGACAATGAAGACATGCTCGATCGCCTGACAGCGGTTGCGGGTAGCGGACCCGGCTATGTGTTCGAGATCTTGCGTAGCTATGTCGAAGCGGCAATGGCTATGGGCTTCAATGAGGAAGACGCGAAAACGCTGGTTTTGGGGACCGTTCAGGGCACGCTGGAAATGGCGCTGCAGTCCGACCTGTCGCTGGAGCAGTTGCGGAACAATGTCACCAGCAAAGGCGGCACCACCGCAGCTGGCCTGAAGGCGCTGAACGGTGAAGAGGATTTCTCTGCACTGATCCGTGATACTCTCGACGCCGCCTATAAGCGGGCCGTCGAGCTGAGGTAGGCGAAGAAATAGGAGCGAAGCGGGGAAGCCGGGGCGCGACAAAATTCGATTTGCCGTCGGTAAACACCCCGCTTCCTGAGCGTGATCGAGCGAAAGAAGCGCTTCCCGGCTTTCGGTCCGGACGATCAGCATTTGGATCCGACGGATCAAGTATCGCAGCGCTCATGTTGGCCGGGAGTTTCCTGAAGATCCCTGGTCTATGAAGATGCCTGATCGCACTTTACACAGCTAGAGCAGGAAAGCCTCAGTTGTCGGCATTGAAGCCTTCCCGTGGCACCGCCGCCCAGCTGGTATCCTTGCGAAAGTGGCGCCCTATGCCCGACAGGCGAAATGCGAGATTTGCCTGCCGATATCCGAAATTCTCGACAAATGCCGCAAGCCCTACGCGAACCAGATCAAGCGCCGATGGCGTCCGTTTCAGCTGCAATTCTTCGAGCGCAAGCGTTCCAATACTCAAACCGGTACCGAACAAGACTGTCACGCACAGGAAGAGGATTGCCATGGTCGGATCCATCACCCCGAGCCAGAGCGCCGCTGGAATAACCAGATATCCGATCAATTCGGCCGGCGGGCCGATGACATCTTCGACAACGACCTGAAACATCGAAAACATACCGATCCGTCCGTAGCGCGGATTCAGGATCATTCTACGATGCCGGATCAGCGTTTCCAACGCGCCCTGTTGCCAACGCGCGCGCTGGTTGCGCAAGCCAGCCCAGGTCGTCGGTGCCTCTGTCCAGCAAACAATTTCGGGCACAAAGCCGATTTTATATTCGCGTTTCTGCTCTCGCATATGACGATGGATGCGGACAATCAGTTCGAGATCCTCTGCCACCGTATCATGCTCATAGCCGCCGATTTCGAGCAGGACGGAGCGCCGGAAAATGCCAAAGGCACCGGAGATGAGCATCAGCGAGTTTGCCTCGGCATTCGCTACTCTGGCGGTCAGAAAAGCACGCAGATATTCTACGATCTGGAAACGCGGCAGCCAATCTTTTGAAATACCGATTTTACGGAGCGAACCCCCTCTGATCTCGCATCCGTTCGCAATTCGGATAGCCCCTCCGACAGCGACCACTTTGCCCGTATCATACATGAACGGTTCAGTAGCCCTCAGCAGTCCGTCGGTCTCGATGATCGAATCGGCATCAATCACGCAAACGAGCGGCGTCCGGGCGAAGCCAATCCCGGCGTTGGATGCATCAGCCTTGCGGCCGTTTTCTTTGTCTATGACGACCAGATTGGGATGTTTGCGCGACTGGTAGACGCCCAGGATTTTGGTATGCTGCAAGACCGCGATCTGTTCCCGATCACTTGGCACGCAATCGAAGCCGTCAATCAATTCCTGGATCGTTCGATCATCGGATCCGTCGTTGACTACGATCACTTCATGTTCGGGATATTCGAGCGCGAGAATCGACCGGACGCTCTGGACGATCGACAACTCTTCATTGAAGGCAGGCACGATCACCGAGACCGGCAACGCGAGGTCTCCATAGCGTTGCCACAGGTCCATCGAAATCGCAGATGGTTTTACGCGCGTGGCAAAAACATAGGATGCAATAAGAAGCTGCATCAGACTGATGAAGTTGCGAAACAGCACGACCAGCAGACATATGTAGGCGAGATACATCACCAATTGCGTGGCCATTTCGGTGATCAGTGCGACATTCATGCGACCGCTCCGTTTGCAGACTTGGGCCGCCGTTCCGATACCAGCGCTTCCAGCTTTGGTATGGCCTCTTCCGCGCGCAATCTGACCCAAAGCTCAGCGTCATTCGCAAGCACATGCAACAAGGGCAAGGCCTGGGTAAGACGCAACGCAGCTGAGCTATTGACCGCCTGTATCCGTACCACCGGGCTTTCATCTTCGAGCGCCCTCACCACCCATTTCGCAACCGATGGATGGCCCAGCTTGCCGGCGGATCGCAAGGCGGCACATCGAATTTCGACATTGTCGAACGATGCAGCCCGCTCCAGTGTCGGTAGAACAGCAGGATCATTCGACCATCCCAACGCGTCAATTATCGCGGCACGGCGAACATGGGACATCACATCGGAAAGAATGTGGACGAGCTCCGCCGGGTAAGCAGGCGCGAGCGCGCGAAGCATGGCAACGTCAAGCCGGTTGGGTGCGCGATCCGGCACACCGATCAGCGCTATTGTTTCGCGCGGCGGTGGAAGTCGCTGAAAGCTGGCCAACGCAAAGGCTGCGTTCAACCGCACAATGCGGTGGCGGTCATACCGCAACATCTCGTGCAGCTTGGCAATGACCGCTTCGCCGCCATATCGTTGCAAGGTCCGCACCGCATCAATCCGGCGAGCCGCTCGCCACGCCGTGCATTTGCGCAGCGGGGTTTGAAGCAGACCGTCGATTTCCGCCAGCTGGATGAGCTTCCTGCGCTCTTCTCCTCTTAACAACATCAGCAAATGGCTCAATGCCTGCAGGCGTTCCTTGACCGTCCATTTCGCATCGGAATGTTCGACGTCAAACCCGCCTACGCGCTGGATATAGCTGTGCGTGATCGCTTTTTGTCGCGCCAGGTAAACGGGAGCTCTGAGTTCAGTGTACCACCGGCGCAGGACGAGCAAAACGAACCCGACGGTCAAAAAGACGGTTGTCCACAGGCAGAACCGGATCAGGCTTTCATAGATATTCATGGCTGGAAAAATTGATAGGTGAGACCGATGTTGAGCGCTTGCCTGTGATAGGAGTCTTCCCGTTTTTCGTCCGCAGCCGCCAGCCGCAAGCGCCATTTTGGTGCAATATTCAACGTCGCGCCGAGAGCAAAGGAGCGCAGCTGTCTGGTGATATCGGCTTCGCGATCCGGGTAGCGGGCCGCGCTAGCAAAAAGAATATGGCCATCGGCCATTTCATAATCGGCGCGCACCGAGCCGCCGATCCGATAATCGCCATCGCCATCAAGCAAATTTATCATACGCGCCGAAAGCGTCACGCCTCGTCCCGCAGAAAGTGCAATTCCGGGTTCGATACTGGCGGAAATTCCGCTGCGATATTTGGCCAGACGCAGATCGGCTGTTCCTCGCAAGCCGGGCGCAACAAGAATTTGCCCCCCGGCTACCAGGCGCCATTGATCGCGAAAATCTGCGTTGGGGGTAATGCCTGCACCGAAGTAATAACTGCCATTGCGGATCCGTGTGGAAGCGCGCGCCGACAGTCTGACATCGGTTACGGTTCTCCGCTCGGCGTCTGCGTCCAGAGAAAAAACCGTGCGCTGGACATTGCCGAACGCGATCGCAACGACCGCATTTTGCCATTTCTGCCGCAGACCGCTATCAAATACGATGTCGGATGTGCCCAGCACAGCGCTGATGGACAGTGGCTCGAAGCCCGAGACTTCCAGATGGCGGCGGGCAAAGGCGCGATCAAATTGCGCCAGACCCGGATAGTCGGGATCCACCGCCCGCACCGTTTCGGCTTGATCGCGCGCAAGCGGCAACCGATCCTGCCAGAGGAGGATATTGGCCCGAGCGAGCTGAATATCGCGATCCTCAGGAGCGAGCGCAATCGCGCACGTGATCGCTGCATAAGCCTTGTCCAGATCACCGGCGGCCGCTTCCGCCGCAGCTAGCCTTCGCCACAGATCAGCATCATCGGGCCGGTCTGCCACCTGCTGTCGCAGGCTTTCGACGTTTTGTGCTGGATCGGCAGAAGCACTCGCCGCTGCCAAAACGGTCTCGGCCTGCGCTTGCTTCTCGACCAGAAGAGCCAAACAGAGGCATGCAAACAGGGCACTAGTGAGCCGACGCGGCATTATTTGCCTTTTGTTGTAATTGGAGATTGACCCGCGTGATAAGCTCTTGCGGCATGAATGGCTTGGTCAGATAATCACTGGCGCCAGCTTCCAGAGCGGCGACGATATCTGCTTCTCCCTTGCGGGCGGTCAGCATGATGACCGGGATATTTTTATCGGCCGGCGCCCGCTTGATCATCGTTAATACCTCCATACCGGAGATCATCGGCATCATCGAGTCCAGCACGATCAGGTCGGGTCTATAGTTTTGCAATAGCGCAAGCACAGCTTCGCCATCGACAGCCGCAACCACATTATGGCCTTCGCTTTCCAGACGAAACTTGATAAGATCGATGATAATCTCGTCATCATCAGCGATGAGAATTTCTGCCATACTGCAAACCTTACTAATATATCGAGCTTGCCTAGCACCATATAGTTAAGGATTGGTTCTGGCCGCGTTCGACCGCATGATCCGCTGGGTCGGTTTATTGGCGGAAATCAGGCCAAAATTGCATTGACCGGGATATCATTGTCAAACCAACCGCCATATGGCCCCGCAGTGCCAATGGCCATTCGGAGCGGCGGGGCCGTTGGTCAAAAACGGCTCCCGCCAGAACTCCACTCCAAGCGTTCTATGCGACCGCCATCAGGCTGGCATTTCCGCCTGCAGCGGTGGTATCGATGGAAATGGCGATTTCCTCGAGCAGCCAGTCGGTCCGGTAGCCGCCCTTGCCAATGCCCAGTTGAACAATCGGAACGGAGTTTTGCTGAGCGGCCACAGCTTTCAGCCAGGGCCGGATGTCCTTGCCGGTATCCTCGATCAGAATTTGCGCAAAGCGTGGCTCCGCTTCCCAGTTTTCCGTCCATTGCAGGCGCTGACCAACCGTCGGCGGCAGGTCCGCGGCAAGGGCGCGGGTCGCTTCGCTGTCCGGCACGAACGGCAGATTGCCCGTCGCAAAAATCGCGAGCAGCTGATCCCGGAGCCCTTCGGCGGTTTCCGGCACCAACAGAACCCGGCCACGGGGGTGGACGCCATAGAGGTTCTTTTCGCCGACCGGACCGGGAAGCTCGACGAAGCTGTCGAGACGCGGTGCCTTGTGGCCGTAGGGCGCTGGCGCATCCTCAGTCACCCTTACAAACCGGGCCAGCTCCTCATAATCGGGGTCGAGAACCGGGCCGCGCTCGATCGTCGTGCTGCGCGGCGCGTTTTTGACCAGACGGCCAATGTACAGCGGTCCACCTGCCTTGGGTCCGGTGCCGGACAGATCGCGACCGCCAAAAGGCTGAACCCCGACAATCGCGCCAATAACATTGCGGTTGATGTAGATATTGCCGACCTGCGCCTGCGCGGTGATATCAGCAATAGTCTTGTCGATCCGGCTGTGCAGGCCGAACGTCAGGCCATAGCCGGTCGAATTGATCTGCTCCATCACCTCGCCAACCTGTTTGCGGGCATAGCGCATCACATGCAGCACCGGTCCAAACACTTCCCGCCCCAACTGGCCGATATGGTCGATTTCGATGATTGTCGGCGCCACAAACGTGCCGTGCTGCGTGGTTTCATCGAGCGTCGGCTGCTGGATTTTCCGTCCAGCCTCGCGCATTTTTTCAATATGGGTGGTGATCGTCTCACAGGCATTTGCGGTGATCACCGGGCCGACATCAACGCACAGTTCGTCGGTTGGCCCGATCTTGAGCTCGGCCAGCGCGCCCTTGAGCATCAACAGCAATTCATCGGCAATATCTTCCTGCACACACAGGATCCGCAGAGCCGAACAGCGTTGCCCGGCGCTGTCAAAGGCAGAAGCGATCACATCGCGAACGACCTGTTCCGGCAGAGCCGAGGAATCGACCACCATTGCGTTCTGCCCGCCGGTTTCGGCAATGAGCCGCAGCGGCGATCCATCCGGCAATGTGCGTTCGGCCAGCTGCGCCTGAATCAGCTTGGCGACTTCGGTCGAGCCGGTGAATATGACACCGCAGACCTCTTCAGCACCGCAAAGGGCGGCGCCGATCGAACCGTCGCCGGGCACCAGCTGCACCACCGCTTCGGGGATGCCGGCTTCGTACAAGATGGAAACGAGCTGAGCGGCCACCAGGGGTGTTTCTTCCGCAGGTTTGGCCAGCACGGTATTGCCCGCGACCAGAGCGGCGGCCACTTCGCCGGTAAAAATCGCCAGCGGGAAGTTCCACGGACTGATGCAAACCACCGGTCCAAGTGGCTCGACATTGTCATCAAATGTCGCGCGGGCCTGCTCCGCATAATAGCGCAGAAAATCGACCGCCTCGCGAACTTCCGCGATCGCATTGGGTAGCGACTTTCCGGCTTCGCGCATGATCAGGCCGAGCAGCGGTTCCATCCGTTCGTCCAGCAAGTCCGCAGCCTTCTCCAGCGCACAGGCGCGCTCTTCGACATGAGATAGCGACCAGTCCGGAAAGGCCTCGGCGGCAACCCGCGCGGCCTGCGATGCTTCCTCCGGTGTCGCCCAGACGACCTGTCCGACCACATCGCGTTCATCACCGGGATTGACGACGTCCTCCGCATCGCGGGTGATCGTCAGTCCGGCAATCATCGGTTCCACCCGCCAATCGACCGATACGCTATCGCGGAGATTTTCTGAGATCCGGGCCAGAACCGTTTCGTCGCTGAGATCCAGCCCGCGCGAGTTTCGCCGGTCAGGATAGAGATTCTCCGGCAGCGCGATCAGCGGATGCTGGGAGCCTATCGGATCAATCTCTTCAACTTCTTTCACCGGATCGACGAGCAGATCGCTGACCGGGACATTCTCGTCCCAGATCCGGTTGACGAAAGACGAATTGGCGCCGTTTTCCAGCAGCCGGCGGACAAGATAGGCGAGCAGCGTCTCGTGGGTTCCGACCGGCGCATAGATGCGGCATGGCCGATTGAGTTTTTTCGCGCTGACGACTTCATTATAGAGCTCTTCGCCCATGCCGTGAAGGCATTGGAACTCGTAGTCGCCGGTGCTGAAGTCATCGCCGGCCAAATGGTAAATGGTCGACAGGGTTTGCGCGTTGTGCGTGGCAAATTGCGGGAAGACAACATCGCGCGCGGCCAGCAACTTGCGTGCGCAGGCGATATAGCTGACATCCGTATGCACCTTGCGGGTGAACACGGGAAACCCTGCCAGCCCGTCTACCTGCGTCCGTTTGATCTCGCTGTCCCAATAGGCCCCCTTGACCAGCCGAACCATGATCCGGTGATCCGAGCGCTTGGCCAGATCAATGATCCAGTCGAGCACATAGGGGCAACGCTTGCCATAAGCCTGAACGACGAAACCAAGCCCGTGCCAGCCGTCCAGCGCGTCATCCAGCGCCAGCGCTTCGACAATATCGAGCGAAAGTTCCAGCCGGTCGGCCTCTTCGGCATCAATGTTCAGGCCGATGTCATACTTCTTGGCGAGCAGGGCCAGCGCGCGAACCCGCGGCAGCAGCTCTTCCATCACGCGGCCCGCTTGCGCCCGGACATAGCGCGGATGCAGCGCCGACAATTTTATGGAAATGCCGGGACCAGTATAGACACCGCGTCCATTGGCAGCTTCGCCGATGGCGTGGAGCGCGCGCTCATAGTCATCATAATAGCGGTCGGCGTCGGCCATTGTCATCGCCGCTTCGCCAAGCATGTCATAGCTGTAGGTAAAGCCCAGAGCTTCCTTCTTGCCGGCTCGCTGGAGCGCTTCCTTGATCGATTCGCCGGTCACGAACTGTTCGCCCATCATCTGCATCGCCATGTTGACGCCGCTGCGAATGACCGGCTCACCGGACCGTTTCAGCAGCGCCGACAGCGACGAGCCAAGACCGCGTTCATTGATCGGCGAAACGAACTTGCCGGACACAACCAGGCCCCAGGTCGCAGCATTGACGAACACCGAGCGCCCGTCGCCCAGATGCGAGCGCCAGTCACCGGTTGCGATCTTGTCGCTGATCAGGGCATCGCGGGTCGCGTTATCGGGGATCCTTAGCAAGGCCTCGGCCAGGCACATCAGCGCGATACCCTCCTGGCTGGACAGCGAATATTCCTTCACCAGTCCTTCAATACCGCCGCCGCGGCCCTTCTTGCGCATGCTTTCAACCAGATCATGGGCGGTCTGCGCAATCGCTTTCCCCTCGGCGTCCGAGACCCGGGCTTGTTCGAGCAGCGGCAGGACGCAGTCGGCCTCGGGGCGGCGATAGGCAGACGTAATGGCACTGCGCAAAGGCGTCACAGGTGAAATGGCGGGTGCGAAATTCTTGAAAGGAAGGATCTGGTTTACTTGGTGCACGGCGGGTCCGATCAAAAAACGAAAATTTGGGGGCGATTCTCAGCTCGGGCTACAATATTCGCGGCGCGGTAACAACCGCAGTGGCGCGAGAGGCGCTTGCATGATCAGCGAATGATAATGTTGCACCGCCAGCAGCCAGCCACACAGGGCCGATCGATGGATGGAAACCGCGAAAAGCCGGACATAATCCGCCTGGGTCCGTCTAGTTCGACACCAGATAATAAGCGGCCGGCTCTCTGGCGCTGGTCTCGATCCTGATCCGGTATCTGCCGGTGAATAGCGGCAGCCATTCACAGTTCATCGGTTTGGAAGAGACGCCGGTTTTGCAGACATTCTCTCCCCGGCCATCGCTGATCTTGATCGACATCGGCTTGGCCGAAACCGGCACCAAAGCCACGGCAGCCTTCTTGCCAGCCAGAAAAATCTGGTCGGTCTTGACCGCCAGCGTCGCCGAGACGGTGCCCTTTTTGTAGGATGGGCCGAGCGCGCGGCCACGATAAACCGGCGAAGTTATCGACGGATCAAGCAGGCTTGCCTGTTCGCTCCATCGCGATGAAAGATCGTCCTCTTCACCATTGTCAGGCTTGGCCCCCAGACTGGCAAGCAATTGTGCTGCAGTCCGGAGGGACTTTGCATCGGCGTTCGTCTCACCTTGCTGTCCTAACGAAATGGCATAGGCAGCACGCGCTACCGGTCCGTCGTCTAAAGCAGGCTTTGGGGTATCAATGCCGGCTGCCGCAGACGATGCTGCGCCCCCGGCTCCGGCAGCACAGCCGGGCAGAAGCAAAACGGATCCGAGGAGAGCGAGCAGAGATGCGTTTCGGTCAGTCAATTCAATCACCCCTCTCCGGACTAATCTCAAATGTGGCCCCCGGTTTTGCATCGTGACAACGAATGATCAATCCGTTCCGCTCGGCCAGCGCCTGGGACAAGGCAAGCCCGAGACCATGGCCCTTTGCGCCGCCCGCATCGATGCGGACAAAGCGCTCAAACACCTTGGTTCGCATATCATCAGCAATGCCTGGACCATTGTCACTTACCGTTATTGTTGGGCCGGGCCGAACCATCATCTTCACAGTTCCGCCTTCAGGCGTATATTTGAACGCATTGTCGAGCAGGTTGGAAAAAATACGCTGAAGATGAGCCGGATTGGCCATCATGCGGACCCCTGGCGTAATATCGGTGCTGAAATCGATACCCAGATCGCCGGCACTTTCCGAAAACAGCTCGGCAATACCCTCGGCAATGTCCGAAACGTCGCACTCCGACAATCCCGTCCGGTCGCCCTTTTGCGCCCGGCTTGACGCGATATCGAGCAAGGAATCGAGCAACGCGATGATGTTTTTGATGTCCGTGCGCGCATTTATCAAACCGATTTTCTGATCGGGTTCGACAATATCGTTCATCGCTGTGACAAGCCGATTGTCGAGATGCATCAAGGGCGTCCGCAACTCGTGCGCTGTATGGTCGGATATGTCCTTGTGAGCGTTGACCAGATTGATAACACGCGACACCATTTCATTGGTGTGACGAGACAGCTCATCCAGTTCATCGCCGCGATCGTCGATATCAACCGGAGTGTCGAACTGGCCCTGGCCAACTCTGCGAAATGCGGCATTGATCGACGCCAACCGGACGCGGAGCCGCCGCGTTGACCAGAAACCGAGACCAACCACCAGCACAACAATGGCGAGCCCGGCAACAAGAAAAGCAATCCGGAGCTTCACCAGCAATGCATCCCGGCTATCGAGGTTCCAGCCCACCACCAGTTTCAGATCCGGAGCCAATTGCGTGGCCCGCGCGAACATCTGGCCCTTGCCAGCGACCGACAGAATGCCGGCTTCGGAATTTTCCGATGACAGGGCCGGCCATTTTGCCAGATTGCCCTCAATCGGCGTTCCTGCGCTATCGGCCAGCAGATAATAGTCGCTCGCGCCGCCGGTTCTGGTCATGGCAATACGATCGCGCACCCGCTCGGCCAGTTCGTCTTGTCCACCGGAGACATAAATGTCGGCTAGACCGGCGATATCTGTATCCACTGCGCTGCGGATCTGCTGCTCGGTCTCCGCCTTGACGATGCCGTTGGCGAGCAGGAACAGCAGGAGCACGACCAGCGCGGTGACCAGCGCGATCCAGATCGAGAAACGACCGAAGAGAGATTTGAAAGGATTGGACAACACCACGATCAGCGGGCCAGCAAACGGTACCCGGCCCCCCAGATAGTCTCGAGGATCGGGCCGTCAAAGCCTTCTTCGAGCTTGCGCCGGAGCCGCCCGACATTGACATCAATGACGTTGGTCTGGGGATCGAAGTTCAAATTCCAAACATCCCGCAACAACATCTCGCGGGTAACGGTCTCACCGGCATTTTGCATGAAATATTTGAACAGCTCGAATTCCTTTGGGCTCAATGGAATATGTCGCCCTTGCCGGTGCGCTGTACGCGCCTTGATATGACATTCCAGATCGCCGAAAATTATCACCGCGCTATGGGATTGTCCACTCGCCCGGCGATGCAAGGCCCGGACTCGGGCAATCAGCTCTTCCTGTTCAAACGGCTTGGCGAGATAATCATCGACCCCGGCATCCAAGCCTTCGATCCGTTTTTCCGTCCGGCCCAGGGCAGAAAGCATCAAAACCGGAAGAGCAACGCCCGCATCCCGCAATTTGGTGATGATGTCGATACCGCTCATATCCGGCAGCATCCGGTCAAGAATGACCAGATCAAATTCCTCTTCCGACGCCAGCCGAAGTCCGTCCTTGCCATTTGCCGCATTGACCACGTCGTCGCCAACCCGCGACAGCGTGTCAGCCACCATCTTCGCCGCTTGCAAATCGTCCTCTACATGCAAAATGCGCAAGTTGTTCATTTTGAGACTATATCCAATACTGATCGCGACAATTGAGACATGTTCTAGAGTTTGTCTACCCGGAAAAGATAGTTACAAATGCTGTTAGTATCGGCGGCATTCCCACATTTTTCGTAATTCCTACTGCCGCCTTGCATATGTTACCGAGCGGTTTACCATCTTCCCTGGGTGCAACTGGGTTTTCAAATTCAGGGATTGGATAGTGATGCGTTGCTGGATTTTGTCGGTCATTTTGTCGGCGGCCGTTTTACCCACCACTGGCTGGACCGCCACGCAGGAAACGAGCGCCGACGATAAGAGACCTCTGTCGGAGACTGGCCCGTTGCAAGACGAACTGGACCAGATGCTTCTGCGGGATCGCTTTGAGAAGCCCGACGTTGAGCGGGACGCCTGGCTCAGCTTTCGGAAAAAGGTCCGTTTGGAGGATTCCGCTGACAGCCGTCTGAAAGCGCTAACCCATACGCATATGGCGATTTCCTATTTTTACACCAACGAATATGACAAAGGTTGGGCTGAGGTCCGGCAGGCAGAAGCGCTGCTCGAGACGATGCAGCCGGAAGCGTCGCGTGACTTCCGCTATGAATTATTGGCTTATGGCAGTCTGATCTCCACGGATTTGACGGAAATCGACCGGGCCAGCACATATGCTGAGCTTGCGATGGCGGAAGCGACAGAAAATTTCGGTCAGGAAAGCGCAGCCGCAGCCCTTGCCTATAACGCCAAGGGATATCTGGCTTACAAGGCCGGCAATACCAAGCAGGCCCAGCAAGATATGTGCAGCGCGGCAAAACTTGCTGCCGCCCACTTGCCGCTTACAGACCCCATGGTGGCCAATAACTACGTCTCCTGCGGCGTGACCATGTATTTCAACGACGACCCGAACACAGCAGAAACCATGGAATATGCGGCCTCCATTGCCTATGAAAACCTGCCGCCGCAGCACCCGGTAGTGGGGCTGGCACTGAACGGTTCTGGCGGTGTGCTCAATCTTCTGGGTCGCTATGCCGAGACGGAAATCATCCTGCAACAGCAGGTCGAGATCGAACTCCGCAATCGCGGCATGCAATCGCCGAGTGTTTACAATCCACTGTCGATGCTCGCCGATGTTCTGGTAGCCCAGGGCAAGCTTGAGGAGGCTCTCGCAATCCAGCAGAATGCGACGGCCTACGCACACCAGATGGACAAGGGCGGCGACCCCTCTGCGCGCGGATTTTCGTCTATCAAGCTGGCCGTGCTGCTGGACCAGCTCGGTCGCAGCAACCAGTCCCGCCCCCATTATCTGTCCGGTATTGAGGAAGTGAAGGCGGATCTGCAGCCCGGGGATGCCTGGATATCTCTGGCCGAACTGGCTTACGCCCATCATCTCTATCGCTTTGAAAATCGGGCAAAGGGTCTGGCGCTGGCGAAGCGGACCTTTGCCGACCTAGCCGACGCTCTGCCAGAAGGGCATCGCGATCGCATCGTCTGGGACCTGCGGATTGCCGAAATGATGGCCGAAGAAGGGCAGGCAAAGGCTGGCTATGCACGCGGCCTGCCGATCGCCAACCGGCTTGAGGAAAAGCTGATGAGCTATGCCACCGCCCGGCCGGAACTCATCTCTTATTCCCCTGTCATGACCGCCGGTTTTGCGAGCTTTGCCCATAGCTCGCTGCTGGCAGGCGACGAAGAGGCAGCGGTCAAGGCGGCACAACTGACATTGCTGTCAGAATTATCGACCGCCAATGCCAATCTGACGCTGCGCGCCGCGGCCAAAGACAAGGGTTTTGAAGATCGCGTGCAGAAAATTCGCCAGGCACGCAGTGAGCTAAAGACGCTCAAGGCCAGCCTGATGAAGGCCGAAGCCGATGTCGACGACAATTTGCAGGATATCAGCCTGAAACTGCGGGAACGGCAGGCGGTACTGACAAATCTGGAAAGCTCGCTGATGAAGGACTTTCCGGAATATACCTCGCTCAGCCGACCCGCATTGCTCACCCTTTCGCAAATTCGGGAAAACCTGTCAGACGATCAGGCGGTGATCTTTCCGATTGCCGGCAACGACAAGTTTCTGACCATCATCGTGACGCGTAGCGATCTGTTCTGGGACACCAGCGACAATCGCGGGATGCGTCTGTACCGAAAAACCAGCCAGCTGCTGTCGCAAATCAATAATGCTCGCTTCGCTGACGACATCGAAACGGCGGACTTTGACGCAGATACGGCGTACGAATTGTTCCAGATCATTTTTCCGGGCCGTCTTTACAGCCAGATCGCCGACAAGTCGGAACTGCTGTTCCCGGCATCCGGCGCCATCGCCAAATTGCCGCCACAGATCATGCTGACACGGCCCACCAACGACGACGACCCCCTCCGTCAGCTGCCCTGGCTGGTCCGGGAAAAATCGATTGCCATTTATTCCAGTCTGGGCGAGCGCATGAAGCCATCGGCCCGGAAAGCGACGCGGAACAGATTTGCCGGCATCGGCGCACCGGCCCTGAATGGCAAAGATTCGGTCGAACTGGCATCGGTGAATATATTCCGCGGCGGTGCCGTAGACGTGGATTCGCTGCGCTCATTACCCGAACTACCCACGGCCCAGACGGAATTACGGCAGATTGAAACCGCTTTTGGTCCCGATTTTTCCACCATATTGACCGGCAATCAAGCGACCGAAAAGGCTTTGCGCGCTCTGGACTTGGGATCTTATTCGGTCATCGCCTTTGCGACCCACGGGTTGGTCAGCGGCGAACTCAACGGTCTGCTGGAACCGGCGCTGGTCTTTACCCCGCCCGATGACACTGTCCCGGAGAATGACGGTTTGCTCACGGCCACAGAGATTTCGCAGATGACCATCCCGGCCGACTGGGTGATCCTGTCTGCCTGCAATAGCGGCGGCGGCAGGAACAACAGCGCGCCGACCTATTCCGGTCTGGCCCGCGCATTCCGGCTGGCCGGAGCACAATCGCTGTTGCTCTCGCATTGGCAGGTCCGCGATGATGCCGCAGCCATGCTGACGATAAATACCGTGAAAAATGCAACCGGAGGCATGCGCCGTTCCGAAGCGCTTCGTCAGGCGCAGCTGAAGCTGATCGATGACGCCGCTATCCCGGGCGGCGCTCACCCGGCAATCTGGGCACCATTCATCTTGATCGGTGACTAGACGCTATCCCACAGTAAGCAAAAAATGAAAGGACGCCCTCCGGGATAGAGGACGCCCTTCCTTATCAGTGATATCCCTACGCCGGGGTCGCAATTAGCGCAGGTCTTCTACTGAAACCCAGCCCTTGGTGCCATAATTGTCGGTTACCTCGACAAACAGCCCCTCTTTTTTTCCGGTCGGCTTTAATTCGGTGTCCGCGCGGAGAGAGCGAACTTCAGCAGCGGTTTTTGAGGCACTTGCTCTCATCGACGTCGGAACAGCAACCGTGTAGGTGGTCGTGATCGTTGCCGCCGGTGCCGCCGCAGCTGCCTGGCGTGCCGTTGCCAACGCCCCGGCCTGTGACGCGAGGTTGTTATAGGCTTCGATGAAGGCGCTGGTCACCATCTTGCCGTCTTTCGACGAGCTATATTGCCCGAATTGTCCCTGACTGGCCGCAACCCAGTCGCTGCTGTTCAAGACCTTGATTGTCGATTTCTGGCTGAGGCCGCTGCCGGCAATCAGCGTCTGTCCGTTGGACGGATCCATCAGCCGCAAGCCAGCAGAAATGGTCTTTTTCTTGCCGCCCAAACCGCCAAACATACCCATCAATGCGCCGCCCATCGGAACTTTGCTCAGGATGGTACCGGCAGCACCGGACTGAACCAGGCCGCCTTTCAACAGGCCGGTCGCCGTGTTCATGGTCTGGTCAACTTCTTCCTGCGAGCCGGCAATGGCGGACAAAAGATAATTGGCTGGCTTACCATCCGCGCCAGTATGCAAGGTGAAGCAGCCGGATTCCTGAACAATCGCACCCAGCATTCCGCGAGGACTGGACAAGCCGAATTTGCTCCATCCCTGCGTGTCGCCATCGGTGATCGCAACGGTGCCGTAGGATGCGTCGCATTTCATGACCGCAACCTCTTTTTTCTTCGCGGCCTGCGAAGGTGCGGGTACCGCAACGGTGATTAAAGCAGCGGCTGATAGCAACGCTGAAATAGGCTTGAAGTTGTTCATGATATCCGTTCCCTTGTTCTCTTTACCGAAACAAAACTGGCGGAAAACTGCCCTGATTTCCAATTACACCTGCTGTTAGACATGTGACAAAGCTTGTTAGCTTTATCTCTCAAGATGCTGGCCCGTCCCTGATTGACAATTGTCAGGGACGGGCCGAGCTCTGTTGGGGCGGCGAATTATCTAAACGAAAAATCCGGTCCCAGTTTCTCTCTGAAATTCCTGATCAAATCGGGTGACATTCGGCCCAGATTGTTGGCCGGCCGACCACCCAGCAGCGGACCAAAATCTGCTTTTGATGTCAGGTTGCCGGTAGGCGCAGTCCAGCTGGACCAGTTGTCCGCCCCCGCCGCAGCAGCAGTAGCAGCAGTAGCAGACGCCATCGTTGGAGCGGAACCGGCTTTGCCGAAAGCAGCCGCACCTTCGACGATCAGGCCGGTGCCGGAACCGCCGAACGTATAATTTACTCCGATATGGCTTGCACCTTCGCCGGCCAGAAAGCCTTCGATCGTAGCATTACATGTATTGGGGCAAGCCGCGCCGCCACCGGTTACCGGCACCCTGAAGCTGGTGAAGGTGTGAAAGGTGAACCCGGTGCTTGTGTCGGTGAAGAGATCAATACCACCGGTTTCAGTGCCAGCTACACCACCGTCGGTTGCGATACCATATGTCGAACCACCAATACCAACGTCAAACTCCAGACCAACCTTTGGCGTGCCGCCAAAAGCGACCGCCATCTTCCCGGCAAATGTGCCGGGCGATTGCGACCCGTCCCGGAACGTCGGTGCAGTGGAACCGACCAGATCATAGGCTACGGTTCCGCTGGTCGGCAGATTGGTCGCGGCGCTGCCATAAACGAAGTGCTTGCCACCATCTTCCGGATAGCTCTTTGTGCGCGGACCGCTGGCGTCGGAAATGATCGCCGTACCGTCTGCCCAGCGCGACCAGTTGATGACGCCGTCAGCTGCGGTGCCGAAGTCAACAATCTTGGCCGTTTCGAGGACACCGGATACACCGCCAAGACCCAGATATTCGCTCAATCTGCCGTCGGTAAATCCGATCGTCCGCTTGCGATTGCCAAGGCCTGCGATAACCTGTTCGTCTCGTGTGACTTCCTCTGGTACGCCCACCAGGTCGGCGCGTTCAAAGCCGGCCACACCATGAATGGCGCCAAAGTCGGCGGTACCGATCTCGTAGGAGAATCCGACATAGCGGCCGTCTTTGCCGCTCAGGAAGCCGCTTGCCGATCCGGTGCATCCCTCACAGCGGCCCAGTTCGGAAATGACGATGCCGTCGCCGGTGAAGTTATAAACCCCGTTACCCGCGTTTTTGACACTGATCGAAAGATCGTCGAGGCCACCGGCAGAGAGGAAGTTAAACCGGTCGTTGCCCATGCCGACAATCGTGTCCCAGCCCATTTTGAGCGTGGCAAAGTCGATCGCGATTTCGCCCTCGAACGTGCCGGGATCGCCCTGTCCATCGACCCGCGTCGGCCGGGTTCCGCCGGCCACGGCATATTCCGCGCGGCCGGTCGGCAAGGTGCCGGTGGTGCCGTCGCCATAGATGTAGTGAATGGATTCAGTGCCAGCCAAAACGCGCTTGCCGCCTTTTAGATTACTGAATTCTCCATCGGTCCAGCGGGTCCAGCCCAGAACGTCACCGAGAGCACCATTGTCGGCATTTTTGGCCGTGCCGATGGAACGGCCGCTATCGCCGACGCCGCCCTTGACCCGGACGCCCGACAACGCTGACTTGTTGGTCGGACTGCCATCGGCATATCCGGTGATCCGGAAGGCACGACCTTCGTCTGCCTGAATCTCGCCGCGGGTCAGGAAATTCGCTGAAACATCCAGAGCAGAGGCAAAATCACCGGCGACCGGCTGGGTAAAGCCGTCATCAACCCTGATACCACGGAAGGTCTTGGTAATCGGATTGGGAGTCCCGCCGGTAACCTCGCCTTTCGCAAAGGCGGCGCTGCCGTCGATCCATTTTACCACGGTATCGGCATCATCGCGGATGGTATAGGCGAAGCCGGCATGGCTGGCGCCGTCACCGGCGAGAAAGCCGTTGTAAACGAACCGGCAGTCACCGACCCTGCAGGCGATTCCCAGACCGTCTTGCAGATCGATAGTGCCGTTAAACCGGCCATCGCTCAGAACGGAGATGCTGGGTGCCAGCACGCCACCTTCCGACGCTACTTCATAGACAGAGTCAGACAAAACGATGGTCGCTTCGAGCCCGGCCAGTACCTGCGCAGTGCCGAAATTGACCGCGAATTTACCGTCAAATCCGCCTGCCGCGACGCTGTCATCGCGGATCGTCGGACTGGTATAACCAATCAGGTCATAGGTCAGCAGCCCGCCTGAAGGCCGGTTGATCATCGGCACACCATAGACAAAATGGTCGCCGCTGTCCGGTCCGCGCGGGGCTCCCAATATCTTGGTGCCACCGACCAGACGCGACCAGCCGATAATTCCCTTGTCGCCGCCCTTTTCCACTTCGTCGCGATCGGCGAACTTGATCTCAAAGCCGCTGCGCAGCCGGTAGCCGACAAATTCATCGCCTTCAAAAATCAGCGTGACTTTGCTGTCCTGGCCCGTTTCAGTGATTTTGGCAAAGGCCACACTGATGTCGCTGCGGCTGTCATCAGGCCGTACGCCGTCGGACGCCGCCAGTACGGGCGTGGGCGTGGGCGTTGGAGTTGGGGTAGGTGTCGGAGTCGGCGTTGGTGTTCCGCCGCCGCCGCCAAACTGGGGGGGTACAGTATAGCCAGCAAGGCGAAACAGCCGCGCCAGTTCGTCAGGATCCAGGCCCGCCGGAAAACCATTGGCAAACAGCAGGTCAACCAGTGCCTGAACCGTCGGATCGCCGGGAGGGATTGTCCCGCCAGCGGCGACCAGCGCCAACAGATCCGCGATCGAACCAAAGGTGGGGCCACTACCGGTAATGCCCGAAATCGTGTAGCCCGCGATACCCAGCACGCGGAGGAATTCCTGCAGCTGGAACTGGGAAATTCCCGACGGCGCGCCATAGGTTTGCAAATTGAACAACAGTGCCTGGATCTGGGTCGGCGTCAGACCGCTATAGGTGCCCAGCCCTCCATTCTGCGCTGCCGCCAGAATCTCGGTGATAAACTGCAAGGCCTGGGCGGGATCAAGCGGACCGGTCTGTGCCTGCACCAAAGCCTGGAACTGCGCCGGCGTGGTTGCGGCCTGCAATGTACCGGGGACAAAAGCCTGCGGCTGCGATACGCCCGCAAAGCCCAGTGCAGTGGGTGTGGTCTGGCTGGCATTGGCGAGAAATTGCGTAGCGTTGCGCTGTGCCTGCTGGACCTGTTGCAGAGCGGTTTGACCGCCGCTGCGATTGGGCTGGACGCCTGCTGTTACCGTGGCTGACGGACCCGATCCATTGCCGGATTTGAAAGCCTTGCCAGCCGAAAAACTGCGGCTGGAACCATTGCTGGCCACCTGCATCGATCCGGTCAGAGCAAAGCCGGAAAAGCTGCCGTCTGCGGCAATTTTGCCGTTGGCGCTGCTGCTGGGCTTCAGGACAATCTGGCTGCCATTACCCGCGATAATCGGCTTGGGAGATCCGTTGGCTGGCGCCGATGCGGTGAAACTGCCGCTCGGCACGGACAGCTGTCCGTCTGCCGACAGCGAATAGCGCGCCGGCCCCATGATGCTGACCGTGGTGCCGTCATCCAGTTTCAGCTGGACAACGCCCGATGCGATTTGTTGTTCACCGGCACCGTTTTCACTGGACGCAGCGTCATTGCCCGCGGAAGTGAAAACCATTTCCGCCGCCCATAGCGGCGAACCGGGAACAAAAATCGCGAACAAGGTGGTCGCAAGCGCGCTGGCACCAGCCAGTTTGACGTCGGTCAGCAGGCTCGTATTTCTTTGGCGGATCTGGGTCATGGTTTTTCTCCCAAGGGTTTACTGTTAATTCTAGAAGCTCAGACGGGCGCCAACAGACGCGGTCCAGCGGTCGTAATCATAAAGCCCGATATTGCTGTCGTTGCGGGTATAGGTCACGCGGGGCCGGATGCTGATCGTATCGGTGAACCGATAACGCAGGCCGAGCGACGCATCATATTGCGTATCGTTGCGACCCTGAAGGAACAGCGGATCTCGGCTGTCATAATTGCGATGCTCAACGCTGGCACCAGCGATGACGGCCGCCTTTTCACCAAGGCTCCATTCACCGCCAAGCTGGGCGTTGAAGAACAGATAGCTCAGCTGGTCAGCACCAGGACGCCGGGTTTCTTCCTTGCCGCCGCCGATACCGCCATAGATATTCTTGTCGGCATAGGTGACGCTGCCGGAGAAACGCTCGGCATCCTGCAGTGGATTGCCATCGTAATTAAGCCGGAAATACTGGCCGCTGACCGATAGCGCGCGATCATTCGACAGCCGCTTGGTATAGCGGACATCGCCGCCGACACTGGTGCGGTAGCCATTATGACCGAGCCAGAAGCGCTGCGCCTGCCCCGAAAGCGAGATAACATCGCCGTTGGCCAGGCTATGGGCAACGCCAACCGTCCCGACTGCCGAGGCCTGATCGACAAACCGGCTGTCGACATTGTCGCGCCAGTTGCCAAGCACCGAGCCGAATAGACGGGTCTGGCGGCTGAGCGGTGTCGAACCGGAGAGCCCCCCCTGGATCTGATAGAAACCGGCATCCTGTTCACGCGCCGCCCCATTCAGGGTCGCGGGGCCCAGAAAGGCGAACAATGGCAATGTAATCGAAATCGCGTCGGTTGCGGTATTGATATTGCTGTCATATCCGCCCTCGACATCGATATAGCCGGTAATCTCTGACGCGCCGCCGGCAATCGCGGTATCCAGCTGACGAACCACACCATCGATCCGGTTGCGCACAGGATCCGGGATCGAAGGGTCGCCGCGGACCGTTTCAAACTCGGCGCGAGCGGTATCGACATCGCCGGCCATCGCATAGGCCCGGGCCAGTTCTGCCTGTGCGCGCGCATTGCGTGGCTGGACCGCCAGAACACGCTGGAACGCGATGATCGCCTCTCCATGGCGACCGGTTTCCAGGGCAGCCAGACCGAGAGCCATGTCATAATCAGGGTTGCCGGCGCGATCTGCCTCGCTGCCCTTGAGCGCGGAATAGGCGGCACCGGCCCGACCAGCGTTCAGCTGGTCCATAGCATTTTTGACATCCGGATCGCTCTGCGCCGCTGCGGGCGTGGATGTGAACGTCAGCAAGCAGCTGCTAAACACCATTGTCGATATCGCGACTGCATTGGAAAAGCGCATGAAGGCCCCCTGTAATTTCATTGACTATGAAAATCGGATAGAGGAGCGCGGGACCATAAGCTTGTTACAAGCACCGATAGAAACATGACAAACAATGTTAATATTGTCGGTCAACGCACCCGTCAGGCATTGCCGATCAGAACCGTAGAGCATCGAAAAGCCAGCACTTCTGGGCCTCTCAGCGATTTGGATAATGTTTCGGTCTTGGAGAGAGTTAACGGCACGGACTCACAGGCCCGATGTGCCCGAGTGTCCGGCAATGATCCTGGTCTACAAGGCGGCCAGCGCCAGCGTGGTCAGGCCCAGGCCGAGCGACAGCAGAATCCGCAGCCGCAGCATCCAGTCCGGCATCAGATTCAACCGGTTCAGTCGCACATCAACCCACAAGGCAGCGATCAGGGCGATGCCCAGCAAAGCGAGCGACGGACCCGGCCACGTGCTCCCGATCATCCACGGGATGCCGCTTGCGACCGCCACCAGACTGGGCACAACCGCAACACTATACACCCACTGCGGCGCACCGGGGCTGGCCACCGCTAGCCCCCACCAGAAGCCGCCCAGAAAACTGAAAATCACAGCCGCATATAAATATCCCGCGCTCAGCGCGATATAACGTGTGTTCTCGTCGAAAACGGCGACGAGGCACAAGAGTTGCGGCAACAGGCCAGCCAATCCCAGAAATGTCGCTGAAAAAGAGAGCTTGTTGTTCAAGAGATGTCCTGTCGGCGATTGCGGTCCCTGTTTGCCTATCTGCTTTATATTTCGGGATTTTTCAATCGCAGACTGAGAAGCCGCAGCGCATCCCGACCGACAGGTCCGGCAGGCCGAGTGGCGATCAGACGAGCGCAGGCTTCAGAACTGCATGGCTTTCCCGCAGGAATTCGGGGAGACCGCCGTCTCTCGCAAAGGGATCAATCCGCGGGTACGGGAAGCATAGCGGCCGGCGGCTGAAACAGCGCGGGATCAATCTCTTCGTTGACGCGGGTCGTCGTCCAGAACACCTCGTTCGATTTCCGCCCGTCATAATAGAGCGTGACATGCCGCGCCTGCAGCCAGCGCGGATTGTTCAGCTCGACAAAATCATCATAGGTGCGATGATGCCATCCTTTCGGCGTACGAAAGCCCATGGAGCGGATAGCGTGGCTTTGCTGATCGATGCCGAATAGCGTTTCCCCGCCCTTGGGATCGGTCAACAGAACCATGTAAAGCGGATGGCCATCAATCCTGTCATCGGCAAGTCTGGTGGCGGTAAAGCCGGGTTTGTCGGCCTGCCGTATAATCCCGAAACCAAAGTTGCTGGCCCAGAATGCATCGGCCTCCGCCTGCGGCGTAATGCCCCGCTCGGTCCAGGTGGTCTGACCGTCAAAGCCGACCTCAAACAGCAGCTTCTCACCCGACTTCGCGATGATCCGGACCTTGCCGTCGGCCCCGTGGGCCGCTTCGCGGTCCGCATCGAATATCCGCCACATCCGGTAATCATCCGCGATCGAGCGCGGCTCCGGCCCCTTTGGCCCGTAGAATATGGCATGGCCGGACAGGCTCAGCGTTTGGGCATTGGCCCAGCCGTCACCGCCAGCAGCCTCTCGGGCAAGGGCGAGTATCTCATTGCCGGACAGATCCGCCTCCGCACGCGCGCCGGTCAGGGGAAGCATGAGCCCGAGGGCCATCACGACAAACAGATCAAAAATTCGAAACAAACGCATCGTCGATCTCCCATATTAGAAAGCCGCTCAACGGAGCGGCTTTCTGTTGTCCCAAGTTGCGACCTTCGGGGCTTTAATATTTCGCGGTCAGCACCACGCCAAACCGTCGGCCAGGACGCAAACCGGCGACAAAGCTCCGCTGGAAGCTGGCATCGGCATCGGCATAACGGAGGATTTGCGCGACCGCATCTTCATCAAACAGGTTCTTCACATAGCCCTGGATCTGGAAATTCTCATTCTCAAAGCCCAGCCGGACATCGGTCACAACCGATCCACCGGTTTTCGCCAGATTGTGGACCTGCGCGAAGCTGCTTGAAATCAGGGTAACATTGCCACCGGCAAATATTTTCCAGCCGCTGTCGCCAATATCGGTGCGGTAATCGACGTCGGCAAAGACCTGATGCACCGGCGCACGCGGAATACGCTTGCCCTTGATCGACCCGAACAGAGACTGGCAGTCGGCATCCGGAAACTGGTCGCCGGTTGAACAATTGACCAGACCATCATCGGCGACGTCATCCAGCACACCCTGGTTTTCATCGACGCCATTCTTGAATTTGGAATCGGCCAGCGAATAATTTGCAGTAAACGTCAGATTACGACTGGGTCGCGCGACCAGCTCCAGTTCCAGACCATTGACCCGAGCATCACCGGCATTCACGATGGAACTGACCCGGTTGGGCGGGAGGAAGACGGTCTGGGTCAACTGATATCCGCTGATCTCGTTATGAAATAAAGCCAGATTGGCGGTTAAAGCGCCGTCCAGAAACTGGTTTTTGATGCCGATTTCATAGGCATCGACTTCTTCCTCATTAAACGTGGGCTGGTTGGCCAGAATTGCCAGCACGTCGTTGAACCCGCCCGGCTTCTGGCCTTGCGCAAAGGAAGCGTAGAGGAGATTGTCAGGCGAAAGTTTATAGTCAACCAGCACCCGCGGCGTGAATTTTTTGAACTTTGCCTTGGACACAACCGGAGCCGGCAGTGGGTCGCCAAGGTTACGGCTGATCGCGGACTGCTCGATCGTCTCCTCCGAATAGCGCCCTTCAACACTGAGCGTAAAATTCTCGAACAGCTCCACGCTGGCGGAACCAAAGATCGCCCAGTTCTGAATATCGAGATTATTGGAGTTGCGGGGAACGATGACGGTCCCGGCTGCTGCCGGATCGGTCAAAAAGCTGAAAAAGCAACCGCGAGCCGGTGAGCAGAGTTGCGCCACGCGCGCATCGGAATTTGCCTGCGCCCTTGCGTTGGCGTCGGCCGGAAGCGTCCGGATGTCGCGACTATCGTCACTCTGGTCAAAATAATAACCGCCGACCAGCAAGTCGAACCGTTCGCCATCATAGGCCAGCCGGATCTCCTGCGAAAAATCTTCCGTTTTGCGTGCAGTGGCGAAAGAAAAGTCGGTGGGAGGCCCGTTTACAATACCAATGCCGCCCGGCCCGGCAGGAAAGGTTGCAAAGGTTGCCGGCTGAAAACTGGTCGGCAAATAATCGCCATCGGTTTCGGTCCGGCTCGTGACCCGATTATATCCAGTCAGCGATGTCAGAGTGACCTGATCATTGATTTCATAGTCCATCCGCAGACTGGCGTTGAACGTTTCTCGCTCCAGCCCGACATCGGCGCCGTTATTGGCGAATTGCCGGGTATAATCGGTGTTGACCTGTCCTGGCTTGATCGTACCGCAGAAATAACGACCCGCGCCGCCATAGAAACTGCCATTGTCGAACAGACAATTATTGTCGGCAACACTGGTCGCGAAAAGCGCTGGCTGACCATCATCTGTCTTGTTGTAATAGGTCCGCAGCTGAGCCGTCAAAGGCCCGCCACCGTCATAGGCAAAGCCGCCGGAGAAAGAGTAGGACTTCTGCTTGCCGACTTTGTTGCCATCATAGAGATTGGTATATTCGCCGCCATATTCATAATAGCGCCCGGAAGCAAAGGCGGTGATCGAATCGGTTACCGGCCCACGGATGTTGGCGTTGATATCAAACCGGCTGTGCTCCGATATATCGGCAGAAATCGATCCGGTCAGACGATCAGCCTGGGTTTTGGAAATGATGTTGATCGCGCCGGAATAGGTGTTCCGTCCATAGAGCGCGCTTTGCGGTCCCTTTACGACCTCGATCCGCTCGATATTGTCGACCGCATAATCGCCAACAGAGCCGCTGAAATAAATGCCGTCGATGAACACGGCGACGCCCGAGTCGCCGAGAATATTGGCCTGGCCACGAATGACCGGCCGATTGGAATCACGCCCGAAACTGTCGTCAAAGGTCAGGCCAGCGGTCACTTTCGAAATATCGGCCACGCTGTCCAGCGCCAGATTGTCGATCGTGCCGGACCCGACCACGGCGACTGAAGCAGGCACTTCCTGCAAATTCTCCGAAACTTTGCGCGCGGTAACGATGATCACGTTCGAGTCGTCGGCGTTTTCGCCGGATACAGGCTGGGCAAAAGCAGATGCCGGAACGGCGGCAACCGCGGCCATTAGCAGATATTTGTAAGAATATTTCATTAGAGTTCTCCCTGATACCAGCTGCGCTGATTTTCTTTTCCTCCTCGATGAAATTCTCACTGGAAGCATAATTTGTCCAGACAAATTTTTGAGTCGGCTCACAGAATTGATAGACTGTCGCAATTTTGCAACGTCTCTTTGGCGGTTTTCCGGCATTTCAGAAGAGCAAGGCGCCTGCCGCGTAATTTTCAGTTCGCCTGAAATTGGGCCGCGCAATTAGAGATTGCATTACGACGCAATGCGGTTAATTTGTCCGGACAACTTTTGGAGAGCCCTTATGCCAGCCTATATGATCGTCACGGCGAAAATCACCGACAGAGACGCCTTTATTGCCGGATATGGTGCCAAAGCCGGGGCGCTTGTAGAGAAATTTGGCGGGAAATATGTGCTCCGCGGTCCGGGCGCCGAACTGCTGGAAGGCAATTTTGGTGATGGCGCTTCGATGGTCATATCGGAATGGCCTGATATCGCGGCGGCGAAGGCTTTCTGGAACAGCCCGGAATATCAGGAAGTAAAAAAACTGCGCGAAGATTGCGCCGAATGTCAGGTTCTTCTGATCGAGAGCCCGACAATAAATGGCTGATATTATCAAACGCACGACGTTGATGGTCCGCGATGGCGACCGCGCCGGGCACTGGTATGAGACCGTGTTCGGCATGACGAAATGGATGGATACCCCCTTCACCCTGTCCGGCACCCAGCTCGCAGCAGGAAAAAAGGGGGATGAGACCCGGCTGATCATCCTGAAATGCGAAGATGATCTGATCGGGATGATCGGATTGCTGGAATGGCTGGACCCCAAACAGGATGCACCGGCAGAGCTGCCAACCGAAATCGCATTTGGCGCACCGATTTTTGTGGTCGCGGCGGAAGACGCCAAGGCTACGCTGGAACGCGCCCGCGCACTCGGATCGCGCATCCACTGCGAGCCGCGCGAATGGCAAGTGACCGGCGCGGATGGCAAGCAGAGGGATATGATCGGTTGCTCGTTCTGGGATCTTGATGGCTATTTTTACGAAGTGAACCAGATCGTGAAGGTTCACAACTAGGTGTCCGACAACGGCCTCTGCGCATTTGCCGCCTTGGCTGCTGGCAAGCAGATTGACGATGATGCCAATTATCAATGGCGAGTGGCGGCGCGACCGGTCGGCAATGTAGTACCCGATGATTTCGAATGGGCTGTCACCGACATCCCCGAACCCGACGATGGCGAAGTCCTGTTGAAGACTCATTATCTTGGCCTGGCACCGGTGATGCGCTTTTATATGCAAGGCACCGGCGCGGCGGGCGAGCGCGTACTTCAGCCAGGCGATGTAATCCACGGCCGCGGCGTCGCGCAAATCGTCAAGTCACGCCATCCCGACTGGCGGGAAGGCGAAATGGTCCAGGGCCAGCTGGGCTGGCAAACCTACAAAGCCTCCCGAATGACCGCGCAGGAAAAATTCTTTGCCATGCCGTACAACGGTCTGCCGGCTGCTCTGGGCTCCGGCGTGCTCGGCATGACCGGGCTTTCTGCCCATGCAGGACTTTTTGCCTGCGGCGATCCGAAAAACGGTGAGCAAATGGTGCTTTCCGGGGCCGCTGGCGGGGTCGGCTCGATCGTCAGTCAGCTGGCGGCCAATGTGGTCGGCTGTAATGTTCTGGGCATTGCCGGTGGCCAGAACAAGTGCGCTTTCATTCTCGAACACGGATGTTCGCAGGCCATCGACTATAAGTCCGAAAATATCGCGCAGCGTCTCGATGAACTGCTGCCCGATGGGATTGATCTCTATTTTGACAATGTTGGCGGCGAGACCCTCGCGGCCTGCCTCGAACGGCTCCGGCTCCACAGCCGCGTCATTCTCTGCGGGTCGATCAGTGAATATGCCCGCGAACAGCCATTTGCGCTCTCCAACTACACACGGCTTCGTGCGACCGATTCCCGGATGCAGGGCTTTTTTGTCTACAACCATCTCAGCCATTGGGAGCGTGTGATGGATGATCTCGCCACTTGGATTCACGACGGTCGACTGCAACCGGTGCAGGATGTCGAGGACGGTTTTCAGAACATGCCGGGTGCACTCGCCAACCTCTATTACGGCCGCAATGTCGGTGTGCAATGCTGCTCCGTCCGAGGCGAGCCGGCAGAATGGAATTGAGAGGACTATCATGACCGACAACCAGCCATCTACGCAACCCGCCCGCTTTCAGCGCGCTAATTTCGTCGTCGAAGACATCGACAGGGCACTAACATTTTATCGCGATATCCTCGGCTTTGAGGTGACCTATCGCAAGGGCCATAATCCCGACAGCTATTCGATTCCGGTATTTGAGATTCCGGATGGCGCAGAGCTGGATTTTGCGATCCTCTCCCTGCCGGGCCAGCCGCGCGTCATGGCGCTGTCAGGGATCAAGAACGTACCGCTCAAGGCAATTCCCTATCCGCGGCGCAGCGCGATTGTGCTCGATGTCGCCGATCCCGACAAGGTGATGGCTGAATGCGCGGCATTGGGCCTGAAGGTCTACGAAGGACACCGTCTCGAGACCCATGACGGCCGGATCGGGCGAGAGATTGGCATAGTCGATTTCGACGACAATCTGACCGTGATCTATCGCATCCCGGAAACACAGGCATGACCGGTGACTGGTCGGCAGCTGATGGCCCACCATCTCCTGTGACCAAGCCCTATCCCAGCGCCGCTGCCGGCTGGTTCATGGTGGTGCTGCTCACCATCGCCTATATTTTCAGTTTTGTGGATCGCTATATCCTTGGCTTGCTGATTGAGCCGATCAAGGCCGAATTTGACCTTTCCGATCGATCGATTGGCTGGCTGCTCAGCGCCTTCACCCTGATCTACGGCTTTGTCGGTATTTTCATGGGCTGGCTGATCGACCGGGGCAAGCGGATCTGGATCGTATCGATCGGCGTCGCCTTGTGGTCCGTCGCTACCATCGCCACAGGCACCGCCAAGAATTTCGTTCAGCTCTTTGCCGCTCGCATGGGCGTCGGCGTCGGCGAAGCGACTCTAAGCCCGGCAACCTTTTCGATGATCGGCGACAGCTTTCCCACCGAAAAGCGCGGCAAGCCGATCGCCTTTTATTCATCTGCGCTGCCCATCGGTGCCGGCCTCGCCTCTCTGCTCAGCGGCGCGATCATCGCCTGGACCGCGTCCGGAGGCACACAATCGCTGCCCCTGTTCGGGGATTTGTCGCCGTGGCGCTTCACCCTGATCATCGTCGGCCTGCCGGGTCTGGTTTTTGCGCTGTTTTTCCTGCTGATGAAAGAACCGGCCAGACGGCCGGCAACCGCAGCATCGGATGTCATCAGCGGCAGCGGCTTCATCGACGCCCTGAAATATATATGGCGCAACCGCCTGCTCTATCTCGGTTTTCTGCTGCTGATCGGAACGATGACGGCGATCGCCTATAGTCAGGGCTTTCTGGCACCGACGTTTGAACGAACGTGGGGCTGGTCGCCACAAAAATATGCTTTTGCCAACGGCGTTGCCCTGCTGGTGATCGGCCCCGCCAATATGCTGATCATGGGATCGATTTCCGACTGGTGGACAAAGAAGGGCGTCAAGGATGCGTCTTTGCGGCTGCTGTATATTGGCTTTCTGATCATGGTTCCGACCGCCTCGCTGCCCCTCTTCATGCCGACCGCAGAACTGGCTTTTGCCATATTGTGTATCAACACCGTCGGTATCGGGATTGTATCAGCCATCGGGGTCACGGCCTTGCTCGTCATCACGCCGGCGCAAGTGCGCGGCCAGATTGTCGCCATCTATTATCTGTCGATCAGCTGGTTCGGGTCTCTCGGTCCCATCATGGTTGGCGAACTGTCGAGCGGTGTCTTTGGCGAGAATAATATTCGCTATGCGGTGGCGACCGTTCCGTTCCTGTTCGGCGTGATTCCGTTCCTCATGATGCCCCTCACGCGCCGCCTCTATCGAGCGCAGATGGAACGGTTGAAGGGCACGACCGAATGATCCGCAAGGGATATTCCGACGGGCCGTTTGGCCAGATTCACTGGCGTCTGGTCGAGCCGGAGGAAACACCATCCGAACCTGACCTGTATTGCCTGCATCCAGCCCCCTTCAGCGGCCTTGCCTTCACCCAGATCCTGCCCTTCCTGGCTCGCCGGCGACGCGTCATTGCACCGGACTTCCCGGGCCATGGCGGATCTGACCGGTTCAAGACGGAACCGTCAATCCTCGAATATAGCACAGCCATGCGCGCGGTCGCTGCGGATCTCTCAGGCGCCGCGCCGGTGGACATCATGGGATTTCATACGGGTAATCTGGTTGCCGTGGAAATGGCGCTCGCCAACGACAGCCCGGTGCGCAAGCTCGCGCTTGTCGACGTTCCTGCTTATGATTCAGAAACCCGCAAGAGCCTGCTGTTCAAGATGGGCAGACCCTTTCAGATCACACCGGACATCCAATGCCTCAATGCGGCATGGCATCGGGGGATGACCGGCAGACTGGAAAGTCACGGTCTGGACCGTTGCTTCGCCCTGTTCGCCGAACAGCTGCGCCACGGCAACGGCATGCACGCCGCTTTCCATGCCAGCTTTTCCTATGACGTAGAGGCACGATTGCCCTTGGTAGACCGCCCCTCGCTGATCATGGCGACACAGTCCGGGCTGCTGCAGCCGACAAGGCGCGCCGCCCAGTTGATGCCGCAGGCCAGACTGATCGAAAGGCTCGATATCAAACGGGGGGTCCTTGACCAGGGCGCTCAGCATACCGCACAAGAAATCCTTCCCTTTCTCGATGAGGACATTTTATGAAAACATTTGCAATCTACTGTACCGACAAACCGGATACCGCCAAGATGCGGAACGATGCGCGAGACGCGCATTTCGCCCATATCGAGAAGACGCTCGACAATTTCTGTATCGCGGGGCCGATGCTGGATGAAAACGGCGGCACCGTCGGCTCACTGCTGGTGGTAAAGGCCTCGGACGCTGCAGCCGCCCGCAAACAGCTGGAAGCGGATCCCTATTTCGACGCCGACATTTGGGCCGACATCCGGATCACCGAATTTATCCCGGCGGCGGGCGACTGGATCGGCGGCAAGATATGGTAACCGCGATGCCATTGCCGTCCCGCTTCCGGCAACCGCAAAACCGCCGGGAAGCGCTGTGAGCAAGCATATCGTCATGGCCGCCGCGATGATCGCCTTGCTGCCTCCCTCACCAGCCCTTGCCAGGGATAATAATGCCGTAGCAGCGATGAGTGATCAGCAGAAAATCATCGCCTGGGCCGCCGATTGGAAGCGTTTCGTCGAGTCCGGCGAGATCGAGCAGTTGCGCGCCATGTATGAACCGGACGCCGTCTTGATGACCAACGGCGCACCGCCGCAAAAAGGAATAGAAAAGATATTGGCCTTTCTTGCAGGCAACAAGGCCGCCGGCAATGAAGTCCGCATCGACTTCGCCAATGAACAACTCATCGTCGAGGATGACCGCGCCTATCTGACCGCCAAATATTGGATGACGATCACCCCACCCGCAGATGCGCCCGTAGAGGTCAACGGACGGTCCTTTCTGGTGTTCAAAAAGGGCAGCGATGGCGAGTGGCGGCTGTGGCGCGATATCGACAATCAGGCCCCCGACATATCGGCGGAAGAGCGCCCCGGCGGCTAGCCGATCTCGATCAGCTCGAGCAACTCACCGGCCAGGCCAAGAGTCGTCGCCGCGCGCCGACCGCAATAGGGCGCTGCATCGCGCCTGGTCGGCGGCGTGATCCAGTCGACGTCAATCGCATCGAGGTCGGTCACTGCCAGACTGACCAGCGCATTGCCCGGTGGCAGCATCGCTTCATGCCGACCGCGATCGGTCGCTTCTTCGGGGTAATCGTCCACTTCGACAATCGGCAGCCGATCATTTTGCACCATCGTCAGATCGGACAAAGTGTCCTCCGGTCGGCCGAAGGCATCATTTATCATGCTATAGGCCAGGGTATAGGTATCGCCCTCGGTCAGATGCAGCCGGTCAAGATACCATTTGACGGTAGCCGCGCGGTCCGGCGTGGCGAGAATGACGATGAAAATATGATCGGTCAGCGATTGCGCCTTGGGCAGATCAGACGACGGCGTATCTTCCCGGACCTCGTTCAGATAGACCATCTCCCGGCCGGTGCCCAGCACCTGCATGGGCACAAAGAAAGGCAGTCCCTCCAGCTCCTTCGGTGGCCCGATAATATCAAAGCCGCTACCCTGAAGACGGTCGGGCCAGCCGAACACATCCTGCACAGTCAGTTCAAAGGCCGCCCAGCCATAAGTGGTCGTCGGCTTGAAATCGGGATGATCCGGCTGTTCGACCAGCCGGATATGGCAATCCGCGCCGCTCACCGGCTGCAAGGTCGCCATCGGCGCACCGGCGCTATTCGGACAGCCCCAACTCGCGGCGATATCGGCTGACAATTTGCCCTGCTCGACCACCGCCATGCCCAGCACGTCGCGATAATTGTGCAGCGCCGCTTCCAGATCAGGCACGACGGCAATGCCGCCAAGTATCGAACCATGTTGCAATTGGTGGGTCACTCTAAAACTCCGGTTTTCTTTTTTCCAGGAATGCGCTCACGCCTTCCTTGAAATCATCACTTTCAAATGCGGCATCAAACAGCGCGGACGACGCTTCATCATCATCCGCCTGGCCGTCCAATATGCGCCGGACAATATGCTTGCTCATCTGCTGGCTGTGCGATGACACCGACGCCATCGTGTCCGCCAGCGCCTCCGCTTCGGCATAGGGATCGTCGGCAAGAATGGTGATCAGTCCGATCCGCAGCGCTTCTGCAGCGGGGAGGATCTGGCCGGTGAACAAGATCCGTTTTGCCTGCGATGGCCCCACCGCATCTACCAGCAATTTGGTATCGTGCAGCGGGTAGACGAGGCCGAGCTTTGCAGGCGTAATGCCAAAGCGGGCTTGCGGACCGGCTATGCGCATATCACAGGCGAGAGCGATACCGCATCCCCCTCCGACGCAATCGCCGTCGATTACCGCGATCGTCGGCTTCGCGGCCTGTGCCAGATCATGTTGCACCTTGCCGATCGCCGCCTGGTTCTTTGCGCGCCACTCCGGATCGGTTGATCCCGCGCCAAATTCGCCAATATCGGCACCGGCGCAAAAAGCGCTATTTTCCGTGCTGGCATGGACCATCAGCACCCGCACCGCATCGTCCGCGATAGCATCGGCCAGCAACTCCGGAAACAATTCCCACATCGCCTGGGTAAAGGCGTTCCGCTTGTTCGGGCGATCAATCAGAAGATGGGCAATCTTGCCCTTTTTTTCCAGACGCAGGGTCATAGCGGGTCCACTTTTGCCAGATGTTGGGCAATCTGGTGCCGCGTTGTCACCCAGACGTCCTTCTTCGACCGCACATGTTTGAAAAATTCTTCCAGTGCCCAGATCCGTCCCGGCCGCCCAATGATCCGCAGATGCAGCCCGAGCGACATCATCTTCGGATGCCCCTCTTCGCCTTCGCGATAGATCTGGTCGAAATTATGCTTGGCATAATCCAGCCACTGTTGCGGCGTCATCGCGGGATCAGTCCACATTTTCATGTCGTTGCTGTCGAGCTGATACGGCACGATCGCCAGCGGCTTTTCGGGCACGGTCTGCTTGTCCCAGAAGGGAATATCTCCGGAATAGTCATCCATATGATAATCGAAGCCTTCTTCGATCAACAGTCGCCTGGTATTGTCGGTGTGGAAATAGCGCGACAGCCAGCCATAGGGACGGACGCCGACCGTTTTCTCGATCGAGGTCACTGCCTTGCGGATGAATTCACGCTCTTTCTCTTCGTCCATCTTGAACTGATGGACCCAGCGATAGCCATGGCTGACCGGCTCGTGACCCAGATCGGCGATCGCCTGTGCAATTTCCGGATGGTTTTCCAGACTCATCGCCGCCACCGTCCAGCTGGCCATGATGTCAAAATCCTTCAGCAGTTTCACCACCCTCGGCGCACCGGCCTTGATGCCGTAGAGATAGTTGCTTTCATTGCCATAATTGCGGATCGCCGACTTGATGTGGATCCCCAGCTCGTCCACCGGTTCCATTCCGCGATCGCCGCGCGCAACGGTCATCTCGCTGCCTTCCTCGACGTTGACGACAATGCTCAGCGCCATTTTCGCGCCATCCGGCCAGTCCATACGTTCCTGTTCCATCAGTGCATTTCCTCCCCGCCGGATACGTTCAGTGCTTCGCCAGTGACATAAAAAGCATCATCGCTGGCAAGCCAGGCGCAGGCCGCGGCAGTGTCACTCGGCAGGCCCGGACGGCCCATCGGGTTTTTGGTGCTCATATTGGCGAGATAGGCTTCGACCGACTCAAAGCCGAGCAGTTTGGAAAAATAGGCATTCTGTTGCGCGCCGAGCCCGGTTGTCACGTGATTAGGGCAAACGGCGTTGACGGTAATACCATGCGCACCCAGTTCGACCGCGGCGGCGCGGGTCAAACCGACCATGCCATGCTTGGAACTGACATAGGCGGGAAGATGCGGGAAACCGGTTTTTGCGGCCTGGGAGGCAATATTGATGATCCGTCCGCCATTCCCGGCCTTGACCATCGCCTTGGCTGCCGCCTGCGTACAGTAAAAGGCACCGGACAGATTGACACCGATCACATTGTCCCATTCTTTTGCCGTATCGACCTCCAGCAGGGGCTTCATCATGAAGCCGATACCGGCGTTGTTGACGAAAATGTCGACCGCTCCAAAAGCCTCGACCGCCTGATCGACCAGCGCCTGGCATTGCGCCGCGTCGCTGACATCGCAGGCGACAGTCGCGACCTTTGCGCCGCGTCCGCGCAGTTCCTCGGCCACGCCCTCTTCTTCCGCACCAATGGCCAGATCGGAAACCACGCAATTTGCGCCTTCATCGGCAAAGCGCTGCAATATCCCCTGCCCCAGTCCCTTCTCCTTGCCGGAGCCGGTGACGACGATCGTCTTTCCTGCAAATTTACCGGACATCACAGATCCTCGGTCAGAATGAATTGCGGGTTATCGGCAAATTCCTGGAACGGAGCCGCCATCGCCTGGAATTCTTCGGTCGAGATGTCAGCAACGAAACCATCCATGTCCTTGATGTCGAGTATTTCGACATATTGATAGGGAGACGCCTCTTCCGACCCGAACAGTCCGGTCGCCTTGTGGACCGTAAAGCCATCGACCGAACCCAGCTTGTTGACGCCGGGGATGTCGGCTGTCTTGGCCCAATTTTCATAGTCGGCGGCGCTGACGCCCTCTTTAAGGTTGAATATGACGACGATGCGCATGTTGTTCTCCTTCATTGTCCGAAAAATAGGGTTGGTTGACGGTAGGCCGACAATTGGTTGTCGAGCTGCCGGGCCAGTTGCAACAATCCCGCCTCATTGCCTGCTGCTCCGATAATCTGGACGCCAAGCGGCAGTCCGGCATCATTCCAGCCAGCCGGAATCGTGATGGCAGGCAAGCCTGCGATATTGGCCAGGCACGTGAAATCCGCCTGATTGGCCGGCGCCTTGTCCGCATGACTGAATGCGGCTTGGGGCGCGGTCGGCAACAGGATCGCACCATGCCGGGCGACCACGGCATTCACCGCTTCACCGACCTCGGCCAGAATACGGCGATCTTCGTCCAGATCAGAGGCGCTGCGCTTCGGTCCGAAGGTCATGAGAAACTTGAGGGTGCCCGACAGGCCTTCAGGATCGGAGTCCAGTAGCGGGCCGAGCGATTTGGACAGCGCTAGGGAGGTCAGAATGAAACCGGCATAGCGGATGCGGGTGAGCGGGTAAGGCAGTGCAAAATGGTCCGAAGCCTGCAAAGCCGAGCGGGCCTTGGCATAGCTCTCCAATACCGAAGGTTCGCATTCCACTTCGCCGAGATTTTCCAACAATGCAATATTATCAATGGCTTGCGCATCATCGCAGTCGATCAAAATTCGCGAACATGCTTCCAATTCTTCCACCGTCCGCGCCATCGGGCCAATGGTGTCCAGCGTCGGCTCGGCAATCTCCAGACCGTCATGGCTGATCGCACCCCGCGTCGGTTTCAATCCATATATCCCGCAATAGGCGGCCGGTATCCGGACCGATCCCATGGTATCGGTGCCCAGCGCGATATCGCAAAGCCCCGCCGCCACCGCTGCTGCGCTGCCACCGGACGACCCCCCGGGCGTATAGCCGATCCGGTGCGGGTTCTGGGTAGCACCGAAAAACGGGTTGTCGGTTTTGGCACCCAGCGCCGCCTCTTCCATATTCACCGTGCCAAGAATGGTGGCACCCGCTGACCGCAGTCTGGCCACGGCGTCGGCATCTTTGTCCGCGACCCTGCCGCGATACGCACCCATGCCGCCGGTCCATGGCAAGCCCTCGACCGCGATATTGGCCTTGATACCGGCGGTCATTCCGGCAAGCGGTCCGGACCCACCGGACGCGCCTTTGTCCCAATCGACAAAGGCGTTCAGGTCCGCATTGACCGTCTCGAGATCATCCCAGGGGATCATTGATCCAATCACAGCCCCCGTTCGTCGATCAGCCGGATCGGCTTTTGCCGCACATCGATTTGGGTGGCTGCTGCGGTACCGCCGACATCCACCAGATCAATCGCCACGTCGATACCGAGACCCTTGCGCAAGATATCAGAAAGGCCCGATTTGTCTGATCCACCGCGGCTTTCCAGCACCACCCGCATTTCATCGCGGCCCTTCTCATCGCGGGTCACATAGCAGACATATTCACCGGTCAGGTCCGCACGATTTTCAATGATCGAACCGATCGCGTGCGGGAAGATATTGATCCCCCGCAGTTTGACCATATTGTCGCTGCGGCCCTTGAAGCCGGAGATGCGCTTGAACACCATGCCGGTAGAATTGGTATCGGTGCGTTCCTCGGTAATGTCGTGCGTGTTGAAACGGATGCAGGGCGCAATGTCATCCTTGAACAGGCATGTGACAACCATGTCCCCGGTTTCCCCCGGTTCGACTGCCTTGCCGCTATCGACGTCGAGCAATTCCAGATATTGCGCGTCTTCCCAGACATAAAGGCCGTCGCGTTCCGGCCCTTCGCCAGCGATAGTGCCGGTATCGCCCACACCATACCAGTCAAATGCCTTTGCCCCGTGCCACGCCGCCTCGGTCGACGCCCGGTCTTCCGTGCCCAGATGACCGATGATCATTTTCAGCTTGATCCGGTTAAACAGCTTTTCCGCTTCCGCGACATCGGCCAGTTTGCGAACATAATCGACGAAACCAACCATGCAGGTCACGCCAAAGTCGGCCATCAGATGAACCTGATTGATCGACCGGGTTTCAATGCCGGTTCCGGCGCTTAGGAACAGCGAATTGGTAAAATGGGTCACGGCCTCGCGGATATAGTGGCCGCCGTTGATCATGCCGTGACCATAGACTGACTGCACCACATCATCCCGTCCCAGTCCCATCCATCGATACATGCGGCCGACCAGCAGATTGGTCACCTCCCGCCCCTTCGGGCCGAACATCAGCGGCTGCGGCCGGCCTGTCGTACCGCTGGTAGTATGGAACACGACCGGATTGTCACCGCGTCCGTCAAAATCTCCATAAGGCGGATATTCGTTGACCGACGCCATCAGGTCGGTCTTGTCGTAAACCGGCAACTTGGTGATATCTTCGAGTCCCTTGATATCACCGGCTTCCAGACCCTGCTCTTGCCAAAGACGCTGGTAGAAAGGAATTTCCCAGCCACGCCGCATCAACTTCTGGAACTGCTTGTCCTGAATGGCGAACAACTCGTCACGGGACATGGCGGTATATCGGCGAACAAAGGCATCGCCGACCGGATATTGGTCGAGCATCTGTTTGGCATCAAAGGCTTCAAAATAGGTCGGAAAGGTCATTTAGGCTCCGTCGCATAGGCTAGAGGATGATCGAAAATTCTGGGGTCGGCATTGCTGCTGGCCAGTCCGCGCGCAAGGTCGCGCTTGGACTGGGTCTGCGCTTCAGACATCGGTGATTCGGGGCTGCCGAGATTGCCCGCAATCTCTCGATTTACGGTGCTGCCGTCGGCCAGCAGAAGGCTTAGACGCTGCGGTGCCAGCGCGTTGTGATCGGGGTTGTCATCGATCCGCACCGTCACCTTCTGGCCCAGATTCTGCAACGCCGGATTGGTGAATTCCTGAGGCGTGAAGCAGCGCGGATCGATAATATGGTCGCGCAGCATCAACGGCACCAGAAAAGGCAGGCAGAGCCGCGCGTAACCGGGCGTCATATCGGTTTTATAAGGTCGCCCGACAAGCCGATGGATCAGCGGCGGCGCGGCAATATCGACCGCAACGACATCTGCTCCATCCAGGGAACCGTCGCGCAGCATGATGTCAATTGCCCCCACAATGCCATGGCTGGCCCGGCCGGAGGGAAAAGGCTTGGTGCTGACATTTTCAATCAGCCAGCTCTTGCCGAGGTCATCCGTGTAGCGGGCCAGATCGCCCGGCTCGAA
The DNA here is from genome assembly GCF_048269865.1 of Parasphingorhabdus sp. Classification (GTDB taxonomy): domain Bacteria; phylum Pseudomonadota; class Alphaproteobacteria; order Sphingomonadales; family Sphingomonadaceae; genus Parasphingorhabdus. The sequence goes on along the minus strand of NZ_JBLWUA010000001.1, from coordinate 309,437 downwards.
CAATTTGAAATATCCGAATGGCCCTTCAAGCGGGTCGTGCGGACCGTTCATCCCGGCCCTGACGAGATCAACCGCCGTAATCGCCGACCGCGCGGCATTGGCGATTTGTAGCGGCAAGGCAATCGATGCTTCGACATGCGCCTGCATCGTTCCTGCGGCCTGTGAATAGGCGAGCCCCAATATGTCGGGAAACTTTTGTTCCGCTATTCCTTCCAGTCTTGCAACAGCAAGCGCGGCGCCGATCAGGCCGGCAGTGGCCGGACGGAAAAATTGCATCGCGCCCGTCGCGGCAATGCCCATGCCGCTCGCGATATCAACACCAACGGCGAGCGCCGTCAAAAATGTTTCCGGATCGCAGCCACCCAGCCGGTCTGCGGAAGCGAGCAAGGCGCCAGTGACCACCGAGAGGGCGTGGACCACCGCAGGCTCATGCACGGCATCCCATTCCAGACAATGGATCGCGAACGCGTTGAACCAGGCGGCAGACGGCGCAGGAAGACGAGAGGTTGAGCCAAGCAGCCGGGCTTGATCACCGGTTCCCCAAGCCTGAACGGCGGTCAGCATCGATTGCGCTTCATCGGACGCCGCGCCGGCGGCTCCACCAGCCAACGTGTCGCCCAGAAAATACATCGCTGCCGCTCTTGCGCTATCGGGCAGCACATGATCAGCCGCCGCGAAGTCGAGAATTTGCTGTGTTCTGCTCATGACAGCCACTCCGAGAGCATGACATTGATCGCGCCCGCTTCTTCGCCGTTGAGTACCAGATCAACCGCCCGGTCGGCGTCCTTGTCCGGCAATCCGCCCCACGCCACCAGGGCACGGACTTTCTCAATGACACGCTCCTTGGAAACCGGTCGTTCGGGATCGCCCAATGTGTCTACGAGCTCAACCGTTTCGCCGCCGCACGTAACGCGCGCGCCATAATGCTGCGGATAGCGGTTGGTGATATCGGGCGCTGCTGAAACCGTCACCAGCCGCCTCGCATCCGCCAATCGGGCAATGGCTTCCGGTTCAAAATCAGCCAGCTGCGGCACGCCCTGGCTTGCGACGATCGCAACGGCATGCTGGATCGAGAATTTGGCATCGATAACCGTTTGCGGTTCAGGCCGATCGCAAAAGGTGGTGGCATCATCATAGGTTTCGACAAGTATATCTCCCTCCAGCGCACCCAGTCTGGCCTTGAGCTCCAACGCCGCATCAATCGCCGGATGCGCATGACGACAGGCGCCCCAAGGCTTGAAGCTGACCTCGTGAATGCGCCACTGGTCGGGGAAGGTCATGGGTTTGGGATTGTCGCAGGTGGCGGCATAGAGACCCTGCGGGCCTTCCAGAATGAAGCGGGGGCCGACAATGCCATCACGAGCGAAACATGACGCATTAAGTGCCGTGTTAACGGCGTGAACGATATGCCATTGTTTCGTATTCCCGGGTTCGTTTCTCATTTGCCAGAGGCCGCCGCTGACAGAACCGGCCAATCCAAAAGCGGAGACTAGCTTGGCCTCGCCGTCGCCTTCTTCCGGAGTTCCCGCTTCGCTATATTCCCAATGCGCTGCAGTACTGCCGAAAAAGCCGGCCGTCGCCGTATTGTGATAGTGACTATAGTGGAAGGCATCAAAGGTAGAGCCGACGGCAATTGTCGCTTCATAGCCACGCACCGCACAATCCAGAATATCAGACAGGCTGCCTCTATGGTCCAAAACCGACGGCCAAATTACAGGTCCCGGATGAAGAATCGAGGTGCGATGAATATCATCCATCTCCAGAACATTGCCAAGCCAGGTCGCAATACCAATGGCATCACTTTCCATTCGTCGCCGTATCGCCAGCTGCGCCACCTCGCTCTGCCGCGCGCCCGCTACGCATCCAAGCCAGTCGAGCAAATGCAATCTCGCACGCTGCCTCGTCGCCTCATCGACAGGCCTCATCAAATGGGTAGCAAGTTTCTCCGTCAGGCTCTCTTGCGTCATGCCGTCACCCGTCTTAAGGCAAGTCTATGGGTGGACAAAAAATAAAGACGGCCAAGAAAAAGAAGCCGCGATACTTGGAGTTGGCAGACGAGCTGCGAGAGGAAGTACTGCGCGGCGACTATCCCGACCCTGGCGACTTTCCGACCGAGTCGGTACTCTGCAAAAAATTTGACGTCAGTCGGTTCACGGTCCGTGAGGCGCTGCGCAAGCTCACCTCCGAAGGCCTCATCGCGCGGAAGCGGGGTTCGGGAACCATTGTCCAGCCGGCCACTGCCCGCGCCGGAGCGCTGCACCAGCCGCTGAGCAATGTCGGCGAGATTCTGCAATATGCGCGCGACACCACGATCACCTATGAAAAATTGCCGCCGCAGGAAATCCCGACCAAGATTGCGGAACAGATCGGGATAAACCCCAAGCAAAAATGGTTTGTCTTTCACGGCACGAGGCTGAAGCCCGAACGCAAGCGCCCGATCGCGGTGACCGTTGCCTGGATCGACCCGGACTTTGCCGACGGCGTTGAGAAAATTGATATCGCTGGCGCCACGCTGTTTGGCCAGATCGAGGAATATTGCAATGTCACGGTCAGCCGGGTGACCCAGGACATTCAGGCGATCGCCGCCACGAAAAGATTCGCCGACGATCTGGGGCTTGAAGAAGGCGACCCGATCCTGCGGATCTTGCGCTGCTATTTCGACGAGGATGACCGGCTGTTCGAAATTTCGGCCAGCTATCACCCGGGCGAACGCTTTGCCTATTCGATGCATATTGAAGTTGACTGAACCGCTCATTTCGACAGATCCGGCGCCTCCGACGGCTGCCACACCGGCTCCGATTTGAACCGGAAAGCTGGCGCGATCTGGTGCGCTCCGTCTGCTTCGACGAGCAAGCCTTTTTCCCGCACGAAATCCTGGTCCAGCGCTTCACGAAAATCGAGCACCGGCGAGAAAGCCACATCTTTGTCGGCAAACCATTCAACCCACTGATCACGGCTCCTGGTTGCGAACGTGCTGCGCAGAAATTCGGTCAGCGGCTGCTGAGGCTCGCCGGCATCCAGCTCCGCAAGCGGCAGCAGATCGAGCCGGTCGAGCGCGGTTAGCAGGGTCTTGGCAAATTTGATCTCACGTCCGCCCAAGACGATATGTTTCCCATCCGCCGTCTTGTAGACATTGTAGAAAGCGGCTCCGCCCAGCGAACGCTGCGCTCGCGACACCGGACCATCTCCGCCTTTAATGGTATCGCCAGCAATATGGGCGCACCAGGGCAGCATCGCGTCAAACATGGCAACATCAATATAGTCGCCACGCCCGGTTTGCTCCCGCCCAATCAACGCCATCAGCACGGCTGACAGGCCGTTTAGCCCAGCCGCCATATCTGCCGAGGGAACGCCCGGAACCACCGGCATGCCATCCGGACCGTCGTTCACAGACAGAAAACCGGAAAGCGCCTGCACCGCCAAATCATGCGCCGGATGATGCGCCATCTCGCCGTCCTGACCAAAGGCCGATATCGAGCAATAGACGATGCGCGGATTCTTCGCGGCAACAGCCTCATAGTCAAAGCCGAGGCGCTTCATCACGCCGGGCCGGAAGCCTTCGATCATCACATCGGCATCCGCCAGCAAGGCCCAGAGCCGGTCGCGGCCTTCCTCCGATTTCAGGTCCAGCGCCAGCGCCTGCTTGCCGCGATTGAGATTGCGGAACCAGACCGACTGACCAGCTTCAATGGGCGCCATTTCGCGCACCGGTTCACCGGTGGGCGGCTCGACCTTGATCACCTCTGCGCCATGGTCTGCCATCATTACGGTCAGCATCGGTCCCGGCAAAAACAGGGACAGATCAACAACTTTAATGCCGCTCAATTTTCCCATTGAATCAGATGACCCCGCTGGCCCGGAGCTTTGCGATCGCATCCTCATCATAGCCTGCCTCGGCCAGAATCGCGTCGCTGTCAGCACCCAGCAGCGGCCCCGCTTTGTTGGGCAGGCGCTCGCCGTTCAACTTGATCGGACTGGACAGGACATCCATGGCCGCGTTGTCCGGATGGCTAACCGTATCGCGCATGCCGATCGTCTCCAGCCACGGATTATCCAGCGCCTGATCGAGATTATAGACCGGAGCGACGGGCATATATCCTTGCAGCAGCTCAAGCCAGTGCGCGACCGGCTGGGTACTAAACACAGCATCCAGCAAAGGCGACAGTTCCGCACGGTTCTCCAGCCGCTTGGCCGGACTATCAAAACGCGGATCGGTAATCAGGTCCGCTTGACCGATCCGCTCGCATAAAATGGGCCAGAATTTTGGAATCTGGGCCATCACAAACATCCAGCCATCCGAGGCCTTGAACATCTGACTTGGCGTCGCCGATGGATGTGCGCCACGCGGCGCACGCTCGGTGACATCCCCTTCGTTCATATACCAGAGCGCTGGATAACTGGTCTGGTGAACCGCCGCTGACAGCAGATCAACATCGACATCGCAGCCCTCGCCCGAGCGCTGCGCGTCGAGCAGAGCGGCGAGCAAGCCGACAGCCATTTGCGTGCCGGACATGAAATCAACCATCGACAGGCCAAAGCGGACGGGTGGCCCGTCCGGCTCGCCGGTCAGGGCGCAGAAACCGGCCTCGGCCTGCATCAGATAATCATAGCCCGGCCATTTTGCCCGCTCATTGTCGCGGCCATAAGCCGAAACATGAGCGCAGACGATCGCCGGATTGACCGCTTTCAGTGACTCATAGTCGAGCCCGATCTTCGCTGGCACATCGCCGCGCAGATTATTGGCGACGACATGCGCATCTTTGGCCAGCTTGTGCAGGATTTCGATGCCCTGTTCGCTGCGCAGATCCAGAGTGAGAGAGCGCTTGTTGAGATTGAAGCTCTGAAAATAGAGGCTTTCCTGATCGCGCAGCCAGTGCGGTCCGACATGACGGGCCGTATCGCCACCTTTCGGAGGCTCAATCTTGATCACATCGGCGCCCAGCTGAGCGAGGAACATAGTGCCATAGGGACCGGCACCATATTGCTCGGCCGACAGCACGCGAAAGCCCTTGAGGGGTTGTTTAACACTCATGATTCAATTTCGTTTCGCTGACTGCGGAAATCACCTGAAAACTTGCAAAATGCCATCAGGCCGGATTCCTTTTTACCCATTGTTTCGAAATGATCATCCGCTGCATCTCGTTGGTTCCCTCGCCGATACACATCAGGATAGAGTCGCGATAATAGCGTTCGATGTCATATTCCTTCGAATAGCCATAGCCCCCATGGATCCGAAGGCCTTCTTCGGAATTTTTTACCGCGGCTTCGGACGCGAAAAATTTCGCCATGCCTGCTTCCATGTCGCAACGCTCGCCGCGATCATAAATTTCCGCTGCATCCATGGTCAGCAGCCGAGCGGCGCGCGCACGCGTCACCATTTCACCCAGCTTCAACTGGATCGCCTGATGTTCACAGATCGGCTTGCCCATCGTCTCACGCAACTGCGCATATTCAGTCGCAAGCCGCAAAGCCCCTTCGGCCAGCCCAACACCGCGCGCAGCAACATTGATCCGGCCAAGCTCGAGACCACCCGTGGCCTGGAAAAAGCCTTGGCCTTCGACGCCACCGATCAGATTTTCTGCCGGGATACGATAATTGTCGAACATCAATTCGGCGCTATCAATCGACTTGTAGCCCAGCTTGTCGAACTTCTTGCCGACACTGAAGCCTTCACCCTTCGGTGCGATCATCAGGCTCATGCCCTTGTAGCGCGGATCGGCCGTCGGATCGGTCTTGACCAACAAGGCAAAACATTCGCCCTTGATGCCGTTGGAAATCCAGGTCTTGGTGCCATTGATGACATAATCATCGCCGTCCCGCTTCGCTACGGTACGGATCGCCTGCAAATCGGTGCCCGCATTGGGTTCTGTCAGGGCAAGGCCGCCGCGAATTTCGCCAGTTGCGAATTTGGGCAACCATTTCGTTTTTTGCTCGGGCGTTCCGAACCGCTCGACCGCAGCCGCCATGATAAGATGCGAATTCACAATTCCGGTAATCGCCATCCAATATGAGGAAACATAAGCGATGATCTTGGCATAGGTGGTCGCTGGCAAGCCAAGGCCGCCATATTCTTCGCCAATAGTTGCGCCGAATAGACCCATTTCAGCCATTTGTGCGACTAACTTTTCAGGCCAGATGTCGCCATGGTCATGCTCCATGACCACAGGCTTCACTTCGCCCTCAACCCATTTTTCAATCGCATCCAGAAAGGCGCGTTCGTCGTCGGGGTCTATTGTTCTGATTTGATCGAGATTTGCGGCACTTGCCATTTGAATTTCCCTTGTTCGCAAATTTTAGTCGTCGGCTCCGCCAAAACCACGCTTCCAGATGAGCATGGTGCGTTCAAACGTACACACGACCTTGCCGTCCTGATTTTTGCCGATTGTTTTTACCGTCACGATACCCTGTTCGGGTCGCGATGAAGATTCGCGTTTGTCGAGCACTTCGCTCTCGGCATACAGCGTATCCCCCGGGAACAGAGGATGGGTGAGACGAATCTTGTCCCAGCCAAGGTTGGCAACAGCCTTTTGGCTGGTATCGGAGACCGACATTCCGACCATCAGCGCTACCGTCAAGGGCGAGCAAACGAGCGGCTTCTTGAACTCGGTTTTCTTGGCAAATTCATAATCGAAATGCGCTGGATGCGTGTTCATGGTCAACAGCGTAAAATGGACATTGTCGGTATCGGTAATCGTCCGTCCTGGACGGTGTTCGTAAATATGGCCGACCTGAAAATCTTCAAAATATCGCCCGAATGTCTCCCGGAAACGACCAGGACTGACTTCAACTGCTCCATCACGCATGTGTATTGCTCCTTATCTGCAAAATGTTCTGTTTGTTATACTTCCGCGGATTCAACGATCCGGCGGTATCGCTCCATGACCGGCGCTTCCAGCATACGGCCATTATGACTAATCGCCTTGCCACCCGCGCGTTCATACGCCTCCAAAGCGTCCCTTGCCTCAGCGACTTCTGCCTCACTCGGCCGCATCGCCTGCTGAATGGCGGCAAGTTGCTTGGGATGTATCGCGGCTTTCGCATGAAAGCCCATCGCTTTGGCTCTGGTGCATTCCTCGGCCAAACCCTGCTCGTTCGCCATATCGATATAGGGCACATCGATAGCCGTGATCTTTGCCGATGCGCAGCACATGATGAAGGCTCCTCGCACAGCAAGCAACGGCTCCCATTCCAGTTTAGTGCCCAGCTCTGCGGAGAAATCCCCGCCGCCAAACATCATCCCGGTCACGCCATCGCTTGCAGCAATAGCATCGCCTGCCCGCAGCCCCTTGACGGTTTCGATCAGTGGAATCAGCCCGTCGACCTTGTCGCCGAGTATCGCGTTGGCGATTTCCACCTCGTTCGCGCTTTCCACCATAGGCATGAAAACGAGCGAAGGAAGATCATCCGCGCTGCCCAGTGCGAGCAGGTCGGCGAGCCCCGCAGCCGTTTTTAATCCGTTGATTCGGACCGCCGTTTTTTGCCGGTCGAGGCCGGAAAGAGCGTTTAATACTGTCTCGCGCGCGATGTCCTTTTGATCGGCGGGAACGGAGTCTTCAAGATCGATACAGATCATATCTGCGCCGCTGGAGGCTGCCTTTGAAAAGCGTTCTGGGCGGTTTGCCGGAACGAAAAGGAAGTTTGTTAGAGAGGCCATGAGTTCCAAATCTGTGAAATTGCGATATTGTCCCTTCACAATTTGTCCGGACAAATATAAAGTCAACCTGAAAGTGAAATTAAATCTGTTAAATCACTTCTGGAGAGCAGCTTATGAAACGATATTTTAGACGTACCGCCACGCTGGCCGTGATTGCCGCGACGACATTGGCCGCACCGATTTCGGCGCGTACTTTGGACCCGGACAAACCGGAAGATGCCCTTGAAATCATGAAGCGGATGCAATGCGGTGAAGCGGACGGCGTACCCGCAGTCTATCACTGGTCGGGCAAAGTCTATTCGCGTGTAAGAGGCGAGCCGGACCGGCATCTTTTCAATGGTGAAGGGATGAATATCCGGCAGTGTGTCCGCATCGAGGATCCGAAACGCGGAGTAGGCTATCGGCAGGTTAGCCGGGAAGTGATGTTCTATCTTGATCCCGAAACCAATGAGGTTCTCCGAACCTGGGAAAATCCCTGGACCGGGGAAACCGTAAACGTCATGCAAATCGCCAACGATCCGGTCAACAGTCGGCCAAATTATCCCTATGCCGCTGATGGCGCACCTTTCAAGATGTCAAGTTTGCGCCGCCAGGGTCAATGGCTTTTCATGCCGTTCGAAGCGCCGCTCTTCTATCACAATGTGCTGGCCGGCGACTATCAGGACTATGTCGGCAACAAATATCATGCGATGGAAATTTTTGATTTCGCAATGCTGGCAGACGAAATGCTGGATACCAAAAACCCCACCGCTTATCCGACCGTCAGCTGGGTTCGCATTTCCGACTGGATGCCCTGGATGAAAATGCGGGGACGACAGGGCCAGATCGTATTCAATGCCATGGGTGCCAAGCTGAAGAAATATGAAGACCTGCCGAAGGTCATCAAAGACGAGGTCGCCCTGAACCATCCCGAATATACGACGCCGCCTCCCGGTGATGATCCGCGTCCCAATGAAACGACCTGGACCGTATTCAAGAAAATGGTCGACGCCGAACGGGCCGCTAAAGCACAGGAAAAATAATCCGCATTGAATATCCCGTTATGAAAGGCCGGCCGCAAAGCCGGCCTTTCTTTTGCCTCAGATATTCATCCGATGTCGATCAATAGGGTTTGGTGTTGCCCAGGAACGCCGTCACCACGAGCAGCAAGTAGACAATCCAGACCCAGATACGAGTCCGGTTCATGGTATGAAGCAGCGGAATTTCGGTTTCGTCAGACGATCCTTCGGCAATCAGCTTGCCCAGCTGCGGACCGACAGGTTTGAACGCAACGTCGATCATGATCGCAGCGGCAAATATCAGCCCGAACATCAAAGCCTTGGTCGCCAGCCAGACCGGCATCAACGGCGCGCCCTGAATCAAGGACACCAATCCCAGGCCGAGGTAGAAAGCGGTCAAAGCGTAGGTAAGATAGGATTCGATTTTGCGATCGCGAACCGCTCGCTCGGTCTGATCGTGACGGTGGGCATCCCACACCAGCCAGAGCCAGAACCCGCCGATTGCCCACGCCGCAACCAGCGCCCAGCCGGGCAGATCCCACCAACCGCCTGCATCGAGCATAGTCAGCGTCAAAGGCACCATCAGCGCCCAGGCGGAACGCGGAACCATGTCGAGATTGACAAGGAGTTGCAACAGCACCAGCCTTTGCGGCAGATCATATTTGTCGCGTTTGCGAAAATGCTGCCCGAGCATGAACACGCCGACGTCGGCGCCCAGCCACAAAACAAAGAGCATGATGTGTACAAAAACCAGAATCTGGTAAAAACCGATCGTTGTGAAATCCATAATTTTCTATCCTTATGCGCCATTTTTACCACAGATAACGAGTCAAATGATCGTCTGGCGAATCAAATTCTTGCCAAACTGTATACTCTATGTAAATTTGTCCGGACAAATAATATAGCCCCGGGAGTATCATAGAGTGAAAAAACTACTGCTTGCATCAGCGGCCTTGACCAGCCTGACCATTGCTTACCCAGCGTTTGCGCAGTCCGCCAACAATGATGAAATGTCCGAAAACGAAGGACTCAGCGTTATCGTTGTGACCGCCCAGCGCCGCGAAGAAAGCGTCCAGAGCATCCCGATTGCGATAAGCGCCTTCGACGATGAAGAACTGCTGCGGCGCGGCGTATCCAGCGCTCTTGAAGTGGCGCAATTTGTCCCCAACCTGGTGGGCCTGAACAATACCGGACTCGGCTCGGCGAACTCCTATTATCTGCGCGGAGTCGGCAACAGCGAAACAATCCCCACCTTCGATCCGCCGATCGGCACCTATGTCGACGACATCTATCTCAGCCGCCAGAACGCCAACAATCTTTCGCTGTTTGATGTCCAGCGCCTCGAAGTCTTGCGCGGGCCACAGGGCACCCTGTTCGGTCGCAACACGACCGGCGGCGCCATAAACATATTTTTGAAAGAACCCGGCAATGATTTCGCCGGTTTTGTCGAAGCTGGATATGGCAGCTATAATAAATATATGGCGCGCGCGTCGGTTGACTTGCCTTTGGCAGATAGCTTCGCGGTTAAAGTTTCCGGCTATTTTCAAGATGATGACGGCTACGCGAAGAACACAACCACCGGCGAGAAGGTCAATGAAAGCGATGGCTGGGGCGTCCGGCTCGGCTTCCGCGGAGAGCTCTCCGACACCGCCAGATGGACCGGTTCCTACATGCACACCCGCTCCGAAGGCGGCAACATCCTCAACTTCGATTGCGATCCCGCCAATCCATCCAACTGTGATGGTCGATTCGTCACCACCGGATATACCAAGGACGGCAATTTCGGGGGCCTTTTCACGGGCAAGAAGGATGGTTTTGGCCTTGGTAACAAGACCGATATGGACTTCGTGTCGTCCAATCTCGAAATTGGCAGCGGCGAAGATATTTCCGTCAATATCATAACCGGATATGTCTACACCACGCAGGACTATGCCATCGACTTCGCTGATGGCCGCGGATTGCCGAGTCTCAGCAGTCCGATCCCGCCAGTTCTCGGCTATACCCGGGGTGGTTTCACGATCACCAACGAAGGCCAATTTTCGCAATTTACCCAGGAAATAAAGGTCAACGCTTCGCTTGGTGACGGATTGCTGGATCTTGTGGGTGGCGTCTATTATTTCGAAGAGGATAATTATAGCGATTTCGGCGACCTCTTTTCGATCACCGTACCAGGGGCACCGGCACCAGCTGGATTCCCGCTCATCTTGGCGGATCGCACCTTGCGCAACTCGACCAAAGCCTATGCAGGCTATTTGCAGGGCGATCTTAACGTCACCGACCAGATCAAGCTGACCGCCGGTATTCGATATACCGACGAAACCAAAAAGTTCAGCATCACTGACAATCGGGCAAGCTGCAATGATGGCACGCTGGAAGCGACGTGCATCGACAATCGGAACCTGATCGCGACCAACGGCGCGGCCATTCCGCGGACCCAGACCACCAAAATCTGGACGCCGCGATTTGCAGCGAATTTCCAACCAAATGACGACCTGTTGCTGTTCGTGTCTGCTACCCGCGGCTTCAAGTCAGGCGGCTGGAACGCCCGCGGCACGGCACCGAGCGAATTGTTGCCTTTTGGACCGGAAACAGCATGGAGCTATGAAGCTGGCATTAAATCGGAGTTGCTCGACAACCGTTTGCGGGTCAACCTCACCGCCTATTTGCTTGACGTCGGCGACCTGCAAACGCCGGCTGCATTTACGCGGGCCGATGGTTCAATCGCATTCATCACCCGTAACTTCGCGGACTATGAGAACAAGGGCATCGAACTGGAAATCAACGCCGTTCCGGTGGAAGGCCTGAACCTGTTCGCCTCTTTCGGCTATCAGGACGACAAATATAAGATCGATGCCAATGCTCCCGTGCTTGATGCTTATGGCGTCAGCTCGGTTGCCAGCCAGCAAGCGGCTTGCCTGGCCCAGCTGGCAGCCAATCTTGTGCCATCCGGCGGCGCAACGGAAGCTTCAAATTGTGGCGTTGGTATCGTCGCACCGGACGGAAGTATTGCGGAACCGGTCCGGACGCCGAAGTTCAGCCTGGCAATCGGAGGCAGCTATGAAGCAGAACTTGGCGGCGGCCTTTCTCTGATCCCGTCGGTCAACGCGAGTTGGCGTGACAAGAGCGAAGTCGGCACCAGTGAGTTCAGCCTGTTTACCGGCTCAATCACCAGTTCGACCGGAACCGTGTTTCCGTCGAATCCGTTTAGCGGTGATTTTATTACCGGTTCGTTCAGCGATAGCCGCTGGATCGTCAACGGCAACATCACCCTGCGCAGCGATACCGGCTGGGCACTGTCGGCCGAATGCGCCAACTGCTTCGATGAAGAAGCTGTCGAGTCCGCACTGGCCAATTACAGCTATCTAAACCCGCCCCGCACATTCCTGATCAAGGGAAGGTTCGATTTCTGATATCGAACGGGACAGTTCAGACAAAAAAGAAGGCGAGCCGTATCGGTTCGCCTTTTTTGTTCTGGTATATTAAAATGCCGGGAGTATAGTTGTCCGGACAAATTCATGAGTGAGGACATATGGTAGCGACCACAGAGCAACGCGGTGAATTTGCCCTCGGCTGGAAAGTGCTGCTTGCCAGTGTGCTGGGCGTCGCTTGTGGCGCTTCGCCAATACCATTCAATGTGATTGGCTTTACCGTTGAACCCCTGATCGCTGAATTTGGCTGGACCCGCACCCAGATCGTGATGCCGATTACCATCTTCGGAATCATCGCATCTCTGCTGGCACCCTTGTTCGGATCGCTGGCAGACAAATATGGCGTGCGCAAAGTCGCACTCTATTCAACGCTGGCTTTCGGCTTGTCATTCGGTTTGATTTCACTAACGCCAACAGCGCAGGTGACATCCACACTTTATATCTATTATGCCTTGTGGGTGCTGGTCGGGCTCGTCGGCATCGGCTCAACACCGGTTAGCTGGAGCCGTGCTATCAACCTGTGGTTCTACAAGCGGCGCGGGCTTGCTTTGGGTATTCTGTTGATGGGCACCAGTCTTGCGGCGATTGTCGTACCCAAGTTGGCGGTGTGGGGAATTGAAAATTACGGGTGGCGGTCGATGTTTGCGATCATTGCGTTCCTGCCGCTGGCGGTTGCACTACCGCTGGGATACTTCCTGTTTCGTGAACCGCGGCCTGACGAGCGCCCGAAAGCCATCAACAGCGCCAGCGGGAATTTGACCGGCGTAACGTTAGGGGTAGCGCTGAAGGACTATCGGTTCTGGCTGATCTGGCTTTCTATCGCCACTATTGCCGGTGCTTTTGGTGGTGCCTTTATCAACTTGCCAGCCATGTTGTCAGATCGCGGGCTCGACGCGCAATCCGCTGCATCGGTGATGGGAGTTTTGGGAATCGGTATTTTTGCAGGACGGATTATCACCGGAATGCTGCTCGATCGCTTCTGGGCCGGCTTTGTCGCCTTCCCCTTGCTCTGTCTGCCGGCGATATCTTGCTATTTGTGGCTTGGCGACAGCATCGAGTTCCCGGTAGCGGCTACGGCCGGATTTCTATTGGGATTTGCCGCCGGTGCCGAAAGCGATCTGATCGCCTATCTTACTGGCCGCTATTTCGGCATGGCTCATTATGGGAAAATCTACGGCATGCTCTATATGCCATTCGGCTTTTTCTCCGCCCTTTCACCGATCATTTACGCCAATGTCCGGGATACAACCGGCAGCTATGACCCGATCCTGTCGGTAGCCATATTCGCCTTTTTCATCGGAGGCGGCTTGCTGATGTTGCTCGGGCGCTACCCCGAGAGCCTACCGGAAGTTGAACCCCCCGCCGATAAAGGCAAACTGGCAATGGAGGCCCGCTGATGGCTACGAAACCGAACCTGAGCGCAATCGATCACATTTCCGAAACCGGCGTAGCCGTGCTGACCGACGCGGACACACTTGATTATTACGCGCACGATGTTTTTGAGCGCGGCGCGGATTTGCTGGCGGTTGTAAGGCCGAGCAACACCAAAGAATTGTCGGCGGCTGTCGCTGCCACGACCGCGCAGAATATAGCCGTAATCCCACGCGGCGGCGGGATGAGCTATACCGGAGGCTATACATCAAAACAGCCAGATTCGGTGCTGTTTGATCTCGCCGCGATGGATCGGATACTCGAAATAAACGAAACCGATATGACGGTCACAGTCGAGGCAGGCTGCACCTGGGCGGCTCTTCACGAGGCTTTGCAACCCAAGGGCCTGCGCACGCCATTCTGGGGAACTTTATCTGGCCTTAAGGCCACTGTCGGCGGTGGTATGAGCCAGAACGGAATCTTTTGGGGCTCGGGCCGCTATGGCTCAGCGGTGCAAAGCTGCATCGCGATGGAAGTCGTGCTCGCCGATGGCACGATACTGAATACAGGCAAGAATTTCACCCGCCCCTACGGCCCTGATCTGACCGGTCTTTTTCTCGCCGACACCGGTGCTTTGGGTATGAAGGCGACGATTACCCTGCGCCTGCTTCCCGAAGCAAAGGCACATGGCTATGCGAGCTTCACCTTTGAAAACCATGAAGATACGTTGGCTGCACTTGGCGCCATCGAGCGCGCCGGTGTCTCGACCGAATGTTTTGGATTCGATCCGAGCTTGAACGCCATTCGCATGAAAAGAGATAGCCTGACCAGTGATGCCAAAGCCCTCGGCAAGATGATGAGGAAACAAGGAACGGTGTGGGGTGCGATCAAGGAAGGGGCGAAGGTGGTGGCAGCCGGCCGCGACTTTATGGACGAAGCCAAATTCTCGTTGCACGTTCTCACTGAGGCCAGGCTGCAGGCAGCGGCAGATGATGATCTCGCACATGCCCGAAAAATCGCGTTGGCCCATGGTGCCACCGAAACGGAAAACACGATTCCCAAAATCATTCGGGCAAATCCATTCGGGCCGCTGAACTCCATGCTGGGACCTGAGGGCCAACGATGGGCTCCCATTCACGGCTTGCTGCCTCACTCGCGCGCAACGGACTGCTATAGTGCGATCATTGCATTGTTTGACGAACATAAAGACGAGATGGACGCACTGGGCATATTCACCGGCACATTGGTATCTTCGGTTGGCGGGTCCGGCATGATAATCGAGCCCTGCCTCTATTGGCCAGACGCGTCCAACCCACTCCACCGCGATACGGTCGAAGACGCGCATCTGGCGAAATTGCCCAAGCTGGACCCCAATCCGGCAGCCTGGGCGTTTACCCAGAGGATGAAGCAGGCACTAGTCGACCTGTTTCTTGATCACGGCGCGGCCCATTTCCAGATCGGTCGCACCTACCGCTATCGCGACAGCCTTGACCCCGCAGCAGACGCTCTGCTGGTCGATATGAAAAAATCCGTCGATCCGAGAGGCCTGATGAACCCGGGTGCGCTGGGCCTCTAGAGAGCGATGGATTGTGACCGTAGACAGATTTTGGCAGCCGCGATTTGCACTTCCGCGCCGACAAAGCTTTTTGCGAACACCCGGAGCAACGATGGTGAAGACAATATGACCAATACCAAAACCTATGCCGCCGTCGCTATGCAACTGGCGGCGCGCTCGGTCGAGAAGGCGCCGGACAAGGCCAGCGCCCGGTCGCAGATGATAGCAATGATCGGCGAGGTTGAAACCAAAATCCGTTCTGCAACGATTTTCATTCAGCAATATGCCGGTAGCCCCGTCAAGCTGGCCGTGCTGCCAGAATATTTGCTGACCAGCTACCCCGGCCGGATTTCAATTCCGGACTTTGCGGACAAGGCAGCCCTCGAGGTGGATGGCGCGGAATATGAAGCAATGGGCGCAATGGCCCAACGACTTCAGATGTTCATCGCCGGCAATGCTTACGAGGTTGATCAGAATTTTCCGGGAATCTATTTCCAGACCTGCTTCATTATTGCGCCGTCCGGTGATGTCGTGCTGCGTTATCGGCGACTCAACTCAATGTTCGCCCCGACACCGCATGACGTCTGGTCGAAATATTTGGACATCTATGGGCTGGAAGGTGTGTTCCCGGTCGCAAAGACAGAGATCGGCAATCTCGCAGCAATCGCATCAGAGGAAATTCTTTACCCCGAAATCGCTCGTGCCCACGCGCTGCGCGGGGCAGAGGTTTTTGTCCACAGCAGCTCGGAAATCGGGTCTCCGCTGGACACACCGAAGGATATCGGAAAGCGTGCCCGCGCGCAGGAAAACATGGCCTATGTGGTTTCGGCCAATACAGCCGGAATTGAGAACACCACGCTGCCCCTGGCTTCGGCAGACGGCAACAGCATGATTGTCGACTACAAGGGGCGAGTGCTGGCTGAATCCAATAGCGGCGAAACCTTTACCGCCTTTGCCGATATTGATCTTTCAGCCCTACGCGCCGCACGCCGCAAACCGGCCATGACCAATTTCCTCGCACGTCAGAGACTCGAGCTTTTTGCCGCAACCTATGGAGATATACGGATACACGCCGCAGATGGTCTGATGAAGGATGGACAGGCGCAAATTCCCGACCGCGACTATTTCCTGCGGACACAGGAAGAAGTGATTGAACGGATGATCAAGGAAGATTTGATATGAGCAACGACAATAAACTGGATGTAGCCCCACCTTATACCGCAGTCGCGCGTCATGGGGTGTCACCGATAGCGTCGCATGACGAGATTGCCCGCTTTGATTTCCTCGCCAATTTCAACAAATTCATGTCGAGCGCTTTAAGCCCTGGCAACAAGCTGGCCTATGACAGCCGGGTTCTCCCGAAGTTCAAAAAAGAGCATGGACGCGAACCCAAGGACCGGTTTGAAATCCGCAAGGCGATGAATGAGGATCCCTTTCATCAATTCTGGTCAGCGCTGAAACGCAATTCAATGGAGATGCGGCAGCAAAATGGTAGGGCGATGGTGCTCCGCCAGATCGACGAGCTCAATGCAAAGGCCCGGCAGTTTAATGAAGGCCGTGATACGCTTGAATTCGATCCAGAGATTGAGATTCCTCGCTACCAGAGCGCGGTCGATATCCACTGCATGCCGGGGAACTATCACGGCGAAGAACATCCCGGCGATGTTTCAGCCGGCGCCAATTATGATTGCGGGATATTTGCGACGACAGCGGGTGGTCTCGGCGCATTATCTGATGGTGGTGGACAGGCGCTTGTCGAGTGGATCAAGAAAGAACGTCCCGGCTGGAACCCGCGCCGCATGCTCGATATCGGTTGCACCATCGGGCACAATATCGTCCCCTTGGCGCTTGCTTTTCCCGATTGCGAACTTATCGCGATCGATACCGCAGCGCCGATCTTGCGCTATGCCCACGCCCGCGCGCAATCGTTGGGCGCGACCAATATCAAGTTTATCCAAGCCAATGCCGAAGACCTGTCACGCTGGGGAGACAAGGAATTTGACTGGGTCCAAACGACCATGTTCCTCCATGAAACCAGCGGCAAAGCATTACCCAAAATATTGTCCGAAGGGTACCGGGTGCTCAGCGATGGCGGCTTGATGCTGCATCTCGAACAGCCAGAATATCATGAAGGCATGCCGCATTTCGAGCAGTTTTTGCGCGACTGGGATGCGTTCAACAACAACGAGCCATTCTGGTCGTCGATGCACGCGCTCGACATGAAGGACGAAATGATCGCCGCCGGTTTTGACCGCAGCGAACTTTTTGAAACTGGTGTCCGGGCTGTTGTCGACCGCGAGATATTTCCCGAAGCACCGACCGGCGATGACGAAGACCATGGCCGGGCAGCCTTTTGGCATGCCTATGGCGCCTGGAAAAATTCTGAACAGATGCAGGAGGCAGCGGAATGAACGACGGAGCATGGGACTGGATGGCCGCGGCCAACAAAAAGGCCAAAGGCAAGAGACCCGAATATTTCGATGACCCCGAAGACGAACGGATGCTGTCAATCCTGATGGCGGTAGTCGGTGAGGTTTCGGTACTGCGGGAGCGCATGGACACCGTGGAACGTTTGCTGGACAGCAAAGGTACCATCTCGCGCGATGATATCGAGAGCTATGTTCCGGACAAGCAGGCCGCCTATGAACGCGGCGCCATGATTCGGGAATATATCTACCGTGTGATGCGCGGTCCTCACCAGATGGTCGAAGAACTCAGGCAGGCTGAGCCACCGTTGGAAGACGTCAGCAACGAGCTTAAAGAAACCTGAGCTGTTGCGCGCCTAAAATGGCTTGACCGCTCCGAGGAAACAGACGCTCGCAATCGTAATCCAGTAGATATAAGCCGCAATTCGGGCTTGTCCGATTTCGCGCTCAAGAGCGGCTTCTTCAGCCGCATTCGGGCCCTGAGCCAATACCCTGAACCTTGCGGTCCAGCGGCGCATAACCAGCCGCAAAAACAGGCCGATGCACAAGGCAAAGGCATAGAGCGCCATTTTGGAAGGATACCAGCGGCTGCCCTCGCCTGCCACAATCGGACCGCTATCCTGAAATGCAAGGAAGGCAACGACGAACAAGGCGAGGATCAGCGGGTAGCGCAATTTCTCCTCCAGCATGGTGATGGTTATCCCCAAATCGGTTTCCCGCTTGAGGAAGGCCGTCCAGGTCATCGCCAGCCAGACCGCAAAAAACAGCCACATCCACCAGATTCCAGCGCCTTCCAGCACCGGCACAAAGCCATAGAGCTTGCCCATATGCAAACCGAGCGGCAGCAACAGAACAATACCTGTGCGCGCCAAAATATCGATTCGATAGGCGGTTTCCATATGGCGCTTCCGCTCATCCAGCGAAAGATTGCGGTTTGTGACATTGTAGCTCGTCTGAAACACGCCCCACTCGCCGCCAAGCCAGTAGACCATTGCCAAAATATGCACCCAACGCAAAATGCTGAGTTCGTTAGCGGTTAAAAATTCCATAGCTGCCCCCGTTCATCAATCCGAACAGGTTTAATTTGTCCGGACAAATTATTCTTGGCAATCGGATAATCGGCTGGCATGATAAAAACAAGGAGAAATAATCATGCAGCATCGTATCATTGAAGGGCGTCTGGAATATACGTCTCGCAAACCGGAAATGGATGGCCAGAACCGGGGCTTTGAAACCTTCATGTTCACCCGCCATGGGGACGGCAAGGTGACGATGCGCGCGCATTGCGAAATTTATGAACCCGAACCAACCGTGATGCGGGATATCATCTATGCGATGGACGAGAATGGTCAGCCGATGGATCTCCATGTCAGACTAACCGTCGGTGACGCCTTCATGGGCTCGGGTTGGATGCGATTTGATGGCAGCCATATCGAGATGGAAAGCTATGGCCCGTCGATCGGAAGATTGTCACAGCGTGTTGCAGCAGAATTGCCCCTAAGCGGTTTTGGCACCCATCCAATCGTATCTGATGGCTACATGCTCTCGTTGCAGGATTGGGATGCCGAGGACAAACGCTTGCTCAATTGTTACCTCCCCTCGCCCGATCATCGTGGCGCCACGCCGCCCCAGATTGCCCAGGTCAAAATCGGCGCCCTCTATCTCGGAAAGGAGGAAGTGACAGTGCAGGCGGGCACCTTCCAGTGCAAACATCTGCAATTTGTCGACGATTCCAGCATCGTACCCGGCACTGGCGGAATGGCTGGCGAGCACCCCCCTTATGACGTCTGGATCACTGACGACGAAGACGGGATTTTTGTTCAGGGCGGCGTCGGCGGCTATATGATGACCTGGTACGAACTGGCAGAACTCAAACGCTAGCGCCGGAGCGCCATCATGAAAATATTGATCATCGGTGCCGGATTGGGCGGCCTGACCGCAGCTATTGCCTTGCGGCAACAGGGCATCAATGTCGAGGTGCATGAGGCGGCCAGTAAACTTGAGGAAACCGGCGCGGGCTTGACTCTTGGCTTGGGCGCTCAGCATGTTTTTCGCGCTCTCGGACTACAGAATACTGTGGCCCAACAAGCCTGTCCGGCCGGTAAGCTGCCCTTTCTGCACTATCAGAATGCCCGCCTGCTGATGGGCGACTTTGATCATGGAGACGGCCGCGCGGACGATGGCAAAGCCAATATCGTGCGTCATATTTACCGCGCGGATTTGCAGCAGGTGTTGATTGATGCGCTGAAGGAGCTGGGTGGTCCTGTTTTCACCGGTCATAAGCTCTCGGATTTTCGCGATACCGGCGATCAAGTCACCGCTCTGTTTGCCAATGGCGACACGGCAACCGGTGACTTACTGGTCGGCGCAGATGGCGTCCGATCCGCCGTCCGGGCCATATTGTGGCCAGACGATGCGCCGCGCTTTACCGATCATGTCGCCTATCGTTTTCTGGTACCGATGGCTCAAGCCAGGCCGTTCATGGATCTGGGTCGGAGCGCGATATTCATCGGCCCTCAGCGGACATTCAACAGGTACACCATGTGCAATGGCGAAATTGTCAATTGCGCCGGTCTCGCAGAGACAACCGAGGCGGTGCCGGAAGGCTGGTCCATCGGCGCATCGGAAAGCGAACTGGCGAAGGCGTTTTCCGGGTGGCACGAGGATGTAGTCGGGCTGATCGGCCATGCCTCCAATATAATCAAATGGGGTCTCTATGATCGCCAGCCCCTGGAAACATGGACGCGCGGCCGAACAACTTTGTTGGGCGACGCGGCCCATGCGATGCTTCCCTTTCTGGGGATGGGCGCAGCAATGGCGATCGAAGATGGCTATATTCTGGCTAAGACTCTGGGCCTGAGCACCGATTGGAAGCAGGCACTGCAGCGTTATGAAGCAGCGAGAAAGCCACGCACCGAGCAGGTGCATGCGGCCTCAATCATACAGGGCAAAGTGACCCAGGCGATCGATCCCGATCGGTTTGAACCAGCATCTGCCCCGATGAACAATATGGATATGATGGCCTTCGATCCCGTCACTGCCCCTGTCTAAAACACCGATATTCAGTCCATACGGATCAGAATCTTGCCAAAATGGGCACCACTTTCAAGGTGGCGAAATGCTCCAGGCGCGTCGGCAAAAGTAAATTCCTTGTCCACCGGATTGCAGATGCCATGATCTGCAACAACGTCCAGGGCCGCGACCATCATTGCGCGGCTGCCGGACGCCAGCCCCTTGATGGTTATATTCTTGCCGATGATTGCGCCCTGACTGGCGCTGGCTTGCGCCTGCGGCGTTCCCGATAGCGCACCGAGCGTACCAATGCGTCCATTCACTGCGGTTGCTGCGACCGTCTCTTCCAGCGCCGGAAAACCCAGCGTATCGACAACCACATCAGCCCCTCGACCATTCGTCTGCTCGAGGAGTGCCGCTGCCCAGTCCGGTCGATCACGATAATTGACGGTGAAGTCCGCACCCATGGCCTTGGCACGAGCCAGTTTTTCGTCGCTTGACGAGGTGATCGCAAAATCCGCGCCGAGCGCCTTTGCCAGTTGCAGCGCAAATATCGAAACGCCGCCGGTTCCTTGAGCCAGGACCAACTCTCCCGCCTCAACATCGGCGAAGGCGACCATGCCATGCCAAACCGTGGCCGCGACCACCGCCAGCGACGCTGCGGTTTGGTCATCGACACCGTTTGGCACAGCGATGGCCGCGGTCGCAGGAAGCTTGATCTTTTCGGCCAGCCAGCCATCGGCTGTCACCCCGAGATCGGCCCCAAATACACCGTAATTATAGGGTCCATCGAGCCAACTGAGGAAATGCGGTGCCGTCACCCGATCGCCGACCTTAAAACCGGAGACTTCTTCGCCCACCGCTTCAACGACACCGACCCCGTCGGACAGCGCAATGCGGTCTTCCGGCAGATCACTGCCATAATCGCCGCGCAACACCATCAGGTCGCGGTAATTCAAACCCGCCGCGGTGACCTTGACCAGCAACTCGCCGGCCCCGATCTCCGGTTCGGCACGCTCTGACATCCGCAGGCCCTGAATTCCAGAGCGCGCGCCAATTTCCCAAGCTTTCATTATCTATGCTCCCTCGCGCAGCGGCGCAAATATGCGATCGATAAACTCCTTCAGCTTGGCCTCCTGATCTGCGGCCGTCGGTGCGCCGCCTTCCAGTTTTATCAGCCGCTCTTCCTGGACCCACATTTCCTGGGCCATGTTCATGATCACGGCAACGAACCGATCCATACCGGGGTCATCAAAAAATTTAGGTTTCCCGTCCGGTCCGTAAATTTCTTTTGGCGTGTCATCGGGTTTAAAAGCAGGTTCTGTCAACGTCATTTCCACGCTCCAAATCCGAACCACATGATACCTTCTGCAAGCCGCCCCGTTGTTTCGCTGTCGACCGCATTAGCCTCTTCATCGGCGATTGCATTGGTCACAGCATCCGGCCCGTAAACACCGATACTTGGGACAACGAACTGAAAATAATCATCTGCTGAAAAACCGCCGTTTTCGCACAGCTGCTTGGGGTCTTCATCGCGGAACCCCTTGTAAAAGGGTTCGCTATTATACCAGCTGTCCCAATCCAGATAGAATCCGTCAAAAGCATTCATCTGGCCGTTCGGCGGCAGCTCCATATGCAATAATAGCCCGCCGGGCTTAAGTACGCGATAGGCTTCCTTGAACACGGCAGCGCGGGCTTTCTTGGACAGCTCGTGCAAGAACATGGACGAGAAAACGAGATCGAAACTTTCGTCTTCATAATCCAGCGCTTCCGCCGACATCTGTTTGAAATGCACTTCCTGCCCCTGCATTTTGGCGCGCGCAGAACCATAGAGCAGACCACCTGCCGCCACATCAATGGCCTCCACATGGGCATCCGGGTAAGTCTGCTTCCAAGGCAGGGTATTATGCCCGATGGTGCAGCCGGTATCCAGGATCCGTTCCGGCTTGAAATCCGGATATTTGCCGGAAATATAAGCCGCCATCGACAAGCCGATATCGTCAAGATTGGCACCCATCAGTCCCATCGAAAAAACCGCCAGGCCCTGATCATAAACCGCGCCAGCCTCAAGCGATTCACCGCCTCTGGTATAGCTGCCCGGCATCAGATGTACTTCAATGGCATCGACGTTACGCGGAATGGCAAGACCAGGATTGAGCGAGACCGAGCCGGATTCGCCCTCCACCTTCGCTGCCTCTGATGCAAGCCGTTCGATATCGCGGTCAACCACTGCCCCGGCCGCATTCCAGACCATCTTTTGGGCGTGCACCCGCATGGAGGAATAGATGTTGAATGCGGTATCACCGCGCATCGCCTGATGGGCTTCATTGCTGGTTTCCGGTGCTCGACCGGTTTCGCGTGCGAAAGCAGGGGCCGCGCGGTTATCGTAAGCCTTGCGTAAGTCCCCGGCGAGATCATTGAGAATGAAAGACCGGATACCCGACACAAAGCGTCCGCGCGCCGCCTCTTCAGGTCTCAATTCCGGTTTCATCGGATGTTGTAGTTCAACGCCCATAAATAATACTCCTATGTTGCTCGTTTTTCGTCACATAATGTCCGTCGATAGGGGATACCGTCACGGAACCATTGCCAAGTGCGCGCCCTTGATCGACCGTCCTGGGCAAGCTCAATCATCTCGGTATAGCGCTCACCTGGGGCATCCCGTCGATCAAGGCGCAATAAGATGAGACCATCGCTTTCCCAGCCATAGCCGACGAACCGCTCGGTTTCCCAATATAGCTTGCCGTCCCGATAGATGCCGCCAAATTCAAAATGTTGCTTGCGGCCATCAGCCCAGATCAGATCATTATGCTGAATATAGGCGAAGTCTCCACCATCGGGAAATTCGCAGTGGGTCAGTGTCCGGTGCTCGTCCAGAATATTGCCGGCCTCGTCCTGATGACGATAGGTCCCGTCCCAATGGCCTTCATGCGCTAGCATGTTTGGCATATGCTCGGCCATCAAGGCCCGCCAACCGGTCATCGCAGATATCCTTCCGCGAAATTTTCTTCGGCAAAATCCTGTATCCGGGCGGGCGTCCCGGTCTGACGGATCAGCGCCTGTTTGCGGAAAAAGCGTGTCATGCCGCTTTCTCCCATGCGCGATGGGCCCATCCCGGACAGCTTGAAACTGGAGTTTTCCGCATCCCATACCATCGCGGTCATGGAGCCGTCATTGATGGAAATTGCCCCCGCCTCGAGCCTGACAGCGATCTCTTCCGCCTCTTCGGATGAGCCGGCCAGCACCGCCGCAGACAAGCCATAGACGCTGTCGTTCGCCTGGCTGACCGCCTCGTCAACATTGTCAAAAGATATGACCGGCAGCACAGGGCCAAAGCTTTCATCGCGAACAATCGCCATATCCGCCGTCACATCGGCGATCACCGTAGGCCGCAAATAGGTGCCACCATCTAATATTTCCAGATTTCCTCCAGTCAGAACCCGTGCACCTTTCTGTTTCGCCTCGGCAATCTGATCAGCAATTTTCTGGCCCTGGGGCGCGAAGATAAAGGGTCCAATTTCGCCCTGATGGATATCGGGATAATTGAGCCGCACCTTTTCCGCTTCGGCGACCAGTGCCTCCAGAAACGGCTCATATATTGCCCGTGCCACATAGAGACGCTCAATCGACTGGCAGGCCTGACCGGTTGCCAATATGCTGGAACGCAGCGCTGTCTTCGCCGCCTCGACGGGATTCGCACTGGCGAGAATTATCATTGGATCCTTGCCACCCAATTCAAGATTGGCGGGGATGAACGCCTCGGCAGCGGCTATCGCCACCTTACGGCCAGTGGCCACTGATCCTGTGAAGCAGATATAATCGACGTTGGCGACCAGCGCTTCGCCGGTAGCCGCATCACCAACGACTATCTCGAGAACCGCGGCAAGTTCAGGCACGTCGTCGATGCTGGCTATAAACGGCTCGACAAAGCGCGGGGTGATCTCCGATGGCTTGATTAATGCCGCACAGCCGGCAAACAGCGCCGGGATCGCATCGATGGTGCTGAGCGTCATGGGAAAGTTCCACGGGGCAATCGCGCCAAAAAGCGAGAACGGCACCAGCCGGGTACTGTTTACTACGGTCGGATTGGCTGACGGGACATCCGAAGGGGAGTTACGGTCGATAATCTTTGGCGCCTGTTCCGCCCACCGTCTTATGGTTCCCGGTACGCCGCCAACTTCAATTGCCGCAATACCTGCCCTGCCAGTATCGATCGTCAATTGTTCGATAATCGCAGGGGTATGTTTTTCAATCGCGTCGGCCCAACGCAGCATGACGTTGCAGCGTTCGGCGATCGGCAAGGCCGCCCAATGCCGTTGATTGGCGCGCAGACGGCTCGCTGCTGCGGCTATTCCCGCTCCGTCCACCGGCGTGATTTCATAGTCATCTTGACCGGTACGAGGATTTCGAACCTTCATTGCTGGGAGCTCCAGCTGTCGACGATGGCATCGCCACGAGCAAAGCCAATCTCAGATCGCTCGGCAAAGGCCGCGATCAGCTTTTCGAAGGCAGCAATGCGATAGGGCAGTCCCATGATATATGGCGTTAGATGCATCGGCAGCATCCGCGCGCCAAATCGATCCGCTTCACTCAGGAGCCAGTCTGCCGCATCGGTCATCTGCTGCGCATAGCTATCGACTGACTGCTGCTGGACATTGATGATCTGTCGATCCGACAATTCATGGTTGAGTGGAACGTTGGTAATGGCGCCCGCTTCGGTCTGGAACGCATAGGGCAATTCGTCGTTCACCCAGTCGCACATATAGTCGACGCCCGCTTCAACGAGCAGTTTCGCGGTGTTGAAACTTTGCGAGCGGGCGATTGAGAGCCAACCACGCGGACGTGCCCCTGTAACTTTCTCCAGACTGTCGAGGGACCCAGCGATCAAGGCGCGTTCTGCTGCCTCGTCCATTCCGCCTGCAATCGTGCCGTTCATATCGGTACTATGAGCAATAATCTCATGCCCTCCTGCGAGGATATCCTGGATAAGCTGCGGATAGCGCTCGGCGATCACGCTGTTGGTTGCCACAGAGACCCTTGCGCCAACTTTTTCAAACGCACCGAGCAGCCGGTAAATCCCAATCCGTGTGCCATATTCACGCGCCGTATAGTGCCGGTAGTCCGGATAAGCGGTCTGCATATGTCCCGGCGCCCGAAAAGGGTCATCATTCGGCACCATGGGAAAATATTCCAGACTGACGACCGGCCAGATCATCAGTTTCCGGGCATCCGGCCATGTTATCGGCTTGCGCGAGAAAAATTTCGAATAGGGATAATAATCATGGTCCATGCCACGGTGGCGTTTGGGATATTCGAGATAGCTGGGATCAAGGCTCATGCTGACTGCTCCCGGAAACGATCAACGATGTCTCCCGCCTTGGTGATCCAAGCCCTGCCATCGCCAGCAATATGCTCCAGTACCGATTCAAATGGCCCAATGCGGTGTGGCTGGCCAATCAGATAGCTGTGCAGAGGTATGCACATCACGGTTCCGGACTGTGCGCCCTCTTCCGCCAACCGGTCATATTGCCGGATCAGCGTATCCGCATATTCGCGCGGCGACATGTTGTAGATGAAGAAGCCGTAATGATCGTTGACCTCAAGGCTATAAGGAATCGCGGTAAGTTGACCGGATTTCACTTTAATGTCGGTTGGCTGATCGTCGTGATAGAGATCGCACGTGTAGTCGAGACCATATTCGGCAAGCAGGTCCAGCGTTCGCGGGGTATGAGTCAGCGCTGGCGCCAGCCATCCACGGATCCGCTGACCGGTAGTCCGTTCCACCGTCGCGATACTGTCTTCAATGATCGCGCGTTCCTGCGCCTCATCCATCCCATAACTGTACCGCGTGTTGTAAATACCGTGGCTAAAGAACTCCCAGCCACGTTGATTCGCGTCCTCGACAACTTCAGGAATATGATCACAAAGCGCGACCGAAAGACTGACGGATCCCGGGAAACCATATTTGGTCATCATCTCGGCCATGCGCCAATGCGAGACCCGGTTGGCGTGATCGCGATGACCATAGCCAACAACATCCGGATGCGGCTTGGCCCAGCTCTTGCGATGCGGATTGATCGCCGGATCAAGCTCGTAATATTCGAGGTTCGGAGCGACCCAGACCGCGCAGGTTTTGCCATCCGGCCACTCGATCTTGGGCCGGTTTCGGTACGGCAAATAATCGTAAAGCTCTGGGTCAGATTTCTGCACTTCGGGCACTAGCGCGCCTCCAGCCAGTCGATCACCGTCTGCACGGGCTCGACATCTGCATATTTGATCTGCAAATCGGTCAGATTGGCGAAATGATAGCTCTCATGCTTGTCGGCGCAGGTTTCGATCGGGACGATCGTTCGATAGCCATGGCTGAGCGCATCCACCGCCGTCGCGCGGACGCAACCTGACGTCGAACCGCCGGTCACGACGACCGTGTCGACCTTGTGCCAGACCAGATAGCTGGCCAGCGGTGTTTCAAAAAACGCGCTCGGCATGCGCTTTGTATATTGCAGGTCATCCGCATCAACATCGCAGCGCGGGTCGAGCTTGTGCCGTTCGCTGTCATATTTGATATTTTGAAGAGAGTCTTCGGTGTCGGTGCGCGTGCCCCATACGCCGGCATCACTGGCATCGTTCTTATAGGCGACCCGGCTCCAGATTACCGGCATATCCTTTGCCCGGGCAAGACCCGAAATCTGGTTTATATATTCGATCTGCTTAGGATCGGTTTCATAAGCGGTTTTGAACAAATCGGTCCGCGTATAGGCTTGTTGCACGTCGACATTGACGATCGCGAGCTTCTCGCCAAATCCAAATTTCTTGCGGGCCGGGTTGCCGACGATTTCCGCGAAAATTTCTCTCGCGGTACGACCATCTTCAACCATCTTGGTGCCAATTAGCGTCATAGTCTGTTTACTCCGGACTCGATAAAAGTACATTAATCAGAAGAAAAAGCTTGTCGAGACATATTTGTCCGGACAAATTAGGAATCATGATCACACGCCACTTTATCGACGTCGAATCGGGCGGCCACAAACGCCGCGTACATTATCGCTTGGCGGGCAATGGACCGCCGCTGCTGATGGTGCATCAAAGCCCGCGCAGTTCGAAAGAATATGAGCCGTTGATGCGGAAATGGGCGGAATATTTTACCTGCATCGCTCCCGACACACCCGGCTTTGGTCAATCCGATTCGCTTCCCGGAAAGCCAGAGATCAATGAATATGCGGATGCAGTGGTCGACTTTCTGGATGCGATTGGCATTGAAAAATCCGCTGCTTACGGATTTCACAGCGGCGGAATCATTCTCGTGACGGCGGTAAAGCGCCACCCGAAACGCTTCACGACACTGGCGGTAGGCGGCTATGCCATTTGGACGCCCGAAGAAATGCAGCTGTTCAGCGACAAATATCTGCCGGCGTTTCATCCGTCGGATTACGGCGAACATCTGACGTGGCTATGGAACCGGATATTGGAACAAAGCTGGTTCTTCCCGTGGTTCGCAGCAGACAATCAGCACCGTCTTTCAGGCGCCCATGCCGATCCACAGCGCGTTGACGCCGTGATTAGGGAAATGCTCGATGCCGGTAATGCCTATCAGGCTGGCTATGGTGCCGTGCTGCGCGCGCCGCGCGATATACCGGCGGTCGATGCGCAGGTGCCGCCTTGCCTGATCAGCGCTTACACTGGCGACCCCCTGCTGGAACATATCGACAGGCTCGGTGCAATGCCGCCGTCATGGACGGCAAAAAAGGTCACCAGCCCCGAAGACCATCAAGCCGCCAGCCTGGCGCATCTTTTAACGACCAAAACGGATCCGATGACTGAGCGGCCAGAAGCTGCGGACGAAGGATTTGTCGAGATTGAAACCGACAAGTTCAGCGGTCTGATCCATTGGCGTGGCAGTCGGGCGGCAACCGCCTTGGCACTGCATGCTCCGGGCATGGCTTCGCCCGCAAATGCCGGAGATGACGCATTATATATTGACCTCCCCGGGCATGGCTTGTCCGATGATTGGCAGGGAGATGCGCCGACGGATTGGGAGAGCTGGTCGAGACTGATCAAGGCCTGCGCCACGCATTTTGGCACGGATACCGTCCACTACGCGACGTTACCGGCCGGTGAGCCAGATTTGCTGTATCCCGACCTATCGCCTGATCGATTTGGCAACTACCTGACAAAAGCGTGGCAGATTGTCAGAGCAGCGCAATTTTTTGCGCCATGGTATGAAACAAACGCCGCCAATGCCGTCGCATTTGATCCCGACAGCTTGTCACTCGAACTGTTGGCCGAACGGCATTTGCAACTGCTCAACGCCAGAGCTGCAAAAGAATATCACATTGCAGCGCTGAAGAGATAGAACAACAAACCAAGGAACAGACGATGGGAATTCGCGAAGACATGCCACTGCTGGCCCGCCACGAAGGCGTTTGGGACGGCACCTACACCTATTTTAACGCACAGAACGAGAAGATCGACGAACACGCATCACGATTGCTTTGCCGTTTCCCCGATGACAATAGCAAAGCTCCCTATCATCAAACCAACCACTATACATGGGCAGACGGCAAAACCGAGATTCGTGAATTTCCTGCCGAATATCGTGATAAACGCGTGTGGTGGGATAACGACCTGATTGTCGGGTGGGCCGCTGAAGTTCCGCTGGACGAATATAATCGCACCGTGATGCTATACTGGCAGCGCACCGGTGATCCGTCGCTCTATCTATATGAACAGATCCAGATCAGTGACGATGGACAAAACCGCTGCCGCACATGGCACTGGATCCGCAATGGCAAGCTGGAAACCCGAACGGCAATCCAGGAAACATTCGTGACCAAGGACTGGCGCGCCATCGACAAAGAAATGGGAACAATCATCTGACCCAGCCCCAATCACTTTTTGACAAGTTATGGAACAGCCATGTTGTCGCCGATCTGCCGGGCGGCAGTGCGTTGCTCGCTATTGACCGGGTGTTTTTGCATGAGCGGACAGGAGCGGCTGCGCTAAATTCGCTGGCTAAAGCGGGACGACGGGTGGCAGATCCATCGCGTGTCTTCGCGGTCACAGATCATATTGTCGATACGCGGCCGGGGCGCACGGACAAAACCCTGATGCCCGGCGGTCAGGCCTTCATTACGGAAACCCGCACGGCAGCGAAAGCCGCTGGAATCAGACTGTTCGATGTAAACGATCCCGATCAGGGAATTGTGCATGTGATCTCGCCTGAATTGGGCATTGTCCTTCCCGGATGCACCCTGATTGCACCGGATAGCCATACGTGCACGCAAGGCGCGTTCGGGGCGTTGGCATGGGGCATCGGATCGTCGGAAGCGGAGCATGCGATGGCGACGGGGACCCTGCGTCTGACCAAGCCAAAATCGATGCGAGTCAGATTTACCGGGCGGCTGCGTGAAGGCGTGACTCCCAAAGACATGATCCTGACCTTGCTTGCGCGCTATAGTGCTGCCGGTGGCAAGGGCCATGCAGTCGAGTTTTCCGGCGAAGCGGTGGCAGCGCTCGATATGGAGGGACGGATGACCCTCTGCAATATGGCCACTGAATTTTCTGCCACGGCCGGATTTATAGCACCTGACCAGAAGACTTTTGATTATCTGAAAGGCCGTCGTTATGCGCCCAGCGGAACACAATGGCGCGAGGCCTTGAAGCGTTGGCGGGATCTCGCTAGCGATCTCGGTGCTGCCTTTGACCAAGAGATCGACATCGATGCGAGCGCCATCACGCCAATGGTCAGCTGGGGTACCAGTCCAGAACAGACTATCGGAATCGATTCTGTGGTCCCGCAAGACGCAGGAGCCGCACCTCTCAATTACATTGGACTTGCCAAGGGCCAGGCCATCAAGGGCGTGCCGATAGACGCGGCCTTTATCGGTAGCTGCACCAATAGTCGGCTGTCCGACTTACGCCGCGCTTCCGCCATGCTAAGAGGTCGCAAAGTCGCCAATGGTGTGAAAGCCATTTGTGTGCCGGGTTCATCCAGAGTCAAGCGGGAAGCCGAAGCGGAAGGAATTGATGTGCTATTCCGCAACGCCGGATTTGAATGGCGTGAGAGCGGCTGTTCCATGTGTTTCTATGCGGGTGGAGAGAGCTTCGACGCCGGCTCACGGGTAATCTCGACAACGAACCGGAATTTTGAGAGCCGGCAGGGCCCCAATGTAAAAACCCACATCGCCAGTCCGGAGATGGTGGTAGCCAGCGCCTTGGCTGGGGCGATCGCGGATCCCCGGGACCTTTTGAAAGGCGAACCGAACTGATGGCAGAGCCTCTCACCACCCTTACCTCGCTGCCGATGCCGCTGATCCGCGATAATATTGACACCGACCAAATCATTCCGTCCCGCGAAATGAAAAGCACCGGGAAAACCGGTTTGACCGACGGTTTGTTTGCCGGCTGGCGTTATACAGAAATTGGCGGGCGCACCCCGGACCCCGATTTTGTGATGAATGATCCGGTTTTTGCCGATAGCCAGATCATTCTGGGAGGCAAGAATTTTGGCTGCGGATCAAGCCGCGAGCATGCTGTCTGGGCGCTGGCGGAATATGGTTTTCGCGCGATTATTGCGCCAAGCTTTGCGCCGATCTTTGCCGGAAACTGCGTTCGTAATGGTATTCTGCCAGCCATTTTGGACACTGACGCGATTTCGGCAATCGACCGATCGCGCGCGCAGGTGACCATCGACCTACCGGCGCAAACCGTTTGCATCGCTGACGGCCAAAGCTGGACCTTTCCAATAGATGAGGAAGCAAAATCGATGCTGCTGGAGGGCTTGGACGCGATCGACCTCAGTCTGAAACTGTCGGATGATATTGCCGCGTGGCAGAAAGCGGACCGCGCCGCTCGTCCATGGATATATTTGGGAGCAAATGCATGACTCAATCCGTCACAATCAGCGAAGTCGGACCCCGCGATGGCTTGCAAAGCGTCGACCGGGTGATGGCCACTGCAGCCAAAAAAGCATGGATCAAGGCAGAGGCAGAAGCCGGCGTGACCGAGATCGAGGTCGGCAGCTTTGTTCCGCCGTCCCTGCTTCCGCAAATGGCAGACACAGCAGAGATTGTTGCCTTTGCCAAAACGCTTCCGGGGCTCGACGTCGTGGCGCTGATCCCAAATCTGAAAGGAGCCGAACGGGCGATTGCCTGTGGCGTCGACAAGATGTCCATCCCGTTTTCAATGTCTGAAACCCACTCGATCAAAAACGTCCGCAAGGATCATGCGGCGATGATCGCCGAGATCAAGGCCATCGTCGATCTGGTTGCAGCACAGCCCGAAAGCCAGCGCCCCCATTTTGAGGTTGGACTGTCGACCGCCTTTGGTTGCACGATCGAAGGGCCGTTGCCCGACGATCAGATTGTGCGTTTGGCCGAAGCCGCAATGTCCGCCGGTGTTGCCGAAGTCGGTCTGTCTGATACCACGGGCTACGCCAATCCCGCCCAGGTCACCCGGCTCGTGCGCAAGGTGAAAGCAGCGATCGGCCCTGACAAGCTCAACACCCTGCACTTGCACAACACCCGCGGCCTAGGGCTGGCGAACGTCATGGCTGGTCTGGCGGAAGGTATCACGACCTTTGACAGCTCGCTGGGCGGATTGGGAGGATGTCCATTCGCACCGGGTGCCTCCGGAAATATCGTTACCGAAGACCTAGTGTTCATGCTCGAATCGATGGGCATCGACACCGGTATTGATCTGGAAAAGCTTCTGAAAGTTCGGGACATCATCGCCGAAGCTCTGCCCGGCGAACCCCTATACGGTTTCACCCCTGACGCCGGCCTACCCATTGGATTTGAGAAAGCAGCAGCATGAACCAACCAACGCCCCTCGCCGGCCTGAAGGTCATAGAGTTTACGCATATGGTAATGGGGCCGGCCGTCGGTGCCATCCTTGCCTCACTCGGAGCCGAAGTCATTCGTGTCGAACCGATCGGTGGCGACCGGACCCGCAATCTGGTCGGATCAGGCGCCGGCTATTTCCCGATGTACAATCGCCACAAACAGAGCGTTTCGCTCAACCTGAAGGATCCCGATGGGTTGGATATTGCCAGAAAACTCGTGGCTGGTGCCGACATATTGGTGGAAAACTACCGCCCCGGCGCGATGGATCGTCTGGGCCTCGGCTATGACGCCCTGTCCAAGGACAATGAGCGCCTGATCTATTGTTCGGAAAAAGGCTTTCTTCCGGGCCCTTACGAAAATCGAACGGCACTGGATGAAGTCGCGCAGATGATGGGCGGCCTGGCCTATATGACCGGTCCGCCCGGGCAACCCTTGCGCGCGGGGTCCAGCGTTATCGACGTGGGCGGCGGTATGTTCGGTGTTATCGCCATTCTCGCCGCTGTCGAAGAGCGGCACCGGACCGGCAAGGGCCAGAAGGTCCAAAGCTCGCTGTTCGAAACCACCGTCTATCTGATCGGCCAGCATATGGCGCAGAAAGCAGTAACGGGCAAAGCCGCTGACCCAATGCCCGCGCGGATCTCGGCCTGGGCCATTTATGACGTTTTCCAAACGGAGGATGATCCGATTTTTATCGGCGTGGTTACTGATGCTTTGTGGGAGAAATTCTGCAAATTATTCTCGCTGGATGAACTGTGGGCCGATGAGAGCATCCGCGAAAACAACAATCGGGTGGCGGCCCGCGATCGAATCATGCCGCAAATCCGGGCGCTTATAGCAACCTACAAACGCGATGACCTGATCGCGTTGCTTGATGGATCTGGACTACCCTTCGCCCCAATAGCGCGTCCGGAGGACATGTTTGACGATCCCCATCTCAATGCGGGTGATGGACTCGAACAGGTTACCTTGGCGGATGGTACCACCACGAGGCTGCCGGCGTTACCGATCGAAATGAACGGCAATCGTCCTTCGGCGCCTGCGATCCTGAAGCAGGAAGGGGCTGACACGCAATCGATCCTTGAAAGCCTGGGATTCACGGAAGATCAGATTGCCAAGCTCCGATCCGATGGAGCTGCGCAATAGGGGGTAGCTGATCACCTCTCGATCCCCGAGATACCTGAAGTTGGAAACTGGATGGATTACTCCCCCCTAAGAGCCATTTGCCAAAGCCGATCAGAAATCGTTCGAACAAAACAACCTGACAAAGGAAAACTGGGGGTGAGCCGTTAAACCACCGCGGCCATTTCCGAGGCCTGTTTGATTGCGGCCTTGGCGTCCAGTTCTTTGGCTTCAAAGGCTCCGCCCACCAGCTCGGCGGACAGGCCTTCTGCTATCAACATCTCGTAAAGGTCGCGCTTTGGATCCTGACCCGCACAAATGATGACGGTATCCGCTTCGATAAGCATCGGGTTGTTATTGACCGTGATGTGCAGACCATCGTCATCGATCTTGTCGTAGGTTGCACCGTTGATCATATTGATCCCGCGACGCGCCAGTGTGATCCGGTGTGTCCAGCCGGTGGTCTTGCCGAGACCTGCCCCAACCTTGGTGTCTTTGCGCTGAATCATGGTGACCTCGCGCTTCGATTTAGCGACTACCGGCTCAACGCCCGTAACTCCGCCGCGCGGATGGTTCTCAAAATCAACGCCCCATTCTTTTGCAAATAGATCCCGGTCCAGGGCGGCCGAGGGCCCCGCATGGCTCACCAGTTCGCAAACATCGAAACCGATACCGCCGGCACCGATAATGGCGACCTTGTCACCAACAGCCTTTTTGCCGGTGATGACATCAATATATTTTGCGACCTTCGGGTGGTCTATCCCTTCAATATCCGGCGTTCGCGGCGTGATCCCGGTCGCGATAATGATATGGTCGAACTGCTCCTCCTTCAGAATATCCGGGGTGGCGCTGCTATTCAGCCTTAGATCAACGCCCAGCACTTCCAGCATCCGGCCATAATAACGAAGGGTTTCGTAAAACTCTTCTTTGCCGGGAATCCGTTTGGCCAGATTGAACTGGCCGCCGATTTCCGATGATGCTTCGAACACTGTAACCGCGTGGCCGCGTTGGGCTGCCACCGTCGCATAAGCTAGACCGGCTGGCCCGGCGCCAATCACCGCGATGCGCTTCGGTTCTTCGGTCGGCAAATAGTTCAGTATCGTCTCGTGACAGGCTCTGGGGTTGACCAGACAGGAGGTCAGTTTCCCGGAAAATGTATGATCCAGGCAGGCCTGATTGCAGGCGATACAGGTATTGATTTCATCTTCACGCCCCTCAATCGCCTTGCGCATAAACGCACTATCAGCGAGCATCGGCCGTGCCATCGAGACCAGATCGGCATCGCCGCGCGCGAGAACATCTTCTGCAACATCCGGCATATTGATCCGGTTGGAGGTGATGACCGGCACATTGACGGCCTTGCGCAACCGTCCCGTAACCGATGTAAATGCGGCGCGGGGTACCATCGTGGCAATGGTCGGGACCGCGCTTTCATGCCATGTAAAATGGGTGGAGATGATGGTGACCCCAGCTTTTTCGAGAGCTTTGGCCAGCGTGACGATCTCGTCCCAGCTCATACCGTCCTCGAGCATGTCCATCGCTGCGATACGGAAAATCAGGATGAAGTCGTCTCCAACAGCAGCGCGGGTCCGTTCTACAATTTCAATCGCGAAACGGATCCGGTTTTCATAGCTGCCGCCATATTCATCCTCCCGCAAATTGGTTTTCTGCACGAGAAAAGTCGAAATCAGATATCCGGCCGACCCGATAATCTCGACACCGTCATAGCCTGCTTTTTTTGCCATGACCGCGCACCGGACATGATCCGAAATTTGTTTTTCGATCCCTTCTTTGTCGAGTTCATTCGGTACAAATCGGGCAATCCGCGATTTTACCGGCGAGGGAGCAACGCAATCCGGTGTGTAGGCCAGTGGGCCGGGGTGGAGAATCTGCATGCAGATTTTTACATCGGGATTGGCCGCATGAACCGCATCCGTTACCAATCGATGTTTCGCCGCTTCCTCCTCGTTCGACATGCGAGCACCGTGGCTTGACGATTCTTCATTCGGAGCAATACCGCCGGTAATGATCATACCGATATCGTTCGCAGCCCGCTCGGCAAAATAGACGGCCATCCGCTCGAACCCACCTTCGATCTCTTCAAGGCCGGTGTGCATGGACCCCATTATCGCGCGATTTTTGATGGTGGTGAAGCCAAGGTCGAGTGGCTCGAGTAGTTTTGGATATTTCATGTTTTTTCTTTTAGCCTCAAATGGGCACTGCTCCCACATGCAAAAATGCTAGCCCAGTCAATCAGACCACGCCACCACTTTAGTTGGTCCCTGCTTCAGCTTCGGTAGCCCGATAGATGCCAATGCCGCAACATTGTTGTGGCGTCTGATAATAGGACCCGTGCGATGACTGCCTCAATTCTCCAGAAACAATTCAGCGGCAGCATCGATGATAGCCTCTGCATCGAGCCGATATTCGCGGTACAGGTCCGGCAAGTCGCCGGTCTGACCAAAGCGGTCGGTGCCGAGCGGGCTAACACGCATGCCCTTTACACCGCCCAGCCAGGAGAGCGCGCCCGGCGAGCCGTCCAATATTGTGACAAGGCCGGCACCAGGTGCCAGTGCCGACAACAGATGTTCGGCATGGGAAGGGATAATATTCGTATGTCCCGCCTTCCAGCGACCGGCACGGCACGCAGACCAGCCGCGATGCAACAAGTCCGGCGATGTCACATTGAGCAGGCCTAGCCCCGGGATGTCTTCCGAAAGGATTTTCCACGCCTCCAATGCCTCGGGGGCAACCGCACCAGTAAAGACAATGGCCGCCTCGGCGTCAGGCCCGGGCTGACGAAGCCAGTAGCCGCCCTTCAAGGCATCAGCCTGCCAGTCGTCATCGCTGCGTTCCACTTGCGGAATCGAACGCGTGCTGAGACGCAGATAGACAGAGCTGCCATCGGGCTTCTGCATATGGTCGAACGCATGCCGCATCATTAGCGCAACCTCGTCCGCCCATGCCGGTTCGAAATAATCGAGATTGGCTTGCCCCATGCCGATCAGTGGCGTGTTGATCGACTGGTGGGCGCCGCCCTCGCCTGCCAATGTCAAACCAGACGGTGTTCCAACGAGCAGAAAGCGAGCATCCTGATAGCAACCATAGTTGAGCGCATCGAGACCGCGCGCAATAAACGGATCATAGACCGTACCGACAGGCAGCAGCCGCGTACCAAAATGCGGCGCCGCAAGCCCCAAAGATGTCAGCATCAGAAAAAAGTTATTCTCTGCTATTCCCAGTTCGATATGCTGCCCCGCCGCATGGGCCACCCATTTTTGCGCAGAAGGAATTTTCGCTTGCCGGAAGACATCGGCCACTTCCCGACGGCGGAACAGGCCGCGCTGGTTCACAAACGCGCCGAGGTTAGTCGTCTGTGTCACGTCGGGCGCAGTGGTGACAATCCGGTTGCCAATTTCTTCCTCGGATTTGGCAAGATCAAACAAGATCCTGCCGAACGCCGCTTGCGTTGACATGTCATCGCCCTCGGGTACCGCAAAATGCGCCGGCACCGGGACAGCCTTGGCGGAAGCCTCTGACGGAGTTTTTGCGAACGCGCTTTTTTGCATAAATGACTTTAGCTCAGCGGTCATATTATCGCCGAGCCCTGCGAAAGGCTCCCATTCATCGCCTTCGTCGATGCTCATTCGGTGACGCAGACCGTGAATCTGCGTCGGGTTCATCATGCCGGAATGATTGTCCTTGTGTCCGGCCAGAGGAAGGCCAAAGCCCTTGACCGTATAAGCGATGAACATGGTCGGGACGTCGTCGTTCGCTGCATCGAAAGCCTCCGTCAAACTGGCAATGCAATGTCCGCCGAGATTGGTCATCAGCGCAGCAAGCTGATCATCATCATAGCTGGCAATGAGCTTCTTTACGTTCGCCTTGCTGCCAATGTCTTGCAGCAACCGTTCGCGCCAGGCCTCGCCGCCCTTGTAAGTCAGCACAGCAAAATCAGCATTGGGGCAATTGTCGATCCATTCTTCCAGTGCTTTCCCGCCTGGCTTCTTGAACGCCGCTTGCTGGAGTTTTCCGTTTTTGAGCGTGATCACGCGCCAGCCGCAGGTCTCGAATATGTCGTCAAACCGTCGGAACATCCGGTCTGCGGTGGTGCTGTCCAGTGATTGACGGTTATAATCGACGATCCACCAGCAATTGCGGATATCATGCTTATAACCTTCGATCAGGCACTCGTAGATATTGCCTTCATCGAGCTCCGCGTCGCCCATTAGCGCGATCATCCTGCCTGCATCTTCATTTGCCATCTGGCCGTGCGCGATGAGATAGTCCTGCACGAGACTTGAGAAGGCTGTGACAGCAACGCCAAGGCCAACCGAGCCCGTTGAAAAATCGACCGGGATGCTGTCTTTGGTCCGCGAAGGATAGCTCTGGACACCGCCAAGGCCGCGAAAGTTGATCAAGTTGTCGCGCGACTGGTTTCCGAGCATATAGTGGATCGCATGCAGGACGGGTCCGGCATGGGGCTTGACTGCAACCTTGTCCTGGGGGCGTAGCGCGTGAAAATAGAGCGCTGCCATGATCGCGGTCATCGATGAGCAGCTCGCCTGGTGACCGCCAACCTTCAAGCCATCACGCTTGGGCCGGATGTGATTGGCATTATGCACCGTCCAGGACGAAAGCCAACGCAAACGCGCTTCCAGTGTTTCCAGCAGATTTACAGTATCCGCGTTTGAATGCTGGGCCGCTTTCACCATGGTTGAATCTCCGGATCTGGATCGTAAAGCTATAGAAGCTTCCGGCTGACATGTCCTTGCTAACTGTTGCGTATTATTTTATAAAATTGGCATTAACTAACCAAATAATGTCATTAGGAAGCAGATTATGCCAAATACTGAACTCGATACATTTGACCGACGCATATTGGACATCCTGCAGACTGATGGCAGAATGACAAATAGCGACCTGGCGGAACAAATAGGTTTGTCGCCCAGCCCCTGTCTGCGCCGGGTTCGCCAGCTTGAATCCGAAGGCGTGATTTCAGGCTATGTGGCGCTGGTTGACCCACAAACAATCGGCCTTTCCGTTTCCGCTTTTGTCCGCGTCCGCCTTGATCGGCAAGACGATCAACACTTGCGGACATTCGAAATGGCCATTTCCGAGTTTCCGGAAGTAATGGAATGTTATCTGATGAGCGGGGACGCTGATTATCAGTTGCGGGTAATGGTGGAATCATTGACTGCGTTCGAGGACTTTCTCCGCAATAAGCTTACGATGATCGAGGGCGTGGCGCAGGTCACCACCAGCTTTGCCTTGCGGCCGATCATCTACAAGACAGCCTTGCCGCTCGGACACTGAACTCAGAGGGCCGGAATCCCATCGCGTCCGACATTGCCCGGCCCGCCATTCTGTATCGTTTGTCCGACAAGCGGATAGTTGAGACATGGTTGCTGGCTGCCGACGAGACTTGAGGCAGTCTCAAGTCAATAATCGCTTTCAGTGGCTTCAAAATAGGCCAACCCTGAACGGCATCGCATCGGCGCGAAAAACACAAGACGGGAACATTTGATGTCATCAATGCCCACAACGCTTTCCGAGTGGCACAAGACGGCCTGCAATATTTGCAATAAGCCAATGATAGGCAGTTCTGTGCCGACTGTCCGCGTGTCGTGAGCAATGGAGAGTTCCAAAAAGGCTGGAAACCACTTTTTTCGGGTGTGATCGGCGTTGCCACCGGCGCCTCTCCCATTCCTTTCAATGTTCTGCCAATCGTGCTTGGGCCGATCCATTATGCCATGGGCTGGTCATTTCTAGAGATTAGTATCGGCATCACCATATATGGGATATTGGGTGCATTGCTTGCCCCACTGGTTGGCGCGCTGGCGGACAAATATGGCGTCAAGCCGGTCGCAATGCTCTCTCTTTTCGGGTTCGGCTGTGCCTTTTCTCTACTCTATTTTACGCCTGCCAACATTTTGTGGTTCTACGCAACTTGGGCGTTGATCGGAATAGTTGGCATCGGTTCGACCCCGGTGACCTGGAGCCGCACGATCAATATGTGGTTCTTCCAGCACAGGGGTCTGGCGCTTGGAATCCTCCTGCTCGGAACCAGCATTGCCGGGCTCATTGTCCCGCAAATTGCCAATGCGGTGATCGAAGCGAGCAACTGGCGTTTTGTGTTTCCGGTGATAGCGCTGTTGCCCCTTTTTGTCGGATTGCCCATCGCCTTTTTCCTGTTTCGCGATCCGGAACCGGAGGAACGCCCGGCATCGATCCGTGACGGCAATGGTGAGCTGGCAGGACTGCAGCTCGGGGAAGTTTTCAGGGGATATCGCTTCTGGGCATTATTCCTCTCTGTCGTAGCCATCGCTCTGGCTTATGGTGGAGCACATATTCATATGGCGCAAATGGTCCAATTACATGGGTTCACCGCTGGACAAGCGGCCGGCGTAATGGGGGTCGTGGCGAGCGGTATCTTCGCAGGCCGCGTGATCATCGGGCTTCTGTTTGATCGCTTTTGGGCACCGGCGATTGCCTTTCCGGTTCTGCTGTTACCCGTAGTCGCCTGCTGGCTTTTGCTCGGAACGGCCACTTCGGCACCGTTGATCTACGGATCAGCGTTCATGCTTGGCTTTGCAGCGGGTGCGGAATCCGACGTCATTGCCTATCTCGCAGCACGCTATTTCGGAATGAAGGCCTACGGCCGGATATACGGTTTTCTCTACGCGCCATTCGGGATTTTCTCGTCGATTTCACCGATTCTCTATGGATATACCCGCGATGTAACCGGCAGCTATGACAACATGCTGATGGCTGCAATGGGGCTGTTTACATTTGGCGGAGCATTGCTTCTGACCTTGGGCCGATATCCTGTCTGGGGACAAGACAAGGAGACTATCGCATGAAAAAAGAAGATATTGCTCCCCCTTACACGGCGGTCAGCCAACATGCTGTATTCCCAAAACCCAAGCATGACGAAGTCGCCCGCTTCAATTTTCTTGCCAATTTCAACCGGTTTATGGCCACTGCCCTTGGCCCCGGAAACAAGCGCGCTTTTGACAGCCGCGTGCTCCCCAAGTTCGTTAGCGACCATGGTCGTGAACCCCGCGATCGTTTCGAAATCCGCAAAGCCATGAATCAGGACCCATGGCACCAATTCTGGTCTGCATTGAAACGTAATTCTATGGAGATGCGGCAACAAAATGGTCGGGCCCTCGTGCTGCGCCAGATCGAAGAGTTGAAAGCCAAAACGGACGCGTTGAATCACGAGAGCAACACTCTGGAACTCGATAGCAGTGTTGAGATCCCCCGCTACCAATCCGCCGTGGATATTCACTGTATGCCGGGCAGCTATCATGGCGAAGAAGTTGAGAATGATATTTCCGCAGCAGCCAATTATGATTGCGGAATTTTCGCAACCACAGCCGGCGGCATCGGCGCATTGTCGGATGGCGGCGGTCAAGCGCTGGTCGAATGGATTCGCAAGGAACGCCCTGGCTGGGTTCCGAGGCGAATTCTGGATATCGGTGTCACGGTAGGCCACAATATTGTGCCACTGGCGCTGGCTTTTCCGGAAACCGAAATAATCGCAATCGACGTGGCGGCACCTGTCCTGCGCTATGGCCATGCGCGTGCGCAAGCGCTCGGCGCAAAAAATATTCGTTTCATCCAGAGCAATGCAGAAGATCTTTCCCGCTGGTCAGATGGCCATTTTGACTGGGTTCAAACAACCATGTTTCTGCATGAAACCAGCGGTACTGCACTGCCGAAAATCATCAACGAAGGATATCGGGTATTAAGCGAAGGCGGCTTGATGTTCCATCTCGAACAACCTGCCTACACCGAAGCCATGCCACTTTATGAGCAGTTTATCCGTGACTGGGATGCCTTCAACAATAATGAGCCTTTCTGGTCTTCGATGCACGCAATCGACTTGAATGATGTCATGGTTGAGGCCGGATTTGACCGGAAAAATCTGTTCGAAGCGCATGTCAAAGCCGTTGTGGACCGTTCTGTTTTCCCGGCCACAGCAGACGAAGGAGAGACCGAGGATCATGGTCGTGCCGCTGCTTGGCATGCATTCGGTGCCTGGAAATAATGTGCGAAGCATATTGGCAACCATTCTGCCTCCCAAGGAAAAGATCGATGAAGATTGTGCGATCGCGGTCAATTCATGACCGTTGAATCCGATCACGCCTTGATACAGAATGTCGCCAAAGCCGGAGTCGAACTACTCACCGATGACGATATATTGGATCTCTATGCTCACGATATCTATCGACGGGGCGCAGAGTTGCTGGCGGTCTTCCGGCCAAAAACTGCATCGAACTGGCCAAGGCTGTGGCCGCGACAACAGCGCAAAATATCTCAGAAGCGCATGGTTATGCCAACTTCGCTGTTGGAACGTTGTTCGAACGGCACCGGACAGAAAGGGATGAGCTTGGCATCTTTGGCGGCACACTCTTTTCGCCTGCCGTGCAAACAATCCAGCTTATCCGACCTGCGGATATAGCCCGCTATCCATGAAAGTACGCAGCCGACTTGGACTAAGATCAACCGAAAACCTAGGAGCCCGTTATGAATCGTAGAAATCTTATCGTTGGTGGAATGGCAGGAGCAGCCAGCCTCGCTTTGGGCGGTGGATCAGCGTCTGCAAAGCATCACAAGAAAACATCGGAAGCCGGGGTCAACCGGAATCTCAAAGGCGATTTTCTCGACCTTACGACCCCCGCCGGAAACCGCGAAGCCTTTGCCCGTATGGCAGGCAACACCGATATGACCTCGACCAAATATGGCTGGTTTTCCGGCGTCGTCCATGGCGTGTTGCCGGGCGAGAAAGTCCGCGATCTGGTCGGCTTCTCTGGATTCTCCTGCGCCAAACTGTTGCCGACAATCGCCGGCGAAGGCACTGGTTATCGCAAGGTCTTGCGCGAAGTGGGCTTCTACACCGATCTCAAAACCGGTGAAGTTCTGGAAGAATGGGAAAACCCCTATCTCAATGAAAAGGTCCGGGTGGTTCCGATCGCCAACGATCCATTCAATCACACAATCACCGACTATGTCATTGCGCCGCCGAGCTACGGCGGCCTGAATAAAGAAAAGCCACCTAAAATTCCCTTTCTCTTGGACTGGAGCAGAAAAAACGATTCGCTCAACATGGCGAGCCGTATCAACTTATTCTATCCCTCCGCATTGCAGCCTGAACAATGGCCGCGCGAAAGCGGCAGCAAGTTCAATCAGGTCTCCGAAATGTTTCTCTACCAGCTCTCCTGGGACGAAATGCAGAACCCCGATTTGACTGCGATTGAAACGCGCGGAACGTGGAACCGGATCACGCCTTGGCTGCCCTGGATGCTGATGGGACCCTCGGAAGGCCATTGTGTCTACACGTGCTTCATGGGGTCAGGCGATACGCTGGACCTCGCCGATCCAAAAATCGTGGAATATGCCGCAAAACATTATCCCAAATATCTTGAGGCACCCGAAAAATGGGAAGAACCGTCCCTGTCGTCTCTGGAATGGTATGCGCGTGAGCAGAAGCCAGCACCTTTGCCGGCCGATGGGATTATTCCAGTGGCAAAGGCAAAGCCATTGAAATACTGAGGGATAGCCTTTCCACTCACAACATTGGTCAGATTGTGGGAAAATCGATGGGGGATTCCCGATGACAGATATTATTTGCAAGCCCGGCCCCGTCGGTAAAGCGGCAGAGGCCTTCCTGTCGGCGAAGACACATAAGATGCTGATCGATGGTCAGTGGGTGACAAGCGCGAGTGAAGAAACTTTCGAGACGCTTGATCCAGCAACTGGCCGAGCGATCGGGCATATTCAGCGCGGTAATGCGGCGGACATTGCCGAAGCCGTAAAAAGCGCAAGAGGCGCTCTTGATTCTGGTCCATGGCCAGCCATGACGCCACTGGAACGAAGCCAGTTGCTGTGGCGCATTGCTGATATCATGGAGGCGAATATTGACGAGCTGGCCGAGCTCGAGACGCTCGATCAGGGCAAGGCGCTGTACGTCGGCCGATGGGCAGAAATTCCCGGGGCGATCAACCAGTTCCGCTATTTTTCGGGAATGGCGACGAAGATCGAGGGATCCACAATCCCGACATCAATCAACTATCAACCGGAAGGCAAAGAGGTTTTTGCCTATACGCAAAAAGTACCGGTTGGCGTCGTCGGCGCAA
This sequence comes from Parasphingorhabdus sp., assembly GCF_048269865.1. Classification (GTDB taxonomy): domain Bacteria; phylum Pseudomonadota; class Alphaproteobacteria; order Sphingomonadales; family Sphingomonadaceae; genus Parasphingorhabdus. Next base: position 265,886 of record NZ_JBLWUA010000001.1, on the reverse strand, counting down.
TAGTGCCGTGGAATTCGCCGCTGGTGCTGACTGCAATGAAGCTTGCGCCGGCGTTGGCAGCAGGTTGTGCGATCGTTCTGAAACCCTCTGAAGATACATCGCTAACCGCAATCCGCCTGCTCCAGCTCATGCAGGACGCAGGATTGCCTGATGGTGTCATCAATCTCGTCACCGGCTATGGTCATGAAGCAGGAGCAGCGCTTGCGGCGCATATGGATGTCGATAAACTGACGTTTACCGGCTCAACAGCGACCGGACGCAAAATACTCGACGCCTCAAAAGGCAATTTGAAGCGAGTGACTCTGGAATTGGGCGGAAAATCGCCAGTCATCATCATGCCCGATGCCGATCTGGACGCCGCCATACCTGGCGCGGCGAACGCCATTTTCTTCAACGGCGGCCAGGTTTGCATCGCCGGATCGCGCCTCTACGCTCACCGCAGCGTCTACGATAACGTGATAGATGGCGTGGCCCAAGCCGCCACGCAGATAAAGCTGGGCCACGGGCTGGACGAGGCGACACAAATGGGTCCGTTGGTCTCGGCGAAGCATGCCGCGAAAGTTGCCACATATGTGGCTGACAGCAAAAAAGACGGAGCATCGATTATCTGCGGCGGCGAGACAGCCGGCGACAATCATAGCTTCGTCCTCCCGACCGTCGTGGCAGACGCCGAAGCCGGTTCGTCCATCATGCAGGAGGAAGTTTTTGGTCCGGTTTTGGTGGTGACACCCTTTGACGATTTCGACGAAGTGGTGCGTGCCGCCAATGACAGCCCCTATGGTCTGGCTGCGGGAATCTGGACCGAGGGCCTTTCCAACGCCATGCGCCTGGCAGGCCGGATCAAGGCCGGGACGACCTGGATCAACAGCCATGCCATGTACGATGCGTCGCTGCCTATTGGCGGCATGAAACAATCGGGTTTTGGCCGGGACAGCGGACAGGTGGCACTCGACAATTATCTCGATCTCAAGACAGTTTGCGCCATCATTTAAGCAGGAGCGATCGCCTCAATCCAGCTGCCCAGGAAAATGGCTTTCGTGATTGAGCGCGTACCAGTCGGCAATTTCTTCCCGCTTCGGCCACCAGACGCCCTGGTGCGATTGGACATGAGCGATAAATTCACGCAACGCCCGGATGCGATGAGCGCGACCAGAGACATGCGGGTGCAGGCCGATATTCATGATCCGCGCGGTCTTTTTGCCGTCAGCATATAGGGCATCAAATTCTTCGATGAGCTGATCTCGAAACTGGTCCGTTGTCAACGACTGCCGCGTGACCATGGTGAAATCATTGACGACGTTGGAATAGGGCAGACCGACGATAGGCCCATGCTGGGTGCGGATCATAAAGGGCTGGTCGTCATTCATGATGTCACAGTAGAATTTGAACCCCTGTTCGGCGAGGATTCCTGCCGTGTTCAGCGTCCCGCGGAGCGAAGAGGACAGCCAGCCGACGGGAGGCCGACCGACATATTTTTCATACGTCTCGATGGACCGCATGATCACGTCGCGTTCTGCGGCCTCATCTTGAGCGTAATTGGTCAGCAGCTCACCCTGCTCAAAATTATGCGCCAGCAATTCCCAACCGCGATCCAATACCGCATCGGTCATCGCACCACGCCGTTCAAAGGTCACCGCATTGGTCGTACAGCTGGCCGCAACACCCATCTCGTCGAACAGATCGAACAACCGCCAGATGCCAACCCGCTGCCCATATTCCCGCCAGCTGAAATTGGGAAAATCGGGAATATTTCCTGGCAATATGTCCGGCAATATTGCGGGACCCCCGGCATAATATGGCTGATCGGTGTCTTTTGTCAGGTCCCAGGTTTCGAGGTTGAAGGTAAAGATAATGGCAAGGCCTTCACCGCCGGGCCATTGTATTGGGTTGCGCTTGGGTAGCGGGACATAATCATATTCAAGCATGGCGGTCTTTCTAAAATTCTTCCATCAAACGCCCGAAACCGGGGATCTGGTCGGTGATGCCGTTCTGGCGAAGCGCATTCCAATAGGTTGCTGTGTTAATCGCAATGACCGGTTTGCCAAGATATAATTCCGCTGCAGCTGCCAGCCGGACCATCGACAGATTCGTGCCTACCTGCACCAGAGCATCCACATTATCGCCATCCAGCTTCTGCAGCTCTTTTCTCAGCGTTGCCGTCGGAACTTGGGCTATCGACGTCCAGCTCGGGCAGCGCAAACAGGTGTCAGCAACCGTCTCGATGCCATGATCGGACATAAACTGGGCCACCTGCTGGTTGGCTGATGGATAATAAGGCGAAAGCACAGCGATCTTCTTGATGCCGCCATAGGCATTGAACGCCTCGATCAGCGATTGGGAACCTGTACACAGGCTAAGGCCGGATGCCTGCTCAATATTCTCGCGCCATTTCCGGGCCCCTTCCGCGCCGCCATAAAAGGTGACGGCCGACATGCCCATCACGAGATAGTCCGGGTTGCAGGTCAATACGCCCCGCACTGCATCCAGCGTGTTGCGCGAGATCTCCATTGTACCGGCCATAAAGGTTTCGTCGGAAATAGCCTGCGCATCCTCGACCACGATCCGGCTATAATGATTGGTTACACCCCTCGGGCGCAAATCATCAAAATCGGGCTGCACAATCGTATTGGTGGACGGGCCGAGAACACCGAATAGCTTGCGCGAGCCCAGGCTGTCGGGATTGGGGCGCGGCCTGAGCGACATCAAACCAGCTCCTTTTCCTGCTCCAGACTTTCAATCATCGACTGGCGCAGCAGAAATGAGCGCCGCGCAACCGGGTCATCATGGATCCGTTGCATCTCAGCCTTGCGCTGCTCGTGCTCCATCCCTTTTCCTCTGGAGAGATATTCCATGTTCTTGATGGTCTGGGCCTGGATAAAATCATGCGTTGTCTTGCGACGCTGCCGTTCAAAGACATCCAGCAACTTGGTAGCATCCTTGCCTTTGTTGAAAATCCCGACAAATTTCTCACAGAGATTAAAGGCGTCGTGGATACCGCTGTTCATCCCGAAACCGCCAATTGGATTGTTGAGATGGGCCGCATCGCCGATTATCGCCACTCGATCGTGCATGAAGCGCTTTGCTACCCGTTGGTGCACGCGGTATATGGTTCGGTGGCCGGTATCAACGGATACCCCATCCCCCAGCAATCCACCAAATACCTGATTCTTCTTTTCGTCCGCGAGAAGCTCATCGTCGCTCTGCTCTTCTTTTGCTGGAACCAGAACACGCCAAAGGGAAGGGACTTTCAAAAGCACCATCCATTCATCGGGATCGGAAACATAGTTGACGTGGCACAGGTTGGGCAGCCTCTCTTCCAGCGGCTCCTTTGTTGTGTAGCAGAGAAATTTTTCCGGATAAGTAAAGCCATCGAAATCCGCATCGAGCCATTTGCGGATGATGCTGTTGGAGCCATCCGTGCCTATCAGATATTGCGCCCGAACCTTCACGATCGCATTCGGTGTTTCCGCATATACGTCGACGCCGTCCTGATCCTGATCAAATCCGACAACACGATGGCCAAAGCGGACGTCAGCACCAGGCTGATCTACCAGATTATCAGCAAGCATCCGGGACAGGTGATATTGTTCGCATTGAATCCTGAACGGGAATGGAGTGGAGTCAGCGATCTCGCTCAAATCAAAATCAAGAATTTCGCCGGTATTGCGTTCCCGGAAATGGTAGATCGGGGCTTTGAGGCCCCTCGCAATCAATTGTTTGGTGATACCAAATCGGTCCAGCATTTCCAGTGTTGGCGGATGAAAGGTCGATGCTCTCAAATCCTGAGTACAATCGCCTCCGGACTCGAGCAAAATCACATCGATCCCTTCGGAAGCCAAAAAATAGGCCGCAACGGTGCCCACTGGGCCAGCACCCGCAATAGCTATTTGCGTTCGAAGTTCCTGCATCCAATTGTTCCAGCCATTTGTTGTTTGTTGTTTTTGGCATAGAGTCTGAAAGCGATACGCTGGATGCACTTGTTCGGAAGTCTTCGCTCTGCGGTAATGTCGAGCAGAAGGGATGTCCGAAAAACGGATGGTGGACGCCCTTTGTCAGGCGAACATAGAGCCGCCGTTTCCGGCTATGGCCCTAGGAAATCTTCTTGAGTTGATCCTGAATGGCCAGCGCGGTTTTATGCAGCGGTTCCAAAAACTGGGCCACGGCAGCTTCGGCTTTCAGCGCAGAGAAAAAATAGATGACGCCCAGCGAACCAACCAGCTCGTCGTCCTTTCCAAAAATCGGCACTGCCATCGAAGAGGTTTTACCCGGCTCCGCATTATACAGGTTGCGTAGCTGGAGCGCATAATGATCACCGCGAATGCGATCGAGAACGCTGTTGTCACGGACTATCAACAACCCTTGCTTGGACGTTTCATTGTCTGTGGCACGCCATCCGGCGATGATCGCTTCCCGTTCGGCGTCGTTGCAAAAGGCCAGATAGACCTTGCCGGTAGCACAGTCCGCGATCGGCAAGGTAAATCCTGGATAATAGTTTGAAAAGGTCAGGGATGTGAGTTTGTGGGTTGAGTCCCGCACCATCATGCGGGTGCCCACCCGCGTCGCCACCGAGATCGGCCATTTCAGATCGTTGCACAACGCTTCAATATGCGGCCGCGCGGCGACCACCAGTTGGTCTTCAGACTGGAACCCCACAGAAAGCGTCTTGACCAAAGCCGTGGGACGGTACCGCTTGCGTGACAATTCCCGCTCAATCAGACCTTCGTGCAGCAGGGTCTGTACAATGCGCGATGCGGTAGGGTACGGAATACTGGCACTTTTCGAGATTTCCATCATTGTTGCCGATCCACTGCGATTGATCGCCGACAATACCGAGATCGCTCTGCTTATCGCCCGAATGGGAACCCCGCGCTCCATAGTCCAACCCTCATTCATTATCCGCCAGACGGATAAGCTGACATATTTTCCGATGAGGGGCAATATCCGGGCTGCTGCAAATCAGATAATATCCGCCTGACGGATAAATATGCCATCCATGATAGGTGACGCCAGTTATCCGTCTCTAATTACCTGATGGCTTCAAACATATCTTCCATCTCCGGCGCAACCAGCCGGAGCAGCTGCCCGACCAGCGAGAGACTCGTCGATTGTATCTCCGCTGCGCACGCGGCAGAATTTGATGAAGAGACGTTGGCTGCTGCGAAGACCTTCCTGGCCGATACACTGGCTGTAGGGGTCGCAGGAACCGTGAACCCGGCGAGCGACAAGATACTGCGAACGGCTGCCAGTTGGGGTGGATCTGGCCAATGCAGAATATTGGGACGTCCCGACGTCCATTTGTCAGCCTTGTCGGCAGCCGTGATCAACGGTTCCCAAATTCATTGCCTGGAATGGGATGCCTTGCACGAACCTTCTGTCGTGATTGCACTATGCACGACAACGGCAGCGCTGATATCGGAAGCGGAATGCTCGGATGTCAGTCTCCATCATATATTGGAGGCATTGATTATCGGCGTGGAAACGGCAGTATTCTTTGGAGCTGCAGCGACCACCGAACCGCGGTTTTTCCGTCCCTCTGCTGCCGGATTGATGGGAGCCGCCATGGCTCTGGGAAGGATCCGGGCATATTCACGCCCGCAGATGCTCGACCTTCTGGGTCTGGCCTATAGTCAGGTGGCTGGCACAATGCAGGCGCACTGGGAAGGCTCCGAAGCGCTGCCCCTGCAAATCGGACTGGCCGCGCGTTCTGCGCTGACGGCAGCTGATCTGGTCGCAAACGGCGTGACCGGGCCTCATGATGTGATTGACGGGAAATTTGGTTATTTCAAGCTGATTGAGCAAGCCAATGATCTGGACGCGCAATTTGACCGATGGGCCAAGCCTTGGAAAATTACCGAGGTAGCACACAAGCCATTTCCCGCGGGCCGGGCGACACAGGCGACTTTGACGGCGATCATGGATATCGGCAAAGAGACCCGGCTTGATATGGACGAAATAGCAAGCATTACAGTTTCGCTGCCTTCGCTGATCATGCTGCTGGTCGGGCGGCCATATATGCATGATATGAGCCCGGCCTATGCAAGGCTATGTCTGGAATTTATTGCTCCGATGATGATCCGGGAAGGCCGCATTGATCCGCGTTTGTTTACGAGAGAGATATTGAATTCAGACCGCGCCGCGGCCGACGCCAAAAAAATTGCGATTGTGCTGGATGATAATCCCGATCCCAACGCTCTCGCACCGCAGCACATCGAGATACTGTTCGCTGACGGGCGGACAGAAGAACGAAATATCGGCTTTCCTTTCGGGTCCCCCAAATTCCCGATGTCGCGCGAGGATCAGCTGAACAAAATAGGGTTCTGCTTCGAGGTTGCAGGCTTCGCGGCAAAACCCGCTGCGCTATTTGCCAGCATTTTCGATAATGTGGAGAACACTCAAATGCGCGATGTGATCGACATCGTTGCTGGACCAAGAAAGGCCCCCATATGACGTGGACAAGAGAACAGCTGCTGGACTTTTGCGTGGACAGATTCTTCAAGAAGCTGAACGCTCATGATCTGGATGGAGTGATGCAAAATATCGCGGATGACTGCGAGATGCGCATTCCCAGCAGCAATTTCACCTATACCGGCAAGGCAGCGTTACACGCGCATCTTGAAGATTTCATCCAGAGCTTCCCAGTCATCCACTTCCGGGATTTTATCGCCGCAGCCGATCCCGAGGCCAACCGGGTTGCCGTCCGTTTCAACATCTCGCTGACCGATGATGAAGGCGAGGAAACGCATATGTCCAACTGCAACTTCTTCGAGGTCGGTGAGGACGGCCGCCTTGAAGACATACTGATTTTTGCCTCTGCACCGCTCAGCAAAGGTTTTCAGGTCGGCAACAACCATTGATTTAGCGCGAAACCGAAGGAATATTTTTATGGCTACCAAGCAAGAGATACAGGAAAAAATGCCACTTCTGGCGGCCGGCGAAGGCGTCTGGGAGGGGATCTACCGATATTATGATGCAGTCACTGGTGAAATGATCGATGCCCACAAATCTCGGCTCCTGTGCAGACTCCCGGAAGACGGCAAGCCGTCTGACTATCATCAGACAAATTATTATTACTGGGATGACGGAAAACAGGAAACCCGGGATTTTCCTGCCAATTATCACGATGGGCGCATTTGGTGGGACAATGACCTGATCAAGGGTTGGGCCGCAGCGATGCAACCAGACGACAATCATCTGTCGACCTGCCTGAACTGGGTCCGAAAGGGAGAGCCGGGCATCTATTTATACGAGATGATCCAGGTCGACGCGGCGCACAAAAACCGCTCCCGGACATGGCAATGGTTTCGCGATGGCAAATGCTACATGCGAACACTGATCGACGAGCATTTTATCACCGCCGACTGGCAGAATTGGGACGATTTCGACGCCCCCAAAGACGTTTAGCCTGATTCAGATTGATCATATTTTGGCGCAGAAAAATATCCAACCGACGGATAGAAAAGCCGAATCTCGACCTGTCCCACCTGTTTTGCGCTATTGTTCGATAAATTGAGTAAAGGATTTTAGACTATGGCACTGAATAAACATCCCCTGCGTGATGTGACGCAGCAAGATATCGATGATTATGCACGCGATGGTGCCGTATGTCTGCGCAATGTGCTCGACAAAGACTGGATCAGCCTTCTGGAACCGATTGCCCGAAAGGTGATTATCGAGAAGGAAGATGTCGGTCTGCTGCCGACAATCCCCGGACGCTATATGGCGCGCTGTATCCCTGAATATCGCAAATTCATATTTGAATCGCCAATCGCCGAGGTTGCCGGCAAAGTCATGGAGTCGAAGGAAATCCGGTTCTTCTTCGATGAGTTTTTCGCCAAGCCCGCTCAATCGGATGCAAAAACGCTGTGGCATTGTGACAGAATGGGCTGGCCAGTCACCGGGACGATGGTTCCGTCAATCTGGATTCCGTTGACCCCGATCGTCAAGGAAAACTGCCTGGAGGTCCTCGCGGAAACACAACATGACGACGTACCCTATTGGCTTTTCTCGCCCAACGCCCGCAAGATGATCAAGCCTGATGACCGCGCGCCACATCCCGAAGTTGAAAGTCGTCGCGGTGAACCAGGCCTGCGATTCCTGACCTGGGATATGGATCCGGGCGATATGCTGATCGTTCACCCGTGGGTGTTGCACTATTCAGGCGGCAATCCCACCGATGACTGGCGTATCGCTATTTCGGAACGGGTGTTCGGGGATGATATCCGTTGGGCGCCTCGTCCGGATTGCGTCAATCTCGCTGGCGTCAGTTTTGACGAGATGCTGGAGGGTGAAAAACCCGAAGGCAGTCACTTTCCATTGCTCTGGTCAGAGGATGGGCGCGCCGATGATGATTCCGACTTCCCCAAAGGCTTTGCGACCCGCTGGCCGAAGCAGGAAATGGCCGGCGTCAATGAATATAAAGCGTTCAAGACCTTGAAGAGCAAGGAAGACGCGGGCGAGCTGAGCCGCAAAGACACGGCTCCGACCAACTAGGCCGATATGAACCTTCCTGCTCAGTTCCGCCGCCGCCTAGGCAAAAAAGAGATTGTCACCGTACCAGGCATTTATGATGCTTTCAGCGCATTGCGCGCTGAAGCGGCCGGCTTCGAAGCGGTATTCGTGTCAGGTTCTGCGCTTGCAGCCACTCATCTGGCGCGCCCGGATATCGGTTTGCTGACCGCGAGCGAAACGGCGGATATCGTCGCTCGGATTGGCGAGCGAATTTCCGTCCCGATGCTGGTCGATGCAGATCACGGTTTCGGCAATCCTTTTGCCGTCGCCCGCACCGTAAAGGCGCTGGAGAGAGCCGGTGCCTCGGCGATCCAGATCGAAGACCAGCTTGAAGTCAAACCAGCCAGCAATCCGCTTTCCCGTCCCCTGATCACTGCCGCGCAAATGTCCGACAAGATCAAAGCCGCGCGGGACAGCCTGACCAATGATGACATATTGATCAGCGCACGCAGCGACGCGATGAGCAGCGAAGGCTTTGAGGCGGCGCTGGAACGCGCCCATATCTATGCCGACGCCGGCGCCGACATGATCTTTGTCGAGTCGATCAGCCAGCGCTCACAGATGGAAGAGCTGGCGCGACAGATGGCCGGCCGATTGCCGCTATTACACAATTTTCTGCATCCGACCGCCGAAGTAACGGACGCCGAAACCGCTCAGGACATGGGCTATAGTGTTGCCCTATTCCCCGTGATAGCCCTTTCCGCAGTCGGAAGGGCGCTGGATGATGCGCTGTCCACCCTTAAGGCGTCTCCTGACATCGCGGGGATGACGCCCGCACCAGACCGGATCGGCGCACAAGATTTTCTCGGCCGCGGCTGACAGCGACACTGCATGTTGCAATTATTGGCGCGGTGCAGGTTAAAGCCAATTTCACCCTGCTTAGAAATTCAGGAATAGAGTAATCGAGAGTCAGCCCAGCAAGTCGATCGACATCCCTCGATCTTCTGCTTCGGCCATATGCCAGACAGCATGTGCAGCCGCGAGATCCTGGGAAGCGAGGCCGAGAGATTTATAGATCGTAATTTGGTCATCATTGGCCCGCCCGGCAGCCGATCCGGCAATCACATTGCCGATCTCGCCAACGATATGGCGCTCGGTCACTACACCGCGCTCAATTGCCCCTAGCAACTCACCAGCCGCCGCCATAGCGGCCTCCTCATAATCGACATAAAAGCGACCCTTGGCAACGGCCTCATCGTCAATCTCCGCGGCAGTCGGGATCGCAGCGCCAACCAGATTAACATGCTGGCCGGCTTTAAGATCTTTACCGAACAGAACCGGGGACTTGGCAGCAGTGGTCGTGCAGATAATGTCTGCATCGGAAACCGCTTTGGCAGAGGATCCGCAGCTTTGTGCCGGGATGCCTGTCGCGGCCTCGACGGCCTCGGCAAAGGAGGCAGACCGACCGGCATCGCGGCCCCAGACTGTGACATTGTCAATCGGCCGCACCGCCATCATTGCATGAACATGGCGCATTGCCTGTTCACCATTGCCGATGATCGCCAGCCGCGTTGCATTTTTGCGCGCCAGAATATCGGTTGCCAGAGCGCTCGCCGCCGAGGTGCGGATTGCGGTCAAAGATGATCCTTCGATCATTGCCAGAGGTTCGCCCTTTGCGCTGTCAAACAACATGACCATGCCAACATGCGTGCCCAGCGGATCGCCATGCGGCCTGTCATATTTGCATACGAGCTTGATGCCAAAGCAGGCCGGATCACCAAGCGAACCGGGCATGATCGCCAGCTTGCCCGGCGCATCCGGTATCGGCATGAATTGACGGATCGGCAGAGTGACATCCCGGCGTGAAGTCACAAGCATCGCCTGCCGCATGATATCAACGCAAACTGCCACAGGCAGCAATCGCTCGACTTCCGATCGTGTGATGATCCGCATCAATCGACAGCTCTCGGCGGCAGGAAACGCATCTTGTCCATAACTTCCTGGACATTGTCGGGACGGTCGAACGGCTCGGGCATCGGATCTCCCGGATTGCGGGGACGTCCGATCGCTTTGAACCAGTCTTCGAGTCCAGGCGGGAAGAAAACCCAGAACATCTTCATATCCGTGTCGCCGGTATTCTTGATCCAGTGGGTGCAGTTACGCGCAAATAATACTGTGGTGCCCGGCACAATCTGGCTGATCTCTCCGTCGATATCGACCTCACCGGTCCCTTCATAAACAAACACCAGTTCGTGGTTTTGTTTATGTCCATGTTCCCGGACCATGCAGCCCGGTGGCATTACCTGTACGCCACTGGACCATGTGTCATAGGGCATATTCTCGGGAGTGAGGTTGAGATCCACATAGCCGCGTGACGGCATCGGCTGCCACAGGGACTGCCCCTCGTCCGGCCCGACGATAACCGACTTTCCTTTCGTGATATCGTCGCCCATGCTCATCCTTTCAAAAAGCTCAACACTGCCTGATTATACTCTGCCGTCGACACGATCGGACAGAAATGCCCACCGCGTTCCAGCAAATGTGTGCGTGCGCCCGGGATCAACCTGCCTAGCTCTTCGGTAAATCCCGGCGGTGTGATCTGGTCGTCCTTCGCTCCAATGCAGAGGGTTGTATGAGCAATATTATGGACCTGGCTGCGCAAATCGTGGCTTGCGACCGCAGCCAAACGGGAAAGCTCGACGTCCAAGCCCGGGAACGCCGCCATTCGCTCTTCCATAAACGCGCGGGAGCTTTTCATCTGCGGCTGCAAATGGGTCGACGGCATCGCCAGATAAGTGCCGGTGGTAAAATAGGCGACGGGGCCGCAATTGATAAGAATTTCGCGGCGCGTCCGGAAGAGCTGGATAAAATATTCATCTGGTCCGGCCCAGCTGCAACTGAGCACTAGTTTTTTGACGCGCTCCGGCGATTGCAGGGCAATATGCTGACAAATTGCGCCGCCGGTAGAATGGCCGATCATATGCGCCGCCTTGATGTTCATCGCATCCATCAAAGCAAGCAGGTCTTCGGCCATATGCTCTGCGCCGTACACCAGCTTCTGCGGCGAACTATTCCCGCAGCCGCGGTGATCATGGGTAATAACCCGAAAATGCCGCGCCAATGCCTGGACCTGATTGGCCCAGAATATGCCGCGCCCGCCAAGCCCCGCAACCAGGAAAAGGTCTGGGCCTTCGCCGGTTAGCTCGACATGAATTTCCGCGTCGCCAACTTCAATGCGGCGTATCTCTGTAGGTAGGTCTGTCATATTGCCGTAAACACCGATTTGGTTTGCAGATAATTTTCCAGTCCTTCGCGACCATTTTCGCGGCCAATGCCTGACTGTTTGTACCCGCCAAGCGGCACATCCCAATCTGCGCCCATTGCCGTGTTAAGACCGATTATGCCTGATTTGATCTTCTTCGCCATCTGGTGCGCCTGCCCCAGATTCTCGGTCCAAATCGCGGCGGCAAGGCCATATTCGCTGTCGTTCGCAAGCGCGACGGCCTCGTCCGCTTCCTTGAATGTCTGCACAACCAGCACAGGCCCAAAAATCTCCTCTCGAACAACCTTCATCCGGTTGCTGGTCTTCTTGATGATCGTTGGCTGGAGAAAGAAACCTTCATCGCCGTGACGCTCACCGCCGATGACTTCGCCGCCCTCGTCCCGACCGGCACTGATATAGCCAGTGACCCGGTCCAGTTGTTTCTGCGAGACAAGCGGGCCGAGGTCACTGTCCTCTTCAAGCCCTGGACCGATTTTCATCGAGCCACCGATTGCGGCAATACCGTCAATCACCTCGTCGGCGATGCTTTCGTGCGCATATAGCCGCGATGGCGCCGTACAGGTCTGGCCGCTGTTGAAGAAAATCCCCATCGCGGACGCCGGAATGGCGGCTTCAAGATTCGTATCCGCCATCATGATGTTGGGCGATTTGCCGCCCAGTTCCAGACTGACCTTCTTGAGGCCAGCAGCCGCGATTTGCGCGATGGCCTTGCCGGTCGCGGTCGAACCGGTGAAAGCGATCTTGTTGACGTCCCGATGGCTTGCCAGCGCCGCGCCGACCGTGTGGCCACGCCCGGTCACGATATTGACGACACCTTCGGGTAGCCCCGCTTCCAGCATGATTTCGCCCAGCCGTATCGCACTTAAGGAAGTATCCTCAGCAGGCTTGAGCACGCAAGTACAGCCTGCCGCCAAAGCTGGGCCCAGTTTCATCACCGCCATCACAATCGGATAATTCCACGGCACGATCAGCGCCACCACGCCAACAGGCTCTTTCAACGTATAGACGTGGTAATCGCCCGGCATGTTCACATTGTGGGTGGTCCCGTGGATCTTGTCGACCCAGCCCGCGAAATAGCGAATAGCCCCTGCAGAAGCGAAAATTTCACCGCGCGAAAATTTGATCGGCTTGCCATTGTCCAGCGTTTCGAGCTGCGCCAGCTCTTCTGCATGGTCTTCCATCAAAGAAGCGATCTTGAACATGATCCCGGCCCGCTCGGCCGGTTTCATGCTGGTCCAGGGACCATCATCGAACGCACGGCGAGCGGCGGCAACGGCACGGTCCACATCGTCGGCAGAAGCTTCGCCGATGGTGGAGATGATCTTGCCATCGGCCGGGTTCACCACCGCGATTGGGTCACCGCCATTTGCCTGCTGCCAGTCCTTGCCGATCAGCAGTCCCTGCTGGCGATCGAGGAAGCCCTCTGTTTGCCGGGATAGATTAACCAATGCCATCGCCTATTGCTCCGCTTCAATTCTGAGTATCATTTTTCGATAGGGTTTCATCGCGAGCGCCACCAGGATCAGGCCTATCGCCATGGTCATTGGCGGTGCGATCGCGAGGGATCGGTCAATATCTGACGGCGACCCGAACATATTGTCGGTCAGCCAGGCCACCAGCAACGGTCCGGCCGAATAGCCGAACAGGTTTGCCACCAGCAGATATACCGCGATGATCTGAGCCCGCATCCGGTTGGGTGTGATCAAAGGGAACGAAGCAACCCCGGCGCCGAAAGGTACGGTGCCAAAAAACAGGGCCAGCGTCAGCATAGCGAGGGCCACAAAGGGAGACGATACCAACGGGAAAGCCACTGCAAAGGGAAATGCACATGCCACTGCCAGCATGGGCAGCCGTAGGGTGGCATCCTTCATGCCGCCTGCGAGCAGGCGCTCGACCAGAAACCCGCCAGCAACTACGCCGGCGAGACCGCCAAACATGGTGGCAGGTCCGAAATATTGCCCCACCTCCATTTGTGACCAGCCATGGATCCGGATGAAGTAGCTGGGCGCCCAAGCCCCGATCCCGAACTGGGAAGCCGCAAAGCAGGAGAAGCCGAAGAACAGCGGGAGGAAAACGGTCGCATTGCGCTTTATGAAAGCAAATATTTCGAGCGCCGGCGGCGCTTCTTCGCCTTCGGCAAGCACCATGACGCCCGTACGCGCAGGCTCACGGATCAGCAGCAAGCAGAGGAAGACCGGAATACTGAGCCCTGCGACGGCAAAAAACGTCAGCTGCCAAGGCTGGAAAGTTCCGAACGAGGTCACGGCCGGCCCCGCCGCTGCCAATGCCGAATAAAGATACCCCCCAATCATCAACGCAAGTCCGGACCCGATAAAACCGGTCCCGGTAAAAACGCTGATCGCAGCGGGCAATTTTTCCTTGGTGAAATAGTCGCTTAACATCGAGAAACCGGCCGGTGCCAAGGTCGCCTCACCAATACCAACCAGCATGCGGGCAAAAAACAGCACCGCAAACCCCATCGCCAAACCGCTGCCGAACGTCGCGGCAGACCAGCAAATCACGCCCCCCAGAATAACCCATTTGCGATTGTAGCGGTCCGCAACCCACGCCAGTGGTATCGCCAGAAAGGCATAAAGAAGCGCAAAGGAAAAACCTTGCAGCAAGCTGATCTGTACATCGCTCAGGCCGAGATCAGCTTTGATCGGGTCCACCAGCAAATTTATCACCTGCCGGTCCACATAACTGACGATCGATGCGAATGACAAAGCGGCGACGACCAGCCAGCGCCTGAGTAACGAAGCCGGGGCCGGCGGAGGTGCACTTGCTTCAAGTTTTGCTGCGGTCATCATATGATCCCTATGCCCTTAAAAGCTGACGCCGCAGCCTGACCAAATATTTTATCCGTCAGTCGGATAAATATCGCCATATTCTCGCTCGAAGTGCATCCCACAACTTCAGCCGCCGGCAATGTTTGAGATATTGGACCCATCGCTGGTTTCATTGACATCCGGCTATATTAACTTGCTAATGTCAGATCTTCGCACTCATTCCATTGACGAAGCGGTTTGTATCCGACCATTGGATAAGTTCCTATTTATTGCAGTTTGTGCGCGAGGAAAAAGACCATGGTAGCTTCATGAAAGCCAACATCAATAACTATGACACGCTTCGTAACCGAGCAAATGCTGATCCATCAGCATTCTGGGGCGAATTGGCAGGTTCATTATCCTGGTCGCGGCAGTGGGACCAAGTTCTGACCCAGGACAGCAATGGTGTCGCGCACTGGTTCAGCGGCGGTATGATCAACGTGTGCTACAATTGTGTCGACCGGCATGTCGAAAGTGGGCACGGCGATCAGGCAGCGATCATATACGAAAGTCCGGTCACCAACACTTCGCGACAATTGACGTACGCGCAACTTCAACAAGCGACAGCACAGCTAGGGGGCGCTTTGCGTTCACACGGCGTGAAGCACGGCGACCGCGTATTGATTTATATGCCCAATTCACCGGAGGCGGTGATTGCGATGCTGGCTTGCGCGCGAATCGGTGCAGTCCATTCGGTGGTTTTCGGCGGCTTTGCGGCGAAAGAGCTGGCCGCACGGATCGATGACGCAGCCCCTTCGGTCGTGATCGCTGCATCCTGCGGAATCGAAAACAAGAAAATCATAGCGTATCAGCCGATACTCGAGGATGCATATGAAGCAGCTTCCAGCCGGCCTGCCACCACCATCTATTGGCAGCGAGAGCAGGCTGCCGCAGATCTGAGCTTGGCTGGCGCGTTTGACTGGGCTGACGAACTGGCCTCCGCCGAGCCGATCGACTGCGTGCCGGTGGCCGCAACCGATCCGCTTTACATCCTTTACACGTCCGGCACGACCGGCAAACCCAAAGGTATCGTTCGCGATTCCGGCGGTTATTTGGTTGCTCTCGCCTGGACGATGAGTGGCCTCTACGATTGTCCGCCGGGCACTACCTACTGGGCCGCGAGCGATGTCGGCTGGGTGGTCGGCCACAGCTATATCGTTTATGGTCCGTTGCTCAATCGCAATGCTACAGTGATCTATGAAGGTAAGCCCGTGGGTACGCCCGATGCCGGAATATTCTGGCAGATCATCGCTCACCATAAAGTGCGCAGCTTTTTCACTGCCCCCACCGCCATCCGTGCAATCAGACAGTCAGATCCCGAGGGTCGGCTCGCCAGGAAACACGATCTGTCACATCTGAACGCTGTATATCTGGCCGGCGAGCGGACCGACCCGAGCACACTTGCATGGACCGAAAACCTGCTTGGTAAACCGGTGATCGATCACTGGTGGCAAACCGAAACGGGCTGGGCGATATGCGGCAATCCGGTGGGGATCGAGCAACTGCCTACCAAGCCCGGCTCAACGGGAGTACCTATGCCTGGCTGGCAAATCGAGTGTCTGGACGCTGCGGGCCAACCGGTTGATGCGAATGAAACCGGCGCGATCGTCGCCAAATTACCGCTCCCGCCCGGCGCGGCATCAACCGTTTGGAACGCGCCTGATCGATATGTGGAAACCTATCTTGATCGGTATCCCGGCTATTATCTGTCCGGCGATGCGGGATATATCGATGACGAGGGGTTCGTTTTCATCATGACGCGGATTGATGACGTCATCAATGTTGCCGGCCATCGGCTCTCCTCAACAGCCATAGAAGAGGTTCTGGCTGCCCATCCAGATATCGCGGAATGTGCGGTTGTAGGGATACACGATGATCTGAAAGGACAAATACCGGTTGGTTTTGTAGTTCTGAAATTCGGCAGCAACATTGCGCAAGCTGAACTGGAGCAGCAGCTGGTCCAGCATGTGCGCAGCGCCATCGGTCCGGTGGCAGCATTTAAACGCGCCTATATTGTCAGCAAGCTTCCCAAGACGCGGTCGGGCAAAACCCTGCGCCGAACAATCCGTCAGATCATGGACGGTGAAGAGCCAAGCGTTCCCGCCACAATTGAAGACCGCACCGTGCTGGACGAATTATTCGAACTGGCCAGACCTTAAGCCTCGGATCACGAACGTTCGCGCCATTGCTGAACCGGGCAGGTCCTGGCATGGTGAATGCGCACGCAGAAGAATTGCAGGAGTTCGCTCTGCGACGGGTCACTCCCCGCTGTGACTACTCTGAGATATGATCCTGCAAGATCATATCCGCGCCTTTCTCGGCAATCATCATCGTGGCCGCATTGGTATGGGCGCTGATCAGCAGCGGCATGATCGAAGCGTCAATCACCCGCAGGCTGCCGACGCCCCTCACTTTGAGTCTCTCGTCCACCACAGCCATATTATCCTGGCCCATTTTGCAGGTTCCAACCAGATGGTTCCCCCCGAACACGGCGCTGCGGACATATTCTTCCATCTCGGCATCAGACTGGACCGCTTCGCCCGGCAGGTTTTCTTTCACAACATGCTGGCCGAATGCCTCTGTCGCATAGACCTTTCGAACCATCTGGCAGCATTCCAGAATCAGGCGCATATCTTCTGCATTGTCGAGCATCTCGTGCCGGATGACCGGCGGAGCCGAAGGATCACGCGAGCGCAATGATACCTCCCCTCTGCTTTTCGGCCGACAGAGACTGACGATCAGGTTAACCCCCGGCGAAGGGCTGGGTTTCGGGCCGCTGTCGGTCCATTTGAAATCATGGGGCGCAAACAGAATTTCGAGATCGGGACGGCCCTTCAGGTCGCCAGAATTATAGAATGCCGCCGCTTGCGAATAAGGACTGGTCGCCGGACCCGTCCCGAAAAGCAACCAGCGCGTCAAATGCGCAGCCATTTTGAAAGGATTGCGAGCATCAATATTGTAGGTCGGTACGTTAACCTCAGCGCTTAGCCCGACGTTGGGATGCTCCTGCAGGTTCTGACCAACCCCCTCAAGGCCATGAACGACATCGATGCCAACGTCTTTCAGCGCCTTTTCCGGGCCGATGCCCGACGCCATCAGCAATTTGGGTGAGCCAATAGCCCCGGCGCTCAGGATTACTTCGCGCCTGGCATAGGCGGTCTTGCTTCCTCCACCGCGGGTGTACCGTACGCCCTTGCATACACCTTCCTCCATCACCAACTCGGTGCATTGGGCATGGGTAAGAATCGTCAGGTTGCCTCTGTTCCGGGCCGGAGTAAGATAAGCATCGGCGGCACTCTGGCGGCGACCATTTCTTTGGGTCACCTGAACGAGTGAGACGCCAGAGCTGTGAATGCCGTTATAATCCTCAACCTTTTCGATGCCGCATTCCTCAACCGCATCGACAAAAGTCTCGGCGAGTGGATGCACTTCCCGCAGTCTGGCAATCGACAGCAGGCCGTCCTTGCCGCGCGTTTCGGCCGACCCGATCGCTGAATTTTCAATTTTACGGAAATAGGGTTCGACGTCGGCATAAGCCCATCCTTCATTCCCCAATTCTGCCCACCCATCGTAATCCTGCGGCTGACCGCGGGTGTAAAACAGGCCGTTGATTGCGCTGCTCCCACCCAGGCCTCGTCCGCTCGGCCACTTGTCGGGAAGCCCCCCACGGCTCTGATCCGGCTCGACCGGATATGCCCAGCTATATTTCGGCATTGCAATCGCCGTCGCCATGGCAGCCGGTATAGACAGGAATGGCGACCGGTTGCGCCCACCGGCTTCGATCAACAGAACCTCATACTTGCCGCTGTCCGACAGCCGGTTTGCGAGCACGGATCCTCCTGAGCCGCCACCGATGATGATGAAGTCATATTCTGTCACGTCAGCTCTCTTGGCACGAAATGGGTCACTTTCACATTTTGCAAAAATCTTGCCGGATGGGAGGAGTTATAATCGGGCATAACTCAAAGTCTCAACCCTGCCTTCATCGCTTGTGTCCGCTTTTTGACAAGGATTTGAAGGAAATATGTCCGCCAAGCGACTAGCCCACTACTGATCCTTATGACATGCCTGATGTGCAGCGCTGGTCGGGCTATTTTGAGTTTAACCCATCAAGTCTGATCGGCCGCTGTCAAGAGTCCGACGCCGCATGAACGTGTGAATCAGGGCATTCCGGAAAGCAATGTGTTAGGAATGAAGCTGTTATCCCATTCGGCAGGCTTTGACGGGGCAGAACCCGTTCTCAGGATCACCAGCTTTTTCGACGGGATCATATAGGCAACCTGGTTGCCGTTGCCGTCGAACAGGAACACGTCATCGGCAAGATAGGGTGCGCTGTGCAGAACTTTCGGCAGCGGCGATCGCGGTCCAGCGAAGCCGCGACGCTTCGCATAGGTCTGCCCCAACCAGACACCCAGACCATAGTGGGGATTATCAATCGACGGCTTGCGCATTTCGGCAACAAACGCTTCCGGCAATATTTGCTGATCGCCTGCCCTGCCGTTTTCCAGCAACAATATAGCCAGCTTCAACCAGCTTTGTGCCGGCAGGTTGATACAGCAGCCGGAATGGGGCACGCCGTCGACCCGGTTGAGCCAGATCGTGCCGCCGGCCGCCCCGATCGGCCGCAGCACTTTTTCGCTCAGAAAGTCTTCATATTTCTCTCCGGTCGCGCGCGCGATAATGATGGCGACCAGATCTCCGGTGGCATTGCTATAGGCAAATGTGCTGCCGGGCTCGGTGGTCAATGGATATTCATCCACGATATACCGCTCATGATAAGGGTCGAGATAGGCTCGCGCCCAATGGTTGTAAGGTCCCGGCGCGAACCCTTGTTCCAATAGGCCGGACTGCATGGACAAGGCATCCCGAATGGTCATGGCCGCTTTAGGGGTGCCTTTCCATTCGGTAATGAAGTCGGCAACGGGCTGGTCCAGATCGCGGATCTTGCCAAGAGCGATCGCACGCCCGATGGCGATGGCCGAAAGCGGTTTTGCCAGAGACTTTGAGATGAGCGGGGTGTCGACCGTATTGTCTTTGAAATAGCGCTCGGCAACAAGTTTGCCATCGTGCCAGATGAGAAGCGCCGTACTGTTGGTCGCAGCGGCGTAATCCATGACTTTTTTGATTGCGGATGGCGCGATCGGGGCGCTTACGTTTTCTGACACCATCATCGCCGGTGTGCTGGCCCCGGGAACAGGTTTCAGAATATCGTAGGAGAAGGCACCACCCGCCTTCTCCACGGATTCGAAGCGCTCTAGATAGGCGGATTCTGCCGAGGCAGGCCGATCCTGCCAGCTTGTCCCGGCAGCGGTATCCGGCATATGCTGACATCCCCCCAGTGCGAGTAGTGTCGCCGCGAAAGGCGCGATGCCGAGAAATCTACGTAATTCCATCTCTAGTTCTCCGAACCGTTTTTCGGGATATCATGACGTCGTTTTGCCCCAAAATTGCTCGGTTTTTCGAGGAATCTATCCTGCGTCAACGAGCACTGCTTTAACCGCGAGAGCCGGCCTTGCTGGTCCCATGGTTTCAAAATTCCGCGGGACAGGTCAAGATGTTCTAATCCCACTGGATCAAATGGCTGTGGGACATTGGATAGCATATTTGCCGCCTCGGTTTCTTTGATGGAGGACGATCCCACCATAAACACGCCATAGGGCAGAGTTGCGTGGCTATTTTGACTGTCCGCCAGGCGGACAATTTATACTAGACGGTTGGTATCAGCCCATTATTGATGCGTTTTAAAGCTGTTGTCGATAATCCGGGGATAATATCTTGCCATCCAGCCAATCAAAATTTTCAAGCTGGCTCGAGCGCAGCAACTGGCTCGGCTATCTCTGGGCAGTCAGCTTCTTCGTGCTGTCCGTCACAACAACCATATTACCCCGAACGGACAAGGCAGACCCTTTTCGTGAGACAATGCGGGGATATCACTATTCGATCGGCGCCATTGTTGGTATATTGAGCCTGCTGGTGTTTCTCAAATGGTGGCAACGGCGCAAGATACCGGTCGATCCGGCACTTTCGCCCCTCGCCAACCGCTGGTCAATCAGCCTTGCGCTGGTCAGCGTTGCAGCCTTGGTTGTCGAACCATTTCTCGGCGCTTTAAGTGGCTGGGCCGATGGTCACGCCATTCATTTCGGACCGTTGCCGCCGCTTCCCGCACTCGTAGCCGAAAATCGCGCCCTGTGGTTGTTTACGGGCTATTTTCATTCCGGCATTGGTTTTTCATCCATGCTGCTGCAACTGGTCACGTTGCTCACGGCGCTCTATTTCCTGTTTCGTTATGGCAAAGGTCTGTTCAGCGGATTTTTACCGGGCTTTGGCCTCTATACGCTGCTGGGCCTGGCGTCTTCGGTATATGCATCTTCGACGTTCAGCGATCCAAAGCCAGGGCCAGTTGCGGTCGCTATTTTTCTTGCAATATGCTTGGCGGCCTGGGGATTGGCCAAGCTGTTCAAGAGGTGGCCGGGTGCAGCGGAACGGGATCAGGCAGGTAGCCGAAAAGTCGCGATTTTGGCTCCGGTGTTTGTCCTGCTCATCATGGCTTTGGGACTCTATGGTCCATATGCCCTGTTCCGGGTCAGCCCCATCCAGATGGGAGAGCGGGTTGAAGCCCCCGAAGGTGTCACCTCTCATGGCGATCCTTTGATTACCGTCAACGTGACACCGGAAACACCCCTCGAGCGCGATGTACGAGCAGAAAATTTCAAGTGGTGCGGTTTCTGTCATACGATGAACAAGGGCGGCAAGCATCTGGCGGGACCAAATCTTTACGGCATATTCGGCAGACCAATCGGGCAGGTCCCCAATTTCACTTATACCAAGAATTTCGCGGCGCATGGCAAGGCGGGTGAGGTCTGGAATGACGAGATGATGGACAGGCTGATTGCCGACCCGGACAAGTTTGCCCCGGGCACGACTATGGTCGTTTCATCCGGAAACGTCACTGATCCGGAACGGCGAAAAGCACTGATCAATATCCTGAAAAAAGAAACCATGGGCGACGCGGTCAAGGTCGTTCCCGCACAATGACCGCTGAAGTCGATGGCGACAGCACATGTCCCAGCAGCGAAAAACCTGCCAGCTTTCGCACATTGCCATGATCGTCGTTAAAACGATAACGGA
The DNA here is from genome assembly GCF_048269865.1 of Parasphingorhabdus sp. Classification (GTDB taxonomy): domain Bacteria; phylum Pseudomonadota; class Alphaproteobacteria; order Sphingomonadales; family Sphingomonadaceae; genus Parasphingorhabdus. The sequence continues at coordinate 244,199 of NZ_JBLWUA010000001.1, read as the reverse complement.
TCTCATACGGCGCGCGGCAATGGTCTCGATCCTTGCCGTAATCGCTGCCCCGGCGGCGATCGCCGCTGTCCCCTGTGAACATGACGCAATCGCCGATGCACGGGTCGATACAGTCACGGTCCAGGCTGCGGAAGGTCGGACTGTCCCCCTGGAAATCCTCCATCCCGCCGCGCAGGGCAAATATCCGTTGGTTGTTTTCTCGCACGGCGCTTTCGCCAGCCCGGACCGTTATCATGCGTTGCTCAAACCGGTTGCGGCAGCGGGCTATATCATATTGGCGCCAAGGCATCTCGACTCCGAAGACTGGGAGTGGACGGAGAAACCATCGCAGGCGGCCGTATGGGCCAGCCGCGGAGAAGACATGGCCCTGATGCTGGCGCAAAACGCGGCGATAATCAGCAAACTGGCAGAGGCCGGCATCGAGATCGACTATGACCATATCGCGGCCATGGGCCACAGCTATGGCGCGCTGATCGCGCAAATAATCGGTGGTGCGAGACCGCTGACTCCGTCCGCACTGTCCGGCCAGCAATCCGTACAGGCAGTGGTCGCCTTCTCACCTCCCGGAATCACCCCGGGGCTAATCGACGAAAAGGGTTGGTCAGAAATGACGGTGCCTAACCTGACGATCACCGGAACAGCCGATATTTTGCCTGGCTTCATCAACGATTGGAAAATCCACAAGCATAGCTTCGACCATGCTCCCGCCGGCAAACGATGGTTGTGGGTCGGCGACGGCATTGATCACTATTTTGGCGGGATGTTTGGGCGCGAAAAACCAGCATCGGAGGATTCCCGGACGCTATTTGGTCGCGCGTTGGCGACCACCATTGCCTTTCTAGATCAGGCTTTGGGAAAAACGCCACCTTGCCTGCTGAAGCCGCCAGTGCCCGGTGAATTGCTGACCCGCGATGGAACCGCCCATGAGTAGGTGGAACTGGATCGTTTCATTGGGCCTGTGTTGCCTTAGCGCGTGCGTGCAGCCACCTGAACTGAACGAGCGGCCAATCGCCGAAAGGGATATTGCGGCCAAGGCAGCAACAATGGTCGGGGCCTCGGTTCTTGACGTTGATCGTTACACACCGTCAGCCGTTTTGGCAGGATGTCCCCGAAAAAATGGCTTTCCTGTCGAAGAGATCGGAGACCCGGAACTCACATCGGCCATTAAGCAGGCACAGGCCTATTCGGATTCACAACATGGCCTCGCCCTGATGATCATCCGCGATGGCTCGATCATTTATGAAAATCGCGCCGAGAATGTTTCGACAAAAACGCGGACCGAAAGCTTCTCGATGATGAAAACCGTGACCGCCCTGATGACCGGTATCGCCATCGACAAGGGCATCATCAAATCCGTTGATGATCCAGTCGGTGACTATTTGCTGCCATGGCGGGACGACCCTCGCGGACAGATCACATTCAGGCAGCTGCTCACGATGAGCAGTGGGCTTAAACACTATCCGTTTGGCGCGCCCGGCGGCGAACTCGAAAAGCTATTATACTCAAATGATATCAATGCCGTTGCCGCGCGCAATCCGCTGGCAGACACGCCGGGGACGGCTTTTCTCTACAACAACGTCAATAGCCAATTGATCGGCGCTGCCATTGACGACAGCTTGCGGCGTCGGGGTGCGCCTGGTTTCGCTGCGTTCATGCTGGAAAAGCTCTGGTGTCCTCTCGGCAATGATCAGGCTACTCTCTGGCTTGATCGAAATAACGGGTCTCCCCATTATTACGCGGGGCTTCAGGCAAATACGCGCGACTGGGCCAGGCTGGGCGAGCTAATCCGAAACCAAGGCAAGGTTGGAACCCGGCAAATCGTCCCGGAAAAATGGATCAGCGAAATGCTGAAGCCGAGTGATCAAAACCCGGCTTACGGGCTGCATATCTGGCGTGGTGCGGAATGGCAGAAGATACGCAAATATGTTCCCTCCAGCGCTTTTGGCGTGCCGCACAGCAAAGCCTATCTCGCACCAGATGTATATTTCCTCGACGGCTTTGGTGGGCAAAGAGTCTACATCATTCCCTCGCGGAAGCTGACCATCGTACGCGTCGGAGAGGTCAGCATGACTTATGACGACTCGATTATCGTCAATCTGATTCTTGCCGCGATGTAAGAAAATTGGGTGACTGAGCAGCGAAATCATTTTCGCCGAGATAACCGACAATGCGGGCCTGCTCTGGTGACCTACCTGCTGGACTGTGGCGGAGTGCAAACCGCCTATGCAGCGCTGGCAACATATGGGTCCTACCAACCAGCACTTATGCTGTTTGCTGTCACCATACCTATAGCATCACTCAGCTTGTTGGCTCTGGGACGCTATCCATGCTTTGGCGATTAGTACGCAAATCCTGCGGGTCGATCGAATTCCGACCAGCGGGGCTTGAGCAGTTCGGGATAGTCCTTCTCCAATTTCGTCAGGAATTTATCGGGGAAATCCTGCGGTGACGGAATCTTGCGGGCATCCCAATAGCCCAGCAAATGGCCGGGCCTGTCGCCCATCTCGAGCCATTTGGAATATGGGAAGACGTATAATCCGGTCGAGGTCGCCGGCAGGCTGGTGTTACTCTTGTCGAGAAACATCTCATAAGGCACCTGCTGGATTGAGCTTTCGATGTGGTTGACTGGCCAGTCTGGCGGAGCTGTCCGTGTCGAATCAAGCTTGAGCAGGTCATTTTCGATGCGAAATTGACGATAGGGCTCTACATAGGTTCCGTCACCCGTCACATTGCGAAAGCCTTTTGGCGACTGAATTGTGCCGGGATCGTTCAGGATCAGACTGGTCGGTGTAGCAATGCGCTTTTCGGTGAGCGGATTGACCATCGACTCCATATAATCGTTGGTCTCGAGGCTCAGCGGAACCGAGATATTATGGGCGTGAATGCGATAGGTGTGATCCGCAACCTTGCGGAAATAGCTATATTCCATCCCTTCATATCGCAACAGGGGGATCGGCGGCCGGTCTCCGGGAACGAGATACAGCAGCCAGTAGAACCAGGTCAAAGCGGTCCCCTGATCTTCGACCAGATCTCGCTCAATCCGGAAATGTGCTTCGAACTCTTCCACCGGATCGTCGAACTCCAGGAAGCGCGTATGGATCTTGCTCCCGCCGGACGAATGTGTCGCCGCTGAGGCGGAAGAAGCGCGGCCCAGCGATCCGCCCGCCATGCCAGCACCGACAAGAGCTGACATCCCTCCCATCAACGATCGTCTGCCGATCTCCGGCTGGCCAACATGGCCTGAAGACTGCTTCCGGTTTTTTGAACCCGCCATAAATTGCCTTTCGTATTCAGGAAAAATAGGATTCCGGAGATTCCAGCGCACGCGGATCATGCTCCTGAAGAAGCTTGATCAATTGCGGCGGAAGCTGGTCAACGCGTTCGACCTTGGCACCAACGCCATTTGACATCGTATGGCCCTGAACGCCTTCCAGCTTCATCCAGGGCCGCAACCCGGATGCGGCGGAATAGCTGAAGCTCGATGGCACGTCCGGATTGTCCGTCTCGAGCAACTGCCGGGCGTCAGCCTGCCAGACAATCCATTCGCGGTAGAAGACCGAAGGCGGTTTCGAGCGGTCGATATAAACCCGTCCATATTCGTCGGCTCTCAGATATATCTTGTCGCCCAGCTGCGATGGATCATGCACGCCGCGCACCAGGTGCACCCAGGCTGCGGGGGCAAAGGCGCCCGAAGACGCGCCCGTGTTTTTCGGATCATGTTTTTCCCATTCATCGAGCGACTTCTTGAAGCGGACATCCTGGGGCCCCGAGCGATAAATTGGCACCTCCACCGTCTCGGTTCCGCCGGGCATGATCGTTGTTTCCAGCAATTCACCGGTTTCCAAATCGCAATAATAGGTGATTTCAACGGTGTTCCCGATGAACGCATCACCTTCCTTCCGAAATTTCGTCAGGACCATGGCGTATAGTTTGCAGAAAGGATTGATGTCGCTGCCAGCGACAAGTTCGCGCTGGGCCTCGAGCCAGGCAATCGAAAGGGCACCATCGGTGCGAGCCCGCATCCGAATCATGGTCTCCAGCGGATCAAGTGTCCTCACACTTGGCTGCGCCGCTGACGCGGCGGCAAGGAGGCTATTCGGCATGATGGCCGTGCTGCCGGAAATCGCGGCGACCGAGCGGATGAATTGGCGTCTAGCGATCATCGGGCTTTCTCCAGTTTGCCTCTACAAAGGCAGCGATCGCCGCATTGAACAGAACAGGCCGCTCCGCGAACAACGAGTGTCCGGCACCTTCAAATGTTCGAATATCAGCATGCGGCAGCGCCTGCTTGAATGCAGCGACGTCAGCGGCGCTAAGACCAAGATCTTTCGAGCCATGAAACATTTGCAATGGTGTTGCTGCAAGGCGTTTTACCAACGCTGCATTGTCGTTCGGATGCGCCCGGAGATGGGGCTGGGCATAAGGCGGAACGAGAATCCCCAAAGCCTTGGTGTTCGCGATCCATTGTTTGGAGGGACCTTCTGCGGTCCTCTCAAACAACATCGGCGCGAGAATGTCAGTGGCTTCCTGCTGAGCGACGAGTTCGGGTATCTCGCGCATGGTGCGATAACGCTTGAGCTGGGCCATCACGGCTTCGTCTGGCGGTTCGCTGCGAACGGCCGGGGGCACGAGCCCGCCGAACGCGCTGATCAGCACGAGTCCTGAAATAGAGTCCGGCCCATTAAGCGACAAATAGTCCGCGGCCACCAACGTGCCATAGGACCATGCGACGATTATCGGTCGCTTGAGGCCGGTCGCGGCAATCACGCGCTGCACATCTCCGGCCCAGACCTCCCGGTTGGCATAAGCGTCTGCGGTCGAGGGCTTGCCCGACATGCCGTGCCCACGCAGGTCAAAGGCCACCATGTGAAATTTTTCAGCAAGTTCGGAATCGAGCTGCTCAGAGAAGCTTGCCGCCCCCATGCCGATACCGTGAAGGAAAAGGATCTCCGGCCCGGTTTCAGGCCCAACCTCAGTGACGGCAAGCGGCACGCCGCCATGACCATCAACATAAAAGGTCTCGGCTTTCGCTGGAGGTAGTGCGAAGACCACCGCCACAAGGAACAGAAAGGAACGAACAGAGCGGATGGTCTGTCTCATTGATTGACCTTCGCCTGGATGCCTCTAATGGCCGTGTTCACCAGATACGCGCCGTCCCAGTCGGGTACGCCAGGACCATGGCGAAAAATCACCAGGTCCTGTGAAGGAACGGCATAAACAACACGAAATCCTCCCCCTTCCATGATCCGGACATCGTCTGCGAGATAGGGTTCGGACTGCGGAATCACGCCCGGTGTTCCCTCGAAATACGTGCGTTTGGCGACAAATGGCGAACCGAGCCACAGCCCCAAGCCGAAATTGGGATTATTCGCAGATGGTGTGGCCATGGTCGCGAGCCAGCTTTTTGGGATGACCTGGCGATCAAGCCACTTTCCCTCATTCGCAACCAACAGGCCCAAACGGGTCCAGTCCCTTGCGGTTGCGCGCATGCAACACATGGTGCGGGCCTTGCCGCCGGGGCGATCAAACTGAAAAGTGGCATTCATTCCGCCCATCGGCTGCCAGATGCGCTTTGAGACAATCTCCTGGATTGGAGTTCCCGTGGCTCGCTCGATCACCAGGGCGAGCAGTTGCATATTCTCTTGGGCCACTTCGAATTTCGTGCCCGGTTCAACAACGTAGTCATATGCCAGAACAGCGCGGACGATATCACCACAATAAACCAGGCACAGATCCTTGTTGTCCTTGATTTGGTCAATGGCAGGTTGATCGGCTACCTCCAGACCCGATACATTCTGGGCCAGCTGCCGCACCGTAATCTTACCACGCAGATCTGTTTTCCATTCCGTGATATACTTCCCGATAGGGTCGTCGAGCGAAAGCTTGCCATCTTCAACCGCAAATCCCAGCGCCATTGGCGTCACGCTGCGCGTGATCGCTCGACCATTCAGAATATCGTCGGGCTTGGTGCCGTTCCAGTAGCGCTCGAGTTGCACCCGCCCCTTGTGGACCACGATCAGGGCGTTGCTCTTCCGTTCTTCGGACCATTTTTCCATCGCCTTCAGCGTGCTGGCCGGGATGGTGGTCACACCGGCCTGTGCTGCCGGCAGGAAAGCCTTGGGTTCGCCTTCGATCACTGCATCAGGCCAGTAAAACCAGTCAGGCGGTTCGAACGGATTTTCCGGCTGGGAGGTCAGGCGCCAGAAAAAAACCGGATCACTATAGCGCCAGTCGTTTATTGCTTTGTCCGGATTTTCAACATTAGGCGGAAGATCTTGCGCCGCCACTGGCAAGCCGAGCAAAGCCGTCAGGGCAAAAAGGATTAGAAGTCTCAATCGCACGGATTATCTCCAGTGTAAGTTGAGCAAACGTAACAGGCTTTATCAGCTGAAAACAATTGGAAGCTCAATTATTGATCGACTGTCGAACAAACGGACGATCATTTGACAACCCCAACTGCACCGTGAAACACGGCTTCACCGGGTTTTGCGCTTGCCAACACCAAAAACAATACGGGCAATATCTCCGGCAAAAATCAGCCCCGCCTCGATACCGAAATATTGTCGACAAATATTGGCTGATGGCCGCCCTTGTTACAGTAGACAGGCTATCTCGACGCCCCCCTGCAAAGAAAAGGGACCTCGACGCGGCTCCCGCATCAAGGCCCCTTTCCGCTTCTATTGGGAAACACCCAGCCTCAGAAGTTGAAACGCCCGGTCAGACCAGCGGTGCGGTTCGGTCCTTTGATCGGGACGTAAACCGTATCTGTCGCAGCGAAAACAGCCAATGCCGACGATGCATATTGCTTGTTGAAGAGGTTCTTCGCCCACAATGTCAGCGACCACTGATCGCCACGAACACCGACACGGGCATCCACCAGTGTCCGTTCAGGCAAATAAGCCAGATTCACCGAATCTGCATATTGCTTCGACTTATAGCTAACATCGAAACCACCAAAGCCTTCGACACTGGAAGTAATCGACGTGGCGTAATCGAGACCGAAGGCAGCCTGAACTTTGGACTGGCGTTCCAGTTGATTTCCGCCAATATCGCCGTTGGACGCACAGACGATATCGTCACAATTCCCGAAGTCGCGTTGGCGGCTGTCGATCACCCCGTCGGCATATTTGGCATCATTGAACGAGAAGCCGGCTCGCAGATCGAGGCCCTCGGTGACGGTCCAGAGCGCGTCCATTTCAAATCCCTTGACGCTCGACTTGCCGGCGTTGCCGATAATCGCGGGACCGGCGGCCAGGGCTGGCGGTGCGCTAGGCGAAGGCGTCGCTGTCACAGATATCTGTCTGTTTCCCCAGTCGATATAGAACAACGCCGCGTTAAAGGTCAGCGCTCCGTTCAGGAACGTGTTCTTCATGCCGATTTCATAGGTCCAGTTGTTGTCCGGATCGAAGGTCTTCTCTGAAGCAATGATCGCGCTGCCGTTGAAGCCCCCGGCCTTTTTGCCGTTCGCCACACTCGCATAGAGCAAATTATCGTCCGTTATATTGTAATCAACCGTGAACCGGGGAGTAAACTGCTTCCAGTTGCCCTCGGAGTTCGACACAGTTGGATTAAAAGCGGTTGGGCCACTGACAACCGACTTGTCCTCGGACTGATAGCGCCCCTCAAAGCCAAAACGAAGCTGATCTGTGGCCTGCCAGTTGACGCGACCAAAGATGGCCTTTGTTTCCACTAGCGATCGCGCCAGGGTCAGCGTCAGGAAGTCTGGGCTGGTAATATCAAATGGCGCGGTATCGAGAAGCGGCAGTCCGAACGACAAAGGAAAAGTGTCAAAGTCATTGAGCTTGGAATAAATTCCGCCGATCAGAATATCCAGCCCATCCATGGGTGAAAAGTCCGCGCGCAATTCGTGCGACCAATAGGTCACATTGCCAACCGGTGAAATCTGGAACTGATTACCCAGCACGGCGGGGTTATAGGGATTGAATGTTCCGAGAACGGGATCAATATCACTCGAGCCACCAGATACCGCGTCTGATTTGACCCGGCCATATTGATAGGTAAAGGCCAGATCGTCGTTTGGCGCCCATTCGGCGTTGCCGACAAGGATTGTTGTCGAGGAATCAAGCCCGATGTTCCGTGGATCAACGTTCGCGACCGACGGAGCGGCACCGCCGGGAAGCGGCTGGAAACGAAACGGCAATTCACCGCAATAGAGCGCCGGATTGCCTCCAACAATGGCACCGCAATTGGTGGCACCATTGGCTGGGCCAGCCGATCGCTTGCGCTGAATGACCGCTGGCGTGTCGGCAAAAATATCGAAACGATAATAGCCGAAATCGAAGCTCAGCGTGTCGGTTGGCTTCGCCACGATGCGGGCTTGATAGGATTGATTATCCCATCCGCCCAAACGGCCCGTGGATCCGGGCGAGATGTCGACATTGGCATTGGGGTGGCCATTGACCTGATCCCCGTCAAAACTGCTCACGCCGATGCCAACCTGCACAAACAGCCTGTCCTTGATCAGCGGCCCACCCGCTTCTGCAATCCCGTCAAACCGTTTATATAGCCCCGCCGTTCCTTCGATCGAGCCGCGCCATTCGTTGCCAGGCATCTTCGGGATATAGTTGATGGCCCCCGAAAAAGCATTGCGGCCATAGAGCGCACTCTGGGGACCTTTTACAACTTCCACGCGCTCAAGCCCGATCACACCGAGATTGACAGCATAGCTGCGCGGCAGAAAAATGCCGTCGAAAAAAGTGGAAACATTCTGATCAAGGTCGGTGATGCGCTGCTGCGAAGCACCGCGGATGACGGGCGTACCAGCGCCGCCAAGATAGGATTCAAAATTCAGACCCGGCGTAAGCGCCGCGATGTCGCTGGTATCGCGCACCTGACGCTCGCGCATATCCTCTGCACTAAAAGCGGCAATCGACAGCGGAACATCCTGCAACCGCTCCTCGACTTTACGGGCGGTTACGACGATGACCTGCTCGGAGGCCGCCGAGACATCGTCTTGAGCAAAGGCGGCCTGGCCACCAACCAATGCTAAAGGCGCTATCGCACAACTGGTGAAAAATCGGGTTGTAATCTTGGTCATAATATATCTCCCCAAATACCCATAAAATGGGCCATCTAAAATCCGCCACAGCGATCCCGTTTGATTCGAAATTTGACTGCGTCCATCTCCAACTCTGTTGTATCGAAACGCGATATGACTGGGGATTCAATAAACAATCTCTCCACTTGGTGGAGATTTCCATCCGCATGGCGCGCTCAAAAACGGGCCAGAAACAGCTGATTTTCTAGCTTAAAGCTTGAATCCGTTTGGTTATGCGAAAGGTCGCCATTCTTGCTTACCAAGATGATTGAGCGACAAATGAGGCCTCCAGCGCCTATTCGCTGCAAATGCCATACGCGGCTTTTATATACACGGAGAAAATCCGAGAAAGCCGAGCATAGCCGCGCCTCTGGCGACCGCCTCATTGCATCAACGGTGCCTGTCCGCTCTACATTGCGAGACAATATCCCGGCGTGACGCCACATCTATACCATTGATTTATGGGGATAAAAATGGTGGTGCTGCTAGAGAGAATTGAACTCTCGACCTCGTCATTACCAATGACGCGCTCTACCACTGAGCTACAGCAGCCTGACCATTTTATGCATCTGCCTCGTCCGCTAGATGGCGCGGATAATGCCAGACCGCGGGCCTAAGACCAAATGGTTTGCATCTTGTCAAGCGGAGTTGCGTTTTTCGGTGGATAATGCCATCAGGCGCTATGCCAAAACCCCAGCCCAAATCTGAAAAAATGCGTAAGGAAGCTGAGAAAGCCGAGCGCCTTGCCGCCCAGTTGCGCGCCAATCTGCGGCTTCGCAAAGCCCAGGCCAGACAGCTAGGGCCGGGCGATGACGACGCCAAGACGCAGTCTAGCTAACACAACCCTTTAGACATTCACCACCGCTCGTTCTGGCTTGATCAACTCAAAATCGCTGACCGCTTTGATGAATTTCGCTGACACGGGCGATACCTCTTCTGTGGCCGGATCAAACCAGACATAGGTCGTCTTGACCACGGTGAGCAGTTCCTGTCCGCGCAGGATATGCACCAGCAAGGCATAACTTGTCCGTCCAAAGCGTGTGATCCGCACCGCGATATCAAGCAGGTCATCGGCCTTTGCCGACGCGCGATAGTCGATGTCGGCATGACGCACCCAATTGTCGCCGCCAAAATGCCGGGTGAACGTGCCCAGCATGTCATCATCGCCCTGCGGCCTGTCTGCTGCCACCAGGGCGCGCATATATTCTGTCATCCCGATATCGGCAAAGGCCAGATAATGGGCGTTGAAGACAATGCCCTGCAAATCGCATTCGGCATAGCGCACGCGCAGCGGGGTGATCAGGCGAAAGCCGTCGCGGGGATTTTTCTGTTCTGTCATGGCGCTGGCTCTTTCCCCAGCTCCGCCGGACTGTCAACCGGGATTGGCTGCCGTCAGGATCAGAGCGGCGCGGTTTGCAACTCCAGCCATTCAAGTGCATCGCCCTCCAACTGGGGCGCAATCACCGCACGCACCTTTGCATGATAGTCGTCGACCCACTGACGCTGGCCCGGCGAGAGCATGTCGACAACGATCAGCTTGCGCTCCAGCGGCGCAAAGGTCAGCGTCTCGAAGCCCAGCATGGTCTGTTCACCACCTTCAATCTCCCGCTCCTCGACCAGGAACAGATTCTCGATGCGAATGCCGAAATGGCCAGCCTTGTAATAGCCGGGTTCGTTGGAAAGGATCATCCCCGGCTTCAGTGCCTCGTTCAATCCGCCGAAGCTAGCGATCCGCTGCGGCCCTTCGTGCACCGACAGATAGCTGCCGACACCGTGACCCGTGCCGTGCCCATAGTCCACACCATCGGCCCAGAGATATTGCCGGGCCAATATGTCCAGCTGACCACCTGTCGTGCCCTTGGTAAACACAGCCTGATCCAGAGCAATATGCCCCTGCAGCACCTGGGTGTAGCGCTTGCACATTTCCGCGGTGGGTTCGCCAACCGCAACAACGCGTGTCACATCGGTTGTGCCGTCCAGATACTGCCCGCCGCTATCGACGAGATAGAGGGAGTTCATCTCGATTGGCTGATTGGTTTCCTCGTTAACACTGTAATGCGGCAGAGCACCATGATCACCGGCCGCAGAGATCGTCCGGAAGGACAGATCCTTCAGTTCCGGATTCTCCTCGCGGAACTGGCGCAGGCGGGTCGCAGCGGACAATTCATCCTCACCGCCTTTGGGGGCGTCCGTGGCCATCCAGTGCAGAAATTTGGTCAGCGCCGCACCGTCCCGTTTCTGAGCCGCCTTGTGGCCGGCGATTTCAGCCTCATTCTTTATGGCCTTTGCCAGAATGGTGGGGTCCCGATCCTTGACCACTGTGGCGCCAGCACCGTCGAGCGCCTCGAAAATAGCCGCAACCGATCGCTCGGGGTCTACTGCAACGGTTTTGCCGCCCATGTCCGACAACGCTTCGGCGAGCTGGTCATAGTCGCGAATCTCGACATGATTGCCGAGATGCTCGCGCACCGCATCGGTCAGTTTCTCCGGCGCAACGAACAGGGTCGCTGTCTCGTCGGCACGCACGATGGCATAAGCCAGCGGTACCGGCGTGTTGGCAATATCCTTGCCGCGCACGTTGAAGAACCAGGCGACCGAGTCGAGCGCAGCGATTACGGTCGCGTCATAGTCATTATCCTTGAGCCACGCCGCGACATCTGCCCGTTTATCGGCTGCGGATTTGCCGGCATATTGCTGGTCATGCACCACCAGTTTTTCCGGCGAGCGAGGGGGCTGATCGCCCCAGACCGCATCGACCGGATTGCGATCAACAGCAACCAGCTCCGCGCCGGTCTTTTTCAGGGCCTTGCTCGCCGTTTCGGACCAATCGCGGGTGTGCAGCCAGCTATCATAACCAATCTTCGCACCTTCGGGCGCATGGGTCGCCAGCCATTCGTGCGGCTTCTGATCCGCGACATTGACATATTCGTAGAGATTGCCGTCCACCTGATCGCGAACCTGGACGACATAGCGACCATCGATGAACATCGCCGCCTTGTCCTTCAGCACGATGGCAGAGCCGGCCGAGCCACCGAAACCGGTCAGCCAGGCGAGGCGCTGCGCATATTCGCCAACATATTCGCTCATATGCTCGTCACAGATCGGGACGACGAAGCCGTCGAGGCCGTCTTTTTGCATTTGCTCCCGCAGCGCGTGGAGGCGGGCTTCGTAGGTAGACATCAACATCGCTGAGCAAACTCCTTGAATAAGACTATTGTGCAACACATAGGAGTTCCGAACCCCCATCGCCACCTAATTCCGGCCAGAGAAGAGCAGAGACCATGACCAAAAAGCTGACCCGTCCGCCATTTGCAGAGCAGCGCGCCCACGAATATGAACGGCACGGCTACCGCATCAGTGACCCGTGGCACTGGCTAAAGGACCCACGCTATCCGGTGGTAGAGGACGAGGATATTCTCGCCTATCTGAAAGCGGAGAACCAGTGGTTCGAGCAGAATATGGCAGACCGCAAGCCGCTGACCGAAGCACTGTTTCAGGAGATGAAGGCGCGGATCAAGGAAGACGACAGCTCAGTCCCGCAGAAAGACGGCGACTGGCTCTACTGGAGCAAGTTCGAGGAGGGCATGCAATATCGCCAGCATTGGCGCAAAGCGGTATCGGGCGGCGACGACCAGCTGATGCTCGATGAAAATGAGCTGGCCGAAGGCAAGGAATATTTCCGCCTCGGCGCGGCATCAGTATCCCCCGACGGGCGTTTGCTGGCTTATTCCTATGACGACAACGGGTCGGAGCGGTTCGAGGCGCGGATCAAGGATATGACCACAGGCGAACTGCTGCCCGATGTCATCCCCGGCACCCTGTCCAGCCTCGTCTGGTCAGCCGATTCCAAGATGCTGCTCTACGGCCTCGCCAACGAACAATGGCGCACCGACAATGCCCGCCTGCATGTGCTGGGCACCGATATTGACGAGGATGTCGAACTCTATCACGAGGATGATGACGGCTTCCGGGTCAGCATCAGCCTGACCCATTCTGAAAAATATATCATCATTGCGACCGGCGATCACCAAACCAGCGAAGTGCGGCTAGTGCCCACCGACAATCCGCTGGCCGAACCGATCCTCGTGTCCGCGCGCCAGGCCGGCCGGGAATATGAGGTCGAGGAGCATGATGGCACCCTCTACATCCTGACCAACGATGATCATGTCAATTTCCGGCTGGCCACCGCTCCGGTCAGTGACCCGGACAACTGGACAAGCCTGATTGCCGGATCGGATGACTTTTACCTGACCGATATCTGCACCTTCAAGAATTTCTACGTGACCGAGGGCCGTGACAACGGTCTCGATCAGGTCGAAATCCGGTCCTATGACGATCCGTCCAGGGTTGAACGGATCACCTTCCCCGAGGCCAGCTACAGCGCCGGACTGGACGACAATCCGGAATATGATGTCGACAAGCTGCGGCTCAGCTATGCTTCGATGGTGATGCCGAACACGGTGTTCGACTATCATCTCTCCGACCATTCGCTCGAGACCCTCAAGGTCCAGGAGATACCCTCCGGCTATGACGGCAGCCAATATGTAACAGAACGGCTGATGATCGAGGCGCGGGACGGGACACCGGTGCCAGTGTCGCTGGTCTATCAGAAGGATACGAAGATCGACGGCAGCGCGCCGCTGCATCTCTATTCCTACGGTGCCTATGGCTATGCCGTGCCGCCGAGTTTCTCGACCACGCGGCTCAGTCTGGTCGATCGCGGCTTTGTCTACGCCATAGCCCATATCCGCGGCGGCGACGATCTGGGTCGCAACTGGTATCTCGATGGCAAGCTGACCAAGCGGGCCAACACGTTCAACGATTTTGTCGATGTCGCCAAGGGTCTGGTCACCAAAGGCTATACCAGCAAGGGACGCATCACCGCCTCGGGTGGCTCTGCTGGCGGCGAGCTGATGGGCGCAATCGTCAACAGCGATCCGGACCTCTGGGGCGCGGTGGTCGCGCATGTCCCCTTTGTCGATGTGCTCAACACGATGCAGGATGAAAGCCTGCCGCTTACCCCCGGCGAGTGGCCCGAATGGGGCAACCCGATCACCGACAAGGCCGCCTTCGAATATATCCGCAGCTATTCCCCCTATGACAATGTAACGGCACAAGCCTATCCGCCGATGATGATCACGGGCGGGCTCAATGACCCTCGCGTGACCTATTGGGAGCCTGCGAAATGGGCCGCGAAGCTGCGCGCGACCAAGACCGATGACAATATCCTGCTGCTCAAGACCAACATGGGGGCTGGCCATGGCGGAAAGTCGGGACGGTGGAATGCTCTGGAAGAAACGGCGGAGGAATTCGCCTTCATCCTATGGCAGATGGGAATAGCCGAATGAGCGACGCACCTTCTCCGCACGGAGCGGGGGCATCAGAATTCACTCTGTCGATAACCGCCCAGCCCGATGACATTGACGAACTCGGTCATGTCAACAATGCGGTCTGGGTAAGCTGGATTCAGGATCTTGCAACTACCCACTGGAACGCGGTGGCGCCGCAAGATGCGATTGACCGCTATATCTGGGTCGTGACCCGGCACGAGATCGATTATCGCGGCAATATCGGCGTTGGCGATAGCGTGACGGGCCGCACATGGATTTCAGACCCGCCGAAAGGGGCGCGGTTCTGGCGCAACGCAAGCTTCACCGGCGCAGACGGAAAGATCAAGGTCGTCGCGAAAACCAACTGGGCTATCGTCGAGCGGGCCTCCGGACGCCCGGTCCGGGTGCCCGCCGCTCTATCGGCGCTGTTTCTGCCGGATTAAGGCGCAGGGATGGCGTTGGACGGTGCCAGCGGCGACGGCTGGTCCACTCGTTCGCCATCGGCAGCGCGCAATTGTTGCGGTTCCAGAATCGCCGCCGTTTCGATCACGTCAAGCGCCCGCCGCGCTTCATTATAACGCCTTGCCTTTTCCAGCCATTGTAAGGCGTCTTCGTCCTTCTCCACGCCGGCGAGCTTCTCAACTTCCGCAATAGCGGCGTCGACATTGCCGGTTTCAACATAGCGTTTGGCGCGAATCAGGCGCTGATGCGGAGCCGGCGAGGGCGTGCCTTGACGGCGGATCACGAATAGCTCGCTAATTTCCCGCTTGAAATCGGTCCAGAAGCCCTCACCGCTTGAACCAGTCATCAATGTCGGCCCCAGATCATCCAGTCCGGCCGACAATTCTTCCAGTGTCACCGGCTGGCGAGAGGCATTGACAATTGTCGTGACCGCTTTCGGCTGCGCGTCGCCAAAACGAAGTCGCAGCTGCGGATCGATGTAGCCGAGCGGCGATCCGCGATCCAGCGCACGGCGCGCGGCAAAAGCGATCAACAGCCCCTCCGCACGGGCCGCGTTCCCTGAGGCCGCCTGCGCCTGTACATTGATCCGTGACAAACGGTCTTCCAGATCGGCCACGCGGACCGCCAGAGCGCGCTCCAGATCAGGTGTCAGTGTGGTCGCCGGCGCGGCGTCGGCTGACTGGGCGGGCGCAGGCAGCACACTGCCATCTGCGTCAATCCGGTTGGCAAGCGCTGTCGCCGGGTCAGGCTTCGCGCCTGCACCATCACGAACAGCAACCGCCCGGGCTTCCGTATCGGAAGCACTGTCAAACGGATTATAGCGCGACAATATCCATCCGGTCAGGATAACCCCGCCGATGAAAGCCACGATCATCAAAATCAGGACATTGCGGGTCAGGTTGCTCTTGCCAGCAGCTGACGACAACCTTTCGTAATCACGGCTCATTCCGGTTTCCCTTCCCGGCCCGGCCATATGGCGAACCAAATATTCTCATCCGCTCTGGCATAGTCGGCTCGCCAGAGACAGTAAAGACTCGTCATCCGGACGGTCAGCGATATGAAGACTTCTCCATCCCTGCCCGGCCGCTTCTGCAACCTTTGCTGAAAAAACCAGAGCATGATGCCTGTTTTTCGCAATATTCAGGCGATCCAGTTCAGACACCAATTGCCGCCCGGCGCGGGCCGAGTGGATCAGCACAATCGTCTCCGCCTGCAGAGCAGTAACAGCCCGCTCACCAAGAGCATTCGCTCTGGACCGGTAAACCGGAACGATATCCAGCCGCCGTTTACCCCCATCGAGCTTGCTATGCTGTTCTCCCGCCAGCCACAGGAGGCGGCGATAGCGGTCCGCCGCCAATGCATCGAGCAGCTGTTGGCCACCGGACTGGCCAGTTTCCACGACATTGAACCGGCTTTTTTCTGCCGCCTGCGCTGTTGCCTGTCCCACCGCCAGAATCGGCAGCGACCGGTAGGCGTCCAGCTGAGCGCCGCCGCAGACCACAGCATTGGCGCTGGTCAACAGCAATCCGTCATAATCCTGCGCAGCCGGCGCAGACCATTGTATTGGTTCGATAGTGAACAGGGGATCGACGACGGTCCGGAACCCTAGCTCCTTCGCCCGCTTCTCCGTCTGCAGAGCGCCGTCAAGCGGGCGCAGGATCAGCAGCGGCCGACTCATTTTCCAAATATGGCTCGCAGCTCTTTGCTGGCCTGCCCCAAAAGCTTGTCGGCCAATATGGTCGGAGCAGAGACATCACCGATATCGAAATGCGAGCTGCCAGCCACGAATTCCGAACCATCGGGCAACAGAATTTCGGCCCGAAGAAACACCTTCGCTCCCTCAATCGTCGCCAGCGCCGCGACCGGGCTATGGCAATCAGCGGTCAACTGTTTCAGGAATAGCCGTTCTGCAATCACCGCACGGAATGTTTTTGAGGACGATATCGCCCGCATCAGATGGCGGACATGACGGTCATCGGCCCGTGTCTCGATCCCGACCGCGCCCTGAGCCGGCGCCGGCAGCATGATCTCGTCGGAAATTTCGCTGCCGATGTCATCCATATCCAGCCGCTTGAGGCCAGCGGCGGCCAGCAAGGTGGCGTCATATTCGCCGTCTTCAATTTTCTGCAACCGGGTCTGCACATTGCCGCGGATCAGCCGGATATCGAGATCGCTCCTTTGCCGCAGAAGCTGTGCCTTGCGGCGGGGAGACGCCGTACCCACGATGGCACCTTCCGCCAGCGCGTCAATCGATTCCACGCCGACAAGCCGGTCATGGATGTCCGCTCGTTCCAGCATCGCGGCAAGAATGAAACCTTCCGGCCGGATGGTTTCGACATCCTTCATGCTGTGCACCGAACAATCGATCTCGCCTTTGCCAAGCGCGTGATCGAGCTCTTTCGTCCACAGCGCCTTGCCGCCGACCTCGGCCAGCGCCCGATCCAGAATCTTGTCGCCACTCGCGACCATCGGCACCAGTTCTACCTGCTCGGCTCGCCAGCCATGGGTGGATAACAGCGCATTGGCGGCCATTTTGGCCTGAGCCATGGCCAAAGGCGATTGGCGCGTACCGATACGCAAAGGCCGGTCTATTCCGGCGAGAATCTCATTTTTGCTGTTTTCATTCATGATAGCGCTTGTTCTAATGGCTTGAGCGCCTAAGTAAAAGCGTCATGAGCCTGATCTTGGGAATTGAATCCAGCTGCGATGAGACAGCGGCCGCGCTAGTCACGTCTGATCGGGAGATTTTGGCGCACAAACTGGCTGGCCAGGAAGCAGAACACGCGCCCTATGGTGGCGTCGTTCCCGAAATTGCTGCCCGCGCCCATGCCGAGATTCTGACTCCATTGATAGCTGCAGCACTTGCCGAAGCAGACAAATCGCTGGACGACGTCGATGCAGTCGCCGCAACCGCAGGTCCGGGACTAATCGGCGGTGTCATGGTGGGGCTGGTCACCGGCAAAGCGCTCGCAATGGCCGCCAACAAACCGCTGATTGCCGTCAATCATCTCGAAGGCCACGCGCTTTCCCCTCGGCTGAGCAATCCCGATCTGCAGTTTCCCTATTTGCTCATGCTGGTATCCGGGGGCCATTGCCAGATCTTGCGCGTCGAAGGCGTCGGTCAGTATCGGCGTCTGGCGACCACGATCGATGATGCGGCGGGCGAGGCCTTTGACAAAACGGCCAAAATACTGGGTCTTGGCTATCCTGGTGGTCCCAGAGTCGAGGCCTTTGCCAAGCAAGGCGATTCGGGCGCCGTGCCCCTGCCTCGGCCGTTGCTGCGGTCGGCAGAACCGCATTTTTCTTTCGCCGGACTGAAAAGTGCCGTGGTTCGCGCCCATCAAAGCGGTGAACACAAACCTGAAGATATAGCCGCATCCTTTCAGCAAGCCGTCGTCGATTGCCTGCGCGACCGGCTTGCAAAAGCGATAAGGGAACAGGCCCATTGCCCACATCTGGTGGTGGCAGGCGGGGTCGCTGCCAACGGTCCGATTCGCGCGATGCTCGAGCAGGTTGCTGACGAGAACGGGATGGCGTTCACGGCGCCGCCGCAGTGGCTGTGCACCGACAATGCCGCAATGATTGCCTGGGCTGGCGCGGAGCGCTTCGCAGCCGGCCTGAGCGATCCGCTGGATTTTGTCGCAAGACCGCGCTGGCCGCTGGACCCAACCGCTGATAAAGCCCGTGGTGCGGGAGTGAAAGCATGACGGTGCCTGTTGCAAAAATCGGCGTAATTGGCGCTGGCGCCTGGGGCACCGCCCTCGCGCAGGTTTTGACCGAAGGTCAGGATGAACTGCTGCTGTGGGCCCGTGAGACCGAAACTGTTGATCAGATCAATACCGACCACGAGAACCGGTCCTTTCTTCCCGGCTATCGGCTTTCCGGCAATATCCGGGCAACCCAAGACTGGGATGCGATCGCTGCCTGCGACATATTGCTATTGGTCACACCCGCGCAATATCTGCGCGCGACCCTTGAGTCCTTGCCGGAGACCGATGCAACCCTGATCCTTTGTTGCAAGGGCATCGAAGCGCAGAGCGGCATGCTGATGAGCGAAGTCGCTGCGGAATTGCGGCCTGACAATCCGCTCGCCGTGCTGTCCGGCCCGACCTTCGCCCACGAAGTGGCCCAGGGCCTGCCCACTGCCCTCACCCTGGCGTGCGAAAGCGAAGCCCTGTGGCAGCGGCTCAATCCGCTGATCGCGAAAACCAGTTTTCGGCCCTATTTCTCAGACGATGTCATCGGCGCCGAAATAGGCGGCGCGGTCAAGAATGTACTCGCGATCGGCTGCGGCGTGGTCGACGGTGCCGGTCTCGGCCAAAACGCAAGAGCATCTCTCATCGGTCGCGGCTTTGCCGAGATGCTCCGCTACGGCGCGGCGCGGGGCGCCAAGGCGGAGACCTTGTCTGGTCTGTGCGGTCTCGGCGACCTCGTGCTGACCTGCTCTTCGACGAGTTCGCGCAATTTTTCACTCGGTCGGGGCCTGGGAGAGGGCCAGTCGGCGGAATCGCTCCTGTCCGACCGGACAACGGTTGCGGAAGGCGCCTCCACCGCACCGGTTCTGCAGCAGGATGCGCGCGCACGGCAAGTCGATATGCCGATCGTCGATGCCGTCTGCGCTTTGCTCGCCGGTGAAGCCAACGTTCAGTCTGTAGTCACCCAGCTCATGAAAAGGCCTCTCGTTTCCGAACGCCGATAGGCCAAAGGCATGATGATGACAAATCCGCTAAACTGCTCTAGACTGCTTCGCTTGGAGCGGACCAGCCGGAGATCGAATTGAACAGTCCTGAATCATCAGGCACGGCTGGTGCAGCGTCACTGGATGACCCGAAACCTGCTGACAAAAGCAAAGATGATATTGCCGCGCTGGCCAAAGGCGGGCGGACCAATATTTTTGGCTTTCTGCTCCGACTGGCGGCCCGGCTGCCTTTTCTGTTCATCGCCGGACGCATCTACGGTGCGGATGCGCTCGGCCGCTTTGCCTATGCGATATTGGTGGTCGAATTTGCCGCCCAACTGGCGACGCTGGGTCTGAAGCGGGGTCTGGCAGCCCAGCTGAGCAAGACCGACCGACCCCATGTCCATGTTGTCTGGGACGGCCTGCTGGTCAGCTTTCTGGCTTCCGCAATTGCAGCAGCGATCTTGATCGCTTTCCCGTTCATCATGTTTCCCAACAGCACGATCAACGGGCTCGATCGGTTTCTCCCGCTGGTCATATTCACGGTCGTTGGAGCGGACATCGCGCTCGCTGCCCTCGCCTATCGCTATGATATCGCGGCAACCGTCCGCGCCCGGTCGATCGTCGAACCATGGACCATCAGCATCGCTGCCTTTCTTTTCTCCTATTATTCCCTGCGCGACGGTCTGATCCTTTCCTATGTCGTATCGATGATCGCAGCGCTGGGTGCGTCGCTTTGGCCCCTGTTCAAAAGCTATGGCTTGCCCCGGGGCTGGCGTCCGGATCCGCTGGATATCGCCGTGATTGCCCGGCGCAATATGCCGCTGGCAGCAGCCGATGCGGCCGAATGGGGTTCGCGCCGCCTCGATCTGGCGATCCTTGGACTGTTTGCCTCACCTGCCATCGTTGGCGTCTACTATATTGCCCAGCAAGTGGCGAGCCTGCCGCAGAAGCTGAAGACCAGCTTTGATCCGATCCTCGGCCCCGTGATCACCCGCAATCTGGCAGACGGCAACCTGAAGGCGATCGCCAGTCAGGTCAGCCAGGTCGGTTACTGGATCATCGCGGCACAAATCGGTATCGCACTGGCCTTGGCCATACCAGGCGAAGCGGTGATGGGGCTGGTCGGTCCGAATTTTGTCGGCGGGACCGGCGCTCTGGCTTTTCTGCTGGCAGCCGAAGCAGTCGCCGCAACCGCAGTAGTCAGCGAATCCGCGCTGGTTTACATCGCGCGCCATCGCAATCTGCTGATCTCGCTATCAATGTTGCTGCTGCAGGCCGCGCTCAGCGTCGCCTTCATCCAGATTTCCATCTATATGGAATGGGGTCCCTTGTTTCGCGCGGCCGCAGTTGCGGCAGCCCTTATGGTGGCCCTTGCCTATGCCTCGGTCATCAAGGCAATTTTCCTGTCAAAACTGCTCGGCGCTCCCGTCAACGGCTGGCGCTGGACATTGTTGATTGCAATCGGTGTCGCGAGCGCGATCGGCTATCTCGCGACCTATCTGCCGGAATGGGCGGAATTGATTGTCGGAATCCCGCTCATCCTCGGCAGCTACGCGTGGGTCATCTGGAAATGGGGCTTCGGTCCCGAGGACCGCAAGCTTTTCAAAATGAAAGGCTGATTAGCCGAGCCGCTTTTTTACCAGTTCCTGCAAATCTGCTTCCGGACGCGCGCCGAAATGCGAAATCACTTCCGCCGCCGCGACGGCCCCCATGGTCAGACAATCTTCCATCGAGCGCTTCTCGACATAGCCGCTCAGGAAACCGGCTGCGAAAAGGTCGCCAGCACCCGTCGTATCGACGATCTGGTCGACCGGTTCCGCGGCAACCGAAGTGGTCTTCCCGTCGCGCACCGCAATCGCGCCTTTTTCGCTGCGCGTGACAACTAGCGTCTCAACCTTTGCGGACGCCTCGGCTACCGCTGCGTCAAAATCTTCTGTCTCGCCCAGCATCATGATTTCCGCTTCGTTGGCGAACAGAATATCAATCTTGCCGCCATCGATCAGTTCCCGAAACTCCGCCCGGTGCCGGTCCACGCAAAAGGTGTCCGACAGGGTGAAGGCAACTTTCCGGCCATTTTCTCTCGCAATATCGATGCCCAGCGCCATCGCCGCCTTGGGTTCGTCGGCATCCCACAAATAACCTTCCAGATACAGAATCGCGCCGCTGGCAATCAGCTCTGCGTCGACTGCCGCCGGCGGCAGGAATTGCGATGCGCCCAGAAAGGTGTTCATGGTCCGCTGCGCATCCTGCGTGACAAAGATCAGGCACCGCGCCGTCGGCGGCTGTTTGCCCAAGGGGGGCACGTCAAAATCGATGCCTGTCGCGCGAATGTCATGGGCAAAGACTTCGCCCAGCTGATCGTCTGCGACTTGAGCGATCAGAGCGCACTGACAACCAAGCGTTGAAGCACCAGCAAGCGTATTGGCTCCGGACCCACCGCTAACTTCCCGCGCAGGCCCCATATCACGATAGAGCGCTTCGGCCCGGTCGGCGTCGATCAGGGCCATGCTGCCCTTGACCAGCTGCTCTTCGTCCAGAAATTCGTCGCTTGCTTGGGAGATTACGTCGACAATGGCATTGCCGATCGCGACGATATCGTAACGGGCTTCAGCGGTCATATTATTCCTCTTTCGGCTTTTTGCTCGATTGCGCGTGCGTTAAGGCTTTGCCGCGCTGCCATCAAGCGGAATTGACGCCCGCCCGGCAATCGCTACAAGAAGGGCAAATGATACAGGCCTTTACCCGCGCGCTTGCGCAGCTAACCGATCGGTCGATTTTGGCGATCCTGCTGAAGGTCGTACTGCTGACGATATTGCTGTTCCTGCTGTTCGGGGTCGCGGCCTATTTTGGGCTGGTTTGGCTGTTTGCGCAGCTTGGCTGGGAAGGCGGCGGATTTGCCGCAGCAGCCGCAGCAGCGATCATCGCTATATTGACCGGGTTGCTGCTGTTTCGCATCGTCGCCATTTTTGTGCTCAACATCTTCTCGGATGATATCGTCGACGCAGTTGAGCGGCGATACTATCCGGATTGGGCGGAAGCGGCAAGGCCACCCGGTTACGCACTCGGCATCAAAATGGGGCTGGCCTCAACTGGCCGCGCCCTGGGCTATAATATTCTGGCAGCACCGCTCTACGCCCTGCTGCTGGTCACCGGCATCGGCGTACCAATCGCCTTTTTCGCGGTCAATGGGCTGCTGCTCGGCCGCGATCTTCAGGACATGGTCGCAGCGCGCCATGTTCGCGATTATCAGAATCTCAAGGCCGAATGGAGCTTGTCGAAAGGGCCGCGCTTCATCCTCGGTCTGATCGCTGCGTTGTTGCTGGCAATACCCTTTGTCAATTTCCTTGCGCCGGTTTTGGCAGCCGCTATGGCTACCCATCTGGTGCATCGAAGAAGGACCTAGTGAGACCATGAAAGGCAAGTTTCTTGTATTGCTCAGCCTGCCCGCGCTTGCGGCTTGCGCCTCGACGACAGCGACCAGAGGCCCCGCTTTGCCCGCCGTCTCCGATTCACCGCTCAATTCTGTGGCTGGCCTCGATATAGTCATGGGCAAGACCAGCGGGCAGCTTGTCCGCCTGTTTGGCGACCCTCAGCTCGACATCTCGGAACCACCGGCCAGGAAGCTGCAATTTGCCAGCGGCGCGTGCATCCTGGATGCCTATCTCTATCCGCCAGAAGGCGGCGGGGAACAACGCGTGACCCATATCGACACCCGTCGCAGCGATGGCGCAGAGGTTGATCGGGTGAGTTGCGTCAACGCTCTACGGCGACGCTGATCCAAGCTGGTCCAGCGCCCAGTCGGCGGCTTCGCGAACCGCTTCATTGGCATCATTCAGCAACGCCTGAACGGGCTCGATCAGGGCAGGATCGCTGCTATTGCCAGCAGCAATCAGCGCGTTCCGAACGATCCGGTCCCGCCCGCTCCGCTTGATTGGCGACCCTGAGAACACCTGTCTGAAGCCAGCATCATCCAGCGCCAGCAGATCTGCCAGGGCCGGAGCTGCCAGTTCGGCTCTCGGCAGAAAAGCCCTGTTCGCCGCACCGGCTTGCGCAAATTTGTTCCATGGGCAAACCGCCAGACAATCATCGCAGCCATAGATATGGTTGCCGATCGCTTTTCGATATTGGTGCGGGATCGGTCCTTTGTGTTCGATTGTGAGATAGGAGATGCAGGCCCTTGCGTCGAGTTGATAAGGCGCCGGAAACGCGCCGGTCGGGCAGATATCCTGACAGGCAGAACAACTACCACAACGATCGCGTCCGGACCTCGATGGTTCCAGCGCCAGAGTGGTGTAAATTGCGCCAAGGAACAACCAGCTGCCGTGCTCGCGGCTGACCACATTGGTATGCTTGCCCTGCCAACCCAGGCCCGCAGCTTCTGCCAGCGGCTTTTCCATCACAGGTGCAGTGTCGACGAAGACCTTCACTTCGCACTTTGCTTGCCCAACCAGCCAGCCGGCGGTGCGCTTGAGCGCGCCTTTGACAACGTCATGATAGTCCTTGCCCTGCGCATAGACTGAAATCCGCCCGTGATCAGCGACATCCTCCAGCGCGAACGGATCGGTGGCGGGCGCATAGCTCATACCCAGCATGATAACCGTCTGCACATCGGGCCACAGCGTCGGCGGGTCGGCCCGCTCGTCCGCCCGGTTGGCCATCCAGATCATATCGCCCTGGCGTCCCTTATCGAGCCATTGCTGCAACCGCTGCCGGGTTTCTGGTGCGAGGCTCGACGGAGCAATGCCAACGGCGGAAAACCCCTCTTCCCTCGCCTTTATTTCGAGCGCTTTGGCCAATCTTAACTTGTCATCCGGCATAGGGATTCCCTATCAAACACTCGCATCAGATATGAAAGCCGTAAATGCACGCGCCCCAATCCGAATTCGCCATCGAGGCCCGCAACATTATCAAAAGATTTGATGGCGAAGCGGCCGTTGACGGGATTGATCTGGCGATCAAAAAAGGCAGCATCTTCGGCATATTGGGTCCGAACGGAGCGGGCAAGACAACCACCTTGCGCATGCTGCTCGGGATCATCGATCCGGACGAGGGCGAACGGTTCCTTCTCGGGTCTCCCGACCCGATTTCGAAAGCGCATCAGGTCGGTTACCTGCCCGAGGAGCGCGGCCTCTATCAATCGATGAAAGCCTATGATGCGATTGCCTTCATGGGCGCGTTACGCGGCTTGCCGCTGCCGAAAGGGCGAGAGCGCGGACGCCAGATGATGGAAGATCATGGCCTGGGCCATGCCGTCGACAAACAGATCCGGCAGCTTTCCAAAGGCATGGCGCAGACCGTCCAACTGCTCGGCACGCTGGTGCACGATCCCGATCTGATCATTCTCGACGAACCCTTTTCCGGTCTGGATGCCCTCAACCAGGGCAAGCTGGAGCGGCTCATCCGGGACCAGGCCGACAAGGGAGTCACCGTCATTTTCTCTACTCATGTCATCGCTCATGCGGAACGGCTGTGCGAAGAGATTGCGATTATCGCCGAAGGAAAAATTCCGTTCAAAGGCAAGGTTTCAACGGCACGCGACCGACTGCGCCCGCAAGTTCATCTCGAAACCCGCAATCTTGATGGACCGTGGCGCACTGCGATCCCTGCAGACTGTAAACCGCTGGGGCATAACTGGCATTTCACCTTGCCGGAGAGCGGAGTCGAGCCGCTGCTGCATGCGCTGGTCGAAGGCGGTGCCGGTATCGAATCCCTGTCAATCGAACGGCCCGGCCTGCATGACGCCTTTGTCGAGATCGCTGGCGAGGCCGCTGCCCGAAAAATGGAGGCCGACGCGGCCGGCAACACAGGGGACGAAATCGCATGATCGAAACCATCCGCGCAGCCTTTGTCATTGCCCGCCGCGATTTCACGGCAATCATCTTTTCCAAATCCTTCTTTTTCTTCCTGCTTGGCCCGTTGTTTCCGCTCGGTATCGGCGTAGCGGCTGGCGGACTAGGGTCACAGGTATCCAGGGATATTGATAATTCGATCGTTGGTGTCGCTATCGACCGGCAGGAGACGGACCGATTGTTGGCCGCTCGAGAGAGATTGGCGAACAGCCTCGGCGAGAAGGCTCTCCCAGAGTTGGTCGTCTTGCAGGATTTTTCTGGAGAAGAAGCAGACATTGTGGCTGAGCTTCGGAGCAACCAATCCTACACGGCGATCCTTTCCGGCACATTGGCCGAGCCAGTATTGACAGGCTCCAGCAGGGACGTTGAACGGTGGCGGGGAAAAATCGCGCTGTTGGCAGAAACCGCGCTGTCACAACCTGCTGCCGTGACTATCCAGACAAGGCTGGTCGAACAGACCAGCAGCTCCAGCGAGCGCAACCAGCTAGTGACGGCGCAGGGCGGTCAGGCATTGCTGATTCTGCTGACGATGATCCTCGCGGGCATGGTGCTGTCCAATCTGGTCGAGGAAAAAACCAACAAGATCATCGAAATTCTGGCCGCTGCAATCCCGATGGATGCGATCTTCCTAGGCAAACTCTTTGCCATGCTCGGTATGGCCTTGGTCGGCATTGCTGTCTGGAGCACGATAGGACTAGCGATCACTTTGGCGATCGGCGTAAACTGGAGTGCGCTGCCCTCGCCTGCGGTCGGCTGGCCGCTGTTCGGACTGCTGATGATTTTCTATTTCTCCATGGCCTATCTGCTGCTCGGATCGCTCTTTCTCGGGATCGGCGCAATGGCGACGACCGTGCGCGAGGTGCAGACCCTGTCGATGCCGGTGACTATGGGCCAGCTGCTGGTCTTCTTCGTCGCTTATTCCTCCATTACCAAGCTCGGCCAGCCGGTGGAGTGGTTCGCCGTCCTGTTTCCTTTCAGTTCCCCGTTCGCGATGATCGCCCGCGCCGCCCAAATGGACAATGTCTGGCAGCACGGACTGGCTTTGGTCTGGCAGGGCATTTTCACGATGATCATCATCCGCTTCTCGGTGATGCTGTTCCGCCGCAATGTGATGAAATCCGGACAGGCGGCCCGCAAAAAAAGCCTGCTGTCCAGAGTCACCGGAAAATAATCTCGCGATTCACGCCATTTGCAGAAAAAATATTGACAACGCTGTCAATAGCGGCAGATTGGACGAGTTTTGAAACGCAACCGATTGCTGGAACAAGCAACGGCAGGAGAGACTTATGGCTTCCGTACCCCAAATTGATCTTGGAAATCTGACCACTTCGCCTACCGCCGATGAGGCGCTTGAGGCATGGTATAAGCGCAATCCGCCGGTTGCGACTGGTGACGCAAATCCATGGGATGTCAGCCGAGCCGAGCTGTACAGCAAGGATCTGTGGCGAAAGCCCTTTGCCGAGATGCGCGCGACGGCACCGATCAACAAGGTCGAAGGTGGTGTCCACGGTAATTTCTGGAACATCACGACTTACAAGCCCATTCAGCATGTCGAGGCTCTACCCGATATATATTCGTCCGATATTTCTCAAGGTGGCATCACAATCGCCGAACCGGATTTCGATGACTCCGATTTCCAATTGCCGATGTTCATCGCGATGGACCGGCCCAAACACACCGGCCAGCGCCGTACGGTGGCCCCGGCTTTCACTCCGACCGAGATGCAGCGCATGGAAGCGGAAATCCGTCAGCGCACCGCCGAGGTGCTCGATAGCCTGCCGTGGGGCGAAAAATTTGACTGGGTCGACAAGGTTTCGATCGAATTGACCACCGGCATGCTGGCCATATTGTTCGGCTTCCCGTGGGAAGACCGGCGCATGCTCACCTATTGGTCCGACTGGGCTGGCGACGTCGAACTGTCGGTCGCAGAGGACCTCACCGGGCAACGGCAACAGATATTATATGAAATGGGCGCCTATTTCACCAAGTTGTGGAACGAGCGGCTCAACGCCGAACCGACTCCCGACCTGATCTCGATGATGATCCATTCCGAACATATGCGCGATATGGATCCAATGGAATTCATGGGTAATCTGGTGCTGTTGATCGTCGGCGGCAATGACACCACCCGCAATACGATGTCGGGCGTGGCTTTTGGCCTGAGCCAATTTCCGGAGGAACGGGAAAAGCTGCAGCAAAACCCGGACCTTATTCCCAACGCGGTGCAGGAAATCATCCGCTGGCAGACACCTCTCGCCCACATGCGCCGCACCGCGCTGGAAGATCATGACCTGTTCGGCAACCAGATCAAGAAGGGCGACAAGGTCGTGCTCTGGTATATCTCGGCCAATCGCGACGAAGAGATTTTCCCGGAAGCGGACAAGATCAAGGTCGACCGGGAAAATGCCCGGCGTCATCTGGCTTTCGGCTATGGCATTCACCGCTGCGTCGGTGCCCGTCTGGCCGAGTTGCAGATCCGGATCTTGCTGGAAGAAATGCACAAGCGGCGGATGCAGGTCAACCCGACCGGCAATCATCGCCGCGTCCATGCCTGTTTCGTTCACGGCTTTCGCGAGCTGGAAGTGGAACTCTCCAAATATTGATCAGTTTCTGTTCAGGCGCAATACTGTAACCAATCCGCTTCCCAATCCGAAAATTGGGAAAAATGGAAAGGGCTTGGCAGATGAAATCGCTTGATCGGCGCACGATGATAACCGGAACCCTGGCAGCCGCGGGTGCATTCGGCGTGGTCAGCCTGTCGGGCGGGTTTGATGACGCCAAAGCGCGGTCTGGTGGCCCTTTCAAAATCAACCGGTCACCGGAAGAATGGAAGCAGCGGCTGGGGCCAGCGCGCTATCGGATATTGCGGCTGGAAGGAACCGAACGCGCCTATTCGAGCTCGCTGAATGACGAAAAGCGCAACGGAGTATTCGCCTGCGCGGGTTGCAATCTCGGCGTCTACTCGTCGAAAACCAAATATAACAGCAGGACCGGCTGGCCCAGCTTCTGGGCACCGATCTCCAACGACCGGATTGGGACCACGAAAGATTTCAAGCTCGTCTATCCACGCACCGAGGTCCATTGCGCGCGCTGCGGCGGGCATCTTGGGCATATTTTCAACGATGGCCCAAAACCCACCGGCAAGCGTCACTGCATCAACGGCCTCGCCTTGAGGTTCATTCCCGCCTAGTCCGCCCGATCAACTCTCCGGCGCATCTATCTGCTCCCAGAATTCGAGCTTGATGCCGTCGCAATCGAGGATCCAGGCAAATTTGCCATATCCCTCGTCCACCTTCCCCAAAACCTCCAGCCCCTTTTCTTCGAGCTGCGCGACATAGGCGTCCAGATCATCCACCCGCAGATTGATCATGAAATCGGCCTTGCTGGGTTGCAGATAGTCCGTATCTTCCGGAAAGTGGCTGATCAGACTATAGGGGTTGTCGCCGGTCTCTTCCGACCAGCTGAGCATCGGACCATATTCTCCGTCCAGCTCCAGATATTCCTTGTACCATTTGCGCGTTGCCGCTGGGTCCTTCACCTTGTGAAAGACGCCACCGAGGCCGGTGACTCTTGCCATTATAATCTCCGCGGTTTTATTTTTTTGACGACCGAGAGACGACTATTATCTTTTACGTCTCGTTTCGCAATCCTGTTGGCAACACGCGCCAGAGAATCAGGCCGCTGTCCCGAATATGCACAGATTGCAGCCACTCCGGCTGATTCCCATTGGCCAGTTGCGCCCACAGCCCTTCCGGATGTTTTTTCGCGTAGAGAGCGAGTTCCGGCTCTTCACTACAGGCAACGATGTAGCGGATGTTGTGGTGTTCCAGCAAAGCACGTGCCTTGTCTGGTGCAGAAGTAAAAATCCTGATCTGGTCCGCCATCGCCTGGTCGTTGCGATGGTGGCTGGTGGCCAGCACCGAATGCGGTGTCAGCAACAGAATAGGCGGGCCAAAATCAAACGGCGCGAGGATATTGGATCGCGGCAAGGCGTTCAGCCGGGCGAGCGACGCATCCTTGTCGCAAAGCGCTGCGTCTGGACTTTTTGGGGATGCCTGCTCTTTTGCATCGACGGCATTGAACAATGCGACAGCCAGCGGTCCGGGCAGGACCAGCATCACCACCGCTACGGTGGCAAATATGCGTGACACCGGCCGCTTGATGGCACGGGCGCGCACGAACGCCAGGTGCACGGCCCAGGCCATGAATGGCAGAGCAAAGGCAGCGGCGACCGCCATGGCACGCTGAACGAAAAGCGACAGCAGCAAGGCCCAGAGAAAAGCATAGGCGAGCACCGACAATTTGCGGTGATCTATCCCGGTCGGTCGCGACCAAAGGATAAATGCCAGGCTGACAAATCCGACAATGATCGATCCGCCAACTATGGTTACCATATTTTTGCCATTCTGATACCAGATCGGCAGGCCTTCCAGGACATTTACCAACCAATATTCGCGGACAAGCGGGTCCATTGTGTTGAACGCCCCGCCCATACATTGCGGAGCGAAGCCATACAGCACCGACAACCCGGCCCCGCCCGCAACGACAAGGCAGATCGCGCGCAGCGGCAAGTTGGCAGGCAGCCATTTGATCGCCGGCAGCATGATCGCGGCTCCGGCCGTACAGGCCAGCAGATGGGCTGGCGACAGCGCGTCACAATAGTTGATTGCGATATCGAAATGGCCTTGCGTGGCGAAGTAAAACAGGAAACTGGCGATCAGGAAAGACAGCAGCGTCCAGAATAATCTCACGCCCTTTTCGATCTCAAACGCCCAGCGCCACACCAAAAGCACTATGAAGGCCGCGGATAGCGGCAGCCCTTCCAGCGATATCGAAAGCCAGAGCGCCAGCACGGTGCCAAGCACGATTCCACCCTGGCGCTTTTCCGGCCAGAACAGGGTCCATAGAGCGGCCAGCGCGAGAACAATCTGCCAACCATGATGATCGACCCGCATCGGCCGGATCTGTGCAACAATAGGCACGGCCGTTGCCGTCAGCGCTGCCGCCAATAGCGCGACCTTGCGGTCAAAAATCGGTTCGGTAATCTGCACGACCAGCCACATGGCGAAACCCAATGTAACAAGCGGCACGATGACCATGGCTGAGGTCTCGGCGGTGGCCGCACCCAGCAATGGTTTGAACAGCAGGAACACCAGCGCCAGCGGTAATTCGATCCAGCGCGGCCAGTGCATCGGCTGGCTGTCCGGTTCGCCGATGCGATATTGGACGGTATCAAACCAGCTCTGGCCGCCAAGCCAGTCGCGCAGCTGCACCATGCGCAGCTGGTCGTCGGGACCCCAGCCCATGCCGCTGGCAATCTGCCCCCGCGTGACGAAAATCATCACCGCGCAGACCGCAAGCCAGATCAGCAGTATCGGCCAGTTGCCGCGCAAGCGTTCCAAAATCCTATCCCTCGGGTTGTGCGCGCTTGGCCTTCAGGTAAAGCCATGGAACCCTCTCGGGATCAAACTGCGACCTGTGATGGCGGTCGAAAAATGGCGGCATATGGTCGCCGACCAGCAGGATATCGGTTTCGGGGAAATCCTTGGCCGTAATTTCCTTGATCAGCGCCTTGTCGATATCGTCGAAAATCGCAAACTGGCGGCAAATCATCGGATAGTCGCGCGCCAGCTCGATCGACACGTCTTCGCAATTGCCGGAATGCAGATTGAGCTCGGTCGGAACCGGCAAGTGGCTGTTCAGCGTAAGCCAATATTGAAACGTCGGTTGCGTCGCCTTTTTCAGATTGTCGGCGAGCATCTTCGGCACCTGGCGATCACAGGCGCCAGCGAACACGCCGCCACATTTTTCAGCGCCGCGCTCTTCCAGATCAACGGCGAATTCACGTTTCTGGAAACCGATTTTCGGATACCAGGTTTCGCGCTTGAAGAACGGGCCCTTGAAACTGTGCATTGCCTGCGTGGCATAGCCTTTCTTGGCGAGCTGCGCTGGCAGGCAATTAAGAACCGCCGGGTTATCGGTCTTCAGCAATTCATAATAATCGCCCCAACGACCGCAGAGCTCACGCATCTCGCCGGCGGTGGTGCTGTTGTAATAGAGGCTGGTGCCCTGACTGACGTCATAGCGCGCCTTGACCGCGCTGCTCTTGTATTTGGCGAACAGCTTGTCCGACATTGCCTTATTATTTTTGGGGACACCCAGAGACTCCACGATGATCAGCACGAGATTGCGCTTGCCATCCGCGCGCGCCGCAAAACCGGACTTGGTTACCGCGGACTCAAAGACAGCGCCAGCCGGTGCCGGCCGGAAATAATGGCCTCGCATGCTCTCGCCGACGGCAGCATCTGCGCCAACCAGCCCAAAGATCAAAGCCCCCCCGAGGATGATATGCAAGGGTTTGGAAAAATTCGTATCCCGCTTGAGCAGAAACCAGCTGCCGATCAATATACCGATCACCACCACGCCGGCCGCAATATATTCGATCGAATCGCTCGGCTTGATTTCTGCGAAAAACTGCAGCGAATATAGCAGGGAGTCCATGGTCAGGCTGAACAGGCCGGACACAAAAGAAAGCAGCGAATAGATCATGACGCTCGCAAACGTCAACCACTGCACCGCCCGCGGCATGCGTTTGACAATCAGCCCCGCGAAACCCGCCAGAGCAATCGGAATGGCGCGCGGCGGCGCCCCAACCATCCACATCGCCATGAACGGAATATTGGCGAGGACAATCCAGACCAGCGCCCAGTTGAGAAATTTCCCGAAGTCAGGGCTGAATTGGTGCGCTTTTGGAGGCGCTGCCAGGGTCATATCCATATAGCTCAACGGAACACTCCATATTTGCGAGTCAGATAGACGGCGAAGAAACTGACGGCGACGGCTGCGGCCTTCGCTATAACCGGCTGGACGCCAGCGCTGCTCAATCCGCTAACCACACTGACGGTTATCCCAAGGCCCAATATCGCCGTCCCGATAAAGCCTAGCCGCTGCAAATGCAGCGCCGCACCACCGCGTTCCTTGCCAGGGAACACATAGCTTGATGAAATGAACCAGTGGACGACGATCCCGGCACTATAGCCGGCTGCCGATGCCCAGCCCGGATCGACCATGAATGCAACCAGAACCATGAACAGCGCCACGTCAAAGGCCAGGCTGACCACGCTCGCCAGCAGATATCGGGTGATCGAAAAACGATTGAGCGCAGCGATCGGGGCGGGCAAATTTGCTATCCAGCCACTGACGATTGATCGTCTGTCTGCGCCACTGCGGTTCATGAAATTTACGCCGCTTTCCTGGATTTATCCTGCGGCACCTCTTCGATCCGCGTCGGCACATCGCGCATACTTTCAAGAGCGGCGACACGATCATCGCTGATCTCTTCTGCGATCACCCGCTGCGCGCCTTCATCGCCGGATTCGTGATATTCGGCGTCCTCGTTGACGTTCCAGACATTCCATTTGCGGGTACCGGCTTCGATATTCTCCACAGTCAGCATCGCGGTCATCATCGCGTGATCCTGATTATTATAGCGGTGCATCCCGTTGCGGCCGACCATGTGCAGCGTCGGGAAACGGCTTTCCAGATCGTCGCGCATGGCAGCGACATTATCTTCATAGCTGTCGTCATAGACCGGATAGGCCTTTTCCTGACGGACCACCACGCCACTGATGACATCTTCCGCCTTGCACAGGCCGAGAATCGCCATTTCCTGCTTTGCCAGTTCGACCAGCTGCTCGTCGGACGAAGACCAGAGGCCGTCATTTTCGAAGCAGAAATATTCGAGGCCGACGCAGGCGATATCCTTGTCCGGCACCATTTCCGGTGACCAGCTGCGGAAATTCTGGACCCGGCCGACCTGCACGCGGTCATCATGGATA
Organism: Parasphingorhabdus sp.; assembly: GCF_048269865.1. Classification (GTDB taxonomy): domain Bacteria; phylum Pseudomonadota; class Alphaproteobacteria; order Sphingomonadales; family Sphingomonadaceae; genus Parasphingorhabdus. Next base: position 210,981 of record NZ_JBLWUA010000001.1, on the reverse strand, counting down.
TAGATCCAGTTATCGGGGAACAAGTCATCCGACTTGATCATGATCGCCACGGTCAGGAAGTCGCGATAGTTGAGATCCTGCGCTTCCGGCATCGATTTCGGCAGCGGGTGGATGCGGGTGGCCAGCTCGCGCATCGGCGCGCTGGAAATCACATGTTTGGCGGTGATCACGGTTTCGCCATCGGCGTTGGTCGCTCCGACCCGCCAGTTGCCTTTGGCGTCTTGCGCCAGCTGTTTCAGCTTGTGACCCATCAGCACCCGGTTGCCCTTGGCTTCGACATGGCGCTTGGCGGCATCCCACATCATGCCGGGCCCGAGACGGGGATAGCGGAAGGTTTCGAGCAGGGTTTTGACTTCCTTGCCATCATTGGGCTTCCTGTTGAGGCCAAGCGAGCGTTTCAGGCCGTCAGTGACGGCGTTCCAGAGGCTCAGACCCTTGATCCGCTGCGCCGCCCAGTCCGCCGACATTTCATCGCACGGCATACCCCAGACCTTCTCGGTATAGGTTTTGAAGAAAATCGAATAGAGTTTGTAGCCGAACTGATTGACCGTCCAGTCTTCAAAGCTTTTCACATTCTTGTTCGGAAAAACCTTCGCCTTGCCATAGCTCAGCATGCACAGGGTCGACCGCCAGATGCCCAGATTCCACAGCGCTTCAAAGGCGCGCAACGGATAGCTGTAGAATTTGCCCTCATAATAGATCCGGCTCATCCGCGGCCGCTGGATAAAGTCGTCGGGCAGGATCTCGTTCCACAGATCCACCACTTCCTGGCTTTTGGAAAAGAAGCGATGCCCGCCAATATCAAAGCGAAAGCCTTCGTGCTCCACCGTCCGGCTGATTCCGCCGACATATTTCGGGTCTTTCTCGATCACGGTGACCGAATAGCCTTTTTTCGAAAGCAGATAGGCAGCGGTCAGACCAGCAGGTCCGGCCCCGATAATGGCGACATCTACGACATTTTCGGCGGCGTTGCTTGGCGTGTTCATCGGTCTGGTCCCTGTCCATGGTGCACTACAAGCGAGCGCGGTTCATGTTTCGAAAACAGGAGTGAACGAAATTGGTTAGCAGATGGTTAATATAGACTGAAAATATACTGCCGGAAATGCAGCCTATTGGTCGCTGATCGGCGGAACCGGCTGTTGCGGTGCGTCGACATCGCTCTCATGCACCTCGACATGGCCGCGACCGACATGACTCTTTCTGTAACCATAAGCGAAATAGAGCAGCAGCCCGATCCCGCCCCAGATGGGCAGCACCATCTTGGCTTCGAACGGCAGATTGTAGAACAGCCCCAGACAACCGATGATCGCCAGCGGCGCGACGATCCAGACCAGCGGGGTCCGGAACGGCCGGTGACGGGCCGGATCGGTACGGCGCAGAATCAGCACCGCCAGAGCCACCATCAAAAAGGCAAATAACGTACCCGAGTTGGAAATATCTGCCAATTGCCCCACCGGCAGAAAGGCAGCAAAAACCGACACGGCAACGCCGGTAATCGCAGTCACGATATGCGGCGTCTTCCATTTCGGATGGATAGAGGCCAGCTTTTCCGGCAGCAGGCCATCGCGCGCCATCACGAAGAAGATCCGGGTCTGACCGAACAGCATGATCAGGATCACCGATGGCAAGGCCAGAAAAGCGGCAATACCGATCATATTGCCAAAGACAGGATGGCCAATCGTTCTCAGGACGAAAGCCAGCGCCTCGTGGCTGCACACCAGCGGCTCGTGTCCGGCTGACAGCAGCACCTGGCATTGCGCCGCGAATTCCGTGCTGCCCGGCGCCAGCACGTTGCCAGTCGCATCGACTATCGGCTGCGCGCCGACCGTGCCGATCGCGCCTGCCGCGACCAGCAGATAGAAGACCGTACAGATGCCCAGACTGCCGATCAGCCCGATCGGCACATTGCGCTGCGGATTCTTGGTCTCCTCGGCAGCAGTCGACACCGCGTCAAAACCGACATAAGCAAAGAAGATCGAGGCCGCCGCGCCGACCGCGCCGAAACCACGGCTCTCGCCAAACCAGCCATTGGGCAGAAACGGATCGAAATTTTGCCCCTGCAGCATCGGCAGGGTGAGAGCGATGAAGACGGTCAGGGCCGTCACCTTGATCGCGACCAGCACCGCGTTGACCTTGGCGCTCTCGCTGGTGCCGATCATCAACAGAAAGGTGACCAGCAGCGCGATGATCAGCGCCGGCAGATTGACGAACCCGCCTGGCGCGTAGCTGCCAATTGTCAGCATCCTCGGCAACTCGATCCCTGCATTGGCCAGTAGTCCGACAAAATATCCTGACCAGCCGACCGAAACCGCGCTCGCCGCGACCGCATATTCGAGGATCAGCGCCCAGCCGACCATCCACGCCAGCAACTCGCCCATCACCGCATAGGTATAGGTATACGCCGAACCCGATACCGGCACCATCGAGGCCAGCTCCGAGTAGCAAAGCGCAGCCACCGCGCAGACCAGCCCGGCGATCACGAAACTCCACATCATGCCCGGCCCGGCCTTCTGCGCCGCCTCCGATGTCAGCACAAAAATCCCGGTTCCGATGATAGCGCCGACACCCAGCAGAGTTAGCTGAATAGGCCCGAGAGAGCGGGTAAGCGCCTTCTTCTCTGCTGTAGCCAAAATTGCGTCGAGGGGTTTGATACGTCCGAACAGATTGAAGGCCATGCAGCGATCCTATGCCGAGAAACTGAATAAGGATTACGCCGATTTTTGCGATGCGCAAGAGGGATTCGAAAGCACGCCCTTCCGATAAACAAATTCGTCATCCTGAACTTGTTTCAGGACCTCGAGCCCAATTCGCCAACTGACAACGGGATTCTGAAACCAGTTCAGAATGACGGGTTCGCCCTGATCTGCCTACTCGAAAGTCAGTTTTCCACCAACTCCCCCGGCAGCATCGGCTCGCTCAACAACCGTTCCATCGCCTTCCAGCGCCAGACCGGGGCATCGCCCTGTGCCTCTATCCACTCGCGGACCATCTCCATGCCCAGGCCATAGTTGATCACATAGCTGCGATATTGCTCGGTGAAATCGGTCATCTGTTCAGCCCGTTCACGCGAGACCAGCTGATATTTCTGGCTGAGCGCGACCGCTTGCTCGCGAGTGATCTCGCCATCCAGATATTGCTGGGCAATCGTCATCCTGGCCCCGCTCAGCGCCTGTTTCGCAATTTGCAGCGCCCAGTATGCCGCCGCCGTGTCCGGATCGAGGCCCGCCAGCGGGTACAGCACATCGCGTTCATATTCCAGCCGCTCTTCGCCGCCGAAGGCCAGTTCAATGCCGTAATTGGCCGATCCCTCGGCGATCAGGCTCTGCGGTGAATAGAGCGGATAGATCGAAAATTCCTGCCAGCCACGCCCCTTGGTCAGGTTGCGCTCAAGCAGCATATTATAGACATGATGGCCGGGATAGCCCTCATGACAGCCCAGATCGACGGCGCGGCCGATGAAGATCGGCAGGTCGGTGTTGACCTGGATCAGGCTCTGATAGTCACCCTGATAATAATTATAGCCGCTCCAGCTTTTGCCGGTGACAAACTCCATCCTGAAATTCTCGCCCTCGGGCAGATCGAAATATTTTTTGGTGCGCGCCTTGCACTCGGCAATCGCGGTGTCGAACACCGCCTTCAGCCGGTCCTTGGGAATGATATATCCCTCTTCAAACGCCGCTACCCGCTCGCTCAGCGGTCCTTCGCCGGGTGCGATATTTTCGATCTCTTCGAGCACCGGATCAAATTCTTCCAGCGGCCTGAGTTCCGGGGTCACGCCGAACAGACCCTGCGCTTCCGTGACAAAGGAGAAGGTCTCACCCTGCATCATGGCGAAGCGCGTGGCGGCCGCCCGCAGCTGCGCTGACAGGAATTTCTGACGGGCGTTGCCCAGCGGATCGCCGCTTTCAGGCAATGCGTCCAGCCGCTGCCGCAAGTCGGCTATGGCCTCCCCCAACTGTCCGATATCGCGCGTTTTGGCTTTCGCCATCTCAGCCCATTCGGCCGGGCCATAATAAGCATCGACATAGCCAGCTTCCTGTTCACCCAGTTCCAGGGTCAGCTTGACATAGTCGGTGGCAATCGACGTCAGTTCATGCGCCGCTTTTGACTCCGCGCCGTCGCTAATGACCGGCGGCGCGATCGGTTCGGCCATCGAAGAGCAGGCCGACAGCGCCAGAAAGCCTGCGGCAAGCAGCCGCGAATATTTCACAGAACATCTTTCAGTTTTTGGGCCTCGCCGGCTGGCAGGGCCTCCATCAACTTGTCTGCATCCTCTTTTCCGAGCGATTCCAGATGCTTGTCCTGCGGCGCGAACCGCAAGATGCAGAAGCCGACAATTGCCGAAAGGAACGATCCGCCGAGCACGCCGATCTTCGCCTCTTCGATCAGCAATTCATTGCCAGGGAAGGCAAGCGCGCCGATAAACAGGCTCATCGTAAAGCCGATACCGCAGAGCATGGCAACGCCGTAGACCTGCAGCCAGCTCGCGCCGCCCAGCCGCCCGGCAAATCCGGTCTTCACCGCAATCCAGACGCTGGCGAAGATACCGATCTGCTTGCCGAAGAACAGGCCAGCAGCAATACCCAGCGGCAAGGGCGCGAACACCTGTTCCCAGCCGATCCCTTCCATCGACACCCCGGCATTGGCGAAACCGAACAGCGGCACGATCAGAAAGGCGCTCCACGGCGAAATCGCATGCTCCAGGCGATGGAGCGGGGACTCTTTCGAATCCGGAGACGTCGGCGTGACCACGATCGGAATTGTCATCGCCGCCAGTACGCCGGCAATCGTCGCATGCACTCCGGACATCAGTACCGCATACCAGAGCAGACCCGAACCGATCAGATAGGGCCAGAGCTTCAGCACGCCATTGCGGTTCATCGTATACATGACCGCCAGTATCGCGCCGCTGGCCAGAAGCGCAGCGCCATTGATCTCTGCCGTGTAGACCAGCGCGATGATCGCGACCGCTCCCATATCGTCAACAATCGCGACGGTAACCAGAAACAGTTTCAGCGAGGTTGGCGCGCGGGGACCCAGCAGGGCCAGCACACCGATCGCGAAGGCAATATCGGTCGCAGCCGGGATCGCCCAACCATTGTACAGCATGGGCACGTCCTTGACGACGAACAGATAGATCAGCGCCGGCACAGCCATCCCTGCGGCCGCTGCCAGCACTGGCAGACGCCGACGATCCCAGGTATTGAGCCGCCCGTCGACGAATTCACGCTTGATTTCCAGCCCGACGAGCAGGAAGAAAACCGCCATCAGCCCGTCGTTGATCCACAAATGCGGCGTCATCGGTCCCAGCTTGCTGGACAGGGTAGGTCCCTTTATCTCGTGCAGAAAGTGATGGTACATGTCGTACAGCGGGCTGTTTGCCACCACCATGGCCAGCGCTGCAGCGGCCATCAGCAGGATCCCGCCTGCCGCCTCGCTCTTCAGAAAATCGCGAAGCGCTGAATTGCTGCCGGAACGTTGGACTTTATTTTCTGCCATTGGGGCGCCTTTTTTGGGAATTTCAATTTGCCCAAGTCATGCGCAGACCAGCCCGCAAAATCAAGGGCTCTATGCAGCCAATTTGGCGCTATGCGGCAACCAGATCGCGAATATCTGCCGCAATGGCATAGCTTTTCTCGCGCGCCGCCTGATCGAAAATGGATCCGGCGATGATCAGCTCATCGGCACCGGTTCGGTCGACAAACCGGTCGACATCCTGCTTCACCTTGTCGGGTGAGCCGATTGCGCTGCCCTGCATGATCTGGCCGAGCATAGGCTGGAACTGCGGCGGCAGACTTTCGCGATAGCCCTCAACCGGCGGCGGCATCTTGCCCGGATTGCCACTGCGCAGCGCAACAAAGCTCTGCAGCATCGAACTGGAAAGAAACTCCGCTTCTTCATCAGTATCGGCAGCGAATATATTGAACCCGCACATCACATAGGGTTCAGCGAGCTGCTCTGACGGCTTGAAATCGCGCCGGTAGATCGAGAGCGCCTCGTCCAGCATCTGCGGCGCAAAATGCGACGCAAAGGCATAGGGCAGCCCCAGCGCTGCCGCGAGCTGTGCACCAAACAGGCTGCTGCCGAGGATATAGAGCGGAATATTGGTCCCCTGTCCCGGCGTCGCCTGAATACCAAGCCGCTCGTCGCCGGACAGAAAGGCCTGCAGCTCGAGGACGTCGCGCGGAAATTCATTGGCATCGCTGTTGAGATTGCGGCGCAGCGCCTGCGCGGTTCGCTGGTCAGACCCGGGCGCGCGGCCAAGACCAAGATCAATCCGTCCGGGGAACAGGGCCTCAAGCGTGCCGAATTGCTCGGCAATCACCATCGGCGCGTGATTGGGCAGCATGATACCGCCTGCACCGATCCGGATCGACTTGGTGCCATGGCCAATATGGGAAAGGGTTACCGCGGTGGCAGCACTGGCGATGCCCTCCATACCGTGATGTTCCGCCATCCAGAACCGCTCATAGCCAAGCGCCTCGCCATGCCGGGCCAGCGCCAGCGACCGGTCCAGCGCGGTGCTGACATCGCTGCCCTGCGGAACCTGCGAAAGATCCAGTATCGAGAATTTTACTGCCTTGGTCATTGTCCGTTCCTCTGTCCCAACTGCCCGGCGACCTTGATCGCGTAGCCGTTGGGCACTTTGCGAAAGCCAAGCGTCGGCAATAGCAGGGTCCAGGCGCGGTCGCTACCCGACAGGAACAATCGCGCGGTATAAAAGCCGTTGCCCTGAAGTTTCAGCGTCAGCTGCTCCATCCCGGATCCGCTTTGCAGCGGCAGCGTCAGGACGCCATCTTGACATTCCGCCTGACCGAGCAACCCCTGTTTGAGGTTTAGCCCCGGTATATTGGCGTCCAGCGACACCCTCACCTGCCCGCTGGCCGACCGGCAGCGGCCACCCGCGAAGGTGATGTTAACCGCCTGCAAGTCGATTACCGATGCAGGCAGCGGCGCCAGCTGACTGCCGACGCTCAACATGGTGGTCAGGTCCTGCACCATCAGATTGCTTCCAGCCTTGCCGACGGTAGCGACCAGCCCCGGATCGCCGGCCAGCGGCGGCCGCTCCAGATCCATCAGCACCTGACCGGTCAGCAGCGGCAGCAAACGGACACCGGCGTCGAGATCACCGAGCGGAAACGGCCCGAGCTGCGCGCCTTCTATCCGCCCGTTCCAGACCGATCCCGTGATTGCCTTGGCCGAGAAGCGCGATCCTTCCAGCCCCGCCATGCCTACAGCCAGCCGCAGTGGCAGGAAGAACAAGGCTACTGCAATTACGGCCAGAACGATCAGTAAATAGGTCAATGCGCGGGACACCTGCTTTCCTTCAGTTCAGGGTTCGGGGGAAAATTCGTCGAAATAGGCAAAGATATCGTCTTCCTCGCGGCTCGCCGCATTCCGCCATTTCGGAGCGGATCTGCGGTTGAGCAAGGCACCACCGGATGACAGGACCAGCACCGTTGGCGTTCCCTTGATCGCATCCAACCCGAACCGCTGCGCGATATCGATATTGCGGTCCTTGTAGCCGACATCGACATAGACCAGTTCATATTTGGCGTCGAGCATCGCGGCAAAGCGCGGCTCAGCCAACCAGCCAGCCAGGGCGCGGCTATCGTGGCACCAGTTGGCGCCCATCACGAGAAGGACTCTTTTGTCAGCAATTCCCGCCCGCGCCAGCGCTGCGTCAACCGCAGCCGTCGCATCTGCGGATTCATCATACGGCCGCGCTTCAGGATGGTCTGCCACACTTGGCGCAGCCCAAGAATATTGCGGCAAGGCGGCGGCAGACATAGCCAAAAGCAGCGAGAGCAAAAATCGCATTAACTTTCGATCAATCGCGCACATGCTGGTCAAAAAACGCCAAAGTCCGCTGCCATGACAGCGTCGCCGCCTCTTCATCATAGCGCGGCGTCGTATCATTGTGGAAACCGTGGTTCACATCGGGATAGAAGTGCACGCTATATTCCTTCTGATGCTCGGTCAAAGCCGCCTCATAGGCCGGCCATCCGGCATTGATCCGCTCGTCCAGCCCGGCCAGCTGCACCATCAGCGGTGCCTCGATCGCGGGCACCTCGGCGGCATCGGGCTGGCGTCCGTAATAAGGCACCGACGCGGCGAGATCCGGATAAGCCACCGCAAGCGCATTGCACACGCCGCCGCCATAGCAGAAGCCGACCGCCCCGACCTTGCCGGTCGAGCCATCATGATCGCGCAGAAATTCAAAAGCGGCGAAAAAATCTTCCATCAGCCTGGCGCCGTCCAGCGTCCGCTGCATCGTCCGTCCGTCGTCGTCATTGCCGGGATAGCCGCCCAGAGGGGAAAGGCCATCGGGCGCGAGCGCCAGATAACCGGCCTTGGCCACCCGCCGCGCGACATCCTCGATATAGGGATTGAGCCCGCGATTTTCATGGATCACCAGCACCGCCGGCAACTTGCCCGTCGCTCCCGCCGGCTTCGCCATCAGCGCCTTGATCGAGCCATGGCCGTCCGGGCTCATATAGCTGATCCGCTCGCTGACAATCTCCGGATCATCCGGCTCAACCTGCGCCGCCCAGGCATAATTGGGTTGCAGCTGATCCAGGATCATAGCCCCGGTCACTCCCACAGCAGCAAATTTCCCGGCCTGGCTAATGAACTGACGCTTCGATATCGCGCCATGCACATAGCCGTCGAAAATCTCTAGAATCCGGGGGTGAAAGTCGCTGGCGCGTTTGCGCTGGCGCGTCATTACTCCGCCGCTTCCATCGCGACATCCGCCGCCTCGATCTCCGCTGCCTTCGCCTCGACCAGCTTCACAATATGATCGACCATATCCTCGTCCTCGACATGATGATCTGTGACGCCCGAGAGATAGACCATATGCTTGCCCTTACCGCCGCCGGTTACACCGATATCGGTTTCCCGCGCTTCGCCCGGACCGTTGACCACGCAGCCGAGTACAGACAGCGACAGCGGCGTACGGATATGCTGCAGCCGCTCTTCCAGCTTCTGCACCGTGCGGATCACATCAAAACCCTGCCGCGCGCAGCTCGGGCAGCTGACCACCCGGACGCCGCGCGTCCTGAGACCCAGTGCCTTCAGCATTTCATAGCCAACCCGCACTTCCTCTTCCGGCTCGGCCGAGAGGCTTACGCGGATCGTGTCGCCGACCCCGGCCCACAGCAGATTGCCGATGCCGATCGAGCTTTTCACCGTGCCGCCGATCAGGCCGCCCGCCTCGGTAATCCCGACATGCAGCGGACAGTCCACCGCGTCGGCCAGCTGCATATAGGCCGCCACCGCCAGAAACACGTCGGAGGCCTTAACCGCGACCTTATATTCGTGAAAATCATGGTCCTGCAGGATCTTGATATGGTCGAGCGCGCTCTCCACCAAGGCCTCGGGGCAGGGCTCGCCATATTTCTCGAGCAGATCCTTTTCCAGACTGCCGGCATTGACGCCGATCCGGATCGCGCAGCCATTGGCCTTGGCCGCATCGATCACTTCCCGCACCCGCGCCGACGATCCGATATTGCCCGGATTGATCCGCAGACAGGCCGCCCCCGCTTCCGCCGCCTCAATCCCGCGCTTATAGTGAAAATGAATGTCGGCAACGATCGGCACGTTGCTCGCCCGCACGATCTGCTTCAGCGCCGTCGTGCTCTCGATATCGGGACAGGAGACGCGAATGATGTCGACGCCCGCCTCCTCGCAGCGGCGGATCTGGTCGATCGTCGCCTTGGCGTCCGAGGTCAGGGTATTGGTCATCGTCTGCACCGTGATCGGCGCGTCGCCACCCACCGGCACATCGCCGACCATGATCTGGCGGCATTTCCGCCGTTCAATATCGCGCCATGGGCGCAAGGAAGGGTTTTCAGCGGTCATCGGTTGAAACCTGCGTGGCTGTTGCTCATCTGGTTCATATAGCGGTTTCACGCCGCAGGTGCGAGGGGCGATTGGTCCCGTCGCGAAAAAAGACAGAAAACCGGAAAGAAAATTTCCATGGCAACAGCAATAATCACCGGCGCAAATCGGGGCCTCGGGCTCGAAATGGCAAAGCAATATTCCGCTAACGGCTGGCACGTGATCGGTACCGCGCGGGAACCGGAAAAGGCCACGGAACTGCAGGCGATCGACAATGTCAAAGTCCTGCAACTGGACGCCGCAGACGACGCCAGCGTCAAAAGCTTTGCAGAACAGATCGCCGACCAGCCGATCGATCTGTTCATCAACAACGCCGGCAGCTTTGGTCCCTCGGAATTCGACCCTGATGCCTGGCTTGATCTGTTCAACGTCAATGTGATCGGCCCCGTCAGACTGGCAAACGCGCTGAAGGAGAATGTCGCCAAATCTGCAGACAAGAAGATGGTGGTGCTCTCCAGTCAGGTCGGCAGCATCGCAGAAAATAAAACGGGCGGCATGATGTACTACCGGACCAGTAAGGCGGCGGTGAATCAGGCATGGAACTGCCTGGCGCAGCAGTGGAAAGACGAAGGCCTGACGCTCGCGATGATGCATCCCGGCTGGGTGCAGACCGATATGGGCGGCGAGAACGCCGACCTTACGCCACAGGAAAGCGTAGAGGGCATGCGCTCGGTCATCGACCGCCTGACACATGAGCAAAGTGCAAAATTCTACGACTACAGCGGTCGCGAAATCCCCTGGTAGGGAAGCGGCTTGCGGTCCTTTCCTTTGGCATCTAAGCCAGTAGAAAATCAGGAGCGCGCCGATGATCAAGCCCATTCTTGCTACGATAGCCCTGCTTTGCTGGGCGGGAGCAGCGACAGCGCAATCCGGAGACGATGAGCAAGACAGTCGCTGGTCGATCGCCATTCACGGCGGGGCCGGCACACTGGATCGGGACAGGATCACACCTGAACAGGACAAGGACATCCGCGCCGCGCTCAATCAGGCGCTGGCGGCTGGCTCCCGGATTCTCGCAGACGGTGGCACCGCAATCGATGCGATCACCGCGACGATCATGATCCTCGAAGACAATCCCAATTTCAACGCCGGCAAGGGCGCGGTCTTCACCTGGGACAGGACCAACGAGCTCGACACCAGCATCATGGACGGCAGCGATCTGTCCGCCGGCGCTGCAGCAGGCATCAACGGCACTAAGAATCCGATCCTGCTGGCCCGCGCGGTCAAGGACCATAGCCCGCACGTGATGCTGTCGGGCGAAGGCGCCAACCAGTTCAGCCGCGAGCAGGGCCTAGAGCAGGTCCCGCCGGAATATTACGCCACCCCCTATCGGCTGGAACAGATCGACAAGCTGCTCTCGAAAGAGGTCAGCGCCGCAGACATTGACTATAAATTCGGCACAGTCGGCGCTGTCGCCATGGATCAGAACGGACATATGGCTGCCGGTACGTCGACCGGCGGGATGACCGGCAAGCGCTGGGGCCGTATCGGCGACAGCCCCATCATCGGTGCCGGCACCTATGCCGACGACCGCAGCTGCGCCATTTCCGCGACGGGGTCAGGCGAATATTTCATCCGCCTCGGCGTCGCCCATGAAATCTGCGCGCGGATCCGGATGCGCTGGCCGATTGCCTTGGAAGAAGCGCAACGGACCGTGCCGAAAGATGCAGAAGGCAATTACACGTACATCATTCACGCCAGCGAATTCATGCTGTCCGACGAGGAAATCCAGCAGATCGCCGACGATGTGATCGCAGAACTGGGCGAACTCGGCGGCGATGGCGGCATCATCTACGCAACACCCTGGGGCCAGGCCGGCTACAGCTTCAACACTGCCGGCATGTACCGCGGACGGGCGACCAGCGAGGGAGATATGAGCGTGGCGATTTATGGGGATGAGGAATAGCGGGCGCGTCATAGGTTAGTGGCATGGGGCTTCGTCGTCATTGTGCTAAGCCGTTGCGGCTTCGGTCTTCACCAAGCCTGAAATCACGTGGGGTCTAAATGCGACATATTTTTTCAATATTAATAGCATCACTACTGTTTCATGGTGCGGCAAATGCACAAGAGGAGCAAGTTCAACGCGGCCCCGTACCGGCCTGGGTCGAACAAACCGAACTCATGGCCGTGCCCGCCGATGCAAGCGGTTCGGTATTTGTTCGGCGAAGCGATATTCTGATTCACCTTGATGCAAAAGGCCAGGAACAATATGTTGGCTACCGGATCAAGATCCTGCATCCCAATGCATTGCAAGTTGGCAATCTGGCCATTTCCTGGAATCCTGAATCCGGTGTGCCAACGGTTCATACGATCAAGGTATACCGTGATCAGCAGGTTTTCGACATATTGCCGAAAACTACCTTCGAGATATTGCGTCGCGAAGGTCAGCTGGAAGCAGCTGTTCTCAACGGGACACTGACAGCGGTAACCCGGGTTTCCGATCTGCGCGTCGGCGATGAACTGGAATTTTCATATACGAGCCGCAGCGATGACCCCACTTTGGGCAACAAAAATGCTGGCTTGCTTCTTCTCGATCCGAATGCGCCACTCGGTCGATTTCATCTGGGGCTAAAATGGGTCGACGGCCAGAAACCTGACATCAAAATGACGAAAGATATGGCCGCCGGTGCGACAGAGGACAAACAATCCATCGACATCCGTTTCGATAACCCGCCAAATCTGATACCGCCGAAGGATGCTCCGCCGAGATACAATTGGCAACGGATTGTTGAATATAGCGACTTTCCAACATGGAACGATATTTCAGTCCAATTCGCCGACCTCTACAAAGTGGCTGCCGATTTTCCCGTTTCTTCGCCGTTGCAGCAGGAAGTCGATCTTATAGCTGCTGCTCATGTTGATCCGTTTGATCGAGCCAGCGCTGCGCTCAATTTGGTTCAGCAGAACGTTCGCTACATATATGTCGGTCTGAACGGAGGCAATCTGAACCCAGCCTCGGCAGAAGAAACTTGGCAGCGCCGCTATGGGGATTGCAAGGGAAAGAGCGCTTTGCTCCTGGGACTTCTCACTAAGCTGGGAATCGACGCCGAGCCCGTTCTCGCAAACAATGCAGGAGGTGATGATGGCCTCGACCAGAGACTTCCGAACCCCGGAATGTTTGATCATGTTCTGGTGCGCGCACGCATCGATGGTCAATCCTATTATCTGGACGGCACTTTGCCGCCAGTTGTGCAACCGGGTTCGGACCCGATCTTCCCATACCGGTGGGTATTGCCACTCAAAAAGCAGGGTAGCTCGATAGAACATCTTCAATGGCGCCCGGCAAAAATACCGAATGAAATCAACCTGTTCGAAATTGATGCGCGAAAAGGGTTCGATGTTCCTGCACGCAAGACCAGCACGACGATCAGACGGGGTATGAAAGGTCTCGAGCAACAAGTGCAATTCTCCGCCCTAACACCCAGTCAATTGCTGAACAGCTTTCGCCAGCAATTGGTGGGAGAAACCTGGCAAGCGATAGATGATGTCAAATGGAAATATGACGTGAAGGCACAAGCGAGCGTGCTGACGATCACCGGAACCGGTATGGTAGATTGGGATGACGATGGCGACGGCGCTAGGTCGCTCGCTCTCCCCGGTGGCGGTGTCAGGCCTCCGTCCAAACGGATCCGGCCATCTGGCGATGACGAGAATCTGCCCTATTTCAACAAATCGGAATTTGCTTGTTATGTGACCACGGTTCGGTTGCCCGCTGGCACCGACGCGCGGCAATGGTCGACCGAAGACGGATATGACGACCGGATCTTTGGCAGAAATTATTACCGGGTTTTCGAACGACGCAGCGGTACTGTCCGCATGATCCGCAGTTCACGCATTGAACAGCAAGAAATTGACGCCGCTAGCGCGAGGCGTGACAACGATCGCATTTCGTCGTTCGACAACAGCAAGGGGTGGGTTTACTATGATCCCGATGACAAAAACCCTCTGGAGGGCCAAGGCAAGAGCGTTCCGGCGACCTATGATTTGGACTGGACATCTGACAGCAGTGCATGCCTTTCCGGCACCGGCGAAGATTAGGTCGCAACTCTTTTCTCGCAAAATGGTACCGGAGCCCTCGGAACGCCTTGGCGCTGCGTCCCTGTGGTAGGGTTAGAGACCCGCTTGAATATGATGCACCGGGAACAATAGTGTCGGGCTCGACCAATCCGTCGATGATCTCCGCCTCAATTTTATCCCGCCTATTCGTCCACCGCCTCCAAAGCCGTCGCCGCCTCTGCATCCCGCGTGGTCACCAGATAATCGAAGCCCAGCAGCACAAACCTGGACAAAGCCGGCAGCGCCCTCATCTTCTTGCCGGCCAGCGCGTGGCGCAGCGGCGCGAGCGGAATCAGCACATGGCCCGTCGCGCCGATCCGCTCGGGGGCAATATTCGCCGCCGCGAGCATGGCTCCCACGCCTTCATCTTCATAGGGCTGCACAGCGGTGGCCTTGCCGGGCCTGATCGCCCGCACCATGCCGCCCATCGGCAGATAGACGATATGCACAGACGTAAGCCCATTGGCGGCCGCCAGCCCGGGCAGCAGCGAGCCCAGATCGTAAATTGACGCCGGGGTTGTGCCCCGCCCCAAGTGATAGGCGCCCATTTTAAACAACACACGCGGGGCGGCCTCCGGTGCCGCGCGATAAAGAACCAAAAAATAGCCGCGCCTCAGCGCCTCGCGCTCCTCGTTATTCTGCAGATAGGCACCACTCTGGTTGAGCTGGTAAATTCGCGCGCTCGCCGCCAGCGCATCGATGATCGTTTCGGCCCGTTTCGAACCGACGAAACTCGCCTGCAGGTCCGCAAATTCCGCGGCGCTGGCCCGGTTCATCCACAGAGCATCGAAATCGCCCTTGGCTAGATTCGCGATATCGGCGTCGCGGATTGCTTCCACACTGGCTTGTGTCGGGGCATCCGGGGTCAGCCCGGCAAGCTCGTCCATCAGGATCGTCGGCGCGCCGATAAATTCCTGGTCAATGCCCCAGACCCTGTCGCCGTGATCGAAACCGTCCGCTAGTTCGGCATCTTCGCGGTTGCTCAGAAAGGGAAAGGCCAGGGGCTTGCCGGCCAGATCTTTCTGCAGCGTTTCCACCCCGCCTGCGGCAAGCCGCCGGCGCACCCATTGCATGGTCACCGGTCCCACTTCAACGGCATGATAGAGCGGCCCAAACGCCCGCGCCTCGCTGGCCAGCGCCTGCGCCAGCTGCGGCGCACCGGCGAAGCCATGATCCTCGCCCACCGCGATAAATTGCGTGTCGGCCAGTTCCGCCTTCAGCCGGTCACCGCCGGCACCGGACAGACCGGCATCGCTGAACTCGATATCGAGAATCTCAACCGGCTCGCCTTTAGCAGCCGTGGAATCAGTGCTCTGCGCCTGTAGCGCCCCGGCCTGAAGACAGAGCGCGCCTACCATGGCGACCCATTTTAACATCATCCCGCTCCCATTAGTGTATTACATACATAAGGCAGTAATATTCAACACACAGGTTTGCAACATATTTCCTGTTCCCCGGAGAAGGCCGGGGCCCATCTCGGGAATTGTGGTCGGGGCGCAGTTGGTACCGGAAGAGATGGCCTCCAGGACATGGGCCCGGCCGAACAGTGTGTTTAGAGCATCGGATTCGAGATGGGCCCCGGCCTTCGCCGGGGCACAAGCCCCTAAACAGCCATCCGCAATTTGCCGCTTCCCCTGCCTTAATCACTCGGTTAAACCAGCCGGATGACCCAGCCATTATCCATGCGCCAGCCGGCCCTGTCCTACATCACCGCGCCGCGCTATGCTGCCGGCATGTTGGATTCTCCTCTTTCCCGGTCGCCGCAAGCTGCTCTTCCGGAAGTTTACACTAAGCGCCTTCTGGCAGCAGCGAAAACGGCATTTTTCTGCGGTCTGCGTCCAAAGTTCACAGAAAATAAAAAGACACTATTGTGTAAAGCAGGCAAGGGAAAAATATGACCTGGCAACCCGAACTTGAAGAACTGGCCGAGCGGCAGCGGCTCGCCGAAAAAATGGGCGGCGAAGAAAAAGTTTCTCGCCAGCATGGCCGGGGCAAGCTGGACGCGCGGGCGCGCATTGCGGGAGTCGTCGACGAAGGTAGCTTTCGCGAGATCGGCAAGATCGCCGGTCGCGGCACCTACGCCAAAGATGGCACGTTCGAGGATTTCGCGCCGAGCAACCTGATCTTCGGACGCGCCAATATCGAGGGGCGTCCGGTGGTCGCCTCCGCCGACGACTTCACTGTGCGCGGCGGTGCTGCCGATGCCGCGCTGCATCGCAAGTTCACCCAGTGCGAAAAAATGGCGCACACGCTGGGCATCCCGATGATCCGGATGATCGATGGCACCGGCGGCGGCGGTTCGGTCAAGAGCCTCGAGGATATGGGCTTCACCTATGTCCCGGCCGTGCCCGGCTGGGAAGATATCATCAAGAATCAGGACACGGTGCCGGTCGTCGCACTGGCGCTCGGACCAACGGCGGGCATGGGCGCCGCGCGCACCGTCGCCAGCCATTATTCGATCATGGTCAAGGGCCTGTCGCAGATATTCGCTGCCGGCCCCGCCGTCGCCGCCGCCATCGGCGACACGCTGACCAAGGAGCAGCTCGGCGGTTCCGACATTCACGCGACCAACGGCGTGGTCGACGAGGAAGTCGCCAGCGAAGCAGAGGCTTTTGTCACCGCACGCAAATTTCTGTCCTACCTGCCCAGCAATGTGAACCAGCTGGCTGCGCGGACGCCGAGCAGCGATCCTGTAGACCGCAGGGACGAAAGCCTGCTCTCTGCTGTCCCCCGCGCCGACAAGCAGGTCTATTCGATGCGCAAGATCATGACTTCGGTGTTCGACGAAGGCTCGGTGTTCGAAATGGGCAAGCGCTGGGGCCGAGCCGCGATCACCGCCTTCGCCCGGCTCGACGGCTGGCCGGTCGCGGTGCTGGCCAATGACCCGTCCTTCCTCGGTGGCTCATGGGAGGCCAAGTCTTCCGAAAAGGTCGAACGCTTTGCCAAGCTGGCCGAACAATTTCACCTGCCGGTCGTCCATCTGGTCGACAATCCCGGCTTCATGATCGGTGCCGAGGCCGAGCGTACCGGCACCATCCGCTATGGCGTGCAGGCGATGAACGCGGTCTACAAAGCGACCGTGCCCTGGGCCAGCGTCATCGTCCGCCGCGCCTATGGCATCGCCGGCAGCGCGATGAGCAACGCCGAAAATTTCCAGTATCGCTTCGCCTGGCCGTCTGGCGACTGGGGTTCGCTGCCGATCGCCGGCGGGCTCGAGGTCGCCTACAAGAGTGATATCGAAAGCGCCGAGGATCCGGTCGCGCGGCTGGCGGAGATCAAGGCGAAGCTGGACAAGGTCACCTCGCCCTTCCGCACCGCCGAACAGTTCAGCGTCGAGGACATCATCGACCCGCGCGAGACGCGGCCGCTGCTATGCGAATTTGCCGATCTGGCGTGGCGCAAACTGGCGCAATAATAGCGCGACGCCAGGTAAATTGTAGGTGTATCCAGTCAAGGTCCTGCCATTTACCACTGACTGACCTATCGCTAGAATTATTATTCAGCAATAACAATGCCTTATGATTTTAAGTGATGCCCGTCACGGCAAAATGGCGAATATTTCCTATAGATCTCGCCCATATCAGATATCATTTCATCTACCGAAATAAACGGTTCATCGCTGATTCAGCAACCGTTCGGCATTGAGAGTGAAGTAAGTAAAAGAGAATGACGTAAATCAAATGAGTTCGGCGCAATCAACAAGCTCGAAGGAAGAAACGATGTACTTGTCACCTGGATCATTCATCAATCAGCCTGCTCGAGCATTGCCCGAACAGAATCTCGGTCGTGGCTATCAGCCGCTCTATCATCTCGATATCGTCAACCGTTGTCCCGGCTGCGGCAAATCGCACTGGCATGTCGGGCGGATCAGCGCGGAATGCGCACATTGTGAAACCGCCCTGCCGCTCGCCATGGTCGCGAGCCAGCCGATGCAACCGCGTTTCACCGAGCATTTCAGCAAAACGGCAATGGTAGCCTAGGGAATAGCGATAATCGCCTCATCAAAACCGGCAATGATTGAGGCTTGCGGTAAATCTCTTTCACATTCACTATCGGCTCCTTGATAAGGGGAAAGCCGATGACCGCAGATAGTAAGTTTCCGTCCATTGACCGCCGCCAGGCCCTGCGTGGAGCAGCCATGGCCGGAGCAGGTGCAATGTTCATATCGCCAGGCATGGCCCTATCCGCAGATTCCGACATGGCCGCCATCCGCAAGGCTGCCGAGGCCGGCCGCGAAGCATCGATCAAGCGCATTCAGGACTGGATCGCGCTCCCCTCGATCGCTGCCGAAGACCGCAATATGCCAGAAGGCGCAGAATATATGGCGGAGCTCGCCAGGGACGCCGGTTTCCAGCACGTCGAAATTGTTCCTACCGATGGTCATCCCGGCGTGTTCGCAACGCTCGACGCCGGTGCGAAACGGACGCTCGGCATCTACTTCATGTATGACGTCAAGCAGTTCGACCCTACCGAGTGGTCGTCCCCGCCACTGGAAGCGGCGATTGTCGACCGGCCCGGCTTTGGCAAGGCGATCATGGGCCGCGGTGCAGTCAACCAGAAGGGGCCGGAAGCCACCTTCCTGGCAGCGCTGCACGCCATTCGCGCCGCTGGCCGAAAATTGCCCGTCAATATCGTCCTCATTTGCGAAGGCGAAGAAGAAATCGGCTCGCCCCATTTCAAGCAAGTGGCGACCAAGCCCAATGTGCTCGCCGCTCTGAAGAAGTGCGAGGGCATATTCATACCGGCAAGCTGGCAGGACAAGAACGGCAATGTCAGCGTCAATCTTGGCTCCAAGGGAGTCATCGAACTGGAACTGGTTGCCAGCGGCGAGAAATGGGGCCGCGGGCCAAAGGGTGACATTCACAGCAGCCTCAAGGCGATGGTTGACAGCCCCAGCTGGCGACTGGTGCAGGCACTGCAGACCTTGGTAACGCCCGACGGCAACACCCCTGCGATTGACGGGTGGTTCGAGAATGTCCGGCCGCTGACCGCGCGCGAAAAGGCGCTCATTGCCGAGACCGCCCGCAATTCCGATGAAGCACAGCGCAAGGCCGTGCTCGGCGTCAATCACTGGATCGATGACTTGCCGTTCGAACAGGCACTCCAGCGCCTCGCTCAGGAACCGACCGTCAATATCGAAGGCCTGGTCGCCGGCTATACCGGACCCGGCGGCAAGACCGTGCTGCCCGGCGTGGCCACTGCCAAGCTCGATCTGCGGCTGGTGCCGAACCAGACCCGGGCGGAAGCCGAGCGTAAGTTGCGCGCCCATCTCGACGCCCATGGCTTCCCCGACGTCGAGGTCAAGGTCAGCGGCGGCTATGATCCGACCGAAACCGATGAGAACAGCCGCCTGATCCGTACCGAGCTGGCCACTTACGAGCGCGCCGGTATCGAGGCGACGCTCAATCCGCGGCTGGCCGGATCCTGGCCCGGCGCCACCTTCACTGCTCCGCCGGTCTCCATTCCTGCCGGTCATTTCGGCATGGGACACGGGGCCGGGGCCCACGCGCCGGATGAATATTATGTCGTCGAGTCAACCAATCCGAAAGTGGCCGGACTGGTCGACGCGACCATGGGCTATGCTGATTTCCTCTATCAGCTGGCCGCGATCAAGTGACCGGTTCCTGTTTCCGTTAGCCTTGAGCCTGTCGAAGGGCGTCTCTCGTCCGAGGGGCGTGGTTCGACAGGCTCACCACTAACGGATATATCCCAAATCTCGTCCGCCGCCATCAGATATCTCCGAACGCCTTGAGCGCGGCGGGCGCGACGATGTCGCCCCATTCCTGCACGAAATGCCCGGCTTCCTCGATCAGCAGCGGTTCGGGGCAGCCCTTGATCAGGCTGTGCATCATTTCCATCACCGGCGGGCCCAGCACCGGATCGGAGCCTCCGATCGCCATGAAGCTGGGGCCGGACCATTCGGTGCTCCAGAACGCTGCCGCCTGCTGACTGACTGCCACGCCGTCCATATCGGGCTCCACCGGTACCAGCGCCGGGAAGGTCCGGGCACCCGCCTGATAGCTGTCGTCCGGATAGGGCGCATTATAGGCGGCGATCTCCGCATCGGTCATGGTCGGCGTGCCCCGCGCGATGATCTGCCCGGCATTGAAGTCCGGCACGGTCAGCGCGTAGTCCTTCCACGCGTTAAAGCCGTCCCCCGCTCCAGTGCCCAGCCCCAGCGCCGTGTTCATGATGATCAGCCGCGACAACCGCGCCTTGAACCTCGCATCGACCGGCAAGGTCAGCCCAATCAACCCGCCCCAGTCCTGCACCACCAGCGTAATATTCTTCAGATCCAGCCGCTCGACCAGCGCAAGAATATGGTTGCGGTGAAAATCGAACGAGTAGCTGGCGAGATCGGTCGGCTTGTCGGAGCGGCCAAAGCCAAAGAAATCCGGGCAGACCACCCGTGCGCCGGTGGCGGTGAAATGCGGGATCATCTTGCGATAGAGAAACGACCAGCTCGGCTCGCCATGCAGGCAGAGAAATACTGTCTCCGCGTCGGCTGGCCCGGCATCGACATAGGCGGCCCGCAGCCCCTCATAACCCGGCAGATCGTCGATATAATGGACCGGGAAATCAAAGTCCGGGAGATCGGCAAAACGGTCTTCGGGCGTGCGGACGGCGGCAATAGCCGGGCTGGTGATCATGGTGGGCAATCCTCTCTGCTTTTGCGGTCGAAACTGTCAGGCTGCGCAGAGCGGGTCAAGGACGAAAGAAAGCCCTGGACGGGCTGGCGCACAAAATGGCCCGCAAGGGAATTTCCGGCGACAGCTTTACAGCATCGGGGGTTTTTATTTTCTGTGATCTTTGGCTGAAAGCCGCAGAATATCGGAAGATTGGTGGCACCAGAGCCGTCGCTAGTGTGACCTTTCAAACGAGCAGCCAGAAGGCGCTGGTCAGCAGGGGGAGAGAAGCAGGCGACACTCATCACGCGCGGTAGCATAGCCTCGATGCCCCTCTGTAGGAAAGCGGATTGGGATCCGTCAAAGAGCCGCCATTGGACCGCCTCCCCGCCAGGGCAGACCTGCCAACCGGCTGTGATATTTCCGCATCACCCGGAGATTTATCGTGCCTCATTCGTCTGCCGATGGAACGACCTTGCTTCTGAGCCGTTCCCTCCACTCGTCGATCTAGTGCGCGGAGTTTTGCGCACGTCGGCGGGAAGTCCGCAGCGATAGCGGGCACAACCGGAGCAATCTTGTTCCACATTAGTTAGTTAGTTGGAGTACAATAATGAAATCCCCTGTAAATACCCCCCTGATCCTCTGTGCAGCGATCGGCGCTTTCGCCGCTCCGGCCGCCGCGCAGTCCACCTCCCCCTTCACCGGTCCGCGCGCCGAAATCCTGGGCGGCTATGATACGCTGCGTTCGGGCAGCGATGTCGATGTCGACACCGACAATGACGGCATTTTCGAGAATAACACCCTCGACCAGTCGGTCGACGGCTTCGCTTATGGCGTAGCGCTTGGCTATGATTTCGATGCCGGCCCCGTCGTCTTCGGTATCGAAGGCGAATATATGGATTCGACTGGCGAGCAAGACGGCGACGAAGCCATCAACGCACCGTTCGGCTATCGCATCAATCTGAAACGCGACCTCTATGTCGGCGCGCGCGTTGGTGCAAAGGTCACCCCCACGACCCTGCTGTACGCCAAGGGCGGCTACACCAATACCGCCGTCGAATCCCGCTTTCAGGATCGTGCAGCGGCGGATGGCGTCGATCTCAACTTCGACGACAGCCAGCAGGTTGACGGCTACCGCTTGGGTGCCGGTGTCGAGCAGGTCATCGGAACCGGCGGAAACGGCAACGGTTCGGGTGCCTTCGTGAAGCTTGAATACCGCTATTCAAACTATAGCGCGCTGAAATATAACGACACATTGTTCAATGGTAACAATGAAATCGGCGTTGACCTTGATCGCCATCAGGTGGTCGCAGGCGTTGGCTTCCGCTTTTAAGTCAGCCTTATTTTAAAGATATAGGGGCGCGCCGTTCATCGAACGGCGCGCCCTTTTTTGTTACTAATGCGCGCTTGTGATGCCAAGGAAGGCCGTCGAGCCGACAAGCAAGCGCCGCTATTGCTGCGGAATCGCCTTGGCTTCGTTGCAGCCGTCCTGATTACCGAGCTTGCAGGCATAGCCGAAATATTTGCGGGCCATGGCCATATCGACCGCGCCACCGTCACCGGTGCGAGCCAATATGCCGGTGTTCATGCAGCCGCCGACCGCACCGGCATTGCAGGCCTTCGCAAATGTCGCCCGCGCAGCGGCCCGGTCTTGCGGCACACCTTCGCCGCCATAGAGCGCGTTACCATAATTGAGACATCCGTCGGCCTTGCCCTTGGTGCAGGATTTCTGAAAAGCACTTGCAGCGCTGGTCAGATCGACGGGTCCACCCTGGCCATTCTGGCTCATCAGGCCGAGGCCGTAGCATCCGTCCACATTGTCCCTTTCGCAGGCTTTGCCGAACAGACCCCGTCCCTTGCCGAGATCAGCCGCCACGCCCTTGCCAGCATAATAGAGATAGCCCAAATTATAACAGGCACTTCCCCTTCCACCGTCACAGGCCTTGGACAATGGGCCGAGCGAGGCAGCGATATCCTGAGGCCCGCCCTCCCCGTTCTTCAGCATCTTTCCATAAACGTCGCAAGAGCTTGCAATATTGCCAGCACAGCCCTTTTCATAGGCGCGGCGGGCCAGCGGCAGATCTTTTGCAACGTTTGAACCCTGATAGACCATCACGCCCAGATTGTTGCAGGTAACGGCGATATTTCCTTCCAGGCACGCGATTTTATATTTCGCAAAGGCAGTGGCATGATCGCCCTTGTTCGCCGCTTCCTGGCCAGCCAGCGCCGCTTGTTGATAGCTGTTCATACCGGATTGTGCGTGGGCGTTCGCACCGGCAAACAGCAACGACACGGCGACCCATATTTTAAAGAGATTTTGCATCAATTTTTCCCTCACTCAATTGATTGGAATTCAGTCGTCAACAGACATTCCGATTGGCATTGTTGTTCATCGTGCAATGGGCGTAACGATATTTTTGCCGCACTTGCTGTGTGGCAGCGGCGCTGGACAGGCCTCCGGTCGGTGCCGAAGAGCCGGACGAAGAGGGTCTGCGGTAGCTGCTCCTGCTGTTGCCGTTCTGTGCGGCCCATCGTCTGGACGACGCCCCCGGCGTATTGGTGCAGTTGAATATGCCGCAGTCATTGCCGCGCGACCGCCTGGCGATCTCCGCGTTGACGGCCCGGTTAAGGCTACCGGACGGAAACCAGTAATCCAGCACATGGAGATTATCGATATAGATGCTGCTCATGGCCCCGGCATTGATCGCGGCGGTCAGCGCATATTGCGCGTCGTCCACGGTGCGGGAATTGTAAATGGCGGCATAGATCGCGCCATCATAGTCGCGTTTTTGTATAAAACTGGTGACGATGGCCCGCTTGTTGGCATAATCCGCTTGCCGCGCCGCCTGTTGCTGGGCGCGCTGTGCCGCTGCTGCCTGCTCCATCTTGAGCCGCCGCGATTTCAGAGTAGCTGCTAGCTCACATATCGACTGGCGATCTTCGCCACCCGGCCCGCAGGCATGAGCGGCAATCTGTTCGGCATTCCGATAATCCCCGACATTGTAGAGAATACGGGCATGATGCATGCAGGACTGCCAGCGACCATATCCGCAATTAATGTTACGATAGCGCAGCGCCTTCTCGGCATCGAAATAGGGCGAACCGCTGTCGGCGAAAATCGCTTCCGCCACCTCACAGCCATCGCGGTCCTGCTCGGCGCACCCTCTTTGCGAGAAATTGCTCGCCGCATCCCAATCCTTGTCGACGTCGCCTGCGCCGTCAAAATAGATCAGTGCCAAGCGTCCGCAGGCGGCACCGTCGAATGCACTGCAGGCGTCCTGCAGGTAGCGCAGGCTCAGAAAAGCATCAAAATTTGTGTCATTGGGATCAGACAGGATCATCCCCGCCTTGCTGCAAGCCGCCTTGTCGCCGGAATTGCACTGGGCGATATAAGCGCTCAGCGGGCCGCTCGTCTGGGCAGATATTGGTGAGCTTGTAAAGGTGGCGAGAACCATCACGCCGAACAGGAATATGGTGCGACTGACGGTGGCAAATGCAAAACCCCTGAAATCGCCACAATGCATTGTCATCCTGATTTTCCTCTCAATTGGCTTCCCTGCCCATTCTGGCCCGTCGCGGTGGCGCAATGTCCGACCGTCGACCGGCACCACCTACCGGCTCAACCCGTTCTTCTCCTTGAACTCATCATAGGGATCGATCATCCGGCACCTGGAATAGTCAGTCATCATATAGCTGCTGCGACCGATGACATTATTGTCGATATCCTTGTACGTGATATTCCGCTGGACCTTATCGCATTCGCGCCGAAGCGGAGCGGTTTGCGCGGCACGCCGTTCGCGGGCCCGTTTGAACAGCGCGCGCAACTCTCTGTCCTTGCTGGCGAGAAACTGCTTCGCTTTCTCGCTGCCGTTGTCGGCTGCCTTGTTCAGCCAGTAGAAGACTTCATCTTCCTTTTTGTAATTGCCCGAACTCGACATCAGATAGCCTGCATACATGGCCATCATGTCGGGATCACCGGCATTGGCGGCGATTTCGGCATAGGTCCGCCCGAGCTTGATATTTTCCCCCAGACCATAGCTGGGATCCCCATTATAGGCATAGGCAAGAGCGGCCGCCGCCTCTTTCTGGCCGAGTGCGGCGGATTGCTGCATCAACTTTTCCGCCTGTTTCGGGTCTTTCTTCACGCCTTGCCCGACAAAATAGCGGATACCGAGCTGATAGAGCGCAGCGGCCGATCCCGCCTCTGCGGCCCTTTGTTCATAGGCGAGCGCCTTGGCCGGATCTTTCGGAAAGTTCAGAATGCCGTCGGCATAGGCACCGGCAATTTCAAGCAGGGCACCGGGATCGCCAATCTCCGCGGCGTGGCTGATCCAGTCGATTGCCAGATCGGCATCGCCTTCGCCATATTTTCCCGTCGCGAGGTCAAGCCCGATTTGATAATGATTTTCCAGCGGCTCGGTACGGCGCAAATAATCGGAAAAGATTTCGGTTTTCTCGATGCTCATCGGATCGGTGAGCTGGGATCGCGCCGCCAGCGCACGGACCATGGCCGACAATGGTGGCCGCTCGCAAACCTTGAGATTGCCGCTTTGCGCAAAATTTTGCCCCCATTCCAGTTCCGCATCGGAAATGGGCTGGTTCGCCTGTACCTGAGCACCGAGAGCGGAGATGGTGAGTTCGCAGACAATCGTCGGCGGCGACTCGGCCGCCGCTCTGGCTGGCGTTGCAGCGCCGATTGCGATCAGCAACGAAGCCATCAAAGGCATGGCGGAAAATTGGTCGAAACGTCTCGCGATCATCATATTCTGCTCCCGGCGATTACCGCACTTTCCCTAGTTACGGCTGGAATGGGCGTCCAATGACAAAGTCTGTTAGGAAATCCCGGCACCGGGGCAGCGCCGGATCAGGGGCGCGGCGATGCCGACATGATCACCAGGCCAATTGCTGGTCTTGAGACCAGCGCTCAGCGCAAATATTCGTCGAGCGTCATCTGCAGCCGCCGGATCCGGGCCTCCTGATAATTGCCGAGCGTTTGCCCGCCCTTTTTCGAGGCCTTGGCACCATCGCGCTGCATGGCGAGATTGTCCGTGTCCTGGTCGAGCACATCTGCGAGGGCAAAGCCGTCGACGCCGGTATAGCTGTCTTCAATCTCCAGCCGGATCGGTTTGGCAGGCGGAGGACGCTTGCCGCTGGCCGGGAGCGGCTGGAGCAGCAAAATCTCGTGCAGGCAATGATCCACATCGATCGGCCGGAACCGGTAGCAGAGGCGAATATTGATGCCCGGGAAGAAGAACATGTTGGGAAACAGGAAATATTCGAGACTGTCGACCATCTCGCTGGTCGACACGCCGGACAGATCGACATCAAACTCGCTGCCATGTTCCTCGCGCAGCATATTGGCGTGAACAGCCCGCGCCGATGCGCCTTTGGGCAGATCATCGGGATTGCGGCCAAGCTTCTCGAACAGTTTCTCTTCGCTGACCGGGTTTTTCAGATGCGGGCTAGGGACGCCGATAGCGTGCATGAAGCGGCTGACATTCTTGCCGAAAATATCATATTGCGCGTTGGCGTCGCCAGCCGTGTACACCGCCTGCGAATGGGTTTCCAGAACGTGATAGGCCTCAAGGAAAGCCTCCATCGCCATCTTCCAGTTTGCCGGCAGCACTTTTTGCGTATGCAGCGCGACATAGCGGTCGTCCATCGACCATTGTTTGAAATGTTCCGGCAGCACTTCAAGATAATCGGCGAGCGGCGGCGCGTCATCGTCCATATTGATAAAGACAAAGCCGCCCCACAGGTCGCACTGGATCTCGGTCAGGCCAAAATTCTCTTCGTTGACATGCGGAAAGTCCCAGCGGCACGGAATTTCCTTGAGCGATCCGTCGAGATTGAAGGTCATGCCGTGAAACGGGCAACGGATATGCGGCCGTTTTGTCCCGCTGCTTCCGGTGTTTCCTTCCGTTGCGAATTTCATGCCGCGGTGCGGGCAGCTGTTCACAAACGCCCGTATCTTTTCGTCTTCACCGCGCACGACCAGGATCGAATAGGGGCCGACATCATAGACATGGCGATCGCCGGGCGCAGGAATATGCTCTTCCCGGCAGGCCCATTGCCATGTCCGGTTCCACATCCGGTCGATTTCACGGTCGTAGAAATCTTTGCTGATATAGCGCTCAAATCCGATGTCCTCGTCGCCGAGAAATTCATATCGTTCGGTGCGCATCGCCGCTGGCGGATTGTCGCCGTCGGCATCGATGATATCCTGCATCGACGGTCCCGGGCAGCGCGCTTCGCCCGGCGCCAGCGAGGGGTCGGACGGTTTGGTCAGGTCATAGGTCATGGGTTCGGCTCCGATTTCCGTGTCATTGCTTGGCGATCATAAAGCGGGTCGAGCGGCTTGCGCGCTCCGACGATCATCTGGGTCCCGTCGAGAAAATCATCGGTGCACGGATCATCGCGGACCCAGTCGACCAGTTCCGATCGATAGGCAATTTTCCAGACCGAACCGCGTTTCTCGTACCGGTCCACATAGCGCCCGGTAATGAACAGGTCGCGCTGCTCGCCGGACTCGTTGGTCAGCTTGTGATAGGCCTGATAATAGACTTCGCCAAAGGCTTCATCGCCGGACATATCGATCAGATGCTGGCCGAGCATATGGTGGTTGCGATGATGGGTTTTCAGCGCGTCGATGCAGAAATCGGCAAAGCCGTCGGGACCGCCCTCGTAGATGCCATAGTTCAAAAAGGCATCGTCCCAGAATTGCGAGCGGAGCAGATCCCGGTCCAGTCGGTCGAGGCCCCGCATGTACAGCGCGGCCAGATCCCGGATAGCCAGATTGCCGGTGATGGCAGCTAGGTCCATTG
Organism: Parasphingorhabdus sp.; assembly: GCF_048269865.1. Lineage (GTDB taxonomy): Bacteria > Pseudomonadota > Alphaproteobacteria > Sphingomonadales > Sphingomonadaceae > Parasphingorhabdus. The sequence continues at coordinate 183,572 of NZ_JBLWUA010000001.1, read as the reverse complement.
CACTAATCGCATCTCTCCTGTTCTTTTCGGGCATAGTAGACGCCGTATGCATCGGGTAAATTACCCTTATCGATAGCAGGAGAGTAAACATGTCGGATGAACCAGGGCGCGTTCCCTCAGCATCAGAACTGGCCGATCGCGCCGCCATCGCGGAAATTATCGCGCTGCATTGTCGCGGCGTCGACCGGGCGGATGAAGCGACGCTGAAAAGCTGTTACTGGCCCGATGCGACAACCGCCTATGGGGCAGAACCGGTGCCGGCCCATCAATTTTGCGTGGATCTTGTGCCGGCGATCAAGGCGTTTCGGCAGACCCATCATATGGTCACCAACATCATCTGCGCTTTTGACGGAGCCGAGGCGCGCGTCGAAAGCTATCTGATCGCCTTTCACTATCTGGCCGGAGCGGATGGAGAGGACAGAGAAATGACCTATCTGGGCCGCTATCTCGACCGGTTCGAAAAGCGCGGCGACATCTGGAAGATCATGCATCGCGAACCGGTGATGAGCTGGAGCCAGAATGCGGCAACGACCCATGATGCAGAGCATCCCGCCCTGTCGGCCTTGCGTCAGGCATCGAGATTCCCGGACGATGTCGTCTACGAATAGCGGCCTGCGGTTGCGACTTGGCAAAGCCTGCGCCTCATAAAAAAGGGGAGCGCAATCGCACTCCCCTTTTCAAAAATATCCGGACCGCCGCGCCCTTATGGAGCGCAGCGTCCTTTTTATCCGTCTTTAATCATTCACCCGGAACCGGGAAGCCACGCTTCTTGAGGATATATTTTACCTCGGGATCGCGGCCGCGGAATTTGCGATAGGCTTCCTTGCGGTCGGTTTCGTTACCGGTCGACAGCAGGATTGTGCGGAACCGTTCGGCGGTTTCCTTGTCCCACGGGCTGCCCGCTTCTTCAAACGCCGCCCAGGTGTCAGCATCCATCGTTTCCGACCAGAGATAGCTGTAATAGCCCGCCGAATAGGCATCCGACGAGAACAGATGGTTGAACTGGGGCAGACGGTGCCGCATCACGATCTCTTCCGGCATGCCGATTTCGATAAGCGTCTCGCGCTCGAACTTGTCGGGATCGGTGACCGGTTCCTCGCGATTGTGCAGCTTCATGTCGACGATCGCCGAAGCCAGATATTCCACTGTCGAAAAGCCCTCGTTGAACGTCTTCGAGGCCTGAATCTTGTCGACCAGCTCCTTCGGAATCGGCTCACCAGTTTTATAGTGGGTGGCATAGTTCGACAGGATATAGGGGGTCATCAGCCAATTTTCGTTCACCTGGCTCGGATATTCCACAAAATCACGCGGAGTGCCGCCGAGACCAGGATAGGTGATGTCATAGTTGAGATAGTGCAGTGCGTGTCCGAATTCATGGAACAGCGTCTGCGCATCGTCGAGACTGATCAGCGTCGGCTCACCATCCCCGCCCTTGACGAAATTATTATTGTTAGACGTCGCCGAATAATTGTTCTGGCCGCCCAGCTTATATTTGTTCTTGTACGTGGTCATCCATGCACCCGAACGCTTGCCTTGGCGGGCATAATTGTCGAAATACTGGACACCGATGACCTTGTCGCCGCGCTTGACTTCAAAGGTGCGAACTTCCGGGTCGAAGACAGGAATTTGCCCGGTCGTTTCGGTGAACGTCAGCCCGTATAATTTACCGGCAGCGTCAAACAGCGCATCCATCATCTTGTCGAGCTGGAAATAGGGTTTGATCTCGGCGGAATCGAGGTCGTATTTCTCCTTGCGGACCTTCTCGGCATAATAGCGATAGTCCCATGGTGCGATCGTGATACCGGCGCCTTCAGCATCGGCAATCGCCTGCATGTCAGCGACTTCTTCCTCAACCCGGGCAACCGCAGCCGGCCAGACCTTCATCATCAGGTCCATCGCCGCTTCCGGCTCTTTCGCCATCGTATCGGCCATGCGGTAATGCGCGTGGGTTTTGAAGCCCAGCAGTTTGGCGCGCTCGGCCCGCAGCTTCAGGATTTTTGCGATTGTCGCATTGGTGTCATTCTCATCGCCGTTATCGCCGCGATTGATGTAGGCGGTATAGACCTTTTCACGAAGATCCCGGCGCGTGCTGTTTTCCAGAAACGGCTGCATCACCGACCGGGTGTTTTTCAATGCCCATCCGGTCTTGCCCTGCTCCTCGGCCGCTTCCGCGAGCGAAGCGATAAAGCTGTCCGGCAACCCTGCCAGATCTGCTTCATCCGTCAGGTAGATGAAGGTCTCTTCGTCAGCCAAGACCTTGTTGGAGAATTCGTTAAACGCCTTCGAAAGCTCGGTATTATACTCGATCAACTGGGCTTTATCCGCATCATTGAGCAAGGCGCCATCGCGTACCAGCTGTTCATAATTGCGCTCGACCAAACGGGTCTGAATGGGATCCAGGCCAGCCGATTCACGATTGTCGTAAACTGCCTTGGTTTTGGCGAGCAATTTCGGGTCCAGAGTCAGCTGATCGAAGAAAGCCGAAACTTTTGGCATCCATTCGCGCTGAATCGCGCGGACCTCGTCACTGGACAGGTTGCTGCTGTACACGCCCCAGATTGAGAAAAGATCATTGGCTTCGTCACCAACCAGTTCCATCGGCACGGTGAAATTTTCAAAGGTCGCAGGAGCAGGATTGTCCCGTATCGTGTTCACATCGGCCTGAATCTTGTCCATCATGACCTGAAACGCCTGCGGGAAATCCGAGACCTTGACTTCATCCCAAGGCGGGACCCCGTCATAAGGTCCGGTCCATGGTTGCAGGACCGTATTGTCGGCAACATCGGCCGGTTCGGATTGCATCACACTCATCTTGTTCAATTCTTCTGTTGTCATTTCTTTTCCCTGATCGTCGGCCAGAGCGGGAGTAGCGGTCACGCCAATCAGCGCAGCGCTGGACACGCCCAGAAAAAACTTGCGGGTGGAAATCGTGAATCGCATCATTGTCTCTCCAAAAATCGACCCGCGGTCACGGATCACTAGAAAAAGCGCCCAAGGCGCAGTTGCCCAGTGTCTAGACAAAGCCGAGGGGAAACGCAAAAAAGGTTTCTGTGGATATCAATTTTTAGACGAACGACGCTTTCCGGGCGATGAACAACATCGCGAAGCGGGGTCAGGCGGGGCGTTCGTCGAGCAGCGCCCGCACCAGCGGCTGCAAATTTTCGTCATAGCGCGCGAGCATGACATGCTCCTCCGCATTTTCAAAATGGCTGACCAGTTGCCGGCCGTTCCAGTAATGAAGGGCAATCGCAGGCGGGTCGGCGACAATCATGTTGCGGCCGTCGGGATGGTCCGGGTCAATAGGCTTCAGATCGAGAGCGACCTGCGGCGCGGTCGAAGCACAAATCGCCAGACTGATATCGCCCCACCAGGTGGAAATATTGCGATGCAAATGGCCGGTGATCATACCCCTGACCTGTTCGTGGCCAGCGACTGCATCGGCCAGCCGGGCCACCCAGGGTTCGTCGGGATGAGTCGTCATCCATTCAATACCACTTTCCACCGGAGGATGATGCAGGATCAGGATGGTCGGCTTCTCGGGCTTTTCAGAAAGTTTTTCAGACAGCCATTTCGCACGCGTCTCACAAAAGGCACCCCCGTGCCGCCCCTCCTCCAGCGTATCGAGAAACAGCAAGCGCAGTGCGTCTGTGTCGATCTCATATTGGACGAAACCGTCTGCTGTAGGAACGTCGGGAAATTGCTTGCGAAACGGCGCTCGCAAATCATGGTTGCCCAGGCACATGTGGACCGGGAACGGCACCACCGACAAAGCATTGTCCAGACGGCGGTAGCTGTCTTGATCGCCGCGATCGACGAGATCACCCGTCGCCAGCAGCAGATCTGGCTGGGGTACCATCGCGCAAATTCTCTTGATTGCCTGATCCAGGCGCTTGCGGTTGAACTCAGCCGGATTATCCGGGTCAAACCCCAGATGAATATCGGTAATCTGCGCCATTAGCATGGACGCTCTCCCCTTGAGCCGGCGGGCACCCTATCGGCGGGCAATCTTCTTATCCGGCATTTGCTGTTTATCCTTCTGCTCTTCCTTGATCAGCCACGGCGCGCCATCATCGGCGTGATAGTCATGACACATCGCGCAGGTCGAAGGCACATCCGACGCTTTCTGGAACTCGCCACCATGACATTCGCGGCAAGTCTTGATCCCCGGCAACAGCAGATCGTCGGCACTCTTGGACGTGGGCGCGTTGTGACAGCTGGTGCATTTTTCATCATTATGCGCCTCATGACTGAACCAGCCATTGTGCATGTACCGATCGGTCTGTGTTACCGGCATGATCCCGTAGTCAACACGACCCCGCGCGGTTGGCGGAGTAACGCCGTGGCAGTCATAGCAGGCACCGCCGCGCGAGAAGACCTGACGGATCGCCAGATTGGCGCGGCTCGGGCGGAACCGGACGGCGCGACCATAATCGCTGGCAACACGGACGTCGTTACTGGCTCCCGGACGGCGACGCTTCATGCCGCCAAGATTGATCGGCCGGGTTGGCCCTGTGGACCGATAATAGGCTCTCAGATCGGCCTGCACCATTTCCGGTTCGCCGTGCCGCAAAGTCCGCACTGTGCCGCCGATTTCATCAAAGGCGAGGCTGTGACACATGCTGCAGTCTTCCTTCATATCGACCGGCTCGAAACGCACGCCTTGCGGATCGGGCGTGTGACAATCCTTGCAGACGAGCGAATCGCCGAATCCGTATTCTGCCGACAGCCGCTGGCCCATCTGGGCGACGCCACCGGTTCGCGACAGATGCACGTCATGGGGGAATTTGAGACCATTATCCTCGGTCGGTTTGTCGTCCAGCGAAATTCGCTTGCGCGGCAGATTCTTGCCGCCCGGCTTGATCAGCACAGCCGGATGGAATTGCGGGTGGGCAATGCCAAAATCCGATGCATTTTCCAGCTTCGTGTCGGTCAAACGTCCATCCATCCCATCATGACAATCGGCACAGAATTTTTGCGCTGTCGGCTCCATAGCACCGCTGCCTTCATGCTCGCTGTGACATTCGACACACCTGCCCGGCGGTTTGTTGAAAGCGGAGGCGAAGGCGGCACCGATTTTCTCCAATCCTTCCGGTCCGCCTCTGGCGGTTAGCAAGCGCGGCATCGCCGCATGTTCGTGTGCATCGTCCTGATGACAGGTCAGACAGGTTTCATCCTTCACCGTCACAAAGGCGTCGACATGACAGGCCTGACAGTCTTTCTCGAGCCCGTGATGTGCGCTGCTCAACGCACCGGATGACCACATCGTATCGGCATAGAACTGGTCGGGCCGTTCTTCGACACCGCGCCATGTTGCCCAGGTATAGATTGGCCATATCAGAAACGCGGCCAGCACGAGCGCGACGAACCCCCAGGCGCTGACCCGCTTGCCCGGAAGCAGACCCTTGAGGGTATAAAGCGTCGTTTCGCTGCGAACTTCCGCGGAATCGGACAGGGCTTCAACGCGCTTGACCGTCAGGACAACATCATCGCCCTCTTCGCTGACGACAATGACATGACCACCAAAGCCCAGCTCTGCGCCAGCAAGGGGATCAACCGTGACCGATATGCGATGCTTGCCGTCCAGAGTGAAATTTTGACCCGAGGTGCTTTCGACGATGATCTGGCCGTCGTCGCGCTTGCGGATCTTTGCATGATCGGGATTCACAGCAAGGTCAGGAAGATGAATCGCGTTGTCGGTGCTGCGGCCGATGCTGATTTCATCCGAATCAAAGGGGTTGGACCGGATAATTTCCCGGCCGTCGGCGGTGGTCGCAATCTGGCGAACAATGAAGGTCATGCTGGGCTCTCCATCCTACCAGTAGAAAAAGACGCTGATAATATGCGCGGTCAGCGAAGCGATCAGCGCAAAGGTCACCGGCACATGAATGAACAACCAGACCTGCAGCATCGCCTTGAGCTTGAGATGGCGACGGACACGGGCCAGCGTCGCTTCCTTTTTCTCCAGCAGGGCGTCAACTTTGTCGAGCGGGTCATCGCCGCCCATTTTCGGCTGATAGGCGCGTTCGCGGCGCAAATCCGCCTGCGCCTGCCGCGTCGCGCAATCCGGATATTTGCCGGAAATGCGCTGGAAGAAACCGCCGCCAAACGGATCCTGTTCCAGCGATTGGAGCACCAGAGTGGCATGTTCGGCCGACAATGGCTGCGCCGCGTCGTGCAACTGCCGGTCTAGCGACCGCAAATTCTCCAGCATTTCGGTCTCGGTCATCTCATCGCGATTGTCGGACAGCGCCTTCGGGATCGTGGCGTAGAAATAAATACCGACGATGCCGGAAATGATCACAATCATCATGAACACATAGGCAGCGGTGTGGATGTTCCAGCCGAGCTGGAAACCGGTGTGCAGCGTACCGATGACGATCAGGCTGAGGCCGAGATAGATATGCGCCGATGTCCAGGCCTTGAGCGACCATTGCCCCGGAGTCATGGCCCGCTTGCGTACTCCGAGCATGGTCAGCCAGAGGATCATCAGCGCGCCGATCGTCCCGAGCGTATAGCCGTACCAGCTGCCCCCATTATGGCGCGGCGACACATCGATGAAAATATAGCTGATGATGCAGATCAGCATGATCGCCGACGATATTTTCAGCCAGCGGTATCCCGCGTGCCTGAGAAAGCCGTCGTGCATGACGACTTTCTTGCGGCCGGGCTGGCCGGAGATCGCGTTACTTGCCATCAGACAGGCCCTCCCGCTTTTATGCTTTCCGAGCGGGCTGAACTGATCGAAGCTGGGCGTCTTGCCAGCTGTCCTTCGGCAGGCTCAGGGCGAACGGCGTGAGGAGACCGAGCGGGATAAAGGAAAGCAGACGGGCTCATACATCCTCTCCTTCCAGCTTGGAGACGGTCAGGAATTCTTCCGGGGCAACGCGGATCGCCGCTCCGGTCGGGCAGGCGCGGACGCAGGCGGGGCCGCCCCTGATCCCGGCGCACATGTCGCATTTGATGGCCTTCTTCGGTTTTTCCACAGACGGGTCGCTGTGCTTTTTGGTCCATAATTTATCGGGCTCGCCCGGTCCCGGACCCGCCCCGAAGAACAGCCAGCTCAGCAGACTCGGCTTCTTCGGCGGAACCTTATCCATCCGGATCACGCCATAGGGGCAGTAACGCTGGCAATTGCCGCAGCCGATGCAACTGTCATCGATAAACACCTCGCCGTCCGGACCGCGGTGGATCGCATCGGGCGGACAGTCGGACATGCAATGCGGATGCTCGCAGTGGCGGCAGCTGGTCGGGACATGCAGATGAGCGTAGGTACGCCCTGCCTCGCGGTCGAGCCGCGACAAGCCTTCATGGCTGTCGGCGCAGGCTTTCTCGCAATTGTCGCAACCGACACAGAGATTTTCGTCGATCAGCAGCACGTCGGTGGCTTCGCCAATGCCATTGTCGACGAGGAAATTGGCGATGCCGGAATACATGTCGACAACACCCGAGAAACTGTCTTTTTTCGCTTCGACAAAGGCGTTGATGTCCTGCCGCTCGGCCATTTCCTTCTTGGCCTTCCGCATCAGGTCGGGATGGGCATCAAGCACTTTCTTGAACGCATCGCCGTTGATCTTGATGACCTCGGACTTGATCGCCGCCTTCACCGTCGCGGTGCGATAGCCGCCCGCGATCAGCGTCATCTCACCGACATAGGTTCCGGCCGGCAGATAGGACAGAAAGACCGGCTTGCCGCCAATCTGCTTCTCCACCACCATCGATCCGACGCGGATGACGTAGATATCGTTGCCCTCGCCGCCTTCCTCGATAATCGCCTCGCCGGCACGGACATTGAGGATCTCGCTGGTCTCCACGACCTCGGCAATATCCTCCTTGGTCAGGCCCGACCCGAACATCTGCAGCAATTGCCGCTCCGTGGAAATTTGCGTGATTCGGCGTTTTGCCGCGGGCACCGACGCCTGCAGCTTGAGCGCAGCCGTGCGCGAAATCTCGACGACGATCACGTCTTCGGCCGCGCGAATCGTCGCGCCGCGCCGCCGCCCCGAAATCAGGCCGACCTCGCCGAAGATCGAACCCTGCTCGATCGGCACCGTGATCGACGGGTCATCGGGGTTGATCTCGACCGCCACCGAACCCTCGGCAATGGCAAACAGCGAGCTTCCCGGATCGTTTTTCTCGAAGATCACCTCGCCCCGGTCATAGCTGCGCGGTTCGCTGTCGAGCATGAATTCGCGCATCTGCAAGGGGGACAGGTCGTTGAGAATCAGGACATTGGAACGGAAAAATTCGAGCCATTCGTCAACCGACCGGCGCCCGGGCAAATCAGCGAATTTCGCTTCGAGAATCGGTTCGTCGGCGGGCTTCAGGTCGATATTGCCGTTGATAAACTCGATCACGTCATAGCCCTGATTCATACAGTGCTTGATCAGCGGGTAGCCGGCGAGCGCACCGATGACATAGATGCCCTTTTTGGTGCTCTCGAAGGCCGGCGACAGTTTCGGATAGGCCTCGCGATCCTCGCTGGTAAATTCGATCCCGCATTCCTCGACAAATTTACGTGGCGGGGCGCTGCCCATGCGGGCAATGATCCGGTCGCACTTGATGGTTTCCTGACCATCGCGGGTTTCCAGCACCAGTTCCCCATCCCTGACTTCGGCTGGTGTGGTTTCGTTGCGGATGATCACCTTGCCCTGCTCGCCTGCTTCCATCAGCAGCTTCACATTGGCCTTTTTCGCCCGGGCAAATTCCGCCGAGCGGTTGAGAATGGTGACGACATTATTCTGCGCCGCATCGGCTGCCAGCCCAAGAGCGTTCTCGATGCCCGCGTCGCCCGAACCGATCACCGTGATATGCTCGTCATAATATTCGCCCGGATCGTCGAGCTGATACTGGACCATCTTATTGTCGCCACCGGGGCAGCGCATCAGGTTCGGATTGCCCTGCGTTCCGATCGCCATCACGATCGTTTCGGCCTGTACCGTCTCACCATTTTTCAGGCTGATCGTGAAATTGCCTTCCTCGCCCTCAATCTTGACCGGCTCGGCATTGTACATGACGTTCACGCCATGCTCCGCGGTTTGCGCATCCCAGATTTCCAGAATGGCCTCGCGTTTGCCCGCGTCAAAATCCATGTCCGAGCGCAGCACCAGCTGGCTCGGCGTTGCCATGACATGCTTGCCCTTCTGATATTTGTAAATGGTGTCGGACAGATGGTCGGTTTTTTCCAGCAGCACATGCTTGAGCTTCAGCTGCGCAGCCCGCCCAGCGGCGCTCATGCCCGCTGGTCCGGAGCCAATGATAACTACTCGAAACTTATCCGACACGCGCCTGCTTCCCCCCTTTTGCATCCCCCGACCAACGCACCCTCATACGTTTTAACGGCCCGGTTCAGCTATATGCCCGGTAGTAGCGCGACCCAAAAGACTGAACTTTGGCAGTATCTTATCAAAAAGCCTCTCCATTGCCAGTGCAAAATATCACAGCCATCTCGGCGCTTGTCAGGTAGCGACGGGCCCCGTATCTCTGCACCGGAATAGCAAAAGACAAAATAGCTTGGGGATTGACCATGGCGAAAGCAGCTTCTTCGATCAATATCAGCCGTATCGCCCTGATACTCGCGGCCTTGCTGGCGCTGGCAGCGATCGGCGTCCAGATTTATCGCAGCATGAATGACGATAACGAGGGGACCGCATCCGTGGCAACCGCCGAGGGCGAAGCCGCACCCAGCGTTGAGGAGGTTATCGCTGGTCTGGAAAAGAAGCTGCAGGATAATCCGGACGATGCGGAAAGCTGGCGGATGCTGGGCTGGAGCTATTTCGAAACGCAGAAATTTGCCGAATCGGCTACGGCGATGAAGCGGGCGACCACACTGGATCCGGATAATCCCGAATATTGGTCGATGCTGGGCGAGGCCCTGGTGATGGCCAGCGACGGCCAGCAAGTCCCTCCGGACGCCGCCGCGGCGTTTCGCAATGCGCTGAAATATGACGCCAAAGATCCCCGCGCGCGCTACTTTCTGGCGGTCCAGAAAGATATAGCCGGCGACCACAAGGGCGCGATTGACGACTGGTTTGCCCTGCTCGGCGACACCCCCGCCGACGCGCCTTATGCCGCAGACATTCGCCGGGTGATCGGACAGGTCGCGGAGAAGGAAGGCATTGATGTCGCGTCCCGTCTGGCCAAGATCACCCCGGCAGCGCCAACCGGCGGTATCTCCACCGACGGCCCGGCGGTCGCCACAGCCGCGATTCCCGGCCCAAGCAGCCAACAAATGAAAGAAGCGTCCGCCCTGCCGCCCGGCCAGCAGGAAGCGATGATCGCCAATATGGTGGACGGCCTCGACAAACGGCTGCAGGCCAATCCGAATGACGCCAACGGCTGGATCATGCTGATCCGCAGCCGCATGCAATTGGGCCAGACCGTGCAGGCCAAACAGGCGCTGGATCGCGGGCTGAAGGCGTTCAAGAATGACGGCGCGGAAGCGAAACGGATCCGGGAAGCAGCGTCGGCGCTTGGGCTATAGTCAGGACTGGCCTGCCTGAATTCCGCCCCACAATGTCGACGTCTTTTGCCGAGCGGTCAACTGACGAGGCAGGTCTTTGCCCACCAAAATGGGATGAGATCACGGAAAAAGATGATTTCGGCGGGGATACTTCGCCGTGAGGAATCTTGACGCTTTATCCGCAGCGCACTGCTATGCACACGGCTTGGGATAACAAGTTACGCCTGTCTCGTGAAACCATCACTGCGCCAATGCGTTGGATGGCTGATATTGCTCGAATATCCTATTTTTACCGAAAAGGCCGAATGTTTTGCGCAGATTTTTATGCCCCGATTGCGGCAATCAAGTCCATTTCAACAACGCGACCTGCTTGTCTTGCTCATCCATTCTGGCCTATTCGCCTTCGCAGGATGAAATGCTGGCTTTCCCGGCAGGTGATCCGGCAGCAACCGTCGGTGCCCTCGGATATTCGCTGTGTGCGAACCGTGAACTGATCGGATGCAACTGGCTGTGCGACAATATCGACGCCGATTCCTTGTGCCAGAGCTGTTTCCACACCACCAAGATTCCCGATATCTCCGATCTGGAAAAACGACAGCAGTGGAACAGGCTGGAGCGGGCCAAGCGGCGGCTATTTTATGCGCTGATCAAATTGAACCTGCCGCTGGCGGCGGACCCCGATGTTTCTCAGGGCTCCCTCCGGTTTGAACTGCTGGGCGATCGCCTGCTTGCCAATGGTGAGAAAAAACGCGTCATGACCGGGCATGACAATGGCCTGATCACCATAAATATCGCCGAGGCCGACGATGCAATTCGCGAAAAGAACCGGACAATGATGGGCGAGCCCTATCGGACCCTGATAGGCCATTTCCGGCACGAAGTGGGTCATTATTACTGGGATCAGCTGGTGGACAAGCCAGGCGTCATCGAACGATTCCGGGCGCTTTTCGGCGACGAACGGCGCGACTATTCCGAAGCATTGGGCACCTATTATGACAATGGTCCGCCGGAGGACTGGCAACAATCTTTCGTCAGCGCCTATGCAACTGCGCATCCGTGGGAAGATTTCGCCGAAACCTGGGCCCATTATCTGCACATGGTCAGCGGGCTGGAAACGGCATTTGCCTATGGCCTGAATCCACAGCCTCTGGAAGACGGGGCGCCCCCGCTGGTGCAACTCGCCGACCCGTATCATGTCGCTGACCATGAACAGCTTTTGGACCACTGGGTCCCGATTACAGTCGCGATGAACGCCATGAACCGGTCGATGGGCAACAGGGACTATTATCCGTTCGTCTTGTCGTCCCGCATTTCTGAGAAACTGCAATTCATCCATGATCTGGTCAAGGACCAATAGCTTCGGCTGATTCTGTCAAAACAAGACATAGCGGCCATCACGCTGGCATGGCGACGGCGTGCCCCTGACTTAGTCCAGCGCCTTTTTCATGATGACCGCAGCGGTAATATCGCCCGTCACGTTCACGACCGTGCGCGACATGTCCAGCAGACGGTCAACACCCAAGATGATCACCAGCCCGGTCGCCGGAATGCCGAATCCGGCAGCGACACTGGCCAAGATAGCGATGCTGACACCGGGAGTGCCAGGTGCGCCAATCGACGACGCGACCAGTGTACCAATCAGCAACAGGGTTTCACTCATGCTCAGATCGACACCCGATATTTGCGCCAGAAAGAGAATCGCGACGCTTTGATACAGCGCCGTACCAGCCATGTTCATGGTTGCCCCGAGCGGGATCACCAGATGCGCGACATCATCCGGCACATGAAACTGGCGAGCGGTCTGGATTGTGCTCGGCATGACCGCCGAGGAGCTGGACGTGGAAAAGGCCAGCAAAAGATTGGACCCGGCGACCGAGAGGAAGGAACGAAAGCCCAGTCCGCCGAGCACTCTCAGGACGACGGCATAAATCAGGAACAGCAATAGCAGCCCCAGCAGAACCGTGCCGATATAGCTGAGCAGACCCAGCAGCGAGTCCAGTCCGATCTGGATCATCAGCTGTGCCATCAATCCGAATACGGCGAGCGGCGACAAGAGCATTGCCCATTTCACGATCGTCATGGAAATCGACATCAGCGAATCGAGCAGAGCGAGAAACGGGAGCGCCTTCTCCTTTTGGATCTGCGTGGCCGCAATCCCCGTCAGCACCGCAAGAATGACGATTGCCAGCAAATCACCCTGGATCACGGAGGCCGCCGGATTGGTCGGCAGGACCCCGGCTACCATGTCCGGTAGCCGCGTCAGGTCAAAGCTTTGCGTGGCCGCTGCGGCTGGCACCATGGTATCAACCGGCAAATCCAGGCCCATGCCCGGGCCGATCAGCTGCGCCAGCGAGATGCCGATCCAGGCTGCCAGAAATGTGGTCGAGAGAATGAACAGGCCGAGCCGCAACCCAAGCTTGCGCATCGCCTCATTCGAGGACACACCGGCAAGGCCGCTGACAATCGATGAAAAGACCAGCGGCACCAGCACGATCGCGATCAGGCCAAGAAAAAGCTGGCCGGGAAGCGCCAGCCAGTCACCGATCATCCCGGCTGTTTTCGGCCGGACCCAGCCCACCGTGGGTCCGAGCAGAGTCCCGGTACCAATGCCGAGCACCATCGCCGCCAGCACCTGCGCCCACAGCCGCGAACGCGCCCAGATACGCAATTTGCTACTCTGCTGGATCAGGCGGTCCAGTTCAGAGCCGGTTTGGTTCAACACAATGATCCTGCCTCTTGAAAATTATGAACGCTACACGGCGCTTTTCGCGTGCCTCTAGCGAGAGATCAACAGGCAGGTCAAAACTCTCTACCTAAACAACGGCTCGCCAAAGCTTCTGAGCTTGCGGCTGTGCAAGGTCCCGGCATCTGCTTCCTTCGCAAGCAAATCGATCGCGCGCAGTCCGATCGCCAGATGCTGTCCGACGCGTTCCTGATAGAAGGCATCGGCCATGCCCGGCAGCTTGATCTCGCCGTGCAGCGGCTTGTCGGATGCGCAGAGCAAAGTGCCATAGGGCACGCGATAGCGATAACCGTTGGCGGCGACCGTCGCGCTTTCCATGTCGATGGCGATGGCGCGGGCCTGGTTGAGACGCCGGGCGATCTGCTCGAAACGCAATTCCCAGTTGCGGTCGCCGGTCGTGACCACGGTGCCGGTGCGCAGTTGCTGCTTCAGCTTCGATTTGTCGATGCCGGTCTCTTCCTGCACGGCCTGGGTCAGCGCCAGCTGTACTTCGGCAATCGTCGGCAGCGGGATGCTGGGCGGCAAGACATCGTCGAGCACATTGTCGTCGCGCAGATAGGCATGGGCAAGGACATAATCGCCCAGCCGCTGGGTCCGGCGCAATGCACCGCAATGACCGATCATCAGCCAGACATGCGGCCGCAAGACGGCGAGATGGTCCGTGATCGTCTTGGCATTGCTCGGGCCAACGCCGATATTGACCAAAGTCACGCCGGGGCGGCCGTCGCCGCGCACCAGATGATAAGCGGGCATTTGCGGCGGCTTGGCGATTGGCGGAGCGGAGGGCTTGCCATCCTTGCCGGTGATCCGGTTGCCCGGTTCGACCAGCATGCTGGCTTTGCCGGCCTTTACTTCTGCCAGACCGGTTTCGAGAAATTCGTCAACATAGCGCTGATAGTTGGTGAACAGGATGAAGGGCTGAAAATGCTCTGGATCGGTGGCGCAATAATGGCGAATCCGGTGCAGCGAATAGTCGACCCGCTCGGCGGTGAACAGAGCCAGCGCAGAGGCTTCTTCGCCCTGAAAAATCTGGCCACCGTCGACAATCTCGTCATTGGTCTTCATCAGATTGGGCGTGTGAAAATAATTGGGCAGCTTTTCCTTCTTCGCCCGGTCGAGTCCGGCTCCGGCATCTTCCAGCGCAAAAGCCAGCGGAATCGGCGTATCGGACAACTCCACCCAGATTTTGGCGGTGAAGGTTGTGGCAATGCGTTGCAGTTGATCGAGCAAATAGGTGCGGTACAGCTTGGGCTCGGTGATGGTCGTGCAATAGGTGTTGATATCGGCCAGATGTCCCGACGCCAGATGGCTGGTTTCGGTCGCCTGATCGGCGGGAATTTCGACGCTGATCTGCGGGTAAAGGCCTTGCAGGCGGTCATCCTTGGCCAATTTGGCGGTCGCATAGCGACGAAACCGGGCCGCCGTGATTTCAATTTGTTCGGCGTATAGCTTTTCCAGCAACGCCACCGCTTCGGCGGGCGTTGCACATAGAGTGGATTGGGTTGTCATGTAGTCTCCGTTACAGTTTCAATCCTGTACCGGAAATTTGTTACAAAGGGAAAACCTAAGTGCGCGAGAGGTCGAGAAAGCGGGTCGCCGCCTCGAACTCGGCGCGTTTGATCTCCCGCGCAGCAAATGCCTGATCATCCCGGCCCCATTGCTGCTCCTGCCAGAGCTCCTCCAGATTGACCAGCGGCCAGAGGGTTTCGGGGCTGTGCGTCTGCTCGACCAGCGCCAGCGTGGCGATCAGGGAGCCGGACAGACCGACCAGAGACAGCATAGCCGCCACCGCAAAATCATCCTGCACCTCGACCATCTTGGTCAACCGCTCAATCGTTGCCGCCGGCTGGGCCTGATAGCGAATGCCGTGGATGAGGTTGAAACTGACATCATAGCGGCTCTGCGCCCATTCGAGCAGCGGATCCCATCGCTCTGCCTGATGATCGATCAGCGCCTGCTGCCCTGAATCCGCCCGATAGTAGAGCATGTCGCTGTCGGCAAAGGCGGCGATGCGTCCAACAATCCGGTCGCGTTCGCTAGCGACCTGATCGAGCGCCCCTTGCGCCAGTCCGGTCAGCGGCATCGACGCCGGCACAATATCCTCCTGTTGCGCGGCCCATTCGTCGGCAATCGCTTCCGCCAGCCGGCTGGTTGGAACGGCTAGCTGGTTGCGCTGCGGTGTCTTTACCGGTCGCCCGTCGAGCAAGACGCCATATGCCTCGCCGGCCGGAGCGACCGATACGTCCTTGTAAAAGCGTTTCACGGGGCGTCCGCGCCTGCTGCCGCTTTGGCGATCGCCTCTTCTGCTACACGGGCGCGAATATATCTGCGGATGATCAGGACCGGCACTGCCCAGAGCTGGAAGAGCCCAAGCAGAATGAGAGCATAACCGACCGGTGCCGGAACCGGCGGCAGACGGTCGAGCGCAATCGCAAGCCCCAACATCACCAATATGACCCCAAGCAGGCGCATCACGCTGACCAGAATGTGAACCGCCTTCGCCTGTTTTTCTTTTTCCGGGTCGGGAATATATTCGGGCTGCTCGTCAATCGGGTCGTTCATCGGTTCAATATTCCATTCAGCTCAGCCATTGTCGCTGCGACAATTTCGGCACCGGCAGCGATCAGTTCATGCTCGTCGTGATAGCCCCAGTCCACGCCGACCGGGCGGACACCGGCGTTAACCGCCATCGCCATGTCAAAGCTGGTATCGCCGATCATTGCGGTGGTCTCCGGCAAGGCACCGGCTTCGGCCATCGCCAGCTCGACCATCGCCGGATGCGGCTTGGAGGGATGCCGGTCTGCGGTCTGCAACGTGACAAACCGATCACCAAGACCGTGGGTTGCCAAAACATGCTGCAGGCCGCGATCAGACTTGCCGGTGGCCACGCCAAGGACCCAGCCAGCGGCTTTCAGTTGTTCCAGCAGCTCGAGCAATCCGTCGTAAAGGGGTTCGTGTAGGCCGCCAGACTGGCGCATTGCGGAAAAGCCGTCCTTGTAGGACTGGGTCACCGCCGCGACGGTTTCTGCGTCTCCTGTGGGAAGCAGTTGCGAAACCGCTTCGGTCAGGCTTAGGCCAACGATCCGGCGCACTAGATGATGATCGGGCGGGACCAGACCGTGCTGCTCAAACGCCCGATCCATCGACGCGCAGATATTGGCCTGGCTGTCGACCATCGTCCCGTCACAATCGAACAGGGCGAGCTTGTTGGTCATCGTGCACCAAACTCCTGTATCATATGGGCCATGGCGCGGCGACCGATGGCAGCAAGCGCCGCTCCCGCCTTATCGCGCGCTGCCGCAGGCTTGTTCTGGCTCAGCTTGGCGGTCGGACGCCAGGCCAGTATTTCCATTTCAAAGCCGACAATGGCATCGACCATCTTCTCGAATTTTGCGGGGTCCATCTTGTCCCGGTGCCAGGGTGCCTTGGGTAGCAGCTTGGCTTCATTCTGCGCCGTCACATCATCAAGCAGAGCGATCAGGCCTTCGCGCTCCATCTGCCGGACGGTGCCTTCCAGTTCCAGCGTTAGATAGTTCCAGGTCGGCACCTGGTCGTCGAGGCCGTACCAGTCGGGGCTGATATAGGCGTCGGGACCGTTGATCACGCAAAGCGCCTTGTTTTCGGCGATATGCCGCGTCAGGGCGTTGCCCCGCGACAGGTGAAATTGCAATGCACCGTCACCGGTAGAAAATACCGGCACATGTGCGACGCGCGGCCCATCCGGGGTTTCGGCGAAAACCATTGCGAAGCCGATCTCTGCAATCATCGCCTCCAGAGCGGCCCGCTCGTCCGCGTCGTGATGATCATTGGCAGATTTGGGCCAGCGAAAGGCGGGGTTGGGATGCATTGTTATTTCGGTTTCTTGCGCAGCGCCTGTTTGACCTTGGCTTTGTGCGGCATGTTTTTCTTGTGCGTCGCCTTGCCGGCATTGGGGCGTTCCCGCTTCGTCGGTTTGCCTACCTTGGTCGGCTTGCCGTCGATTTCCCCGCGCCCGCGGCGTTCGCCCCGCTTGTCCTTGCGGATCATCTTGGCATGCGCCCTGGCCTGCTGCTTGCGGAACATCTTGCCACCCGGTTTCTTCTCGTCAAGCGGAAGATCTCCCAAGAGCATGTCGAGGCCGAGATTGTCGATGGTTTCGGCAAAATGGGCCGGCAGATCCGCCGTCACGTCGAGCTTGTGACCATCAGGATGATCAATCCGCAGACGTCTTGCGTGCAGGTGCATCTTGCGGCTGATCGTGCCGGTCAGAAAAGCGTCCTTGCCGCCATATTTGCCGTCGCCGACAATCGGATGGCCGATCGCCGCCATATGCACACGCAGCTGGTGGGTGCGGCCAGTGTGGGGTTGCAGCTCGACCCAGCAGGCGCGGTTGCCGGCCCGCTCGATAATCCGGTAGCGCGACTTGGCGGACTGGCCGTTTTCCTCGTCGACATGCATTTTCTCGCCGCCGGAACCAGGCTGCTTGGACAGCGGCAAGTCGATCACGCCATCGGCGATTTCGGGGACACCCATGACAATCGCCCAATAGACCTTGCGGACATCGCGACCGGAAAAGCGCTTCGAGAAAAAGGACGCGGCGCCCGGCGAGCGCGCCAGCAGGATTACGCCGCTGGTATCCTTGTCCAGCCGGTGGACCAGCTTGGGCCGGGATTTGGCATCAAAGGTCAAGGCATCGAGCAGACCGTCAAGATGGCTCGTCGTCTTGCTGCCACCCTGCGTCGCCAGTCCGGGAGGCTTGTTGACCACGAGCGCCGACTTGTCCTTGTGAATGACCAGTTCGCGGGCAAAATCGATCTGGTCCTGGGTCAGATCGGCCTTGGCTTTCGCAACCCGGCCGGGCCGCTCGATTTCCTGCGGCGGTACGCGCAAAATCTGTCCGGCCTGGACGCGATCGCCCGGTGCCACTCTTTTGCCGTCCAGCCGCAACTGGCCGGTCCGCGCCCAGCGCGAAACCATGTTGAACGGCACCTCCTCCATGTGCCGCTTGAACCAGCGATCGACCCGGATATCGTCATCATCGGCGGAGATGGTGAATTGCCGGACATCCAGTGTCTTCAGCGCCTGCTTTTGCTCTTTGGTCGAGCCCTGCGGCTTTTCTTCCTCGGAGCCGCTTTCGGCTGTGGGATCAAAACCGCTCATGCCAGTGTCCTCACTGCCATCAGACCGGCAAACACGGCCAGGACGGAACCGACCACGGAGACCAGCGCATATAATATTGCGATGCCCCATTCACTGCGTTCGATCATAGTGAGAACTTCCAAACTAAAGGCCGAAAAAGTTGTAAAACCACCGAGCAGGCCAACGCCAAGCAAAAGCCGCCACGGCTCATCGACAATATTGCCGCGGGCCAGCACACCCGCCAGCACGCCCATAAGGAGCCCACCGGTCACATTGGCCACCAGCGTTCCAATAGGGTAACCGACGGGAGCAAGGTGAAAGACAAGTCGGCCGAGATGATAGCGCCCCGCCGCACCCATCGCACCGCCTGCCATGACAAGAAGGGTAGCGTTCATGGCCGTCCCTTAGTCGGCTTGACGCATTTTTCCAAGCATATCATTGGCAAGCCACAGACGGATCGCGGTCGCGAGGCCCGGCGGCTGCGCCGCAGCGATCCGCTCGACATCAATTTGCGCCACCAATGCGTTGAGCGGCAGACCGCGACTGTCCGCCGCCTTTTTCAGCATTCCCCAGAACAAGGGCTCTAGCGAAATCGATGTCTGATGCCCGGCGATCGTGACACTGCGCTTGACCGGCGGATGAAAGATTTCGGGCCGTTCTAGATCCACCCGGACAATTCCCGGCGGATCAGTGTATCCAGCATGGCGATGCTGATCTCACTGTCGTTCAGGCAAGGCAAATAGGCAAATTTTTCGCCGCCGCCCGCCTCAAACTGTTCCTTGCCCCGGATCGCCAGTTCCTCGCAGGTTTCCAGGCAATCGCTGGAAAAGCCCGGCGCGAAAATCGCGATATTCTTCTTGCCCTGCCCGGCCAGCGATTCCAACACTTCATCGGTGGCGGGACCAAGCCATTTTGCCCGGCCGAAGCGCGACTGGAACGCCACGACCAGCTCTTTCCCGAGCCGCTCGGACAAAAGACGCGCGGTTTTCTGACATTGACAGTGATAGGGATCGCCCAGTTCGAGCGTCCGGTGCGGCATGCCGTGAAAGCTCGCGACAATCGCATCCGGTTCAAAATCGAGCGCGGCAACGTCACGCTCCAGGCTGTTGGCCAGCGCATCGATATACGCAGGGTCATCATGATACGCTGGCAGCATCCGGATTGCCGGTTGCCAGCGCATGGCGCCAATCGCGTCGAACACCGCATCATGCACACTGGCGGTCGTCGCACCGCTATATTGCGGGTAAAGCGGCGCGATCAGGATGCGGTCACATCCCGCCGCTTTCATCACATCGAGCCGGCTCTTGATGCTGGGATTGCCATAGCGCATCGCCCAGTCGACCATCACGCCATCGATCGTATCGGCAAGCTTTTCTGCCTGTTTGCGGGTGTAGAAGGCCAGCGGCGAGCCATCCTCGGTCCACACCAGACTATAGGCTTCGGCAGATTTTGCCGGCCGCGTGTTGAGAATGACACCGCGCAATATCGGCTGCCAGATGATGGACGGTATCTCGACCACCCGCTTGTCCGACAAAAACTCTTTCAGATAGCGTTTTACAGCCTGTTTGTCGGGCGCGTCGGGCGTGCCGAGATTGACCAGCAAAACGCCGATTTTCTTCGCCGCCACGGGCGGATGATCGGCTGGCAAGGGTCCCGTTTCACGCATGACTTATGATACTTCCCCGAAAAGTGGCAATTGCCGGAGCCGGACGCCGGTTGCCGAGAATAGCGCATTGGCGACCGCTGGCGCAACCGCTGGCACACCGAGCTCTTCATAGCCAACGGGCTCTTCTTCGCTTCTGATAAATTCAATCTGGATCGGCGGTATTTCGGCCAGTCGCGGCAGCGACAGATCACGCAGGCGCTTGGCCGTTGGCAATCCCTTTTCAAACCGGGTCGTGCTGCCCAATGCCATCGCCAGTCCAAAGACAATACCACCTTCGATTTGCTGCCGCGCGATATCGGGATGGATGATCCGTCCGATATCGACGGTCGCTGAAATGCGGCGGACTTCAAGACCGCTTCCCCCGCGGCTGGCACTTGCAATAACGGCTATATGCCCGCCGCGCATGCTGTGACAGGCAATGCCCTGACCGCTCTGTTCCAGCCCGCCATCCCAGCCCGCCATGGCGGCCACGCCAGTCAGGCATCGCGCCAGTCTCGGCTGGTTGTTCATCATCTGCATCCGGAAGGATAGCGGTTCGATCGCCGCCTTGGCCGCCAATTCATCGATGAACGATTCGAGAAAGAAAACATTGCTGCTATGGGCGTTGCTGCGCCAGTTGCCGGTCGGCACGTCAACAAAAGCCGGGTGATGATCGACGGTCAGATTGGGAATGTCATAGGGCACTTCGAGCCCCGCGATCGCCTTGATATCCGCCTCCCCCATTGTGGACCGCATCGCTGTGACATTGTCCATGCCATCGAACAGGCGTTTGAGCTGTTCGCGGGCGGAGGGCGGGGCAGCGATTTTGATTTGCAGCGCCGTGACACGACCGGCCTTGGCCATGGCGGCATCCAACCGCGCTTGGCTGGGCGCGCGGTAATGATCGTGCATCAATTCTTCCGCACGCGACCAGACCAGCTGCACCGGCCTCCCCATCTCTTTGGCCATTAGGGCAACCTGGCCGGCAATTTCATTATCGAGATTGCGGTCGAAAGAGCCGCCGCTCAACATGGGATAAAGGGTCACCCGATCCTGAGCGATATTCAGCATTCTGGCCGCCGCCTCGACCGCCGCCGCCGGCGCCTGGGTCGCCATCCAAAGTTCCAGACCGCCATCCTTATACTCTGCCGTCGCTGTCCGCGTTTCTATCGGCGCATGCAACGCCGCATCCGCATGATAGCGCGCCTGAAAATCACCATCATTGCCGAACGCAGCTTTGGTGTCACCGCGCGTCAGGAACCGCGTGCCCGGCCCCTCGTCCAGCGCCTTGCGCAAGGCAGTGTCGATCTTTTCGCTGTCGGCCAGATATCCTCTGGTCTCGAAAACCGGGCTCATTTTGTCCAGCGCCCGGTTTGCCGCCCACCAATTGGTCGCCACAGCTGCGATCCATTTGTCATGTTGGACCACATCGATAAAGCCGGTGATCTTGCTGGCCCCGGCGCGGTTGAAGGATTTCAGGCTGGTGTCGCCGATCGGGCCCTGCCGGATTGCCGCATATACCATGTCCGGCAGTCTGATATCGCCCGCAAAATTGGCTGAGCCATCCAGTTTGCTTGGCAAATCAAGACGTGCAACATCCTGCCCGATCAAATTGCCCGCCCCGGCCGGTCGTAGCGGCACCGGATCGGGCAAAGTTTCGTCGACCGCATCGCGTACCAATTCGCCGAACCGCAGTTTCTTGTCACCATTCGAGATAACACCATTATCCACGGTGCACGTTTCCCAGGCGATGTCCCATCTGGCAGCAGCGGCCTTGGTCAGCAGGACCCGCGCCGCTGCGCCTGCTTCGCGAAAACTTTCGGCGAAGGCCGGAATGGAGGTGGAGTCGGCGGTCAGCTGAAACTTGTCGCGGCCCTCGACATGTTGCGCAACCCAGCGAACCGCTGCGTTCTCCGTCAATTTTTCGATGCCAGCGGGCATCAACAGGTCCGCCCACTGCTCGGCCAGCACCCTGTTGCTGTACAGTGGATTGATCGGGGCCGGTTCGACCGCAACCGTGCGCCAGTCCGCGCCCAGTTCGTCTGCCAGGATTTGCGGCAGCACGGTATAGACGCCCTGCCCCATTTCGCTTTGCGGCACGACCACCGTGACCTGCCCGTCCTCTGATATTTTGAGATAGGCACCGAAAATCTGCTCATTCTCGGTCGCGGCGACATTGGGCGCATAGGTCCGCGGCCAGAGTGCCCAGGCGACGACGAGACCGCCGAGAGCACCACCCCCGATCAGAAATTTTCGGCGATTGAATCCAGTGGATGCACTTTCTGTCTGATTAATGTCCGGTTCAGCCGCCATGGGCACTCTTTAACAGGCCCAGGCGCGCAATCTCGATTTTCGGACAACGATCCATCACAACTTTCAATCCGGCCTCGGTCGCCCGCTGCGCCGCCGCTTCGTTGATCACCCCAAGTTGCATCCAGACCGATTTGGCCCCGATCGCAATGGCCTCGTCAACGACATCGCCAGCCGCCTCGGAGTTGCGGAAAATGTCGACCATATCGATCTGGCCTTGAATAGCATCCAGCGATTCAACCACCGCAACATCGTACAAGGACTGTCCGGCGATCCCGGGATTGACCGGTATCACATCATAGCCCTGATCGAGCAGAAAATGAAAAATCCGGTTGCTCGCGCGCTCGGATTTCGCCGATGCGCCAACCACAGCAATGCGCTGTGTCGACGTCAGCAATGCGGCAATGTCCTGATCACTTTCCAGCAGCATGATGCTCTTCTCCCCGGCTATTGATTGTCCAACCATGTCGCGAGCTTTTTGGCAACATCGCGGAACGCCTGTCCCTGCACCCCATCGGAATAAGCTGGGGGTGTACCGCCGTCGCTAGACTTGCGGATTTCGATGTCCAGCGGAATTCTGCCGAGAAACGGCATGTTCATTGTCTTGGCAGCCGCTTCCGCGCCGCCGGCGCCAAACGGATCGCTGATCTCGCCACAGTGCGGGCATTGATAGCCGGCCATATTCTCAACCATGCCGATGATCGGAATCTTTGCCTGATGGAAAAGATCCACCGCCCGGGTGGCGTCCATCAATGCCAGATCTTGCGGTGTCGAAACGATCACCGCACCGACCGGCTTGTGATTCTGCATCATCGATAGCTGCACATCGCCAGTGCCAGGCGGCATGTCGACGATAAGTTCCTCGACATCGCCCCAATGCGCGTCGATCAGTTGTTCCAGTGCCTTGCCCGCCATCGGGCCGCGCCAGGCGATGGCCTGACCCGGTTTTGCCAGATGGCCCATGGATAGCACCGGCACGTCATATTCATTCGGCACCGGGATCAACTGCTTGCCCTCCGCCTCCGGCCGCTGTCCTTCACAATGCAGCAGACGGGGCTGCGACGGTCCGTATATATCAGCATCGACCATCCCGACTTTGCGGCCCAACAGCTGCATCGCGATGGCCAGATTGGTGGACAGGGTGGACTTGCCGACCCCGCCCTTGCCGCTGGCTACGGCGATCAGACGGCGTTCGACCTTCTCGGCGGTCATGGCGATGTCGACTTTTTCGACACCGTCCAGCTCCAGCAGCTTGCCTTTGACGGCAATCTCGATCTGGCCGCGGTCGCGGACATCGAGACCGCCCACGTTGAGCACCAGAGTGACGCGGCCCTGTGAAAATTTTACGGCACTGAAACGGCCTTTGGCAACGCTGTCCAGCGCTGCCTCGATGGAAGAAATATCGGTCATCGGATCGACATAGTTACACTTTTCTCGGATTGACACTGTTTTTCTGGCAGCACGCTACCTATAAAGAAATGATGGATAAAAATTTTTACGGTGAAGCGCGCCGCAGATCGATTTTCGGCGCAATTTTGAACATGGCCGGGCCATGGGGCAATAATGGCGACAATGGCAATGGCGGCGGCAACGGTGGCGGTCCCCGCAATCCATGGGGCAATCCCGGCGGCGGGCCTTCCGGCGGTGGACGCAAGGGTGCCAGTTCTCTCGAAGAATTATTCAAACGTGGCACCGGTGGCGGCTTCAAGGGCGGCATTCCCAAACGCCCGGGCGGACGATCCTGGTGGCCGCTGATGGCAATCGCCTTTGTCATTCTCTGGGTGTTGCTGACCAGCATCCATCGGGTCAGTCCACAGGAACGCGGCGTCGTGACCTTCCTGGGTTCCTATTCGCGGACTCTGCAACCGGGCCTGCATTTCTCGCTTCCGACACCGCTTGAACAGGTTACGAAGCTGGACGTCGAGGAAATTCGGACGATCGACATTCCTGAAGGAGAATCTGAAAAGCTGATCCTTACCGGTGACCAGAATATCGTCGATTTGGCCTATTCGGTGCGCTGGAACATCAAGGCGCCAGAGCTGTTCCTGTTCCAGATTGCCGAACCGGAAGAAACGATCAAGGAAGTCGCGGAAGCGTCCATGCGCGCTGCGGTTGCCAATTTCACACTGGATGACACGATCGGTTCCGAACGGTCGGAAATCGAACAGACCGTGGAACGGAATATGCAGCAACTGCTCGACGGCTATGGGGCCGGCGTTGTCATTCGCGGTATCGCCATCAAGAAGGCCGATCCGCCTGCTGCGGTCAACGATGCGTTCAAGGAAGTGTCCGCCGCTCAGCAGACAGCGCAGACCTATCTCAACGAAGCCCGCGCCTATGCCCAGCAGCTGACCGCTCAGGCGCAGGGCGAATCCGCCGCGTTTGACAAGGTCTATGAAGAATATCGCCTGGCACCGAGGGTCACTCGCCAGCGCATGTATTATGAAACGATGGAGCGCGTTTTGTCGAAGGTCGACAAGACGATCGTCGAGGCGAGAGGTGTGACGCCTTATTTGCCCTTGCCGGAAATCAGGAAGCGTGCCCAGCAACCCGCGATTACGACTGCGGAGGGCAAATAATGGGACCGATCATGAAAAACCCCGTCGCCCTTGGCATAATTGTCATTGCGCTGCTTTTCACTCTGCTGAACACGCTGATCATCGTGCCCGAAACGCGGCAAGGTGTGGTCGTACGCTTTGGTGAACCGGTTCGCATCATCAACCGCTACCAGACCGACGTGCCATTCGGACAGACCGGAGCGGGCCTGCTTTGGAAAATTCCGTTTCTCGAACAGGTTGTATGGATCGACAAGCGTATCCGCGACGTCGAGATGGAGCAGCAGCAAGTGCTGTCCACCGACCAGTTGCGGCTTCAGGTCGATGCCTTTGCGCGGTTCCGGATCACCGATCCGCTGCGCATGTATATTGCCGCCGGTAACGAAGAGCGTGTTTCGGAAGAATTGCGACCGATCCTCGGTTCGGCTCTGAGAAACGAACTGGGCAAGCGGCCGTTTGCGGCCTTGCTTAGCCCCGAGCGCGGCCAGGTGATGGACAATATTCAGGCCGGCCTCAACCGCGTCGCTCGCCAATATGGCGCTGAGATTGTCGACGTGCGGATCAAGCGGGCCGATTTGCCCGATGGCACGCCGCTCGACAGCGCCTATCAGAGAATGCGGACCGCGCGCGATCAGGAAGCACGGACCATCCGCGCGCAAGGCGCAAAGCAGGCGCAGATCATTCGTGCCGAAGCCGATGCCAGCGCTGCCCGCACCTATGCCGAGAGCTTTGGCAAGGACCCGGACTTCTATGATTTTTACCGCGCTATGAAGAGCTACGAAACGACCTTCCAGGGTGGTGGACCGGATGATCCACAAAGTTCATTCGTGCTGTCGCCGGATAACGAATATCTGCGCCAGTTCCGGGGCAAATAGTCGCGATTGGCAGGACGCCGACCACAATTGTCGTTTTTCTGCAAAAACCGGCCTTTTTTCGACCAGGGAGCGATTCCCGGCTTGCGAAAAGGCGGGAGCGCACCCAAATAGGTTGTCATCGGGAATGGCCCGCAGTTCTGCGATTAAAATCGCTGGGCAAATATGGTAATATTCAATTTCCGTTCATGACAATTGCGCCAATAATTTGGAGAATTTGAACGGATCTGACGGGCGACCTGATTTTTGCTCCGCCAGTAATTTGAGAGGAAAATGACAGTGCGTTACGCTTACGGAATTTCAGCAGCTTTGCTTTTGGCCGGTAGTGCAGCAACCCTGACCGGAATTGGCCCGGCCGGGGCGCAGACCGCCGCCAATGACAGTTCGGTGATACGGAACCTCGCGCCGCGGGCGGGGGCTCCGATGAGCTTTGCCGATCTGACCGAACAATTACAGCCCGCCGTGGTCAATATCTCGACCACCCAACGCGTTCGCGTGACTAACAACAATCCTTTTGCCGGAACGCCCTTTGACGGCCTGTTCGGCAACCGCCAACGCGGCGGCGGCGAGCAGACCCGCGAAGCCCAGTCGCTGGGATCAGGCTTTATCATTTCCGCCGATGGCTACGTCGTTACCAACAATCATGTTGTCGCACCGGGCGACCGGAACGCCACTATCGAATCGATCACCGTGATCATGCCAGACCGCACCGAATATGAGGCCGAACTGGTCGGTCGCGATGCGGCATCGGATATCGCTGTGCTCAAGATCAAGGCAGACAAGCCGCTGCCATTCGTCAAATTTGGTGACAGTGCGGCTGCTCGTGTTGGCGACTGGATCATCGCGATCGGCAACCCGTTCGGTCTTGGTGGAACCGTGACAACCGGTATCGTATCGGCGATTCACCGGAGAACCGGCCAGGGAGCCTATGACAGTTTCTTGCAGACCGACGCATCGATCAACCGCGGCAATAGCGGCGGCCCGATGTTCGATCTCAACGGCAATGTCATCGGCATCAACAATGCCATCATATCACCAACCGGCGGCAACGTCGGCATCGGCTTTGCCATTCCGGCAGAAGTCGCCGCGCCGATTGTAGAGACGCTGAAAAACGGCGAGAAAATCGAACGCGGTTATCTCGGTGTCCAGATTAGTGCGCTTTCGGAAGATCTCGCGGACTCTCTCGGCCTCGAAAAGAATCAGGGCGAATTTGTCCAGCGGGTTGAACCCGGCGAAGCGGCCCAGAAAGCCGGCATCCAGGCAGGCGACGTCATAACCAAGGTGAACGGCAAGGCTGTGACACCTGACCAGACCCTGTCCTATCTCGTGGCCAATCTGCCGATTGGCACCAATGTGCCGATCGAGCTGGTGCGCAATGGCAAGACCATGAAAGTCAACGCCAAGCTCGGCACGCGGCCTTCCGAAGAGGAGCTCGCCAGCAATTCGTTCGACCCTGATGCGCAAGACGATGCAATGGGCCAGGATGATAATGGCGCCAGCGCAAAAGCCACCGCTGAAGCGCTGGGCTTGTCGGTCGTCGACCTGACGCCGCAGATCGCCAGACAGATCGGCGTCCCATCCTCGCAAAAAGGCGTGGTTGTATCGACGGTCAATCCAAACAGCGATGCAGGTCAGAAAGGCATCAAGCGCGGCTTCCTGATTGTCAGCGTCAACCGCCAACCGGTCACCAACGCAGCGGAATTGGATAGCGCGATAAACAGCGCAATACGGTCCAAACGGGAAGCGGTTCTGCTTCAGATCCGTCGCGGTGCACGCGATCCGCAATTCGTCGCGGTACGCTTGCAGGATAACTAAACGCTTTTAAACACAGGTAACAGAAAAGGGCCGGCGCTTGACGTCGGCCTTTTTTTTGCGTCAAGTTAGAGTACTCGTTTGCAACAAGATTGAGGGGATCCGCCAGTGGCCGATGCGACAGACATTTTTCTCGGACTGGGCGGTGGCGAGCGACAGAGCCTGAACCTGTCGCGTGCCAACCGGCATGGCCTGATTGCCGGCGCAACCGGAACCGGCAAGACGGTCACGCTGCAAGGCCTCGCAGAAAGCTTCTCGGCCAATGGCGTACCGGTCTTCGTTGCTGACGTAAAAGGTGACCTGTCCGGCGTTTCGATGGCAGGATCATCGCAATTCAAACATGCTAATAAGCTGGAGGAACGGGCCAGGGAACTCGGCATGACAGATTATGCCTATTCGGACAATCCGGCGATATTCTGGGACCTCTATGGCAAGCAGGGTCACCCGATACGGACCACGATCACGGAAATGGGGCCGCTATTGCTGGCGCGGCTGATGGATCTGAACGAGACCCAGGAAGGGGTGCTCAATATCGCGTTCCGGTTTGCCGATGAAGAAGGGTTGCTGCTGCTGAACCTCGAAGATTTGCAGTCGATGCTCGCTTACACGGCGGAAAACGCCAAGCAATTGTCGGCCAAATATGGCAATGTGACCAAGGCCAGTGTCGGCGCGATCCAGCGCCAGTTGCTGCAGCTGGACAGCCAGGGAGCCGGGCAGTTTTTCGGTGAACCCGCGCTCGAAATTGACGATTTCATCAAATGCGATGAACAGGGGCGCGGCTATATCAACATACTCGCCGCCGACCAGTTGATGCGCAGCCCGAAACTCTACGCCACCTTCCTGCTATGGCTGCTCGCCGAACTGTTCGAAACGCTGCCGGAAGTCGGTGATCCCGCAAAGCCGAAGCTGGTCTTCTTCTTCGACGAGGCGCATCTGCTGTTCGATGACGCGCCGAAAGCACTGGAAGACAAGATCGAGCAAGTCGTCCGGCTGATCCGGTCCAAGGGTGTCGGCGTCTATTTCGTGACCCAGAACCCGATTGATATCCCGCAAGAGGTTGCCGGTCAGCTCGGCAATCGCGTGCAGCACGCGCTGCGCGCCTTCACCCCGCGCGACAAGAAAGCAATCAAGGCCGCCGCCGATACGTTCCGGATCAACCCCGATCTCGATGTCGAGCAGGCCATTACAGAATTGCGGGTAGGCGAAGCACTGGTTTCGACTCTGCTCGAAGATGGAGCCCCTTCTGTCGTCCAGCGGACCCTGATCAAGCCACCGCGGTCCCGGCTCGGACCGGTAACGCCGAAAGAACGCGCGATCATCAATTCAATCTCGCCCTATGACGGCAAATATGACGAAGCCGTCGACCGGAACAGTGCCGAGGAAATATTGGCGCAAAAGGTGATCGATGCCACGGCCACGGCGCAGGAAGTCGAGGAAAAGGGCAAGGAGGAAGTTGGCAAACAGCCCCGCAAGAGCAAGAGCATATGGGAAAAGGCGTTCAGTCGCGGCGCCAAGGTCGCGGCAGGCTCGGCGGCCGGCATGGCGGCCACCACGATATTGGGGAAAAAATCGCGTGCAAAGCCGCTGCAATCCGGCGTCACTTCGGCGGTCGGTTCGGTTGTAACGGATCTCGCAGGCCCGGTGGCCGGTCGCTTCGTTCGCAATCTGATCGGTGGACTGATGCGGTGAAATATGAGTAGCGGACTGACGCCAAGTCGGCATTGGGTCGGCTCCGGTCGTTAACCCAAAAACCGCGCGACGATGTCTTTCGCCAGGCGAGTCGGGCGGAGCGTGTCGGCATCAACGCAGCACCAACTGGACTGGACTTCGGCGAGCACTTCTTCGCCACGCTTGATGATCGTGCTGTAAAATGCCCGCGCGCCATGAACTTTTTCCAATAGCACCTCGGCGATGACATCATCATTCAGAAAAGCGGGCTTGCGGTAGGTGATCTCATGCTTGATCGCTACCCAGAGGTGGGAAGCAACAGCTTCGGAGGGAGCAATTTTCTGCCAGTGAGCCACGACCGCATCCTGCACCCAGGTGAGATAATTGGCATTATTCACATGACCCATGAAATCGATATCAGATGCCTCGATGGCGATATTATGCTGATGTTGTTGACCCATATGTTTACACTAGGGTTAGTTTGTGACGTTGCAAAGTCAAAAACGCTTTAGTGTGCCACGGTCTCGCTATCCGCGGCCGCGGTACGGAGCAACGCCTTGTTCAGGAACCCATAATCCTGCTGGCGGTTCGCCAGACTGCCAGAATACATCAATCGGAATACCACCACGAGGATACCAGTACCCACCTATACGCAGCCATTTGGGTTGCATTTCGTCGAACAGCCGTCGGCCGATTCCGACCGTGCAGTCTTCGTGAAAAGCGGCATGGTTGCGAAAGGACCCGAGAAACAGCTTCAACGATTTGGACTCCACGATCGTCTCACCGGGCGCATAATCGATCACCAGATGCGCGAAATCCGGTTGTCCGGTCACCGGACAGAGGGAGGTGAATTCGGGTGCTGCAAACCGGGTCAGATACAAGTCGCCCGCTCGCGGGTTCGGGACATAATCCAGCTCCGCCGTTTCGGGCGATGTCGGGAGCGCGCTATCCTGGCCCAGAAATCGTGGTGCCAGTTTTTCGGATTCATCATCGGTCATGCGAACCGTTTAGAACAGCCGGCACGCGATGTCATCAGTCACGACAACTGCCAGACTGCCCTAAAGCACAGATCGCCAGAGGCCGCCCGATGATGGGATAAGCCGAGCATGTCTGAAAAAACTCTCATACCGATATTGGGCGATCAACTCTCGGTCCACATCTCCGCGCTGAAAGGACAAAAGCCCGACCAATGCATACTGCTGATGATGGAGGTGAACGAAGAAACAGCCTATGTCAGGCATCACAAGGCAAAGATCGCCTATATATTCTCGGCCATGCGTCACCACGCAAAAGCGCTCGAGGAACGGGGATGGTCGGTGGACTATGTCGCATGGTCCGATTCGGAGAATAGCGGCAGTTTCTCGGGCGAAATCGCGCGGGCGCTGGAAAGGCATGATATCGATAGCATCCGCATCACCGAAGCTGGTGAGTGGCGGGTCATGGCGATGATCGACAACTGGGAACAGAAGTTCGATATTCCGGTCACTATCTGCCCGGACGATCGGTTTGTGGCAACGCATCAGGATTTCGCCGACTGGGCAGACGGCAAAAAGCAGCTCCGCATGGAATATTTTTATCGCGAGATGCGGCGGAAAACTGGCTTTTTGCTCGACGAGGACGGTAACCCGGAAGGCGGCGAATGGAACTACGACACCGCCAATCGAAAGCCGGCAAAGGGCGACCTTGCTATTCCGCAACCGATCCGCTTTCGTCCCGATGAAATCACGCGCGACGTGCTGGCTCTGGTCGCAGAGCAATTTTCCGACCATCCCGGATCGCTTGAACAGTTCCACTTCGCCGTCACGCATGAAGAAGCGATGCGCCAGAAACGCAAATTTCTTGATGAAGCCCTGCCCCGGTTCGGGGACTATCAGGATGCCATGCTCAGCGGGCAGCCTTTTCTGTGGCACTCGATCCTCTCGCCCTACATCAATTCCGGCCTGCTCGATCCGCTCGATCTCTGCCGGGAGGTGGAGCAGCGCTATCATGATGGAGAGGTACCGCTCAACGCAGCGGAAGGGTTCATCCGGCAAATCATCGGATGGCGGGAATATATGCGCGGTATCTACTGGCGCGAAGGTCCGGACTATATCGACCGAAACTTTCTGGACGCGCAGAGACCACTGCCGGATTTCTACTATTCTGGCGAAACGGACATGCATTGCCTGGCGGAAGCGATCGGACAGACGCTTGATCTGGCTTACGCCCACCATATTCAGCGGTTGATGATAACCGGGAATTTTGCCCTGATCGCCGGTCTCCAGCCGCAAGCGGTGCATCAATGGTATCTGGAAGTCTACGCCGATGCCTATGAATGGGTGGAACTGCCCAATACACTGGGAATGAGCCAGTTCGCCGACGGCGGCATCATTGCTTCCAAACCCTATGCCTCGTCGGGTAACTATATCAACAAAATGTCAGATTACTGCCAGCATTGCCGCTATGACGTCAAACAGCGGGTTGGCGAAAACGCCTGCCCGTTCAACGCCCTCTATTGGGAGTTTCTTGACCGGAATCAGGAAAAGCTGGGCGACAATCATCGACTGGCCATGCCTTATCGCACCTGGGAGGGCATGGACCCGCATACCCGGGACGATATCCGGAGCCACGCCAAAAACTTCCTGGATCAACTATCATAAAATGAATGACCCAAAAACCACATATGCGGTAGATTCATTGGGTAATGCGTTATAGCCTCGACGGCTGGAAACCGAATCGCTAAACGAAGATACGAACAGTGCAAATGATTGCGGGTATGAGGAGCTGAATATGGAATTGCTGGTATCAACGGACTGGCTGGCCAAAGAACTGGGTGCATCGGATTTGCGCATCGTCGATGCGACAAAGTTCATGCCCGATGCAGGGCGCAATCCAGCAGCCGAATATGAAGCCGGCCACATCCCGGGGGCCGTGTTCATGGACCTCGGTGAATTGACCGACACCAACAATCCGATCGACAACATGCTGCCACCGGCAGAAAAATTCGCCAGCCGGATGCAATCGCTTGGTCTTGGCGATGGCAGCCGCGTCGTTCTTTATGACGACAGCCCATTGAAAAGCGCTGCCCGTGCCTGGTGGATGCTGACCATTTTTGGCGCCCATGAAGTGGCCATTCTTGATGGCGGTATCGCCAAGTGGAAAGCTGAAGGACGGCCACTGGAAACCGGCAAGGAGGCTTTGCGCCACCGCCACTTCACGGTCTGGAAAGATGAGAAGGACGTTCGCACCAAAGCCGATTTGCTGGCCAATCTGCACAGCAAGGACGAACAGGTTGTCGATGCGCGCCCTGCTGACCGGTTCAGCGGCGAAACACCCGACCCGCGCGGCAATACAGCATCCGGACATATTCCTGGCTCAACCAACATCCCGCACAGCAATTTTTTCAACGCCGATGGCACCTGGAAAAGCAGTGACGAGATCAAGGCGATTTTCAGCGATGCCGGCATCGATCTCTCGAAGCCACTGATCACAACCTGCGGCTCAGGCATGACCGCAGCCGTTGTATCCTTCGCCGCAGCCTTGGCGGGTGCCGAGAAGACCGCGCTTTATGACGGCAGCTGGGCCGAATGGGGTGCCGATGCGGACACGCCGAAAGAAACCGCCTGAAGATGCTGGCGCTGCTGGAACTTTAGTTGGCTGATCACGACTCTGGTTCAAAAAGACCTGCAACCCAGGTCGTGACCGGTGGTCGGCGCAAAACATGGACCGGCGCTGTGGTCAATCCGCCGGTGTGGCGTGGGAGCACCCATCTCTACGAGGATGTGGCGCATCTCAGGGATGGCGTGAAATCCAACGGTGACGGGAAATTCTTCTACGGTCGCCGCGGTTCTCCAACGCAATGGTCGCTGGCCGAAGCGCTGACTGAAATGGAACCCGGTGCCGTCGGGACGATGCTCTACCCCTCCGGGGTCGCTGCCATCTCCTGTGCACTGCTCGCGGTTCTGGAACCCGGCGATGAAGTATTGCTGACCGACAGCAGCTATGACCCCAGCAGGAGTTTTGCTGACACGTTCCTGAAGCGGATGGGTGTGACCGCCCGTTATTATGACCCGATGATCGGGTCGGATATTGCAGGCCTGTTTGGCCCCGACACCAAGGCAATCTTGATGGAAAGCCCCGGCAGCCTCACCTTCGAGGTCCAGGATGTCCCGGCGATCTGCAAGGCGGCTCAAGCCGCCAATGTGGTCACTCTGCTCGACAATACCTGGGCAACCTCCCGCTTTTTCCCGGCACTGGAGCATGGCGTCGATATCGCGATAATTGCAGCCACTAAATATATTGTCGGGCACAGCGATGTGATGATGGGCGCGGTGACCACTCACAGCGGCCATTGGACACGGCTGCGGCGGACGGCTCAGCAACTCGGCCAGGTGGTCTCTCCCGATGACGCCTATCTCGCTTCCCGCGGTCTCAGAACATTGGAAGTTCGTCTGCGCCAGCACGAAGCCAGTGCGCTGAAAGTCGCCAGCTGGCTGAAGCAACGGCCCGAAGTGGGTCTCGTCCTCCATCCAGCCCTGCCCGACTGTCCGGGCCACGAGATATGGAAACGCGATTTCGCAGGCGCATCTGGACTGTTTTCCTTTGAACTGGAAGGCGGCAACGAACAAAGCCGGGCGGCCTTCATCGACGCCCTGGAGCTGTTTGGCATTGGCTATAGCTGGGGCGGCTTCGAGAGCCTCGCCCTCCCGGTCGATCCGGGGAAGCATCGCACGGCTACCGAATGGACGATCAAGGGCGCGCTGGTCAGGCTCAATATCGGACTGGAAGACCCGGACGATCTGATTGGCGACCTTGCCAAAGCGTTTGAACATTATCACAGTGCGAAGCGATGATCGATGACGCATTAAAATATATCGAGGCGCTGACGCCGGACACGCCTCGCAATGTGCAATATATCGAAGGCACCGTAGCCGTCGGCCTCGTCATATTGGCGCTGACCGCGGGCTGGTATCTCAGCAAATATATCGGTCCCAAGCTTCGTCATCTGTGGGAAGCCCGCGCTGGCTATGAGAGCGAGCTGGCGGGTCGCCGCATCCGCGACATGACGCGCCGCGCGACCACATTCATTCTGTGCGGGATTTTCCTCGCCTTTTATCCTTGGCACCTGATCGCACAGGTTGTCTTTTCCCTGACCATCGCAATCACGGTTGGCCTGTTTGCCAATGACCTGATCCGCGGTGTTCGGATGCCGGACTGGCTGGGTACATCGATTGGCCTCGCCCTGTTCGTGAGCATCGGGTCGGGACTGGTTGGCGGTATCGAACCGATTACCGAAGCGATGGACAGGGTCGGGTTCAGCTTGGGCACGAGAAGAATTTCACTGCTCTGGATTGTCTCCCTGGCGATGACCGCCGTTATCATGCTCGCGGTGGCCCGTGTGCTGATGCGGCTCGTGACCTATGTCATCGGAAACAGCGAACTGGATGGCGCGCAAAAGGTTCTGGGCCAGAAACTCGCCACCGTCGCCATTCTGGGCGGAGCCTTTGTCCTCGGCCTCGACATAGTCGGGATCGACCTGACGGCTCTGGCGGTCTTCTCCGGTGCCTTTGGTCTGGCGATCGGCTTCGGTATGCAGAAGACGATCGGTAACCTGATCGCGGGGATCATCCTGCTGATGGACCGTTCAATCAAGCCCGGTGATGTCATCGCCGTCGGAGACAGTTTTGGATGGGTGAACAAGATCGGCGTCCGCGCCGTCTCCGTCCTGACCCGGGAGGGCAAGGAGCATCTGATCCCGAACGAAGACCTGATGACGCGGGAAGTCGAAAACTGGTCCTATTCCAATCCCAATGTGCGGATCAGCATCCCGGTCGGCGTATCC
Source organism: Parasphingorhabdus sp. (assembly GCF_048269865.1). Classification (GTDB taxonomy): domain Bacteria; phylum Pseudomonadota; class Alphaproteobacteria; order Sphingomonadales; family Sphingomonadaceae; genus Parasphingorhabdus. The sequence continues at coordinate 148,569 of NZ_JBLWUA010000001.1, read as the reverse complement.
TATGACACCGACATGGATCACGCAATCGACCTGATGAAACAGGCTTGCGTTGACGTGCCGCGGGTGCTCCAGCATCCCAAACCGGTCGTCTGGATGCTGGAGTTTGGCGACAGCAGCGTCAATTTTGAGATCCGCTGCTGGATCAAGGATCCGCAATCGGGCGTCGGCAATTTCAAGGCAGCGATCCTGAAACGGGTATGGGATCTGTTCAAGGAACATGGGGTCGAGATTCCCTTTCCGCAGCGCGACATTCATATCAAGTCACTGCCGAAAACAGGAACATTCACCCTCGAATCCGGCGCCAGCCAAAGCATCGACAGCGCAGAATCGGAATCGGAATCGGCCAAATAAGCTGCGCTACCCCTTTCGACATGCTGGACGGTGCAGAAAAGCGGCAGGAATGATGCATATTTAATCACCGATCACCAAATCCGCCTAAAATTTAAGCGCGCTACTTCGCCGTTGTTGCGCAAGTGCAACATTCGACAATTATGTCACCTTTCCTGTCTCTTCTTTCTTGTGCAGCGCAATAATATAGAGCAGCTTTCCCTTGCATGTTTAGAGACTGTTCGCGTTCGGGGCATCTGGCGCAATAAAAAGACAGCCAAAACAAATCAGGAGGGGCGAGACGCATCAACGAGAAAGGGATTTCCATGCGCACGTCCAGTAAAAATATTCTTGGCGGAAAAGCCAAATCAACCATCGTCGGCCTTTCGGCCATCTTGTTGGCCAGCACGGCCGCACCAGCATTCGCCCAAGATGAAGAAGCTGCATCCGCCAGCCCCTTCACCATTTCCGGCAACGCAGCTGTTACATCTGACTACCGTTTTCGCGGTGTTGCACAATCCGGCGGCGACGTAGCCATCCAGGGTGGTATCGATATCGGTCACGAAAGCGGCCTCTATGTCGGAACATGGGGTTCTTCGATCAACTTTGCCGGTGGCACGGAAATCGATATTTACGGCGGCTGGTCCGGTGAAATCGCTTCGGGCATTTCCGCCGATGTTGGCTTGCTCTATTATTTCTATCCTGACGCAGGCGGCGTTGGTGGTGGCGCAACCGATTTCTTCGAACCTTATGCTTCGCTTTCCGCGACTCTGGGTCCTGTAGAAGCGACCGTCGGTGCTGCTTATTCGTGGAGCGGACAGAGTGCGCTGGCGAACCAGGACAATATCTATATTTACACCGACCTGAGCACCGGCATTCCGAACACCCCGCTGACCGTGAACGGACATATCGGCTATTCTGACGGCAACAGCTTCCTCAGCACATTGCAGGGCACCGACAACAATTACGTCGATTGGTCCCTGGGCGTTGATTATGCCATCACGGAAAATCTGACTTTGGGAGTGGCCTACACCGATACCGACGACTCCCCGGCACAGAAAGATTTCACCGACTCTGCCTTTATCTTCACTCTCGGCGTATCGTTCTAAATTCACAAAATTCACGCTGAAAAAGGGGCCGCTCGGACAACCGGGTGGCCCTTTTTTTAACTCGCGGCGATCAGCTTTTGCGTCGCCGGATGCCGGGGATCGTCAATCACGTCCTGCATAGCACCGCTTTCCACAATCGTCCCTTCTTCCATCACGGCAACGCGGTGGCATAACCTGCGCGCGGCAGCGATGTCGTGTGTGATGAATAGCAGGCTCAGACCATTTTCCACCTGTAGCCGGGCTAGCAACTGGAGAATCTCGGCACCAACCAGCGGATCAAGCGCAGAGGTTGCCTCGTCCAGCACCAGCAGTTGCGGCACCGCAATAATGGCCCGGGCGATCGCCACCCGTTGCGCCTGACCACCGGACAGGCTTGCCGGAAGACGAGTCAAAAAATCCTCCGCCAGATCGACATCAGACAAAGCCTGCCGCGCCATCTGGCCATGTTCGGCATGGCTCAGGTCGGGCCTCAGGTTGCGCAGCGGTTCGGTCACTATGTCCCGAACCTGCCATTGCGGATCGAGGCTGGCGACCGGATCCTGAAAAACCGGCTGAATCAACCGGCGCATGTCGAGACTCCGTTTGCGGCGTTCCGGAAGCACAGTCCCCTGCCACATGATTTTGCCATGCGTCACGGGTCCGATACCGGCAATGGCACGCCCAAGCGTTGATTTCCCCGAACCGGAACCGCCGACGACGGCCAGCGCCTCGCCCTGCCGCAACCGGATGCTCGCATTGACCACAGCCCGGATTTTACCCCTACGCCAGCCAGGAAGATCAAAATCGACTCCAAGATTCGCCGTTTCCAGCAACAGCGCGCCAGGCTGGCTAAGCTCGGGGGGTGGTTCTTCTAGGCGCGGCGTGGCGGCGATCAGCCGTCTCGTATAATCTTCCCACGGACTGGCGATGATTTCGCCCACCGGCCCCCTCTCTAACACCTGCCCCTTTTCCATCACCACCAGCTGATCAGCATGCCCCTCGACCGAGGCAAGATCGTGGCTCACCAGCAGCAGGCCCAGCCCCTGCTCGATCCGCAATTCGTCGAGCAAAGCCATGATCTCGGCGCGCAGCGAGGCATCCAGAGCGCTGGTCGGCTCGTCGGCCACAAGCAATTTCGGTTCGTGCGCAATGGCCGCTGCAATCATCACCCGCTGGCGTTCGCCACCGGACAGACGATGCGGAAACTGGTCGAGACGCTCATCAGCCCGCGACAGGCCAACCCGGTGCAGTTTGCGGGCCAGATCCTCACGCGAAGGCCTCGAGGCCCCGGCCTGCATCGTCGCCTCCTGCAGTTGGGCGCCGACGGTCAGATGCGGCGTCAACGCGGTCAGCGGTTGCTGGAATATAAATCCGGTGAGCCAGCGGCGTATGTCGCGGATTTGGCGGGGATCGGCGCTGCCGAGATCGATTCCGTCCAATATCATCGAGCCGGAGGCCGTCGCAGCGGTAAGGCCAAAAGGCGTCAGGCAAGTCAGGCTCTTGCCAGATCCGGACGCGCCGATAAGTGCAGTGCACTGTCCTGCCTCGACGGTGAGGCTGACCTCTTCGACGATCCGCTTGCCTACGATATCTACGGCCATATTCCGGATTTCATAGAGGCTCATGAGAAACGGTCTCTCAGCCGCTCACCTTCGATGGTCAGACAGACCAATATCAGAACCAGCAGACCGCCAGGCAGTGCCAAACCCAATGGCACCATATCCATGTCATCGGCGCCCTCCTTGACCAATATACCGAGCGATGTCAGCGGCTCCTGTACGCCAAGACCGAGGAAGGAGAGGAAACTCTCGACCATCACCACCTGCGGCACGGTCAGCATCAGATAAGCCAGCGCGACACCCGCAACATTGGGCAGAATATGCCGGACGATGATTGTGATCGATGGAGCCCCGGCGGCTTCAGCCGCCAGAATGAACGGGCGCTGTTTCAACGCCATCACCTGCCCCCGGACGACCCGGGCCATGGTCAGCCACTCGACCAGACCGATGCCGACGAAAACCAGCAGGATCGACCGGCCGAAAACCACCATCAGCAGAATGACAATGAACATGAACGGGAGCGCATAGAGGCCGTCGACAATCCGCATCATTGCCTCATCGACCCGGCCGCCGATCCAGCCTGCGGTTGCTCCCCAGGCGATGCCGACAATGAGCGAGACCAAAGCCGCAGCCACCGCCACCATCAACGTGATCCGGGTTCCGGCAGCGAGCCGCGCCAGCCGGTCGCGGCCGATTTCATCAGTACCGAAGAAATGCGATCCGCTAAATGCCGGCGCACGGACCGCATCCCAGTCGATCTGGTCGTAGCTCCAGGGAAGCAGGAACGGCAGCAACAGCGCCAGCGTCACAATCACCAGGACAAGAACAAGCGGGGCATGGCGTTTCAACATCACCTCACCCTTCCCGCATTCTGGGATCGAGCCAGCCGTAGATCAGGTCAGCAAGCAGGTTGAACAGGATGATCAGCGCGGCATAGAGGGTGACCACACCGAGCACGAGCGGATAGTCGCGGTTCAGCGCCCCCTGGACGAAATAACGACCCAGTCCCGGCAGACCGAAAACGGTTTCCACCACCACCGCGCCGGTCAAGAGGCCAGCCGCTGCAGGACCCAGATAGCTCGCCACCGGTACCAGAGCGGGCCTGAGTCCATGTTTGAACAATATTTTGGTTTCGCCAATCCCGCGCGCCCGTGCCGTCCGGATATGATCCTGCCTGAGCACACTAGCCAGTCCGGCGCGGGTCAACTTGGCAATCGCACCCGACACCGGCAGCGCCAGCGCCACGACCGGCATGATCAGCCAAGCGACGCCGTCACCGGTTCCCGACACCGGCAACAACCCCAGCCAAAGACCAAAGAACAGAGCCAGCGCAGGCCCGGTTACAAAAGTCGGCAGCGCGGTCGCAATCGTCGCAAGCATCATGATCGTCTTGTCGGTTGTCTTTCCGGCCTGCACCGCCGCAAAAAGGCCGGCGGTTACGCCGATCATCAGGGCGAGCACGATTGCAAGGCCGCCAAGCGTCAGGGAAATCGGCAGGCCCTGCGCTATCAGCTCCGATACACTGAAGTCGCGATAGACCAGTGACGGCCCAAAATCCCCCTGCACCAGCCGCGAAACGTAGAGCCAGGCCTGCTCCCACAGCGGAAGGTCGAGGCCATAGGCCCGTTGCAGTGCCTCCTGGGTAGCTGGATCGAGCGGACGCTCCCCGTCAAACGGTCCGCCGGGCGCCAGACGCATCAGAAAAAACGACGCCAATATGATGACTAGCAATGTCGGTATGGCTGTCATCAGCCGTCTGAAAATTAATCCGCCCATTGAGGGTGAATGGCGCAAAGCACAGGGCCTGTCCAGCAGCCACATAAACCGCTTGAAGTTGACCTAACGTCAAGGACTATACCGAAAATATGATTGATTCGCTGACCATAAACGAGGTTGTACGCCGCACCGGCCTGACCAGCCGCGCCCTGCGCTTTTACGAAGCGCGCGGACTGTTGTCACCGCTGCGCACAGGGTCCGGAAGGCGCGTGTATAGCGCCGCGCAAATCGAACGGATCCACCAGATCGTCACGCTCAAGAAGGCCGGGCTGAGCCTGTCCCAGATTGGCCGCTTGTTCGACAACAAACCGCTGGACCTGGCCCATCTTTTGCGCGGTCAGCTTGCCGTCCTGTCGGCGGAGGCGGACGAAATAGCCATGGCCAGAAACAATCTCGAAACTGCATTGTCTCGCATCGACAGCGGCGAACCTCTCGATGCTGCGACCCTCTGTTCGCTAGTCAAAGACGGAGAAGAAAACATGACCCAGGAAAACTGGAAACAGGTGATTGATCGTTATTACACGCCAGAGGAGCAAGCGCACTGGCTTGAAAATGCTGCGCCCATCCTGCCGGAATTCAGCAGCGACAAATATCTGGAACAATGGAAGGAATTGAGCGGCCGCATTGAAGCGGCATTGCCCATGCCAGCCGACAGCGAACAGGCGCTGGCCTTTGTTCGCGAATGGTTCGCGCTGCTGGAGCCGTTCAGCAAGGTAGCAACCCCGGAAATGTGGGAGGGCACGGCCAAGCTTTATCAATCAATGCCCGAATGGGAGGGCCAGATTGATCCGGGCTTTTCTTCGAACGTCTGGCAGTTCATCTCGCAAGCGACGACGGCCGCGCGAGCGGCTGGCCACGATATCGGACCATTACCCGCTTGGATGTCCTGAGGTAAGCAGGATTAAAGCTCCATCTCGGCGAAGCAGCGCCGCACTTCTGCAATGAACAGGTCGGGCACTTCCATCGCTGCGAAGTGCCCACCACGTTCCGGCTCGCCCCAGTGGCGCAGGTTCTTGAACCGTTGCTCGGCCCAGCGGCGCGAGGGCGTGATGATCTCGTGGGGGAAAATGCTGCACCCCGACGGGATCTCGACCGGATCAATATTGGGAGCGCCAAAGCTTTCGCGGTATAGCCGTGCCGACGAAGCCCCCGCATTGTTGAGCCAGTAGATCATCACATTGTCGAGCAGCTGGTCGCAGTCGAAATTGTCATCCGGCGCTTTGGCATCGTCTGCCCAACCCTGGAATTTTTCCATGATCCAGGCCATCTGACCGACCGGCGAATCCGCCAGGCCATAGCCGAGCGTCTGCGGGCGGGTCCGCTGGATTTCAGCATAGCCCGCGCCCTGCGACTGGTAGACCGCGAAATGTGCAAGCGACGCCTGTTCTTCCGGCGTCGGGTTGTTCATGATCTCTTCCGACGGCGGCCCGACAATCACCAGATTGACGTGTATGCCGGCACAGTGTCCGAGATTTTGCGCACCGATGACCGAGGTCACCATTCCGCCCCAGTCTCCGCCCTGCGCGAAATAACGGTCATAGCCCAGCCGCGTCATCAGCGTGTCCCAGGCAGTGGCGACTTTTTCGATGCCCCAACCGGTTGCGGTCGGCTTGCCGGAAAACCCATAGCCGGGCAGTGACGGCACCACCAGATGATAGGCATCCTTGGCCTCGCCGCCATGGGCCACCGGATCGGTGAGCGGCCCGATCACATCCATGAACTCGACGATCGAACCCGGCCAGCCATGGGTCATGATCAAAGGCCGGGCGTTCGGCTCCGGAGAACGGATATGCATGAAGTGGATATCGACGCCGTCAATCTCGGTGAGATGATGGGAATATTGGTTGAGCGCATCCTGGCAGCGCTTCCAGTCATAGCTGGTCCTCCAGTGATCGACGACGGTCTTGACATAATCGAGCGGAATACCCTGCGACCAGTCATCGACCGGTTCCGGATCGGGCCAGCGCACATGCCGCAAGCGAATGTCTAGATCGTCGAGGGCCGTCTTTGGAATATCGACTATAAAGTCTCTGATGTCGGTCATATCTGCTCTTCTCTCCGCTTCTGTTTCTGCACCTGGATCGTCAGCCATCGACATGGTCCGCTAAAAAAGCCGCTTTCCATAGAGGCCCTTATATCTAAATCGGCCCAGCGGCCCGATTGTTTATAACATGCTTCCATTTCTTCCACCGAGGGATAGTCAAATAACACTGATGATTGTCCCAGCCTTACGCATGACTCGTCTTTTGGATCGCAAAATACCGTCCACCGGGTGACAGCAGATCAAGAAAGGCAGGAAGACGCCCCGCTACATCGCACGGATGATCGTCCACACAATGGTCTGCCTTGTCCGGATAAAAGGTCAGGGTCCAGGCATCATAGGCTTTCACATCGTCGGGACCGGTACTTCGCCCGAATAGTCATAGAAGCCCTTGCCCGTCTTGCGACCGAGCCAGCCGGCCTCGACATATTTGCAAAGGATCGGCGCCGGACGATATTTGGGATCGCCAAAATCAGTCTGGAGAACGCGCAGGATTTCCAGCAAAGTATCCAGTCCGATCAGATCAGCCAGCGTCAGCGGCCCCATCGGGTGACCGAGGCCGAGCTGCACGCCGCGGTCGATATCTTCCATCGACGCCGTGCCTTCGCCGAGCACGAAAAACGCCTCGTTGAGCATCGGCAGCAGGATGCGGTTGACGACGAAGCAGGGCGAATCCTTTGCCATGACGGCGGTCTTGCCGACTGCCTTGGCAAAATCGCTGGCCATGGTCGCCGTCTGGTCGCTGGTGGCGAGGCCGCGAATGACTTCAACCAGACCCATTAAGGGAACCGGATTGAAAAAATGCACGCCGACAAAGCGGGACGGATCCTTGACCGACTGCGCCAGCCGAGTGATCGATATCGATGATGTATTGCTGGCGAGAATAGCCTGATGCCCCAGCACTTCGGAAGCAGCGGCAAAAATCTGGCGCTTCACCTCTTCGCGTTCGGTGGCGGCTTCGATGATGATATCGGCATTGGCCATCGGATCGAGCTGAACCAGCGGTTCAATCCGCCCAAGCGCAGTGTCTGCCGCTTGCTGTTCAATCTTTTCCTTTTCCACCAGCCGCGCGAGTTGCTTGGCAATGCCGGCCTTGCTTTTTTCGGCTATCTCCATGCTGACGTCCGACAGATAGACATGGTAGCCCGCCTGCGCCGAAACCTGTGCGATACCCGCACCCATTTGCCCCGATCCGATAATACCAATTGCTTTCATGCTATCCCTTTCGCGCTGCGTATCTTGAGTGCACAAGCCACTAGCGATTGTCCGGCAAACTGGCTAGATTGCAATTATGTCCCCTATCAATTTCATCGCTGGAATATTTGCGACAATCGCTGCTGCAACCACCACACCCGTTGCCCAACCAGGCAAAATCCGGACTTTTGGGGACTGGGTCGTCGGCTGTGACAATGGTGGCACTTGTCGGGCGGTCGCTCTGATGCCGGAGGCGGACGGTGCCGCGTATGATGACTGGGGCGGCCCGGTGTCGATTCTTCGGACCGCAGGCAGCGATGATATTTTCAAGGTTCACATTTCTTTCGAACCAGGTGACATCGACCGCTACCAGATGATCGTCGATGATCAACTGGTTGATACTGGCGCGATTGTGCAAGGCGATTATCCGGTTGAGATTGTCGGCGAGGATGCCCTGAAAGTTGCGACGGCCATCATCAAGGGCAGAAAGCTTGCCCTGCGCGGGCCAGGCGGTGAAAATATCATCCGAATATCTCTGTCAGGTTCATCGGCCGCCCTCCGCTATATCGACGAAAAACAGGATCGCGTCGGAACCGATAACGCGTTGGTTGCCAAGGGCTCCAAACCCTTTGACGCCGTTACGCCCGTTATCCCACTGATCACCGTCGACCATTGGGAAAGTGCGAAGCTGGTGCCCGAGACCAGTGCCATCATTTCTCTGGTCGAAGATTCGCGATGCAAGGACGAGCGCTACGGTGTGGTCGAGGACCAGGTCTATCCGCTGGGGCGGCGCGGCAACCGGTTCCGGGCGCTGGTGCTCATTTCCTGCGGCTCGGGCGCCTATAATTTTTCCAGCGCACCTTTTGTCGGCGAATATGTTGAAGATAAAAATACCGACGGAGGCTGGACTTTCAGCCCCGCCAAATTCGATCGTCAACCGAGTTGGGGCGGCGAAGGCACCGATCCCCTGCTGGTCAATGCAGGCTGGGACAACCAGAACCAGACATTGAGCAGCTATGGCAAGGGACGCGGTCTCGGTGATTGCGGTAGTGCGGAAAATTACGTCTGGGACGGCGACATGTTCCGCCTGACAGAAGCAAGCGCGATGCCGGAATGTCGCGGAGCCTATGAATGGATTACTACCTGGCGGGCAAACTATCGCAAATCGCCGACGGCAGCGTCAGCAGCACAATAGCTTCAAGGCGCGTGCTTATAGGGGTGCGCCTCGGCCAATATCAGCGTGAAATAATCCTGCTCGTCGCTCCAGTCGCATAGCGGAGACCAGCCTCCCGCTCGCAACATCAACCGGGCATCGCGCAAGCCGAACTTGTGGCTATTCTCGATATGGATACGCTGGCCTTTGGACAGGCTGTGTTTCTTGCCATCAATCGAGAAAGTCACGTCAGCTTGTGCTTCCAGATAGATTTCTACTCGCGCGTAATCATCATTCCAGATCGCCACATGACTGAACATTTCGACCGGAAGATCGCCTTCGAATTCCCGGTTAATCCGATTGAGCAGATTGAGCGAAAATTCCGCAGTGACGCCAGCGCTATCGTCATAGGCATCAATCAGGACATTCGGATCCTTCACCCGGTCGAGGCCGATCAGCAACTGGGAACCGATGCCCAGCGTTTCGCGCATGAAACGAAGCAGATCGACCGATGATCTCGCGATCATATTGCCGATTGTCGACCCGGGGAAAAAGCCTAGCTTCGGCAAATCCGCCACAGCGTCCGGCAGTTCAACACGCGTCATGAAGTCGGCTTCGACCGGATGAATCGGCAGATCGGGAAAATCGTCCTGCAAAATCGCGGCGCTATGCTCCAGAAACTCGCCGGAGATATCGATCGGCACATAAGCGGCCGGATTGACAGCGCGCAGCAGATGAGGGGTTTTGACCGAGCTGCCGGAACCAAATTCAATCACTGCCCTGCCCTCGCCAATCGCTTTGGCAAAGTCCGCGCCATGGTCACGCAGCAGCTTGGTCTCGGTCCGGGTTGGGTAATATTCCGGTAATTCGGTAATCTCTTCAAACAGTTCTGACCCGCGCCGATCATAAAGCCAGCGCGCAGGCAGCGCATAGGTCTGCTGTTCAAAGCACCGGCGCACATCTTTGCGAAAGGTATGATCGACGAGAGTAGTGGTCATATCCATGACAGAAATCCTTGGTCCTATAGATCTTTGGCGAGCCGCAATCCGGTGAACTGCCAGCGCTGATGGGGGTAGAAGAAATTGCGATAGCTTGATCGGGTGTGATCGGGCGAGGTCGCTATGCTCGCGCCCTTCAGCACAAACTGTCCCGACATGAACTTCCCGTTATATTCACCGATCGCGCCAGGAGCGGCCTTGAATCGGGGATACGGGCGATAGGCGCTGCCAGTCCATTCCCATACAGCGCCGCTATTCGGCAAGCCGTGATCAGAGGCCACTTCCCATTCCGCTTCGGTCGGCAGACGGGCACCGGCCCAGGCAGCGTAGGCATCGGCTTCATACAGGCTGATATGTTTGACAGGTGCCGCCAGGTCGAGCGGCTTATTGCCGTCCAGTCCGAATTCCATCCAGCCTTGGTCGGCCGTCCGGCTCCAGTATAAGGGGGTGTCAATATCCTGCTCTTGAACCCACGCCCACCCATCAGAGAGCCAGTGAGAGGAGTCGCGATAGCCGCCATCCTCGATAAAGCCCAACCACTCGCCATTGGTCACCGGCCGGTTGGCAAGAGCATGGGGATGCAGCAGCACATCATGGCGCGGGCCTTCACAATCAAAGCCAAAACCGGTTCCGTCATGACCGATCTGATGAACGCCGGACCGACCGTCGATCCATTCTAGCGGACTCGCATCGACACTGCTGAGGGTGGTTTTTTCAGAATAGGCGGGTTTCAGGGGGTTGCACGAGAACAGATGCAATATGTCAGTCAGCAACAATTCCTGATGTTGCTGCTCGTGGTGCAGGCCGAGCTCGACAAGGTCGAGCAATGCTTCATCAAAACCGGGAATAGCCTGGGCCATCGCGCCATCGACGTGGCGGCGATATTCCATCACATCGGTCAGAGGCGGCCGAGTTAGCAGGCCGCGCTCTGGGCGCGCGTGCCGCGCTCCTTCGGCTTCATAATAGCTATTGAACAAATAGGGATAATCATCGTCAAACAGGCGATAGCCCGCAACATGATCGCGGAGCAGAAAAGTCTCAAAAAACCAGCTTGTATGCGCCAGATGCCATTTTGTCGGGGACGCATCATCCATCGATTGAGCGGTTGCATCGGCATCACTCAAACCTTCGGCAAGACGAAGTGAATAGCGCCGAACCTCCTCAAAACGGTCCAGCAGGGTCTTGGCGCGGAAGCTATTGTCTGGGTCAGCCAAAGGCATGGACGGGCTTTTCGGTTGGCTGGCGATCAATCCTACTCCGTTGGAAGCTCTAATTCTTATCGGAACATAGCGCGAACGATATTCAGGTCAATAACGTATGCTCGCGACCATTGGTTGCACGATATTGTCGCGCATCGCTTTTTTCGGCGCTAGCGCGATCCTCCCGGCACCCACAAGATGTCGTCCTTGCCGCCATTATTAAGTGCTCGTCCGAGAACGAACAAATAATCTGACAAGCGGTTGATATAGGCGAGCGCCTGAGGATTGATCGGCATGTCGCGGCCAGCGGCAACACAGGTGCGCTCGGCCCGTCTGGCAATGGCACGGGCCAGATGCACCGCAGCAGCTGATTTTGAACCGCCAGGCAAAATGAAACTGGTCAGCGGATCAAGCTTGGCCGTGGCGCTGTCGATCTTTTCTTCGAGCCGCTCAACCTGTTCCGGTACAATGCGCAGCACCATTTCAGAAGGGGCAAAATCGTCGTCTGGCTCAGCTGGTGTCGCCAGGTCCGCGCCCAGGTCGAACAGATCATTCTGGACGATCCGCAATTCCTGGGCCAGCGCGTCATCGCCAATTTCACAAATCGCGATACCGAGCGCGCTGTTCAGTTCGTCGACATCGCCAATAGCGGCCATCCGCGGATCATTTTTTGCAATTCGGGATCCATCGACCAGTCCGGTCGTGCCATCATCACCCGTTCTGGTGTAAATCTTGTTGAGTTTGACCATCCGGGCGGTCGCCTAGGCCTGGCCGCCAGCCAAAACCAGCAATATGATCACCAGAACAATAGCGATCGCCTGATATTTGACGCGAGCGAACATCATCTCATTCTGCTTCTTGTGCGACGCGGTGATACCATCCGCATCGACATCGCCCGGCTCCATATTGGCAAAAGCAATCAGCCCGCGAACAAGGGCATAAACAACAGCAGCGGCCGCCGCGACAATCATCAAAATCAAAACATAGCTCATATCTTCACCTTAACCCCGGGAGAGTGAGATTCCAACCGGGAACATACCCTGCCGCAAATCTTGCATCAATTCATGCCCGCTGACACCGTCCGATCGCAATACGGACAAAGAGGCAGAATCCCGGCTTTTTGAGAGCTTTCCGCCTGTTTCGTCCAGCAACAGGCGATGATGGAAGTACCGCGGCGTCGGCAGTTCCAGCAAAGCTTGCAAAAGGCGGTGGATGGCAGTGGATGCGAACAGGTCATCGCCACGCACGACATGGGTGATCCCTTCCCGGGCATCGTCGACTGTCACGGCGAGATGATAGGCAACCGGGAATTCCTTGGGCACCAGAATGACATCGCCAAGCCGCTCCGGCCTCGCAATCTGCCGTCCGTGCCGTTCGTCTATCCACTGCAACGGTCCACTGACGCCCACCGCCTTCTCAACATCAAGCCGCCAGCTGTGCGGTTCGCTTGCCACTCGCTCGATGGCCGCCGCCGGATCCAGATGTCTGCAGGTTCCGGCATAGATCGGTCCGTCCGGCCCCTCTACAAGCGCACCATCTTCCTGCAATTGCCGCATGTCCGTACGGCTGCAAAAACAGGGATATAACAAGCCCATTGCCTTGAGCCGGTCCGCCGCTGCTGCATAGCTGTCGAACCGTTCGGACTGAAAGATGATATCACCGTCCCAATCCAGGCCGAGCCAGCGCAGATCCTCCTGGATTGCTGTCACAAATTCCGGACGGCTGCGACCGGCGTCAATGTCCTCGATCCGCAGCAGAAACTTTCCGCCGCGTTGGCGAGCGTAGTCATGCGCCATCATTGCTGCATAAGCGTGGCCCAAATGCAACAATCCATTGGGGCTCGGAGCGAAACGCACTACAACATCTGGATTTAACTCGGTACTTGACGTCATGAGCCGGATAATGTTGTTTGTGTAATAGTCATGTCATGTTCTTAGGCATAAAGGGCGGACAGTAAAGGACAAGGGAGACAGTGCTTATGTATCACCCCGACTTGCTGAGGCATCCGGAAAGCTGCCCCTCGCTCGTCCTCAACGCCGACTATACACCGCTGTCTTATTATCCGCTCAGCCTTTGGCCCTGGCAAACCGCAATCAAGGCGGTGTTTCTCGACCGGGTTGATATCGTCTCCAGCTATGAGCGCGAAGTGCACAGCCCCAATCTGGATATGAAAATCCCGTCGGTGATTGCGCTTAAAAAATATATCAAACCTTCGGAATATCCGGCCTTTACCCGTTTCAACCTGTTTCTGCGCGACAAGTTCGAGTGCCAATATTGCGGATCACCGGACAATCTCACCTTCGATCACGTTATCCCGCGCCGCCAGAAAGGCCGCACGACCTGGGAAAACGTCGCCACCGCATGCCTGCCCTGCAACCTCAAGAAAGGCGGCCGCACGCCCCAGGAAGCGCATATGCAGCTGGCCAAGCAGCCGATCAAGCCGACCAGCTGGCATCTGCAGGAACATGGCCGGGCTTTCCCCCCAAACTTCCTGCATGATACGTGGCACGACTGGCTCTATTGGGATATCGAGCTGGAAAGTTGATGCACCGCCCTTGCTGATATTGGCTCTTTTGCCCTTTCCACATAGTATCGGAGGGGAACGGAGCGCTGCCAGTGACCGCGATCCTGTCCAAGCTTGCCGAACTGAACGTTGCGTGGCGGCTGCTCATATTTGCGGTCTTGTTGATTCTGCTCGTTTCGCCGTTGTTGCTACTGAGCAGCAGCCTCCTGCAGTTTCTGTTCGCGGCGATCATTTTGACCGTCCTGATGGTCGCCTGGTCCAGACGGGTCGATCGCCGTTCCATCCGGGATTACGGCCTCGAACCCAGCGGCGCCATGGTCGCGGAACTGGCGGCTGGACTGACCATTGGAACGGCGAGTGTTGCCCTGATGTTTCTGCTGGTCACAGCGCCGGGTGGACTGGCGTCGGTGTCCTTCCAGAATCACGCGTTCGATAGCGCATTTGGGCTGTTTTTTCTGAAAACGGCGCTTGTCGCCTATTGGGAAGAAACCGTGTTTCGCGGCTTCCTGCTGATCAACCTCAAGAACAGCTTTTCAACCCGTTGGGGCAAGCTTAACGGAATGGTCGCTGCCGTCGGGGCCTCCTCACTGCTATTTGGCATCATTCACAGCGGGACGAATCATTTCTCCGCATTGGCCTTCGCAATATTAACGTTGAACGGAGCGGTTTGGTGCGTGCCGATACTTTTAACCGGACGGCTTGGCCTGTCGGTGGGCCTTCATGCGTCGTGGAATTTTTCCCAATCGAAGATTTTTGGTTTCGCGATGAGCGGCAATGCCGCCGAAGATGCGTTGTTTGATGCAAAATTGTCGGGCTGGGAAATCTGGACCGGCGGAGCCTATGGCCCCGAGGGCGGCCTGCTTGGGATTGTCGGATTGATGGCAATGCTGGCGTTGATCATTGGCTATGCGCTTCTGGCCCGAAAATTTCGGCGCTAGTCCTGACGCCTCAACGGTCGGATCAAAGCGACCGTCTTGCCTGCGGCCGCGCACCATATCGTCTCTGGAATTCCTCAAGCATGTTTTCAACAATGAACACCAGCCGTTCGCGATTAAATGGTTTTCTCAGATATTCCGTGGCGCCCGCATCAAAAGCAATCTGCTGGTCGGTCGCCGATGACCGTCCCGTCAACATCAGCACCGGCGTGGAATAAAGTTCGTGGTTGGCGCGAATTCGGCGCAACACCTCCACGCCACCCATTTTTGGCATGCTGCAATCGAGAATGATCAAATCAGGATTTTTCATTTTGGCGACCTGTAGCGCGGTAACACCATCGCCGATCACCCCGACGGCATGGCCGGCATCCATCAGTGTATCGCGAACGATCTCGCCCATCAGCTCATCATCTTCGGCGTATATTATCCGCGCCATAACAAATCTCCTTATGATAGCCGTTTAGCAACTATTCGTTAACAATTTTATCTGCCAAGATGGCCCGGCATCGTGCAGTTTGCCGTACGCGCCGGCCGCTCTTCTTCTGCACTAAACGCTTGACCGGGAATCTGTTGCGGTGCAGCATAATCGTATGACCCAGTCCCTCATCGTCCGCCAAAATCCTGATATCAAATATCTCGGCAGATTACTGGGCGATGTCATTCGTTCCTATGGCGGGGAAGAGCTGTACCGACGCACCGAATATATCCGCTCAACCAGCGTCGATCGTCACCGGGGCGTTGCGGATGCGGACGCAATAGACCCGGGCCTTGACGCGCTGTCGCTGGACGAGACGCTGGCTTTTGTTCGCGGCTTCATGCTGTTTTCGCTACTCGCCAATCTGGCTGAAGATCGCCAGGGCGTGGCAGCGGAAAAAGGAGCAACCGTGATCGAAGCGATCGAACTGCTCGCCAGCGAGGGGGTTGACCGCCAGGCGATATTGGACCTGCTGGACGAAGCGCTGATCGCGCCAGTGCTGACCGCTCACCCGACCGAGGTGCGGCGCAAGAGCATTATCGACCATAAATCCCGGATCGCCGAACTTTTATTGATGAAAGACGCGGGAGAAACGGAAACCCCGCAAGGCGACATGCTCGACGCTGCGATCCTGCGTCAGATCGCCCTGCTGTGGCAAACCCGTCCGCTGCGCCGGGAACGGCTGTTCGTAACCGATGAAGTCCAGATTTCGCAAAGCTATATGAAGGACGTGTTTCTCCCGGTGCTGCCCCGGCTTTATGCGAAATGGGAACAGATCCTGGGCGCGCGGCTGCCGAGTTTCCTGAAACTCAACAGCTGGATCGGCGGCGACCGCGACGGCAATCCCTTTGTCGATGCCGATGCCATGGAAGAGGCGCTTTCGCGCGCGGCCGAGACGGTCATCGGCTATTATCTGATGTGCGTCCATACATTGGGGGCCGAGCTTTCGATTTCCACCGAACTTGCCGATGTGCCCGATGCGGTGCTGGCGCTCGCCGAAGCCAGCGGCGACGACGCACCAAGCCGTATCGACGAACCCTACCGGCGCGCATTGTCGGGTATATACGCCAGGCTGTCGGCGACGCATCTCAAACTATGTGGCCATGTGCCCGGCCGCGCATCCACGATTTTGGCCGAGGCCTATGAAAATCCGCAGCAGCTGCGGGAAGAGCTTGTCATCTTGGCACACGGCCTCAAATCGGCCGGCAAAGGCGTTTTTGCAACATCGGGGGCGCTGGGCCGCTTGATCCGTACCGTCGAGCTGTTCGGCTTCCACCTCGCTACTTTGGACATGCGCCAGAACAGCCGCGTGCACGAACGGGTTGTCGCTGAACTGCTAAAACAAGCCGGCGTTGAACCGGATTATCTGGCACTCGACGAAGCCGCCCGTGTCGAGCTGTTACGGGCAGAACTCGCCAACAACCGGCCGCTGGCCAGTCCGTGGATCGCCTATAGCGAAGAGACCGCCAAGGAACTGTCGATCATCCGTGCCGCCGCCGAAGCGCATCGGAAATATGGTCCCGATGTCATCACCAACTATAATATCAGCAACGGCGAGAGCGTTTCGGACATTTTGGAAGTCTATGTGCTGCTGATGGAGACCGGGCTCTATCATGCACCAACCGAAGATGAATCAGCACCGTCCTGTCCGGTGATGGCGGTTCCGCTGTTCGAGACCGTCGCCGATCTGGAAAATGCTCCGCAGGTGATGACCGATTTCTTTGCCATTCCGGAAATGCATGCATTGGCCAAGGCACGCGGTCATCAGGAAGTGATGATCGGCTATTCGGACAGCAACAAGGACGGCGGCTATCTGACGTCGACCTGGAGCCTGTTCAAGGCGAGCGATGCCTTGACGCCAATTTTTGCGGACGCAGGCATAAAGATGCAGCTTTTCCACGGACGCGGCGGTGCCGTCGGACGCGGCGGCGGCTCGGCATTCGGCGCGATCAAGGCACAGCCCAAGGGAACCGTGGCCGGGCGCATCCGGATTACCGAACAGGGCGAAGTCATTGCCGCCAAATATGGCACCGAAGACAGCGCAGAAGCCAATCTGGAAGCGATGACGTCAGCGGTACTGATCAATTCGCTGGAACCTGACCGGACCGATGCAAAAGTGCATTCCGGTTTCGCCTCGGCAATGGATGAAATCTCGCAGGTTGCCTTCACCGAATATCGCGATCTGGTCTATGGTGACGACAGTTTCCGCACATTTTTCCGGCAGATGACGCCGCTGACGGAAATCGCAAAACTCAAAATCGGGTCGCGCCCTGCCAGCCGCACAAAAAGCGACAAGATCGAGGACTTGCGCGCCATTCCCTGGGTTTTCAGCTGGGCACAGGCCCGCGTAATGCTACCGGGCTGGTACGGCGTAGGTCGGGCGCTCACGGCCTATGAGGACAAGGCCAAGCTGAAGGATATGGCGCAAAGCTGGCCCTTTTTTCAGGCTTCGCTCTCCAATATGGAAATGGTACTGGCGAAGTCCGATATGGGAATCGCGGCGCGCTATGCCGGCCTCGTCGAGGATCAGGAGATGGGTCAGGCTTTCTTCAGCCGCATCCGCTCCGGCTGGTTTCAGACGCGCGATATATTGCTGGAGATTACTGAACAGCCGCATCTGCTGGCGAAGAGTCCGTCGCTGTTCAACAGCATCGAACTGCGCCTGCCCTATATTGAGCCATTGAACCATCTCCAGATCGAGCTGATGAAACGCCTGCGCGCCGGGGAAGAGGACCCCCGTATCGGTGAAGGCATCCAGTTGTCGCTGAATGCGATTGCCACTGCCTTGCGCAACAGCGGGTAACGTTTGGGCGTTTTTGCCTGAAAGCCCTGGTTCCAAACGAGCAGAAGATAGCGACCTCCCGAGCATTTTTGTCAGTCGCGTGAAAGCACCGTCGCGCCTAGACAACTGGCAAAATAGGAGAGATTTATGTCCGTCGAAACCAAACGCAGTTTCTGCCGCTTTTGCCACGCCAGCTGCGCGATGGTGGTGGAAGTGGAAGATGACAAAGTCGTTTCCGTCCGTGGAGACAAGGAAGATCACCTGTTCCACGGCTACACCTGCATCAAGGGCCGCCAGCTTCCCGACATGCACAATCTTCCCGACCGGATGATCACCAGCAAGATTCGCCAGCCGGATGGCAGTTTCAAGGATATAGCCACCGCCGATGCGCTGAAGCTCGCCGGCGAAAAGATGAAGAAAATGGTCGAAGAACACGGCCCCCACAGCATCGCCGTCTATTGCGGAACCAACGCTTTCCAGAACAGCGCCGTGCTTGGCACATCCTACGCCTTTGCCCAGGGCATCGGCTCGCGCAACTGGTACACCAGCGTCACCGTCGACCAGCCGGCAAAGGTCTTTACCACCGCTCGCTATGGCATGTGGATGGGGGGCGGCAACGCCTTTACCGAGTCCGACGTCGCGATGTTTGTCGGCAACAATCCGATTGTATCCCACTATTCCGGTGGCATGCCCACAGCCTCGCCTTCCCGTGGCCTGCGGGATGCCAAGGAACGCGGCCTGAAAGTCATTGTCGCCGACCCTCGGGTGAGCGAGATGGGCAAATTGGCGGATATCTATCTGCCGGTAAAACCGGGTGAAGACCCTGCCCTGCTTGCCGGCATGCTCAACGTGATTTTCGAAGAAAAGCTTTACGATCAAAATTTCGTCGCCGCTCATGTCGATGGCGTCGAAGAGCTGGAAGCCGCGGTCAAACCGATGACCCCCGATGTCGCAGCGAAACGCGCCGGCGTCGACAAGGATCAACTAATTGCCGCTGCGCGCATGTTCGCGGGAGCCAATAAAGGCCGCGTCGTCACCGGCACCGGTCCCGAAATGGCAGGCAACGGTACGCTCACCGAATATCTCGTGGCCTCACTCAACATCCTCTGCGCCCGGTTCAATCAGGAAGGCGAGCGGGTTTCTGCGCCTATGGTATTCAATCCGTTGATGGGCGGTCCGAGAAAGGCGCAAGTCGCGCCAAAAATGCCGACCTTTGGCGAGGGCTTTGCCAAATCCCGCATCCGCGGCCTTGGCCTGCTCGGCAAGGAAATGCCCTGCAACGTGCTGGCCGACGAAATCCTGACCCCGGGCGAAGGCCAGATCAAGGCGCTGATCTCGATCGGCGGCAATCCCGAAATTGCCTTCCCCGACCAGCAGAAAGTCCGCCGCGCGCTCGATGAATGCGAACTGTTCATTCAGGTCGATCCGTGGATGTCGGCCAGCGCCAAACGGGCGGATATGATCCTGGCACCATCCATGTGTCTGGAACGCGAAGACATCAATAATGTCTCTGATGCCTTCACCGAGGAAGCCTATGCCCATTACACCGAAGCGATGGTGCCACCGCCCGGCGACACGATGGACGAATATGAAATGCTCTGGTGGCTGGCCAAGCATATGGGCATCGAAATGAACTTCCCCGGCGGCCCGGTATCGATGGACGAATGCCCCGACAAGGCCACCGTGCTCGACCTGATTTCCGCAGGCTCGCTGCTCAAACCGAGCAAGGCCAAGGCCGACGCAGCGGCGCTGGAGCGCAAGGGCGCAGCAATCACCTATGATGAGCTTCACCCCGTAGTCGGTCCTGCCGATCCGGATGCTGAGGAAAAATTCGATCTCAACGCTGGTGCGATGCCCAGCGCGTTGACCGAATATGCCGCCAATGATCCGGCGGACGACGGCTTCGACTTCCGCCTCATTTCGCGCCGGTCCAAGCATCGCTACAACAGCAACGGCCACACATTTCCAAAACTGGTCGAGAAAATGCCGACCAATCCGGCTTTTTTCAACCCCGACGATCTGGCTGCCGCAGGCATAGAAGATGGTGCAATCATCGAAATCACGTCACCAACCGCCTCGATCTTCGGCCTGGCAAAGGCCGACGACAAAGTCCGTCCCGGCGTCATCTCGATGAGCCACGCATTCGGCGACAGCGAGGCCGGCAAGGATGAAGTGATGAGCAAGGGCGGATCGACCAATCGGTTGCTGTCCGACGACGAAAACATCGATCCGATCACGGGGCAGGCCCTGCAAAGCGCGATACCGGTCAGAGTCAGCGCGGCATAAGAATGCGCCGCCAATGACGAAGGTGCGGTATTGGCGATGACTATTTGGTCAAGCCAACCAAAACGCTAGCGCAATCACCATAGCAAGGGTGATGATCGCCAGGCCCCGCACAATGATGTCGGTGCGTTGTTTTATGCGCAATATTTGCACAAAGCTAAGATCCGGATCCTGGGTCAGCCAAAAGGCTGGCTTGTCGACGAGCCAGGGCACAACCTTGTGGAGGCCTTTCCGGACCTGAAATCCGATGGCCCAAATGATCGTACGCAGCGGGCGGTGATTATATTGCTCCGGGAAAACGGTTTGTACCAGCTTGGCCAGCGCCTTACTCTCCGGCTTGCGCTGCTGCTCATATTGCTGGAACGCTTGATCGAGAGCGGGATGATTTTCCAACATTTTGGCCAGTATCAGCAAGTCCTCGAACGCCGAATTGACGCCAAGGCCAAGGTCTGGGGGAAAAGCATGGGCAGCATCACCGATGAGCATACAATGCATCGGTTTGCTGGACGGCCCGAGAACGGCGTAAAGCTGTTGCGCATATTGCGGGGCGGGGAATATCCCGGGCTTCAGGCTGACAAAATCAGCAGCCTCTTTCTCGGTGACAAGCGATCGCATGTCGAGTTGAGGGAATGCATCTTCCAGATATTCAAGCAGCGCTTCCGCGCTGTTGATCGTCCATAATATATGATCTGCATCGCGAACCAGATTAACGCTGCGGGGTTGATCTGCATCTGCCACCGGAAAGGCGAACAGGGTGCAAGTTTTCCGACGACCCTTGTGCCGCGAGGGAATGATGTAGCTCATCCGATGATCAGCAACCGCAACATCGCCATCGGCCGCCGTAAACGTCGCGGGCAGATTGAGCACTTTATAGTGCAGGCCAGCACTGATTGAATCCAGCTTTGCCATATCAAAATGGCCGTCCGGCGTCGCCTGACAACTGCCGAGCGATTGCCGAACGGCAGAATTCATTCCATCACAGGCCAGCACGACATCCGGTTGAAACTTTTGCAGATTGCCGGCGCTATCCTGTGCGATGACAGAAGCGCTTCCATTCCGGTCCTCGATAATTTCCTGGACGCGCGTTTCGTAAAGTAACCGAATCCTGCCATCATCGGCTGCTTTGATCCTTGCATGAAGCAGCGTCAGCAAGTTTCGCCGCGTGGTCCAGAAGGCCGTCGGACGGTCGGGAGCGACAATGGGCGGCTCGACGGTCTTTGCCTTGCCATCCGGCGCGATGATCGTTGCCGCAAAACTGCTTGTATCGACTCCATGGTCATAGAGAAGATCGCGAAAGCCCAGTTTCCGAAACAGTCTCTGCCCGCGTTCATCGACAAGATAGTTGAACGCCTTGTTCTTCTCGAAATCCTCCGGCGAGCTGCGCGGCTCCACGACGACAATATCCTCCCATCCCATATCATGAAACAATAGGGCGGCCGCTAGCCCGCTTGGCCCTCCACCACTGATCAGGATTTGTCGATTTTCCCCCATGGCTCGGAACCTATCTCACACGGTCCGAGATGCCCAACCCATTCCGGTCATTAACCGCCAGTTGAATAGTAATCCTGCCCACAATGCATTCCCTTCTATCATATTTGCCAATCGACCTGTCGCTCCTGATCGGCTCTATCCTGTCGACAGGAAGAGGACCGCAATCATGACTATGACGCAAACCTATATCGATCAGATGAAACGGCTGATGGAGTGGGAAGCATCCCGAAAAGCCCCGCCGCAGGACTTTCCCAGCCTCCCCGACCTGCCTGCCGGCCGATACACCAGCCAGGAATATTACGACCTCGAACAGCAGTATCTGTGGAAAAAAACATGGCTGTTCGCCGCCCATATCGATGAAGTTCCGGAACCCGGATGCTTCATGAAATGGGAACAGGTCGGAGACCCGATCGTTATCGTCCACGGCATGGATGGCGAAGTCCGGGCCTTTTACAATACCTGCCGCCACCGCGGCGCACCGGTCGTCACCGAAGAGAAGGGCAAGACGCCGCGGCTGATGTGCGGCTATCACAACTGGACCTACAAGACCGATGGCACGCTGGTCGGCGTGCCCGAAAAGCAGGATTTCGGGCCGGATTTCGATATGTCCTGCCGCAGCCTGATCCCAGTCCGATGCGAGCGGCTGGGCAACCTGATTTTCGTCAATTTCGATGAAGAAGCGATGCCGCTCAAAGAATGGCTCGGCCCTGTCTGGGATGAGTGGAAGGAATTCCGCTTCGACAAAATCCGGCTGGCCGCGCGGCACAGCTTTGATCTGAATTGCAACTGGAAGGTGGCGATGGAGGCCAATATGGAGGTCTATCATGTTCCCTTCATCCATCCCGATACCGTATCGCCGCTGGTCGACAGCAAGCGCAACGTCAACACGCTCTATCCCAATGGCCATGCCCGGATGATCGCCCCTGCCCCAGAGCAGACCGACCGCGAACATGTCCGCGCCATCGACAGTCCGCCTAACTGGCAGGAGATTGAAGGAGTCGGCGAATTCGGACGGACCTGCACGCAAAGCTATACCATGTTCCCCAACTGGGTATCGCCGCTGAGCAATTATTTTGTGCCGCCACTGATCTTCTGGCCAACCTCGCTTAACACCACGCGTCTCGAGCTGATAACCATGGCAATGGACTGGGGCGACGGACCGGCACCCGACCTTTGGACGGTCCCGGACGAGAGCAAACCCAATGGTCGCAATATGTCGCAGATCATTCTCGAGGACACACAATTCGGGGAGATGATCCAGAAGTCGATGGAAAGCGACGGGTTCAAGAGCGTGCCGCTAAGCTATCAGGAAGCGCGCATCTACAGCTTCCACCAGAATTGCGACAAGATAATCGGCCTGAACCGCATCCCGGACGGTCTCGCCGTCGAACAGGTCATAACTGACGATTGGGTTTACCCAAATGACCCGCGGGTGGCCGAAATGGAACAGCTGGAAGCAGCCGAGTAACCGAAAAAATACCGGCAAAGGCCGGGAAAAGGAGCATGATGGGACGGGTTCAGGATAAAATCATATTATTGACCGGCGGCGCTATGGGACTGGGCAAGGCCGCCACGCAGCGTCTTGTCGAGGAAGGCGCGCGCGTCCTGATCACCGATCACAATGCCGAAGCCGGAGCGGCAACGGCAGCGGAACTGGGTGACAACGTCGATTTCCTGGAACAGGACGTCACCAATCCCGACCGCTGGACCGAAGTGATCGCACATGTCGAGGAAACCTACGGCCGGCTTGACGTACTGGTCAACAACGCTGCGGTTACCGTGTTCGGCTCGATTGCGGATGTCAGCTACGAAGATTTCCGCCGCTGTTACAATGTCGATGTCGATTCTATTTTTCTGGGCTGCAAGGCGGCGCTGCCGCTGATGAGCAAGACAGGCGGTTCGATCGTTAATTTTTCATCGGCCGCCGCGATCAATGCCAGCCCCGATCTGGTTGCCTATAACAGCGCCAAGGCCGCAATCCCGATGCTGACCAAATCCATCGCGCTCTATTGCGCGCGGGAGAAAAACGGCGTCCGCGTCAACGCGGTGCTCCCCGGCACGATCAT
This sequence comes from Parasphingorhabdus sp., assembly GCF_048269865.1. Taxonomy (GTDB): domain Bacteria; phylum Pseudomonadota; class Alphaproteobacteria; order Sphingomonadales; family Sphingomonadaceae; genus Parasphingorhabdus. Next base: position 124,678 of record NZ_JBLWUA010000001.1, on the reverse strand, counting down.
GACGCCCAATGTCCGCAGCGTCATCGACGGGACCCCGGACCCGGCCGCAACCGAACAGGCGTTCCAGCTGGCCCAGCCGGTCGGCCATATGGGAGAACCGGATGATATTGCGCATCTGATCGTATATCTGGCCTCCGACGAAAGCAAATTCGCGACCGGCGCTGCCTTTGCGGTCGATGGCGGCCTGAGCATATAGGTCCGTCGCGCGGAACCAAGCGGCGGCCAATCTCTTTATATTGCACCAAAGCCTAGCGTTTCGCGCGCCTAGTCCCTAAATGCACCTACATGCATTTTCTCGATCAAGCCAAAATCTATGTCAGCTCCGGTCAGGGCGGGCCTGGCGCTGTCAGTTTTCGGCGCGAAAAATATATTCAATATGGTGGCCCCGACGGCGGCAACGGTGGCAAGGGCGGCGATATTATCTTTCTTGCGGTGGAAGGCCTCAACACGTTGATCGACTTTCGCTATGCTCAGCATTTCAAAGCCCCTCGCGGCAAGGGCGGTGCCGGCCGCAATCGCACCGGGGCCGGCGGCGATGATCTGGTCATCAAGGTACCCGTCGGAACGCAGATATTGTCGGAAGACAAGCAACATGTCCTGCTCGACTTCACCCGCGAAGGCCAGCGCGCAACCTTCCTGGAAGGCGGCATCGGCGGACGCGGCAATGCCAGCTATAAAAGCTCAACCAACCGCGCACCGCGCCAGCATCAGCCGGGAGAACCGGGTGAAGAAGCGGGAGTCTGGTTGCGGCTCAAGCTGATTGCCGACGCCGGTCTGGTCGGTCTGCCCAATGCCGGCAAATCGACGCTCATCAACAAGGTGACCAATGCGGACGCCAAAGTCGGTGCCTATCCGTTCACTACCATCCATCCGCAGCTTGGCGTGGTCCGCCACAAGGCCCGCGAATTTGTGCTCGCCGACATTCCCGGACTGATCGAGGGCGCAGCAGACGGTGCTGGCATCGGCGACCGCTTCCTCGGCCATATCGAGCGCTGCAAGATATTGCTGCATTTGATCGACGCAACCGGTGACGATCCGGTGGACGCTTGGAAAACAGTCTGCAAGGAACTCGAGAAATATGGCGGCGGCCTATCCGAAAAGCCCCAGATATTGGCACTGAACAAGGCTGATCTTCTGGATGACGAGCTGATGGCCGACATTACCAAACAGTTGCACGCTGCTGGCGCGAAAGATGTTTTGCCGATATCCGGCGCGACCGGCGCAGGTCTGGACCCCGTGCTAGACAAGATTATCGAGGCTGTGGGCGAAAACAGTTCGATCGAGCGCAAGGGCCAGCCGACAGAAGATTCGAATGAAGGCGACAAAGCCAAGGATTGGTCACCGCTGTGAACGCCGCGAAGCGGGAGACGATTGTCGTCAAGGTCGGGTCTTCACTGCTCGTCGGAGAAGATGGTCAGGCCCGGCGCGCATGGCTGCAAACGCTCGTATCGGACATCTCCAAGCGCCATCAGGCGGGCGAAAATGTCATCATCGTGTCGTCAGGATCGATTGCACTGGGTGCGCGCAAACTGGGCCTCGAACATGGCGGACGGGCCAGTCTGGCCGATGCGCAGGCAGCGGCATCGGTTGGCCAGATAGCGCTGAGCAGCCTGTGGTCAGAACTGCTCGCCCAACATCAGATGACCGCTGCCCAGATGCTGCTGACGCTCGACGATATGGAAGACCGCAAGCGCTATCTCAACGCAACCGCAACGCTGGAAACGCTGCTTGAACACCGCGCCGTAGCGGTGATCAACGAAAATGACAGCGTCGCCACTGACGAGATCCGCTTTGGCGACAATGACCGCCTCGCCGCTCGCGTAGCGCAAGCGGCAGCAGCAAATCGTGTGCTGCTCCTGTCTGATATTGACGGACTCTACGACCGCCGGCCGGATAGCGAAACCAATGGCCAATTTATCGGCGTCGTCCAAACCGTCGATGCATCAATCATGGCAATGGCCGACGGCAGTTCTTCATCCGGGCTCGGTTCCGGCGGCATGACATCCAAGCTGGAGGCAGCAAAAATCGCCAATCTTGCGGGAATCGAGCTGTCGATCATTTCAGGCCGTGAGGACCATCCGCTGGAACGCTATGCGCTGACCAATGTTGGCACCTTGTTCAAGGCCGGAGACGGGGCCAATGCGCGAAAGGCCTGGCTTGGCGGACGCCTCACCTCTGCCGGGACAATAATCGTCGACGCGGGTGCCGCAGAGGCTATCCAGTCCGGTGGCAGCCTGCTTGCAGCGGGCATCATCTCGATCGACGGGCAATTTGAACGCAGCGATGTGATCGAGATCAAGGACGACGACGGGCGAACGATTGCCCGGGGGCTTGCCGAATATGACGCGCTTGATTGCGCCAAGATCATCGGCCACCGCAGTTCGGAACTCGAGGCCTTATTGGGCTACGCACCGCGCAGCGCGGTTGTGCATCGCAACCAGATGGTGATGGTCTAGTTCCCATGGCCAGAGCATCGCAAAAGACAGTCGCGATTACCGGCGCGACCGGCTTTGTCGGCAGCCGTATGCTCGATCTGATAATCGAAAACGGATATCGTGCGCGCGCACTGACGCGTCGCAGGCAAGATGACCGGCGCAATGTCACCTGGGTGCGGGGCGCGCTGGACGACAAGGAGAGCCTCACTCAATTATGCACCAGCGCAGACCTCGTTCTGCATATTGCTGGCGTCGTCAATGCGCCCGACCGCGCCGGATTCGAATTAGGCAATATCAAAGGCACTCTGACCGTCGTTGAAGCGGCCAAACAGGCCGGAGTGAAGCGCTTCGTCCACGTCTCTTCCCTCGCCGCCACCCAGCCGCAGCTCTCGATCTACGGCGAGACCAAGGCCAAGGCCGAAAAAATCGTCGCAACCAGCGGGCTCGACTGGACGATCCTTCGCCCCCCGGCCGTCTATGGACCCGGCGACGGCGAATTGCTCGAGCTGTTCAAAATGGCAAGGCTGGGATTTGTCACGCTCCCGCCCGATGCCGATGGCCGCTTGTCGGTTATTCACGTGCACGACCTGTGCCGCGCGCTGCTGGCACTTCTGCCGGAACAGGAAGACCTTACTGCCCGGATATTCGAGGCCGACGACGGCAAGCCAGGCGGCTGGACCCAGGGGGGCTTTGCTAAGGCGATCGGCTCGGCAATGGGCAAGCGCGTTGTCACGCTGGGTATACCGAAGTCACTGTTGCACGTCGGGGCAATAGCCGACCGTCTGGTGCGCCGCGACAAGGCCAAGCTCACCGCTGACCGGGTCAGTTATTTTTGCCACGATGACTGGACCATTGATCCGCAAAAACAGCTCCCACCGCAGCTATGGCAACCGCAGATCGATACGCTTCAGGGCCTCAAGGACACCGCACAATGGTATCGCCAGAACGACTGGCTGTAATCGCGATCAGAGGATCGGTCCGGCCAGCTGTTCGTAGAAATAGATGATGAAGGTCAGCGTCAGGCCGATCAGAAACACCCGATAGGCCCACCCGAGAAACCGGTATTTCTTCCGGTGCAATATCGTTCCCATCTGGTAAATATCGCGCAGCATCGCGCGATACACGGATTCCTGTGTCTGAAATTCTTCACTGAGCAGCCGATCGATAAATTCCTCCTCAGAAAGTGCAGCAAAACCGCCAAAAAACAGCATGTTCGTTGGCCCTCCCTTGCGCGGCGTAAAAGCCGGCATCACCGCGATCGCCGCCAGACCAGCGGACGCAAAGGCAGCGACGGCCAGGATCAATAGTGGCAGGGAAAGGCTACCGGTCTGGCTCTGGCCGATGGCAAGAGTGAAGACAATGAAGGTCGCACCAATCAGCATATTGGCCTTGTGATCGGCCATCATGCTGAGCTGCACATGATGTTGCTGGGTCGTCCGCAGTGCATAGACCGCATCATCCGGCCATTTTCTCTCATCCGCCATATTGATCCCCCCTTTGAGCTTTCGCGAAAGTGACATAATCGACCGATTTGGGCAAGCTGATGCCGCTTTTGCGCCTTATTCGCTTGCCAATGGGGCGCATGTCTTGGCAAAGGTCAAGAATAGCAATTTTGGAACTATTATATGGCAAATCGCGAAGAAATCATGGCCAAGGTCAGCGAACTGATCGGCCCCTTCAACAACAAGGGCGTCGAGCTGTCGCCCGCCACAACTTTCCAGGGTGATCTCGAATGGGACAGCCTGACGGTGATGGACTTTGTCGCCGCTGTCGAGGATGAATTTGACATCATCATCACCATGAACATGCAGGCCGAGATCGAGACCGTCGGCCAGCTCGCCGATGCCGTTGCGAAGTTGATGGACAGCTAGGGCCCGACACCCGTTCTCCCTGAGCCATTCTAGGGGTCGCAAGAGCGGGTGTTTCATACTTCGACAGGCTCAGCACGAACGGAAGTAAACAATGACCGATCTACTCAGTAAATTCGATCCGCTTATTCAGGAGCGCGAAAACCTCCTAGCGACCGGCGTCAAAGACCCATTCTCGCTTGTGATGGAAGAGGTCCTGTCACCAACTGTTGCGATTTGTAATGGCAAGGAAACCATTCTCCTCGGCACGTATAACTACATGGGCATGACCTTTGACGATGATGTGCGCCAGGCCGGCCTGAAAGCGCTGGAAGAATTTGGCTCCGGCACGACCGGCAGCCGAGTGCTCAACGGCACCTACAGCCTGCATCGCGACTGCGAGGATGCGCTCAAGGAATTTTACGCGATGGACCATGCAATGGTCTTTTCCACCGGTTATCAGGCGAATCTCGGGATCATCTCCACGCTCGCCGGCAAGGGCGACTATATCATTCTCGACACCGACAGCCATGCCTCGATCTACGACGGCTGCGCGATGGGCAATGCCGAGATTGTCGCCTTCCGCCACAATGACTTCGAAGCGCTCGAAAAACGGCTGAAACGCCTGCCCGCTGAAGCCGGCAAACTGGTCGTCCTTGAAGGCGTCTATTCGATGCTCGGCGATGTCGCACCGCTCAAGGACATGGTCCGCATCTGCAAGGAAAATGGCGCGATGGTGCTGGTCGACGAGGCCCATAGCATGGGCTTTATCGGTGAAAACGGCCGCGGCGTGTGTGAAGCGCAGGGCGTGATCGACGACGTCGATTTCATCATCGGCACGTTCAGCAAAAGCGTCGGCACGGTCGGCGGCTTCTGCGTCTCCAACCATCCGAAATTCGAAATCTTGCGGCTGGTTTGCCGGCCCTATGTGTTCACTGCCAGCCTGCCACCCAGCGTGATGGCAACCGCGAGCACCTCGATCCGCAAGCTGATGCACAGCGGCAACAAGCGCGCGCATCTATGGGAAAATAGCAAGAGGCTGCACCAGGGCCTGCGCGATCTCGGCTTCTCCCTCGGCACGCCGGAAGCGGAAAGCGCGATCATCGCCGTGATCATGCCCGATCTCGAAAAAGGCGCGATGATGTGGCAGGCGCTGCTCGCTGAAGGGCTCTATGTAAATCTCGCCCGCCCGCCCGCGACACCGGCGAACATGACTCTCCTGCGCTGTTCGCTGTGCGCCGAACACACCAGCGAACAGGTTGACCAGATTCTGGGCATGTTCGAAGCCGCAGGCAAGGCGGTAGGAGCGATCTAGCCGAGATGACCAACCCGATCCTCATCGAACAGCGCGGTGCCATCGAGATATTGACGCTTAACCGGCCCGAAAAGCTTAACACGATGAACGAGGCGATGATCTTTGCATTGCAGGATTATTTTCGCGAACTGCAAAAACGGCCCGACATCCGCGTGGTTCTATTTCGCGCCGAAGGTCGTGCCTTTTGCGCGGGCCTCGATATTGGCGGCTGGAAGAATGATGGCTCGCAGGGACAGGTCCAGCATGTCTGGCGCACGCAGCGCTCGATCGCCACGGTCATGCAACTGATGCGGCAATGTCCGCAGCCGATTATCGCGCTGGCCCAGGGCGCGGCTTGCGGCGGCGGTTTCTCGCTGCTGCTCGCCAGCGACGTCCGCTATGGCGCGCCGAGCCTGAAGATGAATGCCGCCTATATCAAGATCGGCCTCGGCGGCTGCGACATGGGGTCCAGCTATTTCCTGCCGCGCATGGTCGGTGCCTCGATTGCGTCGGAACTGATCCTGACCGGTCGCTTCATCCACGCCGAACGGGCCGAGAAATGCGGCCTGATCAGCGAAATGGTGGACGAAAAGAAGCTGCTGTCTACCGGGCTCGCTCTGGCCGAAGAAATGCTCGACACCGCCCCGATGGGCCTGCGCCTGTCCAAGGACGCGCTGAATCGCAATATCGATGCACAGAGCTTCGAAGCGGCACTCGCCATCGAAGACCGGCAGCAGGTGATGCTGTCGATGACCGAAGACAGCCGCGAGGCGGCTAAGGCGTTTTTCGCCAAGCGGAAACCTGATTACAAGGACCGGTAGCATCTCGTCCTCCTAAGCCGAAGACCAGTGCAGCTAACTTGTTTCAGGACCTTGTGATGCTTGCCACCATCCTACGGTTCGGACTGGCGGCGTCATCCCGTTGAAGGGTTTACTTGATCGCCCCGCCCAGAATCAGCCGCGGCAACATCACCAGCGCGCCAAGGATTGGCAATTTTCGCTGCCAGGGCCTGATCACATAATCGGTCCCGGCATGGCGATTGATCTTCCACGCCAGGTAATCAATGCCGCCGGCATAGGTGGCGGAAGCCTTGGCGAGCCGGGCCAGGGTCAGGATCTTGCCATTGCGGCGCAACTGCCGCCATCTTTTTTCAACCGCGGCACGCGAGGCGACGATTTTCAGATTCTTTCCGCGTTTCTTTGCCCGTTCGGCAATCGCCGCCACGACCGCAGTCCCAAATCGTTCGTAGCGCGCCACATCAGAATCGACGACCGAACCGGAACGATCTTTTCGCTCGGCTCGCAGTTCGGCACCATAAGTCAGCTCAAAACCGCGTTTCCAGACATCCAAAATCCGATATTCTTGATCAACACCCATCATCGGAAAGGTCATATCGAAAAGCGTCACCGGAGCCCCCGCGATTGCGTCAACCACCTGCGCCTGTGCCTGTGCATCCGCGTGCCAGACCAGGCGCGATGGTTGGGCAAATCTGGCCCAGACGCTGACCGCGCTGGCGCCAATCCGGTTCAATCTGTGAAAGTCCCGCTCGCTGAGCACCGCCACTTTGGCGATCAGCCCGTCATGTTCGGCAGGAAACACATTAGGGGGCAGCCGCTTGTTCGCGCCCGCCAGCCAGCTTTTCCCGTAAGCCGCTTCATAGTTAGAAACGATCAGATAGAAATCAAGCATCTGTCCGTCGAGTTCAGTGGTCCGGAGGCAGGAGCCATAGAATAACACGGCCCGCGATGCGTCTCCATATTTCGCTGCAATAGACGCAGCGAAAGCCGCAACTCGCGGATCAACCGGCTGCGCCAATTCCTGCGTTATCAATGATTTCAGATCGCCCACGCGAAAAGCTCTAGCTCAAGCAGCGAGCCGAAGAAAGGACACAGCCTTGGTGGATCTCAGAACGATCGGCTGGCCGGGCTGAGCGGAAAACAGCTCACCATCCATCAGTACATTGCTGCCCTCGCCTTCAATCCGGATCATGTCTCCGCGCTCCAGATGAATGCCCTTTTGCGTGTTTTTGCCGAGACGGCCAAAAATGACCGAGAGCAGAAACCGTACGATGGCGCCAGCACGCTGATCAATCGCCAGAAATTGCATCCGGCCAATCGCATTCTGGTTCCGCATCGAACGCCTCATCAGCAGAAGTTTTTCCAGCGTGGTGACAATCAGCACCGCGAAATTGCCTTGATACTGTCCGTCGCGGATCAGCGATATCTTGATTGGCCGCGACCGGTTGGGCAGGAACTTCCCGCGAATGCCGAACAGCACCGACGCTAGCGCCGCGAAAACTGTCAACACATGAGCCGCGGCGTTGGGCAGGCCCAGCGGATAGATCTTGTGGCGGCAATAGAGAATGAACTCGGACAGGCCGGCACCGCCAAGAAACATGCCAAGCACAACCTTGCTGTCCTTGCTGCCATCAGACAAGGCGATCAGCTCGCGATCAACCAGATGTTCATGCAGATCATGCTTGGCGAGCTCGACAATGCGCTCAAGCGCCTTGAGTGGATTGCCTTCGGATCCGAGGTCTAGAGCGATCAAATTGGTTTTGCCGTTCGGCAAAACCGCAACCGGCGGCGGATTGTCGCCGAAATGGCCGCCCTGATACAGCTCTGTCAGCGCCGCCTGCACAGTCCCGTCACCGCCATTGATTACCAGCACTTTCGGCTTCACTCGGGCAATCGTCTGCAGCGCCTTGGCGATTTCGTCCACATGATCCACTTCATAGTGGAATACATCACTGTTCTTTACGCAATACGACCGTACTTCTGGCAAAATCGCCCGATTTCCGGTTGAGTTCGGATTGGAAAGAAGTGCTACATTTGCCATGAAATAGCCCTAATTTATGCCGGATAGCCGGTGCATCACATATATTTCATGGTGATGCGGATGGATTTAACCTCATTGCCGATCGCAAATTTGGTTTTCTTGTAACTCGGCTTGCCGAGATTGAAGATGTTGATGCTTGGATTGTTCGACATACCGCCGCCATCGCTGGTGATATCGGTTTTGCCGTTACCATTGAGATCGTGGCGAACCGCAATCGCATATTCGCCGGCCTGGCTGAACGGCAGGCAGAAGGTCATGTTTTTCGCGCTGACCGGCACTTCGATACGGCTCAGCCATGCACCACTTTTGAGCCATTCGTCCTTGGTGCCGCGATAGCTTTGGACGCGCACTTTTCCGGTCGTATCCTTGAAACCCTCGATTTGAACCTTCACGGCGGGGCCATTGCCGGCCTGACACCGGCGCATATCATTGGGTATCTCGCGACCGCCAGCAAATGCCGGGGCCGAAGTCAGTAAAATAGTGGTCGATAATGCGATAGAAGTCGCAAATTTCAACATGACGAAGTTACTCCTAGTCGTTATACCCGCGCCAACACTCCGACACGGTCAAGAATCAGCCCCCGATCCGCTTATGATTATGGATTTGATTTGCGGCGAAAACATGGTGAGAGGGAGACAACAAGTTGAAGCTGCTGACCTCCACTGATCGCTATCTGGCGAGATTGATCGCCGTGCCGCTGTTCAGCACATTGGTGATTGCAGCGATGCTGCTCGTACTCGAAAAAATGCTGCGTTTGTTTGATTTTGTCGCGGCAGAGGGTGGCCCTGTCAGCGTCGTCTGGCGGATGCTGGCAAATCTGATTCCCGAATATCTGTCGCTGGGTATCCCCATCGGGTTGCTGCTCGGAATCCTGCTCGCCTTCCGGCAGTTGGCATTGAGCTCCGAGCTGGATGTTTTCCGCGCCGTCGGCCAAGGCTATGGGCGGTTGCTCCGGGTCCCGTATATTTTCGCGGCGGCGCTGATGCTGGTCAATCTGGCTTTGGTCGGCTTCATCCAACCCCTGTCCCGCTATTATTACGAGGAGCTTCGATTCGAATTGCGATCGGGCGCGCTCGGAGCGTCGATCAAGGTTGGGGAATTCACCAATCTGGGTAGCCGGATGACGCTGCGGATCGAGGAAAGCCGGGACAATGGAACAAAATTGAACGGAATTTTTGTCCGGGCGGAAAACAAGCAAGGCCAGACCGTCTCGGTCACCGCGAAAAGTGGCCAGTTCCTCGCTACCGATGATCCTGACACGATAATCCTCCGACTGACCGACGGTGTGCTGGTCCACGATGCACCGAATTACAAGAAGCCCAGAATATTGAGCTTCAGCAATCACGATTTGCCGATCGATTTGCCGAACATCGGGTCGTTCCGGTCGCGGGGCGGCAAGGATCTCGAATATACGATCCCCGAACTGGTGCGGGTCGGTGCCGATGCGAAGCGCCCGATCACCGAGCGCAACGAAAGCCGTTCCAATTTCCATTTCCGGATGGTCGAAGTGGTGATGATGCTGCTGATGCCGCTGCTGGCGGTGGCGCTGGCGGTCCCACCGAAACGGTCCAGCTCGGCGCTTGGTGTCTTTCTGTCGATCGTGATGATCGTGACCTATCACAAGGTCAACGAATATGGGGAGGATGTCGGATCCCTGGGTCTGGTTGATCCTATTATCGCTCTTTGGGTGCCCTTCTGCCTGTTTGCAGGTCTGATCCTCTGGATGTATCATGTCGCGGCCCATGTGCCGGGCGGTCAGCCGATCGGGGCACTGGAAAAGGCGTTCTCCAAATTTGGAGGCGTTTTCAAGGGCCTGCTCAACTTCAATCGCAAACGCGCGCTGATGAAAGAATAGCCGGACATGGACTTTTTCCCCTCCCGCACCCTTGCCATCTATATGGCGAAAATGTTCATCGTCCGCACTCTGGCCGTGCTGGCGTTGCTGGTGCTGGTGCTGCAAGCGCTCGACCTGCTCGGCGAGAGTGGCAAGATTCTGGCCCATCCGGGCAATGGCGAAGCGGAACTCTGGACTTATGTTTCGTTACGTGCACCACAACTGATCGCCCGTTTTCTGCCATTTTCAGTGTTGCTGGGAACGATCATCACCTTGGCGACGCTCAACCAGAATAGCGAAGTCATCTCGATGAAAGCGGGCGGGCTTTCCGCCCACCAGATTCTCGCACCCCTGATTGTCGCGAGCATGGGGGTTGCTCTGCTGTCCTTTGTGTTCAATGAAACACTGGTGGCGCCCGCAACTGACCGGCTGAGCCAATGGGAGAAAGTCGAGTTCGGACCGATCCCGGCAGAAAGCAACATACGCACCAATGTATGGGTCAAGGACGGCAACAGCCTGATCAACGCGCGCACCGTAACCGGCCACGGTGATAAAGTCGTTTTGCAGGACATTACCATCTATGATCGCACAGAAAACGGCCTGAAAAGCCTGTTGCATGGCGATAAAGCCCGTTTTACCGGCAACGGCTGGTTACTCACCAATGTGACCCAGTTTGATGTCAGTACCGGTGACGAAGAGAAGAAACCCGAACTGGTAATCGGGGATTCGATCCGCCCGGATCAGTTCACCTTGAGCAGTGTCGACGCGGACAGCCTGTCAATTTTTGCCTTGCGCGGTGCTATTGATGAGTTGCAGCGCGCCGGACGCCCGACCATGAGCCTGCGTGCCGGCTGGTGGCACAAAATCTCGGGGCCGATGTCGTCCATCCTGATGCCGCTGCTGGGCGCCGTCGCCGCCTTCGGCCTGGCCCGTTCGGGGCAATTATTTGTCCGTGCCGTGATCGGCATGGCGCTCGGCTTTGCCTATTTTGTCGCTGATAATTTCGCGCTGGCAATGGGCAATATCGGTGCCTATCCCCCGTTGCTGGCTGCGTGGGCTCCGTTCCTGCTGTTTTTCCTGATCGGTGAAACCGTGCTGGTCCGCACCGAGGAATAGACGCTTCAGTTCCGCCCGGCGCTGCCGCGCACAAGACCCTTGATCAAGATCCAGAGGCTATCATGATCCGCCCGGTAGAAACTTGAACCCGCCGGAAATTCAGCGGCCAGCCGCCGGTGGGCTTCACCCAGGCTATGGTAGGGAACGCCCGGCAGCAGATGATGCAGTGCATGATAACGCAATCCGACAGGCGCCCACAAGGCCGGCAAGGTCGAAGGGGGCGGCACATTGACGCTGTCAAGATATTGACCGGTCACGCTCATTTCATGGCCGTCATTTTCCCACAAGTGCGCGACCAGCGTGCGAATCTGGTTCAAGATAACGCTGCCCGACATCACGCCGAGAAAGATCAGAAAAGCACGCATCGGAATAATTTCCGTCGCAACCATCGTCAGCAGAGCGATGGCCCAGATGCTGGATCCGATCTCGCAAATCAGCCAGCGACGCTTGAAGTCGCCCTCTGGTGCCTTGCGGCGGAACTCGGGATTGATGATCAGGCCTGAATAACGCTCTACCACCAATTTGCGCAGCGGTGGAATGACCGCGGACAATGGTGTCAGGATCGCATAGCGGACCAGCAGCGCAATGGGTGCCAGTGCTGCAACAATCACAAACAGCGGCACCGACCAGGGTTTCATCAGCGCAAGCGGCAGATATTCGGGATCTTCCACAGTACCATATTTCTTGGTCCGGTGATGAATGCTGTGAATGCCCTCGTACATGAAGGACGGAATCATCATCGGCACACCGAACAGGGCATTCCATGCAAAATGAAAGCCGGGCAGCGTGTTGCGCCGGATATGGGTCAATTCATGAATGAAGCTACCCGCACGGTAGAGCGCCAGTACGGAGATCAAGCCGAATACAAGGGCCAGCACCAGAGAAGAACTCACGATCGCGCCGAACAGCGATCCATAGCCAACGGCAGCAGAAGCCAGAAAATCAGCCCAGTAGATCGCAGCCTTTGGCGTGTTCAGATCGCGCGTCACCTTGGCGGCCGTCCGGATCAGGTCATTATCCTCCGGAACGGCAACAGACGCCGAATTCCGGCGGGCCGACGGTGCGGCCTGCGCCGCATTTTTCGTAGAGATGGTTGTCGAACTCATAAACACCTGCATAATTGTTGAACGGCCTAGAGCAACATAACATGGCGACATCATGGCAAGGACAAGACAGCATTGGCGCCCTTGCCCTTGACATTGCGCCGCGATTAACGTCACAGCCTGCCGCAAATATAGAAGGATATAATATGGTGGCCGGTCAGGATATAGTGATTCAGCCTGTTACTACCAAGGGCCAGATCAAGCAGTTTATCGACATTGCTTATGAGCTCAATGCCTCTGATCCGAACTGGGTTCCGCCGTTGAAGTCCGAAGTGGCCAAGCTGATTACGCCGGGCAAAAACCCGTTTTTCGAACATGCCACGGTACAGTTTTTTCTCGCCATCCAGCGAGGCCGGGTGATCGGCCGGATCAGTGCGCATATCGACAAATTGGCGCTGGAACAGCCTCCGGAACAGGGCATGGGCCCGGGAACCGGCAATTGGGGCATGATGGAGGCCAAGAATGAGGCAGCCATGCATGCGCTTATCACTGCTGCTGAAGGCTGGCTGAAAGACCAGGGCATGACCCGCATTCTGGCCCCGATCAGCATGTCAATCTGGGAGGAACCCGGCCTCCTGACCCTGGGGCACGACCAGAGTCCAATGATCATGATGGGCCATCACAATGCCGACTATCAGGGCTGGATCGAAAATTTCGGCTATACCGTCGCCAAGTGCCTTGTGACCTACGACCTGCCGGTCGCAGACGGCTTTCCCGAACTGATCAACCGGATCGTTGCCTCGGGCGAACGCAAGAAGCAGCTGCGGATCCGCAAAGTCGAAAAGAAACATTTCGACCGTGATGCAGCGATCATCATGGGGCTATTGAACGATGCGTGGTCGGGCAACTGGGGCTTTGTGCCGATGACAGACCATGAAATTGCGCATGCCGGCGAAAGCCTGAAGCCGGTCGTACAAGAGGCACTGATCCGGATCGCAGAACTCGACGGCGAGCCCGTCGCATTCATGATGACCCTGCCCAACATGAATGAAGTGATCCGCGAACTGAACGGCTCGCTTTGGCCCTTTGGCTGGGCCAAATTGCTGTGGTGGCTGAAATTCCCCAAGGCGCAGTCGATGCGGGTGCCGCTGATGGGCGTCAAAAAGGAATTGCACAACACGCGCCTCGCCAGCCAGCTCGCCTTCATGATGATCGAATATATCCGCCGTGACGCCGTCGCCGATTTCGGCACGCGCTATGCGGAAATCGGCTGGATATTGGAGGATAATCAGGGAATGGTGGCAATTGCCGATGCGATCGGCGCGAAGATCAACCGGGAATATCTGATCTACGAGAAGGCGCTTTAGGACGCGCTATTCGTTGGAGAAGCGCTGCTTGCAAGCCTGACGGAAATATCGCGGATGATCCCGTCTATTCCCCTGCTCCACAAATCATTATGGCCGCCATTTTTGATCGGAAAGGCAGCTTTGGGCTCTCTGGCAGCATCAAACAAGCGCTGGCCGACGGCAAAGGGAATCAATTCGTCTTTTGTCCCGTGGATCCAGAATAACGGCATATTGATATGGTCGATGTGCTCCAGGCTTGGATAGCGGTCTTTGACCAGCCAGCGTGCAGGAAATACAGGAAACTGCCGCTGGGCCATTTCATCGATACCGCTATGGGCCGCGATCATTATCAGGCCAGCCGCTTCATTCTGTGATGCAAGATGTGCAGCCACGCCACTACCCAGAGATTCGCCGATGATTATGATCTGCTGCGAGTTGATCCCTTTTTGGATGAGCCAGTCATAATTTATCTGCGCCGCCTCATAGAGTTCCGCTTCATTTGGAGCTCTGGAATTGCCGCCATATCCGGGATAACCAACGCCCAACACGGCAGCCCCTTCTCTGGCCAGCGCTTGATAAACCGGAATCCGGTCAAAGTGCGACCCTGCATTGCCGTGCAAAAACAGAAGGACAGGAGCGTCGGATGCTTTGGGTGCAATCCACAAAGACTGAAGGACTGCGTCCAGGCCGGAACGGACCTCGACCGTCGTGACACCCATTGTATCAAGATGGCTTTGCGGCGGTACAGATTGATCCGGGAAGTATAGAAGCTGGCGCTGAAATACGTAAACAAGCAATAACAGAAGCAGATAAATACCGACGCAGATGGCGATGCCGGTCGACACCACCCGCATCAAATGGACAAATCGACCCAAGCTGGCGTGTGGTCGCTCGCCTTCTCCCGGCCGCGATGTTCCTTGTCGACACCGCAGCTTTTTAGAGCATCGGCAGCGAGCGGGCTGAGCAACAGATGGTCAATGCGAAAGCCCTGATCGCGCTGCCAGCCGCCGCTGCGATAGTCCCAGTAGGTCCAGATATTGCCCGCCGGATAGGTCACCCCCAGCGCGTCGGTCCATCCATCATTGAGCAGGCGCCGATAGCCTTGCCGGCTTTCCGGCTGCATCAGCGCATCGTCCTGCATAGCCTTCACCGAATAGACATCATTGTCGCGCGGAATGACGTTATAATCGCCTGCCAGAACGGCCGGCACTTCTTCCGCCCAGATTTCGGCGGCACGATCGCGCAATCGTTTCATCCAGCGCAGTTTGAAATCAAATTTCGGACCGGGATGCGGATTGCCGTTGGGCAAATAGATGCTCGAAACCCGAACCTTCCGTCCGTCCTTGCTGCTGCTGATGTTAGCCTCGAGATAGCGGCTGTGCTCGTCTTCTGGCTCGCCATCCAGGCCGCGCTTGATTTCTTCCGGAACCTGATCGCGCGCCAGAATGGCGACGCCATTAAAGCTCTTTTGCCCGTGCCAGATCGCACCATAGCCGATTTCTTCAAATTTTTCGGCGGGAAACCCTTCATCCTGCGTCTTGATTTCCTGCAGACAGGCAACATCTGGCCTGGTTTCTTCAAGCCATTCCAGCAGGCGCGGCAAACGCGCCTTGATACCGTTAATATTGAAGCTGGCTATTTTCACTTAGATGGAAAAGCTGGAGCCACAGCCGCAACCCGAAGCCGCGTTGGGATTGGTCACCTGAAAGGCACTGCCACCCAGGGATTCAACAAAATCCACGGCGCTTCCACGCACCAGATCAAGACTGACTTCGTCCACGACCAAGGTAACGCCTGATTCTTGGACTGCGATGTCGTCATCCTCGATGCTGTCAGCGAGACCAAAGCGATATTGGAAACCGGAGCAGCCACCGCCTTCAACGGCCAGCCGCAATATTGCGGCCCGGCCCTGTTTACCCGCGATCACAGCGACGCGCTTCGCGGCATTGGGGGTCAGGATGATATCCTGTTCGATAGATGCGCTGGCTTGGTTCATGGCTTCAAGATAGGGACAAACAAAAGGAGCGGCAAGCCTTAAGCTCAAACCGCCCCTTCATGCACCCTCTCCCAAAGGTGTGAAAAAATGTCTTATTCGGCTGGGCCGCCCAATGCAACGCCCGAATTCAGCTTCTGGGCAACGAGGAAGTCGTTGGACTGCATGAACGGAATGGGATTGACCGCTTCGCCGGCGATGCGCACTTCATAGTGCAGATGGCTGCCGGTGGAGCGACCGGTCGAGCCCATGAAACCAATCAAGTCGCCGCTCTTGACACGAGCATTTGATTTAACATTGAGCTTGGACATATGGCCGTAACGGGTCTGGATGCCGTTACCATGATTGATTTCGATATAATTGCCATAGCCGCCCAGCCATTGCGCACGGCCTACAATGCCGTCAGCGGTAGCATAAATCGGGGTGCCGATCGGTCCGGCCATGTCGAGGCCTTTGTGATTGGCCCGGCGTCTTTTGAATGGGTCCGCCCGAAAACCATAAGAGCTGGTCAACGTGAAGTCTTTTACCGGCTTGCGTGAAGGGATCATCAGCTTGACGGCTTCCTGCTTGCCTTGGCTCGCCCAGTTATCAAAAATCATCCGGAAGGCCGGATCCGCTTCGCCCAAGGCACTTTCTGCGGCCTGGCTTTTCAATACATCAACGGGGATACTGGAATCGGCGGCAGCTTCTGCTGAGGCGGCGGTGGAAAAAATCATTGCAGAGCCGAGAATTGCAATGGCTGTGATTTTGCTCACAGATTTACGGAATAAAGCGACTATGTTTTCGGTCATATAATGATCGAACCTTTTCTAGCGACCCATGAAATTCATGGCTTGAATTTTTTTCGGAACCTTTGCCCCCGTCGATCGTTTGTTGATCGAGTGGTGATGTAAATTCATTCCAGTTAATTATTCAATAGCAGAATAATATTCGCGGGTTAGACCGGCAGCTTGGCGCGCTGAGTCGTTGAATGGAGGCTTTAAACCACCTTTAAAATGGGCTTTTACAAGCTCTTTCCAGCGCGCATGCGGATTCTGATCGCGTTGGTCGCAGGCAAATTCGAACCATTTCGTGCCGTAAGATACATGGTTAATCTCGTCCCGAAAGATGCGATTCAGAACCTTTGCCGTCGAATTGTCACCCTGCCGTTCAAACCGTTCTACAGTTTGCAAAGTGACATCCAGTCCCCGAGCCTCGAGCACCATCGGAACAATCGCCAGACGGGCCGATGCATCATGAGCGGTGTTTTTCGCGCTGTCCCACAGCCCGTCATGAGCGGGAAGCGCTCCGTAAAAACTGTCCATCGCCCGCAATCGCCGGTCGAGCAAAGCAAAATGCATCGCTTCTTCCGACCCGACGCGCATCCAGTCATCCGTAAAATCGCGCGGGAATTGCGCGCCAAAGCGGCCAATCATGTCAAAGGCGAGGTCGATCGCAACAAATTCGATATGCGCGAGTGCGTGGATCAGGGCGATCCGTCTTGGCAAAGACGTACCGCCGCCGCGCCGTGGCATGTCGCGCGGAAGTAGCAACAGCGGACGATCGGGACGAGCGGGCATATCCGGCATGCGGTGAGGGAAGTCATGTGACAGGCGCCCGACCCGCCATTGCCTCGCTGCGTGGCGCGCAGCCATCACCTTCGCATTCGGGTCAGCGGTCTGCAGGACTTGCAAGACCGCTGAACCTACATCGGAATATTCGGCCATGTCCGATAGTCTATGCCGCCTGGACAGCCGCCAACACCTCTTCCGCATGCCCCTTTACCTTGACCTTCGGCCAGGCCTTCAGAACCGTGCCATCGGGACCAATCAGAAAGGTCGAACGGATAATCCCCATATAGGTTTTGCCGTACATCTTCTTTTCCGCCCAAACGCCAATTTTCTCCAGAAATTCGGTGCTTTCGTCGGAAGCGATATCGACGGTCAATTCCTGCTTGTTGATAAAATTCTGCTGCCGCTTCGGCGAATCGGCCGACATGCCCAGCACCGCCGCACCGGCTTTCTCAAACTCAGGCAACAGCGCAGAAAAATCCTTCGACTCCGTCGTACAGCCCGGCGTGCTGGCTTTCGGGTAGAAGAACAGCACCAGTTTCTTGCCGGAATAATCCGATATTTTCACTGGACTTCCGTCTGGCGCGACCAGCTCCATATCCGGGATTTTATCGCCTTCTTTGATCATCATATATCTCCTAATATCTCGTCAGGGTCCGGCCGCAGGTGCCGATTCCAGGCGTCAATAACGCATTGCCGCGCCTGATCATAGCCGTCCAGAAGATCATCCCAGCTCTGCTGCCCCGCCGCTTTGGCGATCAGGGCGCGACTGGTTTCCGGTGGGTAATCGCAATCGGGAGACATTAGCCGCAAAGCCACCAGCAAGCGCGACATCAGATCATGCGCGGTCACCATATCCTCGTCGAGGTGGCCAGCGTCGACCAGAACCCGAACCGCTTTACCGAGTTGCGGATGCAGCGCTTCGCCGGTTTTCAATTGCAGAAAATGGACGATGAATTCCCAGTCGACGAGTCCGCCTTCCATCAATTTGGTGTCGAGCGGGCCTTTCGGCGGCTTGTGCTCGACAATATCAAGCCGCATTTTGCGGACCGCCTTGCGCAGGTCTTCTGCTTCGCGATCCTTTTTCAGGATCTCGCCTATCTCGCTCTGCAGCTGCTCGCGATCTTCCGCATTGCCATAGACCGGACGGGCGCGGGTCAGGGCCATATGCTCCCAGGTCCACGCGCTTTCGCGCTGATATTTGTAGAAACTCTCCAGAGTGACCGCCAACGGCCCCTGCGTTCCGGACGGTCGCAGCCTGGTGTCGACCTCATATAAGGGCCCAGCGGCGGTCGGCACCGACAACGCCGTGACGATCCGAGCCGTCAGCCGGTTGAAATATTGCGTGCCGCCCAGAGGCCGCTTGCCATCGGACTCGGCGCTATGATCACCGGCGAACAGAAAAATCAAATCAAGGTCCGAAGCATGGGTCAATGCCTCTCCACCCAGTCGGCCCAACGCCAGGATCAGCAGCCTGCCACCGGCAATCTTGCCATGCACGGCCTCGAACTCACTGATGGTGGCATCCGCCAACACCTGAATCGCTGCCTCGGCAACACGGGCATAGCCTGCGGAAATATCGAGCGCATCATGTCGGCCTTCGATCAGCTGCACCCCAAGCGCAAAACGTTTTTCTCCCACACGGGCCCGCACCCGGTCGAGCAGCATCTGATAGTCATCGCCCGGTTCGGTGCGGGAAAACTGGTCCGCCAGCTCTTCGACAGACGGCGGCAGGTCAAGCGCAGAGGCGTCGATCAGACCATCGAACAATTCAGCGCGACGAGACAAAGCGTCGGCCAGCACCGGCGCGTGGCTCAATATCTGCCCGAGCTTTTCGAGCAGGCCGGGACGCGCCTCCAAAATCCGGAAAAAATTGATCGCGGTCGGCAATTGGCCGATCAGGCTGTCCAGCCGCGCCAGCGCCTTTGTGGAATTCGTTGCCGTCGCAATCACATCGACCAGTTCCGGCAAGATCGCTTCGAACGACTCCTGGGCGGCTGCGGACCGCAATGCCGTCACCTTGCCGCTCCGCCACCGTTTGATCGCCTGCAGAAAAGCATCGGCTTCCAGCAGCTTTTTCTCCGCCAGCAGCGCGACCAGTTTCGCTTCGTCCATCGGCAGGCGAGCGCTGTCTTCCGGCTCGATCAGATCGTCGTAAATCCTGCCGACCCTGTCCACATGCGGGGCGAGTAGATCGAGCAACGCCTGGCCCGATCCCAGTCCGTGTAGCCGCGCCACCCGGTCCAGCATCGCCGCTTCATCGGGCAGGCTGTGAGTTTGCTGGTCGTTGACCATCTGCAGCCGGTGCTCAATCACCCGATAGAGTTCGTAGGATTCGCTGAGCGCTGTCGCCTTGTCCTTGTCGATTCGTCCAGCTTGCGCCAGCGCGGCAAGCGCATCCCGCGTCGCCGGCACTCGCAAGTCCGGTTGTCGCCCGCCAAAGATCAACTGATGCATCTGCGCGTAAAATTCCGTTTCCCGAATACCGCCACGACCGCGTTTCAGATCAAAGCCCGGCCCGAATTTCTGGCCCGCAGCATAATGATCGCGAATTTGCGCGGTGACCGATCCGATATTCTGGATCGCGCCATAATCAAGCGACCGCCGCCAGATGAACGGGTTGATCGTTTCCAGAAAATAGCGACCCAATGCCGGATCACCGGCAGCGGCCCGGGACCGGATATAGGCCGCCTGCTCCCATGCGAGGGCACTCGATTCATAATAGCTGATCGCCGCTTCCACCGGTAGCGCGACCGGACTCACTTCCGGCGAGGGCCTGAGCCGCATGTCGACCCGGAACACATAACCGTCGGCGTCACGGCTGTTGAGCGCCTCCACCAGCTGCTGACCGATCCGCCGCGCGGCGTCACTGGGCTCTTCCCGACCGCGGACCGGAATTTTGTCGGGATCATAGATGAAGATCGGATCAATATCGGAGGAATAGTTGAGTTCCCGGCTCCCATGCTTGCCGAGGCCAATGATGGCAAAACCTTCCAGCGGGGCATCGGGGTAGCGGGTCGCGTAAATATCGGCGAGCGCTTCATCCAGCGACCGGTCGGCAAAATCCGAGAGGCGCGTGATGACCTCGGTCAGAGACAGTTGACCGGCCAGATCACCAATCGCCAACGCGAGCGCCAGCGCCCGCTTTTCGCGGCGTAATTTCTGCCGGACATTCTGCGCCCCTTCACCCGCGCTCTCGACGTAGTCCAACGCCGCATCCAGATTTTCTGCCGCCAGCAAATCGGTCAGCTCGGGCTGCACCTGCATCGCCATGGCCAGAAATGGCGCGTCGCCACGGGCGCGGTCGAGCGCATCCTGCAGCGTGGTTTGTTCCGGTAGTCCAGCGATCATATGTTCAGATAGTCGCTGCGAAACGACTTGGCAAAATCGGTAAAGCGGCCCTCTGCAATCGCTGCGCGCATGCCCGCCATCAGCGTCTGATAATAAGCGATATTATGCTCGGTCATCAGCATCGCGCCCAATATCTCCTTCGCCCGGATCAGATGGTGCAGATAGGCGCGGCTGTAGCTTTTGCAAACCGAACAGGCGCAGCTTTCGTCCAGGGGCGCCAGATCCTCGGCAAATTTGGCATTGCGGATATTGATCGCGCCCTGAGCGGTAAATGCCTGACCATTGCGGCCGGACCGGCTTGGCAACACGCAGTCAAACATATCGACACCGCGCTCTACTGCCCCGACCAGGTCATCTGGTTTGCCCACGCCCATCAAATAGCGCGGCTTGTCGGCAGGCAATTGCCCGGGCGCATAATCGAGCACGTCGAACATCGCCTCCTGCCCTTCGCCAACCGCCAGCCCACCGATCGCATAGCCGTCAAAGCCGATGTCGATCAGCGCCTCGGCCGAGGCCGCGCGCATGTCCCTGTCGAGCGAACCCTGCTGGATTCCGAACAAGGCCGCTCTCGCTGCATGCTCCTCACCGCTGTCAAAACCGTCGCGAGAGCGCTTCGCCCAGCGCATCGATCGCTCCATCGAGGCCAGCGCTTCCTCGCGCGACGCTCCATTCTTGGTGCATTCATCGAAGGCCATCACGATATCACTGCCGAGCAGCCGCTGGATTTCCATCGACCGTTCCGGCGTCAGCATATGCCGCGACCCGTCGAGATGGCTCTGGAACTCGACGCCATCCTCGCTCAATTTCGTCAACTCCGACAGGCTCATCACCTGATAGCCGCCGCTGTCGGTCAGGATCGGGCGATCCCAGTTCATGAACTTGTGCAGGCCGCCCAGCCGTGCCACCCGCTCCGCACCGGGCCGCAGCATCAGATGATAGGTGTTGCCGAGGATGATATCGGCGCCGGTCGCGCGAACGCTCTCGGGCTTCATCGCCTTGACCGTGGCTGCTGTGCCGACCGGCATGAATGCCGGCGTGCGAATGTCGCCGCGCAGCATGCTGATGGTGCCGGTGCGGGCCTTGCCGTCAGTCGCTGTGATCGAAAAGGAGAAACGCTCAGCCACCGAGCTGTCCCAGGCCATCCATGTTACCGGATTTGACCGGTTCAAATTTGTATTTTTGCGCTGTTTGTGTATCCATTACCCGGTCCTGTTCGACTTTGGCACTTGCTGTGCAGGATGGCAGCCTATTTTCAAAGACCTAAATCGGGAGAATCTCATGACAAACGCTACCAATCTGGGTGCAGCAGCATCCGCCCTGATCGCGGCCGCAGCCCTGTCCGCCTGTTCCGGTGGAAACAGTGAAGCAACCAGCGAAAATGCAGAAGCAACAACCGCCGAGGTGACCGAAGTCACGGCAGCGGACCAGGAAAAATGCTATGGCATTGCCAAAGCGGGTGACAATGACTGTGCCGCTGGCGAAGGCACGAGCTGTGCCGGCACCGCTGTCATCGACTATCAGGGCAACGCCTGGAAATATACCGACGCCGGTGAATGCGAAGCCATGGGCGGATCGCTCACCGCAGTCGCCGACAATGATCCGCCGGTTCCCCCGGCAGCGGCTCCGGCTGAAGGCTAGACCGTCAGAGAACACGACAAAAAGGGCGGCTCGTTCGGGCCGCCCTTTTTATTTTGGCAGATGGAAGCTTCTCTGCTCCGGGCTAGCCCCTTCAGGCTGGCAAACCGCTGATCGATTTCACTTCCATGAAGTCGCGCAGACCGTAAACCCCGCCTTCGCGGCCATTGCCGGACTGCTTGTAGCCGCCAAAGGGCAGGCCCGGGGACGGACCCCAGTTGTTGACCACGACCATGCCGGCCTTCAGTTGCGGGGCCACGGCCACCGCTTCCTCCGGATCGCCCGAAATGACCGCCGACAGACCATAGTCCGTATCATTGGCAATCTCGATTCCCTGTTCGAGATTGTCGTAGCTCATCAGCGTCACCACCGGCCCGAAGATTTCCTCTTTCGCGATCCGCATATCAGGCGTGACCCCGCTGAACAGAGTCGGCTTGACATAATAGCCGCGGTTGACGTTGGTCGGCAGGTCGGTGCCGCCGGTTTCCAGCGTCGCGCCCTCGTCGATCGCGGACTGGATCAGGTCCTGGATCTTGCCATATTGCGCCTTGTTGACCACCGGCCCCAGATGGCCGCCCTCGACCGTCGGGTCGCCGACTTGCTGGCTCTCGACAATCTTCCTGACCACCGCGATCGCGTCGCTGGTCTGGTCCT
This sequence comes from Parasphingorhabdus sp., assembly GCF_048269865.1. Taxonomy (GTDB): domain Bacteria; phylum Pseudomonadota; class Alphaproteobacteria; order Sphingomonadales; family Sphingomonadaceae; genus Parasphingorhabdus. Next base: position 101,742 of record NZ_JBLWUA010000001.1, on the reverse strand, counting down.
TGTGCACCAAGACCCGGGTCGGCGCGATGCAGCTTTGCCCGCTATTGATCATCACCCCGCCGATCGTCGGCGGCAGCACTTCCTCCAGCTTGGCACCGGGCAGGACCAGATTGGGCGACTTGCCGCCCAGTTCCTGATGCACACGCTTGACCGTGTCGGCCGCCGCTTTCGCTACCAATATGCCGGCGCGGGTCGAGCCGGTGAAGCTGACCATATCGACACCGGGATGGGCTGCAATCGCCGCGCCGACGGTCGGGCCGTCACCCTGCACCAGATTGAACACACCGGCCGGCACGCCAGCGGCATCCATAACCTCGGCGAGGATCGCGGCGCTTCCCGGACATTCTTCCGACGGCTTCAACACCATCGTGTTGCCGCCGGCCAGAGCCGGAGCCACTTTCAGGCAGATCTGGTTCAGCGGCCAGTTCCACGGCGTGATCATGCCGACCACGCCAATCGGTTCATAGACGATGCTGTTGTCACCGACTTTTTCGGAAAATTCGAAATTCTTCAGCGCTTCCACCGTGCCCAGGAATCCGCCCAGGCCAGCGGGCGCCTGCGCCGCATTGCCGAGACTGACCGGCGCGCCCATCTCGACCGCGAGCGACGCGGCAATATCCGGCATGCGCTTTTTATATTCCTCGATGATCCGGCCGAGCAGCTCCAGCCGCTCTTCGCGCGACGTCTGGCTGAAGGTCTTGAACGCTTTCTTGGCAGCCGCCACGGCAGCATCGACATCGGCCTCGGTGCCCAGCACGATCCTGGTGCCCGGCTCCTCGGTCGCGGGATTGATGACCTGATGCGGCGTACCGCCGATGGAGTCGACCCATTTGCCGTCAATATAATTCTGTTCGTAGTTGTCCATCGTCATCTCTCCGCTTTTATCCTTGTCTGGTCACGGTAGCTATGCCCTGAATCCCCGCGCGGGGCCAGTAGCAAGTTCGACAGTCCGCCCCGCCAGCCGCGGCACCGGCGCGCCGGCAAAGCGGTCCGGCAAAATAATCGACCAGCGCTCCCCCTCCCGGTATTCTTGACAATATCGCATGTTTTTGAAAACTGTGACCTTTGCCCGAAACCCGCAATTTTCCACCATTCTTCACTCCGCCACCACCCGCCTAGTGTGACCTTTCGCGCTGGGCGGTGACAAGCTGCGCGCGACCGGGGCCGGGCCATGGCGGGTGAGGATGGCCCGGGGGAGAATATAGCGGATTGGGGGTGGTGTAGGAAAGGGGGTGCAAAATATCCCAACGCTGATCGTTCCCTGATACCGATCTTCGAAAACCTGCTCAGCGTTGCGGAAGAGTATAATCGGATCACGGGCAGCCACCTGCAGGTCTATGGCGACATCAGGATGTAAAAACGAAATCGCAAATCGATTATCGGCGCAGCCGCAAGACCGACCCTTGGGATTCCAATTATTATACTTGAGCTACGCTGAGGCACCGGCCCTCGAGCGTACAAAGCAGTGACGCCGAATGTCCGACAGCACGTTAGCGGCGATTGTTTTACCAAAGCCAAACTGAAAGGAGACACTTGTAAAGCAACAGAAAAAACGAGTACTATCAGAATTATGCTGAAGAAAAATAATTTGGCGGTCTAAATATTAGGGGGAATATCTGTCCAAAATTTCACCGGAAGCGCTTCAAAACATAGTCGCAGGCGATTCTGGCGAGCTCGACGTACATCTAAACCTTGTTGAGAAATCTATATTCATAGACGACTGCAAGATTAGCGTACATTGCCATTGTCTCACCGTAGATGGTAATGGACGCGTTAGCCCCAAACGACTAGCGGAATTCTTACGGAACTCGATCGCTGATTACGCTATACCTAAGAGTCGGATGCAGGCAGCTCGTGACAGAGATATTAAGTTCAAAACGTCAAGCGCGACCGCCGCTCTCCATCACGAGGCGATCGCGGCTTTTACTGACCTTAGCAATACGGGAGAAGGCGGCGAGATGCTGCTGTACTTGCTCGCAGAACGTTTCTTAGGCTTGCCGCAGATATTATGCAAAATGGACCTTAAGACAGACTCACGTATGCACTATCACGGCGCGGATGGGGTATATGCGAGCGTGACAGAAGAAGGCTTGCTGAAACTCTTTTGGGGCGAGTCAAAAGTCTACGAAGATGCAACAACGGCAATTCGTGACTGTTTCAAATCTCTTGCGCCGTTTCTTGCCGAGGAAGACCATGAAGGGGCTTCGAGAGAGCGTGATTTAATCCTTCTAAGCGACAAAGCTGACCTGAACGATCCATCTCTTACCGGAGCATTCAAAAAGTTTTTTGACAAAACTTCGCCGCTTTCAAAGCGGGTAGAATATTGCGGTGTGGCGTTGGTCGGGTTCGATGCTGGATTTTATCCGGGGGAAGATCAAAAGGGAACCACTGAAGACATCGTAGCGGCTGCAAAAGCTACGATGTCAAAATTGCTCAACAATATTTCAACGAGATTAGTTGCCGAAAAGCTGCAGCATTTTGATATCCAGCTATTCTGTGTTCCGGTACCATCTGCAGATGGCTTTCGTACCGCTTTCCTTCAAGCTCTAGGTCTTAAAGATGAATAGTGAGGAACTATGTGATTGGCTTGTTGATTGCGCAATTTCCGACGAAATTAACGTGATAACAAGGCTCACTGTTGCTTCGGAAATAGGCGGCATTACGAACGAAGATGCGCAGAGAGAAGAAAGCGAAAAGTGCGATTGGAAAAGACTGCTTTTGGCTGGCAGTATCCTGGCCAGATCGAAAACGCGCCAAAATCAAGAGGTTGCGCTTCGAATAGCAACTGCTGCTATTTCCTTACCAAAAGAGATGGAAGTGCGCGATGCAGGCGGCGTATTGCTTGAAAAGCTCTCAAACCATCGGGCAGCAGACTTGGCTGAAAAGCGCCATCTGATTGAGGGCGATATGAACGGACGGCTCGGTGTTTCAATGAGGATTGAAGCGCTGAGACGAGATATTGAGGATTCCGTCCTTGTTGAAGCCGGAGGTTCTTGGCTTAACGTAAATGATTTCCAAAAGAAGCTTTGGGCTGGCGCCACTACTGAAAATAGCTGGATCTCGGCTTCTGCCCCTACCGCGTCGGGAAAGACCTTCCTGATCCTTCAGTGGCTCAACGACTATATCCGCACTAATGAGAGCCGTGTAGCCGTCTACCTAGCCCCAACACGAGCGTTGGTCACCGAGATCGAGGGAGAACTCAAAGGCATTCTGAAAAATGCAGACGATGTGTCGGTGCATTCAATCCCGTTGGTCGAGAAATATAACTACGCGCGTTCAAATAAGAAGAAGGCGATTTTCGTCTTCACTCAAGAGCGACTGCATCTGCTAATAAACCTCCTCAAAGACGAATGCTTGATCGACCTTTTGGTTGTCGATGAAGCGCATAAGATCGGCGACAATCAACGCGGTGTGATACTGCAAGATGCAATTGAACGAATTTCAAGGGCGAACCCAAAGCTCAAGGCAGTCTTTGTTAGCCCTGCGACGCAAAATCCGGAAGAATTGCTCACCGATGCGCCTGACGGAATAACCCAGTCTTCAGTTGATAGCGATACTCCAACAGTTCTCCAAAATGTCATTCTCGCAGAGCAAGTGAAGGGTAAACCCAAGAAATGGTCATTGAACCTTGTCCACAACGCTGGAGAACTGCCAATTGGAATCTTACATCTCGACAATAAGGCGGGAACAGTCAGAAAGAGACTTGCGTTTATTGCTGCCAAAGCCGGTGAGCGCGGTGGGACATTAGTTTACTGCAATGGAGCAGCGGAAGCCGAAGATGTCGCCCTGCTGATTAGCCAACTCTTAGAGGAAGAAGGCGAGAAGGATCAGGAACTTCTTGATCTGGCTGATCTCGCAAGGAAAGCCGTCCATCGTGACTATCAGCTTGCTCCATTGGTCGAATGCGGAGTCGCCTTTCACTACGGGAACATGCCAGCGCTCATCCGCATGGAAATCGAGCGGCTATTTAGAAAGGGCAAAATCAAGTTTCTTGCTTGCACATCGACGCTCATTGAAGGCGTCAACCTTTCTTGTCGCACTATAGTTGTTAGAGGTCCTCGAAAAGGGAAGGGCCACCCAATGGAACCTCATGACTTTTGGAATTTAGCCGGGCGGGCTGGACGTTGGGGAAATGAGTTTCAGGGAAATATTATCTGCATTGAGCCATCGAACAAGACCGCTTGGCCTACGGGAGTTCCTGCGCGTTCACGCTACCCGATCAAGCGAGAGACGGACACTATCATCAGGCAAGATCAAGACCTTGCTTCCTATTTGGAAGCAAGGCTATCGGACGATCCAAGCGACTTACCACACGCCGAGGAATTTGAGCAGGTTGGCGCATACCTCGTCAACACCTACCTAAGGCTCGGGACACTCTCTGCTGCTCCATTTGCGAAGCGCCACAGCGAAGAAACCATTCAAATACTTGAGTCTCAGCTTGCCAAGATTGCGGAAAAAATTGATCTGCCGATTGAATTGGCAATTCGTCATCCGGGAGTGAATGTGATAGGTCTTCAAAGACTGTTGGCAGCATTTAGAATATACAAAAACGACCCAGAGAACCTACTGCCTGCTCCATCAGAAAGCGTGGACGCCTATGACCGGTTCATAACCATCATGGAAAGAATCAATGCGAATGTATTTCCGGTATTTCTGCCGTTAGGTTTGATTCCACTTCATTCCGTCATCGTTGTAGAATGGCTCAAGGGTTATTCGCTCGCCACCATTATTCGTAAACGAATAGATTATCACAAGAGAAATCGCCGCACCTACACTCTACCCAAGCTCATTCGTGACACGATGGATATTGTAGAGCAGACTGCCCGCTTCAAAGCGCCAAAGTACCTATCCTCTTACGTAGATGTGTTGAAACATCACCTAATGGAAATTGGAAGGTCTGATCTGATCGATGATGATTTCGATATCGGCGTAGCGCTCGAATTTGGTGTATCAAGCAAGACATTGCTTTCTCTTATAGAACTTGGCCTTTCTAGAATGTCTGCTGTTGAGCTATATGAGAAGATCGCTCAGGATGACTTAGACAGAGCTGGTTGTGTCACTTGGATTAGAAGTTACGCGCCCTTTTTTGAGGGCATGAATATTCCTAACCTCATCAGAAAAGAGATTTTGGACAAGATCGAACTGGAAAATGAAACTGGAAAATAGTTATGCCGGCAAAACCTGTTACAATTGGTGAGCACCACTTCGCCAAGAAGGGAGATGCAGTAGCATTTTTCCAAGAGATTCTTTATCGATATAACCTCGGCGACAAAGTTTCGACTGCTGACGAAGCGATCTTGAGACTACTCATAGACCGCCACCCCGAAGCGGCGGGAAAAATCGGCGCGGGCATCGCCAGTTTTAGCGTTCGTTCTGGAGATTTCGGCACTCGATGTTTTTGGATTAATCGCGTTGATAACACCGCAGAAAAGTTTTCATTCAGGGCGTGCCTATAGCCTGCGCTTTTTCAAGGTATTAGGCGGTCTGCCGGGATCGAAAATAGTAATTTTCTGATAGATACCTCGCAATCACCAAAGACCCCCTCAAGGCAACAACAAACTAGAATCCCCATAGCTATAAAAGCGATACCCCCCCGCAATCGCATGGGCATAGGCGGCCTGCATGGTCTCCAGGCCCATTAGCGCGCTGACCAGCATGAACAGGGTCGATTTGGGCAGGTGGAAATTGGTCATCAGGCCGTCGATCGCGCGGAACTTGTAGCCGGGGGTGATGAAGATATCGGTGTCGCCTTCGAACGGCTGGATGATGCCATCTTCGCCGGTGGCGCTTTCCAGCAGGCGCAGGCTGGTGGTGCCGACGGCGATAAGCCGGCCGCCTGCGGCCCGGGCGGCATTGAGGCGGTCGGCGGTGGCGGCGTCGATCCTGCCCCATTCGCTGTGCATCCGGTGGTCGTCGGTCTCGTCGACCTTGACCGGCAGGAAGGTCCCGGCGCCGACGTGGAGGGTCAGCGTTTCGCTGCCGACGCCGGCGGCGTTCAGCGCGGCTAGCAGGTCATCGGTGAAATGCAGCGCGGCGGTCGGTGCGGCGACGGCGCCCTTTTCGCGGGCGAACATGGTCTGGTAATCGTCGGCGTCGCGCTCGTCGATCGCCCGCTTGCTGGCGATATAGGGCGGCAGCGGCATGGTGCCGGCGCGTTCGAGCAGCAGTTCCACCGGCTCCTCGCCGAGAAAGCGCAGAATGAAACTGCCGTCCGGCAACTTGTCCTCTGCCTCCGCCGCCACGTCCATCCCGAAATCGACGGTCTCGCCGACGCGCAGGCGCTTGGCGTTGCGGATGAAGGCCTGCCAGCGGCGCAGGTCGACGCGCTTGTGCAGCGTCGCGCCGATCCTGGCATCGCCGCGGGTGCCGGTCAGCTGCGCCGGGATCACCCTGGTATCGTTGAACACCAGGATGTCATCGGGGCCGAGCAGACCCGGCAGGTCGCTGACCAGATGGTCGGACATTTGGTTACCGGCGACCTGCAGCATTTTGGCGCTGTCGCGCGGCACCGCTGGCCGCAGCGCGATCAGCTCCGGCGGCAGATCAAAGTCAAAAAGATCAACGCGCACCGGCTGGTCTAGGGATTGAGCGGCGCGTTCAGGTCATCCACGGTAATCGGCGCTTCACTCTGCTCCGTCGCCGGGCCGGGCAGAACCGGCGGCTTGTTGTCGGCGGCGATCGAGGCCTGCAATATCCGGCTGGGATTGAGCGGTGGCTCGCCGCGTGCGATCTTGTCGACATATTCCATGCCGGAGGTCACGCGGCCGAAAGCCGAATATTTGCCGTCGAGCGAGAAGCGCGGGTAGAAGAGGATGAAAAACTGGCTGTTGGCGCTGTCCTCACCCTGGGCGCGGGCCATCGAGACAACACCGCGCAGATGCGGGAACTTGCCAAATTCCGCTTTCAGGTCGGGCAGATCGGAGCCGCCCATGCCGGTGCCGGTCGGGTCGCCGGTCTGCGCCATGAACCCGTCGATCACGCGGTGAAAAATCTGGCCGTCGTAAAAGCCCTGCCGGGTCAGCGTCTTGATCCGTTCGACATGATTGGGAGCGAGCGTCGAAAACAGCTGTATCGCAACGCGCCCGCCGGTCGAAAGATCGAGATAGAGAATATTCTCTTCAGCCGGAACCGATGCGGGGGCCGGTGCCTTTTCCTCCACTTCTTGCGCATGGCCGGTTCCGGAAACCAGAAACAGGGCGGAGAAGGTCAAAAATAATTTACGCAGCATGGCATACTCGTTTGGCATCAGGGTTTGGAAACGCAACTGGTCTTTGAACGATTCTACCTTTCACTGCAATGAATTGCTGTTTCGGCTATTGGTCGCCCTTGAGACCGATTTTCTCCACCCGGCTGGTGATTTCCTCGGCCACCAGCGGCGTCACGAATTTGTGGATCTCGCCGCCAAACATCGCAATTTCCTTCACCAGGCGCGACGCGATCGGCTGCAGCGAGACATCGGCCATCAGGAAGACGGTTTCGATATCGTCGTTCAACTGCTGGTTCATGCCGGCCATCTGATATTCATATTCAAAGTCGGCCACAGCCCGCAGCCCGCGCACGATGACGCTGGCGCCCTGTTTTTCGGCAAATTTCATCAGCAGCATGTTGAAGCCGACGACTTCCACGCCCTCGCCCAGCTCGGCGGTTTCGCGGCGCACCATCTCGAGGCGCTCCTCGTCGGAGAACATCGGCGATTTCGACGGGTTGGTGGTCACGCCGATCACCAGCTTGTCGACCAAGCGCATGCCGCGCTTGATAATATCCATATGTCCCAGGGTGATCGGGTCAAAAGTCCCCGGATAAACGCCGATTCTCATATATTGCTCCCCGACTAGCGATCTCTTGCGATGGTAAATTCGGCGATGGCGCGCAGCAGATCCGCTTCGCTGCCATAGCCGCTCAGATGGGATTTGGCCTGATTGGCCAGCATCTGGGCCTGCTCCTTGGCCCGGTCCAGACCCATCAGGCTCAAAAAGGTTTCCTTGCCTGCCACGGCGTCTTTCTGCAGCGCCTTGCCGGCCTTTTGCTCGTCACCCTCGACGTCCAATATGTCGTCTGCAATCTGGAAGGCGAGGCCCAGATCATGGGCATAACCGCGCAGGCTGACGCGGCCTTCCTCCGGCACACGGCCCAGAATGGCACCAATTTCCACGCAGGCAGCGATCAGTGCACCGGTTTTCAACTGCTGCAGCCGCGTAACCGTCTGCAAGTCAAAGGTAGAATTTTCGGCCACCAGATCCATCATCTGGCCACCCGCCATGCCGGCAGGACCGGCGGCCTGGGCGAGGCAGGCGGTCATCTCGGCGCGGACAAAAGGGTCGTGATGGGTGCGGTCGTCGGACAATAGCCCAAAGGCCAGCGCATGCAGCGCATCGCCAGCGAGCACCGCTGTCGCTTCACCGAAGGCAATATGGGTGGTCGGCTTGCCCCGGCGCAGGTCGTCATCATCCATGCAGGGCAGGTCATCGTGGATCAGCGAATAGACATGCAGGGCCTCGACGGCCGTGGCAGCGCGGATCGCGCAGGATTCATCGACGTTAAACAGTCCGGCCGTCGCCATCACCAGCAATGGCCGCAGCCGTTTGCCCCCGCCGATCGCGGCGTGACGCATGGCCTCGTACAATTCACGGCGAGCGTCATTGGGAACCTGCAACAATGTATCGAACTGCCGGTCCACCAGAGTGGCGACTCGCCCCATCTCCCGAAAGAGGTCCGAATTATTGTTGGCCGCCAACGGTTCAGTCCGCGTCAAAAGGAACAGTGGCTTGCGGCTTGCCATCCCGATCGAGCGTGATTTTCTCGATCTTCGCCTGCGCTGATTCCAGGCGCTGCTGGCACAGACCGCGCAGTTTTTCACCCTCGCTGTAAAGCTCTATCGACTGGTCGAGCGGCACATCACCGCTTTCCAGCTTGCGGACGATGTCTTCGAGACGCTTCAGCGCATCCTCAAAGTTCAGCGTGGAAAGATCTTCTTTGGTTTCGCTCATGGCGAGATTCAATGACGACGCTTTGGGTCGCGGTCAAGGGCTTGGGCTTCACTATCGTTAACTTCCGGTGTAGCTTTGCAAGAAAAACGGTGGGAGAAAATATGTTCATCGGTCATTTTGCGCCAGCAATGGTGGCTGCATCCCATCCCAGGGCACCCGGACTCGGAACCCTTTTCGTTGCCGGCCAGTTGCTGGATTTCGGTTTCTTCGGACTCGCCCTCACCGGCATCGAAAATTTCCGCATCACACCCGGAATTACCAAAATGGTGCCGCTCGACCTTTACGACATGCCTTATACCCACAGCCTGCTCGGCAGCAGCCTGCTGGCAGCGGGCTTTGCGCTGCTTTTCTGGATATTCACGCGCAACCGCACGGGCGCGCTGATTGGTGGAGCCGTGGTTCTGTCGCACTGGTTTCTCGATCTGCTGGTCCATGCACCGGACCTGACGCTCGCTGGTTCACCGCCGAAATTCGGTTTTGGCCTGTGGAACTATCCGATGATCGAAATGCCGCTGGAGCTTGGCATCACGTTCGGTGCTCTGGCTTTTTACGTCATGCGCACCAGACCCATTTCCGGCCAGTCGAAATATGCGCTTGGCCTTTTGGCCGTATTGCTGCTCGCGTTCCAATCGATCAACTGGTTCGGACCCGAACCGCAGTCTGCGGATGCGGCGATGAAGCTGACCGGGCTGTTTGCTTTCTCGGTCGCAGCCTTGGCAGCATGGTGGGTGGGACGAACGCGAATATTGAAACAGCCATCAGGACAGGACCGAACATGACCCAATATATTGCCGCTTATGCCATTGCCGCCATCATTTTCGGTATTCTCGACGCAATCTGGTTGAGCAATGCTGCGCCGTCGCTCTATCGCCCGATCATTGGCGATATCATGGCGGACCAGTTTCGCCTCGCACCGGCGCTGACCTTCTACGCGCTCTATCTCGGCGGGATGATGTGGTTTGCGGTGCGGCCAGCGCTGCTCGACGGCCAATGGGCCACGGCTTTACTCAATGGCGCGTTGCTCGGGTTCTTCTGTTACGCGACCTTCGATCTCACCAGCCAAGCGGTGCTCAAAACCTGGTCGACCAAATTGACCATCATCGACATGATCTGGGGCACTTTTGCGACCGGCACGACGGCAGCACTGACTGCGTTTCTGGTCCTGAAATTCGTAAAGGCTTAAAGCACGGTCACCGTTTGAGGGCCCCGGCAAGCGCCTCCATCCTCGCCGGTAGCAGGGATAATATCTCTTGCTGACGCTCGTCCGTCGCCGTTCCCCATTCGCCAATTTCCGCCAGACTGCGCCCACAGCCCAGGCACAGGCCGCTCGGCCGGTCGATCGTACAAATATCGTTGCAGGGCGATTTCATGCCGCAGACAATTGCTCGTCAATCTGTCCCAGCCGTTCCTTGCCAAAATAGATCTCGCCATCGACGAACATGGTGGGAATGCCAAAGGCCCCGCGTTCGACCGCATGTTCGGTATTGTCGATCAGGGCCTGTTTGATCGCCGGATCCTGCGTCTTTTCAAACAGCGCCTCAGCATCAAAGCCGCCGTCATCCAGAATCTTGCCTAGCGCCTCGCTATCGGTCACGTCGAGCCCCTGCTCCCAGATCGCGGGTAACAGGGTTTCTACAAACCCGGCGCGTTCGTTTGGGTCCAAGGCGACCAACATCCGCAGCAATGTAATCGTGTTGAACGGAAATTTGGGATTCATTTTGAATTTTGTCAGGCGATGCTTGGCAATGAACCGGTTTATCTCCAGCATCGCATAGTCATTCTTTCCCTTCACGTCCGCATCGCGCACGAACGGCGGTGCATTGCCGGTCAGCTTGTGCATGCCGCCAAGAAAAGCCGGGGTGACTTCGATGGTTGCGCCATGCTTCTCAGCCAGCGCCCTCAGCGGCGACCAGATCAGATAGGCGTTGGGGCTTACGAAATCGAAAATCAGTTCAATCGTCTTGGTCATGCAATCCCTCCTTTACCGACAATCCATAAAGCACGGCGTCGAAACATCAATTCCCACTAGTCGAAATTGGCGCAGGTCGTTAAAGGCGATGCATGACCACAGACACGCTGATCGCAGAGCCCCAGATCTCCACCGAAACCGTGCGCGAGCACGGGCTCAATGCAGAGGAATATCAGCGCATATTGAACGCGTTGGGCCGCGAGCCGAATATCACGGAACTGGGGATTTTCTCGGTGATGTGGTCGGAACATTGTTCCTACAAATCCTCACGTCTGCATCTCAAGAAGCTCCCGACAACCGGCCCCCAAGTCATTTGCGGCCCTGGCGAGAATGCCGGCGTTATTGATATTGGCGACGGACAGGCCGCGATCTTCAAGATGGAGAGCCATAACCACCCGTCCTATATCGAACCCTATCAGGGCGCAGCGACCGGCGTCGGCGGCATCCTGCGCGATGTCTTTACGATGGGCGCTCGGCCGGTAGCCAATCTCAATGCCCTGCGTTTCGGGCGCCCCGACCATCCGAAGATGAAGCATCTGGTCAAGGGCGTGGTTGCCGGGATCGGCGGCTACGGCAATTGCGTCGGTGTGCCGACGGTTGGCGGCGAGACCAATTTTGATCCCGCCTATGACGGCAACATCATCGTCAACGCGATGACCGTCGGCGTCGCCGATGCGGACAAGATTTTCTACTCGGCCGCCAGCGGCGTTGGCAATCCGATCGTCTATGTCGGCTCCAAGACCGGCCGCGACGGCATTCACGGCGCGACCATGGCGAGCGCGGAATTTGACGATGACAGCGATGAAAAGCGTCCCACCGTCCAGGTCGGCGATCCATTCACCGAAAAACTGCTGATCGAAGCCTGCCTCGAGCTGATGGCCAGCGATGCGATTGTCGCGATCCAGGATATGGGTGCCGCGGGGCTGACCAGCTCCAGCGTCGAAATGGCGACCAACGGCGAAGTCGGCATCATCCTCGACATGGACAAGGTGCCGTGCCGCGAAACCGGCATGACCGCTTACGAGATGATGCTCAGCGAATCGCAGGAACGCATGCTGATGGTGCTGAAGCCCGGCCGCGAGGAAATGGCCGAGGCGATCTTCACCAAATGGGAACTGGATTTCGCGGTGATCGGCGAGGTCACCGACACCCGCCGGATGGTGCTGACCCACAAGGGCGAGACCGTCTGCGATATCCCGCTCGGCCCACTCGCTGACGATGCACCGCTCTATGACCGTCCGCATCTGACCCGAGGGGAATATGCTGCGCATATCAATGTCCAGCCACTCGGCGATATTCCTGACAGCACCGATATTGGCGCAGATCTGCTCAAGATGATGGCCAGTCCCGCGCTCGCCTCGCGCCGCTGGATCTGGGAACAATATGACAGCCAGGTCGGTGCCGACACCGCGCAGCGTTCTGGCGGCGATGCGGCGGTCGTCCGCGTGCACGGCACCAACAAGGGCCTGGCGATCACCACCGACTGCACGCCGCGCTATTGCAAGGCCGACCCGTTTGAAGGCGGCAAGCAGGCGATCGCCGAAGCCTATCGCAACCTCTGCGCGGTCGGCGCGAAACCGCTCGCAACCACCGATTGCATGAATTTCGGCAATCCTGAAAAGCCCCATATCATGGGCCAGTTCGTCGGCTGTATCGAAGGTATGGCCGAAGCCTGCTCGGCACTCGACATGCCCATCGTCTCGGGCAACGTCAGCCTCTATAACGAAACCACCGGCGGCGACGGCGTCAGCCATGCGATCCTGCCGACCCCGGCGATCGGTGCCGTCGGCCTGATCGACGATCTCGACACGATGATGACCATCGGCTTCAAGAACGAGGGCGACCATATCGCCACTGTCGGTTTCCACTATGAAGAGCTCGGCCAGTCGACCTGGCTCCGCGAAATCCATGGCCTGCAGGATGGCCCGCCACCGAAGGTTGATCTGAAGGACGAATTGTGGGCCGGCCAGGTCATTCGCGAACTGATCGCTGAGGGCAAGGTCACCGCCGTTCACGATATCAGCGATGGCGGGCTTGCCGTGGCCCTCGCCGAAATGGCGCTGGCGGGCAATCTGGGCGCGGAAATCGACCAGATGACCACTGCCTTTGCCTTCAGCGAGGCACAGGGCCGCTATGTCATCACCTATCGCGCCGACGCCGAACTGGATCGCGAGAAAGTGCCGTTTGAGAAGATCGGCGAGGTCAAAGGCGACCAACTGGTGCTAAACGGCAAACCGGTGGCTGTGAGTGATCTCCGCAATGCCCATGAGAGTTTCTTCCGCGACTGGATGGAAGACTAGGACCGACCCGCCACCCACGCTCCACTCGCCAAAAAGCTCTCACTCAAGGACGGGATGCGGGTCTGGTTTGCCGATGGGCTTTGTTGATATCAAGGTCTGCGCCGTGGATGCGATCTGGTCGGGGCTGAAACTGGTGATCCGCAAGGAATTTCGCTGACCATCTCAGCCAATAGCACCAGACTTATGCCAGTACACTGGTCGGTTCGAGGCATCCTTCGACCGGTGCAGGACTAAGTGTGATTTACGCCGCCTGCGCCAGCATATCATAGGGATCGATATCGGCTGCCCGGAATTTGTCGTGCGCTTCATGGTAGAAATGCGGCGTCTTGATATGCAGCCGTTGCCGCAAGGCATCGATGGGCTGAGCGAGCAGATCGGTGATCGATTCCTCGCTGATCCGTGGGCAGGCCTTGCCCATTTTTTGCGCTTCGCGGATCGCCTTGAAGATCGGTGCATCGCTCCTGGTCTGCTTCGTCATGTTCAGACCTGCCGCATAGGCGATGAAGATATTGCCGAGCGAGGGATTCTGGCCATAGGTAAAGGCCAGCACACAGGCTTCGCCCAGCGCGTCCCGGCCATAGCCGGTGAGCACGTGAAGCAGATCGTGCGTGTCCCGCTGGCGAAAGCCGTACCATTCGATCAGGTCATGATATTTGCGCGGGCTGAAACGGTCATATTCGGCAATCAGCCCGGCCGCGCTCAGCCCTTCCTTTTCCATGAAATCACAATAGGCGTGGGCAAGACTGCCTGCGGGCATCTGGCGCAAACGATCATGATCGTCGAGCATAGGCGCAAGCTCTGGCTCGCTGGCCAACAGCGCCTGCCCCTTTTCACTTTCGACGAAGGCCTTGGCGTCCTTGCGAAAACCGGGGCGCGGCAGAGACTCAAAGATATGGAACACCTGCTCGGTGTCTTCCTTGTCCTTGATCAGTTCCCGAAAGTGATGGATCGCCTTCAGCGGACGAAAGCGGGCCGCCGGGCGGTCCGGATGGACAAATGGTCGGGCCGAATCGGTCGGTGAAGAAAAATTGTGGTTGATTTTCATGATGCCGATATGTCTACTATTAACATCAATGTCAATATAGAATATTGGCTTTCCTAGTGCAGATCGCTCCGCTATCCGGACTAGCGCCAAACTTGGCCTCTTAAACGGGTTTCTTTGTCCGCATTTCGATAGACGACAGGCGAACCCGACGCGGGAGACGGAAATTTTGAAGCCTCACGAGACCCTGCCCTACACCGAATTGCCGGACTATTCCGACGCCGACCGCATCGAGCGGTCGCGTGTATTTTATGAGGCGATGAAAACCCGCAGGACCTGTCGGTACTTTGCCGACGATCCGGTTCCCCGTGCAGTCATTGAAAATGCAATTCTGGCTGCGGGAACAGCCCCCAATGGGGCCAACCATCAACCCTGGCATTTCGCCGTAATCGCAACGCCGGAAAAGAAAAAGGCTCTGCGCGCTGCTGCCGAAGAGGAAGAACGGGCCTTTTACGAAAGCAAGGCGGGCGAAGAATGGCTGGAGGCGCTGGCGCCGCTCGGCACCGATGCCGACAAGCCGTTTCTCGAGACTGCGCCCTATCTCATCGTCATCTTCGGCCAGCGCAAGGGCGGCATGAAGCCCGGCGAGACGAAGCAGAATTATTATGTCAGCGAAAGCGTCGGCATCGCCACCGGCATACTGATCACTGCATTGCATGACGCCGGTCTGGCGACACTCACCCACACGCCCAATCCGATGAAATTCCTCAACAGGCTCTGCGATCGCCCCGCCAATGAAAAACCGATGATGATATTGGTGGTGGGCAAGCCTGCCGCGAACGCCACGGTGCCTGTCCACGCAACGATCAAGAAACCGCTGGATCAGATCGCCAGCTGGCTGTGAATATCGTGAATATGCAAAAATCTGTTCGTGCTGAGCCTGTCGAAGCACCGTCAGTCGCAGCGGCTACTTGTCAACAATGTCCTTCGACAAGCTCGGGACGAACGGGGTGGATATGACGGCCCCATCAAAACCGCCCCGCTATCTGGAGCTCGACGCCCTGCGGGGTTTTGCAGTCATGGGCATATTGCTGATGAATATCGTCGGCTTTTCAATGCCGGAAATGGCTTATATGAGCCCGGCCGTCTATGGCGGCACCGATAGGCCCGACATTGTCGTCTGGGCCCTGTCCTACATTTTCGTCGACGGCAAGATGCGCGGCCTGTTCACGATCCTGTTCGGGGCGAGCATGATGCTGATCATTGATGGCGCGAACAGGACCGGCCAAAATCCTGCCAGGGTCCACTTTTCCCGGATGGTCTGGCTAGCAATATTCGGCCTGGCCCATTTTTTCTTTCTCTGGGTTGGCGACATCCTTTTTCTCTACGCCGCCATCGGCTTCATTGCTTTTTTCCTCAGCGGGCTGACCGCCGAAGACCTGTTCCGCCGCGCCCTGTTCATCTTCACGCTCGGCTTTGTCGGCTATTCGGTCATGTTCGGCAGCCTGCTATATATGCAATATCAGGCCAGCCTTCCCGGTGCCAGCGCGGACGCAATTGATGCCGTCACCCAGGTCATCGCAGACTTCGACACCGGGCCGGCCGCCATCGCGGCCGATATCGCCCTGCATCAATCCGGTTTCGTCGCGATTATTCTGGACAAGGTTCAGAATGACCCTTTTGGCCCGGTCATCTTGCTGGCCTATAATCTCGCCGAAACCTTGCCGCTGATGATGATCGGCATGGCGTTGTACAAAAATGGCTTCATGACCGGAGAATGGAGTGCAGCGGACTATCGCCGGCTCGGCATACGCATGACGGCTATTGGTGCGCTGATCCTGATGGCGATCACGGCGGGGCTGATCTACGGCGATTTTGATATATTGTTGATGGCAAACGCCAGCTACGCCTGGAGCTGGCCCTCCCAATTGCTGATGACGGTGGGATATGCAGCGCTGCTGATTGGACTGGTTCAGAAATTCTCTGCGTCACCCTGGATAAGCCGCGTCGCCGCTGTCGGTCGCGCCGCCTTTACCAATTACCTCGGCACCAGCCTGTTGATGACCTTCGTCTTCTATGGCTGGGGCCTCGGACTCTATGGATCGGTCGACCGTGCCGAGCTATATCTGTTTGTCGCCGGAACCTGGGCCCTCATGCTGCTCTGGTCCAGGCCGTGGCTCGACCATTTCCGCTACGGACCGCTGGAATGGCTGTGGCGAAGTCTGGCGCGGCAACAGCTGCAGCCGATGCGGATTCCGCCCCGATCAAATTAACGCATTTTTGCTATTGCGATCTATTCTCAATAGCGATATACGATTCGCAGAGAGGAACGGAAATGGTTGTTTGCGTCTGCAATGCGATTAAGGAAAAAGACCTGCGGACTGCGGTTCGCAGCGGTGCAGACCGGCCATCAAAAGTTTACGCCCAGCTCGGTCGCAAGCCGAAATGCGGCCAATGCCTCGCATTTGCCCGGACGATTATCGAATCCCAAGTTGCGACCGCTTAGCATTCTCGTTATCAAATCATTGAAATAACAGCATTTTCTTTCAATCTCGCCCTTTCGCTCGAGCGACGGATACTGTATAGGCGATCTCCGTAGATTTACTTATCGTCGGGAAGGACGCCGCTATGAAAGGTGATACGAAAGTCATCGAGTTTCTCAACGAAGCTCTCAAGAACGAACTCACTGCAATCAACCAATATTGGTTGCACTATCGCATGCTCGACAATTGGGGCGTCACCAAACTGGCCGAATTCGAACGGCACGAATCGATCGATGAAATGAAGCATGCGGACAAGCTTGCGGAACGGATTTTCTTCCTCGACGGCTTGCCCAATTTTCAGTTGCTGGGCCGGTTGAAAATCGGCGAAACCGTCGAAGAAGTTCTCAAGGCCGATCTGGAATTGGAATATGAGGCGCTGCCGATGCTCAAGGACGCCATCGAATATTGCGAAAGCATCCGCGACTATGTCAGTCGTGACCTTTTTGCCGAAATCCTAGAAAGCGAAGAAGACCATGTCGATTCGCTCGAGCAGCAGTTCGACATGATCGAGCGGATGGGTATCGAGAATTACATCCAGCTGCAGTCGAAATCGATCGAAGGATCCTGATTCAGCCCAGCCGTCGGCCAAATGCCGGCGGCTGGCGTTGCTGCCACACCGGCCTCACATCTTTTTCCGATAGCGCCAGCGTTTCGGCGAACATTGGCCGCGATGCGGGTTCGATCTTGCCGACCGACGGCGGCTATTGGCGATGATTTTGAGAAATCAGTCTTTTTCGTGATAGGGGTTTTTCGGTGCCCGGATGATCAGACGGACCGGGACGCCGCCAAACCCAAGCTCGCGCCGGATTCCGTTGACCAGATAGCGCCGGTAGCTTTCCGGCAGCTCGTCGATCCGGGTCCCGAAGATCACGAACGACGGCGGCCGGGTCTTGGCCTGCGTGATATAGCGCAACTTGATCCGCTTGCCCCCCGGCGCTGGCGGCGGATTTTCCGTAATCGCGTCCTCGAACCAGCGGTTCAGCTTACCCGTCGATACGCGCTGTGACCAGATACGGCGGGCCTGAAACGCCGCTTTCATCAGTTGGTCTATGCCCTTGCCGGTAAAGGCGGACACCGCGACCAGCGGCACATCTCGAACCTGTGCCAGCCCGTCATTGAGCGCCGCCCGGATACCGTTGAACAATTTGCTCGGCCCTTCGGCCACATCCCATTTGTTGATGCCAATAATAAGGCAGCGGCCTTCCTGGATCACATGGTCGGCAATGCGCAGATCCTGCGCTTCCAGCCCCTTGGTGGCATCCAGCAGCAGCACCACCACCTCGGCAAAGTCGACTGCGTGGCGAGCATCGGCTACGGCCAGCTTTTCCAGCTTGTCATTGACCTTGGCCCGCTTGCGCATACCTGCGGTATCGATCAGGCGGACCCGCCGGTCGGGTTCGATCCCGTCCAGCTTCTCTTCCTCGGTCAGGTCATCATCATGCCAGACCCAGTCAACGGTGATGCTGTCGCGCGTGATGCCGGCTTCCGGCCCGGTAATCATCCGGTCTTCGTCCAGCATCTTGTTGATCAGCGTCGACTTCCCGGCATTCGGACGCCCGACGATCGCTAGCTTCAGCGGGGCGGATTCGTCGGTCGGCTCGTCCTCTGCCGCAGCCTTGAAATTCTCGACATAGGGCTGAATTGCCTGAAACAGGTCGGCGACGCCGTCGCCATGTTCCGCGCTGAAGGGAATCGGATCGCCAAAACCGAGCGCATAGCTTTCCATGATACCGGCATCGGCCGCCTTGCCTTCCGCCTTGTTGACCAGCAGCACAACCGGGGTCTTCGCGCTTCTGAGCCAGCGCGCAATTTCTTCGTCGAGCGGCGTCAGGCCGGCCCGGCCATCGATCACGAATATCGCCAGCTCCGCGCCCGCAACCGCGAGCTCCGTCTGCTTGCGCATCCGTCCGGGCAGGCTTTTGGCATCCTCATCCTCGTAACCAGCCGTATCAATGACGTTGAACGCGAGCCCAAGCAGATTGGCGGCGCCTTCGCGACGGTCACGGGTAACCCCGGGCGTGTCGTCGACGAGCGCCAGCTTCTTGCCAACCAGACGATTGAACAAGGTCGATTTGCCGACATTGGGTCGACCTATGATTGCTATATTGGGCAGCATAAAGCCGGTCCCTGTCCTTTGCTTCTGATTTTCAGCGGAACGCGGAAATCCGGCCGCTGTCGTCTAGAATATATAGCATGCCGCCTGCCACGACTGGCGGCAGCGAAACGCCATCATCCAGTTCGAACAGCACCTGGCTCGATCCTTCACCCGGCGAAATCGACACCACGTCGCCTTCGGTGCTGGCGATGATCAGACGATTACCCGCCAATATCGGCCCGGTCCAGTTGATCGGGTTTTTCTTCTTTTCATCATTTTTGTAGGCGGCCAGCTGGCTGATCCAACGGACCTTGCCATTGGGCCGGGCGATGCACAGCAGTTTCGCATCGTCGGTCAGCACAAATACCCATTCGCCTGCCACAACCGGCGTCGCGATGCCGGCGATATTCAGTTCCCAGATCCGCTGCCCGGTAACCAGTTCATAGGCAGCCATGCGGCCGCCCTGGCCCAGCGCAAAGACGCGCCCACGGTCAATCACCGGGTCGGCGTCAATGTCCGACAGCGTCGCAACAGAGGTCGAAATACTCGTCCGCGCCAGCGCGTCGTTCCACAAATTGCGCCCGTTTTCATAGCGATAAGCGGTCAGTTCACCGGATGAATAGCCAGCCACAACCGTACCCTGGCCTGCCGCCGGTGCCGCAACTCCGAAAATGCCTGCCAGACCGACAGTGCCCGCTTCATTCCACTGCACCGATCCGTCCAGCATGTTCAGCGCATAGATCTGGTTATCCTGCGTCATCACATAGACATTGCCGTTCGAGATAGTCGGCGATCCGCGCAGCGGTCCGGCCGGACGCACTTTCCATATCTGGCTGCCATCGGCTGCATTAAGCGCAACAACATCACCGACACCGTTGGTGGCGTAAACGACATTGTCAAACACGCTGGCGCCGCCGCCAAAGCGCGATGACTCGCCGTCGCCTTTCACGTCAATCTGGGTCGACCAGATTTTCGCGCCAGTGGCTGCGTCAAAGGCATGGACCGTCGCTTGTGTATCGGTGGCAAACAACCGGCCACCGGAGATCACCGGCGCAGACGCCAGACGTTCGCGCTTGTTGGTGCCGCTGATATTCGCGGTCCAAACCCGGGCCAAATCACCGGGAAGCGCCACATGGCCCATGGACTTGCTGGCGTTGCCACCGGATTGGGCCCAGTCGGCATTCGCCACCGGCGCGGGTAATATCACCGAAATAGCCGACAGCGCTGGGTCAACCTCTGCGCCGCTTTCGCCGCTCAAGATCGGGGTGCGCTTGCCAAGCGTTGGCGTGCTTTTCTTGTCCTCGCCGTCGCCGCCCAATATCCCGCAACCAGACAGCAGCGAAAGGGCCAGCATACCGGCCATCAGTTTCTTACCGGAAATCATTCCTTCGATTCTCCCTCAGCCGCTACCGGGGTCAATGGTGCCGCTTTTTTATCTTCGCCGTCCATTTCGACCGCGTCAATGCCTTCAACGCCCGCCATCTGTAACGCACGCGACCGGATCGTCGCTGGTACGCTGTTATCTTTGGCAAGCTGGGCGAACAGCGGCCCCGCAAGATCGGATTTGTTCATATTGAGATAGGAGACCGCCACCATCTCCCCGGCACTGCCGAACCAGGGATTGCCTGGCACCGCCAGCGGCTTCAGCCGGTCAATCACCTGCTGCGGCTTGAGCGTGTCAAATTCGGCCGTGGTCTTTCGGATCAGGGCAAGATCGCGAAACGGTTGCGGCAGACTGTCGTCGGCAATGACCTTGGCATAGCCTTCGATCGCCTTCTTCGGGTCGTTTTTCTCAAGCGCGATATTCGCCTGCAACACCTGCGCCGCGGCCCGATAGCCTGGCTGCTCGGCCTCCGTGAGCGGCTCCAGCGCGGTCGCGGCACCATCGAGATTGTCCTGACGAACGCTATCGATGGCAGCGACATATTCTTCGCTGCGGAGCCCGGAATCTTCGCTCTGGCTGTTTTGATAAAATATGAAACCGGCCAGCGAGCCGAGGCCAATGACCACAGCGGCGAAAATCCAGATACCATAGCGGGTCGCAAAATGTTTCAGCTGGTCTTCACGCACCGCTTCATCGACTTCACGCAGGAAAACTTGTTCGGACCGGTCCGTTTGCTGTTCTGGTGACTTATCTTTGTCTTTGGCCAATGTGGCTTCCTCAATATTGTTTTGCGCGCCCCTATTCGCCGGTCTGACGAAGGTGATTTACAATCGGCTGTCCTTTAGCGCCCGCAATAGTAAATGTAAAAGTCTATTGACCATTTCTACAGGCTGAACGGAGGGCCAAGAACAAGTCGGCAAGTTTCGCTATTTTTTCGGTTGATAGAGCTGGTCGGGGCCCGGAAAGCTGCGCTCCCTGACCTCTCCGGCATATTGCTCGGCGGCCTGATCGATCTGTTCGGCAATATTGTGATAGCGTTTCACAAAGCGGGCCGTACGGTCGAACATGCCGAGCATATCTTCGGTCACCAGCACCTGGCCATCGCATTGCGCGGAGGCTCCGATGCCAATGGTGATCGCTTTCACGGCCTTGGTCACCTCGATCGCAATCGGCTCGAGCAAGCCTTCCAGAACGATCGCAAAGGCTCCTGCCTTGTCCAGCGCCACGGCGTCACCGACAATTTTCTTCGCTTCGGCATCGCTGCGCCCCCGCGCCGCATAACCGCCCAGCACATTGATCGCTTGCGGGGTCAAACCGACATGGCCAACCACCGGGATCCCGCGCTGTACGAGGAACGCGACCGTCTCGGCCATGACCTCGCCGCCTTCCAGCTTGACCGCAGCCGCGCCGGTCTGTTTCAGGATCTGGGCCGCGCTTTCATAGGCCTGTTCCGGCGATCGTTCATAAGAGCCGAAGGGCATATCGACGACGACAACGCTGTGATAGCTGCCCCGGACCACCGCCGCACCATGGTTGCACATCATGTCGAGCGTCACCGGGATCGTCGAATCGAGGCCGTAAATCACCTGCGCCAGCGAATCGCCGACCAGCAGCATATCGCAGTGCGCGTCGAGCAGTTGCGCGGTCCGCGCCGTATAGGCGGTCAGCATAACCACCGGTTCCTCGGTAACGCCATCGACCTTGCGGCCCTGAATTTTGGGAACCGAAAGCCGCCGCATGGGCTGCGGACGTGGATTGGCGCGACTGGTGGATGTATCGAGTTTGAAGGTCGTGGACATACCCCGTGTTTAACCGCCCTTGTCACATAAGGCCAGTGATCTGTGACGGCGATTAGCCGTTGCCTTCGAAAAAATATTCCGGCAAACTTTCTGCCTCTCACGACTCATCAAAACCTGATCTCCCGTTTTAGGAACGCCCCATGCCTGTGGCCCGCAAGCCAGAGTCGATATTGCTGTTTGTCGCGTTCATCGTGTTTATCGACATGATGGGTATCGGCTTGATATTGCCGGTCATGCCGTCGCTGATCGAAGGAATCACCGGCACATCCATCGACCGCGCCGCCGAAATTGGCGGCTGGTTGCTGTTCGCCTATGCGATGATGCAATTCCTGTTCGCACCCGTCATTGGCGGCCTGAGCGACAGATTCGGGCGAAGACCGATATTGCTCACCACGCTGTTATTGCTCGGACTCGACTATGCAATCATGGCCTGGGCACCGACCCTGCCCTGGCTGTTCATCGGCCGCATAGTGTCCGGGATCATGGGTGCCAGCTGGGCCGCAGCAAACAGCTGCGTCGCCGACGTGACATCCCCCGCAGAACGCGGCAAATATTTCGGGATCCTGGGCGGTGCCGGTGCGATGGGCTTTGTCCTGGGTCCCGGCATTGGTGGCGTGCTGGGAGAATATGGCGACCGGCTGCCTTTTGTCGCCGCAGCCATGCTGGCCCTCACCGGGACCGCGATCGGCATGGTCGTACTGAAAGAAACACTGCCGAGAACGAAGCGACGGACCTTCTCGATCACTCGGGCCAATCCGATGGGCAGCATCATCCAGATGAGCAGGACGCCGCTGGTGCTCGGCTTTCTGTCGACCATATTTGTGCTGCAACTGGCGGCACAAGCGCAAATTTCGATCTGGGCCTATTGGCTGATTGAACGCTTTGACTGGAGCATTTTGCAGATCGGGCTGAGCGTCGCCTTGTTCGGGATTTTGCTTGCGCTGGTGCAGGGCGTACTGACCGGGCGGCTGATCGGTAAAATTGGCGAAAGGCGCGCGGGTCAGTTCGGAATGTTCTTTGGCATTCCCGCCTATCTCATCTTCGCCTTTGCCCCCAATGACTGGTTCGTGTTCCTGGGCATCATCACCGGCGCAGCCAGCGGTTTTGCTTTTCCTGCCATGCAACAGATGATGAGCCGCCGGATCAGCGAGGATGCCCAGGGCGAATTACAAGGTGCTATTGCCAGCACGGTCAGCCTGACCTCGATCATCGGACCGGTGATGATGACCGGCGTTTTTGGTGCCTATGCCGATGGCGAGGGTCTTTACTTTCCCGGCGCACCATTCATTCTGGGCGCGACATTGATGGTCATTGCCCTATTGATCTATGCATTCACCGCGCATCGCCATTATTCGGCTGCGGACACCGCCTGAGCAGGATTATCGCTGAACAGACCGTCAATACCGGCGGCGATATAGGCGCGGATTTCGCCCTGCAAATCACCCGGTTCGCGCGGATCGATGCCGCTCTTGAAATCGGTTGGCAGAAAATAATTTTCGCGCCGGAAGGTCCACGGGTGCACGACCAGCCCGCGCTTATGCGCCTCCTCGACCAGCCCGGTCGGCGTGTCCAGCAAACCAACAAGGTTGCGACCAATCACCAGGTCCTTTGACGGTCCCAGTCCCTGGGCATAGGTCGCGATTTCCGTCAGGCCATCGGCTGTCAGCATGGTTTCATAGGTCAGGCCCTCCTGGTCGGGTGGTCCGCCTTGGCTGGCGACCAGCTGGACCAGCCGAATCCCGGTTTTCTCGTGCAACGCTTTCAGATTGCCGACTTCAAAAGACTGGATAAACACCGGATCGTCCTTGTCGGCCAAGCCATATTTGTTCAGCAGTTTCAGCAACGGCTCATCATGGGCGAGCCCGAGCGCCTTGAAATAGCTGGGATGCTTGGTTTCCGGATAGACACCAACCCTTTTGCCATGCTGCTTTTCGTGTCTTTGCAGCAATTGCAATATCTCTTCGAAGGTCGGTATTTCAAACTGGCCATCATATTTCGCATTGGCCGCCCGCAATTGCGGCAGCCGTTCCTTGGCCCGCAGCGTTTTCAGTTCGGCCAGCGTAAAATCTTCGGTGAACCAGCCTTCATGGCGCTGGCCATCAATCGTCTTGACCGTCTTGCGATCGGCAAATTCAGTTTTGTCCGCAACATCGGTGGTTTCGCTGATTTCATTCTCGTGCCGCGCCACCAATACGCCGTCCTTGGTCAGCACCAGATCCGGTTCGATAAAATCCGCGCCTTGCTCGATCGCCAGCGCATAGGACGCAAGCGTATGTTCCGGACGCTCGCCGCTGGCACCGCGATGAGCGATAATAATCGGCGGTTCGCCGCTGAGTGTCGCCATCTGCCTCTCCGAATGTGCGCCCGATTCCGCCTGGACGCCGCAAGCCGCCAGCATGAGCGCAGATACGAACAGAAAGGCGTTGCAAAATTTCATTCTCAGCCGACCTCGACGCCTTTCCAGAACGCGATCCGGCCCTCGATTTCAGCCGCAGCCGATTTCGGCGACGGATAATACCAGGCGGCATCCTCGTTGATTTCACCTTCGACGATCAGCGAATGGTAAGACGCATCGCCCTTCCACGGGCAATGGCTGGTCGCGTCGCTGGGCATGAGATATTTCGACCACACAGAATCGCGCGGAAAATAGTGATTGCCCTCGACGACCACCGTGTCGTCGCTTTCCGCGATCACCACGTCATTCCATCTTGCCTGAACCATTCGCTTGTCCTTTTTCTGATACCAATATCGGCGGCAGCAATCCCTGTTATCGGCATCCATATCCGGATAACCTCGAAACATAACAGTTTTATGCCAGCAGCCCTGATAAGTTCAGAAAGACGGATCGGCGATACGGCATTCAGGGTAAATTCGCCAGAATGCCGGACGCGCTAGCTATTGCGCGCGGCCAGTCCGGCGGCTTCATAGTCCGAAGCCTTGAAGCCGACGACCAGTTCGTCGCCATGCTCCAGCACCGGCCGTTTGATCATGCTGGGGTTTTCCGCCATCACCATGACCGCAGTATCGTCGCTGATATTTTCCTTCACCATGTCGGGCAGCTTGCGGAAGGTCGTGCCGCGCTTGTTGATCAGCGTTTCCCAGCCGACCTGCATCACCCACATCTCCAGCTTTTCCTTGGTGATCCCCGACTTTTTATAGTCATGGAATACATAGTTGATGCCATTCTTCTCCATCCAGTTGCGCGCCTTCTTGATGGTGTCGCAATTGGAGATGCCATACATCTTGGTTTCGTTACTCATCGCTTGGTTCCTGTTTCTGCTGCGCTTTGAGCCAGAGACAGATGTCAGCCACCGGACATCGGTCACATTTGGGGCTCCGGGAAGTGCAGATTCGCTTCCCGAACTGAATTAGCCAGAAATGGCCGTCGTGCAAGGCCCAATCGGGGCTGCGTTCTTCCAGCTGCTGCGCGGTCTTGTCCGCGGTCTTGGCATTGGTCAAGCCGATCCGGTTGCAGACCCGGTGGACATGGGTGTCGACGGCGATCACATCGGCGCCAAAGGTGAAACTCATCACGATATCGGCGCATTTCCGGCCAATGCCCGGCATCGACAGCAGACCCTCTCGCGTATGCGGCACAATTCCGCCATGTGCGGCGAGCAAATGCTCGCAAAATTTGCGGATGCTCCGGGTTTTGACATTATAGAGTCCGCACGGTTTGATCGCCGCGGCAATATCGCGATCATCCAGCTCCAGCATGGCTTCCGGCGTGTCCGCCAAGGCAAACAGGGCAGTCGCAGCCTTGGCGGTGTTGCGGTCCAGTGACTGAGCAGACAACATGCAGGAAATACAGGAGCGAAAGGCATCCGGCTGCCCTTTCGGCCCCTTGGCATCCCTGGTCCGTCCGGGCATCGCTTCGGCGAGGCGGCGGTAAACCGTCTCGATCTGCTCCGGTCCTAAAGTGGCTTGCTCAGGCATGGCCGGCAAATTCGCAATCGTTGCGCACCGGACAGGAGGCACAATCCGCCCGTTTCGGGCGGCAGATGGTTTGCGCCAGCCGTTTGCCGAGCAGATGGTGCTCATCCACGTCTTCCGCCGTCCATTCGGATGGCAGGACCGGCATCAGCGCGTCATAGGCCCGCGCCGTATCGGCCTTTGGCGGCACCAGCCCCATCCGCTGTACGACCCGGCGATGCCCGGAATCGAGTACCAGCGCCTTGCGATTGAAATGACTGGTATTCATCACGCCGGTGCTGATCTTGCGCGCAACCCCCGGCAGGCTTTCCAGCCACGCCATGGCATCGGCCGTATCCAGATTGTCCAGATGAGCCAGCGTGGCCCTGCCGTACTGCCGGACAATCTCTTGCAGGCAGGCTTTCAGCCGCTCCGCCGCCATCGCCGGAAAGGTCGCGGTCTGCAGCGTGCGGGTGAGCGCGCCAACATCCGCTTCCGCGACTGCCTCCCAACTCCCATATTCGGCAAGCAGTCGGTCGCTGTTCTCGTTGGAGACCGCGGTTTTCGCGCGGGCACCGATGACGCCCTGGACCAGCGTCCAGATCGGATCGCGGCGTTTGTCATTCGGGCGGATCACGCGGCCGAAGCTACGGATCAGCCGCTCGTGCATCCGCCGTAATATTTCGGTTCGCGGGTCTGTGCCAAGGTCAAGTTGCATCGCCGGAATATGGGTCAGCCAGCGGCAAGGCGCAAGCCGCCGTTACGCCCGTTGCGCTTTCCGCTCAGCCGATCCAGGCGAAGGCGCGCTTCAGAAAGGCCAGCCCGTTCTCTAACTGAATTTCGCCATGCGCCATAATCACGCGGCGGGGTTTCCAGGCGAACAGCCGGTCCCGGGCAGCCCGCGTGGCCTTGCGCCGGATGAAGGAAAGCCGCCATTCAAGCGGCGCATGCCCCTTGCCCTCGGTGATGCCCCAGGGCCTGGCGATCCAGCGCTGCCAGCCTTTCCAATATTGGCGAATGAAGGATTCGCTGAAATTTTCGGAAAGATCGGCCAGGATTGCGGTTTGCGACGGACGGTGAAAGAACACGATCTCGTCCATCACCGGTGATCCGTTGAACCAGACCTGGTCGATCGCTCCCTGCCATGAAGCGGGCGGTTCATCCTCCAGCGGCGCCTCAAAGGTCAGGTCGGATCGCTTGTGGATGGTAGACGCCGGCCCCCAGAGCTTGGCTTCCGGCCACGCCTCCTTCCAGTCTTGCAGATACAGATGGTGGATCTTGTTGGGGCTGACCAGATGCTTGGGCTGGCCCAACCCGTCAATCGCGCTTTTCAGCGCCGGCGTCAGCGCGATCGGCGACCAGCACCATAGTTCGTCATCAGCGAGCCGGACAATGACGCAGCGCGTCGGATAGGGGAAGCCATGAAAGTCTACAATATCACCTTCTGCGACCCAGATATTGTCGGCCAGTTTTTCCATCGCTTGACTGCTTCCTAATTGCTTCCTCTATACTTCATATATCCAGTCTCTTGCCGATCGTCACCACCGGCTGCACCTCATATCCCAGCGCCCTGTAAAAGCCGATAGCCGGCTCATTATCGTCCCGCACCATCAACTGGATTTTCGGTGCATCGCGGTCGCGCAGCCAGGCTTCGGCAGCCTCCATCAGCGTCCGGCCCAGTCCATCGCCGCGATGGTCGGGTGCCACGCCCAGATAATAGACCCAGCCGCGATGGCCATCATCGCCGACCATCACCGTCGCCACCACCCGGCCATCGCGCTCGTCTAGCAGAATCGTGGAGTGCGTGCCCTGCAGCGCCCGCGTAAAATCGGCAGCGGCATCATTCCACGGCCGGGTCAGGCCGCAAGCCTCCCAGAGCGCGAGAACCGCAGCGCGATCATCGCCTTTGGCCGTCCGCATCATCGCCTAGATATCGATGATGATCTTGCCGAAATGCTGCCCTGATTCCTGGTGACGGAAGGCATCGGCCAGATCGGCGAGCGGGAAATGCTGGTCAAGCACCGGCTTGATGCCATTGGCTTCGATCGCCGCGATCATGTCTATCTGGTGCGCACGGCTGCCCACGGTCAGGCCCTGCACCCGCAAATTCTTGCCCATCAGCAAGCCCGTCTGCACCGGTCCGGCAAAGCCGGTCAAGACGCCGATCAGGGCGATATGGCCACCGATCCGGGCTGCGGTCATCGACTGGTCGAGCGTACCCGGTCCGCCGATTTCGACAACGCAATCGACGCCCTTGCCGCCGGTCAGCGCAAGCACCTTCTTCCCCCAGGCTTCGACCTCCTTGTAATTGATCAGATGGTCCGCTCCCATTTCCCTGAGCCGCTCGAGCTTGTCATTCGAAGATGACGTCGCGATCACCGTCGCACCCGCCGCCTTGGCAAATTGCAGCGCGAAGATCGAAACGCCGCCAGTGCCCTGCACCAGCACGCTATCGCCCGGCTTGACGCAGCCATCGACAAACAGCGCGCGCCACGCGGTCAGACCCGCGCAGGTCAGGGTCGCAGCTTCGGCGGCGCTATAATCCTTTGGCGCCGTGGTCCACGCTGTTTCAGGCCCGACCACCTGCTCGACCGCATAGCCATCGATCCCGTCACCGGGCACGCGCTTGAAACCGCCTTCGGGCGGCTCACCGTCAATCCAGTCTGGGAAGAAGGTAGAGACCACCAGATCACCCACCGCAAAATCGCTGACGCCCTCGCCCACCGCAGTGACCTCGCCGGCACCGTCGGACATCGGAATGCGATTTTCCTCCGTCGGGATCATCCCCTTGACCACCGCATAGTCATGATAGTTCAGACTGGACGCCCGCACCCGCACCGCAATTTCACCGGGTCCGGGAGCCACCGGATCCGGCAGATCGACCAGCTTGAGATTGTCGAGCGAGGCCGGAGCTTGGAGTTGGATGGCTTTCATGATGTTTTCCTTACCAGAGTGTTTTAACGGGATAACGGTGAATATTCTCGTCGGCGGTGACCAGCGTCAGGCCCAGCACAATAGCATGAGCGATCAGCATCCGGTCAACGGGATCGCGATGAATGTCGGGCAATTCGGTCGCAATCTCCCACAGATCGGCCGGAAAATCGAGCAGGTGAAAACCCAGTTTTTCCTGAAATCTGGAAAGCGGAACGCTGGCCGGAAAACGCCCTCGCCCCAGCAGATCACTATATTCATAGGCTGTCACCGCACTGACGAACAGCCTGTTGTCGACATTTGGTAATTCGGCGAGAAACTTGTGGCTCAGCCGCGGGTCGTCATCTCCGATCCAAGCCAGCACATGAGTATCAAGCAGGAGATCCAAATTTCCTCCGGAACCGCTCCGCGGGATCGCCCCGGTCGGCTTTCAGCGCTTCGAGACCAAGATCAAAGCCATTGAACTCCTCTTTGAACGCCCCCACCGCCTGCACCCGTCGCCGCGCAATTTCTTCACGCTCCGCTCGGTCGGCGATTTCAATCGGAACCAGCTTCAACTTCGGCACGCCCGCTTTTTGCAGGATAACCTCCTCCCCGCGCAGCGCCGCTGCGACAAGTTCCGAAAGCCGGGTCTTGGCCTCGCCGATATTGACATGGATGGTCATTGCTTGGCCAATATAACTTGACCAAGCAGGTTGGTCAAGTTGACGCGATGACTGATTGGGGACCAATTCCGGCGTTCGGAAAGATCCTATCGGATTTCATGTCCACGGAAAGTGTGCGACCACTTGCTTCGACGATCGTTCGCGCAAAGTCTTTCGACAGGCTCAAGTCCATTTCACCTTGCACTGGTCAGCGGCTCCTCACGTCGCCGAACAATTCGGACCATCGTTCACCACCTTGCGGCATCTTGCGATGCCGAATAAATCGGGCGTGCATCCCCCGGATGCCCGCTATTTCCGATTCATTCCCACTCGATCGTCCCGGGCGGCTTGCTGGTATAGTCATAGACCACCCGGTTGATTCCCTTCACCTCGTTGACGATCCGCGTCGACACGCGGGTCAGGAAAGCGGCGTCGAAGGGGTAGACATCGGCGGTCATGCCGTCGGTACTGGTGACGGCGCGCAGGCCGCAGACATTGTCATAGGTGCGGCTGTCGCCCATCACGCCGACCGTCTTGACCGGGAGCAGCACGGCAAAGGCCTGCCAGATCGCATCATACAGTCCGGCGCTCCGGATTTCCTCGAGATAGATCGCGTCGGCCTTGCGCAGGATATCGCAGCGTTCCTTGGTCACCTCGCCGGGAATGCGGATCGCCAGACCGGGACCGGGGAACGGGTGGCGGCCGACAAACTGGTCGTTCAGGCCCAGTTCGCGCCCGAGATCGCGGACTTCATCCTTGAACAATTCGCGCAGCGGCTCGACCAGCTTCATGTTCATCCGTTCGGGAAGCCCGCCAACATTATGATGCGACTTGATCGTCACGCTCGGACCACCGGTGAAGGAAACGCTCTCGATCACATCGGGATAGAGCGTGCCCTGGGCGAGGAAATCGGCACCGCCGACCCGGGCGGCTTCCTCATCGAACACTTCGATAAATTCGCCGCCGATGAACTTGCGCTTTTTCTCCGGGTCGGTCTCGCCGGCCAGTCCCTTCATGAAGCGCGCCTCGGCATCGACCACCACCAGCGGGATATTATAATGGTCGCGGAACAGGGTCTCGACCTGCTCGCGCTCGTTCAGCCGCAACAGCCCATGGTCGACGAAGACACAGGTCAGCTGGTCGCCGATCGCTTCGTGGATCAGGATCGCCGCAACCGAGCTGTCGACGCCGCCGGACAGGCCGCAGATCACCTTCTTGTCACCGACCTGCTTGCGGATTTCGGCGATCTTGGCGTCCTTATATTCCGCCATCGTCCAGTCGCCAGCACAGCCGCAGACATGGCGGACAAAATTGCCGATCAGCTTGCCGCCATCGGGCGTGTGCACGACCTCGGGGTGGAACTGGGTGCCATAATAGCGCCGCTCGTCATCGGCGATCAGCGCGAACGGTGCTCCCTCGGTGGTCGCAACGATCCGGAAGCCCGGCGCAAATTCGGTGACCTTGTCGCCATGGCTCATCCACACCTGATGGCGCTCGCCGACTTCCCACAGGCCGTCGAACAAGACGCATTCTTCTGAGACTTCGATAAAGGCGCGGCCGAATTCGCCGCCTTCGCCGGTCTCATGCCCCGGCCGCACTTCGCCGCCAAGCTGGTGCGTCATCACCTGCTGGCCATAGCAAATGCCGAGGATCGGCAGGCCACTGTCGAACAGGATCTGCGGCGCGCGCGGGCTGCCGTCCTCTGGCACGCTGGCCGGTGACCCCGACAGGATGATCCCCTTCGGTTTCAGCCGGTGAAAGGCCTCCTCTGCGCTGTTAAACGGCGCGATCTCCGAATAGACCCCCGATTCGCGTACCCGGCGGGCGATAAGCTGCGTGACCTGAGAGCCGAAATCGACGATCAGGATGGTTTCTTCATGGGCTATGGACATGGCTTAGCCGCTTAGTGGGCCGCCCGTTTTGAGTCCAGTGCCTTTGTCCTGCGGCCCTCGAAAAACCCGTCCGTTCTAGCCGCCGCTCAGGTCGCCAAGAAATACAGCGAGCACGACGCCAATCGCGGTTGCGATTCCGGCCATATGATGATCCTCCTTGTAGGCCTGCGGAAATACTTCCGTCGCCAGCGAGGCAACCACGGCACCAGCCGCAAAGCAGCGCGTTCCGGCGAGCACATGCGGCGACACACCTTCCAGCGCGATATTGCCGATGATGGCTGCGGCGGACAATATCGCGGCGGTCAGCACCCACAGTCCCAGCGTCTTGCCCTTGGACAGCCCGCCCTTCACCATCTGCTTGGCACCGCCCGCTGCTTCCGGCAGATTGGACAGCAGGATTGATCCGGCCAGCGCCGCGACTTCAATCGGTGCCGCGCCGATCAGCGCCACGCCAAGCGCCAGATTTTCCGGCACACCGTCCAGCGTGATCGCGGCCAGCAACCCGCCACCGCCGTCCGCGTCCCATTTTTCATCGATCCAGTAATCGATCACGGTAAAGACCACCGCCCCGGCAGCCACCGATCCCAGCCCGACCCACATATTGCTCTGTTCGAGCGAAGGCTGGATTAACTCGCTAACCAGCGAGACGATCAGCGCGCCTCCTGCAAGGGCGATGACAAAGCCCTGCGTCTTTGTCGAAAGTTTCCCGTAAATGCCCCACACCGCCCCGGCGATCAGGGCGGCCGACACAACGGCCACAACGAGAATGGTCATCATCATCAAGCTGTTACCCGCGAAGGCAAATCAGGTTCCCCGTACCCCTGCGCAGGCAGGGGCCCATCTCCCGAACGCTGTTTTCAGCACCATGGGAATGGCAGTGCGCGCAGTTTGCCCAGCGCGCGACGAACAACCCATTGCAACAAGGCGCAACGCCGGGAGATGGGCCCCCGCCTGCGCGGGGGCACTCACGCCTCAACCATATCCCGAAGCTCGGTCTTCAATATCTTGCCGATATGGCTGCGCGGCAGCTCATCGATCAGGCGCAGTTCGGAGAGCCGCTGGGTCTTGCCGAGATTGGCATTGGTCGCCGCCATCAGCGCTTCCGGATCGAGAGTCACCCCGGCCTCGGCCACGACAAAACCGACCGGCGTCTCGCCCCATTGCCGCGAGGCCACGCCGATCACCGCCGCATCGGCAACACCGGGCTGTGCCATCAGCGCTTCCTCGAGATCGCGCGGATAAATATTAAAGCCGCCTGAGATGATCATGTCCTTGGTCCGGCCCATCAGCGTGATAAAGCCGTCTGCGTCAACCCGGCCGACATCGCCCATCCGCTGCCAGCGCTCGCCCTTCTCGTCATACCAGCTGGCTTCCTCGGTTTTTTCCGGCTGGTTTTTGTAGCCCGACATCATCGTCTGCGAGCGCCCGACCAGCTCGCCCATTTCGCCAGCGGGCAGCCGGTTGAGCTGATCATCCACCGTGATCACCTCGCTGCCGCCCCAGGCGATCCCGACGGTGTGCAGCTTGTCGGGATGCTCGTGGCACAGCAGGATACAGACCACGCCGCCCTCGGTCATCGAATAGATCTCGATCAACCCACCCGGCATGCGCTTCAGCACTTCCGCCTTGAGCTCCGCCGAGAAAGGCGCGCTGGTGCAATATTTGTGGGTCAGACTGCCCAGATCATAATCGTCGAAGCCCTCGAAATCCATCAGCCGCTGATATTGCACCGGCACCAGCATCGTGTGGCTGGCGCGATGCTTCTGCGCCAGTTCCAGCCAGCGCTGACAGTCGAACTTGCCCATCAGCACCACCGTGCCGCCATAAGCAATGGTCGGGGTGAACAGCGCCAGCGTCGTGTTCGAATAGAGCGGCGTCGACAGCAAGGTCACCTGGCCCGGCTTGCCATAGCCGGTGCCCTCGCCGACTGCAGCGTGATACCAGCGCATCTGGCGGCTATGAACAATGCCCTTGGGGGTGCCGGTGGTGCCGCTGGAATAGATGATATTATAGGGGTCCTTCGGTCCCACGCCGGGATCGGCAGGGATCGCGCCCTCTTCCGCCATCCAGTCATCCATCAGCGGCGCGTCGTCCGTAGCGTCGTCCATCATGATATGGTTCAACGGCGGCAATTCGTCGCCGCTCTCCAGAAGCTCCGCCCGCTTGGCGCTGTCGATAAACAAATGCATCGCGCCGCTGTCGCGCATCATATTGACCAGCTGTGTCGGCGTCGCCGAAGTGGTCAGCGGCGCCGCACAACCCCCAGCGGCAATCGCCCCGAGATAGGCCAGCGCATAGCGCACCGTCGTCGTCCCGAGAATAGCCACCGCCTGCCCCTTTTGCAGCCCGTCCGCCTGTAGCTGCGCCGCGATCCGGTTGACCAGCGCGGCAGTCTCCGCCCAAGTGAGCTTCTCCGCGCCATCATCCAGCGCGATCCGGTCGGGCTGATTGACCGCATGCGCGTTGATCAGATCGGCGAGTTGGCCAAACGGCTGCTCGAGATAGCGGGCGGGGTCTATATGTTTCATCAACCGATTAATTCCGCATATCGATTGGGAAAGCAATGGCTTTCCAGCCGTTCGGAAGCGATGATGAGATCAAGCAATTGGAAATCCAGACGGGCCGGGACCCTGAAAGCGCGGCCCGAAGCATATTCAGAATAGAAATTAATAGACGCATTTAGTAGACTGTCACGGTGATCCCACAGTGAGGCGGACACGGCAATGCAGGGGGAGCAGTCTATTTTTGCAGCGCTAAGTTAAACGAAAGGTCCTCTGGAATGAAAACTACGCGCGCCACTCATCTGCTTATGAAAAAAGGGATAAGCCATCGCGTCGTCCCCTACGAATATGATGCAAATGCAACGCGGATCGGTGAGCATGCTGCGCAGTCTATAGGCGTTGCTCCGGGAAAACTGCTTAAATGTCTTATGGTGGACGTGACTGGAAAACCCTGCTGCGCGCTTATCCCATCGGACAGAGAATTGTCGATGAAGGCGGTGGCAAGAGTGATGGACGGCAAGAAAGCAGAGATGCTCAGCGTGGAAGATGCAGAGAGGATCACAGGCTACAAGGTGGGCGGCATTAGTCCGTTCGCTCAGCGCAAACGCGTCCCTGTATTCATCGAAGAAAGTGCAATGGCGCAAGAAACGGTGTTCATCAACGCCGGCCAACGTGGCTTTCAGATCGAGATCAGCCCCCAGGCTGCCGCTAAAGTGCTGGACGCCCGAAACCTGGCGATGCTGAAATAAATTACGGTGACAGTGGAATTACGAATTACGCTGACATTGCACTAATTCCCTAGGACTACAGTGATAGTGCACATTATCCTTGGCGCTAACACGAATTGGTTCAACCTCACAGTAACTCTCAAAAAATCGGCGACTGTTGCAACAGCCGCAACCCCCTACCCCGCCACCAGCACCACATAGATGCTTTCAACCCAGCCGCTTTTGCACGGGCCGTCATAATTGCGCTTGGCGCGGACCGGAGAGGAGACGCCGCAGTCGCCGGGGCCGCGCGGTCCCGATGCGCCGTCTTCGGCGGGCGGGGCCTTGTCATAGACGATGCCGAACCATTGCTGGTCGATGCTGCGGGTGCAGATATAGACGCGCTGGCCGGGGGCGAGACTGTCGGTTTTTTCCGCGGCATCAAACGGGGCACTCAGCACCGGCAGCGCACCGTTGTCGTGGCGGCCGACTTCGCCGACGGACTGACAGGCATCGAAGCGCGGACCGCCCTCGCCGATCCGCACCGGCTTGGCGGTCGGTCCGGCCTCGACCCGCTCGGTCCGGCCGGTCTGATTCTCCAGATTGGCGCTGCTCTCGCGCAGGTCATCGCTGACCTTGGTGGATTCGGAGCAGGCGGTGCTGGCCAGGCACAACAGGGAAGCGGCGAGCAGGATTCTGTTCATGGCGGGCGGTTTAGCGCAAAAACGGGGCGCTTGGGAAGCTGCGAATATATTGGAGCGGTGGGCGAGCTGTGCGGGGCTGCCGAGGCCCATCGCCGTCAAGTTCGCCCGCGAGCTTTACCATACCGTTCGTGCTGAGCCTATTGAAGCAACCCACTTCCGTTCGTGCTGAGCTTGTCGAAGCACCCTTAGCGCTCCCCAGCGTCCTTCGACCGGCTCAGGACAAACGGTGGGGGGCCTTGACGACCGGCGGTTGGGGCTTAGCTCGGCAGGTCCCGCGATCGGTCACAGCATAATCTGGGTCTGGGTCACCACCGCCACCAGCGTGCCGTCCTTGAGCGTGATTTTGGTCTGCCACACTGACTGCCGCCGACCAATCTTGAACGGGGTA
Source organism: Parasphingorhabdus sp. (assembly GCF_048269865.1). Taxonomy (GTDB): domain Bacteria; phylum Pseudomonadota; class Alphaproteobacteria; order Sphingomonadales; family Sphingomonadaceae; genus Parasphingorhabdus. The sequence goes on along the minus strand of NZ_JBLWUA010000001.1, from coordinate 66,004 downwards.
GCCTCGCCATAGACCGTGCTGCCCTCCGGCGCCGCATTGAGGAAATTGGTCTTGCTTTCCGAGGTGGTGGTGCCGTTCGATCCCTCGGGCAGATTGGCAAATCCGCCAAAGGCCCCCAGCACATCGGCAAAGGTCATCACCGCGCCGCCGTGGATACTGGGGCTACCGCGGCCATTGCCGGCGGTGCAGATCTCCGGCCGCACTAGCATTTCCCCGCGCACCTTGTCCTTGTCGATTGCGGTAATGACAATGCCCATGGTCTTGGCAAAGGGCACCATATCGGCGGGATTGGTCATAAAGGGGATCCTTTTCCGGCTTGATGCACGCGAAGGCGCGAAGCAGCGAAGTCGGTGTGGTTATTGACGATACGCCTGCATCCCATCTTGAAGGTCGGCGCACCGAAGTTCATCAACAGGCCGAGCGGTAAATCCATCAAGCGAAGATAGGTAAGCACCTGTTTTGCGTGCACCGGCATATGCCGTTCCGTCGATTTCAATTCAATCAGCAATTTGTCTTCGACAAGCAAATCCGCGCGGAACCCTTCTTCCAGCACAATATCCAGATATCTGATCTTGATCGGTTTCTGCCGAGCGACTTTCAGGCTTCGATCGGAAAGCGCCTTGGCAAGCAGCGCTTCATACACGCTCTCCAGCAGCCCGGGTCCGAGATTGGCGTGTAGCCTGTAGCCGTATTCCACAGCGATCGCCGATAACTGTTCAACAGAATTTTCCACACCATATTCTTCGCATTCTTCGCGGCTTCGCGCGAGAAAATATCCGCACTTGTCCCAATATGTTAAGTCGTTGATATATTGATATAATATTATACGCAAATCCGACATTTTTCTTGGGTTTGCGGGCGCCAGCGGCTATGGTCGCGGCATGAATGACAGCAATCAAAACGAAATGCCGGAAGATGCTTCCAAATCTTCCAATCAAAACGAATATGGCGCAGATTCGATCAAGGTTCTCAAAGGCTTGGATGCCGTCCGCAAGCGGCCCGGCATGTATATCGGCGACACCGATGACGGCAGCGGCCTGCATCATATGGTGTTCGAGGTATCGGACAATGCAATCGACGAAGCCCTCGCCGGTCATTGCGACCTGATCCTGATCACCCTCAACTCGGACGGCAGCGTCTCGGTCGAGGACAATGGCCGCGGCATCCCGACCGGCATGCACACAGAGGAAGGCGTCTCTGCCGCCGAGGTCATCATGACCCAGCTCCACGCGGGCGGCAAGTTCGAGAACACCTCCAATGACAATGCCTACAAGGTCTCAGGCGGTCTGCACGGGGTCGGTGTCTCGGTGGTTAACGCCCTGTCGGAATGGCTGGAACTCAACATCTGGCGAGACGGTAAAGAGCATAATATGCGCTTCGAATTCGGCAATGCCGTGCGCCCTCTGGAAGTGATTGGCGATGCCCCTCCAGCCGACAATGAAAGCGGTGTAAAAAAGGGTACAAGAGTTACATTCTTCCCGTCTCCTGCGACGTTCAAGATCACCGAGTTCGATTTCGAAAAGCTCGAGCACCGCTACCGCGAACTCGCCTTCCTCAACAGCGGCGTCCACATCATCCTGCGCGATGCGCGGCACGAGGAAGTCAAGGAAATCGACCTGTTCTACGAAGGCGGGATCGCCGCTTTCGTCCAGTATCTCGACCGCAACAAGACAGCGCTGGTGCCGGAGCCCATCGCCATTCACGGCGAACGCGACGATGTGATTATCGACGTCGCGCTGGAGTGGAATGACAGCTATTATGAAAATGTCCTCTGCTTCACCAACAATATCCCGCAGCGCGACGGCGGCACCCATCTCGCGGCCTTCCGCTCGGCACTGACCCGGACGCTGAACAATTATGCCGAAAGCTCCGGTGCGCTGAAGAAGGAAAAGGTCAAGCTGACCGGCGATGACATGCGTGAAGGTCTTTCGGCGATCGTCTCGGTCAAACTGCCCGATCCGAAATTCAGTTCACAAACCAAGGACAAGCTGGTTTCCTCCGAGGTGCGCCAGCCGCTGGAAAGCCTGATGGCCGACAAGCTGGCCGAATGGCTGGAAGAAAATCCGCAAAATGCCGCCATGGTGATCCAGAAGGTGATCGATGCGGCTGCGGCTCGCGAAGCGGCGAAAAAGGCGCGCGAACTGACCCGGCGCAAGGGCGCGATGGATATTGCTTCGCTGCCCGGCAAGCTCGCTGATTGCCGCGAAAAAGATGCAAGCAAGTGCGAACTGTTTCTGGTCGAAGGGGACTCCGCTGGTGGCTCCGCCAAGCAGGGCCGTGACAGCATGTATCAGGCGATTCTGCCGCTCAAGGGCAAGATCCTGAACGTCGAACGCGCCCGCTTTGACCGGATGCTGTCCTCCAAGGAAGTGGGCACGCTGATCCAGGCTATGGGCACCGGTATCGGCCGCGAGGATTTCAATCTCGAAAAGCTGCGCTACCACAAGATCGTCATCATGACCGACGCTGATGTCGACGGCGCGCATATCCGCACCCTGCTGCTGACCTTCTTCTATCGCCAGATGCCAGAGATCATCCTCAATGGTCATCTCTATATCGCTCAGCCGCCGCTCTACAAGGTCGGCAAGGGGAAGAGCGAGGTCTATCTCAAGGACGATAACGCGCTCGACCAATATCTGGTCCAGGCGGGCCTCTCCGGCATGATCCTGCAAACCGGCGAAGGCGCGCGCAGCGGCGAGGATCTGCGCGGCCTGATCGAACATGCGCGCCGGATGCGCAGCCTGATGGCCTATGTCCCGCGGCGCTATGACAGCACCATTGTAGAAGGCATGGCGCTCACCGGTGCGCTCAATCCAGACCATGGCCGGGCAGAACGGCAAGCCGCCGTTGATGCCACCGCCGAATGGATGGACCAGGTGGACGAAGAGGGTCGCTGGTCCGGGCAGGTGTCGGAAGAAGGCGGCTATCTTTTCCAGCGATTCTGGCGCGGGGTGACCGATCATCATATCATCGAGGCAAAGTTTCTGGAAAGCGCGGAAGCCCGCAAGCTCCACCGCCTCGCATCCGAAGAAACCGCGACCTATGGCAGCGGCAGCCGCCTCGTCAAATCGGCCTCTGGCGATACCGAGGAAGGCGAGGATGCGACCGTTGGTACCGAAGGCACGCTGATCACCCGTCCGTCCGAACTGCTCGACACCGTGCTGGCTGCCGGGCGTAAGGGACTCGCGATCTCGCGCTATAAAGGTCTGGGAGAAATGAACGCCGAGCAGCTTTGGGAAACCACGCTGGATCCGGAAGTGCGCTCCCTGCTGCAGGTCACCGTCGAACAGGCAGACGTCACCGACGATATCTTCACCAAGCTGATGGGCGAAGTCGTTGAACCCCGGCGTGAATTCATTGTCGACAATGCCCTGAACGTGGCCAATCTGGACGTTTGATCAAGCTCTGCCACGGCGCTGAAGACTAGGCCTTTCGGCCATATCGATCATCACCTGGGCGTGGGCTAGTACCGTGCTGCAATGAAAGCAGAACGGACATGACCGATACTACCGGAAAAGCACAGTGAGCGACGTCACCGTCTGGTACGATGGTGCCTGCCCGCTGTGCATCCGGGAAATCGCCCTGATGCGCAATCTGGACCGGCGCGGCGCAATCACCTTCGTAGACATAGCATCGCCGGCGCAATCCTGCCCGATCGACCGGCAACTGATGCTCGACCGGTTTTATGCATCGGAAGATGGTCGCCTGCTATCAGGCGCAGCGGCCTTTGCCGCGATGTGGCGCGCGATCCCGGCCTTGCGACCCTTCGGTCTGCTTGCCCGGATGCCCGGAGCGTTGGCGGTCCTTGAAGCGCTGTACCTGCAGTTCCTCAAGGTCCGCCCCCGCATCCAGAAGCGACTAAAACGATAGGCTGAAGTCAGGACGCCGCGGCGACTGCACCCATCATAAGTTCCTGATCCTTGCGGGTCGGATTACCGCGCAGGCACAGGCCGCCATTGACCTGCAAATTCTCGCCGGTCATGAAACATTCGTCACTGGCGAGGAAGACGGCGGCGGCAGCGATATCTTCACTCGTGCCGATCCGGCCAAGCGGGTAGCGTGCCTCAAAGGATTCGACCAGGCCCGGCACCTGATCGACGCCTGCGGTCATCGGCGTACGCGTCAGGCCCGGAGAAATGCTGTTGGCACGGATGCCCCTGTCGCCAAATTCATGGGCAACGCAGCGAATGATATGATCCGTCGCTGCCTTGGTGCCCATATAGGCGGCGTGGTCATTGAGCATGATCGTCGCGGTCGCCGAACTGATCTGGATGATCGATCCGCCATTTTCCATTGCCTTGATCATTTCTTGATAGAATTGAAACGGGCCGACCAGTTGCAGCGCCGACATCATTTCCAGCTCTTCTTTGGTGTTTTCCAGAAACGGTTTCAGAAAACCGATGCCGGTGGCGTTGATCGCGATATCGACTCCGCCCATTTTGCTTTTGGCGGCTTCGGCAAGCGCCTTGATATCTGATTCTTTGGTTAGATCGCACAGCGCATAATGACCATCGATCTCTTCGGCGAAGCGCTTCAGCTCGTCTTCATGCCGTCCGGCAACGAGAACATCCGCCCCTTCATCGTGCAATCTCTGGGCAATCAACTGTCCCATATTGTCCTTACCAGCGGCTCCAAGAATGACCGCTTTTTTTCCTTCCAGACGTCCCATCAAGTTTCTCCTCAAGCTAGTTGTTGTTCATCGCCCATATAAGACCACCTCTGGCAGCACACTACTCTCACTATGGGTATCCCGTGTCAGAGTGAGTTCAAAAAAAAGGCCGGACATAGCATGCGCTAGTCCGGCCCAGTTCAATCCACGGGAGGATAATTAGAATTTGAAAGCGGCTTCCACAAACACCTGGCGGCCACGGTTCTGGGTGACGACGAGATCATCGCCAACGCCTGGCTGCAGGAACGGACGACCACTGCTGGTGTTGTTCCAGATCTTGTCGGTCAGGTTGACGCCAATCAGCGACAATTTCCATTTGCCGTCTGGGTCTCCAACCGAAACGGAACCATCGAACGACACATAGCTGTCCTGCCGCAGGTCGTTCAGAGAGTCCTCATTAGTAAAATAGGACCCGCTATATTGCACGTTGCCGTTCAGGCCCAGCTCCAGCGCGTCACCCATCGGGATCGACCAGTCAAACGCAGCGTTGCCCGCAAATTTCGGGGCGCGCGCGGCTTGACGACCATTCAGATCCTGGCCGGACGTCGTCACAAACGGTGCCGTGAATTCTGCGTCCGTGTAGGCCACCGAACCGGACAGGTTCAGACCCTCTACCGGAGTCCGCCATCCCCATTCGACATCGACACCCTGGCTGGTCAGCTGGCTGGCGTTGAAGGTCAGGAACTGAACCGCAGCGGCGTCGAACGTCTGCACCTGCAGATCATCGAACACATAGTAGAAAAGCGATGTGTTCAGGGTGAAGCTGCGGTCCGCAAACTGCGCCTTGACGCCCACTTCGCCGCCAAGACCAGTTTCCGATTTGAACTTCAGCGAGTCAGCGACTGCTGCGCGCACCGCTGGATCCGGATCGTTGAAACCCAGCAAGCTGTTGGATGGCAGAGCACTGTTGTCGATACCGCCCGATTTGAATCCGGTCTTGAACGCAGCGTAGACATTCACGTCAGGTGTGGCCTGATATTTGATCGAGACCTCTGGCGAGAAGTTCGAGTCCTTGAAGGTTATGGGACCCGAGAAGAAGCCGCTGCTGATGAACGCCGGGGTGGAAGAAAGGAAGGTGTGAACATAAGGAACACTGATCCTCGATACCTTCTTTTCGTCGGTCCAGCGCAAACCACCGGAAAGCTCCAGCTGATCCGTAAAGGCAAGCGTTGCACTGGCAAAGAACGACAGCGCCTCAGTCTTGGTATTCTGCTTCTTATACCAGTCGTAAGTGAAGCCGGTTACCGGATCAGCACCAAGGAACGAGATGTTTACGCCCTGCTGCGAGGTGTTGAAATCGATATCCCGGGTTTCGTAAAACGCGCCGACCATGAAGTTGAACATACCATCCAGGTCGCTGGTAACGCGCAGTTCCTGCGTGAACTGTTCCGTCTTGTTTACCGGATCGCTGCAGCCTGCGTTGCCGGGAGCACCGTTCGCGAACTGCCCGACATAGGCATAACAGTCGGTATCGATAGCATCGAGGCTGAGATATCCGGAAACCGACGAAAGAGTCAGGTAATCGGAAAGATCCAGATCCCATTTCAACCGGCCGAAGAAAATCTCAGTATCGCCATAGGGGACACCATTTTCAAACCGCGGATCACCACCCGATCCGGTCGGAACGTTGGCAGCCAAGGCCGCAGCCGGGTCCGACGTGTGATAAAGACCATCCTTGGATTTACAATCGGCATTGGACGGGATGACCACTGCGCCGCTCAGCAGGTATACTGGGTCTGCAACACCATTCGCGCCGCAGTTGATATCGGTATGCCCAATCGCACCATCATTTTTGTTTTTGATATAGTTGAGCTTCAGATTGGCATTGAAATTGTCAGCGGGATCCCACTGCAAGGTGACACGGCTAACGAAACTGCTGATGCCCCGCGAATCCCGGATCGTGCCATCGGGATTGAAGGCCGGGGTGCCCGGCGCGAGCTTCACATAATCTTCGATGTCCTGATATTGCGCCGCGACCCGGATACCGAGCGTATCGCTGATCGGACCGGAAATATGCCCGCCAATCGTGTACCCTTTTTCTTCAAATTCATAGGACGCTTTGCCAGCCATTTCCCAATCACGGGTCGGGTTGGCAGACCGAATGGAAAACACGCCTGCGGACGCACTTTTTCCGAAGAAAAGAGATTGCGGGCCTTTCAGAACGTCAATCTGTTCAACGTCAAAAAAGCCGGCCTGTACGATCCGCATAGTGCTAACCTGGACGCCGTCGAAGTCAAAGGCGACAGCGGAATCGAAAGACGCCGAAATGTTGGAAGAGCCGACGCCGCGCAGGCTGATCTGGCCGCCCGATCCGGAACCACCGACCTGCACATTCAGCGCAGGTACGCGGCTCACCACATCGGCAATTTCATTGACCTGGAATTTTTCCAGCGTGTCGCCGCCGATCGCCGTAACTGTCACCGGCACTTCCTGAAGCGTCTCCGTCTGCTTGCGAGCGACAACGGTAATGACATTGGCTTCATCGATTTCATCAACCGCGTCCTGCGCATGGGCAGTGGTCGCGATTCCGGCAAAAGCCAAACTCGCTGCCGTTCCCAACAGCAGTCCCCGAACGGATTTGCGAGGGCGAATATTATCGAGACATGTCGATTGTGCAGTCATCATTTTCTCCAAAAAAAAATACCCCAGCGTTAAATCCGAGGTACATCCAAAATCATGCGGTGTTGCTGCCGCCGTCATGGTGGGGCGATTAGCAGGTCATTTAGTGGCTGCCACTGTCACTTTCGCTATTTTCGCCGCAGAGGGGGTGCATAAAAAAGGGCCGGGTTAGCGTCCTAACCCAGCCCTTTTTTGATCAACGGTAGGTTGGTCAGAACTTGAAGGAGGCTTCCACAAAGACCTGACGACCGCGGTTTTGGGTCACGATCAGATCGTCACCGACACCGGGCTCCAAAAATGGACGTCCACCGCTGGTGTTCACCCAGAGCTTGTCGGTCAGGTTGACACCGATGAGCGACAATTTCCATTTGCCGTCGGGATCACCAACCGAGATCGCTCCGTCAACGGAGACATAACTGTCTTGCTTGAGATCGGTCAGCGAGTCTTCATTGGTGAAATAGGAACTGCTATATTGCAGGTTGCCGTTCAGCCCCAGCTCGATGGCATCGCCCATCGGAATGGACCAGTCAAACGCAGCATTGGCAGCAAATTTTGGCGCCCGCGCTGCCGCTCGACCGTCAAGATCTTCGCCCGAGGTTGTCACGAATGGATCGGTAAATTTAGCATCCGTATAAGCGAACGAACCGGACAAGTTCAAACCGTCGAGCGGCGTCCGCCATCCCCATTCAACATCGACACCCTGGCTGGTCAACTGGCTGGCGTTGAAGGTCTGGAACTGGACAGTGGCAGCGTCGAAATTTTGCACCTGAAGGTCATCGAAGACATAATAGAAGAGCGAGGTGTTGAGGGTCACTGTCCGGTCTGCAAACTGCGCCTTGACGCCAACTTCACCACCAAGGCCTGTTTCCGATTTGAACTTGAGAGCATCGGCAACCGCTTGCCGAACAGCTGGATCAGGATCGTTGAAACCCAGCAAGCTGTTGGATGGCAGCGCGCTGTTGTCGATACCGCCCGATTTAAAGCCGGTCTTGAACGCAGCATAGATATTGACATCCGGCGTAGCCTGATATTTCAGCGAGACTTCCGGCGAGAAATTGGAGTCCTTGAAGGTAATCGGACCCGAGAAGAAACCGCTACTGATAAACGCCGGGGTCGCAGAAAGGAACGTATGAACATAAGGCACCGAGATACGCGAAACCTTTTTCTCATCCGTCCAACGCACGCCGCCTGAGAGTTCCAACTGCTCAGTCAGGTCCAGAGTGGCGCTGGCAAAAAACGACAAGGCTTCGGTTTTCGTATTCTGCTTTTTATACCAGTCGTAGGTGTTACCCGTTACCGGGTCCGGTCCCACGAACGAGATATTGACACCCTGCTGGGACGTATTGAAATCAATATCGCGATCTTCATAAAATGCGCCGACCATGAAATTGAACATTCCGTCAAAATCACTTGCGATGCGAAGCTCTTGAGTAAATTGTTCGGTCTTGTTCGCCGGATCGCTACACCCGGAATTCGCTGGCAAGGTCGGAGAAAATTGCCCGACATAGGCGTAGCAATCGGTGTCGACCGCGTCGAGGCTGAGATAGCCGGAGACCGAGGACAAGGTCAGGGTATCAGACAGGTCGAGATCCCATCTCAAGCGGCCGAAGAAAATGTCGGTTTCGCCGAAGGGGATGCCATTTTGGAATCGTGGCTTTCCTGCCGATCCATCAGGAACCTGGCTTGTCAGAGCAGGTGCACCGTCTGACGTATGATACAGGCCATCGCGATCGTTACAATCTGCGTTTGAAGGAATCACCAGACCGCCGCTGAGCAGATAGACGGGGTCTGCAACACCATTTGGGCCGCAGTTGATGTCGGAATGCCCAATCGCGCCATCATTCTTGTTCTTGACGTAGTTCAGCTTCAAATTGGCGCTGAAATTATCGGCTGGATCCCATTGCAAAGTCACGCGGCCGATGAAGTTTTTCAGGCCCCTGCTGGTCCTGATCGTACCATCCGGATTGAAAGCGGCTGTACCAGGCGCCAAGTCCACATAATCTTCGATATCCTGATATTGCGCCGCGACCCGGATACCGAGCGTATCACTGATCGGGCCAGAAATATGGCCGCCGATCGTATAGCCTTTTTCCTCGAACTCGTACGAGGCCTTGCCAGCCACTTCCCATTCCTGGGTAGGATTGGCCGACCGGATGGCGATCACGCCGGCCGAGGCGCTCTTACCGAAGAACAGGGACTGCGGTCCTTTTAGAACATCGATTTGCTGGACATCGAAAAAGCCTGCCTGGACCATGCGCATCGTGCTCACCTGCACGCCGTCGAAGTCAAAGGCCACGGCAGAGTCGAAGGCTGCCGAAATGTTGGACGAACCGACACCGCGCAGGCTGATCTGGCCGCCCGATCCGGAACCACCAACCTGCACATTCAGCGCAGGTACCCGGCTCACCACGTCGGCAATTTCATTGACCTGGAATTTATCCAGCGTATCGCCGCCAATTGCAGTCACCGTCACCGGGACTTCCTGCAGCGTTTCCGTCTGTTTACGTGCGATAACGGTAATGATCGCGGCTTCACTGATTTCATCGGCTTCTTGGGCCAGCGCGGGCGAGGCAAGGCCAGCAAAGGCCATTGTCGCAGCAGACCCCAATAATAGAGATCTGATCGCCTTGCTTTTCAAGTCGGATTTGTAGCGTGAGGTATATCTGGTCATTGCTCTCTCCCAAAATTGGCCCGACTGGTCTGGTCGCACCCTAATAAAAATTTGGCGGTTTTCTCCGCCTGTTATGCAATTATCCTAAGCCCGAGTTTCTAGTGGCTCTGCTAGCCAATTTGATAGCTACCATCGAAAACTGTGCTCTTCCCGCAACATTTGGTCGGCTCCTGCCGTTAATCGTCAGGGCCGCTAACCATAATAGGAATTGCGTCGAACTGGACCGCCCTGCCTATAGCGATCTACTGGTCGAGCACAGGAGAGAGAAAATGAGTCGCCTTACAGGAAAAATCGCGATTGTGACGGGAGCAGGCTCCGGCCTCGGAAAAGCAATCAGCGAAGCTTTTGCAGAGGAGGGTGCCCGCCTCGTGCTGACTGACATCGATCTCGAAAGTGTGAAGAAAGTCGCGGAAGCCATAGGCCCCAACGCAATCGCCTTGCAACAGGACGTAGCCGATGAGAAATTGTGGGACCAGATCATGGAGGCAACCACCGACGCTTTTGGATCTCCGCATATTCTGGTCAACAACGCCGGTCTGGTCATTCCCGGTACGATCGAGGATTGCTCGCTTGAACTGTTTCGCAAACAGAATTCTGTGATGCTCGAAGGTGTATTTCTAGGCTGCCGTGCTGCCGTCAAGGCGATGAAATCAAACGACCAACCAAGCTCGATCATCAACCTCAGCTCCATGGCCGCTTTACAGGGCTACTCACCGTTTGTCGCCTATAGTGCGGCCAAAGGCGGCGTGCGATCGATGACCAAATCCGTTGCCTTGCATTGCAAGGAAAAAAATTATCCGATCCGCTGCAATAGCCTTCATCCTGCGGGAATAGACACGCCTATGGTGCGGCAGGAATCAGTCGGTGCCGGTGGCGCGGCCACGCCGGCAACGGGGATGATTTCGCTGGGTGATCTGGGTCACCCCAATGACGTGGCAGCCCTATGCGTCTATCTGGCGAGCGATGAATCGCGTTTCATGACCGCCGGTGAATATCCGGTCGACAACGGCGCGCTCTACAAGCCCGCCTGAGATCAGGCGGCACTGCCGCCCATTGCAGCGGCCATCTGGTTCTGGAATTCGGCGAGGTCGAAATAGTCGCGCCATTTCGCGATCTTTCCGTCGCGCATTTCGAACGTGCCCATGACCCGGATCGCAATCCACTGACCGTTGATCCGGAACTTGTCCGTGCGCTCGGTCAGCACCGTATCGCCCTCGGCGACGATATGATGGACGATCCATTCAGCGCCATCGGAACCCATGCCCGAACCTTCGAAGAAAGCCCTGACCGCGTCGATACCGACGCAGGGCTCCATGGGAATATTGTGATAGAATATATCGTCGGTCATGGCCGCGTAAATCGCGTCATAATCCAGCCGGTTCCAGGCATCGATAAAGTCGAGAACCTGTTGTTTGCTGTCTGCCATGATCAATCTCTCCTTCTATTCTTCGGGCGAAACGTCCAGAATCATCTTGCCCTGATTAGCGCCGGAAAACAGCTTCATGAATGCAGCATAGCTGTTTTCAATGCCGCGATCGATATCCTCATCATGCTTGAGCTTGCCCTCGGCGAGCCACTTGCCCATTTCGGCAATGCCTTCACCGAAGCGCGGTGGATAATCGCGAACCAGGAATCCCTTGATCGTGGCTTGCCGCGAGATAAGATACCAGAGATTGCGAATGCCGACCGGTTCCGGGCTGTTGTACTCGCTGATCAGTCCGCACAATACGACCCGGCCATGTTCGTTGATCGCGGTAATACCGGCATCAAGAATCTCGCCGCCAACATTTTCCCAGATAATGTCGACCCCGTCGGGAGCCGCGTCTGCAATTGCCTTTTCCAGATCAGCCTGACTCTTGCCGCGATAATCAATCGCCGCATCAAAACCATAATCATCCACCAGCCGCGCGCATTTGTCAGCGCCGCCAGCAATGCCGACCACGCGGCACCCTTTGATCTTGCCGATCTGACCGACCAGCGAACCGACCGCGCCGGCAGCACCGGTCACCAGCAGGGTTTCTCCCGCTTTCGGTTTGGCATCATCGATCATGCCAAAATAGGCCGTCATCCCGACCGCACCGAGAACCGATAGGAAATTGGTCGGGGAAGGAACCAGCGAGGCATCGACCGGCGAAGTAAAGCCGCCCGCTTGCACAACGGAATATTCCTCCATCGCCCCAAGACCCACGACCCATTGTCCGACCGGAAAATCGGGGTTCTTTGATTCGGCAACTCTGCCGACCGTGCTGGCGGTAACCGCAGCACCAATTGCGATCGGCGGCATATAGCTTTCCGCATCGCTCATCCAGCCACGCTGCGCCGGGTCCAGCGAGATATAGTGATTGCGGACCAGAAATGCGCCGTCAGCGAGTTCCGGCACTTCCTCCTCGACCAGCGCAAAATCGCTTTCTTTTGGTTCGCCTACCGGGCGACTGACGAGCGTGAATTTGCGATTCGTGGTCATGGATTATCCTTCGTTCGCGATTTTGTGGGATTTCTTGATCTTCTTGGCCAGCGACCATTTATGCACTTCGGTCGGACCATCATAGACCCGGAACGCGCGCACTTCACGAAACACTTGCTCGACCACAGTGTCACGGCTGAGTCCGGTGCCGCCCATCACCTGAACGCAATTGTCGGCAATCCGGAACAGGGCCTCGGACACGGCGACCTTGGCCATCGAGCTTTCGGTCGTTCCGAGAGCGCCGGTGTCGAGCACCGATGCACACCAGTCGATCATCAGCTCAGCCTGCTTGAGATCGATCTGGTTCTGCGCCAGCATGAAGCCGACGCCTTCGTGGTCGATCAGCGGTTTGCCAAAGGCCTGGCGTTTGCAGGCATAGTCGATAGCGATTTCCTGGGCGCGGTCACAGCAGCCGAGCCAGCGCATGCAATGGGTCAGCCGCGCTGGCGACAGGCGCACCTGCGCATATTTGAAGCCTTCGCCGCTTTCACCCAGCATCTGGTCTGCCGGAACGCGAAGGTTATCGATATGGACCACCGAATGGCTTCCCGGCATCGAGCTGTCGATCGTGTCCAGCACCCGTTCGATCTTGATCGCAGGATCGGGCAGGTCCACCAGAAACATCGTCGCACCCTCGTCCGACTTGGCCATGATGATACCGACCTTCGCCCCTTTGGCACCGGTGATGAAGGTCTTGCGACCATTGATCACCCAGTGATTGCCATCCGGCTTTGCGGTCGTCAGCATCATCATCGGGTCGGAGCCCGCACCATTTTCACTGGCTGGCTCGGTCATGAAAAACGCCGAACGCGCTACGCCAGACACCAAGGGTTCGAGGAACCTCTCTTTTTGCTCCGGCGACGCGCATTTGCCGAGCAGATACATATTGCCCTCGTCCGGCGCGAACGTATTCACCGCCAGCGGCCCGAGGGGCGAGAGGCCGGATTTGCGCAGCATCAGTGCCGTCTCGAGATGGGTAAAATGGCTTCCGTCCTCACGGATATGCGGTGTCAGGACACCCGCTTCCTTGGCAAGCGCACGCATTTCCTGGACCAGCTCATCGGTCGGACCATGGTCCTCGCAACGCTCGTCTTTTTCATAAGCAAAAATTTTGTCGCGGACGAATTGCTCCACCCGCTCGGCCATGTCATGCGCCTCGGCGCTGATTTCCTTGTTCATCGAATCTCCTATCTTTGGAGAATCGTTACGGCAGATACGCCCGGCGCGCCATAGACTTGTGTATAGGCTGTTTTGGGATCGCCAGGCACTTGCCGTGCGCCGGCAGTGCCGCGCAATTGCACGACATTTTCATAGACCTGTCGCAGACCGGATGCCCCGATCGGCTCACCGCAAGCAAGACATCCGCCATCGGTATTGATCGGCAACTCCCCGGTGATGTCGCTGCGCCCTTCCAGCAGCCATTGCTCCTGCTCGCCGGGCTTGCAGAAACCGTTTTCCGCCATATGCATGATTTCAGCACCCGATTCCGTGTCCTGCAACTGCGCAATATCGATGTCTTCCGGCCCCATACCCGCTTGCTCAAAAGCCGCTTTGGACGCGATTTCGGTGGCCGTGCCGCCACGGTCATTGTCGATGGATGCCGCAAATACCTCAAACGAACCAGGTGGCCGCGTGCGCATCACCGAAGATTTCAGCCGGATGATCGGCACACCCAGTTCCCGCGCTTTTTTCTCGCTGGCCAGAATCAGCGCAACGGCGCCTTCCGCCGGCGAGCAGAACATATATTTGGTCAGCGGATCACAGATCATTGGTGCGTTCATGATCGTTTCCAGATCTACTTCGCTACGCCGCCAGGCGTGATCGGTTTTGACGCCGTTGCGGAACGCCTTTTCAGCGACCCGGCCGAGCGTTTCCCGGCTGATATTATGTTCGTGCAGATAGCGCATGATCTTCGCGCCGAAAAATTGCACGGTCAGCATATAGCCGGCTTCGCCATACCAGTTTGGCAGCCCGTAAGCGGATGGGTCCGCGTTGAAGGCACCGCGCGGATGCTTGTCGAAGCCGACCGCCATGCCCATTTCATATTCGCCGGACTTGATCGCACTGACGGCGGCATTGAGCGCTGAACCGCCGGTGGCGCAACCGTTCGACACATTGATGAACTGGATGCCGGTGAGGCCCAGTTGCGAAACCATATTGTCGGCATTGCCGGAAGCGGCCGAGCCACCGAAGGCAAACTCGACATCCTTCCACTCGATACCGCTATCGGCAAGCGCCTGCTTTACGGCAAAAATGCCCTGGTCCATGCCGTCGCGCCCTTCGGTGCGGCCGAACGGGTGAATACCGGCTCCTACGATACAAACATCTGACATGATTATTCTCCCTGAACAGGCTTGAAGGCGTGAATGAGTTGTTGCTCGTCTGCCGGTGCATCCGGATTAAGCGGGATCGCCGTCAGCTCGACTTCCATGCCGATCTTGATATCGTCCACGTCCACACCGGTCAGCCGTGCCTCGACCATCGTCTGCTCCGGCAAACTGACATAGGCTACCGCATAGGGCTTGAATTTTTCGGGGTCGGTCGGACCGGCATAAGGTTCTTTCGGCGGAAAACGCTGGACCGTATATGTCCAGACGGTACCGCGAGACGCCAGCCGGATTGGCTCGATATTGTCATCCGGCGTCAGCGGCAGTGGAAAGAAGATATGCCCGGTTTCCCGGTTCCGCGCACCGACCAGTGCGCTCATATCTTCAGTAAACAGATTGTCGGCAATCGGCTGTGCGCTCACAAAGATCTCTCCCTTTTCTGCAGTTTCTATAAGAGGGAAAACCGCCCGCCACTAACTGCCAAAACGGCTAGGATCATTGGCCTTTACCCGCCGGGGCGCTTCAATAGCCTGGATGGACCGCCAGCATGCCGCCATCGACCAGCAGATCGCTACCGGTCACAAAACTGCTGTCATCGCTGCCGAGGAACACGGCGGCAGCTGCAAGGTCACTGCCCTGCCCGATGCGCTTCAGCGGCGACATCGCTGCGGCCATTTCGACCATGCCGGGAACGGTTTTGGCAGCGGTGTCGATAATCCCGGTATGGGTGGCACCCGGAACCAGATTGTTACAGCGGATATTGAGCTCGTTCTGCGCGCAATGGACGGCGACCGACTTCGACAACATGCGCACGGCACTTTTCGAGGCGGTGTAGGTCACATCGCTGGGAAGCGCCGCAAAAGCACTGGTCGAAGCGATATTGATGATCGAACCGGACGATCCGCCCGGATTGTCCTTCATCAGGGCGATCGCCTTCTGGCAGCCCAGCATGACGCCGGTCAGGTTGATCCCAAGCAGATGGTGCCAGCTTTCCAGATCAACATCCTCGATATTTCTGCCGATCACGATCCCGGCGTTGTTGACCAATATATCCAGACGCCCGAATTCGGCTTTGACTTTGGCCATCACCCGATCCCAGGCTTCGGCATCCGAAACATCTTGAACCATGAATAAAGCCTCCGCCTCGTCCGCCACGGACTGGCCCAGCGATTCCTGCACATCGGTGGACAGCACCCTGGCCCCCTCCTCGACGAAGCGCTTGACGGTCGCCGCGCCGATGCCGGAGGCACCACCCGTGACGATTGCCACTTTCCCTTCCAATTGACCCGCCATCTTCATCTCCTATCTAATTCAGCAGAAGTCACTGCTGTCCTGGCAATCTAGTTTCGCCCTATTTCGCACCTAAAGGATATGCCATGCTCACACCGGAACATATGCAACAAACCGTCGAACGCTATCTCACCGGAATCAACGACGGCGACATGGAGGCGGTTGTCTCGCTCTTTGCCAATGATGCTTTGGTCGAGGATCCGGTTGGCACCGAACCCAAGAGCGGTGACGAGATTCTGAAATTCTACACCAAGGCCTTTGCCGGTGGCGCAAAAGTCGAACTGACCGGACCTGTCCGGATTTCGGCCAAGGCCGCCGCCTTCCCCTTCCGGGGCGAAATCACCAGGGTCGACGGCCCGACCATAATCGTCGAAGTCATCGACATTTTCGAGTTTGATGAAGCGGGCAAGGTGGTCAAGATGACTGCCCATCTTGGCCCGACCAATATAACCGTCAAGGACGGCTAGGCCGCCTCGCAGCTTATCAAAAACCGGAATTTTTTGCCCAGCGATCGCTGTGGAAGCCGGCATCGCCAAACATCTGCTGCGCGACATGGACGCGCTTGAAATACAGGCCCACATCATATTCATCGGTGACCCCAATGCCGCCATGCATCTGGATCGCTTCCTTGGTCGCAAGCTGTGCGACCTGGCCCGTCTTGGCCTTGGCCAGCGAACAGGTCATGCTCGCATTTTCGAAATCTTCATCCAGGTCCTTGAGCGACTTCAGTACCGCAGATTTCATCATCTCGATTTCCGTCGCCAAATGCGCGGCCCGATGCTGCAAGCCCTGAAAAGAACCAATTTTCTGGCCGAATTGCTCCCGTTCCTTCAGATAGTCCGTCGTCACGTCAAAAACCTGCTGCGCACAACCGGACATTTCGGCACCAAGAACAGCGCGACCGGCCGACAATATGCCTTCCAGCGCAGCAAATCCCTCGTCCAGTTCGCCCAAGATATCATCCCCGGTTACCTCAAGCCCATCGACCGAGATATTGGCGGCGTTGCGGCTGTCGACCATCGGCGTCTGCTCACGCTCGATTTCCGGCGCATCTGCATCAACCAGAAACAAGGTGATGCCGTGAATATCATCTTCTTCGCCCGATGTTCGCGCGGCGATAATCAGTTTATCTGCCACATGGCCATCGGCGACAAACGTCTTTGTACCGGAAAGGACAAAACCGTTACCGGCCGCCTTGGCAGAGAATGCGATGCGGCTAGGATTATGCCGCGGACCTTCATCCACAGCCAGAGCAAACAAACGGTCGCCGCCACTGATCGCGGCCAGATTCTCTTCCTGCTGTTTTTTGGTCCCATATTGCTGGATCGCCGTAGCGCCGAGAACAGACGTCGAGAAGAAGGGCGAAGCCGTCAGGTTCCGGCCCATCTGCTCCGCCAGCACGCCTGCACCGACATAGCCAAATCCGCTGCCGCCGTGATCTTCGTCGACGATGATCCCGGCCCAGCCCATTTCGGCCATCTCGGCCCATAGCTTGCGGCAAAAACCGTCGGCCGGTTTGTTGTCGCGAACCATGCGAAAGGCAGCGACTGGAGCTTTTTCTGCTAGGAAACCTTGCGCTGCATCCTGCAGCATTTCCTGTTCTTCGTTAAGTATAAGCGGCATGTTCATTCGCCCTATTGGCTCGGCAATCCTAAGACGCGCTTGGAAATGATGTTCAACTGGACCTCTGTGGTCCCGCCGAGGATCGAATAGGCTCTGTTGTAAAGCCAGTTATTGGCGAGACTGCCATATTCAATGCCGTCGGCACCGATGGTGGCCGCTGCCGTACCCTCGATATCCATCCGCAGCTCGGTACCACGTTTGGTAAGCTCCGACGCGACATATTTCAGCATCGATGATTTGGCTCCAAGGCCGTTGCCGGCATTGGCTTCATCGGTCATCCGTTCGACCGTCAGATTGTACGCCCAATTGTCGAGCTCGGCTTGCGCAATGCGTTGCCGGAGCGCCGAGTCAGCAACGCGACCCTCCGCATCCAGTCCGATCTTTTCAGCAGCAAATTTGCCGAGATTTTCCGGTCCCGAGGTTCCTCGAAGCGGTGACATCGTACCCAGCATGCCGCGTTCATGGACCAGCAGATTTTTCGCGACATCCCAACCGCGATTAACCTCTCCGACGACCGATGGATTGCCTTCGCCATAGCTTTTCGGCACTTTAACATCGTCAAAGAACGTTTCGCAGAAAGGAGAGTGGCCGGAGATCAGCACAATCGGCTTCACGCTGATGCCCTCGCTTGCCATATCGATCAGAATGAAAGTGATGCCCTGATGCTTGGGCGCGTCGAAATCGGTGCGCACCAGACAGAAAATCCAGTCAGAGACATCCGCATTGGATGTCCAGATTTTCTGACCATTGATCAGCCAGTGATCGCCCTTGTCCTCGCATTTGGTTTTGAGAGAGGCGAGATCCGATCCGGCCCCAGGCTCGGAATATCCCTGACACCAGCGAATTTCTCCGCGGGCAATCGCTGTCAGATGCTGAGCCTTTTGCTCATGCGTTCCGTAGGCCAGTAATGCAGGGCCGAGCATCGAGATGCCGAAATTACTCAGCGGCTTGCGTGCGTTGATCGCCTGCCGCTCATCATCCAAGATTTTCGCTTCTTCTGTGGAAAGCCCTGCGCCGCCATATTCTTTCGGCCAGCTTGGCACTGTATAGCCCTTGGCCAAGGCCCGCTCGAACCAGACTTTCTGCGCCTCCGACTGAAACTCCCATTGGCGACCGCCCCAGCATTGGGCTTCAGCGGTAATATCTCCATCGCGCATTTCCGGCGGACAATTTTCTTCGAGCCATGCCCGCGCTTCTGCGCGGAATTCTTCTAGATCGCTCATGACCTCACCCCTCGTAATAACCCTGTCATATGTCAGCCTTCACGTCGCGGGCACTGCGTATTTAGTTAGCGATATCACCATCCGGATTAATCCAGACGGAGCATTTGTTTTCCGAAATTCTGGCCGGCAAACAAGCGCTTCAAAGTGTCTGGAATATTGTCAAACCCCTCCTGGATATCTTCCTTGAAGGTGATTTTGCCTTCCTTGATCCATTTCCGCATGCGCTTCTGCGCTTCCGGAAACTCGCTGGCATAATCGGATACAATAAAGCCGGACATGCTGGCGCGTTTGAAAATCAGGTTGAAGTAATTTTCGGGACCAGCCGGCATATCGCCTTGTTCATAGCGCGAGATACCGCCGCAGATCGTAACGCGGGCATGCATGGCAAGGTGAGCCAAGGCATCGTTCAATATCCTGCCGCCGACATTATCATAGAAGACATTGATCGACTGGGCACAATGCTCCTTGAGCTTCGCCCGGACATCGTCATTCTTATAGTCGATGGCAACATCATAACCGACATCGTCGGTCAGCCATTTGCATTTTTCCTCGCCACCCGCGATGCCGATAATGCGGCACCCTGCGATCTTGGCGATCTGCCCAACCATGGAACCCGTGGCACCAGCCGCACCGGAAACCACGACCGTATCACCCGGCTGCGGTCGGCCATGTTTCAAAAGGCCGAAATAAGCCGTCATACCTGTGGTGCCCAATGCCCCCAGATTGGCTGCGAGGAGATCATCATCCGGAACCTTGCTCAGGTCGCGTCCCGGCACATGCGCATAATCCTGCCAGCGCAGCATGCCCATCACCTTGTCGCCGGCCGAAAAATCCGGATGGCGCGATTCAATGACGGTACCGATGCCGGAGCCGCGCATGACTTCGCCAATTTCGGTTGGCGCAACATAGCCGCCGATATTCTCCATCCAGCCTTTTTGCGCCGGATCGAAACCCAAAATCTCGTTTTTGACAAGCACATGGCCTTCCGCACATTCCGGAACGGGAGTGACGACTTTCTTGAAATCGTCGTCCACCAGTCCGCGTCCTTTTGGCCGTCCGTTGATCAGCCATTGCCTGTTGTCGGTCATATAATTTCTCTCCGTTGGAAGACTTGAAAACCTGTTAGACGGATTCTTTCGATCAACCGAACTGCCAGCTTTGATAGCTAGCGGATAGAAGCATCTTTTGCACTCGCCTCTTCGTACAGCGTTGCGGACTAGAATTCGGACCGCAAAGCCGGACGAAAGCGGCACTCCCATGAGGCGGGCAGACCGTCGATCCGATTGCCCCAGCCTGCTTCGTCCTTGCAGCAGCGCCGGGGGCGCTCGATCTCGCCACCTGACATTCTCGATTTACTCCCTATAACAATAGTGGCGGGACAGCCTGCTCGCGCTATGAAGTTTTCAGCAAAAGCGACCCCCCAGACGGTCGCAATATGAAGGAGCAAAGCCTTGGCCTCTACAGACATGGCGGACAAAGACGTCCTCATCGATATTTTTACTCGCGCCGACCTGATCATGCAATCGGACATCAAGTTCCGTCAGATGATTGGTTCCGGTCAACTGCAAATCGTTTATTATCCCGTACGCGGCCAGGAAGTCGTGTCGTCCGCGATGATGGCAGCAGTGAACAAAGAGGATTATCTGGTCACGATCTATCGCGGCCTGCATGATCAGCTCGCAAAGGGTATTCCCTCCAAAGACCTCTGGGCAGAATTTGCCGGCAAGATGGCCGGAACATGCAAGGGCAAAGGCGGGCCGATGCACATCACGCATCCCGAAACCGGCGTCATGGTCACCACCGGTATTGTTGGCTCGGGAATTCCTATCGCCAATGGCCTAGGTCTCGCCAGCCAGCTGGACAAGGATGGAAAAGTCACGGTTTGCTGCTTCGGTGACGGCGCCACGAATATTGGCGCTTTCCACGAAGGGCTGAACATGGCTCAGATCTGGAAACTGCCGGTCATTTTCCTCTGCCAGAATAATCTCTATTCCGAACACACGCCGATGGCTTTCGCCACGAGTTCGGATTCGATAAAGCAGCGCGGCGAAGGCTTGGGTATGCGGTCGGTAAAGGTCAACGGCAATGATGCCAGCGCCATGTATAATGCGGCAAAAGAAGCCGTTGAATATGCGCGTGCCGGTCATGGCCCGACCCTGATTGAGGCGATGACCTTCCGTTTTCACGGTCATTTGCTCGGCGACACCAGCCATTATATTCCGAAAGAAGAAATGGAGCAGGCCAAAAAGGACGATCCGATGCCGATCTTGCGGCAGCAACTGCTCGACCTTCAGATCAGCGAGGCCGATATTGCCGCGATCGAGGCCAAAAATGCCGCGATCATTGAAGAAGCGTCACAATTCGCGCTGGAAACCCCCTATCCTCCGGGCGATGAATATCGCATCGATGTCCTCGACGTGGAGATTGCAGCATGAGCGATAAAGCCGAAAAACCAAAAGAAATCATGTTCGCCCAAGCCTGTAACATGGCCATGGCCAAAGCAATGGCGGACGACCCCAAAGTGATCCTGATGGGAGAAGATATCGCCGACGAACAAGGCGGCGGTGTGTTCAAGGTAACCCTTGGCCTGTCCGAAAAATTCGGCACGGACCGGGTCCGTTCGACACCGATCTCGGAGCAAGCGATTGTCGGCGCTGCGGTTGGCTCCGCGATGGTTGGCTACAAGCCCGTTGCCGAAATCATGCTGATGAATTTCATCACCGTTGCGATGGACCAGATTGTCAATCACGCAGCCAAGCTGCGCTTCATGTCAGGCGGCCAGACCACCGTTCCCCTGACCATCCGCACGACCACTGGTGCTGGCACCGGTCTCGGCGGACAGCATAGTGACATGCTCGAAGCATGGCTGGCCCACGTTCCGGGACTCAAGGTTGTCGCCGCTTCCAATCCTGCGGATGCCTATGGCCTGCTGTATTCTTCGATCATGGATCCCAATCCGGTGATCTTCATCGAAAACACGCCGGGCTATTTCATAAAGGGTCCTGCACCGGCAGCCGATCATACGGTTCCATTGGGCAAGGCATCTGTCCCCCGCGAAGGCACCGATATCACGCTTATCGGATATGGCAGCAGCATCAGCCGATGCCATGCCGCCGCTGAAAAACTGGCGGAAGACGGTATCTCATGCGAAATCGTTGACCTGCGGACCATCGCGCCATTTGATGAGGAAACCGTGCTGAAAAGCGTCGCCAAGACCAAGGCCGCGGTTGTCGTCCACGAAGCAGTCCGGAATTTCGGAGTCGGTGCGGAAATTTCATCGCGCATTCATGAAGAACTGTTTTCAGAGCTCCGCGCTCCGGTAGGGCGCGTCGGTTCCGGCTATGCACCGGTTCCATTTTCACCCGCAATCGAGAAAGCTTGGCTGTTCAGCCAGGACGATATTGAACGCGAAGTACACAAGATATTGGGATAGTAGAAACAACCATGGCAACAGACATACGCATACCGAAATTGGGCTTCAGCATGGAATCCGGCATTCTCGCCGAATGGCTGGTCGAAGATGGCGCAGAAGTAACCGCCGGTCAGGAAATTTACGCCCTGGAGAATGAAAAATCGACGCAGGAAGTCGAATCACCGGCCAGCGGAAAACTGAAAATCATCGTCCAGGCCGACGGAGAAGAATATCCGGTCGGGGAATTGATCGGCACAATCGAGTAGGCAGAGAATAACCATCGATGTTACCTATCACTATTGATAGGAATGTTGGGTTGACTACAAAACCAAACACCGCGACACACGGCGAACAATAATAATAACGTCGTAAGGAGTGGAGCGGAATGGCCGAGAATTTTATCGCCGAGATTCCCGAGATCGGTCGGCAACGATTTCGGGAAAATGTAGATAGCGTCACGATCACCAATCCTGCGGAAATTCGGCCTGCGGCCGAAGCGATGAATGAAATTGCCCAGTCCTATGGGTTCCGTATCGCGGTATCCGCCGATATCTCATCCAAGGCGCATCTGGTCGATGCGGACGGCATTCTGATCAACAAGGACGTCTTTGGCTGGGTGGCCGAAGGCGAGCGCTGGTGGGAAGATACCCGGCTGGCGCTCAGCTCACCGCTGCCTAGGGCCTGTCGCTATGAAAGCGAGCCGGTCTGGTGCAACGCTGATGGATTTCACGGACATTGGCCGAACGAATATCTCGACAAGATCGATCTGCAGGATTTTTACGCCCAATCGCAGACATCGAAGTCCCACATTCTGATCCCCGTACACCTGCCATTTGGCCAGATCGCAGCTGTCAGTTTCTCGACGCTTGAACATGGCATCACAGATTTGACCGAGGCCTATCGCCTCTACTCCGACTTTTTCGGAATCGTCACCAGCCGTTTCGTAACCGGATACGTTCTAGCCATGCGCGAGAAGCACCGGATGCCGGCCAATTGCATCCTGTCCAAGCGCGAAGCTGAATGCCTGCACTGGGCTGCAATCGGCAAGACGGACAAGGAAATCAGCATGATCCTGTCGCTCAGCCACGCGACAATCCGTTATCATGTCAATCGTGCCGGGCAGAAGTTGAACAGCGTCAATCGCGGACAGACCATCTTCAAGGCCGGTCAGTTAGGATATCTGGGCGCGACGGACTAGCCCCAACGCCGCATCATAGAGCCGCTATTTTCGCAATATCGCGAATACTGCGCTCATCGTCATCAGCACCGTATCACCGCAGACTATTTTTCCGCTGCAATAAGCGGTCCGCTTGCTGATCCGGTCGATCACCGCATGCGCCTCAACCCAGTCACCCAGCTTTGCGCCAGCCAGATAATTGGTGTTGAGGTTCATCGTCGCGACCGGCAGCGCAGGCGTCTCCGCACGGTGCACCTGATAGCTGAGCGCGACGTCGGCCAAAGTGCCCAGCACGCCGCCATGCGCAACCTTTATATGGTTGATATGCCCCTTGTTGATGCGGGTCGCGACAATGATGGATCCCTCACCTTGGCGCTCATAATATGGACCAGCCATATCGAGAAACGGACTGGAAAATCTTGCCCGCTCAAAGCCGTCAGGGATCTCGTCTGCCGCGACTATATCCAATCTCAGGCAGCCTTTCTCTTCGGGCTTTTCGGTGCCTCTTCGGAGTCCAGCCACAGATTCAGTGTCTCATGGAAATGCCGCAGCTTCGATTCCTGATATTGGGCAAATAAAGACACGCCGTCTGGCTGGTTCTTCACCCCTTTTTGCATACCCTTGTGATTGAGATAATCCTGGTTGAAAATCTTGTTCAGATAGCTGCCGAACTCGGTAGCCTGGGTATAGTCATCATCCAGATCGAGGAAGGTGCACTTGGCGGGCTCCGGTCGTTCGGCACCTTCCGGCAGCGCGACCATGAACATCACTTCGTGAAGCGACTGCTCCGGATTGTCGCCATCGGGGCGGAAGCGGTAAAAGATCGGGTTAAAATCGGCCCAGGGGCTGATGTTCGGGAACACACTGTAGAATATGGCATCGACCAGATCGGCATCACTGATTTCGTCAACCATATCCCCCCAAACGGGACGCATTTCTTCGCGCCGCGCCTGAGCGGCTTCGTTCCGCATGGCATGGGCCGAAACATCGGTATAGACCATCGGCATATCTTCATCAGCCTCGGCAATCTTGCCGCCGATCCAGTTGCACATGTGCGGATCAGCCGACTTCAATTCGCCTTCGATGTAATTGGCATTCATATCGAAAATGCCGCTTGTGCCGTTCGGCAGCGATACCTTCACCCGGTTTTCTTCCAGCCGCTCAAACTTGTGTTTGCTGATCGGATGGATGAAGCTTTTGAACGCCTTCGCGTCCGGGAAAGCGGTCGGGTCTGGATTGACCAGATCGGTGTGCGGACTGGGTGCGCCGTGAGCGGACATCGCCCGGGAGAAATTATGCCAGACATCATATTTACTGTTCGCGTCAGCAAAGGCAGGCATCAATTCAGGATGGGTACCTACCACATGGTAGGATTCCATAAACGCTTCCTGGGCAATTTTCCAATTGCAGGGCAGCCGTTTGATCATATGCGCCGCTTTGAAACGCCGCTCGAACGGAATCTGGAAATGGCGGTCAATATCGCCCAAGAAATCTTCCAGCGGTTCGCAATCGGGGTCCGGATTGATGAAGACAAATCCGCCCCATTCGCCAACCTTGACTTCCTTCAGGCTGTGGGTTTCTTCACTCACGGAAGGAAAGTCCCACTGACAGGGCACTTCCTTCAGCTTTCCGTCCAGCTCCCAGGACCAGCCATGGAAAGGGCAGCGCAAAGCCTTCTGGCCTTTTTTATGGCTATCACAAATCGCCCGGCCGCGGTGCATACAGCTGTTCGGGAAAGCCTTGATTTCGTCTTCCGAGACCCGGACGACCAGAAACGAAAGCTCGGCAATATCATAGACGAACGTATCGCCGACATTCTTGATGTCATCCTTGTGGCAAGCCATTTGCCAGACCCGCTTCCAGAGCCGCTCGACCTCTCGGTCGTGCTCTTCCTTGCTCCAGTAGCGACTGACCTCGACGGTGGTCACTCCCGGCTCCATGGGAGATTCTTCCATATAGACTGCAGGCGGCGCGACTTTGTCGCCTTCCAGCAGTTCGGTGTAGGAAATGCCGTTGGACCGATTATGTCCGGTTAACGTCTCGACCATTATCTTCTCCTGAAAACAGATATTCTTTGGGAGACAAGTTAGCGCATGGGCCACTCGTTGCCACTAGTGATTATGGCAGCCTACCTGTTGTTTTTGAGGATAGCCCGGGGCGTTTACCTGTGTATCTTCACCGCGAAGAAGCAGATAGGAGTCTGCCCTGATCTGACATGTCCAAAGGAGAGCATTTTCGTGAAACTCTATTCGAGTCTGGGACCAAACCCTCGCCTGGTGCGCATGTTCCTGATGGAAAAAAACATCGAGGTGGAGCGGATCCATCTCGACATCATTACGGGCGAAAACCGGTCGGAAGAATATGCGCGGAAAAACGTGATGCAGACCACACCTACGCTCGAGCTGGACGATGGCAGTCTACTGACCGAGTCGACCGTGATTTGCGAATATCTGGAAGAAGTACAGCCCGAACCGGTGCTGATCGGTTCGACGCCGCTGGAACGCGCTGAAACCCGGCGCTGGGCGCGGCGGATTGACCAGGAGATTGCCATTCCCATGACCATGGGTTTTCGCGGCGGAGCAGGACGCCCGATGTTCGAACCACGGATGAATGTCGTCAGCCCCGAGGCGGCGGCGGAATTATCGGCCATGTCGGACAAGCATTGGATCTGGCTGGACGGCCAGCTGGGAGACAAGGACTATTTCTGTCACGACAGGCTCAGCCTCGCCGATCTGGTGGCCTTTTGCTTCATTAAATTCGGCGGCACCGTCGGATGGAGCCTGCCGGATGGCACGGACAATCTCGCCCGTTTTGCAGCGATGATGGAAGAACGCCCCTCGGCCGAAATCTGGCGCGGTGAAGAATGACCGGTAGCCCAGCCACCCTCGCCAAGCTCGGATCGATCATGCAGATCAGCTATGTGCCGGAAGATTATGACGCGGCTCTCGACTATTGGACGCAGAAAATGGGAGCCGGCCCGTTTTTCCACACCGAGAAAGTCGAAGTCGAGAATGTCAAATATCGCGGCGAGCCATCGGACATCCAGTTCTCGATGGCGATCGGCTATTGGGGGGATATTCAGGTTGAGCTGATCCGGCCCAACAATGACGCACCATCGATGTTCAAGGACTGGCGCGAAAAGGGGCTGCAGGGCGTGCAGCATCTGTGCCTGATCGTCGATGATCTGGATCATGCCCGGGCGCTGACCGAGGAAGCGGGCGGCGAGGTCATTCAGGAAGTCAGCCTCCCCGGCGGTGTCGGCGGTGCCTTTTATGCCGATTACGGCGGCGGTCCGGGGACGATCATTGAATATCTGCAAATCCCGCAGGCCGGTATCGACGGCTTCGCGGCCATGCGCCAAATGCATCTCGACTGGGATGGCAAAACAAACCCCGTGATAGGAAAAGAATAGATGAGCGAAGCGCCCGAACGCCGCCCCGACCAGAAACCGATCAAATGCGTGCTGGTCGCTGCCGGCAAATATCATGATATCGATTATGCCCGGCTCGAGGTGATGAAATTGCTCGCCGAGGATGATCGCATCCGCGTCCGGGTATTCGAGGATTATGAGAATCTAGAGGCGATCAAAAATGCCGATTTTCTCGTCAGCTATACATGCGACCTGAAGCCGAGCCCGGAAGCCCAAAAGAACATTCAGGACTTTGTCACGGGTGGCGGCCGCTATTTTGCCTTGCATGGCACCAACTCGGTCCTGAAATTCCTGGAAAACGGGCTTGTCGATGCACCGGATGAAATGCCGGTCTTCGTCGACACGCTCGGTACCCGTTTCCTGTCCCATCCGCCGATCATTCCGTTCACCGTCGACAACGTCCAGCCGGATCACCCGCTGGTCAAGGGCATTCCCAGTTTCGAAACCACCGACGAGCAATATCTGGTCGAGACCCGCGCCGAACTCGACGTTCTGCTCGACACTGAATATAATGGCACGGATGATATCAGCGGCTTTGTTCACAGCGACATCAAAAAGAGCCGTCATCCGGTCTTCTATATCCGCCGGATGGGCGAAGGCGCGGTGCTCTATCTGACGATGGGCCATTGCCGGGGCCATTATGATATGGAGCCAGTGCTCGACTGGTGGCCCGAAGTTGACCGGTCCGGTTGGCAGCAGCCGATCATCTACGACCTGCTGCGGCGCGGCATCGGCTGGAGCTGCGAACCCGCCATAGCAAAATTCTAACCCCGATTTTTATAGAAACACAAAGGAGAAGAAAATGGATTTGGGACTTAAGGGCAAGAAAGTCATTCTCACCGGCGGTAGCCGCGGCCTCGGCCGCGCTGCGCTGGAACATTTCGCTAGCGAAGGCGCAGACGTTGCCTTTTTCTCGCGTAATGCGGAGCAGGTCGAGACCGCGAAAAAAGAACTGGAAGCGCATGGCGGCAAGGTGATTGGCGATGCACTCGATATGACCGATCATGACGGCTATGCAAAATGGCTCGAAAAGGCGGCTGGCGATCTCGGCGGCTGCGATATTTTCATCCACAATGTCAGCTCGTCCGGTGCCGGCGCGACCGGTGACTGGGACGTCACGTTCCAGACCGACATCATTGGTGCCGTCAAGGCGATGGAAGTGCTGGAACCGCATCTGGAAAAATCCGATGACGGCAGCGTGATCTTCATGTCTTCCACCGCCGCGTTCGAAACCTTCGTCGCACCACAGGCATTCAACGCGATGAAAGCGGCGCTGATCACCTATGGCAGCCAGCTGAGCCAGTCGCTTGGTGAAAAAGGTATCCGCGTGAATATGGTTTCGCCTGGACCGATCAAGTTCCCCGGCGGCAACTGGTCGCAGATCGAAAAGGGCATGCCGGAATTTTATGAAGCCACAAAAGCTGGCTTCGCACTCGGCGATTTCGGCACCGCTGACGATGTCGCGCGCGGCGTTGTCTTCCTCGCCAGCCCGGCGTCCAGCTACACCACCGGCGCCCATCTCGTGATCGACGGCGGCTTTACGAAGCGCGTCCAATTCTGATTGCAAACCGCTCTCCCCTTTTTGGGCGAGCAGACGCGCTGCACTTGCGCTAGAATCAGGGCTCCGGTTTTTGGCCGGGGCCCTTTTTATTGAAAGGGACGACCATGACCGAGCAACAGACCAATGAATATCCCGCCAAGGGATATGCCGCCCACGCGCCGGACAAGCCGCTGGAGCCTTGCTCGTTTAACCGGCGGGGGCTGCGGCATGACGATGTGCTCATTGAGATATCGCATTGCGGGATTTGCCATTCGGACTTGCACACTGCGCGCAATGACTGGGGCGGCAGCCAATATCCGGTTGTCCCGGGCCATGAAATCGTCGGCCATGTGCGGGCTGTTGGCGAAGATGTCAGCGGCTTCGCTGAGGGAGACCGGGTCGCGGTCGGCTGCATGGTTGATGCCTGCATGGAATGCGACCACTGCAAGCAGGGTCTGGAGCAATATTGCCTGAACGGCGGGATGACCGGCACCTATAACAGCAAGGATCGCCGCGATGGCACCACCACGCGAGGCGGCTATTCCGACAAGATCGTCGTGCGCAAGGAATTTGTCCTGCGCATTCCAGACGGCATGGACATGGGCGCAGCGGCACCACTGCTCTGCGCCGGTATCACCACCTACTCGCCCCTCAAGCAGTGGAAGGTCGGCCCGGGCAGCAAGGTCGCGGTCGTCGGCCTCGGCGGACTCGGCCATATGGGGGTGAAGCTGGCCGCCGCGATGGGTGCCGAAGTCACTGTCCTCACCCGGACCGCAGACAAGATGGCTGATGCACAGGCCTTGGGGGCCAAGGATATCCTGCTGTCCACCGACCGGGAGGCGATGAAGGCCGCTGCGAACAGTTTCGACATGATCCTCAACACCATTCCGGTGCCCCACCCGGTGGCGCATTATATGCCTTTGCTGAAAGTGGATTGCGCACAGGTACTGGTTGGTGTGATCGACACGCTGCCCGAAATGCACAGCGGCCATTTCCTGGGCCGCCGGATCCTCACCGGCTCAGGCATCGGCGGCATCGCCGAGACCCAGGAAATGCTGGATTTCTGTGCCGAGAAAAACATCCTTCCGGAGATCGAGATGATCGCGATGCAGGATGTCAACGAGGCCTATGACCGGATGGAAAAATCCGATGTGCGCTATCGGTTTGTCATCGATATGGAGACGCTTGTCTGAGCCGGAGCGGGCTTGCCATGGCCGCAAGATGAAGTAGACAAATTCCGATGAGGATCGCCGCCTTCCAATGCCCGGAAATTGCTGACGACGCGGCAGGCGCTTGCAAGGCAATCATCCAATATTTGCGCTGGGCGGAGCAAGAGGCAATCGACCTCGTTCTGCTACCCGAGGCTTTCCTTCTGGGGCATTCCTATGATCCCGAGACGATTAGCGCACGAGCGCAAGAGGCCTCCGGTGCTGTTCTAGGGCAGCTATGCCGACAAATCAGTACATTTCCCGCGACACTGGTGGTCGGCACTTTCGAATGGGCAGCTCCGGACATATTCAATAGCGCGTTCGTCATCGAGCGGGGACATATCTCCGGACGCTATGCAAAGGCCTACCCCAACGAACCGGGAGTGGCTGCGGGCAGTAACTTTCCCATCTTTGTCAGATCGGGGATTCGTTACGGCATCAATATCTGTAATGATGCAAACCATGCCGACGCTGCCGAGCAGATTGCCAGCCAACAGGCCGATCTCATTCTTTTCCCGCTCAACAATATGCTGCCGTCGGCGACGGCTGAACGTTGGCGGGAAAAGAGCATACTGAACCTTATCAATCGCGCTCGTCAGACCGGCTGCTGGATCGCGTCATCCGACGTAACCGGCGAGTCCGGTGATCTGCTGAGCTATGGATGTACGGCGATCATCGCTCCAGACGGCCAAGTCGTGGCGCGGGTGCCAGAACACGAGGAAGGTGTTGCGGTCTACGAAATCCCGGACCGGAAGCCTGGCTCAGAGGCTGCCTAATACCTGTCGTCCCTCTCTGCCGGACGTCGTTGCCCAACACCGCAAAATTTGGACTCCGCATTATGGCTTCTATAAACGTAAAACGCGTCGGTTCACTTGCCCTTCCCCATAAAAGCCCCGATCCGCTCTTCCATATCCGGACCATGGCCTTCGGTCTCCATCACCTCCCATTGCAGCCCAGCGTCAAGCGGACCGCCATCAGTCGCTTCCAGCAGCCGTTTGTTCGCTGCATGAGAGAAACCGGAATTGGCGATAATCTTGCTGGCCAGCGTCTCAATCTCGGCATCGAACTGCTCGAGAGGTACGATATATTCGGCCAGACCAATTCGCACCGCTTCGTCGGCGTTGATCATATCGGCGGTAAACATCAATCGCTTGGCAGTCGCGATACCGACCCGGCGCGGCAGGCGCTGGCTCATGCCCCAGACCGGGGTCAGCGCCCATTTGGCGTGGGTATCGCCGAACTTCGCGCTGTCCGCTGCCAATATGAAGTCCGCCGCCAGCGCCACTTCCAGCGCACCGGTATAGCAATGGCCGTGCACGGCTGCGATTACCGGCTTGGGCAGTTTTTCCAGCATCCGCAAAGTTTCCGAATGCCATCCGCTCGACGGCACCGTCTCGCCTTCAGCAATATCACCGAGATCATGACCGGCGGAAAAACATTTGCCCGCCCCGCGCAGCACGACGCACCCGATACTGTCGTCCTTGCGCAAGTCGGCAACATGATCGCGCAATTCCCGGAACATCGCCACGGTCAGCGCGTTCAGCTTGTCCGGCCGGTTTAGCGTCAGCAGCGCCCAGCCGTCCCGGTCTTCGCGCAATACCAAGTCCGTCATGCTTCCTATCCTTTTAACCTGCCGTTCGCCCTGGGCCGGCCGAAGGGCGACTAGCCCCGTGCGTGGACAATCTCATCACGAGCGGAGCAATATTACGGTCAAGAGCGATCAATCAATTGACCGCCCGGTCCTTGCCTGCCCAATAAGGCGCGCGCAGGTCCTTGCGCAGGATCTTGCCCGAAGGATTGCGCGGCAGGGCATCGATGAAGTCGATCGACTTGGGACATTTATAGCCAGCGATCCGGGTCCGGGCATCGGCGATCAGCTCGGCTTCGCTCAGTTCCTGTCCGGCCTTGACCACCACGCAGGCCTTGACCGCCTCGCCCCATTTCTGGTCGGGCACGCCGATCACCGCGACATCGGCCACCTTGGGATTGGCATAAAGCGCGTTCTCGACTTCCGCCGGATAGACATTTTCGCCGCCGGAAATGATCATGTCCTTGAGCCGGTCTTGGATATAGAGATAGCCGTCCTCGTCGAGCGAGCCAGCATCGCCGGTCCTCAGCCAGCCATCGGCATCGATCGTTTCGGCCGTGGCCTCGGGCCTATTCCAATAGCCTTTCATATTTTTCGCCGAACGGGTCGCGATCTCGCCGATGGTGTAGGGCGGCAAGGTCTCGCCCGTCTCCGGATCAATGATCTTGAGCTCAACGCCCGGCAAAGCCGTGCCGACCGAGCGCATCTTTTCGTTGCCGTTGACGTCATGATCTTCGGGATTGAGCGTCGTGATCGTGCCCGACGTCTCGGTCATGCCGTACATCTGGACAAAGCCGCAGCCGAGCACATCCATCGCCTGCTTCATCAGATCCAGCGGGATCGGCGACGCGCCATAGGTGATATATTTGAGATTGGAGAAATCGACATCCTTGGCGCGCGGATGGTTGAGCAGGATCTGGATCGCCGCCGGCACCATGAAGATTTTCGAGATATTATATTGCGCGATCAGGTCCAGCGCCTGGGTCGGATCATATTCCGGCAGGACAATCGCGCTGCCGCCGCTAAACATCACGCCCAGTCCGGTGCCAGTGCCGCTGATATGGAAGCAGGGCATCGCGAGCAGAGTTATCTCGCCGGGGATCGGCTTCTGCCAATCCATCAGATCTTCTTCCGTGATTCCGGCGCTGCGCGATGAAAAGATCGAGCCATTGGTCATGATCGCACCCTTGGGGTGACCGGTCGTTCCGGAGGTGTACAGCTGCAACGCATCATCATCCTCGGCGCAAGGTACCATCGGATCGACCGGCTCAAAACCATCGCGCCAGGCGGGATAGCCGGGGAAGTCCCCTTCCGCCTTCTCGCTGCCCAGAATCATTTCGACATGCTCCAGATCATTCTGGATCTTGCCCGCCAGTTCTTCAAAACCGGGCCCGACAAAGAGTATTTTCGCCTGGCAGTCGTTCAGGACATAGGTAACCTCGGGCGGGGCGAGCCGCCAGTTGACCGGGACCATGACCGCGCCCAGCTTGGCCGCACCGACCATGATTTCAAAATATAGATGACTGTTCTTGCCCATATAGGCGATGCGGTCACCCTTGCTGACACCCTTGGAAGCCAGTGCTTGGGCCGCCCGGTTGCTGCCGGTGTCCAGGGCAGCATAGGTCATCTCGTCATCTTCAAAGGTGAAGACCACCGCATCCGGCTGTTCCTGCGCCTGAAAACGCACCACGTCGCCAATGGAAATAATTTCTTCTTCGGTCATGCAAATATCCTCTGTGCGCGATTCCGCGATCGGCTTTTTCCACAAGATACATAGAGAGGCTGCGATATGAAACAGCCTAGCAGATTGACTAGCCCAACAAGCCCTAATCCGGTGGCATCGGCCAGCAATTGTTCTAGAATTGTCTCATGCGTAAGCTGGCATTGCATCAGATAACGATGATGGAGGGCGGACCGGAAGGTCTCGTGCGCTTCGCCGCCAATGCCGGTCTCGAGGGAGTCTGCCTGTTCACCGCTACGCCGATCAATGCTGATGGCGGAAACATGTTCCCGGTGGTCGAACCGAGCGCGGCATCGGCATTCAAACGCCTGCTCCGCGACCATGATGTGCGCATAATCAACGCCGAATATTTTCCGGTTATGGCTGAGCGAGATGTCACGGACTATCTGCCCGCCCTTGCCTTGGCAGCCGAATTGGGTGCGAAACGCATCGTCACCCACATCCACGAAAGCGACCGGCACCGGGCAGAAGATCAGTTGTCCAGCCTGTGTCAGTTGGCACGCGACAACGAACTGGAAGTCGGCCTGGAATTCACCGGTTTCGCCGCTGGCTGCAACAGCCTGACACGCGCAGTGGAATGGCATGGTCATGTCCGGCAGCCCAATTTGACGGTCGCAATTGATGCCCTGCATCTCTTTCGCACAGGTGGCACGCTTGAACAGATACAGGCGCTGGACCCGGCCATTATCGGATACGCCCAGCTCTGCGACGGGCCCGATTTCCATCGGTCTGATGACTATATTCCGGAAGCCATGAGCCGAATGATACCCGGAGAGGGCGTATTCCCGCTCCGAGACCTGGTCGACCTGCTCGGTCCGCATGTGGATATCGATATCGAGGTGCCCCATTCCGCACGGCAGACGGCAAGTGAAGCAGCAAGCTGGGCACAATATGCCATTTCCGCCAGCCGCGAACTTTTGATGGAAAGACAGTCAAATGACCCACGATGATCTTCTAGACCGAGCCAGAATTAACGACCACGTGCTCGGCTATGCCACGGGCATCGACCGCCACGATTGGGAACTCTATCGCTCGATATTCACCGACCAGCTGACCGTCGATTTCTCGAGCTGGTCCGGTGAACCTGCCGCCACCATGAGCGCCGACGACTGGGTCGCCGGGGTCCGGGCCACGCTGGAGCCGTTTGATGCCACTCAACATGTCCTGACCAACTTCATAATCGATATCGATGGCTCGGAAGCCAGATGCACCTGCTACATGGCCGCTCATCACCACCTGGTGACCGGGGAACTGCGGGAGATGCACAGTATCGGCGGATATTATGTTCATCAGCTGCGTCGGAACGGTGACGGCTGGTTGATCCATCACACGCAGTTGAACGTCACCTGGGAAATGGGTGACCGCGCTCTGTTTGAGCTGGCGGCTGTGAGAGCGAACTCGGCAACCTGAGCCACGCCGGCCAAAGATCAGTTGGGCATGACCGGCTCTGCTAGCGGCACTTTGATCGCTGGCAAATCTGACAAATCAAGCCAATCATGTCCGCTCTCGCCATAATAGCTGTCGAGCACCGCAAAGGGCAACCGAAACGGTCTGCCCCAGCCATCATTCCACATAGCCACAACACCGGTTCGGCGGGCAGGATCGAATATCATCGTTGAACGGAAGCCGTCGACCGCTCCGCTATGACCCACCAATTGCCGGCCTTCATAGTTGAACGTCCGCCAGCCGAGGCCATAATAGGGGTTACCAAGTGCGCGCGCCAGGTCACCGCTATATACGCGTCTGGTGCTGACCAACGGCGCATGGGCCACGGCCAGAGCCTGGCTCGACAGAACATCTTCATTCTCGCCCATCTGCGCGCGCATCCAGCGTGCCAGGTCGATAATATTGCTGCTCACGCCAGCCGCTGCCGGAACCCGCCAGTAGGACTCTGACAAGGTTCGCACCTGATCGCCACGGTG
This sequence comes from Parasphingorhabdus sp., assembly GCF_048269865.1. GTDB lineage: Bacteria > Pseudomonadota > Alphaproteobacteria > Sphingomonadales > Sphingomonadaceae > Parasphingorhabdus. Next base: position 31,100 of record NZ_JBLWUA010000001.1, on the reverse strand, counting down.
GGGCCGCGCCCAGCTCTTTGCGCCGACAAGACCGGCCATGCCAAATTGCGCGCTTGTCATGCCCAGCGGCTTGAACAAGCGCTTCTGCACGGCATCCGAGTATAAGGTCCCCGCAGCCTGGCCCAAAATCTCGCTCGACGCATCAAAGGCGATATTCTGATAGCTGTGGCAAGTACCGGGAAGACATTGCAGAGGCGCGGCGCCAAGCTGGCTGCGAAGCAGACCGGGATCTTCACCATCCTCCAGCTTCGTATCATAGGCATTTTTGGTGAGACCTGTTCGATGGGACAATAGTTGCGCCACCGATATCTGCGACTGAGCGTCGCCCGGGAGCCGGAGGGACGAGTGCCAGATGCTCAAGGGCGCGTCGAGATTGAGCTTGCCCTCTTCCGACAGCTTTGCGGCCAGCGATCCCGCTACGCCCTTTGATACCGAGGCCCAGCGGAACACGGTTTGCGGCGTCACCGGCTCGCCGCTGTCCTTGTCAGCGACGCCGTAAGTCGAAACAAAACGCAGGTCGCCGTCTTCCACTATGGCCACTGCCAGTCCGGCCATTTCCGGACGCGCAGCAAGAGCGGCAAAATCCTGGTCAAGACGGCGATAGTCGATTTTGCCGTGCCAGTCGTCAGGCCGGGTTGGCAAACGCTTTGCTGCTTTTGGCTCGACAAGGGTCGCCAGCGGAAAACCGCTTTTCTGTTCAGACAGAGCCCGATAGCCGTACCAGCCGACCAGCAACAGAGCAGCCAGTCCGAAAAACAGCGCCAGAGATTTTTTCACATTCGGTATCTTACAATGCTACTTCATATTTTGCTGCGGTCTTCGCGGCAACATCCTCGGCGCTGATCCCCGGCGCAAGTTCGATCAGCCGGAACGGGCTATCATGATCAAGACGCTGGAAAACGCACAGGTCGGTAATGATCATGTCGACGACATTGGTGCCGGTCAGCGGCAGGGTGCAGGCCGGGATGAACTTGGGGCTGCCATCCTTCGCGCAATGATCCATCACGACGATGATCTTCTTCACCCCGGCCACCAGATCCATCGCACCGCCCATGCCCTTGATCATCTTGCCCGGGATCATCCAGTTGGCGATATCGCCATTTTCTGCAACTTCCATCGCGCCCAGCACCGTAAGATCGATATGTCCGCCGCGGATCATCGCAAAGCTGTCGGCGGAACCGAAATAGCTGGACGAAGGCAGTTCGCTGATCGTTTGCTTTCCGGCATTGATCAGATCTGCATCAATCTCGTCTTCATAGGGAAACGGTCCAATGCCGAGCATCCCGTTTTCGCTCTGCAAAGTCACTTCGACCCCTTCCGGAATATGATTGGCGACCAGCGTAGGAATGCCAATGCCGAGATTGACATAATAGCCGTCCTGAAGTTCTTTCGCCGCTCGAGCGGCCATTTCATCGCGAGTCCAGGGCATATTTATCCTTCTTTGTCATCTGGCTTGTTGGGCGTGATTTGGTTTGCTTCCACAAGCGGCGGTGGGACTAGAAACCAGCCGTTGTTGAACATCGATTCCAGGGTGATTGCGCCGTCGGGGTCGCGCAGATAAGCATAAAGCTCATCAAAATCTGTCCGATCATCACCCGCCATGGCGACAATGCAGTAATTGCGCGCTGCATCCCAGCGACGAACCTGTTTGCGATCATCTCCGCCGCGATCGAGGAAAAGAAAGTCCTCCGCGTCGGATTGCGAGAAGCCTGCCTCGTTCAAAATAGCGGAGATTGTTTGGGATGCCCCAATGGATTGCTCGGACACCCAGATCACGCTGATGTCAGATGCTCGCAAGCTGTGAAGCACTTCGACCAGTCCATTTTGCCGGTAGAGTGTTTCCGCCTTGATCCAGCCGCCCCCGGTCGTGTCATCCAGATCGATAACCACCGCCAACGGCTTGCCTTCGCATGCGATCGTTTCCGGTTTATAGATATCGACCCGCGGAACCAGAACGACGGAGCTGATCCCTTGGCCTTCAGCCAATTTCGCGGCTTGCTTCAAGGCGTAAGTCGCGAAATTGGCATAGGGCGATGAATCTTGACCGACCGGCTGAAAAAATTTCGCAAGATAGTCGGCGGCGTTACCGTCAATAGCGACTTCCACAATTTCAGAGGCACCTCCTTGTCCGGAAAATTTCTTTGCCGTACGAGGCAAGGCATCCCGCTCACCGTCGCCAGAGCCGACGGTCACTTTCCCAGTCGGCATCGCCAGATCAAGCGCACCGGCGGCGACCATATCCCGCTTCGCCTGCTCGCGATCAATCTGCCCTTTGCCGATAGTTCCGAGCGCTGCGAGTGGCAGCAATGCCGCAACACAACTGGAAAAAAACGGAAGGGCAGCCAGAACGATCAGGGATGAACGGATCCGATCCATTAGGCGTCTTGGCGCTCCCGCGTCATGCAAAATTCTATTTTCTTGTCATAGGGCGCGCCGTTGATCAGGCGTTTGACGTAGATACCCGGCACATGAATACAGTCCGGGTCCAGCTCTCCGACTTCGACAATTTCCTCCACCTCGGCGACACAGATTTTGCCGGCGGTAGCCATTGGCGCATTGAAATTTCGCGCAGTCTTGCGAAACATGAGATTGCCCGCCTTGTCCGCCTTCCAGCCCTTGATCAGGCAGAGATCAGCAAAAATGCCGCGCTCGAGAATATAGGTTTCGCCATCGAAATCCTTGTGCTCCTTGCCCTCGGCGACCTGCGTGCCGACGCCGGTCTTGGTATAGAAACCGGGAATGCCGGCTCCTCCGGATCGACAGCGCTCGGCCAGCGTACCTTGCGGGCAGAACTCCACTTCCAGTTCACCGGAAAGAAACTGCCGCTCGAATTCCTTGTTCTCGCCGACGTAGGAAGAGATCATTTTCTTCACCTGTCGTGAGCGGAGCAGCTTGCCGAGACCTTCATTGTCGATGCCGGCATTATTGGAAGCGATGGTGAGGCCTTTGACCCCATCCTTCTGGATTGCATCGATCAGCCGTTCCGGGATCCCGCAGAGGCCAAAACCGCCGACGCAGAGATGCATGTCATCAAATAAAAGGCCGTTGAGTGCGGCTGCCGCATCCGGATAGATTTTCTTCATGTGCGCGTTTTCCTGACTGGTTGCCCAGCGTCTAGCGCAGGTGTCGCGTGATCGTCCAGAATAGATTATATTTGGGGCCAGGAATCGGTTATGCGCGGCCGCATGCGCCGCTTGCTCGCCTGTTTGTCACTCCTGTTCTTTCTCGTGCCGGTCACCTATGTGCGCGGCCCGGCCCCGCCAAGAAATAACAGCCAGTATATCGTGCTTGAGCCAATTGCGCTCGATGCGAGCGATCCCGCCCGTCGCCGGGTTGGCCAGCTCGCTTTTTTGGGCGGCTGGATCATCAGCAGCAGGAATGATGATTTTGGCGGCATATCGTCGATGGTGGTCTTGCCGGACAAACGGTTCCTGATGCTCAGCGACAACGGTTCGCTCATGGGATTTACGTTGGACGAACGGGCGCATCGGGCCGTTCGTCCTTTCATTGCGCCGCTGCCCGATGGTCCAGCGACCACCACCAAATATCCCAAGCAAAACTGGGACGCCGAGTCCTTCATGCACGATCCAGAGACGGATCAATTCTGGGTGGGCTACGAGCATCAACACAGCATCTGGCGCTATGGTTCGTCTTTGTCCCGCAAAGAAGCTGCGGCTTTCCCTGCGGCGATGCAGAAATGGCCCGAAAATGGCGGTGCCGAGGCCATGCTCCGTCTGCCCGATGGCCGCTTTCTTGTATTTTCGGAATCGGCAGAATATTCCAAAGGGGGTTATCAGGCGCTTATCTTCGACGGCGACGCATCTGAACCAACCAGCAACGCCAGAATTTTTGGCTATCAGCCTCCCAAGGGCTACAAGCTGACCGATGCAGCATTGCTCAACGACCATTCTGCGTTGATGCTACACCGCCGCTTCACGCCATTCGATGGTGTTTCCGCGATCCTGTCGGTCGCGCGATTAAAGGACTTCCAGTCTGGACAAGTGGCGCAGTCAATGCCGATTGCGACTTTGAAGCCGCCGCTGAAGGTGGATAATATGGAAGCCTTGGCAATCACCAGAGACCGGGATGGTCCGATTGTCTGGATCGCGTCGGATGACAATTTCAGCACACTGCAGGAATCGCTGCTACTGAAATTCCGCCTGCTGGATGACACGCCCGCTCAGACAGGCCCCAAAGCCCCAATCCAAAACGAAAAAGCCGGAGCGAGCCCCGGCTTTTCAACGTTAGAATCAGATTGATCGCTTATGCGGCAGAAGCCTGCTTCTTCGCGATTTCCTTCTTGAGGCGTTTGACACGCAGGCTCAATTTGTCATCAGAAGTTTTCATCAGCCAGTTGTCGAGACCGCCAACATGTTCCACCGAACGCAGGCCGTGCGTCGAAACGCGCAGCTTCACGCCCTTGCCGAGTGCATCAGACAAAAGAGTCACATTTTGCAGGTTGGGCAAAAATGTCTTCTTGGTCCGGTTTTTGGCGTGCGACACATTATTGCCTACCAGCCGAGTCTTACCTGTCAGTTCGCAAATCCGCGACATCGTAAAAGTCCAATTTCTTGTTATTGAGTGATTCCCAGCGGGAAAGAGCGGTCCTCTAACCACAATCGTCCGATGCGTCAAGCATCTCGGGGCCTTTTGCACGATACGGTTCGCCTATAGCGTTCCTTTCGGTTCCGCGCTAATCGAATAGCATGGCGGCAGCGAAATATACTTCTTTTATGGGCGATGCGCTGGCATTGGCCAACGCCGCCATCGCTGTCGATGAAGTGCCGGTAGGGGCCGTTATCACCAAGGATGGCAAAATTATTGGCCGGGGACATAACCGGACGCGGATCGACCATGATCCGACCGCCCATGCCGAAATCATCGCGATTCGCGAAGCGACCCGTTTTCTCGGCGATGACCGGCTCGACGACTGCGACCTGTGGGTTACGCTTGAGCCTTGCACAATGTGTGCTGGTGCCATCGCTCATGCCCGCATCCGCAGGCTATATTATGGCGCAGAAGATCCCAAGGGCGGCGCGGTTGACAATGGAGTCCGTTTTTTCGAGGCGCCCACCTGCCATCACAAACCCGAAGTCTATTCCGGAATTGAGGGAGAAGGCTCCGCGCAATTGCTATTGGAATTTTTCCGGCACCGTCGGGACTAGCGCCTAATGCACGAAGCGCGCGACCACGTCGCGGTAGCTGCGGCTGACCTTAACCTGCGCACCTGACCCAAGCACAAGAAAACATTCGCCATTGGTATGCGGCTTCACTTCCCTGACCTGGCTGAGGTTGACGATCGTCGAGCGATGCACACGCTGAAAATTGCGGGGATCGAGACGCTTTTCCAGATCTTTCATGGTTTCGCGCAGGATCAGGCTGTTGTCGGCGGTATAGATGCACATATAATCGCCGGCCGCATCAATCCGTTCAATCGTATCCACATCGACGCGGAAAATCTGTCCCCGGTCCTTCACATTGATCAGCTTCTCATAGCGATTCGCTGATGCCGGTTCATCGGAGTCATCGATGTTGGCCATCGCGTCAGGCGCGACTTCGCTCAAAACATTCTTGAGCTTTTCGAGTTCGGCACCACCGCGTTTTTCCAGCAGCCGCTTGCGCACCCGGTCAATCGCGTCAGCGAGCCGGTCTTCCTCGACCGGCTTGACCAGATAATCGATCGCTTCCGCTTCGAAGGCACGGACCGCATGTTCGGAGTAAGCGGTCACAAAAATGAACAACGGGGGTTCTATCTCCATGATTCCCTGAACCACCGAAAAGCCGTCGAATCCCGGCATCTGGATATCGAGGAACACCAGATCGGGCTTCAGCGTCTTGATCTTGCGAATCGCTTCCCGGCCGTTGCAGCAGGTGTCGACCACCTCAATATCCTCAAATTTTTCGAGCCGGATCTGCAAGCCCTGGATCGCCAGCTTTTCGTCATCGACTAATATCGTTCTGATCGTCATGTTTTTAAATCCTTGTGCTGAAAGGACGCCATCGCGGTCACATTTACCGGGTCTCGCTGATGGCCATCGCTCGATGCATGCTCGCCAAAAATTGTTTCGTTTCTCACTTGTTCTTCCGTTGTCGCGTGCTTTGCCGCTTCCCGTTCAATCTGTTCTCTCGTTTCGAACGGCAAGGCGATCACCACCGAAAAGCCTTCGCCGGGAGACGAACGCGTTTCAAACGTCGCGCCTTCTCCATAGGCTTGGTTTAATCGCTCCTGAATATTACCCAGACCCACGCCCGTCGAACTGGATTTACTGGACGCTGTGCCGACATTGCCGGGACCGGTATCCGATACCGTTATCCGCAACTTTTCGCCATCGAGTTGAGCGGACACCGAAATATCGGCCCCTTCTTCCTGCGGCGTCACCGCATATTTTATGGCATTCTCGACCAGCGGCTGCAGCAGCAGGGATGGCAACAAGGCATCGCGAACGGCCGGATCGATATCGAAATGCGACCGCAGTCTTTCCTCGAAGCGCATCTTCTCGATATCCAGATACAGATGCAGGGTTTCGACTTCCTGCGCCAGCGTCACCCGGCTGTGGACCTCATTGACCAGCGTATGGCGCAAAAAGGAGGAGAGCCGTGACAGCATCGCATTGGCCGGTTCCGTCTGGCGGAGCAGCACCAGCGTCGAAATGCTGTTCAGCGTATTGAACAGAAAATGAGGATTGAGCTGATAGCGCAGCATCGCCAGCTGCGCGCGTGTCGCCTGTGCTTCCAGCTGCAGCAGCTGGTCATTCTGCTCCTCGACGCGCAGGAAGAAATTGATCGCATAATAAAGCGCCGACCACGCCCCGAGCATCATGATGCCGAGGAACAGCGAGCCGAGAAACAGAGTGCCGAAGGCGGTTTCCGTGGCCGGATTCTGGATGAGAAAAACCCAGGCATCGATGAAGGCATATAGCGAGGCGGCAATCGTCAGGATCACCGCCGTGCTGCTCCAGGTCACGATCGGTCGCCGGTGGATCAGATTCTTGTAGACCACGGACAACAGCAGCGAAATGGAATAGCCGGTAATCGTTGAAATGATCACGGGCACCAGGAAACTCAGCGGCAGGCCGTTTGAAATCCCGCCGATCGCGCGCAAGATCAACGCACCGGCCCAGCCCGCAGATTGCAGGTTCCAGAACGCCCGGTTCTTGTTGCCAAAAAACGGCTGGGGACGAATATCGAGAACGGCCATCGCGTTATCTATAGCGGGCCATTGCCGGTTGGGGAAGAATCGCCTATCAATTGGGTAAATAAGACGACGAACGCCGCTTTTTCGACCGAAATGCAAAATAATTGGCAGTTTCGGCGACAAGAACGTGGCTGAAGATCGACAATAGACACAGGAGAAGATCATGGGCGGTCCCAACGAACTACGCGCTAAATTTCCTTCCATGGAAGAGGGCACACAGGAAGACTGGCAGATTATCGGCGGCCACTTCGGTCCTTTTGCCAGCAAGGTGGCCGACCGAGTGCTCGATCATCTAAAACTGCTCGACGGCGATTTTGGCGGTTTTCCCATCGACCGCATGCAACATAGCCTCCAGACCGCGACTCGCGCGCATCGTGATGGCCGCGATGAGGAATATGTGGTGATGGCGCTGCTGCACGACATTGGCGATACGCTTGGCACCTATAACCATCCCGATATTGCAGCGGCGATCCTGAAACCTTTCGTCAGTGAAAAAAATCACTGGATCACCGAAAAGCACGGCATCTTTCAGGGCTATTATTTTTTCCACTATCTCGGGCAAGATCGCGAGATGCGCGAGCAATTCCGGGGACATGAACATTTCGAAGATTGCGCCGAATTCTGCGCCAAATATGATCAAACCGCATTTGACGCAGCCTATGATACGGCGCCGCTGGAATTTTTCGAGCCGATGGTGCGCCGGGTCATGGCACGGCCGATAAACAGTATTTACGCGACCGTTTAGCGTCCGTTCGCAAACGGCATCAGGCCACCGACGATTCGCCTATTTCCCGGAGATGGCGCACGACCATATCATCGCGATTGGCGCCAGCGGCTTCGGATTTTAGTTCCGCTTCATCAATCCAGCACAGATCGTCCATTTCAAGCACCCGGTCGTCATGCGCTCGCATGCTGATCGGTCGGATGGGCTTGCGATCACGCGAGTCACATAGAATGGGATTCGAGGGCACTCCGGTCTCCCATCGTTCTCCCCACTGCCGCAAGGCAATCATGGTGGGCAGCAAAGCTTGCCCCTTGTCCGTCAGCCGATATTCGACCTTACGTTTGTCATGATCGCATGGCCGCCGGGTCATGATCCCGGCTTCCACCATCCGCGTGAGCCGGTTGGCAAGTATGTTCCGGGCGATCCCTATCTCGGAGAGAAAATCCTCAAAATGACCGACGCCGTTGAGCGCGGCTCGCAATATCATGAAACACCAGCGTTCACCGATAACTTCCAGTGATACGGGCAGGCTGCACTCACCGCTTGCCAGACTTGATAGATCTTCTCTGATTTTATCCATGCAAACATTCCTAAACCAGTTTTCGGGCAAGTGCGAAAAAAATATAAGTTTTTAGTTGCAACTTAAAACCTTTCTCTATAAGTATCGATTCGCAACCTAAATTGCAACCGGAAATTTCTCCCCGCTGGGCCGCATGAAGCGACCCGGGATCAGATTGAAGAAAGGACATATCATGCTTCTCTCCCAAAGCCCGCTTCGCGCGTCGATGATCTTCTGTGTCGCAGCGATGACCTCGCTCACCCTGTTCACGGCAACCACGGTTGAGGCGCGCACCAAAGCCGTGGTCTATACCGCAGAATTGCAAGCCCCGGTCGAAGCCACGCAGGAAATCATCAAGGATACCGTTATCCACTGTGCTGGTACCGAATGTATCGGTGGCCAGAGCAGCTCTGCGGCAAGGACGATTTGCGCCAAGATCGTCGATGAGTTCGGACCCGTCGCCAGTTTTACCTATAAGGGCGAAGCGTTCGACACCGAGGCGCTCGCCAAATGCAACAGCTGATTTGAAGATCCCCGCCTGACCGGCTTTCCTCTCCCTAAAGCAGCCAGACAATGACTGCGGCCGGTCAGCTATAGCGCCGAAGCGATGCTCTTGGTCCGACCCCCGGACATTAGTGACCGCTTCGGCGCTCTTTTTTGTTGCCCCGGCCCGGAAAGCGCACCATCTTCATTTCATGCTCAGGCAATATGAACTGGTAGAACGGGTCCGATCCTATGAACCCGATGCAGATGAAGATCTGATCAACCGCGCCTACGTCTTTTCGGTACAGCGCCATGGCAGCCAGATGCGGGCCAGCGGCGATCCCTATTTCAGCCACCCGATTGAGGTCGCCGGCCTGATGACCGACCTCAAACTGGATCAGCAGACGATCGTCACGGCGCTGCTTCACGACACGGTCGAGGATACACTGACCACAACCGAAGAAATCGGCAGATTATTTGGTCAGGAAATCGCGCGCCTGGTCGACGGCGTGACCAAGCTTTCCAAAATCGAAGCGCAGACCGACAATGAGCGAGCAGCGGAAAACCTGCGGAAATTCCTGCTGGCGATGTCGGATGACATCCGTGTGCTTCTGGTCAAGCTCGCTGACCGCCTGCACAACATGCGCACGCTTCATTTCATCAAGAGCGAGGAGAAGCGGCAGCGGATCGCGCGTGAAACGATGGATATCTATGCGCCGCTTGCCGAACGAATCGGCATGTATGAATATATGCGCGAGATGCAATTGCTGGCTTTCCAGCATTTGGAACCGGAAGCCTATGATACGATCACCAAAAGACTGCAGGCGATCAAGGAAGGCGACGAGGGGCAGGTAGACAAGATTTCGCTGTCGATCAAAAAAGCACTCCAGAGCGGCGGGCTTGCGGCAGAGGTCAGCGGCAGGGAGAAACACCCCTATTCGATCTGGCGCAAGATGCAGGAGCGGCATGTCAGCTTTGAGCAGCTGACCGACATTATGGCGTTCCGGGTCGTCACCGACAACAGCTCGGAATGCTACCGGGCACTGGGAATCCTGCACAAGAAATGGAAAATGGTTCCAGGCCGGTTCAAGGATTATATCTCGACGCCCAAGCGCAACGGCTATAGCTCGATCCACACTACGATCATGCACGGCACCAATATGCGGGTGGAAATTCAGATCCGCTCGCAGCGCATGCACGAGGATAACGAGTTCGGCCTGGCGGCGCACTGGGCTTACAAGCAGGGCAACCGTCCCGACGGCCAGGCTGGCTGGATTCGCGATCTGATCGAGATTCTCGACCAGGCGGAAGATGCCGAGGAATTGCTCGAGCATACCAAGCTCGCGATGTACCAGGACCGGATTTTTGCCTTCACGCCCAAAGGAACGTTGCTGCAGATGCCGCGGGGCTCGACCACCGTCGACTTCGCTTATGCCGTTCACACAGATCTCGGCAATCAAGCCGTCGGTGCCAAGGTCAATGGCCGTCATGTACCGCTGCGCACCCAGCTGCAAAATGGCGATGTCGTCGAAATCCTCAAATCCAAGGGTCAGGAACCGCAGCCCGGCTGGTTGTCCTTTGTCATTACCGGCAAGGCGCGCGCGGCAATCCGCCGGAACGTCCGGTTCAAGGAACGCGACGAGATGATCGCGATAGGCACAGAACTCTATGAAGAAATCATCGAACGGTTGCCCGGCAAGATCGGCAAGCGGGCGATCAAGGCAGGGCTGAAACGGCTAGGCATGGCGGAGCCCGACGATCTGATGATGGCGATTGGTACGCGCGAGCTCAGCGACCGCGAGGTGATGGAAGCGCTCATGCCCGGCAGCGTCAACGACAATGAAGACGAACGGCAATGGCCAGAACAGGATCGGGCGATTTCGATCAAGGGCCTGACCCCCGGCGTCGCGTTCAATCTTGCCGAATGCTGCCATCCGGTGCCCGGCGACCGCATTGTCGGATTACGGCGCAGCGGCGAGAATGTTGAAGTTCATACGATCGACTGTCCCAGTCTCGCCGATGGCGTGGATGCAGACTGGGTCGACCTCAGCTGGGGCAATGAAAGCGATGGCGCACCGGCGCGGCTATGCGTCGTGCTGCACAACAAGCCGGGCACACTGGCAGAGATGGCGGGGATATTCGGCTTTCACAATGCCAATATTCTGAACCTGCGCCTGTCGCACCGGGATGGGCCGTTTCACACGTTTGACGTGGCGCTGGAGGTGCACAATGTCCATCATCTGATGCGGATATTGTCCGCGCTGCGCGCATCGGAAGCGGTCGCGCAAGCCGAGCGCGCCTGATTTCAGATTTGTAGAAAAGTCAGGGAGCGGGCGGTGGTCCGCCGGGTACGCCCTGGGCCTGCATCTGCATCCGCAATTCTTCCATCTGCGCCTGCGAAATAAAGTCGATCAGAGTCACATCGAAGATCAGCAGGCTGTTGGGCGGAATCTGATCACCGGGAGACGCCTCACCATAGGCCAGATCGGACGGGATCCAGATGCGATATTCGCCGCCCTTCTGCATCAATTGCAGCGCTTCGGAGAAACCGGGAACAACGCCGCCAACCGGCATCGGCGTTTGCTCATTTGCATCAAAGACCGTGCCATCGCGCAGCCGGCCCTCATATTTGACCAGAGCCGTATCGGTGGCGGTGGGCGAAGGCCCCTCGCCTGGCTTGAGAACCTTGTATTGCAGCCCTGACGCAGTCGTTTGCACGCCATCCTCATCCGCATTCGCAGCGAGAAACTGTTCGTTGCTGGCGCCGCTTACAACCGCATTCTGAGTTCCCGTATAAGCGAGAAGCAGCGCGGCAATAACGACCAGCAAAAGACCGAGCCAGAGCTTGGTCAGCGAACCTTTTTTGATGGGATGTATCGGAACAGTCGTGACTGACATGGTCAGGCTACCTTATATTCGTGGAGCCGAAGCGTTAAAATCAGGGCTCTTTAGATAAGGCCGTCGCGTTCCATGCGCTTGCGGTCCATCTTGCGGGCGCGGCGAACGGCAGCAGCCTTTTCACGAGCACGCTTTTCAGATGGCTTTTCATAATGGCGGCGAAGCTTCATTTCGCGATAAACGCCTTCACGCTGCAATTTTTTCTTGAGCGCGCGCAGCGCCTGATCAACATTATTATCGCGAACCATGATTTGCATAAGACTGAGTAACTCCGTTCAAATTTCGTAGCGGACCAGAAGCAATTTCTTCTGGCCTGAATTGGTGTAAAAGCCATAAAAAAGGGTTTGCAGCAGAATCAATCTGCTTCAATCTCGCGCCGCCTATCAATTTCTCGGCACCTAGGCAAGCTTTTACACGATTTATTGCGCGAATGACAGGTGCTTTGCATTCCTGTTTCTGACGCTTTGCTATAGAATATCCACCAAAGGCGAAAGATGCCGATTCGAGGAGAGAAAAATGGCCACCGCGATCAATGTCCAGTCCAGCTGCAGCGAAGAAGAGTGGAAGGCGCGCCAGAAGCTCGCCGCCTGCTACCGCATTTTCGCCTATCTTGGCTGGGACGAGCTGATTTTCAATCATATTACGCTGAAAGTACCCGGCGAAGATGATGCCTTCCTGATCAATCCCTATGGCCTGCATTTCAGCGAAGTGACTGCCTCGACGCTGGTCAAGATTGACATCGATGGCAATACGCTCGACGGCTCGACCTACCCGGTCAACAAGGCCGGTTTCACCCAGCATAGCCTGTTCCACCGCGAACTGCCGGATGTCCATGCGATCATCCACACCCATACCACGGCAACGATGGCCGTATCCTCCGTTGAAGGCGGCCTCCAGCCGGTCAATTTCTATGCCGCAGCGGTCGTCCCGCGCCTCGCCTATCACAAGTTTGAAGGCATCACGGTGCACGAGGACGAAGGCCCGCGCTTCCTGGCGAGCCTTGGCAAGAAACGGATGATGATGCTCGAAAACCATGGGCCGGTCGTGATGGGCCGAACATTGGAAGAAGCCTTCCTCAACCACTGGGTCTTGCAACGCGCGTGCGAAATCCAGATGCAGACGCTGTCGATGGGCAAGCCCGTGATGATCGGCGAGCAAGTGATCAAGAAACATCTGGAGAATCTGTCGCAAGCCTCCATCGATCCGATGCAGCAGGGTGTGCCTGAATTTGAAGCGATGGTGCGGCTGGTGGATCGCGAAGATAAAAGCTGGCGGGAATAGTCGCTATCTTCGTCATGCTGAACTTGTTTCAGCACCCCTTATTGCATAAACCGCTCTCAAGATCCTGAAACAGGTTCAGGATGACGAGTTAAATCAGATGACCAAATTCACCGTCAATGACCGCCCGGTCTGGTACCGGATGGACCCGGACACGCCGCTGCTCTGGGCGCTGCGCGATGCATCCAATCTGACCGGCACGAAATATGGCTGCGGTACCGGCGACTGCGGCGCCTGCATGGTCGAGGTCGATGGCGAGGCGATCCGGTCCTGCCTGGTCACCATCGGTGAGCTGGAAGGGCGTTTTGTCACCACGATCGAGGCTCTGTCGCGCGATCGCAGCCATCCCGTGCAGCAAGCATGGGCGGCAGAAAATGTGCCACAATGTGGTTTCTGTCAGTCGGGCATGATCATGGCCGCGGCTGTTTTGCTAAAGAAAAATTCCAATCCGTCAAAAGCGGCAATTGACGAAGCGATCACCAATATCTGCCGCTGCGGCACCTATCCGCGGATCCGCGAGGCGATCCAGCGCGCCGGACGGGTCGCTCGGGGTGAAGCCGTACTCAGCGCAGCACCGCCGCCCGGTATCGATCCGGAAGATGCGGCCAAGGCGGTACCGGCACTCACGCCTAAAGAATAGCGGCGGAATGAGCGCGCGCCTGACCTTTCGCTACGAGCGGACCCCGGCATGGCGTTTTTCTGCGCCCACCCGCCAAATTCGCCGATATTAACGTCAATTGCACCGGATTTTTCTTTGAACCCTGCCGCCAACTGGTGTTTATGGAGCCTTTAGGACGAAACGGGAAAATATCATGAAAGCGACCATCTGGCACAATCCGAAATGCGGAACATCCCGCAAGACTCTGGCAATTCTGGAAGAAACGCCAGACGTCGACCTCACCGTAGTTGAATATCTGAAAAACCCCCCAAGCCGTGCCAAGCTGGAACAGCTTTTCGACGATGCTGGAATGACCCCACAGGAAGGCCTACGGGTACGCGGTTCGCCGGCTGAAGAGTTGGGCCTGACAAAGGAAAATGCATCCGCCGACGAGATTCTGGATGCGATGGTGCGAGAACCGATCCTGATCGAACGGCCTTTGGTTGAGACCGACAAGGGGGTCAAACTGTGCCGTCCGCAGGAGCTTGTGCACGAACTTCTCTGACTGAGCCCGTTTTCGGCTGATTTCGAGCACCAGGGACGAGGACAAATAATGTCAGTAATTGCGGTTTACAGTATGAAGGGCGGCGTTGGCAAAAGCTGCTCGGCCGTAAATCTGGCCTGGAATAGTGCGGTCGGCAGTTCCCGGCGGACACTGCTCTGGGACCTCGACCCGCAAGGCGCTGCGTCTTTCATCCTCCGGGGTAATCATCGGGAACGGGATCGCGCGCGCGCGATGGTCGCCGGCACCGTAAAGCCGGAAAAATTGATCCGGCGTAGTGAAATAGAAAATCTGGATCTTCTGGCAGCCGACGTCTCCCTGCGCGGGCTCGACCGGCTATTCTTTCAGATCAGCAAGAAGCGGTATCTTGGAAAATTGCTCAAGAACATCGGTCGGGACTATGACCGGATCATTCTGGATTGCCCGCCGGGCCTGACGGAGACCAGCGAACAAATCCTGCGCAATGCGGATATTGTAATTTTTCCGGTCATCCCATCGCCACTTTCGGAGCGTGCGCTGACCGACGTCCAGACCTTTCTCGATAGCAGCGGCAAAAAGCACGCACCGTTGTTGCCGGTCTATACGATGGTCGACCAACGCCGGTCGATCCACAAACAGGGGCTGGCCCGACGGCCAAAATGGCCGGTCATTCCCATGTCGAGCGCCATCGAACAGATGACCAAATTGCGAAAACCGGTCGGCAGCTTCGCGCCTCGCAGCCCGGCCGCGCAAGCCTATGCCCGGATCTGGCGCGGGATCGAAAAGCGTCTCGCCAAAAAATAGACCGCGCGCGTGCGCCTATGCTGATCTTTTGTTATATTCAAGCAGCTCGCTATCAAATACCTCGAACAAATTTCTGGCGTCTTCGGCGGCCATCGGACGACCGAAATAATAACCCTGAATTTTGCGGCAACCCAGCTTGCGGATCATTTCCACTTCTTCTTCGGTCTCAGCACCCTCAGCGGTCGTGCTCATGCCCAGAGAATCGGCCATCGCAACCACCGCACGGATAATGGCAAGGCTTTCCGGGGCATTTTTAGCGGCTCCCTTCACAAAGCTGCGGTCAACCTTGATGGTCGAGAAACGGGTCTTGCGCAAATAGCCGAACGACGAATAGCCAGTGCCGAAATCATCAAGCGACAGATTGACGCCCATCGCGATGACCTGATTAAGGACCTCCGCAGCACCGGTGCCTTCGCGCAGAAAAATGCTCTCGGTAACCTCGATCTCAAGGCGGCTGGGAGGAAGCCCGCTCTCTTCCAGAGCGGAGACAACCATCGCAAGGAAATTGACTTCGGTCAACTGATCCGCAGACACATTAACCGCGAGTTTGACTGTCTCCGGCCACTCCATTGCCTGCTTGCACGCTGTCCGCATGACCCATTCGCCAATCGGCACGATGAGGCGGGCCTCTTCCGCCAGCGGCACGAATTTTGCGGGCGAAACCGTCCCAAATTGCGGGCTAGTCCAGCGCAACAACGCTTCAAAACCCACGACACCGCCGGTGTCAGCGCTGACTACGGGCTGATAGTTTAACGACAGCTCGTCCTTTTCCAGCGCCTTGCGCAAGGCTATTTCCATCACCCGCCGCTCTTCTGCCTGGACATGAAGCTGGGGTTGGTAATGCGTAAACGCGCCGCCGCCCTGATCTTTCGACCGATAAAGCGCCAAATCGGCACTGCGCATCAGCATTTCGACTGTACGCCCGTCACGTGGCCCGATCGCGGTGCCGACGCTGGCACCTATATATAGCGTATGCTGGTCGACAGCATAAGGCCGGGACAGGGTTTCAATAATCTTTTGGGCCAGCGATTCCATATATTCGGTATCGCTTGTTTCTTTCACCACAACAGCAAATTCATCACCGCCAAGGCGACCACAGAGCTCGTTGTCGGTCATGATAGATCGCAAACGATCAGCTACGCGCTCCAGCAACCGATCTCCCACAGGATGGCCCAGCGTGTCGTTCACCGCCTTGAACCGGTCCAGATCGATCATCATGAAGCCACAACGCCCGTTCCATTGCTCGGCGGTTTGCATGGCTTTCCGTACGGCATCTGTCAGCTGCATCCGGTTTGGCAGGCGCGTCAGCGTATCAAACCGTGCCAGATGCGAGATCTTGTCGGCGGATTCGCGCTGCTCCGTAATATCCGATCCGACGCCGCGGAAGCCGTGAAACACGCCATGGTCATCCAGTTTCGGAGACGCCGACAATTCCCACCAGCGATTTTCACCGTTAATCTGGACGGGTACCAGCATGTTGCTGAAGCTGTCCCGTCGTTTCAACTTTTCAGCCAGTTCGTGCAACGCCGGTGAAAATTGGCCAGTGTCCCAGGACTGGCCGGCAACCAGTTGCAGGAACGGCTTGCCTTCGATCTCTTCCGCCGACTTGCCGACCGCATGGGCAAAGCGCGGCGACACATGCGTAACACGACGCGACGTATCGGTCTGCCAAAGCCAGTCGGCACCGGTGTCCTCAAATTCCTTGAGCAATAGGCTGACCACTTCGCTTTTTTCGGTCAGATTGGCTTCGGCAACGCGTCTTTCAATGAAGGACCGCCCGGTCATCAGGCAGCCGGAAATCAACAGCACGGCGATCGCGATCGACGCCAGCGCCAGATGAGGGCTGCCGACATACAGCCAGCCAAAAATACAAGCGACACTCGCCGAAGCGATGAACATTATGCTGCTGAGCGGCACGGTCGACAGAAGCATCGCGGAGCCCACCATCAGGCAAACGATCGTCGCCCATACCGGGATCATCTCGATGGCGGTCGTGTTGAAAGCGAACAGCAAAAATCCCGCGCCCCACAGCGATCCGCCTATCGCAGAAATAGCATAGATCACCGTCATGTCGGAGCGATCGATCGTTTTTCGCCGCAACGCCGCCATTTTGCGATAGGTCATCTCAGAATATGTGTATATCGCGATCAAGCTCGCGAGCCACGCGCCGAGAAAGGCAATATTGATTTTGCCGATGCCCAGTTGAAGGACCAGCAGACCGCAAACGATTGCCGCCACGATCTTCAACAGGCCGTGCTGGCTGTTGCCATTGAACTGCAGCGCACGAATTCTGCCCCAATCAATCCCGGCAGGATCGGAAAGGCCAAGCAGAACGCTTAGCGGGATGATGCGCGGCAAACCGGATTGGGCGAGATTTTTTAACACCGCCTTTCCTTACGCTCAAAGTCTTAGCGAAAGGTAAGCACCGGCCTCAAAATCTATTGGCAATCTCCGGACAACGGCGTCAGCCCGGATCAGGCAGCCACCGCATAGGGCTGAATATCACCGGAAAGATATAGATTGCGGGCCTTGGCACGGCTCAGTTTCCCGGAACTGGTGCGCGGCAAGGTGCGCGGTGGTACCAACTCGATCACACAGTTCATTCCGGTAATCGCCCTAACCTTCTCCCTGATCTCGTTCCATAGCCGCAAACGCTCGGTCTCATCGGAGGTCCGGCATTGCACAAGCACGGCTGGCGTCTCTTCGCCGCCCGGCGTGGTAATGGCGAAGGCCGCAATATCGCCAGCCTTAAATCCTGGCAATTGTTCCACTGCCCATTCGATATCCTGCGGCCAGTGATTTTTGCCGTTGATGATGATCATGTCCTTGGCGCGACCGACAATGTAGAGATAGCCGTTCGAAAGATACCCCATATCGCCGGTATCCAGCCAGCCATCGACGAGGCAGGCATCGGTTGCCTCCTGATCGCGATAATAGCATTCCATCACCGCCGGCCCCTTCATCCAAACTTTGCCGACCGATTTTTCGGCCAGCACCGCGCCGTTTTCTTCGCGGATTTCCAGCTGCGTATCGCGCACCGGCTTGCCGCAGTTGACAATAGCCCGGAAGCGTTTCGGACGACTACCGTCGCTCTTTTTCTCTCCGGAAAGCTCGGTTTCTTCGACCAGCTCGACTTCCATGCCTTCGCCTGAGGGCATCAAGGTCACGGCCAGCGTTGCTTCTGCCAGACCATAGCTTGGCAAAAAGGCCTTGGCGTCAAATCCTGCCGGCGCAAAGGCATCGGTGAACCGCTGCATCACATCCGGCCGGATCATGTCCGCGCCGTTGCCGGCCAGCCGCCAGCGGGAAAGGTCGAACCGTTCCTGCACGTTGGACTGGCTACCGATGCGGCGCGCACAAATCTCGTATCCGAAGGTCGGGGAAAAGCTGCAAGACGTACCGGGATTGCGGGTGATCAGGTCGAGCCAGGATAATGGTCTCCGCGCGAAATCTGCGGTTTTGAGATAGTCGGTCGAGACCTGGTTGGCGACCATCGACAGGAAACAGCCGACCAGGCCCATATCATGATAGAAAGGCAGCCATGAAATACAGCGATCACTGTCGCTAATCAGCATCCCGTGGGCATGCGAGCCAAGGTTGTGCAACAGGGCCTTGTGCGAGACGGCAACGCCGTGCGGGAACCGCGTCGAACCACTGGAATATTGCAGATAGGCAATATCGCTGCTGCTCGCCGTCGGCAATTGAGCGTCTGGGACATCCTTCTGGGAGAAGGCATCCCATCCAAAAACGGGAATGGAGCGAGACTGACCGGCAGCGCCTGCCAGATCCGCTATCTCGTCCGGGAACAGCAATATCGCCGGATCACAGCTGTCCAGTTGCACGCCGATCTGGTCGATATAGCTCTCCTTGCCACCGAAAGAGGTCGGCAACGGCAGCGGAACCGGCAGCGCGCCGGCATAGACGGCGCCAAAAAACAGCGCGCAAAATTGCGGCTCGGTATCGGCAATCAATGCCACCCGATCACCGGGCTTAATGCCAGCCGCGATCAGTCGCTTGGCTGACGCCAAAGCGTCCTCCCGCAATTCGCTGAAGGGATAGACGCGTACCAGCGATGCACGGGCATCGTGAAAATTAAAGCCCTTTTTCCCTCTGGCCGCATAGTCCAGTGCATCGCCCAGAGTATCAAAGTCGGAAAAACGGCGCGGCAGTTCATCCGAGGTCGGGGTTGGTGTCAAATCGGTCATCCAATATCCATTTCCGGAAGGTCCAGCCTTCCTAAAATCAATCTCTGTCGCGTGATAAATGGAGCAGATTGTCTTTTCGACACTCCGATTACCCGCATTTAACAAGGTCCTTGATAACCTCTGGCGTTTAAATTTCGACCCGACTGTGGCACAAAAAGGGCAACCGCGACACTTGAAAGCCAAGCCGTTGAAAAACAGCGTTAAAACGTTAGATCAGAAGAGCTTGCATCAGCTCGCTATACGCTATGTCGAGCGATATGCAACGAGCCGGAAAAAACTGGCTGATTATCTGCACCGCAGAATCCGGGAAAGACAATGGCAGGATGAAGATCCTCCGGCGGTAGAACAGCTGATCGAGCGTTTCGTCGCGCAGGGCTATATCGATGACGCTTTATACGCGCAGAACAAGGCGTCCGCACTTGTCCGCCGCGGCTATGGAACGCGCCGCGTGTCGCATGCGCTTTATCAGGCCGGTATCAGCGAGGCGGACGGACGCCGAGCGTTTCAGATCAGCGAAGAAAACAAATGGGTGGCCGCCGAAAAATTCGCTCGCAAGCGCAAAATTGGTCCTTATGCCGAGGGCGAGCAGGACCCTGACAAGTGCCGCAAACAGTTACAGGCCTTTCTTAGAGCCGGCCATGATTTTGACTTGGCCTCGCGCTTTGTCTTCGCAAAACCTGGTGAGCAAATAACCTTCGAAGACTAGTTCTAGACGCAACAAGTAGATTGCTATGTTGCACTAGTTTGCATCTTTTGACGTCATGAATCGCCAGTTTAATAATATTGTGATATATGCCGCCAAGCGATTCGAAATCTGTTAGACTTTTGATTTGCCTTAGTTTTGTTCGGAGATACATCGTGGCTAGCTTATTTGCGGAACCCGGCCCTGCGGATAGTCACGCGCCTCATGCCAGCGAAGAACCTGATTCGTCGCATCAGCATGAGTTGCGCCAGGCCACAGGCCGCGTCAAATGGTTCGACAGTCATCGCGGCTTCGGCTTCATTGTGCCAGAAAATATTGTTCCAGAAAATGGCGACGGGGACGATGATGGCTCGCTGCCACAATCAGATATATTGGTCCACTGGAGCCTTCTGGAACCACACGGCAGGCGCGAATTGCCTGAGATGGCTTTGGTCACCTGCGAATATGCTTCCGCACCAAAAGGTCTGCAGGCGACAAAGATTCTCGACATTGATCTTTCAGAATGCGCGTCGGCAAGCAACCCCTCCGCGACTTCAGGCACGCGTCAGGCCATGCATATTGTCGATGACGATTCCACTTTCATCCATGCTGAGGTCAAATGGTTTAATCGCGCAAAAGGCTACGGATTTCTGGTGTGCGACGACTTCGACGGCGATATTTTCCTGCATATGGAGACGCTGCGCGATGCCTGCATCGATGAAATTGTGCCAGGCCAAACCTTGATGGCCCGCATAAGAGACGGAAATCGTGGCCATATGGCCGTGCAAGTCGATCTTCCCCGACGAGCCTGAACAAGAAACGAACCTGATGATGAAAATATCGAAAGCGGTGACGCTTTTCCTCACCTTGCTGTGTGCAACCGGACTGTCCGCCTGCCATGTCCAGTCGAGCGACACTGCGGCGGCGTCTGTTCAACGCGATTTGCCTCCATCCGAAGCTGGCCTTGACCAGGCTGCGCTTAGTATTCGCACCGAAGACGGACGGCGAGATTTCATTGTCGAGGTGGCCGCCAGCAGCGCCCAGCAAGCCCAAGGACTGATGTTCCGCAAGCAACTGGCTCCCGACAAGGGGATGATATTCCCGTTTCGAGAGGATCGAGTCGCAAGTTTCTGGATGAAGAATACCGTCATTCCGCTCGATATCATCTTCATTCGCCGGGATGGAACGATCGAATCGATTGCAGCAAATACCACACCCTATTCGCTCGCTCCGGTCAGCTCGAACGAACCGGTTGCCACGGTGCTTGAAATTGCCGGTGGCCGAGCGGCCGAGCTGTCGATTGCGCCCGGCGATACCGTCACTTGGCAGCAATGAACTTTGCAACCGCCAACATCCCTGCGATTTGACATTTTTTCATTGCGAAGCGCATGGCTGCGGGGCTAAGCGAACGCGATGAGCATATTGGCAAAAATATTCACTTGGTGGAACGGCGCGACAATCGGGACATCCCTGTTTAGCGCCCGCAACGGCAAGCGCGTCGGCGAGGATGTGTTTGGCAATCTATATTTCGAGGCAAAGAAAGCCGGCACCGGTCATCCGGCCGGCCGACGCTGGGTAATTTACAATGGTGCTAATGACGCCAGCCGTGTGCCACCCGAATGGCATGGGTGGCTGCATCACAGCTATGATGATATCCCCGAAAGCTATCTGCCACAGCCGCGAATTTGGGAAAAAGAACCAAGCGTCAACCTGACCGGCACCGCGCGCGCCTATCGCCCGGCCGGAGCCTTGGAACAAGGCGGTCATCGCGCCGCAGCGACTGGCGACTATGAAGCCTGGAACCCCGCCGAAGCGGAATGACAGGCATGAAACGCCAAGCCATTGTACCTTCAATTCTGGCGCCTATGCTTCTGCTCTCCGGCTGTAGCTGGTTCAGCAGCGATACTATCGATGAGAACGCAACCGGTCAGGCTGCCGAAAAGGGCAAAGTTGCTGCGACCGACGACGACCTCGTTACCCCCGCAACCGAGCAGATCGGAACACCGATGGCGGAACGCGTCGCCACGCTCGGTTTTCTAAACAAACGCAACGGACTGACGCGTGATCTTGAACTGCGCCCGGGCCAGTCTGTCCGGATCGGACGCGCCCTTGTGCGCTTGCGCGCCTGCGAAAGAACCGCCCCCTGGGAATTGACCCCGGAACAGGGCGCCTTCGTCCAGCTACTGGTCAACGAACGCCCGTCCGAGCGATCCGGCGAAGATCAGTGGAAGCGCGTTTTTTCCGGCTGGCTGTTTCGCGAGTCACCGTCGCTGAATGTCGTGGAACATCCGATCTATGATGTTTGGGTCAAAAGCTGCGCGATGAGCTTTCCGGGAGAGGAAGATCCTCCCGAAGATTCCACTGACCCTACTGCTCCGCGAACATCTTCGTCCAATCTCGCCAACAGCGCATCAAGTGCGCCAAATGAAACGGAACCGGCCCCCGAATCCGCACCATCGCCTGCGCCACCATCGCCTGCGCCACCGGCACCCGCAGCCAGGCCAAAACCAGCCCCCGACAACGCGCCCGAGGATCTGATCGGCGACCTGATCGCGGACACCGACAACGGCGCATAGTCTTTTACCTTTTGCAACTCTGCAAGATAGGCCGCCTGGCTGATCTCTATCGCCCCCAAAGATGCCAGATGGTCGGTCATGAACTGACAATCGAGCAACGCAAATCCACCGACTTTTAATCGTGCCACCAGCCAGGCCAAGGCGACTTTCGAAGCATCGCTGACGCGCGAGAACATGCTCTCGCCGCAAAAGGCGCCGCCAATAGCCAGACCGTATAGCCCGCCAACCAGAATGTCCCTTCCGGTCTCCTCGTCCGATAACCAGCATTCCACGCTGTGCGCATGGCCGCGCTTGTGCAGTTGGTTAAACGCCTCCTCAATATCGGCGTTTATCCATGTTTCGCGGCGATCGCTTGCCTTCGTGGCACAGATCGCGATGACATCGGCGAACGCTGTGTCAGCCGTTACGCGAAAGCGGTCTGATCGGATTGTTTTGCGAAGCGACCGGGACAGCCGGAAATTATCGAGAGGAATGACCGCCCGGGCCTTGGGTTCGACCCAGAAGGTCTCGGGGTCATCGCGCGCATCAGCCATCGGGAAGATACCCGATGCATAAGCTTTCATGAGCAAGTCGAGATCGATGGTCATGACCCAGCGATAACCCGATCGGCCCTGTTCGCCCAAACGGAAATCAACACAGACTGTCGCTCCCTAGTCGGCCATCAAGACGCGGGCTTCGTCGGCAATTTTCTCTGCAATCGCCAGATATTCACTCGCAAAGCCGGCATTGGTGCGCCAGGCCGCGCCGATGCTGCGGGTCACTGCCCAACCTTCGACGTTGAGCAGCGCGACATCGCCGCCGCGGGCCAGTTCGGAACGGACGTAGAGTTGCGGCAAAATCGCTAGCCCCAGTCCGGAAGCCACCATCTGCCTGACGCTGTCGAGGCTTGTCCCCTCATAGTCGCGCAACAGGTTCATGTCATGCTGCTGGCACTGACGGACAACGTCCCGATGCAGGTGATGCCGCCGGTCGAGGCTTAACACCGGCAAGCCGGCGAGATCATCCAGAGTCAGATGCTCCCGGGCCGCCAGCGGATGATCGGGCGGTGCCACCAGGATCAGCGGTTCCCGAAACAGCGGCTCGATATGCAGATTTTCACCCTCGATTGGCAAAGGCCCCAACAACATGTCGATGGAGCCCTTGGTCAATTCCATCGCCTGCAGATCGGGTATCCCTTCCCGCATGTAGAACCGCAGGTCCGGACGGGTGCGGTGCAGCGCGCCGATCACTGGCGGCATCAGATAGGGGCCCAGCGTCGGCGAAACACCGAAGCGCAGAATGCCCGCCAGACTGTCACTGGCCCGCTCGGCGAGATCGCGAATATCCTTGACCTGTACCAGGACGTGCCGCGCCCGATCTGCAATCTCCCGGCCGACGGGCGTCAGTTCCGCGCCATGCGTCCGCCGCTCCACCAGAGTGACACCCAGTCTTTGTTCAAGCGTCCGCAATTGATGGCTCAGCGTCGGCTGCGAGGCGGCGGCGGCCTGCGCGGCCTTGCCGAAATGGCGGTGATCGGCGACGGCAACCAGATATTCGAATTGGCGTAACGTAGGCATGGCGGTGGTTCCAGACTATAGAAACATTCTATCGATTATAACGATTTCATTCGATTGGAATTATCATCTGATGTGAGTCATATCAACGCTATTGATGCTGACGGATGAGAGAAAGAGAATAACGTCGTGGAACCACATACCAACAGCTCAGTCCGGGAGGATCAAAAACCATCCAAGCGGATCACAGATGGTCAGGAAAATAGCGAACAGCTGCGCGAACTGAAGCAATTACAGCGCAACCTGGCCGACCGGATCCGCAAAATCCAGCGCGGAGGACAATATAGCCGGTCTGGAAAAACTGGATAATTCTGCTAACCCATCCCCCAAACCCTGGGGCGGCGGCACACCCTCAATCGCCAGCCGCCCCGATTTTTTTAATCTGGACAAGCCCCAATGGTAAAAAAGATGGGCAATGCCCTGCAAGAATTCATAGCCCAGGAAACGAGCGCCGGGATCGTCTTGTTCTGCGCGGCAGTGGCGGCAATGATCGCCGTCAACAGCGCCCTCAATCCTTATTATCTCGCCTTTCTGGATATCCCGGTCGCGGTGCAATTTGGCGGTCTGGAGATCGCCAAACCCCTGTCCTTGTGGATCAACGATGGCCTGATGGCGATCTTCTTCTTTCTGGTCGGACTGGAAGTGAAACGCGAGCTGCTCGAAGGACAGCTTTCCAGCCTCGAGCAAGCCTCGCTGCCAGCCATTGCCGCCGTGGGCGGCATGGCTCTGCCAGCGGCCGTCTTTGTCTATTTCAACTGGAATACTGCCGAAAATATCAATGGCTGGGCGATTCCGGCAGCAACCGACATTGCCTTCGCACTCGGGGTATTGGCATTGCTCGGCAAGCACGCACCGGTTTCCCTGAAGATTCTGCTGCTGGCGATCGCGATTATCGATGATATCGGTGCGATCATCATCATTGCTCTGTTTTACACCGCAGAAGTATCCGGCTTCTCGCTGCTGCTGGCAGGCGCGGGAACGGTGCTGCTGTTTGCGATGAACCGAATGGGAGTCGTCCGCACAGCGCCCTATATTCTGGTCGGCATATTTCTCTGGATCTGTGTCCTGAAATCCGGTGTTCATGCCACGCTCGCCGGCGTCATTGCTGCGCTTGCGATCCCGCTGAACGCAAAAGATGGCAGCTCTCCGCTCAAACATCTGGAGCATTTCCTGCACCCCTGGACCGCCTTTCTGGTGCTGCCGATATTCGCTTTCGCCAATGCCGGTGTCTCCCTGGACGGGCTGCAGATTGCCGATTTGCTGGCGCCGCTGGCCCTCGGCATCGCCGCTGGCCTCGTGATCGGCAAACAATTGGGCGTGTTCGGCTTCATGTTTTTGGCGACCAAAATCGGCCTGGTCAAACGCCCGGCCGGGGTCAGCTGGCTGCAGCTTTATGGTCTTGCTTGCCTCACCGGGATCGGCTTCACCATGAGCCTGTTCATCGGCAACCTAGCCTTCGTTGACCCCGACCAGATTGAAACGGTCAAGCTCGGGGTTATCAGCGGATCCCTGATCTCAGGCGTGCTGGGCTACTGCTTGCTGCGATATTCCCCGTCGTCAGATGAAGCGAAAGCCACCCAACCGGCCTGACAGCGCGACGCTCGTTGCCGGACCAGGCGTTGCTGAATCTATCGGCGTTCGCTTCGATCCGTGCTACAGGGCAGCCATGAAACGACAACTCTATCTCGCAGCCGGACTGATGTCGCTGGCGCTTGGCGGTATCGGCGTCCTCTTGCCGCTGCTGCCGACCGTGCCATTCATGATTCTCGCTGCCTTCTGCTTTGCCAACAGTTCGCCGCGACTCGAGTCGTGGCTGGTCGAGCATCGCGTGTTCGGCGGCCATATCCGGAACTGGCGGGAACGCCGTGCGATCTCCCGGCGCGGCAAATGGGCATCAACGATCGCCTTCGCTGTCAGCTGCGGCCTTGCCCTTGCTTTCGTTGCGTTGCCGTGGAATCTCATTCCGATTGCGGCAGCGCTGATCACGGGCACCTGGATTTGGACCCGCAGCGAGCCCGACCCCGAAATCTTGCCGGTGCGCAGCCCTCCGCAGAAAGAATAGTTTCTGCATCTCTCGGATATGATATTCTCCCGCCAAATTTTAGGAGAAAAAAATGTCGCGGCAAGAATTGTTGGAAATGACCCGCTCACTGGTTGAGCATGGCAAGGCAGAAACAATGGAACTGGTCGATGACGTGGTGGCCATACCCGCATCCGACTATACCGATGAAGAACGCTTTGAACGCGAAAAGAACCTGATCTTCAAGCGGCTACCGCTGATGATGGCCCCGTCTTGCGAACTGCCCGAACCGGGCTGCTACAAGGCGATGGAGATGGCCGGCATTCCGGTGCTGATCACCCGCCAGAAGGACGGCACCGCCCAGGCGTTCCTCAACAGCTGCACCCATCGCGGGAACCCGGTGGCCGAAGGCAGCGGCAAGGCAACGCGCTTCACCTGCGGCTATCACGGCTGGACCTTCAAGAATGATGGCGAGCTGCTCGCCATCGCCTCGCCAAAAGATTACGGCACAGTCGACAAGGCGGCGTTGTGCCTGCCGAAATTCCCGACGCTGGAACGGGCCGGCCTGATCTGGGCGACGCTGGATCCAAACAGCACGCTCGACATCGAATCCTATCTTTGCGGCTATGACAATGTGCTCCAGCATTTCGGCTTCGACAGCTGGTACCTGTTTGACCAGCGCACGATTCCGGGACCGAACTGGAAGACCGCCTATGACGGTTATCTCGATTTCTATCATCTGCCGGTGTTGCACAAGAACACGTTCGGCGCAGACTTTTTCAACCGCGCCAATTATTTCTCATGGGGCCCCCACCAGCGGCTGTCCTCGCCCTCGAAATTTGTCCAGAAGACGGGGAGTGACGAGAAGATTGATCTCACCGAGATAGATGAGAAAGACTGGCCGATCGATGCGCTGTTGCAGGGCGTATGGACGATCTTCCCGCATATCTCGATCGCCAGCTTCTACGGCGGCGGCGGACGTGGCGCGATGATTTCGCAGCTATTCCCCGGCGAGACGGTCGGCGAGAGCTACACGACGCAATTCTACGTCATGGAACACGAACCGACCACTGACGCCGTCCGCCAGGGCGCGCGCGAGCAGTTTGATTTCTTGGAAACCGTCGTCGCCGAGGAAGACTATAAAACCGGAAAACGGCAGCACGAAGCGTTGCAATCCGGTCTGATCGATAAAGTCTATTTCGGCCGCAACGAAGGGGGTGGTCAGGCCTTCCACCAGTGGGTCGAACGTTTGACCAACGCCGACGACGCGGAGCTGCAAGAGATCTTTGCGCCGCAATTGCAAGCGGCGGAATAACCGGATTCAGGCGGTGCGTTAAGCCCTCACGGGCGGCACCGCCTCCTTCCATTTCGGTTGCTCTGCGCGCAGCTTTTCAAGCATTTTTTCCCAATAGGCTTCGGTCTTGCCCTTGAACCGGATGTCGAAATCCTCCTGCGTTCGGAATTCGAGCAGCTCGACTCCGTCGTCCCCGACCGTGTAGGTATAGGGCGTGCCGGCGGGCAGAAAAAAGCCGTCGCCTGCGGCCATCTCTGCCGTGCCCATTTTGATATCGCCGCTGATCAGATAATAGAGGCAATCGCTGTCGTGGCTGTGCAAAGGCAAGGGATAGCCGGGCTTGAACCAGACATAGTGAAGCGAAAAGCCGAAGCCGCTGAACAGGCATTTTAATACCGCGCCATCGCCGATACCGGCTTCACCCAGCTTTGCAGCCCCGGCCAGGATCACCGGGTCGTCGTCGACATAAGCCATATGCCCCGCATCATCGAGGCTGGGCGCATCCTTTCCCCTGAAAATCCGCAAAACTTTAAGCGGTTCCGGCTTCTCCGGAACGGGTTTCGCTGCATCCGTCATGATCGGTCTCCTCTCCTTGTCGGCCGGAAGCATAGCAGGGGCTGGCCTTCGCGGAAAAGTCCATAATTGGATAGCAGCCGCATGGCCGTTGAACGAAGCCCGGGCCGCAGTCTCCCGCTATCCGGTCATCCCTCGATCGCAGGCATAGAGGCGCGGTACGATTCATCCATCCGGAGAACAATCACGCTTGCCGAATGCGTCTCAGGACGCTAATGCCCGCGAACTGGCTGTTCCGCGAGGGTGAAACGGCCTGTGCAGGAGTGTAGCTCAGTTGGTAGAGCATCGGTCTCCAAAACCGAGGGCCCACGGTTCGAGTCCGTGCACTCCTGCCATTTTCCTTTTCATGCACCGAAATCATCATGCCCCAGTTCATTTCCGCCATCACGCTGATCGTTCCCGATTATGATCCGGCGATAGAATTTTATGTCGGCCTGATGGGTTTTGAACTGATTGAGGACACGCCCTTGTCGGACGACAAGCGCTGGGTGCTGGTTGCTCCTCCCGGCAGCACTGAAACCCGCCTGCTTCTTGCGAAAGCGGCGAATGAGGCGCAGGAAGAAGTGATCGGCGAGCAGGCCGGTGACCGGGTGTTGCTGTTCCTCGAAACCTATGATTTCGAAACCGATTACGCGATCATGCAGCGCGCCGGCATCCTGTTTCTCGAAGAGCCGCGCGAAGAAACCTATGGCATGGTTGTGAAATGGGTCGATCCGTTTGGCACCAAATGGGATCTGATTGAACGCTATTGACGGCTATCGCTCGATATCGAGCGCACCAGCGATCATCCCCCAAATCTGATGCGTAAGCTTGGCCGGATCCGGCCGGGGCTGCATGGCCATGGCGTGCATGATGCCGCCACGGATGGCGCCGGTTATGGCCGCACCGGCAATCGCCGGGTCGATATGATCACCAATATCCCCGCGCCTGATCCCGGAGGCGATATTGCGAATCGCCATCTCGATCATTTCCTCGTGACGCGCGGACTCGACGGCTGCGACCTGGCTGGTGCGGGCCATCTTGCCCAGAATCACGGGAGCCATCGGGTCATTGTAAAGAAACTCGACCGCAGCCATTAGCCGCTGCCGCTCGCGGATACGCCAGGGAATATCGGGATCGATATACTGGTTCGTCACATGATTATAGCGGTCATAAAAGGCATCGATAATGGCGCCAAGCATCCCCGCCTTGGACCCGAAATAATGATAGGCCAGGCCGACCGATACACCCGCTTTGCCGGCAACCTGACTCATTTCGAGCGCGCCATCCCCCTCGCGCAATATTGCCTCCGCAGCCGCCAGAATTTTCGCGGCGCGAAGCAGTTTGCGGTCGGTGCGCTCGCTCGTCCTGTCCTGCACGGCCATCGCCCGCTTCCCTTCATCATTCACCATCGTTCGTCCCCCTAGATAACATTTGAATTGAATTCAATTCAAATGTTATCTAGCTATGCCGTGCATAACGAATCAGGGAGCAGATGCATGAATATGGAAAGCAGGATGGAGATGGCGCAGGCTGATCTCAGCCCCTGGTTGCATGGCCGCAGCCTTGCCGACGCCTGGGACCAGTATCAGGACGAAGGCTATGTGATTTTCCCGGACGTGCTGACCGCCGGACAGCTCGAACAGCAGCGCGCCGCGCTCAGGCCCTGGCTCCAAGCCGACCGGCGCGGACGCAACAATTTTGAAGGTGCCCAGTCCAACCGCATCTATGGCATGCTCGAAAAGGATCCGGTGTTCGCCGACCTGATCGCCCACCCGCTACAGCTCGCCTTTGCCGAACGGGAACTCGGCGAGAGCTGCCTGCTCTACGCCTGCCTAGCGATCAACCTGCTGCCTGGCGAAACGGCCCAGCCCTGGCATTTCGACGACAGCCATTGCGGTCTGGCGCGCCCGCGCGACCCCTTAAGTCTGTCGACCTTCTGGTCGATCAGCGACACCACCGAAGACAATGGCGCCACCGAGATCATCCCCGGCAGCCACAAATGGGGTGACCAGCAACCAGAGGGAGCCAATCGCGGCTCCGATTTCCAGACCGGCGTCACGGACAAAAAGGACGGCAGCAACGATGACCATCCCGATATGATCAAGGCCGTCATGCCAGCCGGCTCGCTGATGATCGCCAAAGGCACCTTATGGCACCGCGGCGGCGCCAACCGGTCCGACGCCCCGCGTCTGATCGTCACGCCGCAATTTTGCAAGGGCTGGTGCCGGCCGCTGGAACAGCAATTGCTGGCTGTCTCGCGGGAAAAAGTGGCGCAATATCCTAAGCGGGTGCAAGAGCTGCTCGGCTATAATATCCACCCGCCGTTCATGGGCTATGTCGATGGCATGCACCCGAGCAGGCAATTATTGGCCGGCAAACTCTGACCTCCGGAATTTTTGCGCAATTGGTTCCGCGCGATATGGAGGCAGGGTCAGCGCGCATCCTTCACACTCTTTTTCTTGCGAATCCGGGAATCTGCGTCTAAAGGGCTGGTTCTTTCCGAAACCATGCATATATCCGGACACAGTCAAATGGCTGACACCCGGAGTTTATGTTAAAACCGGCGAGAAAGTTTAGGGAATCAAGCATGGCAAAAGTCAATCCAGGCGAATTCATGAATCAGGTCAAGGCCGAGACGAACAAGGTCGTCTGGCCAACATGGCCCGAGACCGTCCGTACGGCGATCCTCGTGCTGATCATGACCACCATCCTGGGCTTGTTTTTTCTGGGCGTTGATTCGATTTTTAACGGGATTGTAGCCTGGCTCCTCAGCCTTGCATAAACGCCCCACTCAGATTTTTTAGGTTATTCGCATGGCACGCTGGTACATCATTCACGCTTATTCGGGCTTTGAACACAAGGTCAAGGAAGCCATTGAGGCGGACGCCAAGCGGCTTGGTCTGACCGAACTGGTCGAGGATATCGAAGTTCCGACCGAAACGATCACCGAAGTCAAGCGCGGCAAGAAAATCCAGTCGGAGCGGAAATTCTTCCCCGGCTATGTGCTGGCCAAGCTGGAAATGACCGACGATGTCTACCATCTGGTCAAGAACCAGCCCAAGGTCACCGGCTTTCTCGGCAGCAGCGGCAAGCCGCAGGCGATCAGCGAATCCGAAGCCGCCCGCATCCTCAACA